>JAUXOL010000005.1 GCA_030682375.1 Gallionella sp. | reverse complement strand
CACTCGCCATTGACGATTTACGTTTATTGAACCCATTTGCGGTCGAATTTCGCTACGACGATGAAATCATCTCCGTGGTGACGCGCGAACAACTTGCCCGCCTGCTGGACACGATACTCGACTGGGCTACCGCCAAAGTCGAAACTCCGACCGATTGATACGACTCCTCGAAAATCATGCATTCCAAAATTCTCATCCTCGACTTCGGTTCCCAGTACACGCAATTGATCGCCCGCCGCGTGCGCGAGACGCAGGTCTATTGCGAATTGCATCCCTGGGACATGAGCGAGGCGGACATCCGCGCATTCGATCCCAGCGGCATCATCCTGTCCGGCGGCCCGAATTCGGTGTACGAAGACGAGACGCCTAAGGCGCCGCAGGTCGTGTTCGACTTGGGTGTGCCGGTGTTCGGTATCTGCTACGGCATGCAGACTATGGCGGCGCAACTGGGCGGTAAGGTCGAGAGCGGCAAGGTTCGCGAGTTTGGCTATGCCGAGATCCGCGCGCAGGGTCACTCGAAGCTGTTCGACGGCATTCAGGACAAGAGCAACGCGCAAGGCCACGGCCTGCTCGATGTGTGGATGAGCCACGGCGACAAGGTCACCGCGCTGCCGCCCGGCTTCTCTGCGATTGCCTCCAACGAGGCCACGCCGTTCGCGGCGATGGCGGACGAATCGCGCCGCTACTATGCGGTGCAGTTCCATCCGGAAGTCACCCACACCCATCAGGGTAAGGCCATCATCGGCCGCTTCGTGCACGACATCTGCGGTTGCGGTCATGACTGGAACATGCCGGACTATATCGCCGAGGCGGTAGCGAAGATCAAGGCGCAGGTCGGCAGTGAGGAGGTCATCCTCGGCCTGTCCGGCGGCGTGGATTCCTCGGTCGCGGCGGCGCTGATCCATAGAGCCATCGGCGACCAGCTTACCTGCGTGTTCGTCGACAACGGCCTGTTGCGCTTGAAGGAAGGCGAGCAGGTGATGGAGACCTTCGGCGACCACATGCACATGAAGATCATCCATGTGGATGCCAGCGACGAGTTCATGAAACACCTGACTGGCGTTTCCGATCCCGAGCAGAAGCGCAAGATCATCGGCCGCGAGTTCGTCGAGGTGTTCCAGCGCGAGTCCGCGAAACTGAAACAGGCCAAGTGGCTGGCGCAGGGCACGATCTACCCGGATGTGATCGAGTCTGCCGGTTCCAAGACCAAGAAGGCGCACACCATCAAGTCGCACCACAACGTCGGCGGCTTGCCGGAGTCCATGCACCTCAAGCTGCTGGAGCCGCTGCGCGAGCTGTTCAAGGACGAAGTCCGCGAACTCGGTGTCGCCCTCGGCCTACCTGCCGACATGGTCTACCGCCACCCGTTCCCCGGCCCCGGCTTGGGCGTGCGCATCCTCGGCGAAGTGAAGCGCGAATACGCCGAGCTGCTGCGCCGCGCCGATGCGATTTTCATCGAAGAACTGCGGAACACTAGGGACGCCAGCGGCAAGACTTGGTACGAACTGACCTCGCAGGCGTTCACGGTTTTTCTGCCGGTCAAGAGTGTAGGCGTGATGGGCGACGGCCGCACCTACGAATGGGTGGTGTCCTTGCGTGCGGTGCAGACGCAGGATTTCATGACCGCGCACTGGGCGCACCTGCCGTACGAACTGCTGGGCAAGGTCTCCAATCGCATCATCAACGAAGTGCGGGGCATCAACCGCGTGGTGTACGACATCTCCGGCAAGCCGCCCGCAACGATCGAGTGGGAATAAGTACAGTTTCCGGGTTATGCTCGGAACAGTTGCTGCGAAGCCAGACCGAATCATCGGTCTGGCTTTTGTTTTTGGGAGAGAAATCGTCGCAAAACTGGTAGCATCCGTCCGATACAAAACGAAATAAATCCGAGAGAATTTCCATCCATGCTGAGCTACCGTCACGCCTTTCATGCGGGCAATCACGCCGATGTGCTGAAGCACTTCATCGAGGTGCAGTTGCTGCAATATCTGGCCCAGAAGGACAAGCCGTTCTGGTATATCGACACCCATGCCGGTGCGGGCTGCTATGAATTGGACCGCGGCTACGCCACGCAGAATGCGGAGTACGAGAGCGGCATCGCGCGGCTGTGGGATCGCGACGATCTGCCGACTGCGCTGGCCGACTATGTGGCGCTGGTGAAGGGCATCAACCCGGACGGGCAGATGAAGCTGTATCCGGGGTCGCCGCTGGTCGCGCAGGAATTGTTGCGCGGGCAGGACAAGATGCGGCTGTTCGAGCTGCATCCGACCGACAGCGACATCCTGCAGGAGAATTTCTCCGGTCAGGGTACGCAGGTGCTGATGCAGCAAGCCGACGGTTTCGGCGCGCTGAAGGCGTTGCTGCCGCCGCCGCCCCGGCGTGCGCTGGTGCTGATCGATCCGCCTTACGAGGACAAGCAGGACTACCGCCGCGTCGTGTCGGCGCTGGGTGAAGGGCTGAAGCGTTTCGCCAACGGCGTGTATGCGGTGTGGTATCCGCAGTTGCAGCGCACCGAAGCGCGGGAGTTGCCGGAGCAGCTCAAGCAGTTGCCGGTGAAGAGCTGGCTGCATGTCGCGCTGAGTGTGCAGGGACCGTCCGAAGACGGCTTCGGCATGCACGGCAGCGGCATGTTCGTGCTCAATCCGCCGTGGACGCTGCATGGCGTGTTGCAGGAAGCGATGCCGTATCTGGTTCGCCATCTTGGGCAGGACGGGCAGGCGGGCTATACGCTCGAACATCGGGAACAGTAAATTCATCGAAGTAAGGAGGACGCATGGCACATACATGGAATTTCTTTCGCGCGGGTGGCTTCGATCAGGTGCAGATCGGCTGCGGTGCCGATCTGCTGGCGTTGCGCGAACTCGACCAGAAGCTGTGGGCAGCGCTGAGCTGTCCGACGCGCGGCATCGAGTTCGATGCGCGCACGCTGGACATGATAGACAGCGACGGCGACGGACAGGTGCGCCCCAACGAGGTGCTGGACGCGATCGCCTGGGCCGGCGGGATGCTGAAGAATCCGGATTTGCTGATCGACGGGAGCGACCAGCTGAACCTTTCCGATCTTAATGACAGCAACGATGCAGGCAGGGAGTTGCTGGCTTCGGCGCGACATATCCTGAAGAGTCTGGGCAAGCCGAATGCGCAGGATATCTCGCTGGCGGACATGGACGATATCGAGAAGCTGGTAGTCGGCCAGGAGTTTAACGGCGACGGCGTGATCTGCGCCGAGCAGATCGCCGACGCCGGATTGCGCGCGGCGGTCGAGGACATCGTCGCCTGCGCCGGTTCGGCGGCGGATGTGAGCGGGCAGACCGGCGTCACGCAAGACATTGTTGATCGTTTCTTTGCCGAGGCTGCGGCCTACGAGGCATGGTATGCGCAGGGCGAGCGCGATGCGACGGTGCTGTTCCTCGGCGAAAACACGCTGATTGCAGCGCAGGCCTACGAGGCCGTACGCGACAAAATCGCCGACTATTTCACGCGTTGCCGCCTGGCCGCTTACGACACACGCGCCGCCGCGCCGTTGAGCCGTGCGGTCGAGGATTACCAGCACCTCGCCGCGAAGAGCCTGTCGGCGCAGAGCGTCGAGGTGGCGGATTTTCCGCTGGCGACCGTGGAGGCGGGCAAGGCGCTGCCGCTGACTTCGGGCGTCAATCCGGCCTGGCAGGCGCGGCTGGATGCATTCCGCGCGCAAGTAGTGCAGCCGCTGCTGGGCGGTGCGGAGTCGCTGAGCGATAGCGACTGGGGGCTGCTATGCGCCCGCTTTGCAGCGTTCGAGGCATGGCAGGTGGGCAAGCCGGAGGGCAAGGTGGAGCGGCTCGGCATCGATCGCGTCCGCGAGATCATCTCGGCTGATCGCCGACAACAGGTCGATGTGCTGATCGTGCAGGATAAGGCGGTCGAGGCCGAGGTCAGGGCGATACGCTCGGTGGAGAAGCTGTTGCACTACAAGCGTGACCTGTTCAAGCTGGTCAACAACTTCGTGTCGTTCCGCAACTTCTACACCGGCCTCGACAAGGCGATTTTCCAGGCCGGCACGCTGTATATGGATGGACGCAGCTGCGAGCTGTGCGTCAAGGTGGAGGACGTGAACAAGCATGCCGTCTTCGCCAACATGAGCGGCGCATGCCTGGTGTACTGCGACTGCGTGCGCAGCGGCGGCACCGAAAAGATGAGCATCGTCGTGGCCTTCACCGCCGGCGACTCGGACTTCCTGACGGTTGGCCGCAACGGCATTTTCTACGACCGCAAGGGACGGGACTGGAATGCGCAGATCGTGCGCATCATCGACAATCCGATCAGCATCCGTCAGGCGTTCTGGTCTCCGTACAAGAAGCTCGCGAAGGCGATCAGCGAGCAGTTGCAGAAGTTCGCTGCTTCCAAGGCGGGGGCCGTGGACGACAAGATGGTCAAGTCGGTGGCGGAAGGCGGCAAGGGCGTATCTGATCCCGCCGCGCCCAAGCCGCCGTTCGATGTCGGCAAGTTCGCCGGTATCTTCGCGGCGATAGGACTGGCGATAGGGGCGATCGGCGGTATCCTCGCCTCCGTCGTCGGCGGCGTGCTGGGACTGAAGTTCTGGCAGATCCCGCTGGCGCTGATCGGACTGATGCTGCTGATCTCCGGTCCTTCGATGGCGATGGCATGGTTCAAGCTGAAGCGGCGCAACCTCGGTCCGATATTGGATGCCTGCGGCTGGGCGATCAACGCCCGCGCCTATATCAACATTCCGTTCGGCACTTCGCTGACCGCGCTGGCCGACCTGCCCAAGGGGGCGAACCGTTCGCTGGTCGATCCCTACGCGGAGCGGCATGTGGTGTGGCCCTACTACCTGGTTATCGCGATGGGCATCGTCTCGCTGATCGGCCTGTGGTACGTCGGTTTTTTTGGATGATTAAATGACTTTTTCCGAGAATTGCCGTGTTTGTCCGCGCCTGAGCGGTTTTCTCGATCAGGTGCGCGCCGAACATCCGGAGTATCACGCCCTGCCGGTGAGTTCGTTCGGTGTGCCGGGAAGCAATTTCCTGATCGTCGGGCTGGCTCCCGGCATGCATGGCGCCAATCGCACCGGGCGGCCGTTCACCGGCGACTATGCCGGGAATCTGCTGTACGGCACGCTGCACAAATATGGCTTTGCCACCAGTGCCGAGCCGCTGGATGCGGAGGGGAATGCGAACCCGGTGTTGTCGCTGCGCGGCTGTCGCATCACCAATGCGGTGCGCTGTCTGCCGCCACAGAACAAGCCAGAGCCCGCCGAGGTGCGCGCCTGCAACGGCTATCTGGCCGAGGAACTGGCGGCTTTGCCCGACGGTGCCGCAGTGATGGCGCTGGGTCTGATCGCCCACCAAGCGGTGCTGATGGCGATGGGTCTGCGCAAGAGCGAGCATGTCTTTGCACATGCCGCCCGGCATGCGCTACCGGGCGGCCTGACGCTGTTCGACAGCTACCATTGCAGCCGCTACAATACCCAGACGAAACGCCTTACCACGGCGATGTTCGAGCAAGTGGTCGGGGACGTTACGCGGCATGTGGCCTGAAGGGCTGCGAGCTCCGGATTCCGAATACGATTTTCTGTGCGGCGCAGGGCTGTTAGCAGCCCGTTTTTTATGCCTTGATTCGCGCCTCGCTTGCCGTCGTCGTTTCGGCAAGTTCGCCGGGGCGCTATATATTTTGCGGTAAATGCGTATCAACCAGATACAGGGAGCAACGCCATGTCCAAGCAGCCAGTCATCCGTCTAGTCGACAAGGACGAGAATAAGGTTTCCGCAGAAACGCTGGCTATCCAGGAGGCGCGCGGCCGCATCGAGGCAGAGACCCAGGCCGAGCTTTCCGCACAGGCGCGCGCGCGCGCCGAGGCCCATGCGCGTGCTGTGGCCCAAGCTCGCGCCCGCGCCGAGATCGAGTTGACCGCACAGATAGAGTCCAAAGCGCAGGATGAGGTCAGGCTGGGCGAGGCGATACGGGCCAAGCTGGATATCGAGAAGCGAGCCGCTGCCGAATGGCAGGCCAGGCTCGATCTCGAGGTGCGCCTGCAGGCAGAGAATCAGGCCAGATTAAGAGCGGAACAACAGGCGACCGAAGAACTGAACCAGCGCCTGCAGCAGGAGCAGCTTGCCCGCACCACTGCGGAAGAGAAATTGCGCGCCGAGCGCGAGCTGGCGCAATTGGTCGAAATGCACATCAAGGCGGATCAACTGGCGAAACAGAAAGCCGATGCCGAGATGCAGTCGATACGGGCGGAGATCGCCGAGCTGGAGGCGTTGCTCGCACAGACGGCGAACGAACGCGAGGCCGCCGAACTCGAGCATAAGCGCAATGCCGAAGAGAAGCTGGCGCTGGAGCAGCAGCTGCGTGACATGGCGGTCAAACGAGCCGAGGCGGAAGCCGAGGAGTTGCGCCTGTCGCGCGCCAAGGTCGACACCCAGCAGGCGGAACTGGACAAGATAGGCAGGCGCGTGGAGGCCGAACAGCATTCCATGCATGCCGCCGAGAACCGCGTGCGCATGGAGCAGGATCTGGCGCGGTTGGCACAGGAACAGGCCGCGGCCGATGCGGCGATCGCGCGTGCCGCCGAAATCAAGGCGCGCAAGGATCGGGAGACGCTAGAACTGGCCAACGCCAAACTTGCCGCCGAACAGGTCGCCGCGGAGGCGGCGGAGGCCAGGGCAAGCGCCGAAGCCGAAGCCCTGAGCGAAGTTCAGAAGAAGATCGCCGCAGAACGCGAAGCCGAGCAAGCCGCTCTGGCGCGTGTCGAACGTGAGCGCGCTGCGGCCGAGATGCTGGCTCAACGTGCGCATTTTGAGGAACAGGCCAGACTCAATGCCGAGGCGCGAGAACGCGAAGAGCGCCAGTTATTCGAGGCAGTCAAGCAGCGTGCCGAGGCGGAAGGCCAGGCGCGTGCCGAAGCTGAACGCCGGTTCCGGAGCGAGCAGGAAGCGGCGGAGCTGGCACGTTCCCAGGCCGAGTTCGACAGGCAGGTGCAGCAGCAGCAGGAAGAAAACAATGCCTTGTTGCGCCGGGCCGAGAAAGAGGCGCAAGAGCGCCTCGGCATCGAGCGCAAGGCTGCCCAAGCTGCCGCCTACAAGCTGCAGGCCGAGCAGAATCTGACGATATTGACGCAACAGCGGACCGATGCGGAGATGCAGGCCACGCAGGAGATCGAACTCAAGTTGCAGGCCGAGTTGCGCGAGATCGAGGCGGCCAATCAGCGGGCGGCTGCGGCACAGGAAGCCAAACGCGTGGCCGAGGAGAATGCCGAGACGGAAGCACAGCTGCGGGCAACGATAGAGGCGCGCACCGCGGTCGAACAGAGCGCGGTTCAAAGCAATAAGGAACGTCTGGAACTCGAAGCGCGCGCCAGAGAGCTGGCTGTGGAGGTCGAGAGGGAGGCGATGCAATCGCGGGAGCAGGTGATCGCCCTGTTGCGCCAGGTCGAGGAGGAGACGCAGGAACGACTGAGCCTCGAGCGACAAGCGGTCCAGACTGCCGCCGAGAAGGTTCAGGCCGAGCAGCGTCTGGCGAAACTGACCCAGCAGCGCATCGAGGCCGATCTGAAGGCGCAACGAGAGATCGATCTCAGGGAGCTGATCGAGCAGAAGGCGATCGAGGCGGCCAACCAGAAGGAGGCCGCAGCACAGCAGGCTCAGTGCCTGGCCGAGGAAAAGGCCGAATTGGAAACCTGTCTGCAAGCTGCGATAGAGGCACGCAATGCCGCCGAACAGAGCGCCATTCAGAAGAATCAGGAACGCATCCAGCTCGAAGTGGAAGCCAGAGAGTTGGCGCTGGAGACCGAGCGGCTGGAGATGCAACTGGTCGAGACCATGCGCGAAAAGGAGCAGGCTGCCTTGCGCGCACGGAACATGGCCAGGATACGGGCCGAAGAAGAGGCCAAGGCTCTTATCGCCGAGCAGGAGAAACTGCGTGCCGAGGCCCTTGCCACCGCGTCGTTCCAGAAGCAGATCGCCGTCGCCGAAGAGGCTCGTCAGACCGCGATGACGCGCGCGGAGAACATGGCCAGGTTGCGCATCGAGGAGGAGGGCAAGATCGCCGAGGCCGAACAGGCGCGTCTGCGTTCCGAGGCGGTCGCTACCATCACGGTGCGCAAGCGTCTTGAGCTGGAGGAACAGGCAAAAGCCGATGCCGAGCGGCGCGAACAGGAGGAAGCCGAGTTGCTTGCCAAGCAGCAGCAGCAAGCCGAGCGCGAGCAGGAACTGCTGGAACAGCTCGCCCGGCAAAAGGCGCAGGAAGAAGAAAACGCCGCCAAGCTGCAAGCCCGTTTCGAAGAGGCCGAACGCATGGCTGCGCGGGCGGAAGAAGAACGCATCGCGGCGGAACAGGCTGTCGCCGAACGCATCAATGCGATCACCGAGTCGACGAAGCGCCAGCTGGAAGAGCGTGAGGCAAGGCTGCAGCAATCGCGCGAGCAATGCGAGGCCGAGGAACAGCGCGTGCTGGAGGCGGAGCAACTGCAGCGTTTGCAGGAGGAAAAAACCGCGCTTACCGTAGCCCAGCGTGTCGAATTGGCGGAACAGGCGCGCCAGCTTGCCGAGCAACGCGAACAGGCCGAGCTCGAAGCGCTGGAGCAGCAACGCTTGCATCTCGAACTGGAGCGCGAACTGCTCGAACAGGCCGAGCAGCAGCGGGCGCTTAAAAAGGAGACGACCGGTCTGATGCAAGCCCGCATCGACACGGAACGTCAGGCCGAATTGGCCGGGCAGGAAGCGCGGGCCGCGGAACAATCCGCCATGGAGCGCGCCCAGCGTCTCATCGAGGAAGCCAGAAGGCATCGTGAGGAATTTGAACTGGCTGCTTCGCGCGCGGCTGAGGCGGAAATGCGCAAGATGGCCGAAAGGGATCAGCGATATCCCAAGCCGGAACATTACCCGAGCTGGGAGCGTTTGCTCGCCGAGCAGTCGATGAACGAGCAGTCGATGAACGAACAGTCGATGAACGAACAGTCGATGAACGAACAGTCGATGAACGAACAGTCGATGAACGAACAGTCGATGAACGAACAGTCGATGAACGAACAGTCGATGAACGAACAGTCGATG
>JAUXOL010000014.1 GCA_030682375.1 Gallionella sp. | reverse complement strand
CGGGCGAGCAGGGCCGCGGTTTCGCGGTCGTGGCGGGCGAAGTGCGCAACCTGGCGCAGCGCAGTGCTGCGGCAGCGAAGGAGATCAAGACGCTGATCGGCGACTCGGTCGAGAAGGTCGAAGGCGGCAGCAAGTTGGTCGCGCAGGCTGGCGAGACGATGGAAGAGATCGTCACTAGCATCAAGCGCGTGACGGACATCATGTCCGAGAACACCGCAGCATCGGTGGAGCAGAGCGCGGGCATCGAGCAGGTGAACCTGGCGATCACGCAGATGGACGAAGTGACGCAGCAGAATGCGGCGCTGGTCGAGGAAGCGGCGGCGGCGGCCGAATCGCTGGAAGAGCAGGCGCAGAACCTGTCGGTGGCGGTGGCGACGTTCAAGACGGACGAGAGCGGCGGTTCCGCGCTCGCGGTGCGTCGCGCTCCGGCAGCGCCAGCTCGCAAGGCAGCACCTGCCAAGGCCTCGTCTGCGAAGGCTCCGGCCAGGGCGCTGGCCAAGCCCAAGGCCAAGGCGGACGGCGAAGAGGAGTGGGAAGAGTTCTAACCGCAATGCGGGGGCCTCGCGCCCCCGCCCAATCGGCGGTAAACAGTTTCGGTATGGGCCTTTCAGTCGCGCTCATGATGGCGGCCTGAGTCGCTCATACCGAAGATGTTTTGCAGAGACGGAAATGCGAAAGAGTGACCATGCGTAGCAATCTACCTGTGGCGAACACGGGATATGTTCAGCCGGATGGGGTATTGCGGGCAGTGCAGACCAATCCGAAGGTCGTCAAATTGAAGTGAGGCGGAGCATGAGCGGCAATCTTCAATCCAGTACCGGACGCGATCGCGAGTTCGTGTTCACGAGCAAAGATTTCGAGCGGGTGCGCAAGCTGATCTACGATCACGCCGGCATCTCGCTGAATCCTTCCAAGCAGGATATGGTCTACAGCCGTCTGGCGCGGCGACTGCGCGCGACCGGCATCGGCAACTTCACCGACTATCTGGCGCTGCTGGAGAACAACGACCCGGCGGAATGGGAGGCGTTCGTCAATTCGCTGACCACCAACCTGACGGCATTCTTCCGCGAGCCGCATCATTTCCCGTTGCTGGCCGAGCATGTGCAGAAGCACAAGGGGCGGCAGCACATCGAGTTGTGGTGTTCGGCTGCATCGACCGGCGAGGAGCCTTATTCGATGGCGATGACGATGGTCGATGCGTTCGGCACGTTCACGCCGCCGGTCAACATCCTCGCGACCGATCTGGACACCAACGTGCTGGCCAAGGCGGAAGCCGGCGTCTATCCGCTGGAGCGGGTGGAGAAGCTGTCGCCAGAGGTGGTGAAGCGTTTCTTCCTCAAAGGTACCGGGACGCATGCGGGACAAGTGCGGGTGCGGCCGGAGTTGCGCAACATGATCACTTTCCGGCAGGTGAATCTGCTGAGCCCGGAATGGCCGGTGCGCGGTCCGCTGGATGCGATCTTCTGCCGCAATGTGATGATCTATTTCGACAAGGAGACCCAGCTCCGGATACTGGAACGATTCGCGCCGCTGTTGCAGCCGGACGGGCTGTTGTTCGCCGGGCATTCGGAGAGTTTCCACAACGCGGGACATGTGTTTTCGCTGCGCGGCAAGACCGTTTACGAACTGGCGAAGCCGCGGGTGCGCGCATTGCCTCATGGCTCGGCCGGACAGGCTAAGGATCGCGGATGACCGTGCATGGCTACGAAGAGATTCTGGCACCGAACGTTTATTACGATCGGGAGCACGGCACGGAGGCCGCCAAGATCTTGCCGGGCGAGTATTACGCGACAGGGCGCGACATGGTGCTGGTCACGGTGTTGGGTTCCTGTGTATGCGCCTGCATCCGCGACCGCAAGAGCGGTATCGGCGGGATGAACCACTTCATGCTGCCGGATGCCGGGGGCGATCAGGGCAGCCCGCTGGGCGATTCGGCGCGCTATGGCGCTTATGCGATGGAGATACTGATCAACCAGCTGCTCAAGATAGGTGCGAAGCGCGAGAATCTGGAGGCCAAGGTGTTCGGCGGCGGCGCGGTATTGCGCGGATTCACGGTCGGCAACGTGGGGGAGCGCAATGCGGAATTCGTGATGGAGTTCCTGCAGACCGAGAATATCCCGGTGGTAGCGCAGGACCTGCTGGATATCTATCCGCGCAAGGTGTATTTCTTTCCTGCAAGCGGCCTGGTTCGGGTGAAGAAGCTGAGGAACGTACACAACAACACCATCGTCGATCGCGAATCGGAATACAAGCTGCGTCTGCGCTATTCCAAGGTCGAGGGCGACGTGGAGCTGTTCGATTGAATATGTAGGGGCACGGCGTGCCGTGCCCATCCGCGACAAAACAATATTGCTTGGCTGGAATGAATATGGGAAACAATAAAATCAAGGTGCTGGTGGTCGACGACTCCGCGCTGATCCGCAACGTGATGAAGGAGATCATCGACCGCGAGAAGGACATGATGTGCGTCGGCGCGGCACCCGATCCGATCGCGGCGCGGGAGATGATCAAGTCGCTGAACCCGGATGTGCTGACGCTGGACGTGGAGATGCCCAAGATGGACGGGCTGGATTTCCTCGAGCGGCTGATGCGTCTGCGGCCGATGCCGGTGGTGATGGTATCGACGCTGACCGAGCGCGGCTCCGACATCACGTTCCGCGCGCTGGAACTGGGCGCGGTGGATTTCGTCTCCAAGCCTAAGATGGATATCGCGCGCGGCATGGAGGAATACGCCGCCGAGATCACCGACAAGATCCGCGCCGCCGCACAGTCGCATGTGCGCGCGAGAAAAAACATCGCACCCATGGTGGTGCAGGAGAAGCTCTCCGCCGATGCGATCCTGCCTTCCAGCTCGCCCGGGCATTTCGCTTCGACCGAGAAGCTGATCATCATCGGCGCATCGACCGGCGGCACCGAGGCGATCAAGGAGGTGCTCACCCGCTTGCCGGCCGACGTGCCCGGCATCCTGGTCACGCAGCACATGCCCGAGAACTTCACCAAGTCGTTCGCGGACCGCCTGAACAGCCTGTGCAAGATTTCGGTCAAGGAGGCGGAGCACAACGAGCGCATCCTGCCGGGCCACGCCTACATCGCGCCGGGGCATTCGCATCTGCTGCTCAAGCGCAGCGGGGCCAACTACATGACCGAGCTGAGCCAGGGGCCGCCGGTGAACCGCCACCGTCCGTCGGTGGACGTCCTGTTCCGCTCGGCGGCCAATGTGGCCGGCGCGAATGCGATGGGCATCATCCTCACCGGCATGGGCAAGGATGGCGCGCAGGGCATGTTGGAGATGAAGCAGGCCGGCTCGTTCACGATCGCGCAGGACGAGGCGAGCTGTGTGGTGTTCGGCATGCCGCGCGAGGCTATCGCGATGGGCGGCGCGGCCGAGGTGTTGCCGTTGCAGAACGTGGCGCGCCGTACGCTGGAATATCTGGCGAGCACCGGCCGGGGCAACCGGGTCTAGCGATGGCGCCCGGGCTTCGTTCCGTATCGTCCCGGGCGATTTGCTGCCGGAGTCGGGCATGAAGACATGGTGGCGCAATCTTTCGCTGGCCAAGAAGCTGCATCTGCCGATCCAGCTTTCCTTGTTGTGCGTACTGCCGCTCGCTCAGATATGGGTGATGGACCGGTTCGATGAGAAGATGCTGGAGGATGTCCGGTCGCGTGCCGAGGATAGCGCGACCCAGTCGTTCCTCAGCCTGAATGCGATGATGTTGAGCGGCTCGATCTCCGACCCGGAGTTGCGGACCGCGTTCCTCGGCAAAATGGCCAAGCAACAGGGTGTGCTGGATTTTCATCTGGTGCGGTCGGAGACTCTGCGCGCTCAATATGGCGAGGGTCTCGTCGTCGAGCAGCAAGCCGATGCACTGGATCGTGTCGCGATGTCTTCGAATGCAACCAAGTCCGAGATCGTGCGTGCCGACAGGCGCATCTTGCGCTTGGCCGTTCCGTTCGCCGCGGGTCAGGAGGTGCATGGAACGAATTGCCTGCGTTGCCATTCCGTGCCCGAAGGAACGGTGCTGGGGGCGGTGAGCCTGGCCATCGATCTCGAACCCGAGTATCGCAAACTGAACAGGCTGGGCTTGGTTCTGGTCGCAGGCCAGATATCGCTGCAGTTGTTGCTGTTCCTGCTGATCGGCTGGATTATCAGGCGGGTCACAGGGGCGGTGGTTGAGCTGGAGCAGACCATGCTGGAGGTGCGCGAGTCCGGGAATTTTTCCCGACGGGCTGCGGTGCGAGGGAGGGACGAGCTCGGGCATATCGCGCAGGCGTTCAACGGCTTCATCTCGCAGATCGAGGAGTTGTACCGGCAGCTGGCTTCGAAGATACAGGCGCTGGAAAAATATCACGATCGCACCGAGGAGGAGTTGCGCATCGGCAGCGACATCATGAGCCGCATCACTGCTGCCTACGGCTCTGGCGATCCCGGCGTGCGCATCCTGATCAACCCGGCGACTCATTACAGCGGCGACCTGATCCTGACCGCACGCACGCCGGACGGGCATCTGCATGTGCTGCTGGCCGATGCGGTCGGGCATGGCCTGATCGCCGCGATGAATCTGTTGCCGCTCAGTCAGGTGTTCAGCGCGATGTCGAAGAAGGGGTTCCCGGTGGCGCGCATTGCCGAAGAGCTGAATGCCAAGATATACCGCCTGATGCCGGCCGATCGTTTCGTCGGCGCGGCGCTGGTCTCGGTGAATTTTCGCGACCGGGTGATCGAGGTGTGGAACGGAGGCATTCCCCCGCCCATTCTGGTCGGGATCGAGGGCGAAGTGCTGCATGAGTGGCGTTCGCGCCATCTGCCGCTGGGCATACTCGGCGAAGAAGGTTTTTCTTCCGAGGTCGAAGCCTTCCACTACGAACAGGAAGGGCAGTTGTTCCTGTTCTCGGACGGCCTGTCGGAAGCCGAGTCGCCCGTCGGGCAACAGTTCGGCAGTGCGCGCATCCATGAAGTGCTGTCGCGTAACTTGCCGGATTACCGTTTCGATGCCCTGGCTCGTGCATTGAAGCAGCATTTGCAGGGGAAGCCGGCGCATGACGATGTGTCGCTGGCCATGGTGAGCCTGCCGCTGCAGGAAGAGGAAGATCGCGAGGGGCCTGCATGTCGTTTGAGTCCTTCGGGTGGCGAGGAAACCGGCAGCCGGTGGAAGTTGTCGTTCCGGCTGGGCGAGGACGAACTGAAATATCTGGATGCGGTTCCGCTGTTGACCCAGATCGTCGGCAAGATCCATGCGGCGGCGGAGCATCATGCGGCCTTGTATGTGATCCTGTCCGAACTGTTCAACAACGCGCTGGATCACGGCTTGCTGAAGCTCGATTCCGGGCTCAAGCATGGGGCGGAAGGTTTCGAGCATTATCTGCATCTGCGCGAGACGCGTCTGGGCGCGTTGCGCGGCGCATCGATAGAGATCGAGATAGAGAACGTGATGTTCGAAGGCAGGTATGGCGTGAAGATCCGCGTGCGGGATAGCGGCGAGGGCTTCGATCATGCGGCCCTGTTCTCCGGGGCGGGCGATTCGCCGCTGTCGGCGCAGCATGGGAGGGGTTTGGCGCTGGTGCGTGGCGTGGCTTACCGGCTGGAATTCTTCGGCAAGGGGAACGAGGCTGTCGCCTATTACCTTTGCGCCTGAGTGCCCGGTGTCGTCCTATGCTTTGTGTTGCCGGATGCCCGGTGTTGTTCGATGTTGGGGAAGTGCGAAAACTTGCGGTCAGTTGTGATAAATTCCGGAATCGACCCGGCCGCGCGGCAAACGGCGCAATTGTGGTTCAACAATCAACTGTGAAGGAGTGATGATGGCTATCAGCGTACAGATTCATGACAATGCCGCGCGCATATCGATGTCCGGGCGTTTCGATTTTCAGGTGCACCGTGAATTCAAGGATGCGTACACGCCCTTGATCGACAATGCCTCGGTGCGCGAGATCGAAGTCGAGATGTCCAAGGTGGACTATCTGGACAGTTCGGCGCTGGGGATGTTGATGCTGCTGAACGAGCGCGCCAAGGGTGCCAACAAATCCGTCTCGCTTCTGAATACTTCCGGCGTGGTGTCGCAGGTGCTCGAAGTGGCGAACTTCAGCAGGATCTTCAATATCCGTAACGCCGGTTAAGCGGCTGTCGGCAGGGGCACGGTGCGCCGTGCCCCTACTCTTTTATGCGCATCAATCAGCCCGTTTCCAACATCGAACATCCCGTGCCGGAAGGCGAGGTGCTGGTCTCGAAGACAGACCTCAAAGGCATCGTCACCTATTGCAACCGGGCGTTCCTCGACGTCTCCGGTTACGGCGAGCGCGAGCTGATAGGCGAGCCGCATAACCTGATCCGTCATCCGGACGTGCCGTCGGAGATATTCGCCGACCTGTGGAAGACCATAGAGGCCGGCAGTCCGTGGAACGGCGTCGTCAAGAACCGTTGCAAGAACGGCGATCACTACTGGGTGGAGGCCAACGTCACGCCGCTGCTGGAGCAGGGGCGGACGGTCGGCTATGTGTCGTTGCGTTACCGGGCGAGCGCGGAGCAGATCGCCGCCGCGGAGCGGGCCTATCAGGCGGTGCGGGACGGCCGGCCGGGCCTGCCGAGCAAGCCCGATCTGGGTTATATCGTGCAGTTGCAGCAGCGCTTGTCCGACAAGATCGTGGACCTGGAAAAATACCGCGACCATAACGAGGAGGATCAGCGTCTAGGCAGTTTCATCATGGCGCAGATGCTACGGATGGACGACGATCTGGACGGCCGGGTGCGCCGCTACGCGATGCGTGCGGAGCATCTCGGCGGTGATGTGCTGATCGCCGCGAAGACGCCCGCCAACGTGGTGCATGTGATGCTGGCCGATGCCGTTGGGCATGGGCTGGCGGCGGCGATCAATGTGTTGCCCGTGTGCCGCGCTTTCTACGATCTGACCGAGAAGGGATTCTCGATCGAGCAGATCGCCTTCGATTTGAACGAGCTGGTCAACCAGATCATGCCGGTCGATCGCTTCGTCTCGACGGCGCTGTTGTCCATCAATTACGACACCCAGGTGATCGAGGTATGGAACGGCGGTGTTCCCGCATTGCGTCTGCTCAGCCGCGGCGGAGAATTGGTGCATGACTGGCCTTCCAGGCATCTTCCGCTGGGCATCCTGGATGCGAAGGCCTTTTCCGCCAAACCGGAGAGCCTTCGTTACAAGGAAGACTGCCAGCTATATCTGTTTTCGGATGGCTTGATCGGCGCGCGCGATCCGTATGGGTTGCCCTATGGCGGCAGCCGTGTCGCCGATACGCTGGCGGGTGCGCCGTACGAACGGCGTTTCACGGCGTTGATCGCGGATTTCGAGGCGCATCTCGCGGGGCGTGGCGCGCATGACGATGTCGTGGTCGCGATGATGGAGATCGCGGCGGGTACGCCGCGGGTGGCCGATGCGCGGCGTCCGGCGAGCGTCGGCGAGGTCGCGGCGGGCGGCGATTGGCGCGTCGCGATCAGGCTGGGCGCGAGCGAGCTGAAATACCTCGATACGGTGCCGCTGGTGATCCAGTTGTTGTCCAAGCTGCATTCGGTGCGCGAGCATCATTCGGCGCTGTTCCTGATCCTGTCCGAGCTTTTCAACAACGCGCTGGATCATGGCGTGCTGGGGCTGGACTCCGGGATCAAGAATGGGCTGGATGGTTTCGAACGCTACCTGCAATTGCGCGACGAGAGGATGCAGGCGCTGGATCGCGGCGAGATATCGATCGAGATCGACAGCGCGGTGGTCGAGGGGCGCCCAGCCGTCAGGATGCATATCACCGATAGCGGCGAGGGTTTCGATTACCGCGCGCTTCAGACGGCGGACGGCGGGGCGCAGCATGGCCGGGGCATCGTGCTGACACGAAGCCTGACCAGCCGCCTGGATTATCTCGGCAAAGGCAACGAAGTCATCGCTTATTACGTTTGCACCTGAGCGATTTTCCGGGGCGCCGGACGCGATGCCGGTCGGGTTGTCGGATGCTGCCTTGATCTTCTTTTTGTTCAACGTGTTGCGCGGTGTATCTGCGAAGTTCCTGCATCTGGTTGTGGGTTGGTCTATCGCCCCTGAAACCCGCGCCGTTATAAGGCTTTCGGGCGATTCACAGGATGGATGGCTTGTCAAACGGGTATAAGAAACCCGCAAAGGTTGCTGAATAGACTGCGAAACCCCCCCTTATTCGCCAGATTGGATCGGCATGTCGCCGCCGATAATCGCCTTGTCCAGCAGGAGCCGACATGGCAGATGAAAGCGACCTAGAAAAAACAGAACAACCCTCACAACGGCGAATTGACCAGGCTAGAGAGCAGGGTCAAGTCGCCCGTTCGCGTGAGCTTTCCACGTTCGCCGTGCTGCTGGCGGGCGGCGGCGTGCTGTGGTTCATGGGCGCATCCCTTACGCAGGCTATGGTTCAGATGTTGCATGACGGACTCTCGCTCGATCGCGACATGGCCTTCAACAGCGCCCTGATGATTCCCCGGTTGTACGAGCTGGCGATGGATGCCTTGATCGCCTTTGCGCCGTTTCTGCTGATCGTGATGATCGCCGCGGCTTTCTCCCCGTTGCTGCTGAACGGCTGGCTGTTCAGCATCGAGGCGCTGCAGCCGAAATTCTCCAAGCTCAATCCGGTCGCCGGACTCGGTCGCATGTTCTCCTGGACGGCGCTGGTGGAGCTGGTCAAGGCGCTGGCGAAGGCGGCGCTGGTGGGCGGCGTCGCGGCATGGGTGATCTGGAGCAATCGCGATGCGGTGATGGCGCTAGGATTGCAGTCCGCAGCCGCAGCGATTCCGGCGACCGGCCATCTGATCGGTTCGGGTTTCATGATCATCGTCGGCGCGATGTTGCTGATCGTGGCGATCGACGTGCCGTTCCAGCTGTGGGACCACAACAAGAAGCTGATGATGACCAAGGAAGAGGTGCGCCAGGAAGCCAAGGAGACCGAGGGCGATCCTATGGTCAAGGGCCGCATCCGCCAGTTGCAGCGCGAGGCCGCGCGCCGCCGCATGATGTCCGCGATCCCGACCGCCGATGTGGTGGTGACCAACCCTACGCACTATTCCGTGGCGCTGAAGTACAGCGAGCAGGGCGCGCGCGCGCCGGTGGTCGTGGCCAAGGGTTCGCATCTGGTCGCGCTACGCATCCGCGAGATCGCCAAGGAGCATCACATCCCTATTCTGGAAGCGCCCCCGCTGGCGCGTGCGCTGCACAAGCATACCGATCTCGGCGACACTATTCCGGAGGCGCTGTACACCGCGGTCGCCGAAGTGCTTGCCTACGTTTATCAGTTGCGCCGTTACGAGAAGGTCGGCGGCGCGCGTCCGGAGGAGCCCGCCGAACTGCCGGTTCCGATCGAGCTCGATCCGGCGGCCGGATTGGCGGGGGCGTGAACGGATAAGCCATGAACCTGATGCTGATACAAGATTTCCTGAAGCGCGCCGGCCTGATCGGCATGGTCGGCCCGGTGCTGATCGTGCTGATTCTGGCGATGATGGTGCTGCCGCTGCCGCCGATGCTGCTGGACATCCTGTTCACGTTCAACATCGCGGTCTCTATCATGGTGCTGTTGGTCAGCATGAACACCAACAAGCCGCTGGACTTCGCGATCTTCCCGACGGTATTGCTGATCACGACGCTGCTGCGACTGTCGCTGAACGTCGCTTCCACCCGTGTCGTGCTGCTGGAAGGTCACACCGGCCCGGACGCCGCAGGCAAGGTGATCGAGTCGTTCGGTCACTTTTTGGTCGGAGGCAACTATGCGGTGGGCCTGGTGGTGTTCGCGATCCTGGTGGTGATTAACTTCGTCGTGATCACCAAGGGTGCGGGCCGTATCGCCGAGGTGGGTGCGCGCTTCACACTGGATGCGATGCCAGGCAAACAGATGGCGATCGATGCCGACCTGAACGCCGGTTTGATCGGCGAGGACGTGGCGCGCAAACGCCGCGCCGAGATCGGTCAGGAAGCCGACTTCTACGGTGCGATGGATGGTGCTTCAAAATTCGTGCGCGGCGATGCGGTGGCCGGCATCATCATCCTGTTCATCAACATCATTGGCGGCCTCGTTGTCGGCGTGATGCAGCACGATCTCTCGTTCGAGGTTGCGGCGAAGAACTACACGCTGCTGACCATAGGCGACGGTCTGGTCGCTCAGATACCGGCGCTGGTGATTTCCACCGCAGCGGGTCTGGTGGTGAGTCGCGTCGCCAGCGAAGAGAACATCGGCCAGCAGTTGATCCAGCAGTTGTTCAAACAGCCGCAGGTGCTGATGCTGACGGCAGTCATCATCGGTTCGCTGGGCATGATCCCGGGTATGCCGCACTTCGCCTTCCTGTTGTTGGCAGGTGCGATGGCGTGGCTGGCCTGGCACTTGTCGCAGGCCACGACCAGGGCCGCGGCGCGCGAAGAAGCGCAGGCGGCGGCGGCAGTCGCAACGACCGCAGTTATCCCGGAGGCCGCAGAGGCCAGCTGGGACGATGTCGCGCAGGTCGACGTGCTGGGCATGGAGGTCGGTTATCGCCTGATTTCGCTGGTGGACAAGGCGCAGGACGGCGACCTGTTGCGTCGCATCAAGGGCATACGCAAGAAGTTCACCCAGGACATCGGCTTCCTGCCGCCGCCGGTGCATATCCGCGACAACCTGGACCTGCGCCCGAATGCTTACCGCATCACGCTGAAAGGCGTCGAGGTCGGCTCCGGCGAGGCTTATCCGAATCAGTTGCTGGCGATCAACCCGGGCAGCGTGACGGGCGAGTTGGCCGGCATGCATACCCGCGATCCCGCCTTCGGTCTGCCTGCGGTGTGGATAGAGACCGGCCTGCGCGATCATGCGCAGATGATGGGCTATACCGTGGTCGATCCTGGCACGGTGGTGGCGACGCATCTGAGTCAGTTGCTGAGCACGCGCGCCGCGGAACTGCTCGGCCGCCAGGAGGTGCAGCAGTTGCTCGACCATCTCGCGAAGATCGCGCCCAAGCTGGTCGAGGATCTGGTGCCGAAGACGCTGCCGCTGGGCGCGGTGCAGAAGGTGCTGCAGAACCTTCTGGACGAAGGCATGCATATTCGCGATATGCGCACCATCGTCGAGACGCTGGCGGAGAACGCCGCGCGCACCCAGGACCCCTACCAGCTCACCGGCATGGTGCGGGTGGCTTTGGGGCCGGCCATCGTGCAGCAGTTCTATCCTTCCGCGCAGGAGCTGCAGGTGATCGGCATGGACAAGGAATTGGAGTACATCCTGATGCAAGCGATGCAGTCAAGCCAGAACGGTATCGGCATCGAACCGGGACTGGCCGACACCGTGCTGCGCGAGGCGCGCGCCGCGGCCGAACAGCAGGAGCAGATGGGCTTGCCCACGGTGATGCTGGTGCCGACGCAGTTGCGCGATCTGCTGGCGCGTTTCCTGAAGCGTGCGGTACCGAACATTAGAGTCATTTCGCATGATGAAGTACCGGATTTCAAGACGATCCGGGTTACCGCTATGGTAGGAGGTAGAGCATGAGCATCAGAAAATTCTTCGCCCCGACGGCCCGTCAGGCCCTGAAAGAGATACGCGACGAGCTGGGGGCGGATGCGATGATCCTGTCGAATCGCAAGACGGAGAACGGAGTGGAGATCATCGCTCTGGCGCACGAGGAGATCACGCATCTGACTGAGCGAGCGGTTTCGCAGAAGACGGAGTGGAGCGGCGGCATCACGGCCGACGAATGGGCGCGCTCGGTGGTCGACGACCATGGCGCCCCCGCAGCCAGGCAGTCTGGGCAGGCCAGGCCGGAGGTCGGAGCGCCCCGGCTTAAGCAGCCGACGATGCAGCGGCCTGTCGCGCATGCGCGGGCGGCAGAGCCGGAGGCCGTTATGCGCCAGCCCGGCAAACTGCCGGAGGCAGAGCTCATGCAGCCGAATTATGCGCCACAGCCCGGGCCGGTCGTTCAGCCGGCTGCGGTAGTGGTTCCGGCGCAGGCGATGCAGGTGCAGGAGAGCATCCTGCAAGAGATCAAGACGATGAGCAACATGCTGCAGCAGCAGCTTGCCGCGATGCACTGGAACGACGTGCAACAGCGCGATCCGCAGCGCGCCGCGCTGCTGCGCAGGATGCTCAACGCCGGGTTCAGTTCGGTGCTGGCGCGCCAGCTGCTGGACCGGATGCCGGCCAACGGCGTGCAGGGCGAGCAATGGGTCAAGCAGGTGTTCAAGCGCAACCTGCTGGTCGCGAGCGAGGCCAACGACATCGTCAACAAGGGCGGCGTGTATGCGCTGATCGGGCCGACCGGCGTGGGCAAGACCACGACCACGGCCAAGTTGGCGGCGCGTGCGGTGGTGCGCTATGGCGCGGACAAGGTGGCGCTGCTGACCACGGACAGCTACAGGATAGCGGCTTACGAACAACTCAAGATCTACGGCAAGATCCTCGGCGTCGCGGTGCATGCGGTGAAGGATGCCGACGACTTGCGCCTGACGCTGTCTGCGCTGCGCCACAAGCATCTGGTGCTGATCGATACCGTCGGCATGGGGCAGCGCGACCAGCGCGTCGGCGATCAGGCCGAGATGTTCAATGCGGCAGGGGTGCAATGCCTGTTGATGCTGAATGCCACCAGCAGCGGGGACACGCTGGAAGACGTGGTGCGCATGTACCGCAACGACCAGGTGATCGGCTGCATCACCACCAAGCTGGACGAGGCCGCCAGCCTGGGTACGGTGCTGGATGTGGCGGTGCGCCACCGGCTGGTGTTGCACTACATGGCCAACGGCCAGCGCGTGCCGGAAGACCTGCATCCGACCAATCTCGATTACATGCTGCATCGCGCGTTCAAGCCGGTGGAGGAGAAGAAACCGTTCACGCTGCGCGATCTCGATCTGCCGGTGATGATGGCGGAAGCGCCTGGCAAGGAGGCCAGCCTTGCGCTCTGATGGCGTCGATCAGGCGGAGGGGCTGCGCCGCCTGCTGGTCGGCAACCAGACCCAGGTCGTGACCGTGGTCGCAGGGCAGGCCGGGATGGGGCGCACCAGTGCGACCCTCAATCTGGCTGCGGCGCTGGTGCGTTCCGGCAAGGATGTGCTGGTGCTGGACGAAAATCATGCGCAGGACAATCTGCTGGACAGCCTGGGGCTGTTTGCGCAGCACGATCTGCTCGACGTCGCGCAGGGAACATGCCGACCTCAGGATGCCGTGATAGGCGGACATGGTTTCGGCGTGCTGTCGGCGGCGCGGGCGATGAATGCGCTGGCCGTATCGCGCTTGTCCGCCGATGAGCGCGGCAATGCAGCGTCATTCTCGGGTCCCGGTCTGGATTGGGACGAATGGCATCGCATGGAGGCGGCGTTGACCGAGATCAGCGCCGGCGTGGACGTGATGCTGGTGGACGGTGCGATGCTGGCAGGGCAGGCCGCCGTGTCTTCCAGTCTGGCGAGTGGCGCATCGATGTTGGTGGTGGTTGAGGGTACGCCCAGCGGCATCACCGACAGTTATGCCCTGATCAAGCGCCTGGCGCTGGAGAATGCGCGCCTGCAGTTCGGCATCATGGTGAACAAGGCTGTCAGCGAAAAGGCCGCGATGACGGTGTTCGAGAATATGTCCAAGGTGGCACGCCGCAATCTCGAAGTGCGGCTGGAGTATCTGGGATATGTCCCGCTAGACGACAGAGTCAGCTGTGCGACGCAGATGTGCAAGTCAGTGGTGGACGTGTACCCGGCTTCTGCATCGGCCCAAGCCTATCTGGAGCTGGCGCACAATCTGTTGCATCTGCCGATGCGGCAGGATGAGACGGAGAATGGCGTCGCCACCATCATCCAGAGCCTGATGAGTCAAGCCTCCCAGCCGTTGCGCAGCATAGGCAAGGGGATCGCCCACGTTGTAAACTAGCGGCATGTACAACGCCAGCGGATTAAACGACAAGGAACAATGCCTGCGGGATCACTCGCATCTGGTGAAGCGCATCGCCCATCAGATGATGACCAAGTTGCCGCATAGCGTGCAGATCGACGACATCATTCAGGCGGGTATGATGGGTTTGCTGGATGCGGCGAGCCGCTACGACGAGTTCCACGGCGCGCAGTTCGAGACCTATGCGACGCAACGCATACGCGGTGCGATGCTGGACGAGTTGCGCGAGGCGGACTGGCTGCCTCGCAGTATGCGTCGCGACATGCGGCGTATCGAACAATCCATCAGCCGTTTGCAGCAGAAGCTGGGGCGCGCGCCTAGCGAGGGTGAGATCGCCGCAGATCTCGAGGTGCCTCTCGCCGAGTACCAGCAGATGCTGCAGGCGTCGCGCGGCGCGCAACTGGTGTATTACGAGGATTTTCACGGCGAGGACAATGACGATTTCTTCGAACGTTTCGAATTCGCCAGCGACGACAATCCGCTGGATCTGCTGTCCAACGAGCGTTTCCGGGCCGAGCTGGTGCGCGGGATCGAGGCCTTGCCGGAACGCGAGCGCATGGTGATGGCGATGATCTACGAGCAGGACATGAACCTGCGCGAGATCGGCGAGGTGCTCGGCGTCGGCGAGTCGCGCATCTCGCAGTTGCACAGCCAGGCCGTTGCGAGGTTGCGCAGCCGGATGAAAGGTTATTGATGGACAAGCTCACGTTGCTGGGATTGCTGGTCGGTGTGGTCGGGATTCTGGCCGGTCAGATCCTCGAGGGCGGCGATCTGGCGATCCTGTTTCAGGGCGCGGCTTTCGTGATCGTGTTCGGCGGCACGCTGGGTGCGGTGATGGTGCAATGCCCGCCCAAGGTGTTCTTCACCGCGATCCGGATGGGCGGTTGGGCAGTCAGGCCACCGGTGATGCAGGGTACGGAATTGCTCCGCCAGTTGATCATGTGGGGGCAGATCGCGCGCAAGGAGGGTATCTTGGCGCTGGAGGTGCGTACTGGCGCCTTGAGCGATCCATTCCTGAAGAAAGGCTTGCAACTGCTGGTCGATGGCAACAGCGGCGACAAGATCCGCGAGGTGCTGGACGTGGATACCCATTCCTGGGAGCAATTGCGCTGGCAGTCCGCAAGGGTGTGGGAGGCGGCCGCGGGCTATTCGCCGACGATAGGCATCATCGGTGCGGTGCTCGGGCTGATGCACGTGATGCAGAATCTTGCCGAGCCGGCCAAGCTGGGCGGCGGTATCGCCGTGGCGTTCGTCGCGACGATCTATGGCGTGGCTTTCGCCAACCTGCTGTTCCTGCCGATTGCGAACAAGTTGAAGTCCATCATCATGGAGCAGGCGCATCTGCGCGAGATGGTCGTGGATGGCCTGGTCGGGATCGCCAACGGAGATAATCCGAGGCTGCTCGAGATCAAGTTGCGCAGCTATCTCGATTAGCTGCCCCAGTTCCTGTCGGGGCATATTCAGTGGAGTCATCATGGCGCGCCGAACCAAACGTATCGAGCATGACAATCACGACCGTTGGCTGGTTTCCTATGCCGATTTCGTCACGCTGCTGTTCGCCTTCTTTGTGGTGATGTATTCGATTTCTTCGGTGAACGAGGATAAATACAAATCATTCGGCGATGCGCTGAACACGGCGTTCAGCAAGGCCGGAACGTCTCCGGACGGGGCAAGCGGTGTGCAAGGGCAATCGACGCTTTTCATGGTGGATCGGCAGACCGTGCGTCTGGGCGAGCAGCAGCGCAAGATACAGGCGCACATGAAGAAACTGGGCGAGGGGCTGAGCCAGGTGATGTCGGACCTGATCGACCAGCAACAGGTTAGCGTCAATCAGACCAAGCGCGGCGTGGAGATCGACATCAGCGCAAGCGCGTTGTTCAGGACCGGGGAGGCAACGTTACAGCCGGCTACGCTCGATCTGCTGCGTCAGGTGGCTGCTGTGCTGGGCAAGGAAGAGCTGGTGATCGAGGTGGAGGGGCACACGGACGATGTCCCGATTGCGACGGCGCAGTTTCCTTCGAATTGGGAATTATCTTCCGCTCGCGCCAGCAGCGTGGTTCGTATGTTGATCGAGAGCGGTGTGCCGGCAAAACGTCTGGTGGTGGTCGGTCTGGCGTCGAATCAGCCCTTGGCGGCGAACAGTACGTCGGAAGGGCGGGCAAGGAACCGTCGCGTGACCATTACGATCGTGTCGCCCGATATGGAGCGCGAGGCGCTGAAGGCGGACTGAAGGCAGGGCGGCTCAGCCGCTCCCGAGTGAACGGCCGCTGCCCGGAGAAAAGTCGGGCTGCCCGTTGCGGCCATACACCCCGGCCTTGTTCACGGCATTGCTCAATACGGTCAGGGCTTGCTGGTTGTGGCGCAACTTCATCTGGATCAGTTCGCCGTTGATCTGGTTCAGTTGCTTGGTGCGTTGTGCGAGGGCGATGATATCGAGCCACAAGGGCAATCCATCCCGGCAGTTCATGCCCAGCCAGGACTGGATGGCTTCGGCGCTTTGTTGCGGGATGCTCTTTCGCAGCAACTCGCGCAGTGATTCGGCGAGCTGGTTCAGCTTGATGGAGGCTGCGGTTTTTTGTTCGGAGAGTTCGGGAAGGGCGTCGCCGCGATTTTCCATCAGTGCGGCTTGCTCCCGTTCCAGCAGGGCGATGAAGCCGAGCAGCGCCGATCGCTCGGCGGTCAGGGCGGTCAGCAGGCCCGATGTCGCGGGATTTGACAATGTCAGGCCCTGTCGCCGATCAAGTCGCGCACGGTCGCGAGCAGGCCGTCGGCGACAGCTTCGGAATTGATCTTGAAGCGCCCTTCACTGATGGCCTGTTTGATTTCCGCCACCTTTGCGGCATTGATGGTCGGGGTGCCGGAGAGCCCCTCCTCCATGCTGCGCAATTGCGTCGCAGTGGAACCCAGCGATACGCTGGTCCCTTCAGGTTGCCTGGGCGTCGGTGCGGAGCCGCTCTTTTGCGGGGTCGCAACACGACCTTCGCCCGCCGGGTTGGCTGGAAGCGGATTGCTGGTTTTTTCGATTTTCACGGTAGTCCTCTCAATCTGGCGACGCCGAACTTCTGGTCACGTGCCTTGTATCGGCAAAATCCGGCGGAACTTTAGGGTGGTGGTACACATAAAGCAAGCTGTTTAAAAATTTTCGGAATTTCACTAGGGCGATATCTCTACTGCTCCGTTGCGAGCGGTGCCGCTGATCGTTCGTCCCGAGGCGATGCGCACTTGGACGGACTGTCCTTCGCTGGCGTTGTTCATGGCGACCCCTTCCCCGCGTATGTTGAATCCCCTGCCCCGGGCGATGGTCTGTACGAGTTGTCCCTGGGTCACGCTATAGGGGGCGCGTAGCATGTCGCTGCGCAGTATCTGTCCGGCGGCGATGCTGTAGCGCAGTACCTTGCCTATCACCTGGGTGGCATCGGTGTAGCCATCCGTGCGCGATATCTCGATCATTTGCCGGGCGATGTCCTGTTCCTGCAGTACTTGTCCGCTCGGCAGTTGGCGTGCGCTGACCAGCAGCGCCAGTGTGACCTTGATCTGTACTGGAACCAGGATCTTCCAGCCGTTGCGGTCTGTGCAGCGCACGCCGACCGAGGTTTTGCCTATCAGCTGGCTACCGCCGGGAAGAAAGGCTTCGAGTTTTGAGCAGGGGGCAAGCACGATGCGCGGATCTAGCGCTTCGATCTGGTAATCGACTTTGCCATCCAGGGTGGCGGTCTGTTGCTGCACAAAGGCGGAGACGACTCTGTTGATTTGCGGGTGGCTCTGGGCGGCAGGGGCTCCTGCCGCATAGGCGGCGAAGGAATGCAGCAGGAGCAGGCTCAACGCCAAGAGATTTTTCATGGCGGCTATTCTGAGTGTCGCGGGCGATTTAGGGAAGCTTTGGAAGCCTTGAATTGAAGCGGAAAATTGCCGCTAATCGTTCGATGGCGGCACAAGTCGGGCGACTAGTATGCAAGCCGTACAGGTGTCTCTGGGTGTGAGTGGGGGAGCGATATGATCAACAAACTGGATGAGACGTTGCGTTTTCAGCAGGCTGCGCTCAATTTGCGCGCCGCGCGACAGGAGTTGTTGGCCTCCAATGTGGCGAATGCCGACACGCCCAATTACAAAGCGAGGGATGTCGATTTCGCCAGCGCCTTGCGCAATGCGATGGGCGGGACTGCCGAAGAGCTGCCGGTCGTACAGACATCGCCGGCCCACATGGCGGGCGCTACGGGCGAGTCTATCATGGGGGCGCCGGTGATGTATCGCAGGCCGTTGCAGCCGAGTGCCGACGGCAATACCGTGGATATGGATGTGGAGCGTGCGCAGTTTGCCGACAATGCATTGCGCTATGAGGCCAGTGTGATGTTCGTCAGCGCCAAGCTCAAGGGCATATTGTCGGCCATACAGGGTTAAGGAGGGCGATCATGTCGTTGTTCAATATATTCACCGTGGCGGGTTCGGCGATGACGGCGCAGTCGCAGCGCCTGAATGCGGTGGCCAGTAATCTGGCCAATGCCGATAGTGCGACAGGCCCCAATGGGCAGCCCTATCGCGCCAAGCAGGTACTGTTCAGCGCGATGCCTGTGGACGGCAGTGGTGCGCAGGGTGTGAAGGTGGTCGGGGTGGTCGAGGATAATTCGCCGCTGAAGATGGTTTACGACCCCAAGCATCCGATGGCGGATGGGCGCGGCTATGTCGCGATGCCCAACGTAAATGTTGTGGATGAAATGGTGAACATGATCTCTGCCTCGCGGTCTTATCAGAATAACGTCGACGTGATGAACACTTCGAAGACGATGTTGCTCAAGACGATGACCATAGGTCAGTAATCGATGATGAAAGGAGAATGATATGGTCGACAGTGTACAAAGTAGTAGCTCGGCGGCGGACGTAATCGCGGCTTTGAACGCAAAGGCAAAGGCGGGCTCTTCCTCGGCGACTTCCGATGCCACGGCTACGCAGGATCGTTTCTTGAAGCTGCTGGTCACGCAAATGAAGAACCAGGATCCGCTCAATCCTCTGGATAATGCGCAGGTGACTTCGCAGATGGCGCAGCTCAGCACGGTTACCGGTATCGATAAGGTGAATGCCGCGTTGCAGGCCTTGAGCGACAGCATGACGTCCAATCAGAGTTTGCAGGCGGCCACGATGATTGGTCATGGCGTGCTGGTGCCGGGCAAGGGAGTAGACTTGACCAATGGCGCGGGATTCGGCGGCGTGGATATGGCTCAGTCCGTGGACAGGCTGGATATTGCGATCTACGACAAGTCGGGTGCGGTGGTGCGCAACGTGAATCTGGGCGCGCAGCCAGCCGGGTTGGTGAATTGGCAGTGGGACGGTCGTGACGATGCGGGCGTAGCGTTGGCGGACGGCAGTTATACCTTTACTGCGAGCGCGATGCAGGCCGGTAAGGCGGCAGAAGTCGCCACGCTGCAGTTCGGCATGGTGAATAGCGTAACGCAGGGCAAGCAGGGAGTCGCGTTGAGTGTCGGCAACATGGATGGCATCGCGTTGTCCCAAGTAAGGCAAATCGTTTAGACAAGGAGAGCATCATGGGCTTTCAGCAGGGATTGAGCGGATTGAACGCAGCGGCCAAGAATCTGGATGTGATCGGCAATAACGTGGCGAACTCCGGCACGGTCGGTTTCAAGCAGTCTTTTGCGCAGTTCTCGGATATGTATGCGGCCTCGTTGTCCGGAAGCGGGGCGTTGCAGATCGGTATCGGCACCAAGGTTTCCAATGTCGTGCAGCAGTTCACGCAGGGGAATGTCACCAATACCACCAATCCGATGGATACGGCGATCAGCGGACCGGGCTTCTTCCGTCTGGTGGATGGGGCGGGGGCGATTACCTACAGCCGGAACGGGCAGTTCCAGCTGGACAAGAATGGTTTCTTGGTCAACAACCAGGGCAATCAGGTGACCGGCTATATGCCGGTGAACGGCGCTATCGTCCAGGCGCAGTTGCAGCCGCTGCAGTTCGCCACGGCCGACTTGACTCCGGTTATGTCCAGCAATTTGACAGTCGGCGCGAACCTGGATTCGCGTACGGCGTTGCCGGCCAATCCGGTGTTCAGTCCGGTCGACCCGGCTTCGTACAATAGCTCGACTTCGCTGACCGTGTACGACAGCTTGGGCGGCACCCATGTGGCCACGCTCTATTTCCAGCGGCAGGGCAATGGCGCGGTTCCGCCGATTGCCACGAACAACTGGAATGCCTATATGACGGTGGACGGCGCGGCGGTTGCCGGTGCGGCGGCGGTTGCGCCGGCAACCGAGTTGGCTCAACTGCAGTTCGATACGCTGGGTAAGCTGGTCGCGCCCGTCGGTGGTTTGGCAAGCTCGTTGGCGCTGTTCCCAACCTCGACTACGGTAGATCCGGCTCAGGTGCTGAATTTCGATTTCGCGCAATCGACCCAGTATGGCGGGAATTTCGGGGTGAACAGCCTGTCGCAGGACGGCTATGCCTCCGGGCGACTGAGCGGGTTCACGACCAGCCCCGATGGCGTGATTCTCGGTCGTTATACCAATGGACAAGCGCGTCCCTTGGGGCAGATCGTGCTGGCGAACTTCACCAGTCCGCAGGGACTGCAGCCTTTGGGCAACAATGCTTGGGCGGAAACCTCAGCTTCCGGGCAGCCGTTGCCGGGAACGCCGGGGTCCAGCAGCTTGGGTGTGCTGCAGTCTTCGGCGGTCGAGGACTCGAACGTCGATCTGACTGCGGAGCTGGTGAGCATGATCACCGCGCAGCGCGTCTATCAGGCGAATGCGCAGACCATCAAGGCGCAGGACTCGATATTGCAGACGATCGTGAATCTGCGCTAATGCTTAGGTAGGGGCACGGCGCGCCGTGCCCCTACTAGGAGAATGCAATGGACAAGCTGATCTACACCGCGATGACCGGTGCTTCGCACGTGCTGCAGCAGCAGGCGGCGGTGTCGGAGAATCTGTCGAATGCGAGCACTCCCGGCTTCCGCGCGACGCTGAACACGTTCCGTGCGGTGCCGCTGGTCGGAGAAGGGTTGCCGACGCGCACCTTCGTGGTGGATTCCACCTCCGGCTCAGATTTCACTCCCGGGCCATTCCAGCCGACCGGGCGCGACCTGGATGTCGCAATCAATGGCGCCGGCTGGCTTGCGGTGCAGGGGGCGGATGGTCGCGAGGCGTATACCCGCAACGGCAGTCTGCAGGTCACCCCCAGCGGGGTGTTGCAGTCGCGCACTGGATTGACCGTGATGGGCGATGCCGGCCCGATCACCATTCCGCCGGATACCGAAGTGACTTTTGCCAAGGATGGCACGATCTCGACGGTACCCAGCGGGCCGCAGGTGACCTCGGTGGTGGTGCTGGGACGGTTGAAGCTGGTCAATCCGCCGGAGGCGCAACTCGAGCGTGGGGCCGATGGCCTGTTTCGCCTGAAGGACGGGGCCGATGCGCCCGTCGATGCAAAGGTCGAGGTCGTTCCGGGAAGCTTGGAAGGCAGTAATGTGAATACCGTTGAGGCGCTGGTGAGCATGATTTCGCTGGCACGCAAATTCGATATGCAGATGAAGATGCTGCAGAGCGCGGATAACAACGCTCGACAAGCCAGTCAGATCATGAACATCGCTGCCTGATAACCGAAGCTAAATTTTAAGAGGTAAATCATGATACGTTCCCTGTGGATTTCCAAGACCGGCCTGGATGCGCAGCAGACCCAGATGGATGTGATCGCCAATAACCTGGCCAATGTCAGCACCAACGGTTTCAAGCGTTCGCGCGCGGTATTCGAGGACTTGCTCTATCAGACCATACGCCAGCCCGGTGCGCAGTCGTCGCAACAGACCCAGATCCCTTCCGGCTTGCAGATCGGCACCGGCGTGCGCCCGGTGGCCGCCGAGCGCATCCATACCCAAGGCAATCTGCAGCAGACCGGCAATTCGCTGGATGTGGCGATACAGGGAGCGGGATTCTTTCAGGTGCTGATGCCGGACGGTTCCACGGCCTATACGCGCGATGGCGCGTTCCAGCAAGACAGTCAGGGCCAGTTGGTGACGGCCAGCGGCTTCCCGGTGCAGCCTGCCATCACTATCCCGGCGAACGTCACCAGTCTGACGATAGGACGAGATGGCGTGATCACGGTCACTCAGCCCGGCGTGACTGCGCCGGTGCAGATCGGCAGCCTGCAGTTGGCGACCTTCATCAATCCGGCCGGCTTGCAGAGCCAGGGCGAAAATCTTTATATCGAGACTGCGTCTTCCGGCACGCCGAGCACCAATGTGCCGGGCACCAACGGATCGGGCCTGCTGAATCAGAGCTATGTCGAGACTTCCAACGTCAATGTGGTGGAAGAATTGGTCAACATGATCCAGACGCAGCGCGCCTACGAGATCAATTCCAAGTCCATTCAGACCTCGGATCAGATGCTGCAGCGCTTGTCGCAGCTCTAGTCTTGAGGCTGTGCGAGCGGATCGGATTTGCAGCGGGGTGGTTACAATGTTGGCTAAGTTTGTATTTGGGGCGATATCTCTTGCTTTGGTCGGTTGCGTCAGTAATCCGCCGACCAATGTGCATCAGCCGATGACGGCCAAGCCGACTGAGCGCAAGCCTGTGGTTTATGCCGATGGCGCAATCTTTCACGCGGGCGTGAACGAGCGTCCCTTGTTCGAGGATAGGCGTGCGCGCAATGTCGGCGACATCCTGACCATCAATATCGTCGAAAAGACCACGGCGAACAGGAAGGCCAGCGGCAGCTCCTCAGCATCGAACACCATAAATGCGGCCACGCCGACCGTGACGGCAGGAACCGGGCGGTTGTCGAAATTGCTGCAGAAGGCGTTTTCGCTGGTGCAGTTCACGGCTACCGGCGCCAGTGGCGGCACCACCAGCACAGCCGGAGCTGGCGCCGCCAGTGAGGATATGACGGGAACTATCTCGGTCACGGTGATCGAAGTGCTGGTGAACGGGAATCTGCTGGTCAGCGGCGAGAAGCAGGTGGGTATCAACAACAGCGACGAATATATTCGTTTCTCAGGCGTGGTCAATCCGACTACAATCACGGCTGCAAATACCGTGCAGTCCCCTCAGGTCGCCGATGCTCGTCTTGAGTATCGGAACGCTGGTGCGATGCGCGAAGTTGTGAACGATGCGCAGAGCCTGGGTTTCTTGGGGAGGTTCTTCATGTCGGTGTTGCCGTTCTAGGATACGGTGGCGGATCGAACGCGGGGAGGCGAAGGCCTTCTGTTCGCGATCTTCGCTTCCCGGTCCCTTCGAGGAGCAGGGTGATGAAGCGATTTTTTCCAATTTTGTACGTGCTGTTGCTGCTGTCGCCGCTGGCGGCATCGGCCGAGCGCATCAAGGACATGGTCAGCATCCAGGGGGTGCGCGACAACCAGCTGATCGGTTACGGCATCGTGGTGGGTCTGGACGGCAGCGGTGACCAGACCACGCAGACGCCCTTTACGGTGCAGAGCATCATCAGCATGCTGTCCCAGATGGGGGTGAGCCTGCCCGCCGGCACCAGCCTGCAGCTCAAGAACGTGGCGGCGGTGATGGTGACCGCGACCTTGCCGCCGTTCTCCAAGCCAGGGCAGAACATCGACGTCACGGCTTCTTCGATCGGTAACGCCAAGAGTCTGCGCGGCGGTACGCTGCTGATGACGCCGCTGAAGGGAGCCGACGGTCAGGTCTATGCGATGGCGCAGGGCAATGTGCTGGTCGGCGGCGTGGGGGCTTCCTCGGGCGGCGCCTCCGTGCAGGTGAACCACCTGAGTGTAGGTCGTGTGCCGTCCGGCGCGACCGTGGAGCGAGCCGTGCCGACGCTGCTGGGGCAGGGGGATTTCATCCATCTCGAGTTGAATACCAACGATTTCACCACCGCTGCGCGCATCGTCGAGGTCATCAATTCCCAGGTTGCTCCCTATCTCGCCTCGGCGCTGGATGGGCGTGTGATCCAGGTGCGGGCACCCGTCGGCGGCGAACGTGTCGCTTTCATCTCCAAGATCGAGAATCTGGAGGTCTCTCCCGCGCAGGGCATCGCCAAGGTCATCATCAATGCGCGAACCGGCTCGGTCGTGATGAATCAGGCGGTCACGCTTAACGATTGCGCCGTGGCGCATGGCAACCTGACCGTGGTGATCAACACCGAAAGCGCCGTTAGCCAGCCGAATGCTATGGCTCCGGGACAGACCGTACAGACGGACCAGACCACGATAGACGTGAAGAGCGACAAGGGCGGCTTGGTGCAACTTCAGCAAGGCGTCAACCTGAGCGAGGTGGTTAAGGCGCTCAATTCGATGGGAGCCACGCCGCAGGATCTGCTGGCGATCCTGCAGGCGATGAAATCGGCCGGGGCGCTGCGCGCCGAACTGGAGATCATCTGATGGTCGAACGTCTGGATATATCAGCCAAACTGGCACTCGACTCCCGTGGCTTGGAGCAATTGCGAGCGCAGGCCAAGCAGTCGCCGGATCAGGCGCTCAAGGCGGCAGCACAACAGTTCGAATCGGTGTTCCTCAACATGATGCTGAAAAGCATGCGCGAAGCGACGCCGCAAGACGGTATGTTCGATAACGAACAAACGAAGATGTTCACCGGGATGCTGGATCAGCAACTGGCGCAGAACATGGCAAGCAGGGGCGTCGGGCTGGCCGATATCATGGTCCAGCAGTTGAGCCGCAACATGGCAGGGCAGCCCGAAACCGGGAAACCTGCGGTATTGCCTGCATCTTCAGGCGCGCAAGCGCCGGCCGTGCAGGGAATGAGCGCTTTGCCGTCGGCATACAGCGAGAATGCGCAGCAGAACTTCGTGGATCGCATGACGCCATTCGCGATGCAGGCAAGCAGGGCCAGCGGCGTACCGGCACAGCTGATACTGGGGCAGGCTGCGCTGGAAAGCGGCTGGGGCAAGCGCGAGATTCGCATGCCGGATGGCAGCAACAGCTTTAACCTTTTCGGTATCAAGGCTACGTCCGGATGGAACGGCAAGGTCGCAGAGGTGATGACCACCGAGTACCGGAACGGAATCGCCTACAAACAGGTCGAGCGGTTCAGGGCATACTCATCCTACGCAGAAGCGTTTCAGGACCATGCCAATCTGATAGGCAACAACCCGCGTTATGCCGAAGTGATGCAGCAGGCGGGCAATCCGGCTGGAATGGCCTCGGCGATACAGCGTGCGGGATATGCGACGGACCCTCATTACGCCGATAAGCTGGCCAGAGTGATGGGGATGATAGACGTGACCAAGGCTTGATGCCCATCGGGCTTGCTTCTGGGATGTTTTGTGAGTGTTTCTTAAAGACTTATCCGGGGGCGCCGATAACACAGGTGTACAGGCTGTTCTGGCAATTTCAAGGAGTAAGACATGGGTAGCGGTTTATTCGGTTCGGCACTCAGCGGGATGAGTGCGGCGCAGCTTGGTCTGTCCACGACCGAGCATAATATCGCCAATGCCGGTACTCCGGGATTTTCGCGCCAAGTCGTCGAGGTCACTTCGCAAAATCCGCAATCCAGCGGCGCCGGTTTTATCGGGCAGGGGGTGAACGTCGCCGGCGTGAAGCGTATCTACGACCAATTCATCTCCACACAGTTGCTGCAGGAGCAGTCCCAGGCGTCGTATTTGACTACTTACCATACGGCGCTGCGCCAGATCGATAATTTGATCGCAGATCCGGCCGCAGGGGCATCCCCGGCGATGCAGCAACTTTTCGATGCGATGAACGTGGTTGCCAGTAACCCGGAATCCATCCCCTCCCGGCAAGCCTTCCTGAGCAGCGCGCAATATGCCGTGAACCGTTTTCAGGCGATCGATCAGCGCCTGACGGAGATCGCCGATGGAATCAACGGCCAGATAACCAGCACCGTCAGCGCGATCAATAGTTATGCGCAGCAGATCGGCATACTCAATGGCAACATCAAGCGGGCGACGGGAACCAGCAGTCAGGGCTTGCTACCCAACGATCTGATGGATCAGCGCGATCAGTTGATCAGCTTGTTGAACAAAGAAATCAAGGCGACGGTACTGCGACAGCCGGATGGGACGACGAGCGTATTCATCGGCTCGGGCCAGGCGCTGGTGGTGGACGAGAATGTCTATGGTCTGCAGACTGCCCAATCGGCCAGCGACCCGAGCAAACTCGATATTGTTTACAACATCAATGGGCAGTTGGCCCCAATCCAGCAAAGCAATCTGCAAGGCGGCACGCTTGGCGCTTACTTGGTTTTTCGCGATGCGAGTCTTGAGCCGTCGCGCAATGCGCTGGGTCGGGTCGCGCTGGGATTGGCTGATCGCATGAATCAGCAAAACCAGATGGGCGTGGATCTGGGTGGTGTGGCGGGCGGGAAGATGTTCACCATGGGGACGCCTCGTGTCAATCCCGCGGCGATCAACACTGGCGGTGCGACGATGACGGCCACTATCGTCGATGTTAATGCGTTGACCACCAGCGATTACCAATTGCGCTTCGATGGCACCGATTACTCGATGCTGCGCCTGTCCGACAATATATTGACCAATCTCGGGCCTGCGTTGCCGGTAACTTTCGAAGGGATCACCGTCGATATGTCGCTGACTTCGCTGGGCACACCGGCTGCCGGCGATACTTTTATTATTCGCCCGACTGCGGATGGTGCCAGTGCTATCAGGCTTGCGATCAGCGATCCGGCCAAAGTCGCGGCGGCGGCACCGATACGCGGGAATGCGGCACTGGCCAACATGGGGACGGGGCGCATCACCAGCGGTACGGTCAATGCGCCGCTGCCACTGGATCCCGCGCTGCAGACGCCGGTCAGGTTCACTTTCTCTGATCCACTTGTCGTTCCGCAGACCTACACGGTCGAGGATGTGACCGATCCGTTCAATCCTGTAGTTATGGATATGCAGAACTATGTGGCCGGGCAGAACATTACCTACAATGGCTGGACGGTGAACATCACCGGTACGCCGGCGTCAGGGGACGTTTTCACCGTATCGCCCAACACCAATGCGACCGGCGACAATCGTAATGCCTTGTTGATGGCTACTTTGCAGAACCAGAACTCTCTGTCGAACGGGACGGCGACCTTTCAGGCGGCTTATGGGCAATTGGTCGGCTTGATCGGCACCCGGACGCATGAAATGGATGTGACCAGCCAAGCGCAAGCCAATATGGTCACCGAGACGATGAAGCAGCGAGAGTCGATTTCGGGGGTCAATCTGGATGAAGAGGCGGCCAACCTGATGCGTTATCAAAAGGCCTATCAAGCTGCTGCCAAGGCGGTGCAAATAGCAAGTACGTTGTTCGATGAGCTATTGTCGTTAGGAAGGTAGGTGAATCATGCGTATCAGCTCTAACTCCATGTATGACAGCAACATCGCGGTGATGTCGCAGCAGCAGACGCGTCTGATGCAGACGCAGCAGCAGATTTCGACAGGTCGAAAATATCTGACTCCGGCAGACGATCCGGTGGCAGCTTCTCAGGCGTTGAGCCTTGAGCAGGCCAGTGCCGTCAATACGCAGTATTCTTCCAACCGGGCGGCTGCTCGCCACACCATGTCGCTGTCGGAAAGCATACTTCAGACAGCCACCAGCGTATTGCAGGACGTGCGCGAAGCGGCGATCGGAGCCGGGAATGGCGCATTCGGCGTCAATGACCGGAAGCTGATTGCCGACTCCTTGCAGGGCAAGCTGGAAGCGTTGATGGGGCTGGCCAACAGCACCGACGGTGTCGGAAACTTTCTGTTCGCCGGTTTCCAGTCCAAGACGCAACCCTTCATCGATACTCCCGCAGGCGTGGCCTACGCGGGGGATGATGGTCAGCGCTTGATACAGGTGAATGCATCGCGGCAGCTGCCTTCCAGCGAGAGCGGGGCCGATCTGTTCATGCGTATCAAGAACGGCAATGGGTCCTTTGTCGTCCAGAGCGGCACGAATACCATTACCGGTCTTCCCAATAATGGGACCGGCGTCGCCACTGTGGGTAGCGTTACCGATCCAACGTTGTTGACCGGCAATAATTACCAGGTGGACTTCGCCGACGATGGGGCTGGCGGGTTGACTTATACGGTGACCAATCAGGCTACGTTTGCCTCTCCTCTAGTAGGTGTGCCATATGTCGCCGGACAGGCGATCAGCTTCGACGGGATGCAGTTCAGTGTCAGCGGAGCCCCGGCTGCCGGTGATGCCTTCACTGTCGCCCCCAGCAGCAACGAGAGCGTATTCAAGACTTTGTCAGACCTGATTGCGAATCTGAATGGTCCGACTAACGGTTTCGGCGGACGCCTAGCTTACTCCATCAATCAGATTGACCGGGCTCTGGACAATGTATTGACTGGCCGTTCTTCCGTCGGTACGCGGATGAACGAGCTTGAAGCGTTGGGAGTGTCCGGGGACGATCTGGGGGTGCAGTACCAGCAGTCGCTTTCGGCACTGCAGGATGTCGATTATGCCAAGGCATTGAGTGACTTGTCGCAGCAACAAGTGTATTTGCAGGCCGCGCAGAAATCCTTTGCCAAGGTCATGGGCCTGACTTTGTTCGATTACCTCTGATTGGGCTGAACCAGCGAGATCATCGCCGACAAGCCCTCCTGAACCAGTCGGTCGAACAGTGGAATGAAGTAGGGCATCGATAGCGCCAGAACTACAAACCCGATGGTTAGCGTGATGGGGAAGCCGACCGCGAACAGGTTGAGTTGCGGCGCGGCGCGGGTCAGGATGCCCAGTGCGATGTTGGTGATCAGCAATGCGGCCACGATGGGCAGCGCGATCTGCAAGCCGAATGCAAAGATGCTGCTTCCCCAGCTGACCACGCTGAAATATCCTTTATTTGACATCGCGTTGCCTATGGGCAGCGTGGTAAAGCTTTCTGCCAGCGCCGAAAGCATGTAGAGATGCCCATCGGTGGCCAGAAATGCCAGAGCGGCGACCATGCCCAGCCATCGTGCAACGATAGGCGAATAAGACGAGTTCATCGGGTCGTAGAAGCTGGCGAAGCCCAGACCCATCTGTAGTCCGGCCAGTTCGCCGGCCATTTCGATGGCGGTGAAGATCAGGCGCATCGTAAAGCCCATCGCTACACCGATGATGATCTGCTGGATGATGATCAGCAGGCCCTGAGGGGAGCCGACCGGTATCTGGGGTATGAACGGGATGGTCGGCGCGATGATGATGGCGAGCAGCGCCGACAAGCCGATCTTGACTCGTTTCGGCACTTGTTTGTTGCCCAGCACGGGTGCGGTGGAGATCATTGCCAGAATGCGCACCAGAGGGAAAATCAGTGCGGCGAGCCAGGCATCGAGCTGTGCGCTGGTGAGGGTGATCATGCCGATACCGCCACGCTGCGCTTACCCGATCATCCAAGGGATGTTGCCGAACAGGCGCTGGATGTAGTCCACCATCATGCTGATCATCCACGGTCCGGTAAAGATCAGCACCACGAAGATACCCAGCATCTTGGGAATGAAAGACAGCGTCATCTCGTTGATCTGGGTCGCGGCCTGAAAGATGCTGACCACCAGACCGATGACCAAGGCGGTCAGCAGTAGCGGAGCCGAAACCAGCAGCGTCATTTCGACGGCTTGCTGTCCGATGGTGATGACGGTTTCGGGTGTCATGTCGCTTCCGTCAGGTGTAGAAGCTCTGCGCCAGCGAACCGATGATCAGGTTCCAGCCGTCGGCCAGCACGAACAGCATGATTTTGAACGGCAGCGAAATAATCGATGGCGACAGCATCATCATACCCATGGACATCAGCACGCTGGCTACGACCATGTCGATGATCAGGAACGGGATGAAGATTACGAAGCCGATCTGGAACGCGGTCTTCAGTTCGCTGGTCACGTAGGCAGGCACCAGGATGCGTAACGGCACCTGGTCCGCGCTTTGCAGCGGTTCGCTGTTGGATATCCGGACGAACAGCGCGAGATCGGTTTCCCGCGTCTGGCGCAGCATGAAGGTCTTCAGCGGAACGCTGGCCTTTTCGACCGCCTCGGTGAACTCCATCTTGTTCTCGCTGTAGGGCAGATAGGCATCGGCGTATATCTTGTCGAACACGGGCGACATCACGAAGAATGTCAGGAACAGCGCCAGGCCGATCAGAACTTGATTGGGTGGTGAAGACGGCGTGCCGAGCGCGGAGCGCAACAGGCTCAGCACGATGATGATACGAGTGAAACCGGTCATCATCAGCAGGATCGCCGGCAGGAAGCTCAGTGAGGTGAGCAGCAGCAGCGTCTGCAGGCTCAGGCTGTAGGTCTGGCCGCCGCCGGGGGCTGGCGCGCTGGTCAGTGCGGGCATACCCACTTCCGCCGCCCATGCGGGCTGGGCCAGGCCGAACAGGGCAAGCAGCAGGAACGCGAAAAGACTAGTGCGCATCGGGTTTCCTACCTGCGGGACGCTGGCTGATGACGGAAGACAGCAGCGCGGCAAACTTGCGGTCAGCGGGAAGCGGCTGGGATGTCGCGATGGAGTCGCCGTCTGCCGGCTTGGGAAGCGTGTGCAGGGTACGTATCTGACCGGGGCCGACCCCGACGACCAGCCAAGTTTCGTCAATCTCCACCAGTACGACGCGCTCCCGTTGGCCTATCGCGACGCCGCCGATCACCTTGAGGTGGCCGGCCGTGCCTTGTTGAGCCAGATTCATGCGTTTCAGCAGCCAAGCGACCAGAACGATGGCGGCCAGCACGAGCAGCAGGCTGAAGATGATCTGCACGATGCTGCCCGAGCTGACGGCGGGTGGTGGAGGGACATAGGCGGGACGCGTCCCGTCCATCGCCGAAGCCAGCGCGGGTGCCGCCAGCATCGCTGTGGCGAGGGAGAAATGAAGTCGGCCCATGCTATCGATTCAGGCGGCGTAGTCGTTCGGAGGGGGTGATGATATCAGTCAGGCGGATACCCAGTTTGTCGTTCACCACCACGACCTCTCCCTGAGCGATCAGGAAGCCGTTGATCAGCACGTCCAGCGGTTCGCCTGCCATACCGGCCAGCTCTACGACTGAACCTTGGGCGAGTTGCAACAGGTTCTTGATCGGCATCTTGGTGCGACCCAACTCGACGGTCAGCTGTACCGGGATGTCCAAAATCATATCGAGATCGTTCTGGCCGGTCGCGGCCCCGATAGCCCCGAACTTCTCGAATACATGCGGCTTGGCCGGTTCGGTCGGCGTACTCTCGGCGGCGGTCTGTTCGGCCATTGCCGCACCCCAGTCGTCTGCTGCGGTGGTGGTGGTCTGCTCGGCCATTGCCGCACCCCAGTCGTCGGCCGTAATCGCGTCCTCGTTGGCGCCGGTTTCGTCAGCCATTACCCTCTCCTTCGCTGGTCGATAGCATACGTTCGACTCTTAGCGCGTACTGATTGTTGAATGATCCGTATTTGCATTCCATGACGGGCACGCCGTCCACGGTGGCGATGATGTTTTCATCGACATCGAGCGGAATGATGTCGCCCGCGCGCATTTTCAAGACTTGTTCCATATGGATGTTTGCCTGGCCGAGCGTGGCGACCAGTTCGACTTGCGCGGATTGTACCTGTTTGGATAGCAGTTGCAGCCAGCGATGATCCATCGCCAGATGCTCGCCTTGCATCGTGCTGTAGAGTAGATCCTTGACCGGCTCGAGCATGGAGTAGGGCATGCAGACGTGGAAAGAGCCGCCGTTGCCGCCCAATTCTATGTCGAACGTGGTGACGATGACGACTTCGTTCGGCGTGGCGATGTTGGCGAACTGGGGGTTCATCTCGGAGCGTACGAACTCGAATTCCAGCGGATGCACGGCTTCCCATGATTTGCCGTAGGTCTCGAACACCACCAGCAACAGATTCTGGATGATTCGTTGCTCGGTCTGTGTGAACTCGCGCCCTTCTACGCGGGTGTGGAAGCGGCCATCGCCGCCGAACATGTTGTCCACCACCAGAAACACCAGATTCGGATCGAAGATGAACAGCCCGTTGCCGCGCAACGGTTTGGCCTGAATGATGTTCAGGTTAGTGGGAACATGCAGGTTGCGGATGAACTCGCCGAACTTCAGGACGCGTACCGGTCCGACGGATATCTCCGGCGTGCGGCGGATGAAGTTGAACAGGCCGATGCGGAACAGACGGGCGAAGCGCTCGTTGATGACTTCCATCGTGGGCATGCGCCCACGTACGATGCGTTCTTGCGATGCCAGGTTATATGGGCGAACGCCTCCCGCCGGTTCCGCGCTGGTATCAGCCTCGTCCGTTTCGCCGGTCACCCCCCTGAGCAGGGAATCGACTTCGTCTTGTGAGAGAAATTCGCTCATCTGCCTTTATCGGTCAGCCTTCACGTCACTGCATGAGAAACGATGTAAACAGGACTTCGTCCAGTCCGCCTTTTGTCTTCGGGTCGGCGGGGGCTGTATCCGTTTCCGTCGAACCGATGGCCGGAGCAGTCTTGCGCAGTCCCAGAATGTGCTGAATCTGTACCTTAATTTGGTCGGCCAGTCGGGCTTTTCCTTCAACTGTGGCCAGTTCGGAAGGCAGTTTGCTCTGCAGCATCATGTTCACGCGATGCAGTATTTCCGGTTTGCTGGCGTTGATCTGCTCTTCCAGTTCCGGTCTGCTGATCTTCAGCGAGATGACCACTTGCACGAAGCGATCGCCTTCTTCCGGTGCAAGATTGGTGGTGAATGTACCCAGATCGACAAATTTGGGTGGCCCGGTGGGTGTTTCGACTTTTTCGGCCTGTCCGTGCTCTTCGGCATTGTTCGCTTCCGGTGAATGCGCAGGTTTGAGCAAGAGCAGCGCTGCCACAGCTCCGACGGCCAGCAGCAATACCAGTGCAATGACGATGACAATGAGCTTCATCTTGCTTTTCTTCGGTGGCGCTTCAGCAGCAGCTTCTTGAGCTTCCGGTTTTGAACCCGGTTTGGTTCCCTTGGCCATATTTTATGTTCCTTCGTTGATTGCCTGAAATTCGGGGGGCAATGATAACCCGGTTGGTGCCGGAAATTCTTGTTATGTAATCCGTCGCTTGGCTATCAGGCAAATGTATCCACCATACCGTTGTGTCGACGCGCCGAAGTCGTCGGCAGCGTTCCGGAAGTTTCAGTCACATCATCGGTCGGGCCGTCGACGGAGGATGCGCCGCTCTTTCGATCCGCAGATCCTTCCGTCCCCCGGTCGCGCGGCGACTGGTCTCCGACCGTGGCATTGCTCAACATGATGCCGTTATCGGCCAGTAATTCGCGAAGTTTAGGCAGGGCGCTCTCCACCGCGTCGCGCACTGCGGCATGGGGGGAGGCGAACAGGGCGGTGGCCTGGTTGTCGGATATTTTCAGCACCACATCAAGCGGCCCCAGATTGGGCGGATTCAAGTGCAGTTCGGCGACTTGGTTCTTTTGCGAGACCATCCAGCTGATCTTTTGTGAAAAGTCCTCTCCCCATACCGGGCTGGCCAGCGGTGTCGAAATGGTTTGGGCCGTTATGCTCGTCTGGTTGCCGGTGGGATTGCCTGTCATCGCGGCGACCGTTGCCTGCGATATCGAGCCCGCGCTTATCTGGGGTGTGGCCAGTTGAGCGGTGCTGGCGAGCATATCCTGACGGCCGGATGTGCTCTGGCGCAGGACGTCGGTCAGGAGCTGCTGCTCCGATTTGGCCTGGAGTTCGGTCGTTTGGTCTGCGACAACCGCTTTCTTGTCGACGCCGGTCAACGGCTCGGAAGAGGCGGCCTGGCTGGATAGTATGGTTTGGAATTGTGCGCCGCCTTTGGCTGCAGTGGCTGCGTCCACGGGCGTGTCGCTCGCGAGTGTCGTGGCCGCCATGCGCAGTGTGGCGGGATCGAGCGCGGCAGAGCGGTCGCCTGCGGCCAGCAAGGCGACGCGATCCGTGACACTCGCGCTGCGCATCTCTACCGGAATCTGGAGCAGGATGGCGTTCAATGCGTCGGGCGGGACTATCGTCGGGTCCGGGATGACCTGGGGGGCGGTATTGTCGCCGGAGGTCTCTGCGCTGGTATTGGCATCCGAAGCGGGCGGGGCGGATTTGTCCACCTTGCGTGCCAGCACCTGGGCAAAAGGAGCGGCGGTTTGGCTATCGTTGGCCGTGCCGTTTGTGCTGTCCGACTGCGCCGTGTTCGCGACGTTGCCGGATGGCTGTGGGGCGCTGCTGATCAGTAGGTTGTTCATGGTCGTCTCCTGGTATGGACTGTTCGACATCTAGTGTTCGTTCTTCGCTTGACTGTCCTGTTCTTCAAGCTCGCTCATCCTGCGTGCTGCGGCCCTGTCGGAGTGCTCGTCTTGTGCTTTCTGTTCCGCCTTTTCGGCGATCTTCCTCTGCGTCTCGATGTGACGCTGGCGCAAGGTATCGAGAGATTTCAGCTTGCGCCGCGTGACGTCGAATTCGTTGCGACCCAATTGGGTCGAAGCCTGGCTTTTCTCGAGTTGCTTTTGCTGTTGCACGATTGCCTCGTCGAGCTTGTAGATGAATTGCTGAAAATTGCGCAACTCGACCGGGCTCATGCCTTCCTGAATGCCTTTTTGCATCTGCGACTGATAGTCCCTGCGAAACTCCTGCAGGGTGTCCAGCTTCTGCTGGGCGCTTTGTTGAAGCAGGTTCAGCTGGCCGAGTCTGCGGATCGCGGATTCGTTGCTGTGTTCCGCCAGATTCATCAGGGTCGCGAGAGAAAAGGGTTTGGTCATGGCTCAACTCGCTAGTGTATCGGCTGGAACAATGCCGAGAGTTGGGCGACGCTCGCCTGATAGGTCTCGCGCTCGAACATGCCTTGTTTCAGGAATTCCTCCATCCTAGGGTAAAGCACGATCGCCTCGTCCAGCAGCGGATCGCTGCCGCGGACATAGGCGCCGACGCTGATCAGATCGCGGTTGCGCTGGTAATGGGCGTACAGATGCTTGAAGTGCTGTACCAGTGACTGGTGTTCTTGCGAGACCAGATGCGACATCACGCGGCTGATCGAGGCTTCGATGTCGATCGCCGGATAATGGCCCTGTTCCACCAGCCGTCGCGACAGCACGATATGGCCGTCCAGAATGGCGCGTGCACTGTCGGCGATCGGGTCTTGCTGGTCGTCGCCTTCGGTCAATACCGTATAGAAGGCGGTGATCGAGCCGCTGCCATCCAGACCGTTGCCGGCCCGTTCCACCAGTTGCGGCAGCTTGGCGAATACTGAAGGCGGATAACCCTTGGTGGCTGGCGGTTCGCCGACCGCGAGCGCAATCTCGCGCTGGGCCATCGCGAAACGGGTCAGCGAATCCATGATCAGCAGCACGTTCTTGCCTTGGTCGCGGAAGTATTCGGCGATGGTGGTCGCGTAGGCGGCCCCTTGCAGACGCATCAGCGGGGAGGTGTCGGCCGGCGTGGCGACGACGACCGAGCGTGCCAGGCCTTCCTTGCCGAGGATGTCGTTGATGAATTCCTTGACCTCGCGGCCCCGTTCGCCGATCAGCCCGACCACGATAATGTCGGCGCTGGTATAGCGTGCCATCATGCCGAGCAACACGCTCTTGCCGACGCCGGAGCCGGCGAACAGGCCCATGCGTTGTCCGCGTCCCACGGTCAGCAGACTGTTGATGGCGCGCACGCCGACATCCAGTGCGGTATCGATGCGTGCGCGTTCCAGCGGGTTGAATGGTCGACTTTGCAGCGGCGCAGAGCCTGCTTCAAGCAATGGCCCGAGCTGATCGAGCGGTCGTCCCGCGCCATCCAGCACGCGTCCGAGCAGCATGTCGCCGACGGGCAGATGCTTGGCCGAGTCGGTCGCGCGCTGTTGGGCATGCACCGGTTTCTCGCTCAGTGTGGGCGCATGCACGGTGTCGGTTGGTGTGACGCGCGCGCCGGGTACCAGGCCGTAGACGTCGTTTTCCGGCATAAGGAACAGTTTTTCGCCGGAGAAGCCGACGACTTCTGCCGCCACGACGCCATTAGGCAGGTGGATCGAGCAAGTGCTGCCGACCGACATCTTCAGGCCGACGGCTTCCATGACCAGCCCGGTCACCTTGGTCAAGTGGCCGCTGGGCGGCATGGTATTGCACTGCGCGACGTATTCGCGCCCCTCGTTGAGGAAGCCTTGCCATCTCGCGCTATGTGAGGAAGGGGTCAGGCCAGCCATGATTTGTCCTGTCCGATCGATTCGACGATACGCTTCCAGCGAGTTTCGACGGTCGCATCCACTTTGGTGTGCGCGGTTTCGACGCGGCATCCGCCGCGCTCTATTTTTGCGTCGCTCAACAGCTTCCAGCCGGTGTGCGACAGCTGATCTCCCATGTGCTTGCGAACCAGTTCGGCATCCTCCGGATGCAACACCAGATGGGCGTGCTGGTTGAAGTGCGGCAGGCTGCCTATGGCCTCGTTGACGGTGTTCAGTATGACTTCCGGATTGACCTGCAGGGTTGTGCCGACCATTTTCCGGGCGACCTCCAGCGACAGGTCCAGCAGCGATTGTGCCAGCTGTACATCGACCTGGTTGAGCGCGGTTTGCAATTGTTGCATCAAGGCCTGGACTTGCCCGATCTCCATGCGCATCTGCTGGGCGCCCGCCGCATAACCGGCCTCCTGCCCCTGCGCGTAGCCTTCGTCATAGGCTTGCTGGCGGATCTGTTCCAGTTCGGCGACGGTGGCGAGTTCGGCTTTCGCTTGGGCCCCCATGCGCCCCTGCGACGGATGGTCGAACGAGGCCAACTCCCAGCGCTGGAACGCCGTGAGTTCTTCCTTGGGAATCAGCACGCTAGACATAGGCCTCCTCGCTGCCGCCGCCTATGGATATCTGTCCTTCGTCGGCCAGGCGTCGCACGATCTTGAGTATCTCCTTTTGATTGGCTTCGACCTCGCTTAGTTTCACCGGCCCCTTCGCTTCTAGATCTTCGCGCATCATTTCGGACGCGCGGGCGGACATGTTCTTGAAGATCTTCTCGCGCAATTCTTCGCTGGCGGCCTTGAGCGCAACGATCAGCGATTCGGACTGAACCTCGCGCAGGATCAGCTGGATGCCGCGATCCTCGACCTCCAGCAGGTTCTCGAAGACGAACATCTTGTCTTCGATCTTCTGTGCCAGCTCGGGGTCGTAATTGCGCACGTTCTCCATCATCTCGGCTTCGAGCGTGTTGCCCATGAAGTTGAGGATCTCCGCAGCGGTCTCGACGCCGCCGTGCAGGGTCTTCTTTCCGGTGCCGCCGCCCGACATCAGCTTGCTCAATACGTCGTTCAGTTCGCGCAACGCCAGCGGCTGCACGCCGTCCAGCGTGGAGATGCGCAGCAATACGTCGTTGCGGGTGCGTTCGGTGAGCATCTTGAGGATCTCGGCAGCCTGGTCCGGCTCGAGATGGACCAAGATAGTCGCGATGATCTGCGGGTGTTCGTTGCCGACCATTTCCGCCACCGCGCCAGGATCCATCCACTTCAGGCTTTCGATACCGCTGGTATCGCTGTTGTGCATGATGCGATCCAGCAGGCCGGAAGCCTTGTCGTCACCCAGCGCCTGGGTGAGCATGTTGCGGATGTAGTCGCTCGAATCCATGCCGATGGTGGTCTTACTGGATGCGGAGACCATGAACTCGTGGAACACCTCCGAGATGTCCTCGCGGCTGAGGTTCTTCAGTTTCATCATCGCAGCGCTGATCTTCTGAACCTCCTTGGGTTCGAGATATTTCAGTACAGCCGCCGCCTCCGCCTCGCCGAGCGACATCAGAAAAACCGCGCTTTTTTCGACGCCGTCCGTCATTGATTCACCCATTCCTTGATCACGCTGGCGACGATTTTAGGCTCTTGCTGAGCCAGCTGCTTGGCTGTTTGCAGGCTATGCTCGAAATTCGGCGTGCTGGGCGTGTACGTCACTTCCGGCTCGGCCAGCGGTGGTGCCGCAGTAAAGCCTCCGGTATCGCTGGCTATGGTCTGCAGATGCTGGAAGGCCGGTTTGATGATGCGGAAAATGACGAACAGCATGACCGCCGCGATCAGCGCATATTTGAGCAGTTCCTTGGCCAGCTCCATCGAGTCCGGCTGTTTCCAGATCGGAAGTTCTTCGATGGTTTCTGTGGTGTCGGTGAACGCGGTGACCTGAACGTTCAGGCTGTCGCCGCGATTCTGATCGAATCCCATCGCCTCTCGGACCAGATTGTTGATCTGCTCTTTGTCGGCGTCGGTCAGAGTTTGAATCGAGGTCTTCCCCTTGGCATCGGTCATTTTGCGGTTGCCGTTAACCACCACAGCGACCGACAGTCGCTTGATGGCCCCGACCGGGAGCACGGTGTGGCGTATGGTGCGATCCACTTCATAGTTGACGGTGGAGTCCTTCTGCAGGTTCGAGACGTTGAGATCGTTGCCCGGTGCGATGCCCACGGCGGGAGCGGTCGCGACGATAGGCGCGGTGGCTGGGACCGGCGGCTGATTGCTCAGTGCGCCCGGTACGCCGCTGGCCGCGAGGCCGTTGCCGTTGACGGTTTCGGATATCTGCTGGCTGCGAACCGCACTCTCGTTCGGGGGCTGATTGGGCTTGAAGATTTCCGACGTCTGCTCGGTGCGCGAGAAATCGATATCGGCGGACACCTGGGCGCGGATGTTGTCGGCGCCCAGCATCGGGGCGAGCAATGATTCGATGCGTTTGATATAGCTGTGCTCGATCTGTTGCACATATTTGAGCTGGTTGGCATCCAGCCCTTCGGCGGTGCTGCCGTTGTGCTCCGCGCTCAGCAACGTGCCGTTCTGGTCGACCACGGTCACATCCTTGGCGGACATTTCGGGAACGCTGCTGGAAATCAAATGGATGATCGCACTGACCTGCGACGAGTCGAGCAGTCTCCCGCCTTGGAGGCTGAGTACCACGGAGGCGCTGGGCCGTTGCTGTTCCTTGACGAATACGCTGGGCTTGGGGATGGCCAGATGCACTCGTGCCGCAGCCACTGAGCCTATGCTCTGCACCGAGCGTGCCAACTCTCCTTCCAAGGCGCGCTGGTAATTGACTTGTTCGGCGAACTGGGTGATGCCGAAGCGCTGGTTCTCCATCAGCTCGAAACCGACATTGCCGCCCTTGGGCAGCCCTTGAGAGGCCAGCTTCAGGCGCGCCTCATGCACTCGATCGGATGCGACCAGCAAGGCCCCCCCGCCCTCGGCGAACTTGTAGGGGATGTTCATTTGTTGCAGCGACTCGATGATTGCGCCGCCATCGCGGTCGGACAGGTTGCTGTACAGGACGCGGTAGTCCGGCGTCTGGCTCCATAGCCATGCGCTGGCGATCAGCGCGAACAGCGCGGCCACGCCAACTCCCAGCCCCAGCTTTTGCTGGAGCGTTAGTTGGCCGAAACGATGGGACGTAATGTTTTCCTGCTCTGCCATGATGACTTAAAGTCACTCCTGAGGTTAGATGTGCGGACGTTGCATGTATTATCAGTATTGGGCCGTGCTTTTGAAAAGCCGAATACAGCTGCAAATCCATGTCTTTTCATCAGGTTTGCATGGTGCTCGGTCGGTTAATGTGCACCTGCCTGAAAAAGGAGAGAACATTGAATACACCGGCAATAGACAGTTTGTTGGCGCAGATGCGCGTGGCCAAGGCTGCAGCGGCGGGACTGCGCGAGCCTGACCATGCGGCGCAATCCGGCAAGCTCGATTTCGCCGCGGTATTGAAATCCTCGCTGGATGGCATCGCCCAAGCCCAGGCCAATTCGGATTCCATGCAGAAGGCTTTTGTTATGGGCGATGAGCGTGTCAGTTTGAGCGACACCATGATTGCGATGCAGAAGGCCAGCGTCAACTTTCAGGCGGCCGTCCAAGTGCGCAACAAGGTTGTGCAGGCCTACAACGACATCATGAACATGCAGGTCTGACGAAGGCGCTACAGCAGAGAGGCCGAGGCGTTGGCCGCCATCAAACGCTGTTTGTCGGTGATGAAGCGTTGCAATTTGACAGTGGTTGGGCCGTCGATGTTCTTGAATTCGCAGCCCGCCCGCTTGAGTGTCTTGCCCAGCTTATTCGTGGACAACGGGACGATATTCTTGATGACGATGGTCACATAGATCGATCCGATTTCCGGCAGATCTATCTGGCAGTTCGAATAGGTTTCCCCCTGTACAAAATCGGTCTCGCCCTCCATAAATGCGAGTCCAACGCCGCCGCCGCTGATGTCCATCACCGGCATCGTGCGCTGGGTCACTTCCGCCGACGTATCGGGCCCTTTGGGACGCGCCACATCGATGATGCAGCGCAGTTGTTCCGCCGGTAGCAAAGACAGCCGGAAATATTCGCGGCGCTGCAAGCGATAGAGGCTGGTCGGCATCGGCAGGAAGAATGCCGGCTGGCCGTCATATGTCACGCTGCTGGCGGCATTCACGACGAACTGCACTTTTACATGGTGGTGAGAGCTGACTGCCGTGATTTTGTGGCTTTCGGTGATGTGGTGATTCTCCGTTGCGCTGCGCCCTTGCTCCACCCACAGGCCATCTTCATCGAGATCCAGTATCGTGGTCATGATGAAGTCTCGCTTGGAGTTGTAATAGAGTGCGGTGTTCGTCCCGGCCTCTGCGATGTTGTGCAAGACCGATTCGATTTGCTTCGCCGAGGAGATGCGGCACTCTTTCTCGTCCGCGTCGGTAATGCTCTCGATAGTCAGGGGAATGTCTTTATTCATTTTGCTGATGATACCAAACTGTTTCGTCGCGACAAAATCCTGTCTGGGCAAAGGTCTGTGTTTGCGGGGAGCAGGAGGGGCATCCTGTGTCCGGATTCGGCCCGGAAGACAGAGTGGCGGCCGGGAGGTCGCTGTGTCGCTCGCCTGATGCAGGGCTACGGCATCAGGCCGCTCATGGCCATCAAACGCTGCTTGTCGGTGATGAATCGCTGCAGTTTGCCCGAGGTCTGTCCGTCGATATCCTTGAATTCGCATCCGGCACGCTGGAGCACTTTGCCCGACCTGCTCGTGGACAGAGGGATGATGTTCTTGATCGTGATGCTGACGTGGATAGGTCCGATGTCGGGGAGGTCGATCTGGCAGTCGGTATAAGTCTCGCCCGGTACGAGGTCGAACTCCCCCTCCATGCAGACCAGTCCGATGCCGCCGCCGCTGATATCTGCAGCCGGGACTTCGAACTCCACGACCGTCGTTTCGAGTGGCGCGTTATCGTCCGGGACATTTTCGCCCTTGGGTTTCGCGGTGTTGATGAGACAGCGCAAATGTTCGGATTGCGACAGGGAGAGCCGGAAATATTCGCGGCGTTGCAAGCGGTACAGGCTGGTCGGCAGTGGCAGGAACAATGCCGGTCTGCCGTCGTAAGTCACCAGGTTGGCGGCCTCCACGACGAATTGCACCTTGACTTGATTGTGCGAACTGACCAGCGTGATCTTGCTGCTCTCGCCGATGTGGTGATTCTCCGTCGCGCTATGCGCCGCTTCCACCCAAAGGCCGTCTTCATCGAGATCCAGTATCGTGGTCATGATGAATGCCCGCTTGGAGTTGTAGTAGAGCGCGGCGTTCGTGCCGCTTTCTGCGATCTCGCGCAAGATGGCTTCGATTTGTTTTGCCGAGGAGACGCGGCATTCTTTTTCATCCGCGTCGGTGATGCTCTCGATAGTAAGGGGGACGTTCTTCTTCATTCGTGGATGATAGCAAACTGCATGTGGCGGGCAAAGCTACAGCTTGACGAATGGCGGTGCTTGCGGTGCGTCGGCATGCTCCAGGCGATACAGCCAGGCCAGCAGTTCCGCGACGGCGAGGTAGAGTTGCGGGGGGATTTCCTGATCCAGCTCGACCTTCATCAGCAGGCCGACCAGGTCTTCGGACTCATGTACGAAGACGCCGTTCTGTTTGGCGCGTTCGATGATGGCCTGAGCGATCAATCCGCGCCCTTTGGCGACAACCTTGGGGGCGCTGCCGTTATTCTGGCCGTAAGCGAGGGCGACGGCCACCTGTCGCGGGGAGGGCTTGTCGTTGCTCACGATTTTTTCACCACGGCTGCGGTCAATGCGATGCCGGCATGATCAAGCGAGTCCCGGAGCTTTGGCAGAGAGTGGTGGAATAGTTCGGCTGTGGCGGCATCTGCCGCATGCAGTGTCAGCCGGAGTCCGCGTTCGGCGAATACCAGACTGGCGCGTACATCGCCGAGGTTGGGGAGGGAGAGCTCCATCTCGGTACTCCACTCGCGTTCATCCTGTTGTCCGTGCCGATGTTCCGGCTGGCCCTGGATTTCCCACTGCATCTGCTGCCCGGGCCACACTTGGCCCATCCACACCACGTGATGGTTCTCCAGCGTGTGCAGTTGCTGCTGCACCAGTGGCAACACCTCTCTGGCTATCTGCAGCGAAGTTTCGCCGGCCTTGGCCGATGCGAGCGAGGCGGCTTGCGCCGGCATGGGCGATGCCTTGTCTGTAGGCATATCGTTGTGCGACAGCATCGATTTTCCGGTCAAAAGATTTTGCGGCTCCTCCAGCAGTTGGACGATACTGCGTTCCCCTCGCACCCATTGAGCCTGATGTGACTCATAGAACAGTCCGCTCTTGCTCAGTGCCTCGTGCAACCCACTAGCCAGTTGTTTCACATCGGGAGCCTGTTGCGCTGCCGCCCACACGGCCTTGTCGCCCATCTGTTGTACCAATGGTCTCTCTATCGGGAGATCGGCGAGATTGGAGAGCAGGCGCGCGGATGCGCCGATCTGCTCTGCGGTTGGCAGCGGACTGGTCGACGCCATCATGCTGAAGGTGATTCTGGGCTGCACCGCAATCACTTGCAGCTTGATCGTGTCGCCGCTCTGAATGTTGCCCGGCAACTTCATCTGCAGGGTCTGTCCGGCGATCTGTACCTTGAACAGTCCGTCGGTCAGTTTTCCCTGAACCGATCCTTGCAGTTGTTGCCCCGGTTCGAGTTTGCCGACGGGGGCTGGGGAAGTGCTTTCCAGCGAGAGTGTGGGCTTCGCGGATTTTGCGAGCGCCTGAAGAGTGTTGACGATGTTGGCGGGCAGCATGGGCTAGCGTCCTGTCAGGCCTGAGGCACGAGGTGGGCAAACTGCCGCAGGTTCCAGGCAACACAGAAAGCGAAATGTGCCCGCTCTGCTGCGCGGCCGATAATCAGCCGCCGTATGCTCGTTGCAGGCGCTGTTCCTGGCGGTTGCTCTGCAGGATATGCTGCAATTGGCCCATCCATGCCTGAGTGCGGTTGCGTATTTCGGCATCGTTCGCCAAGATTTTCTTGATCAGCTGGATCTTGAGCTGGCGCGAACGCTCGTCCAGCGCGATGGAAGCGTCGACTGGTTTCATCTCGGCGATCTTGCGGCTGCATTGCTGTTCGAGCTCTACCAACGCATCCCACTCGCCCTGCTCGGCAGCGCTGCGCATCTGATTGGTCAGCGCCGAGAGCGATTCGTAGTTCTCAATGACTTGATGTGTGGTCATTTCAAGCCCTCCCGTAAGCCATTTGCACTTTGCTGGCGGCGGCGGGCCTGGATGATGGTGCCGCGGCGGGCATCGGGGAGGGGGCGGCCGCGCTGGGGGCGGCGGCACCCGGGCGTATGTTGTCCCATGCGCCCTTCAGGTCGGCCAGCAGTGTGGAGACTTCGTCCAGCGCTGCGACATCGCTTTTCACGTTGGCTTGGGCCAGGCGTGTGCACATGTAGTTATAGAGGGAGGACAGGTTGCCGGCGAGTTCGCCTCCTACTTTTTTATCCAGGCTGGCGTTCAGGCCTTCGTCGATGATCAGCATCGCTTTGGAGATGGCCGCGCATTTGGCGGGAATGTCCTTGCGCTGGATCGCATTCTTCGCATTGGCGATGGCCAGCAGTGCGCCCTGGTAAAGCATGGAAATCAGTTTGTGAGGATCGGCCGCAATGACATTGGACTCGACGCCGACGTTGGTATAGGCCTTGATGGCTAACGACGCGTTCATGATGCTCTCCTGTCCTAGAGTTTGCTGAGTTGCTGGGTTAAGTAACTGCTGGTCTGATTCATGCTGCTGAGCATGCCATCCAGCGCTGCAAACTGCCGGCGATAACGTGCTTCAACGGTAACCAAGCGCGTATTGATCGCATCGCGCTGCTTGCCGAGATCGCGTATCGAATTGGTGAGGCCTTCCGTGCGTCCGGTGAATGCGCCCTCGAATCCCAGTGTGGTGCTGACGAACTGATTGAAGTTGTAGGCATAACCTTGCGGCGCCGACAGTAAGGCGGAAAAGTCGCCAAAGTTGTTGTCGAGGGCGGCGGTCAGCTTCGTGCTGTCCACGGTGAGCGAGCCATCCTTTTGCGGGCTCAGGCCGATCTGGGATAGCGTGGTCAGCGTACCTCCGGTCGCGACCGAGCTACCCATGATGTTACGGAGCTGGGCTTGTATGCCACGTATGACCGAATCGCCCTGCAATGCGGCGGCTTTGCGGGTCGTGGTATTGTAAGCCGTCAGGTCGGTGATGGTTTTGTTCAGGTCGCTGTATGCCTTGGCGAAACCTTCTACTGCGGTCTTTATGGCGGCGGTATCGCGCTTGACCTCGATCGTCTCGGCAGTGGTGGTTTCCTTCAACAGACTGAGCGTTACGCCATCAATGACGTCGCTGACGGTATTGCTGCCCTTGCTTACCGATATCCCGTCTATGATCAGGGATGCATCCAATGCCGCTGCGGTCTGGGCCATGTTCATGGCCCCATTCGGATCATAATTCAGCAGGTCGGACAAGGCGGTATCGCCGGTCACCGATATCTGCATGCTATTGCTGAGGCCGGTCGTATTGGAGCTCAGAGTCAGGCGATAAGGGGTGCCGCTGCCATCGTTGACGATGTTGGCGGTCACGCCGACGTTCGCCGAATTGATCGCGTCGCGTATGCCTTGCAGCGTGTTGTTTGATCCGTCGATGTCGACGGTCTTGGTGCCGGCGCCGCCGGAAGTGAACACGCCGCCAGAGGTCGTGCCGAAATCGAAAGTCAGCGTGCCGACTCCGATCGCCGTTGTCGTGTCGAGTTGTCCGGCTGCGGCCAGCTTCTGCGCTTGTGCCAGATTGCCGATCTCGATCGAGTGCGTGCCGACGGCAGCAGCGCTGCTCGCGGTTACGCCGAACATGGTGCTGTTGGATGAGGCTGCGGTATTGCTCGGAGTAGCGCTCAGGTCGCTTAAAGTCCGTGCCGCAGTCTGAAATGCTGATAGGGCGCTTTTGACAGTGCCAAAAGCGGATATCTTCGATTGATAACTGGCTTCGCGTGTACTGAGGGCGGCCAGAGGCCGCCGCTCAATGGTCATCAATTGCTCGACGATACTTGCTACGTCGATGTTGCCGCCAGTTGCCGATGAGACTGCCATGACCGTCTCCTTATGCCTCCTGCTTGAACAGCAGGCCTTGCTGGATCAAGTCGATCGAACGCGAAATCGCCAACATTTCCTCGGTAGGAAATTGGCGTATCACATCCCCTGTCTCGGTATCCACTACCTTGACGATTTGCCGTCTGGACTCTTCATCCAGGCTGAACTCCAGATTCTTGCTCGATTGACGCAATGCCTTGTTGATGCCCTCCAGCGCATTCTGCAATTGTGCGGTGGAGGCATGCTGCTCCGCCACTTTCTTGACAGCGACTTCGGGCAATTCAACGGGCGCACTGGGTTTTGCCTGTGGGCTTGAGGCGACGGCAACGGTGACACTCGGCAAGCCATCGCTGGCTTGCTTTGCCGGCTGCGGTGCCTGTGCCATGTTGCTTGTATTCTGGATAAGCATTTTGCCTCTCCTTTTCCTCAAAATCCCGGCCGAGGAGCCGACCGGGAGATTATTCTACCCGACATCTTAACGCAGAAGAGTCAGCACGTTGTTCGGCATCTGGTTGGCCTGTGCGAGCATCGCGGTACCTGCTTGCTGCAGAATCTGGGCACGGGTCAGTGCGGAGGTCTCTGCGGCGAAGTCGGTGTCCATGATGCGGCTGCGAGCAGCGGTCTGGTTCTCGGATGCGATCTGCAGGTTGCTGATCACGGACTCGAAGCGGGACTGGATCGAACCGAACGTGGCGCGCAATGTGGCTACGGAACCGATATCGGTATCCAGTTGTGCGATCGCGTTCTGTGCATTGGTCTGGCCGTTCACGTCGCCTGGGGTCAGGGTGACGTTGCCGGTCACGACGTCCAGTCGGTCTTCCAGCGCGACGTTGTTTGCGCCGATCTGGAAGGTCAGCGTGGTTCCGCCGGTCAGCAATGCGGTACCGTTGAACTTGGTCGCGGCCAAGACCCGGGTATTTTCCGAGGCCAGTTGCTGGTACTCAAGGTCGATTGAAGCGGTGTCGTTGCTGGAGGTGGCGTTGGCTGCCTGAACAGCGAGTTCGCGCATGCGTGCCAGATTGGTTCCAATGGTTCCCAGCGAGCCTTCGGCCGTTTGCGCCAGCGAGATGCCGTCGTTGGCATTGCGCACGGCCATGTTCATGCCGCGAACCTGGCTTTCCATGCGCGAGGCAATCGCCAAGCCAGCTGCATCGTCCTTGGCACTGTTGACACGCAGTCCGGAAGACAAGCGCTGCAGCGCGACTTGCATCGAGCTTTGGGATGTGTTCAGGTTACGCTGTGCGTTCAGGGAACCGATGTTTGTGTTGATGACTTGTGCCATTTTAGCTCTCCTT
>JAUXOL010000007.1 GCA_030682375.1 Gallionella sp. | reverse complement strand
TCCTTGGCACTGTTGACACGCAGTCCGGAAGACAAGCGCTGCAGCGCGACTTGCATCGAGCTTTGGGATGTGTTCAGGTTACGCTGTGCGTTCAGGGAACCGATGTTTGTGTTGATGACTTGTGCCATTTTAGCTCTCCTTGGATTTGGATTATTGCCTGGCAGGTTATCTGTTCAAGTTGGTCTGTCGTCCTGGAATGTCAGACAGGATTAACCGCCGTTGAACTCAGTATCGGACTATTTTTGGAAAACTTTAGGGGATTTTAATGGTGTGGTTGTTGCGACAAGGCTGTTGAGTTTTTTAGCCGGGCGATTTTCCGGCGTATTGCGCTCGTTCTCAAGGGCGAGAATTACCAACAGATTCCGCGCCCCAAACGAACAAGCGCGCCTCAGGCGCGCTTGTTCGTTGATTCTTCTTGAGAATTAGGCCGAATCGCGTTACTGCAACAAGGTCAGTACGTTGTTCGGCATCTGGTTGGCCTGTGCGAGCATCGCGGTGCCTGCTTGCTGCAGAATCTGTGCACGGGTCAGTGCCGAGGTCTCTGCGGCGTAGTCGGCGTCCATGATGCGGCTACGGGCGGCAGCCTGGTTCTCGCTTGCGATGGACAGGTTGCTGATCACGGACTCGAAACGAGACTGCATCGAACCGTATGTGGCGCGCAAGGCGGCAACCGCGCCAATGTCGGTATCCAGCTGCGAGAGCGCTGTCTGGGCGTTGGTCTGGCCGTTCACGTCGCCGGGAGTCAGCGTGACACTGCCGGTCGTGATGGTCAGCTGGTCTTCCGCTGCGACGTTGTTTGCGCCGATCTGGAAGGTCAGCGTGGTTCCGCCTGTCAGCAGCGGGGTGCCGTTGAACTTGGTCGCTGCCAAGACTCGGGTGTTTTCCGAGGCCAGTTGCTGGTACTCAAGGTCGATCGAAGCCACATCCTGGCCTGCGGTAGCATTGGCGGCCTGGACGGCGAGTTCGCGCATGCGTGCCAGATTCGAGCCTATCGTACCTAGCGAGCCTTCGGCCGTTTGCGACAGCGAGATGCCGTCGTTGGCATTGCGTATCGCCATGTTCATGCCGCGAACCTGGCTTTCCATGCGTGAGGCGATCGCCAATCCGGCCGCATCGTCCTTGGCGCTGTTGACGCGCAGTCCGGAAGACAGGCGCTGCAGCGCGATCTGCATGGAGCTTTGAGAACTGTTCAGATTTCGCTGAGCATTCAGGGATGCGATGTTGGTGTTGATGATTTGTGCCATTCTTAGCGCTCCTTAAATGAGTTCGTTTCCCCGCTGGGCGGTGATGTGCTGTTCGCGGTTATAGATTTCGATTGGTAGACTGATCGAATACTATTCGCTGGATGGCACTTTCAAAATGCCGAATACGGCGGGAAAACCATGCTATTTGCATGTTTTCAGGAAGGATAGCTGGCTTTTAGCTATGGCTTGCTGCGGTCACGACGCGGTTCTTTCCGCTGTGCTTGGCTTGATACATGGCCTTGTCGGCACGAGCGATCACCTCTTCCTGGGGTTCTTGCGGGGCGCGTTGGGTCACGCCGGCGCTGAAGGTGATCAGGATGCGTTCGTTTCCATGCAGGAAGAATTGTTTGGTGAGTTCCCGTTGCAGGCGTTCGACCGTCGCGGCAGCTTCTTCCAAGGGAGTGTCGGGCAGGATGATGATGAATTCCTCGCCGCCGTAGCGGGCAACCGAGTCGCTTGGGCGCAGCGCTTCCTTGATGACGCTGCTCAGGTGGATCAGGGCCTGATCTCCGGCCTGGTGTCCTTGGGTGTCGTTGAGGCGCTTGAAGTTGTCGATGTCCAGCAGCGCGACACAGAGCGGACTTTGAGTGCGGTCGGCTTGACCGGCATCGTGTTCGAAGGCGGCATCCAGCCCGCGCCGGTTGAGTGCGCCGGTGAGTTGGTCCTCACGTACAAGTTCGCTGACCTGGCTCAGTTCCTGTTCCAGTTGCCTGATCTTGGTCTCGGATTCCTGCACCTGCTTGCGTGTGTTGAGCAGTTCCTCATGTGAGCGCAGTGCGCTGGTCTGGATGGTGCGGGTGTCCTGCATGATGTCTTCCAGCAGGTGGCTCAGGTCGGCCAAGTTCTTGGATTTGCTTATCTTCTTGCTGTAGCTCTCGATCTTCTGGTGGTAGTCGCCGGTGCTGACGGTGATCTCGCCCAGACGGTCGATGAAGGTGGTCATCAGGTTGCGTAGCGTGCTTTTGGCTTCGGTCAGGCTTTGTTTGAGCAGGCCTTGCTTGATGATCGCGTCGCGCAATCCGCGCTCGGCATCGGCGATGCTGCGCCGGTCGATCGGGTTGGCGATGATGTCTTGCAGGATGGCGATCTGTCCGTGCAGCCATTCATCGTCCTCGACCATTTCGCCGATGTTTTCTACCAGCAGCCGCAGCAGGCGGATCAGCCCGTCGTGGATCTTGGTCTTGTCGCCGGCGAGCAATTCCACCTTGATCCAGAATTGGCGGAGCTGCTTGTTCAGCGTGGCCATCTGTTCCGGGGTCCGGATGTCGCGGACCTGCTGCACCAGCGAGGGAGTTGCCGTTGCCAGTTCGGGCAGTGCGCTTAATAGGCTTTCCAGCGCTTGTGCCAGCGCTTCCGAGAGCTGGCCGACCATGTTTCCGGAGGCGGCCGGGGTGGTTACCGCCGTAATACTCGGGGCGGCGGCGACAGGAGCGGCGGTCGCTTCGGCTGGCTTCGCTTCGATCTCGGCTGTGGTTGCGGCGACGCCCGCTCCTGCCCATGAGTGCATCAAGCCGTTCAGTTTGTCGAACAGGGTCTCCGGGTTGGCGGCGAAACGCTTCAATACGGTTTCCACCCCCTCCTTCTTGCGGGCGACGGTTATGCCCTTGTGTGTGGTTTCCAGCTGGTGCAGCAGGTCATGGATCAGGCTGGCCCAAGGCATCGCGGTTTCGCCGTCATCGGGTTTCGCCAGTATTTTCTGGAGTTCCTTAAGGCATTGTTCCCAGTTGGCGGTGTCGATTTCCTTTTGCAATGCGGTGGCCTGCGGTGCCGCTTTGGGATTCTGTCCGAGGTTTTCGGCAAATTTGCGCAGGACCTTTTCCGCGCCGGTCTGGTCCGGGATCGGAATGCCGCTGATTTCGGCGTATATCCTGGCGTAATTGTCCGGGGTAGGTTGGGTCTTGTGCGAAGCCAGCTTGATCAGGGTTTCGCGGGCCAGCTCGGAGGGATTTGCAGAGGGTTTGGTCATGATCCGTTATTTGCAGTAAGGGGAATGACGATTCATTTTTTTGCCTCAACCAGGTCGTGCGCGATAGCGTAGTGTACGGCCTCGGCATTGTTGTTGAAACCCATCTTTTCCAGCATGCGGGCGCGGTAGACGCTGACCGTCTTCGGGCTGACCACCATGATCTCGGATATCTCGGTCAACGACTTGCCCGAAGCCATCAGGCACAGCGTTTGATACTCGCGGTTGGACAGGCTCTGGTGCAATTGCTCCTGCGATTCCCCGATCAGGTTGCTCAGCAACTGCTCGGCCAGCGCCGGGCTGATGTATTTCTTGCCGCCGACGACTTGATGGATCGCGCCGACCAGCTTTTCCGGCGCGCTCTGTTTGTTGATGTAGCCCATCGCACCAGCCTTCAGTGCACGCAGGCCGTACTGGTCTTCGGGATACATGCTCAGCACGATGATCTTGATGTCGGGCTGCTCGGATTTGAGCTGTTTGAGCACGTCGATGCCGTGCTTGTCCGACAGCGATATGTCCAGCAGCACCAGGTCGAATTTTTGTTCGCGCGCCATGTTGATGGCTTGCATGCCGGTTTCGGCTTCGCCCTTGATGTGGAACTCCGGATTCTCTTCGAGCAGCATGATCAGGCCTTTGCGGATCAGCGCATGGTCGTCTACCACCAGGATGTCGATCATATCGATGCTCCGCCGAAAAGTGCCTGTTGCGGGGTCTCTTCCGGCAGCGGGACGAATACTGCGATCTGCGTTCCCAGCCCCAGCGTGCTGGCGATCTTGACCGTGCCGCCCAGGTGGGCGACGCGTTCGTGGATGCCTCGCAGCCCGAAGGAGTGCGGTTTGTCGCGTGCGGCTTCGCTGAAGCCGATGCCGTCGTCCGAGACGATCAGTTCGAGGTGGTCCGCGCCCTTGACGATCTCGATCTGGACATGAGAGGCATGGGCGTGCTTCAGGATGTTGTTCAGGGTCTCCTGGCACACGCGGAATAGCGTGATCGAGTAGGTTTCGGGCAAGTCGATGCTTTCTTGCGACTTGATGATGGTGCAGGGGATGCCGCTGCGTTTGCTGAATTCCTGAGCCTCGATCTCGATCGCCGCGATGATGCCGAAGCAGTCGAGGAAGCCGGGGCGCAGGCGGTGAGCCAGATGGCTTGCCGAAGTGATCGCGCGATTGACCAGTTCTTCTATGGTCTTGGCCTTCTCGGTCAGCATGGGACTATCCTTGGGCAGGCGCTGGATCAGCCACAGCAGATCCATGCGCATCGCGGTCAGCAGGCTGCCAATCTCGTCGTGGACCTCGCGTGCGATACGCAAACGCTCCTGCTCCTTGGCATCCTGGATGTGCGAGGAGAGTTCCAGTAGTTGCTGTTGCACACGCTTGACTTCGAGTTCGCCCAGTTTGCTTTGTGTGGTGTTGAGTACGATGCCTTCCCAGCGCGGCGCGCCGCCTTGCGTGTCTTGGGGGGTGGCGCCGAGACTGATCCATTTGGTTTCGCCGTCCGGCAGGGTGATGCGCCCTTCCCAGTTCCAAAAACAATGGGTTTGTGCTGATGTCTTCATGCTATCCAGCAGAGGCTGGATATCTTCGGCATGGATCAGGGCGAGGAGGTGCGCCGCGTCGGCTTGCAGATCGCTGGCCGAGATGCCGAGCAGCGGCTGGCAGCCCTCGCTGACATAAGGAAAAGTGAAATGGCCGTCTTCCTGCAACTCGATCTGGCATGCCATGCCGGGCAGGCTGGCGATGAAGCCCTGGAGCTTGTCCGGGGACGGGCTGGCCAGCTGGTTGGGTGAGGCTTTTTGCATTGGGTCGGTCGGGATGGTTGGTATGCCGTTCTCAAGTTGGGCGCCCCTGCTGTCGAGGTGCCGAGGCGTTGTCAGGAAGCCATTCTGGCATCCCGGCGGAGGAAAAGATTACTACACCCTCGCCACCGCCAGCAACATGTTGCTGTGATAGATGAAAAATTCTTTACACAAGAGGCGGATTGCAGGAGTATTCGCGCGGCATGAAAAATTTACAACGAGGGGGAGTCATGACGAACATCAAGGTAGACACACGATTTGGTGAGGTAGAGGTCGATCCCTCCCAGATTATTACCTTCCCGCGGGGAATTCCGGGGTTCGAGCAGAGCACGAAGTGGAAACTGTTCCATGAAGTCGATGAGCAAGGAAATTGGACAAGCGGCGTGGTGATCTATCTTCAATCCCTCGATGATGGCGATGTGTTGCTCCCTCTGACGGATCCTACTCTTTTCGGTTTCAACTACGACCTGGCGCTGTCGGATAGCGAGGCCGAAGAACTCAAGCTGGAAGAGCCGGGCGACGTGATGGTGTTGACGACGTTGTCGGTCAAGAATCCGGATGCGAGCGGCGCAGGGCGCCGCCCGTCGCTCACGGATATGTATGCCAATATCTCGGCCCCCATTCTGATCAACATCAAATCCCGCATCGGGATGCAAAAGATGCTAAGCGGCAGCGAATCGGGCGTGGGTTTCAGCCCCAAGCAGTTGGCCTGACCGGGCTTTCCGGGAGGCTGGTTTCGTGCGATTTTATGGTAAGCTGCGCGCCACTGTAGTCGTTCTCGTTTATTGATCTTTATCCATGTCTTCCCCTTCCGTTGTTTCCTTCGCGCAGTCTTTGGTGCGCCGCGAAATTCTTGATTTGCATGCCTATCATGTGCCGGATAGTGCTGGCTACGTCAAGCTGGATGCGATGGAGAATCCCTATCCCGTTCCCGCATTTCTGAGCGATGAGATCGCCGGGCTGGTTTCGACCGCCGCAATCAATCGTTATCCCGATCCCTCCGCTGCCTCGTTGAAGGCGAAGATACGCGCCGTGACCGGTTTGCCGGAGGGCATGGAGGTGATGCTGGGCAACGGTTCGGACGAACTGATCCAGTTGCTGGCGATGGCGGTCGGCAAGCCGGGGGCGGTCTTGCTGAGCGTCGAGCCGTCGTTCGTGATGTACAGGATGATCGCGACCTTCACCGGCATGCGCTATGTCGGCGTGCCGCTCGCTGCCGACTTCTCGCTGGATCTGGCCGCCACTCTTGCGGCGATCGAGCGTGAACAGCCTGCGTTGGTGTTCCTTGCCTACCCGAATAATCCTACTGGCAATCTGTTCTCTGCGGATGCGATGAGGCAGATCATCGAGGCCGCGCCCGGTCTGGTGGTGGTGGACGAGGCCTATTACGCCTTCGCCAGCGACAGCTTCATTCCGCATCTGGCGGATTATCCTAACTTGCTGGTGATGCGTACCTTTTCCAAGCTCGGTATGGCCGGTTTGCGGCTGGGGTTTCTCGCGGGGCCGACGGCATGGCTGGAACAATTGGAAAAGCTGCGCTTGCCGTATAATGTTGGCGTATTGCCGCAGCTGGTTGCTGAGAAGCTGCTCGATCACCACGAAGTGTTGTTGCAGCAGGCGAAGCGGATCATGCTGGAGCGCGCCAATCTGCGCTGGCAACTGGAAGCGGTTCCCGGGGTGCAGGTCTATCCCAGCGAGGCGAACTTCCTGCTGTTCCGTGTGGCGAACGCGACGGCGGTGTTTGAAGGTCTCAAGCAACGCGGCGTGCTGATCAAGAACCTGAATGGTGGGCATCCGATGTTGCGCGACTGTTTGCGCGTCACGGTCGGCACGGCTGACGAGGGCGCGAAGTTCATGGCGGCATTGCAGGACACTCTTAATCAACTCGCATAAGGCAAATCATGCGTAGCGCGAAAGTTTCACGCAATACACTGGAAACCCAGATCGGCGTCGAGCTGAATCTGGACGGCAGCGGCAAGGCGAAGTTCGACACTGGCCTGCCGTTCCTCGAGCACATGCTTGACCAGATCGCTCGTCACGGCTTGATCGACATCGATATCCTTGCCAAGGGCGACCTGCATATCGACGCGCACCACACCGTGGAAGATATCGGCATCACGTTAGGGCAGGCATTCAATCAGGCGGTAGGCGACAAGAAGGGCTTGCGCCGTTACGGTCATGCCTACGTGCCGTTGGACGAAGCCTTGTCGCGCGTCGTACTGGACATCTCCGGCCGTCCCGGTCTGGTGTTCAACTGCGAATTCGTGCGCGGCAGCGTCGGCGAGTTCGAGGTAGATCTGATCAACGAATTCTTTCAGGGCTTCGTCAACCACGCGCTGGTGACGCTGCATATCGACAATCTGGCGGGCAACAACGCCCACCATCAGGCCGAGACCATCTTCAAGGCGTTCGGTCGCGCGTTGCGCATGGCGCTGGAGCTCGATCCGCGCATGGCCGGCGTGATGCCTTCCACCAAGGGAACCCTGTAGCCCGATGGTCGATATCGCAGTCGTAGACTATGGAATGGGCAACTTGCGCTCGGTCGAACAGGCCTTGCGCAAGGTCGCGCCCGGTCTGGAAATCGCGGTCACGGACGATCCCGGAGTGGTTGCCGCCGCCGGGCGTGTGGTATTTCCGGGGCAGGGCGCAATGCCGGACTGCATGCGCGAGATGGACTCGCGCGGGCTGCGCGGCGCAGTGCTGGATGCGGCACGCAACAAGCCCTTTCTCGGTATCTGCATCGGCTTGCAGATGCTGTTCGAGCACAGCGCCGAGGGCAATGTTCCGGGGTTGGGGGTGTTGCCGGGCGAGGTGGCGCGTTTTGCTCCCGATTTGAAGGACGCGCTGGGCAACCGGCTCAAGGTGCCGCACATGGGCTGGAATCAGGTGCATCACGGCGACCACGCTTTGTGGGATGGCATCGCTCAGGATGCGCGCTTTTATTTTGTGCACAGTTACTATGTGCTGCCGCGCGACATGGTGTTGGCGCAAGCGACCAGCGACTATCCGCAGCCTTTCGTGTGCGCGGTGGCAAAGGACAATCTGTTCGCCGTGCAATTTCACCCGGAAAAGAGTGCTGCTGCGGGTTTGACGCTGCTGCAGAATTTTATCAACTGGAATCCTGTTTGACACGTACTGATCATGGATACTAATACGCTGATTATTCCCGCAATCGACTTGAAAGACGGCCAATGCGTGCGTCTGCGGCAAGGTGAGATGGAGGGGGCGACGGTGTTCTCCGACGACCCCGCTGCGATGGCTAAACACTGGCTGGCGCAAGGCGCGCGCCGTCTGCATCTGGTCGATCTGAACGGCGCTTTCGCCGGCAAGCCCAAGAACGAAGCCGCGGTGCGCAGCATCATCGAGGCGGTCGGTACCGATATCCCGGTGCAACTGGGCGGCGGCATCCGTGACCTGGAGACCATCGAGCGCTATCTCGATCTCGGTATCACCTACGTCATCATCGGCACGGCCGCAGTGAAGGTGCCGGGCTTCCTGCACGAGGCTTGCGACGCCTTCCCCGGCCACATCATGGTTGGCCTCGATGCCAAGGGCGGCAAGGTCGCGGTGGATGGCTGGTCCAAACTCACCGGTCACGACGTCGCCGATCTGGCGCAGCGCTTCGAGGGCTATGGCGTGGAAGCGATCATTTATACCGACATCGGCCGCGACGGCATGATGACCGGCGTGAATATCGAAGCGACCGTCGAACTGGCGCGTCCGTTGCATGTGCCGGTCATCGCCAGCGGTGGCATCACCAATCTGGACGATGTGCGCGCGCTCTGTGCGGTGCGCGGCGAGGGCATCACCGGAGCAATCACCGGTCGCGCCATTTACGAAGGAACGCTGGATTTCCGTGCTGCGCAGGCTCTGGCGGACGAGCTGTCGCCAAAACTCTGATGCTGGCCAAACGCATCATTCCCTGTCTGGATGTGACCGCCGGCCGTGTGGTTAAAGGTGTCAGCTTCGTCGAACTGCGCGACGCGGGCGATCCGGTCGAGATCGCGCGCCGCTATGACGAGCAGGGTGCGGACGAACTGACCTTTCTCGACATCACCGCCAGCTCGGACGATAGAGGCATCATCTTTAAGATAATCGAGCAGGTGGCGTCGCAGGTGTTCATCCCGCTGACCGTCGGCGGCGGCGTGCGCGAAGTGCAGGACGTGCGCAACCTGCTCAACGCAGGTGCTGACAAGGTCAGCATCAACACTTCGGCGGTGGTCAACCCGCAGCTGGTCGCCGACGCGGCAGGGCGCTACGGTTCGCAGTGCATCGTGGTGGCGATCGATGCCAAGCAGGTTGCGCCGGGACACTGGGAAGTGTTCACTCACGGCGGACGCAAGGCCACCGGGCTGGATGCGGTGGAATGGGCGAAGAAGATGCAAGGTATGGGCGCGGGCGAAATCCTGCTGACCAGCATGGATAGGGATGGGCAGAAGATCGGGTTCGACCTCGCGTTGACGCGCGCGGTGACCGACGCGCTGGAAATCCCGGTGATCGCCAGCGGCGGTGTCGGCAACCTGCAACATCTGGCCGATGGCGTTAAACTGGGCGGTGCCGATGCGGTGCTGGCGGCGAGCATTTTCCACTTCGGCGAATACACCGTGCGGCAGGCCAAGCAGTTCATGGCCGAACAAGACATCGAGGTGCGACTATGAGCGAGGCTTGGTTGAACAAGGTGAACTGGTCGGACGAGGGGCTGGTGCCTGCCATCGCCCAGGACGCGACCAGCGGCCGCGTGCTGATGGTGGCATGGATGAACCGTGAGGCGTTGAAGTTGACCTGGCAGAAGAACGAGGCGGTCTATTGGTCGCGTTCGCGCAAGAAGCTATGGCACAAGGGCGAAGAGTCCGGCCACATCCAGAAGGTGAAGGAGATTCGCCTGGACTGCGACGCCGACGTGATTTTGCTGCAGATCGAGCAGCAGGGCGGCATCGCCTGCCATACCGGACGCGAGAGCTGTTTCTACAGCAAGCTGGAGCAGGGTGCATGGGTCGAGGTGGATGCCGTGCTGAAGAACCCGGACGAGATATATAAGCAATGAATGACATTCTGCAACGACTGACCGAAACGCTGGAATCGCGCAAGGGCGCGGCTGCAGATTCGTCCTATGTCGCCAAGCTGTACAGCAAGGGCGACGACGCGATCCTGAAAAAAGTCATCGAAGAGGCTGGCGAGGTATTGCTGGCGGCCAAGGACGGCGACAAGCAGCACTTGGTCTACGAGGTTGCGGATCTGTGGTTCCATACCATGGTGCTGCTGGCGCACAAGGGGTTGAGCGCGGACGAGGTGTTGCAGGAGCTGGCGCGTCGCGAGGGCGTGTCGGGCATAGCGGAAAAAGCGAGCCGTAAATGAGCGAAAACTGTCTTTTCTGCAAAATAGTGCGCGGCGAGATACCTTGCCGCAAGATATACGAGGACGACGAACTGCTGGCGTTCCACGACATCAATCCGGTCGCGCCGGTGCACTTCATGCTGGTGCCGAAGCTGCATCTGGCTTCGCTGATGGTCGCGGAAGACTCTCATGCCGCCTTGCTGGGACGGATGCTGCTGCTGGGGGCGAAGTTGGCGCAAGAGCAGGGGCTGGAAAACGGCTTCCGCACCGTGATCAACACGGGCAAGGGAGGCGGGCAGGAAGTGTTTCATTTGCATATCCATATCATCGGCGGCGGCAATATCCCGCCTATGGTCAAACGTAGCTAATCATCTAGGAGCGCATCATGGGTTCGTTCAGTATCTGGCATTGGTTGATCGTGTTGCTGGTGGTGGTGCTGGTGTTCGGCACCAAGAAGCTGCGCAGTCTCGGCAGCGATCTCGGCGGTGCAGTAAAAGGCTTCAAGGAAGGCATGAGCGAAGGCGATTCCAAGCAGCCTTCTCAGGAATCCGGCAGAGTCATCGAGGGTGAAGTGAAGCCCAAGGAATAATCGGGCTTATGTTCGATATCGCATTTTCGGAAATAGTCATTGTCATGCTGGTGGCGCTGGTCGTCATCGGCCCCGAGCGTTTGCCCGCGGTGGCGCGCAGTATCGGCCGCCTGTGGGGGCAGGTGCAGCGTTACGTGAATCGGGTCAAGAGCGACATCGAGAACGACATGGCCATCGATGAGGCGAGGCAGATGCAGGCGCGTATCCACCAGGAGGTCGACGCCGTCGGCAAGTCTCTGCGCGAGGACGGCAAGACGTTGGAGCAACACATCTTGCAGTCCCAGTACCGCAAACCCGCGTCTGATGTACCGGCGGCCTCTCCCTTGCCCCCTCCGGACAATCCAGTCTGATGGCCGCCACTGAAACCCTGATTGCGCATTTGCTGGAGTTGCGCTCCCGTTTGTTGCACTCGACGGCAGCGCTGCTGCTGGTGTTCCTTTGTCTGTTTCCTTGGGCAGCCGAGCTCTACACCCTGTTGGCGCAACCGCTGCTGGACAAGCTACCCAAGGGCGGGCAGATGATCGCGACCGGAGTGACCACTCCGTTCTTCGTGCCTATCAAGGTGGCGATGATGGCAGCCTTTCTGATTTCCCTACCTTATATCCTGTGGCAAATGTGGCGCTTTGTCGCGCCCGGCCTGTATGCGCACGAGAAGCGCCTGGTGTGGCCTCTGGTGTTCGCCAGTACGATGCTGTTCTTCTCTGGCATGGCATTCGCCTATTTTGCGGTCTTTCCGGTGGTGTTCGGCTTTATCACCGGCGTTGCCCCGCAGGGCGTGGCGGTAATGACTGACATCGACGAATATCTCAGCTTTGTGATCGGCATGTTCATGGCCTTCGGCATCACCTTCCAGGTGCCGGTGGCAGTCATCGTGCTGGTACGCATGGGCGTGGTTTCAATCAAGAAACTGCGCGAAATCCGCTCCTATGTCGTCGTCGGCGCATTTGTCGTCGGCGCGATCTTCACCCCGCCAGACGTGGTGTCCCAGTTCATGCTGGCGATCCCGTTATGGCTGCTCTATGAGGCCGGTATCGTAGTCGCGGCCTGGACGATGCCAAGCGAAGGCCAGCCAGGCTGAATCGTTGAATTAAAGAGAAAAAGCATGGCTTATCCTGCTAATGAAGGGCATTGGGTTGTGGATAATCGACCCAATGGACTACTATGCAGGCAGACCGTGCCATAAGACTGCATGCGATATCGTTTTTCGGTAGAAATGACTTTACGTGTTGCTAGTATCCTGTTGTTTGTATTGAATTGATTTTGCGAGAAAAAAAAGATTAAATTTTGTTCTGATTGTGCCGATAAACTCGTCAGGGCTCTTGTATCCTCATCGACAACGGATGGGGCGGAGATAGAAAGTAGTTAGCGTTAAACTTTTTTGTTTTTTCGATTCGCCGTTGATTCTTGGCGGATTTATAAATGTTAGATCGGCCTGATATCTGGTGTCGGTTCTGGCGGATTTTAAGGGGTGCTGAAAATGGCTATTGATACATCGACGACAACTTCGCAAATTGCAGCGCTGACAACGGTAGAAGTCGTGGCTTTGACGACAGCCGAGATGGCGGCATTGACTGTTAACCAGTTGCGAGCGTTCACGGCGGCTCAAGTGGCTGTTTTCGAAACGACCGATCTAGCGGCGATAAGCACCGAGCTGATCCCCAGCCTGACAACCGTACAGGTTCCTGTGCTGACCACCGGTCAGGTGGCGGCCTTGACGACGGCACAAGTGAAGGCGCTGGTTGCGGCCCAGATTGCTACGTTGACCACGAGCCAAGTGGCTGCGTTTGAAACGACGGATATCCCTGCACTGAGCATAGCCGGCCTGACGACGACACAGATTACCGCGCTTGTTGCCAGCCAGATTGTTGCATTTAGCACGGCTCAGGCAGCCGCGCTGAGCGTCAATCAGTTGAAGCAACTGACTACGGCCCAAGTGACCGCGTTGGCGACGGACGATTTCGCCGCATTGACAGCAACCTTGGTCGCCTCCCTGACGACCAGCCAGGTCGCCGGTCTGAATGCAGGCCAGATGGCCGCACTGACCACGGCTCAGGCTGCAGCGTTGACCGCGGCTCAGTTGAAGCAATTAACCACGGCTCAAGTGGCGGCGATAGCGACGGACGATCTGGTTGTGTTGTCTGCGACCCAGATTGGTGCGTTGACGACCACGCAGATCGATGGATTGCCGACTGCCAGCACGGCCGCGCTGACAACTACGCAGATCGCCGTGCTGAACACGGCTCAGCTTGCCGTGCTGACCACGGATCAGTTGGTCGCGTTGACCACGGCACAAGCCGCAGCACTGACTGCCACTCAGTTGAAGGCGCTCTCGACCACTCAGTTGGTTGCGATGCAAACGACCGATATCGCCGCGCTGAGCATCACCGGACTGGCGACGACCCAGATCGGCGCGCTGCTGACTACCCAGGTGGCAGCATTCACGACGGCGCAGGCCAAAGCCCTGACGGTTGCTCAGATCAAAGAGCTGACGACGGCTCAGGTGGCCGCACTCGAAGTGGTGGACGTCGCCGAGTTGGCGGTTTCCGGGCTGACGACGCGGCAGATCGCAGCCATGACCACAGCGCAAGCGGTCGCGCTGACGACGGCTCAAGTCGCAGCGATGACTGCCGCCCAGCTCCAGAGCATGACCACCTCTCAGGTGGCGGCTTTCGCAACGGATGATCTGCTCGCATTGACTGCCTCGCAGGTCGCCGCATTGACGACCACGCAGGTCGCCGCGCTGACAGTCGGCAATACGGCAGCCTTGTCGACCAAGCAAGTCGTGGCCTTGACGACCAAGCAGATCGGCGCCTTGACGACCGATCAAGTGGTCGCGTTGACCACGGCGCAGGCAGATGTGTTGAGCGCCAGCCAGGTGAAGGGTTTGACCACCGCCCAGTTGGTGGTGATGCAGACTAGCGATGTGGCTGCGCTGGAGGTGACCGGCCTGACGACGACTCAGATTGGTGTTTTGTTGTCGGCCAGCCAAGTGCCGGCGCTGACCACGGCGCAAGTAAAGGCGTTGAGCGCGACCCAGATCAAGGCTATGACCACGGCTCAGATCGCTGCAATGGAAACGCAGGATGTGGCCGTGTTGAGCGTTTCCGGCCTGACGACGACGCAGATCGGCGTTATGAGCCAAGCTCAGGTGAATGTGCTGACCACGACGCAAATGACCGGGCTGACGGCGGCCCAGATCCAGGCGGTGACCACTACTGTGGTTGCGAATCTGGAAACGGACAACTTGACCGCGCTGACCGCCACTCAGATCGGGGCATTGACGACCTCTCAAATTGTCGCGCTGACGCCAGGAAATTCCGCAGCACTGACGACCAAGCAGGTCGCGGCACTGACGACCAAGCAAATCGCCGCGTTTACGACCGCTCAAGTCGTGGCGCTGACGACGGCGCAGGCAAGCGCGCTGGGCGCGACGCAGATCAAGGGGATGACCACGGTTCAGTTGGTCGTGATGGAAACGACCGACGTGGCCGCGCTGAATATCGCCGGGCTGACGACGACGCAGATCGGCGCCATGCTCACCACTCAAGTGGCTGCGCTGACGACGACGCAGGCGAAGGCGCTGAATGCGACTCAGATCAAGGGTCTGACCACGTCTCAGGTTCTGGCGCTGGAAGCTGCCGATTTGGCCGTGTTGAGCGTTTCCGGGCTGACATCGACGCAGATCGGTGCAATGTCCAGCACCCAGGTGAATGCGCTGACGAGCACCCAAATGGCGGCGCTGACGGCGACGCAGATCAAGGGGATGACCTCTAACCAAGTTGCGGCGCTGACAACGGACGATCTGGCCTCGTTGACGGCCGCACAGATCGGTGCGCTGTCGACAACCCAGATTTCCGGATTGTCGCCGACCAATACGGCGGTACTGACGACCAGGCAGGTCATTGCACTGACGACGCAGCAACTCGCCGCAATGACCAACGCACAGATCGTTGCGCTGACTACGGCGCAAGCCGCGGCTTTGAGCGCCAGCCAGGTGAAGGGGCTGAACACCGCTCAAGTGGTGGCGATGGAAACGACCGACCTGGCAGCGCTGAATGTTGCCGGGCTGACGACGACGCAGATCGGCGTTTTGGTCGCCACTGGCACCTCCAGCCAGGTGGAGGCATTGACGACGACGCAGGCGAAGGCGCTGAGCGCGACTCAGATCAAGGCGCTGACCACGGCTCAGGTGGCGGCGATGGAATTGACCGATGTGGCCGCGTTGAGCGTCTACGGACTGACGACGACGCAGATCGGCGCTATGCTCACCACTCAAGTGGTTGCGCTGACGACAGCGCAAATGGCCGCGCTGACGGCGGCCCAGATCAAGGGCATGACCACCGCTCAGGTGGCGGCTCTCGGGACGGATGACCTCGCCTTGTTGAGTGCCGCCCAGATCGGGGCGCTGACGACCGATCAGATCGCCGGTTTGCCGACTGCCAGCATGGCAGCGCTGACGACCAAGCAGATCACCTCGCTGACGACCCAGCAGCTTGCCGCGATGACCAACGCGCAGATCGTTGCGTTGACCACGGCGCAAACGGCGTTGCTGAGCGCCACCCAGGTGAAGGGCTTGAGCACCAGCCAACTGGTGGCGATGGAAACGACCGACCTGGCAGCGCTGAACGTTGCCGGGTTGACGACGACGCAGATCGGCGCCTTGGTCGCCACTGGCACCTCTAGCCAGGTGGAGGCGTTGACGACGACGCAGGCGAAGGCGCTGAACGTGAGCCAGATCAAGGCGCTGACCACGGATCAGGTGGCTGCGCTGGAAGTGGCCGACGTGGCTATGTTGAACGTTTCCGGGCTGACGTCGACGCAAATCGCCGCGATGATTACCGATCAGGTAGTCGCGCTGACGACGACTCAGGTGAAGGCATTGGTCGCAACCCAGATCAAGGGCCTGACCACGGATCAAATAGAAGCGATGGCGACGGACGATCTGACCGTATTGACCGCAGCTCATATCGCGGCATTGACGACGGATCAGGTTGCCGCGCTGAAAGTCGCGAATGTGGCCGTGTTGACGACGCAGCAAACCTCGTCGCTGAATACCAAGCAGCTTGCTGCACTGACGACCGATCAGGTCATCGCACTGACGACCGCGCAAGCCGCGATTCTGAGTGCTACCCAAGTGAAGGGGTTGACTACCAGCCAGTTGGCTGTGATGCAGACAACCGACCTGGCGGCACTGAATGCCGTCGGATTGACGACGTCGCAAATCGCCGGATTGTCGACCACTCAGGTGAAGGCGTTCACTACGACGCAAGTTCAGGTACTGAACGATACTCAGCTCAAGGGCTTGTCCATCGATCAGGTGGCTGCGCTGGAGACGACAGATTTGAGGATGCTGAGCGGAACTCAGATGGTCGCCTTGACGACCAGCCAGGTTGCCGCATTGACTGGCTTGCAGATAGCCGCGCTGACAAGTGCGCAGATGAACGTGTTGAAGACCGCGCAGGTGGCCGCTTTGAGCACCGATCAGGTGATCGCCTTGACCACGGTGCAGATAGCTGGCTTGACTGCGCTTCAAGTTCGCGGGCTGACGACCAATCAGGTCGCAGTAATGGAAACGACCGAGCTGGCGGCGCTGAGCGCAGCCCAGGTCACCGGTTTGACGACGCGCCAGATCGGGGCGCTGTCTACAAACCAGATGCAGGGATTGGGCGAGCAGCAGCTTGTTGCGCTGGATTCCAAGCAAGTGGTTGCTTTGTCGACTTCGCAATTGGCCTCGCTGTCCGTGGCCCAAGCCTATGCGCTGGGTATTGGGGCTTATGAGCCCAGTGGTGCGGTCAATACTGCGCCGACGGTAGCGCTGAACACCGCTCAGCTGGCGGCTCTGAATACTGCGCAACTTGCAGCGATGCAAAGCGGCGAGGTGATTGCCGGGCAGATGGGGGAGATCGCTGCGCTAACGACTGCCGGTGTTGCTGCGCTGGACATGATGCTTCTGTCCACGTATCAGATTTCGGCTCTGAAGGCTACGCAGATGGTTGCGCTGACAACCGCGCAGATCGCGAACCTGAATGACAATGGACAAGGGCAGTTGCAAGCGTTGAGTTCAGCCCAGATTGCGGCGCTCAAGACTACGCAGGTGGCGGCATTGGAAGTCTACGATATCGGCTCGTTGGGCGCTGCGCAGATTGCCAACTTCACCAACAATCAGATCGCTGCGTTCACGACGAGTCAGATCGCTGCGCTGACAGAGCTGCAAATGCAAGCGATGCCATTGAGCAAGCTTGCGGCATTGACGACGGTGCAAATGGCGGCATTGGAACTGCTGGACTTGGCATCGCTGACGACCGAGCAGATGGCGGCGCTCAAGACCAATCAACTCGGTGCGTTGAGCACGGATCAGATCGTTGCACTGACTTCGACCCAAGTGAGAGCGCTCACGAGTCAGCAGGTCGCTACACTGACAACGAATCAACTCACGGCGATGGAATTGACGGATCTGGCTGTGATGAAGACGGATCAGGTCGCTGCGCTCCGCACGACCCAGATATCCGCGCTGACCGTAGAGCAGATACAGGGTCTGAATACGAGCCAGACGGCTGCGCTGACGAATGCGCAACTCGGTGCGTTGACGACCACTCAGCTTGCGTCGATGGAAACCGCCGATCTGATGGTTCTGAACTCTGCGCAGCTGGCGTTGTTCAAGACGACCCAAGTCTCGGCCTTTACAACCGACCAGATCTCTGTGCTGACCACGGATCAGCTGACTGGACTTACAACGGCACAAATCGCTGTTCTGAAGACCGATCAGATCGCGTCGCTGGGCACCGCGCAGGTCGTAGCCTTGAAGACGACACAGCTGGGAGCGTTCTCGACGAATCAGATTGCCTCGTTGAGTCTGGATAATGTGACGTCGTTGACCACGACACAGGTCGTCAGCCTCAAGACGGCTCAAGTGGCGGCGTTGACGACAGATCAACTGGTCGCGATGACTTCTGCCCAAGTGGCGGCATTGACCACGACCCAACTGAGCGTTCTGGGTAACGATATCCTCAGCCTGGGTGTAGAAGGGCTCGGTACTACTCAGATCGCAAGCCTTAATACGACTCAGCTTGCCGCGCTGACGACGGCGGATATCGCCGCGTTGACGACGCAGCAGATACAGGCGATCAACGCTACCCGGATTAGCGCACTGACGACGGTGCAGATAGTCGCGCTGTCTGTCGATCAGGTGGCCGCTATCGGGGCGGCTCAACTGGTATCGCTGACGACCAATCAGTTCGCAGCGATGGAGACGTCGGATGTCGCCGTATTGAGTTCGTCGCAGATTGCGACGCTCAGAACGACCCATATAGCCGCACTTACCACGAATCAGGTGGCGGCGTTGACGACCAGCCAGATCACCGCATTGACGAATGGTCAGCTAGGCGCACTCAAGACCGCGCAACTGGCTGCGCTGGAAACGGGAGATATCGCGGTTCTGACGACCAGTGCGATCAGTGCATTGACGACAACGCAATTGAGCTTAGGCCTCACTCCGGCCCAAATCGGCGCCCTGTCGAGTGCGCAGATCGCGGCCATCTCGGCCAGCAGGATCGCGGCGCTGACGACGGATCAGATCGCCATCTTGAATACGGCGCAAATCGGTGGGATGACGGCGGCTCAGGTGCCCTACCTGACGACCTCTCAGCTCAATGTGTTCAGTTCTACGATGATGGCAGCGTTGACCACTGCGCAAGTTCCGTCATTGAAGACGACGCAAATCGTTGCACTGACAACTACTCAGATCGCAGCGATGGAGACCACCGATGTGGCGGCGCTGACTGTCGCTCAGATGATGTCCCTGACAACGGATCAGATCAAGTCGCTCTCGACAAGTCAGGTCATCGCATTGACTTCTACGCAGCTACAGATCATGAAAACCGATCAGGTCGGGGCGCTTTCCACCACGCAGATCGCCGCGATCGATACCGCTGATCTGAATGTCATGAAGGCGACCCAGATCGCTGCGCTGACAACGCCGCAACTGACCTCGCTGACCACGGCTCAAGTCGAGGCCTTGTCTCAGGTTCAGGTCTTGAGCCTGACGACAGCCCAGATGTCCGCATTGTTGACGACCCAGGTCGCTGCGCTGGAAACGACGGATCTGATCGTCCTGAAGACCGGCCAAGTAGCTGCGCTCACCTCTACCCAGTTTGGTGCGCTGACTACCTCTCAGATTGCGGGATTGACGGTTAAACAGATTGCAGCGTTGACTACCTCGCAGGTGGCGGGCATGACGACGGCTCAAGTCGTTGTGCTGGATACTGCACAGTTGGTGGCACTGGCGACGACGCAGTTCACACAGTTGAATACGGCTTCGACGGCCTCGCCGCTAAGCACCGCGCAACTTGTCGCTCTGACTACGACTCAAGTCGCCGCTCTGAGATCGACCCAGTTGGCACAGTTGTCGACCAGCCATATCGGTGCGCTGACTACCGATCAGATCGATGCCCTGACGACTACTCAGGTGGTCAGTCTGACGACCAAGCAAGTGGTGGGGTTGAGTACCGATCAATTGCAGGTCTTGGGTGCAGCGGGTCTGCTGGTGATGAAGACGTCCCAGGTCGCAGCCATGACGACGAATCAGGTGTCTAGCTTGACGGTGTCGCAAGTGCAGGGATTGACTACGGCGCAGGCGGCGGCGTTGACTGCGGCACAGGTTGCGGGCTTTACCACTACGCAACTCTCCAGTCTTGAGACGACCGATCTGGTCGTGATGACGACGGCCCAGGTCGCGGCAATAACGACAAATCAGATTACGGCGCTGACGACGGCGCAAGTGAAGGCTCTGATTACAAGTCAGGCTGCGGCATTGACGAACGGACAAATCGCCCAGTTGACGACGACGCAACTTGGTCAGCTCGAGACGACCGATCTGGTCGCGATGAGTACGGCGCAGATCGGCGCGCTGACATCGACTCAGGTATCGTTCCTGAGCGTGAATCAGGTTGAGAGCCTCAAGACGTCCCAGCTTGTAACCATGACGACGAATCAGTTGTCGAACCTGACCACGGTGCAAGTGGCCGGCTTGAACACGGCGCAGGCCGCCGCGTTGACTCCGACGCAAGTTGCTGGCATGACCACCATGCAGATAGCCAATCTCGAAACGACAGATCTGGTAGAAATGACGACGGCCCAGATTGCGGCGCTGACGACGGTTCAGATCACGACGTTGACGACGGCGCAGGTGCAGATTCTGTCTACGGTGCAGGCCGGTGCATTGACGACCGCGCAAATCGCACTGTTGACGGCAACGCAACTCGGACAGCTCGAGACAACCGATCTGGTCGCGATGAGCACCACACAAGTCCGGGCTTTGACGGCGAATCAGGTCGCTATCCTGTCCACGACGCAGGTCTCCAGTCTGCAGACTACTCAGGTAGCCGCGCTTACCACGGCTCAACTGGTTGCATTGACGACCTCTCAGTTCGCTCCTCAGAACACTGCGGTGGTCGTGGCTCCGCTTAGCACGGCCCAGATCGCCGCACTGACCGAGACGCAGATCGCTGCGTTGACGGGAGCCCAGTTGGCCCGGTTGGCTACGACCTACGTCGAGGCGCTGACCACGGCCCAGGTCGCTGCAATGACGACGGCGCAAGTGACGAACATGACTACCGTGCAAACGGCAGCATTCACGACCGCCCAGATTGCAGCAATGACGACCAATCAGGTGAGCGGGCTCACGGATCCACAGATTGCGGCATTGACAACCGCGCAGGTCGCGGTGTTGAACACGGAGCAGGTGACGAGTCTGACCAGGCTGCAGTTGTGGGCGATGGAAACCACCGATCTGGCTGCCATGACGACGGCACAGATCGTGGCGATGACGACGGATCAGATAAGCAACCTGCAGGATTATCAGATATCGGCATTGACGACCTCGCAGGCAGTGGCTTTGACCAACGGCCAGATCACGAGTCTGTCGGTTTATGTGCAGACGCCGGCGCTTACGACCGCTCAGTTGTCTGCGATGACAACGGCGCAAATCAATGTGCTGACGACGGATCAGGTTCGCAATCTGAGCAGCGTTCAGCTCGGCGGTTTGACGACGGCTCAGGTTGTTGCGATGTCCACCGATCAGATCGAGGTGTTGTCGTTCGATGCGATTGCCGGACTATCGACCAAGCAGGCGCAGGTGTTGACGACGGATCAGGTCAAGATGCTGACGGCGACACAGATATATGCGCTGGAAACGCGTGATCTGGCGGTGATGACGACCGCGCAGGTGACGGCGTTGACCACCACCCAATTCACCAAGCTGCTGGACACACAGATAGCAGCGCTGACCACGGTGCAGGCCGCAGCGCTGACCACCAGCCAGATCGGCAGCCTGACGTCTCCTCAGGTCTTCGGGTTGGAAACGACAGATCTGGCGGTATTCAGTACGGCCCAGATTGTCGCCATGGCACCGGCACGAGTTCGCATGTTGAATACGGCGCAGTTCTCGAGCCTGACCAGCACGCAAGTGGCGGTCCTGACTACGGCCCAGATCGTTCAGCTGTTGCCTGATCAACTGGCAGCGCTGACGACGCAGCAAGCGGAGGTGTTGTCCGGAAATCAGGTGAAGCAGCTGACCTTCGCCCAGATGATCTCCATGGAAACCAACGATCTGGCTGCGTTGAGTACGGCTGCGATCGCGGCATTGACGACGACACAGGTGTCTCAGCTTTCGGATGCCCAGGTTCAGGCGTTGACCACGAAGCAGTTCGCCAGCTTGACCTCGGTGCAGTTGCCTACACTGACGATCCAGCAAGTGCCAGTGATCGAGACTCGCGATTTGGCGGCGTTGATCGATGTCCAGCTGCAGTCGCTGACGACCAACCAGATCAAGAACCTGACGACCAGTCAGATCAAGGGTCTGAAAGACACCCAGGTCATGGCGCTGACGACCGATCAGTTCCAGCAGCTGACCGTGGAGCATGTGGCTGTGTTGTCTACCGCGCAAGTCGAGAAGCTCACCACGCTCCAGATAGAGGCGTTGACCATTGCCCAGACGATGACCTTGTCGACTACCCAGATAGGTGCGATGACGGCTTGGCAGGCGGCGGCGCTCGAGACCAGGGATCTGGTTGTGATGGATACCGCCCAGATCGTTTCGCTGACGACCAGCCAGATCAGCAACATGAGTTCCGTGCAGCTGGCAGCGTTGACTATTTCGCAGGTGGAGGTGCTGACCGCAGCCCAGTTGCAGAAACTGAATCCTGAGCAACTGGCAGGCTTGACTTCGACGCAGGTGAGGGCGCTGACGACGGTTCAAATACCGAATCTCAGCCAGAGCCAGATCACCTATATCGAGACCAACGATATAGCGGTCATGACGACAGCACAAATCGTTGCATTGACCACGTATCAGGTGAGCAGTCTGACTCCTGATCAGGTCAAGGCCTTGACGGCGCTGCAGATGCCGAGCCTGAAGACCGAACAGCTTCAAATGCTGGGCGCAATCCAGGTGATGGCGCTGGAAACTCAGGATCTGGTTGCGATGAATACCGTTCAGATTGCGGCGTTGACGGTCACTCAGATTCCGTACATGACTTCGACGCAGGTGGCGAGCCTGCTGACTACGCAGATACAGGCGTTGACGAATGCGCAGGTAGCAACGCTGACCGTCGATCATGTTTCCGGGCTGACGACGGCGCAGGTTGTCGCGATGAAGTCCACCCAAGTCGCGGCGCTTACCCCGACGCAGGTGATGTTCCTCGAGACCCGCGACCTGACCTTGATGAGCACCGATCAGGTAAGCGCACTGACGACAGCGCAATTCGTCAAACTGAGCGAAGCACAGATCCAGTCGCTTAACACCGACCAGATATCGGCCTTGACGAACGCTCAGGTGTCCAGCATGGGCGTGGTCCAATTGATGGCGATAGAAACGGCAGATCTGGTCGAAATGAAGGTCAGCCAGATCACGGCCCTGACCACCAATCAGGTCAAGTACCTGACGACGAGCCAGATACCGGCCATGTTGACCACTCAGATCGCGGCGCTGACGACATATCAGATTCCGACCCTGTTCGTGGATCAGATCGTGGCCCTGAACACGCTGCAGGCTACCGCCCTGACTTCGGTTCAGTTGCAGGCGTTGACCAATTCGCAGTTGTCCAGTATCCAAGTCGCAGATCTGGCGGTGATGAGCACGACGCAGCTGAATGGACTGACTACGACACAGTTCACCAAGTTGACCGACGTTCAGATTCAGGGGCTGTCGACCGATCAGGTTGCCAACCTGTCGAACGCGAATATCGGGGCGATGACGGTGCTGCAAGTCCAGGCTATCGAAACCAGGGATCTGGTCGCGATGAGCGACGCCCAGATCGCCGCGCTGTCTACGACTCAGCTACGTTATCTGGATACGCTCCAAGTCTCGAGCCTGACGACTTCCCAGATAGAGGGCTTGTCGACGTCATATCTGAATACGCTGAACTATGGCGACCTCTCCGTGTTGAGTACGGCTCAGGTGGCGGCGATGACGACGGCGCAGATAGCCGGGTTGAGCAACCTTGTCGCAACCTCGCTGGCAACGACGGACCTGGCGGTCTTGGTTGCAGCGCAGGTTCAGGCGTTCACATCGACCCAGTTGAACGTGATGAGCCAGCTCCAGATCATGGCACTGGACGAAGCGAAGCTATCCGTGGATCAGACTGCGCAACTCGCAGCGATGTATACGCTGAGCGGCGGCTTCTACACCCCGCTGGTCCTGGATATGAACGGCGATGGCATCAGCACATTGAGTGTGTCGGATGGCGTCCAGTTCGATCTGCTCGCTACCGGCGAGAAGGTGAGCACCGGCTGGGCTGCACCGACAGACGGTCTGCTGGTTCGGGACGTCAACGGCGACGGCGTGATCGGCAGCGGTGCCGAACTGTTCGGCGAAGCGACCGTGTTGGCCGACGGCCAGAAGGCGCAGGATGGCTATCAGGCACTGGCGGCGCTCGACAGCAACGGCGATGGCTCAATCAACAACGCCGATGAAGCCTACTCCAGCCTGAGCGTGTGGACGGATGCGAACTCCGATGGCGTCAGCCAGGCGGCCGAGCTGAAGTCGCTGGAGGAGTTGGGTATCGCTTCCCTCGATCTGAACGCCCAGGCGACGTCGTTGAACAACAACGGCAACTGGGTGGGGCTGGTCTCCAGCTTCACGACGGTCGATGGTGCGACGCAGACCATGGCCGACGTCTGGTTCAAGGTCGAGCCGGGCACACCTGCGATGCAGACGAGCTCGCTGGCAGTCAGTGCCGGTACGCTTGCCGGAGCGCTGGATCAGTTCGCCGCGACGGCCGGTGCCGGAACGTTGATGTCCGCGACAGTGAAGGTGCCGGGCGTGAACGACAACACCTTGCTGGGTGGTGCGGTACAGCAGACCTCCGGTAATGGCTGGCTGGGCTCAACCGGTTCGTAGAGTGGGGTGATAATGGTCGGGCGACAGTGTTGCATGCTGTCGCCCGATTGTTTTATCCTAACCATGATTAAGAGATGACGCAGCAAGCCAGTCCGATTCGACTGATTGCGTGTTGCGGTCATGAATGTTCGGATCGACACGGACTCCAATGAATCTGAATAAAAAGCTGGCTGAAGCCCTTGAGTGCCAGAACAAGGGCGAGGTGGGAAAGGCTCATAAACTCTTCGTCGATATTCTGCGCATCGATCCTAACAATGGGGTCGCCTTGTATTCCTTGGCGCTGATATTCCTGAATGCGGGGCGTCATTCGGATGCACTGCCTTTGACTTCGCGCGGCGTCCAGGCCAATCCGTCCTTCGCGCCGCTGTGGTTCATCCATGGGGCCGTGCAGCAGGCGCTGGGCGATAAGCAGGCCGCATTGCAGAGTTACGATACGGCCTTGCAGGTAAAGCCGGATTATCTGGAAGTGCTGACTAATAGCGGAGTCTTGCTGCGCAACATGATGCGCCACAAGGATTCGCTGGAGCGTTTCCAGCGTGTGCTGGCGATCGATCCCAATCATCAGACGGCGTTGGCCAACAGCGGGATACTGCTGACCGAGTTCAAGCAGAGCGAGTCGGCGATCGGCATGTTCGCTCGTCTCCTGGCGCTCAACCCGGATTACGATTACGGGCCGGGATTGCTGGCCTACGAGCGGCTGCATATTTGCGATTGGACCGATTTCGCCGGGGCATCGCAGCGCATCATTGCCGGCATCAGGGCAGGGAAGCGCACATGCAAGACCCTCGCGCTGATGGCGATGTCGGATTCCGCGAGCGACCATTATCAGGCGGCCCGATTGTTCTCCAGCCACTACTGTCCGCCGAGTGCGACCAAGCTGTGGAATGGAGAGCGCTACCGGCACGACAAGATCCGCCTGGCCTATATCTCTCCCGATCTGCGCGAGCATCCGGTGGGCCACCTGACGGCGGGGATATTCGAGCACCATGACAAGTCCCGGTTCGAGACCATCGCGATCTCCTTGGGGATCGACGACGGCAGCCGCTTGCGGGCGCGCATGCTGAATGCGTTCGACCGCTTCATCGACGTGCGCGAGATGGGTTCGCTGCAGATCGCGCAGATGTTGCGCGACATGGAGGTCGATGTTTTGGTCGATCTGGGCGGCTATACCTCGGATACCCGCACGGATGTCCTTTCGTTCCGGCCCGCGCCTGTGCAGGTGAATTATCTGGGATACCCGGGAACGATGGGTGTCGAATATTACGATTACATCCTGGCAGATCCTTTCCTGGTTTCTGCCGAGCAGATGCAGTATTACTCGGAGAAGGTCGTATATCTCCCGGATACCTACCTGCCGACGGATGCGAGCGTGCAGATATCCGAGAATACGCCCACGCGCGCCGAATGCGGATTGCCCGAGGAAGGATTCGTGTTCTGCGCCTTCTGCCATGACTACAAGATCAACCCGCCGCTGTTCGATGTGTGGATGCGCTTGTTGACGCAGGTTCCGGGCAGCGTGTTGTGGCTGGTCTCCCGGAACGAGATATCGCAGCGTAACCTGTGCAGGGAAGCCGAGTCGCGTGGGGTTGCCGCGAACCGCCTGATTTTCGCCCAGCGCGTGCCGCGGGTCGAGGATCATCTGGCGCGTTACCGTCAGGCTGGTCTGTTTCTGGATACCCATCCCTATAATGGACACACGACGACAGCGGATGCGCTGATGGCGGGATTGCCGGTTCTGACTTACATGGGAGAAGCTTTCCCTTCGAGAGTGGCGGGTAGTCTGTTGCATGCGGTCGGCATGTCTGAAATGATCACTCATAGCCTTCAGGAATATGAGGCCAAGGCCTTGCAACTCGCCTTGGATCAGGACGCGCTGCAAGAGGTCAGAGCGCGGCTCGTTGCCAACAAGGCTCAGAGTCCGTTGTTCGATACGCGAGAATTCTGTCGCAACCTGGAAGCGACATATATTGCCATGTCGCGCCAGGCTGGGTTGGGCAACCAGTTGGATGAGCTGAGCGGAAACAAGGGCGGCAAAATTTAGACGGTGTTGCCGGCCATCAGCCTCTTTCGCTCCGACCGTCTATCCGGAATGGATGCGATAATCGGTCAGTTGCTCTTTGGGCTAACTCATTGATAGGTTCTACATGAAGGCAGTCATTCTTGCAGGTGGGCTGGGATCGCGGATCAGCGAGGAAACCTCGACTCGTCCAAAACCGATGGTCGAGATTGGCGGCAAGCCCATACTCTGGCACATCATGAAAATCTATTCCGCGCATGGCGTGAACGATTTCATTATCTGCTGTGGCTACAAGGGTTATGTCATCAAGGAATATTTCGCCAACTATTTTCTGCACATGTCGGATGTGACCATAGACATGGAGCGCAACGCGATGGAAGTCCACCATCGCCACGCCGAACCCTGGCGGGTGACGCTGGTGGATACCGGCGAAGACACCATGACCGGCGGCCGCCTCAGGCGCGTAGCGGACTACGTCAAGGATGAAGAGGCATTCTGCTTCACCTATGGAGACGGCGTCGGCGACGTGAACATCACCGAACTGATCGCCTTCCACAAGGCAAAAAAGGTCAAGGCCACACTGACGGCAACCATACCGCCAGGCCGCTTCGGTGCCTTGGATATGGTCGGCAACAAGGTCAACAGCTTCCGTGAAAAACCAAGGGGTGATGACGCGATGATCAATGGGGGCTTCTTCGTGTTGTCTCCCGAGGTTCTGGGCTATATCCATGCGGACGAGACGATCTGGGAGCGCGAGCCGCTGGAGCGGCTGGCCGAAGAGGGCGAACTTGCCGCGTTCCACCACAATGGGTTCTGGCAGCCGATGGATACCCTGCGCGACAAGAACAATCTGGAAGAGTTATGGCAATCCGGCAAGGCGCCATGGAAGATATGGGCATGACGGGCTCGTTCTGGCGTGGGAAGAAAGTCTTCCTGACCGGACACACCGGCTTCAAGGGAAGCTGGCTCAGCCTGTGGTTGCAACAGCTGGGCGCCGAGGTGACCGGTTACGCATTGCAACCGCCGACCAATCCCAGCCTGTTCGAGGTCGCCAGCGTGGCGACGGGCATGGCTTCCATCATAGGCGACATCCGCGACGGCGTCGCGCTGGGCAAGGCGATGTGCGATGCCGCTCCCGACATCGTCATCCACATGGCGGCGCAGCCGCTGGTGCGCTACTCGTATGTGAATCCGGTCGAGACCTATTCCACCAACGTGATGGGCACGGTGCATCTGCTGGAAGCGGTGCGCCAGACGCCATCGGTGCGCGCGGTGGTCAACGTCACCAGCGACAAGTGCTACGACAACAAGGAATGGGTGTGGGGTTACCGCGAGAATGAGGCCATGGGCGGTTTCGATCCCTATAGCAACAGCAAGGGCTGCGCCGAACTGGTGACCGGAGCCTATCGCAATTCTTTCTTCAGTCCGGCGAAATATGCCGAGCATCGCGTGGCGCTCGCTTCGGCGCGCGCCGGTAACGTCATCGGCGGCGGTGACTGGGCGGAAGACCGCCTGATACCGGACATCCTGCGTGCGATAGCCGAGAACCGTCCGGTGGTGATACGCAGCCCGCATGCGATCCGTCCCTGGCAGCATGTGCTGGAGCCGCTCTCCGGCTATCTGTCGCTGGCGCAGAAACTTTACGAGCAGGGCGTGAGCCATGCCGAAGGGTGGAACTTCGGTCCTAACGACGAGGATGCCAAGCCGGTGCAATGGATAGTCGAGCGCCTCACGCAACAATGGGGCGAGGGCGCAAGCTGGCGGCTCGACGAGGGCGAGCATCCGCACGAGGCGCATTACCTCAAGCTGGATTGCTCCAAGGCGAAGATGCGCCTGGACTGGCAGCCGCGCTGGGAGCTGGCACACACGCTGGAGATGATCGTGGCCTGGCAGCGCGCATGGTTAGCGAAAGAAGAAATGCGCAGTCTTACCCTGAAACAGATCGAACAATACGCACAGTGGAAGAGAATATGAGTACCAAGGAACAACTCCGCGCCCAGATCGCCGAGCTCGTCCAGCAATATGCCGACCTGGCTTATGCGCCATCCCCATTCGAAGCGGGCAAGCATGCCGTGCCCCCGTCCGGCAAGGTGATCGGGGCGAAAGAATTGCAGAACATGGTGGAAGCCTCGCTCGACGGCTGGCTGACCACGGGGCGTTTCAACGACGCATTCGAGCAACGCCTGTGCGACTTCCTGAGCGTGAAGCACGCGCTCACTACCAACTCCGGTTCTTCGGCCAATTTGCTGGCGTTCTCCGCACTGACTTCGCATAAGCTCGGCGAACGCGCGATCCAGCCGGGTGACGAAGTCATCTCGGTGGCGGCCGGATTCCCGACCACGGTGAACCCCATCCTGCAATTCGGCGCGGTGCCGGTGTTCGTCGATGTGCAGCTAGGCACCTACAATATCGACCCGACGAAGATCGAGGCGGCGATCGGCCCGAAGACCAAGGCCATCATGCTGGCGCATACGCTGGGCAATCCCTACGATCTCGATGCCATTGTCGCGCTGGCGAAGAAGCATAACCTCTGGCTGATCGAGGACTGCTGCGACGCGCTCGGCTCCACCTACAACGGTAAGCTGGTCGGCACCTTTGGCGACATCGGCACGCTGAGTTTCTATCCTGCGCACCACATCACCATGGGCGAGGGCGGCGCGGTGTTCACCAACGACGATCAGCTGCATCAGATCGTCGAATCGTTCCGCGACTGGGGCCGCGATTGCTATTGCCAGCCCGGCAAAGACAACACCTGCGGCAAGCGTTTCTGCCAGAAGCTGGGCGATCTGCCCTATGGCTACGACCACAAGTACACCTATTCTCACTTGGGCTACAACCTCAAGATATCCGACATGCAGGCTGCCTGCGCCTTGGCGCAGATGGATCGCGTGGAAGAATTCATCGCCGCGCGCAAGGCGAACTTCGCTTACCTGAAGGCCGGCTTGAAGAGTTGCGAAGAGTTCTTGCTGCTGCCGGAAGCGACGCCGAACAGCGACCCTTCCTGGTTCGGTTTCCCGATCACCATCAAGGCGAACGCAGGCATCAATCGCGTGGATCTGCTGCAATACCTCGACCAGCACAAGATAGGTACTCGACTGCTGTTCGCCGGCAACCTGACGCGCCAGCCCTACATGAAGGGCCGCAACTTCCGCATCGCCGGAGAGCTGACCAATACCGACATCGTGATGAACGACACCTTCTGGATAGGCGTGTACCCCGGCCTGAACAAGGAAATGCTCGATTTCGTCATCGCCAGACTCGAAGCGTTCTTCGGGGTGAATTTCTAGCATGCGCGTAGAGAAAACGATCATCCCGGGGTGTTATCAGTTATTCCCCCAGATCAGGACGGATGCTCGTGGGCGCTTCGTAAAAACTTTTCAGAAGGATGTCTTTGCGGAGCATGGTCTCATCACCGAGTTCGCCGAAGAATATTATTCGGTCTCGCATAAGGGCGTGCTGAGAGGGTTGCATTTCCAGACGCCGCCGCATGAACACTACAAGCTGGTCTACTGCCTGGACGGAAGAGTGCTGGATGCCATCGTCGACCTGCGGGCGGGGTCGCCGACCTATAAGCAGGCGGCGACCATAGAACTGAGCGCGGAGTCGGGGAACATGCTCTATATCGCTCCGGGCGTGGCCCATGGTTTCTATGCATTGAGTGACGATGTCGTCATGCAATACAAGGTGACGAGTATGTATGCCGCGAATAATGATGCGGGGATACGCTGGGATTCCGCCGGGATAGATTGGCCTGCCAGTGTGCCGCTGGTTTCGGAGCGGGATGCCAACTTCCCGCGTCTCGCCGAGTTCGAGAGTCCGTTCGTTTATGCCGACAGGGCCGGGAGCGCGAGACGATGAAGACCGCCCTGGTGACCGGGAGCACGGGATTCATCGGATCTCATCTGGTCAACGGCCTGCTGGTTGCAGGCTGGCAGGTGCATGTCGTCATCCGCAAGCCGCTGAGCCGCAGTTTGTGGGATCAGTCGCGAGTGCAGGTCCACCATCACGACGGCAGCACGGAGAGTCTCGTGAGCATGATGCGCGAGGCTCGCCCTGATGTGGTGTTCCATCTGGCGTCGCTGTTCCTGTCCAGCCACAGGGTAGAGGACGTGGTTCCGTTGATGCAATCCAATGTGCAATTCTCCGCCCAGCTGATCGAGGCCATGCATCAGGCGAACTGCGACAGGCTGGTGGATACCGGGACGTCCTGGCAACATTATCAAGGCATGGCGTACAGCCCGGTCAATCTGTATGCCGCGACTAAGCAGGCATTCGGGGCGATTCTGCAATACTATGTCGAGGCTTGCGGACTGCGCGCGATCACACTGGAATTGTTCGATACTTATGGTTCCGGCGACACTCGCCGCAAGCTGATCCACCTGCTTGAAGATGCCGCCAGAACGCAGCAGACGCTGCCCATGTCGCCGGGTGAACAAAAGATAGACCTGGTACATGTGGACGATGTGGTCAGGGCTTATCTGGTTGCGGCGGAGCGCTTGTTGGCGGATCAGGTCCGCGGACATGAATGTTATGCAGTATCCTCGGGACGCCCTGTGCGTCTGAAGGAGTTGGTGGCCATTCTGGAGCATGTGCGAGGCGTGACCGTGCCGGTGCAGTGGGGAGGGCGCGACTATCGCGAGCGCGAGGTCATGGAACCCTGGCGCGGAGGAAAGCCTTTGCCCGGATGGTCTCCGCAGATCGGCCTCGAGTCGGGATTGGGCGGGGATGCTTGCTGCAGTTAGATATATCGGTGATTAACCTGAGAATGGTTGGGGAAAATTGAGTAAAACAAAAAAATTGATTTTCAGGCTCAAGGGCGGACTCGGTAACCAACTGTTTCAATATGCCTGTGCCGTGCGGCTGGCGCGCGAGTTCGGCGCAGAATTGTATTTCGACGCGTCGATATTGTTGGCGGGCGATGCGATCGGAAGAAAGCTGGAGATCGACCAGATATTTCCCGGCAAGGTGAAGCTGGAAAACATCACTGCATCCATGCCGGTGATCCGTGAAGAAGAGGCGGACAAGCTGTCGGCGGCCATCGGCTCACAGTTTGCGGGCGGGGTGAGCGTACTCGCTGTGGACGGCTACTTCCAGAGCGAGCGCTGTTTCCTTCCCGATGCCATCGCCATCAAGACCGATCTGATCAACTTCAGGAACCAATGGCTGGCAGGCAGGAGCTTGCCCAGACAGTTCGGGCGTGCAGTCGGCTTGCATGTTCGAAGAAGCGACTATCAGCATCTGGGCGTATGTGCGGACGAGTACTACCTGGAAACCATACGCTGGTTCCAGCGGAAATTCGCGGGCGACGTCGAATTCTTCGTGTTCACCGACGAGCCTCTGTATACGAGCAATATGCTGGGCTCATTGGCCGGCGAGGCGCGGGTGACGGTGGTGAATACGCGGGATCATCTGAGCGATTTCATGCTGCTGTCGACTTGCGATCATTTTGTTGTCGCCAATTCGACCTTCTCGTGGTGGGCCGCATATCTGGGCGAGGCTTCCGGCTCCATCGTCTTCGCGCCGACCGCGCCCTGGCTGCTGGACTCCGAACTGAATCCAGCGCCGGACAGGTGGGCGCGTGTGGCGGGCGTGGTCTCGAAGAACTCTTCCTTGCCGGATGTGAAGGACAAGGTCAAATGGGGATACTTCACCGCGTCCTATTACAAGTTCCAGTCCGCGGCCATTTCGATGGGGGCGGGCGTGATGCAGGCGGACCCGTCCCAGTTGTTCCCTTGCCTGGACGACGATGTCGGCGTCCATCCGATCGAGCCGCACTATTTGTATCATCCTGCATGGGCGATCAGAAAGCTGCTGGAGCATCGTATCGAGCAGATATACGACTTCGGCTCGACATTGAATTTCGCGACCCTGGCCTCCGCGGTCAGCAAGGTCGTGTTGCACGACTTCCGGCCGCCGCAAGTCTTTCTGTCCAATCTCGAATGCCGCAGTTGCGATCTGCTGTCTCTTGGGTATGAGTCGGACTCATTGCCGGCGGTCTCCTGCATGCACACCATCGAACATATCGGTCTTGGGCGCTATGGGGATGCCCTCAATCCTGCGGGCGACCGTATCGCGGTTGCCGAGCTGGTGCGTGTGCTGAAGCCCGGCGGTTTGATGCTGTTCGTCGTGCCGGTAGGCCAATCCAGATTGCAATTTAACGCTCATCGGATATATTCCTTCGAACAGGTGCAGGCGATGACGCAGCCGCTCGAATTGGTCGAGTACAGTCTGATTCCGGACGATGCGGTCCGCGTGGGGATGGTCGACAATCCCGCACCCGCAGTGATCGATCAGCAAAGGCATGGCTGCGGCTGCTTTATATACAGAAAGAAGCTGGCGTAGCGGAAGCGCCAGCCAACGGGAGAATCAATGGAACCAATCGGAATGTACAAGCCCGCTGTTCGGTTGAACGGCAAGCACGTGACGCTGGTGATTCCGCCATCCCCCTTCCTGCTGGACGAGCGTGTGTTCGTCAGTCTGGGCGTGTTGCGCGTGGCTGCGGCATTGGAGCAGCGCGGCGCGAAAGTCGGGGTGCTGGATCTGTCCGGCGTGTCCAACTACCTCGAGGTGGTTCGCGATCATCTGGCCGATGTGACTCTGGACTGGATCGGGATCACTTGCACCACGCCCCAGTTGCCTTCGGCCGTAAAGATCGCTCGCACCATACGCGAGGCCGCGCCCGGTTTGCGTATTGTGCTGGGCGGCCCTCATGTCACGCTGACTTATTCCGCGCTCAAGGTCGAGCGCGACAAGCTCAAGGTGTTCGATGGCCGAGCCTCCAAGGCCGCCGAGGTGCTGGAGGGCATATTCGATATCATGGTCTCCGGGGACGGAGAGTTCGCAGCGCTGGAAGCCTTCGATCCGAATTGCGGACGAGTCATCGACGGGGACGATGCGAAGGGCGGGATGTTCATGAGCAATGCGCAGTATGAGGCGCTGCCGATGCCCGCGCGCCATCTGGTCGACTTGCCGAGCTACAGCTATCAGATCGAAGGGTTCCCCGCGACCAGCCTGATCGCGCAGCTGGGATGCCCGTTCCATTGCGGGTTCTGCGGCGGGCGCAATTCGCGCAGCCTGCGCGTGATACGGAATCGCAGCGTGGAGTCCATCGTCGGCGAGATACGCATGCTGCATGAGAAGTACGGCTATACCGGCTTCATGTTCTACGACGACGAATTGAATGTCAGCAAGAGCTTCGTCGAATTGATGAATGCGATACATGCGCTGCAGATCGAACTCGGGACGGAGTTCAGGCTGCGCGGCTTCATCAAATCCGAGCTGTTTACCGACGAGCAGGCCGAGGCGATGTACCGTGCAGGCTTCCGCTGGGTGCTTTGCGGTTTCGAAGCGGCCAATCCGCGCATCCTTGAGAACATCGACAAGATCGCCACCATCGAAGACAACACGCGCGCCGTCGAGTTCGCCAAGAAGCACGGCCTCAAGGTGAAGGCGCTGATGTCGGTCGGGCATCCCGGCGAGAGCGAGCAATCCATACTCGATGTGCGCGACTGGTTGATCGCGTGCAAGGTGGACGACTTCGACTGCACGGTGATCACCACCTATCCCGGCACGCCCTACTACGATCTGGCTACTCGTCATCCCGAACTGCCGGGCATCTGGACATACACGCACAAAAAGACCGGCGACCGGTTGCATGCCTACGAACTGGATTACACCGAGACGCCGGACTATTACAAGGGCGATCCCAATGGTGGATACAAGTCCTATGTGTACACCGACCATTTGTCTGCGGACCGGATCGTGGCCTTGCGCGACCAGGTCGAAAGAGAAGTTCGCGCCGCCTTGTCCATCCCCTTCTACGACGCGAAATCTGCTATCCGGTACGAGCACTCCATGGGGCAGGGCCTGCCGCAATCGCTGTATCGCGAATCGACATCGACGCAAGCATGAGCGATTTCGGAATATCAGCCTGCTACGGCCAGCTTCCCGGCGCCGCATTTCCTGCGGGCATGATGGAGCAGACGGTACAGCTCTATCAGCATGATGCGTTCTTCCATCTGGCGCTTGCAAAGAACCGGCGGCGCAAACATCTGCAAGAGGTGTTCGCCGATGTGCGTCCGGAGAAGGTCTGGATCAGCAACAACCTGAGGCATCTGGCGCCCAGGGGAACAGGCCTGCCGTGCGATTATCTGGAGCGCGGCTATTTCTCGCCGGAGCGTGCGGCGACAGCGAGCGGGCAGCTTGCGCGTAGCATTGTCATCGTCAACAACAACGACCTGCATCAGGGCGGAGATCCCGCCGGTTTCGTCGCGGTGTTCAACGCTTGCCCCGAAACGATATTCATCGTCTGGGATTGGGACAACCACCATTGGTTGGGCTTGAGTGTGCCGTTGGCGGTGCATAGCGATCTGTACGCACCCACGCATCACGAGAACCATTTTCTGTTGTCGCGTTATGCGGTCAATATCACCGATTCCGTGGCGGCCGGCGTGGCGCAGTGGACGGCCCCATTCCTTGAACAGCATCGCAGCGAACTCGTTTCCGCGGAAAGATCGAACCAGCCGCTCGGGAAGCACATCCCTTACGGCCCGTTCCAGTACCGCAACCGGGTGGTCGCGACCTTGTCGCCGCATTTCGCTTCCGTCGGCTTCAGCTCCCACCAGTTCCATGAGATGACCGAGCTGCAGAAGATGCAGGAATGGGCCGCGCACAAATCGCACTGGATCGTGCCGGTGCTGAACGACATTCCCATCCGGGTGTTCGATGCGCTGGCGACCGGGGGTATACCGCTGATTCCGGATACACTGCGCTTCACGCATTGGCTTGCGGATGCGCATCGCGACGACGTGCTGTATTACGCCGCCGACGATATCGTCCAGCCTGCGGCCTTGGTGCAGCGGGCATGTGAATTGTTTGATCGGCATGGCGAGCGTGGGATAATCCGCCGCCATGAATATGCCATGGACAGGCATCATGGCGACGTAAGGCTGGCGAGCATGCTGGATGCCGCGGCCAGTTTGTATGGGTTTCTCTGGCGGGTATGAGGTGTTGCCGTAACAGGCGGCCGCCGAGCTTGTAGTGTAAGGGGGGATAATGGAAAGAGTTCTGATTACCGGCGGTGCGGGCTTTCTGGGCAGTCATTTGTGCGATCGTCTGGTGGCCGCAGGGCAGGATGTCGTGTGCGTGGACAATTTCTTCACCGGCAGCAAGAAGAACGTCCTGCATCTGATAGGCAAGCCGAATTTCGAACTGATACGGCACGATGTGACGCTGCCGCTGTACGTCGAAGTGGATCGCATCTATAACCTAGCCTGTCCGGCGAGCCCTATCCATTACCAGCACGATCCGGTGCAGACCACCAAGATCAGCGTACATGGCGCGATCAACATGCTGGGGCTGGCCAAGCGCGTGGGCGCGCGCATCCTGCAAGCATCGACCAGCGAGGTTTACGGCGATCCGGAAGTGCATCCCCAGCCCGAAGGCTATTTGGGTCGCGTGAATCCCATCGGTATCCGTTCGTGCTACGACGAGGGCAAGCGTTGCGCCGAGACTCTGTTCTTCGACTACTGGCGTCAGTACAACGTCGATATCAAGGTCGTCCGGCTGTTCAACACCTACGGCCCGCGCATGCACCCTAACGACGGCCGGGTGGTCAGCAACTTCATCGTCCAGGCGCTCAGGAACGAGCCGCTCACCATGTACGGCGACGGTTCGCAGACCCGCAGCTTCTGTTATGTGGACGACCTGCTCGACGGGATGATGCGCATGATGGACACGCCCAAGGGCGTGACGGGGCCGATCAATCTGGGCAACCCCGGCGAGTTCTCCATGCTCGAACTGGCGGAAAAGATATTGCAGCTTACCGGCTCGAAGTCTCGTATCGAACACAAGCCGTTGCCGCTGGACGACCCGCGCCAGCGCCAGCCGGACATTTCGCTCGCCAAGGACAAGCTGGGCTGGCAGCCGAAGGTCAATCTGGAGGATGGATTGAAAGAGACCATCGCCTACTTCAAGTCGATACTGGACTGAGATCCGGGAAAGAGAGAAATGCGCTACCCCATTACGATAGTCGCGATCGACACCGATCCCGCCTCACATGAACTGACCCGTTTTGCCGTCAAGCAGTCGCTGCTCGGGCTCGATGTCGAAGGCGTGCTGTTCTTCGGCGGCAAGCCGCTGGGATTGGGCGAGAAGTTCGTCGAGACTCAGCGCTTCGACTCCATGGATAGCTATAGCGAGTTCGTGCTGAAATGCATGTGGCCCTTCGTCTCGACCGAATACATCTTGATCGTGCATTGGGATGGCTTCATCGCCAACCCGGAACGCTGGCAGCCGGAGTTCCTCAAGTACGATTACATCGGCGCGCCCTGGGCGTGGGCAGAGGACGAGTTCAAGGTGGGGAACGGCGGGTTTTGCCTGCGGAGCAGGAAGCTGCTGAACGCATGCAAGGACGTGAAGATACGTCGCGCGCCTGAAGTTCCTTTCGGCGGCATCGAGGATATCGTCATCTGCCGCATGTACCGGAACTATCTGGAAGAGCAGGGGCTGCGTTTCGCACCGATAGAGCTGGCCTCGCAATTTTCCTTCGAGACCGGACAGGTCGTCGGCCAGCCGTTCGGTTTCCATGGCCCGGCGAACATGCCCATCTTCGTTCCGGAGAAGTATTTGCTTGAACTGGCGCCGGCCTTGAAAAACAAGATCAAGTCCGGGCCCATCCTGGATCTGTTCAAGGCGCATTGCCAGCTCAAGAATTATCAGGAGCTCCTGGCCGTGATGAGCGCTGGCGATGCCTGATATGTCCGACTGCCTACCCGAACGCAAACTTCATATATTCATGCACTAAATGGAAAAACAGTTTCCCCACACCGCCATCCAGTGTCTGACCGCGATAGCACAGCATCACCGCATGCCGGTCAATCCGGATCGTTTGATCCATGAGTACGCCCTGGAGGCGGAGGAGCCCGGTGAGGCGCTGTTGATGCGTATCGCCGGGGATATCGGGTTCAAGGCGAAGCTGGCCCAGTTCTCGTGGGACGAGCTGCATTCCCAAGAGGGGGTGTATCCGATTCTTGCGCGCCTCAATAACGGCAACAGCGTCATCGTGGTGGGGGCGCTGGAAGGTGACCGGCTGGCGATCCTCGATCCGCTGGAGAACATGGGGGCGGTGCTGACGCTGACGCGCGACCAGTTCGCCACGCGCTGGCAAGGTCACGTGTTGTTGCTGAAGCGCAAGACGAGCATGACGGACGCCAACCAGCCATTCGGGTTGCGCTGGTTCGTCCCCGAGATACTGCGCCAGAAGATCGCCTTCCGCGATATCGCCATCGCCGCCATCATCCTGCAGGTGCTGGCGCTGTCTTCACCTATCTTCTTCCAGCTGGTGATCGACAAGGTGCTGGTCCATCAGAGCTCGTCGACGCTGTGGGTGCTGGGCATCGGCATCCTGATCGCGATGATCTTCGAGTCGGTGTTCGGCTACTTGCGCCAGATATTGCTGCTGGCCGCGACCAACAAGATCGATATACGCCTGACCTGCCGGACGTTCAGTCACCTGCTGTCGTTGCCGATTGATTATTTCGAGACGCATTCGGCGGGTGTGATCGTGCGCCATGTGCAGCAGCTGGAGAGCATCCGCAACTTCCTGACCGGCAGGCTGTTCTTCACGGCGCTGGACACGGTAGGGCTGCTGATCTTCCTGCCCATCCTGTTCTATTACTCGTTCAAGCTGGCCTTGATCGTGCTGGCGTTCGCCATCGTCATCGCCGCCGTCATCGCGGTGCTGCTGCCCACCTTCCGCCGTCGCCTGGATGCGCTCTATTCCGCAGAGGGCAAGCGCCAGGCGTTGCTGGTGGAGACCATCCATGGCATGCGCACGGTGAAGGCGCTGGCGATCGAGCCCAAGCAGCGGCGCACCTGGGAGCAATCCTCGGCGGCGGCGATCAATGCGCATTATCAGGTCGGGCATCTGGGGATCACCGGAGGTTCGCTGACCAGTTTCCTGGAAAAGATATTGCCGGTCGTGGTCATCGTGATAGGTGCGCAGGATGTGTTCGACCAGACCATGACGGTCGGTGCGCTGATCGCCTTCCAGATGATCTCGGGGCGCGTGGTTTCCCCGCTGACCCAGATCGTCGGCCTGATCAACGAATACCAGCAGACGGCGCTGTCGGTGCGCATGCTGGGCGAGATCATGAACCGGCCGCCCGAGGGGCGTCTCGGTGCAGGCGGTTTGCGTTCGACTCTGAACGGCGAGATTGTCTTCGACAATGTGACGTTCCGTTATCCGGGCGCGACTACTTCCGCGCTCGACCGCGCCAGCTTCAGGATACCGGCCGGGGCGGTGGTCGGTATCGTGGGGCGCAGCGGCTCCGGCAAGACCACGCTGACCAAGCTGATACAGGGGCTCTATCCGGTGCAGGAAGGTGTGGTGCGTTTCGATGGCGTCGATGCGCGCGAGATCGATCTCGCGCATTTGCGCAAGCAGATCGGCGTGGTGCTGCAGGAGAACTTCCTGTTCCGCGGCACGGTGCGCGAGAACATCTCCATGACGCGTCCCGATGCGACCTTCGAGGAGATCGTCGAGGTGGCGCAGGCGGCCGGGGCCGACGAGTTCATCGAGAGATTGCCTCAGGGGTACGACACCTTGCTGGAAGAGAATGCCAGCAACCTGAGCGGCGGACAGAAGCAGCGTCTGTCGATCGCGCGCGCCTTGCTGTCGAAGCCGCGTGTCTTGATCCTCGACGAGGCCGCCAGCGCGCTCGATCCCGAGAGCGAGGCGATCTTCATCAATAATCTCTCGCGCATCGCGGTCGGCAAGACGGTCGTGATGATCTCGCACCGTCTTTCGACGCTGGTCGATGCCGACGCCATCCTGGTGATGCAGCACGGCCGCTTGATGGATAGCGGCCGTCACGAAGAATTGCTCGAGCGTTGTTCAACTTACCAACAATTATGGAATCAACAGACAAGTCATCTATAACTCCCGCCGACGGGAAGAAGCAAACCGACGACGCGGTCGCTATCGAATTCCTCCCGGATGCGGATGAGATCGAGCGCCGTCCTTATCCGAGGTCGGCGCGCATCACGCTGCATTTGCTGGTTGCAGTGGTCGTGGTGTTCCTGCTGTGGGCCTCGCTCTCCGAGATCGACCTGGTGGTGTCCGCGCGCGGCAAGCTGGTCACGCCGTTGCCGAACATCGTGGTGCAGCCCATGGATACGGCGATCATCCAGAGCATCAATGTCCGTGTCGGGCAGGTGGTGAAAAAGGGCGAGGTGCTGGCGATGCTGGACCCGACCTTCGCCCAAGCGGACGAGAGTGAGTTGCGAACACGGTTGAAAAGCCTGGATACGCAATCCCGGCGACTGGAAGCGGAGATGGCCGGCCGTCGTCTGGCCGACAAGCCCGATGCGGGGGGCGATGCCGAGCTTCAGGCCAGGCTGTCGGTGGAGCGGGAGGCCAGTTATCGCGCGCAGTTGCGCAGCATGGAAGAGTCGATCGCGCGTCTGCGCGCATCGCTGAATACCAATAATCTGGATCAGCAGGTGCTGGGTGCGCGGGTTAGGGACTTGCGCGAGATCGAGTCCATGCAGGAGAGGCTGGTGGCGCAGAAGTTCGCCGCTCCGCTGCGTTTGCTGGAGGCGAGGGAGAAGCGCCTGGAGATCGAACGCGAGCAGCAGCTGGCCAAGAGTCGCGAGCAGGAACTCAAGCTGGATCTTGCCGGAGCCGAGTCCGAGAAGACGGCCTTCGTCAAAGGCTGGCGGCAGCGGACGATGGAAGATCTGCTGTCTACTTCGCGCGACCGTGATGCGCTGAACGAGCAACTGCAGAAGGCGGACAAACGTCATCGTCTGGTGACCCTGGTTTCTCCGGCGGATGCCGTGGTGCTGGAGATCGCCAAGCTCTCGCAAGGCTCGGTGGCCAAGGGGGCGGAACCGCTGTTCACGCTGGTGCCGCTGGGAGCCGAGCTGGAGGCCGAGGTGCAGATCGACTCCATCGATGTCGGTTACATCCGTGTGGGCGATGTGGCGCGGTTGAAGTTCGATGCTTACCCGTTCCAGCGTCATGGCGCGGTCGATGCGACGCTGCGCACCGTTAGCGAGGATGCATTCCGTCGCGATGCCGCTGCGGGACAGGGGGCGGACGCCTATTACCTGAGCCGCATCAGTATGGGAACGTCGCGCCTGAAGAAGCTGCCGGATCAGGCCCGGCTGTTGCCGGGTATGACGCTCACCGCCGAGATCAAGGTCGGCAGCCGTTCGGTGATTTCCTACTTGCTGTGGCCGCTGACCAAGACGCTGGACGAATCGATCCGGGAGCCCTGATCTCCTCGTCCTTCTAGCGGGGGTTATTGCGCCTTGGGAGCGGGGCGCTTGCCGATCTTGACCTGCAAGCTGATCGCCGCGCCGTTGCGCATCAGGTGGGCCTGCACCACTTTGCCGGGGGGCAGGTTGGCTACGGTTTCCAGCATGACGTTCCAGCTGTCGATGCCCTTGTCGTCGATGGCGACCAGAATATCGCCGGTTTTCACGCCTGCCCGTTCCGCCGGGCTGCTGCGTATCACTTCGGTGATCAGCACGCCCTTGGTGTCTCCCAGCTTGAACGATTCTGCCAATTCAGGCGTCAGTTCCTGCACGGCTGCGCCTATCCAGCCGCGTGTCACCGAACCGTGCTGGATGATCTGTTCCATGGTCTTCTTCGCCGTGCTGGAGGGGATCGCGAAGCCGATGCCGAGCGAGCCGCCGTTCGGAGAATAGATCGCGCTGTTGATGCCGATCAGGTTGCCGCTGGCGTCCACCAGCGCGCCGCCGGAGTTGCCGGGATTGATTGCCGCATCGGTCTGGATGAAGTTCTCGAAGGTGTTCAGGCCGAGGTGGTCGCGCTTGAGTGCGCTGATGATGCCCATCGTGACAGTCTGGCCGACGCCGAACGGGTTGCCGATCGCCAGCACCAAGTCGCCGACCTGTGCCTGTTCCGGATGCCCGAAGGTGATCGCCGGGAGGGCGCCGGGGAGGTCGATCTTGATCACGGCCAGGTCGGTTTCCGGGTCGGAGCCGATGACATGGGCCTTGGTCGTGCGTCCGTCGGCCAGTGCGACCTCGATCTGGTCGGCGGTCTCCACCACATGGTGATTGGTCAGGATGTAACCGTCCGGGCTGACGATCACGCCGGAGCCGAGACTGGAGTTGTTCTGCGGTTCGCTGTCGAGTTGGTCGCCGAAGAAGAAGCGGAAGCGCGGATCGTCCAGAAACGGGTTGATCGGTGCCTTGACGACGGTGCTGGTGAATACGTTCACCACGGCGGGCATGGCCTTGTGCGCGGCGGCGCTCAGTCCGGCGACCGGCGGCTGCGTCCCCGCGGATTGCGGCATGTTTTCGTACAGGGTCACCACGCCGCTGCGTGCGGCATTCGGCAACAGTTCCGGCTTCAGGGTATGGACGATGAACAGCAGCGCCAGCGCGATGGTGACGGTCTGGGTGAACAAAAGCCAGTGTTTACGCATGGTATGATAGTTTCGTTCGCTTCTGGATTAAGGGAAATTCATGCTGCTCGATGAACTGCGCGATTATAACGCAAGCCTGTTGCAAACCGCCTTGTTCAAGGACTATAGCCCGAACGGCGTGCAGGTGGAGGGGCGGCCGGAAGTGCGGCGCATCGCGACGGCGGTGACCGCTTCGCAGCATGTGCTGGACGAGGCGGTCGCCTGGGGTGCGGATGCGATCCTGGTGCACCACGGCTATTTCTGGCGCAACGAGGATGCCTCGATCACCGGCATCAAGAAGCGGCGCATCGCGCATCTGTTGCGCAACGATGTCAGTCTGCTGGCCTATCACCTGCCGCTGGATGCACACCCGGAACTCGGCAACAACGCGCAGCTCGGAAAACGGCTTGGGTTAGTGGAGCAGGGTCGTTTCGGCGAGCAGAATATCGTCTGTGTGGGTGAACTGGCTCAGGCGCAGACCTTGGCCCAATTCGGCCGGCAGGTCGCCGATGGGCTGCAGCGCGCACCGCAAGTCATCGGCGATGCAAGCCGGAGCATACGCAGGGTCGCATGGTGCAGCGGCGGCGCACAGGGCTATTTCGAGATGGCTATCGCACAGGGTGTGGATGCCTATCTGACCGGGGAGATCTCGGAGCAGAACTACCATCTTGCGCAAGAGAGCGGGGTGGCGTTCATCGCCGCCGGCCATCATGCTACCGAGCGCTATGGTATACAGGCGTTGGGTAACCATCTTGGTGTGCAATTCGGGTTGGAACACCGCTATTTCGAGCTAGACAATCCGGTCTAGCAGTGATGGGGCGGGTAGCCCCTACGAGGGACTGCCATGCCGGATAAATCAGTATATTATTATTTGCCTTAATAAAAATCGTTGCGTAACATCCTGTCGTTTGCTGGCAAACAGCTGACGAGAGAGAGATGTTGCGGGCAGCAGTCGCGGTTTTTTCATCGGGTCGTTTCAGTGGTCTTTTTCAGGGGGAAGCATGAAGATAAAAATGTTGTTGGGCTCCGCTGTGTTGGCGTTGTTTTCTTTCAATGCCTTTGCAGCAGATGGTGCCGAGCAGGGAGCAATGAAGGTGTTGGGCCATGGCGAAGTGAGCTTCAAGAGCGATGTGATGCCGGTTCTGCATGATCACTGCGTGAGTTGTCATCAGCCTGGCGGAAAAGGACATGCCAAGAGCGGTCTGGATCTGACCTCCTATCAGGGGCTGATGAAGGGTACGATGTACGGTCCGGTCGTCATTCCCGGGAATAGCGAAGCAAGCACATTCACCAAGCTGCTGACGGGCACCAACAAGGGATTGAAGATGCCGATGGGCTTGAACGCAGCCGGCACGCTTGATCGCCAATACATACTGATTCTGCGCAAGTGGGTGGCTCAGGGCGCACGGAATAATTAATCGTAATTGCGGCGGATGCCGTCGTTAAGACGGGGCGCCGCTGGCATGGGGTCTAAGTTGGGGAGCTAGACCTTGGATTGTCCGAAAGCAATAACTACAAGGGCAGACAGTGCTGCAACAACCTCCGTTATTTGATGACATTCAGGGCGATCGCATCGATCGCTCGGTGGCGTCATCGTGCATAAGTTCTAACTTTAAGGGATGAGGGTCATGACTGATAATGTTGATCACAACAAGCGGCGTCTTCTGCTTGCCGCCACAACCGCAGCAGGCGGTGTTGCGGCGGCCGGCGCCGGCGCGCCGTTCGTACTGAGTTTGATGCCGAGCGAACGCGCCAAGGCGGCCGGCGCTCCGGTCGAAGTCGACTTGAGCGTTGTAGCGCCAGGTACGATGATAAGCGTGGAGTGGCAAGGCAAGCCGGTGTGGATCGTGCATCGCACGCCGGAAATGCTGGATCTGCTGGCCAAGCACGACGAAGAACTGGCCGATCCCGGTTCCGATGTGCCGCAGCAGCCGGAATACTGCAATAACGCAACTCGCTCGATCAAGCCTGAATTCCTGGTCGTTTTGGGCGTCTGCACCCATCTGGGGTGCTCGCCGACTTTCCGTCCGGAGATCGCTCCGGCCGACTTAGGCTCCAACTGGGCAGGCGGCTGGTTCTGCCCCTGCCACGGTTCGCGTTTCGATCTGGCCGCACGCGTGTTCAAGGGCGTTCCGGCCCCGACCAACCTGATCATTCCGCCGCACAAGTACATCGGCGATACACGGCTGTTGATCGGCGACGATAGCAAGGGGAATGCATGATGAATCTGCTTACTAAACTGATCGGCTGGATCGACGAGCGCTTTCCGCTGACCTCGCTCTGGAAGGAGCATGTCTCCGAATACTATGCGCCGAAGAACTTCAACTTCTGGTATTTCTTCGGTTCATTGGCGCTGCTGGTGCTGGTTATCCAGATCGTCAGCGGCATCTTCCTGACGATGAACTACAAGCCGGATGCGCTGTTTGCCTTCGCTTCCGTCGAGTACATCATGCGCGACGTGCAATGGGGCTGGCTGCTGCGCTACATCCATTCCACCGGTGCTTCGATGTTCTTCGTGGTGATCTACCTGCACATGTTCCGCGGCCTGATGTACGGCTCCTATCGTGCGCCGCGCGAACTGGTGTGGATCATCGGTATGGTCATCTACCTGATGCTGATGGGCGAGGCGTTCATGGGCTATCTGCTGCCATGGGGCCAGATGTCGTTCTGGGGTGCGCAGGTGATCGTGAATCTGTTCTCTTCGGTGCCGTTCGTCGGCCAGGATCTTTCCATCCTGATCCGCGGCGACTTCGTCGTGTCCGATACCACGCTGAACCGCTTCTTCGCGCTGCATGTCGTCGCGATTCCGCTGATTCTGGTGCTGGTCGTGGTCGCACACTTGATCGCCCTGCATGAAGTCGGCTCCAACAACCCGGACGGCGTCGAGATCAAGAAGCACAAGGATGCCAACGGCAAGCCGCTGGACGGCATTCCGTTCCATCCCTACTACACCGTCAAGGATGGCGTCGGCGTGATCGGCTTCCTGATCGTGTTCTGCGCGATCGTGTTCTTTGCGCCGGACATGGGCGGTTACTTCCTGGAGTACAACAACTTCGTGCCGGCCAACCCGATGAAGACTCCAGAGCACATCGCACCGGTGTGGTACTTCACGCCGTACTACGCGATCCTGCGTGCGGTGCCGCCGATGTTCGGTTCGCAGTTCCCGGGCGTGGTGGCGATGGGCGTCGCGACTGTAGCGTTCTTCTTCCTGCCGTGGCTGGATCGCGGCAAGGTCAAGTCGATCCGTTACCGTGGCCCGATCTACAAGGCATTCCTGGCTTCCTTTGTGATCAGCTTCGTCGGTCTCGGTTACTTGGGCCTGATGCCCGCCACACCGACTTACACGATCCTCTCTCAGGTGCTGTCCGTGGTGTACTTCGCATTCTTCATCCTGATGCCCTGGTATACCAAGATCGACAAGTGCAAGCCCGAGCCAGATCGCGTGACTTGCAAATAGAACAGAAAGGTTCGCTGACATGAAAGCAATCAATAAACTATGGATGCTGGCGTTGCTGATAGCGATGCCAGCGGTGGCGATCGCCAGCGGTGCGGAAGTCCATCTGGACAAGGCCCCGGTGAATCTGAAGGACCAAGTGTCCCTGCAGCGTGGCGCCAAGCTCTTTACTTCGCGGTGTCTGGCTTGTCATAGCGCCTCCTACATGCGCTATAACCGTCTGAAGGACGTCGGCATGACGGAAGAGCAGATCAAGAAAGATCTGGAGCTGCCCGAGGACGTCAAGCTGGGTTCCACGATGCAGGCGGCGATGGATGCCAACTCTGCCAAGCTGGCTTACGGGGTAGCCCCGCCGGATCTGAGCGTGATCGCCCGTTCGCGCAGCGCCGACTGGCTCTACACTTATCTGCGCAGTTTCTATGTGGATAACACGCGTTCGACCGGCTGGAACAATACGATCTTCGACAAGGTCGGCATGCCGCATGTGCTGTCCGATATGCAGGGCGAACAGACGCTTAAGGTCGAGAGTCACGAGGGCCATGAAACCAGAAAGCTGGAACTGACTACGCCGGGTTCGATGAAGCCGGCGGAATACGATTCGGCGGTCGCCGATCTGACCAACTTTCTGGTGTTCATGGGCGAGCCAGCCAAGCTGGTGCGCTATGATCTCGGTCTGATCGTGCTCGGTTTCCTGTCCCTTTTGTTCGTGCTGGTATACGCGCTGAAAAAGGAAATCTGGAAGGATATTCACTAAGCGGTTGAATTTCATGCCCCGAATGTGGTAATTTCGCGGCAAGTTTTTCCGAGCGCCATCGCGGCGGAGCCATCGGCTCCGCCTTTTGGTTTTTATTTAGCAAGTTTTGAAGTCAGGTTGTTCCTATGATGCGACTCTATTCGGGCACGACGTGCCCATATTCCCACCGTTGCCGTATCGTCCTGTTCGAAAAGGGCATGGATTTCGAGGTGATCGATGTGGACCTGCTGAACCGCAGCGAAGATCTCGCGGTGATCAATCCGTACAACAAGGTGCCGGTGCTGGTCGAGCGCGACCTGATCTTGTACGAAGCCAACATCATCAACGAGTACATCGACGAGCGCTTCCCGCATCCGCAGTTGATGCCGCCCGATCCGGTGATGCGCGGCCGCGCGCGCTTGTTCCTGCACCGCTTCGAACAGGAGTTGTACAGCCAGGTGGACGCTATCGAGCAGAATGGCAAGGCGGCCGACAAGGCGCGTGCCGCGATACGCGACAATCTCACCCAGCTGGCCCAGATATTGACCAAGCAAAAGTTCTTGCTGGGCGAGGAGTTCTCGATGCTGGACGTGGCCATCGCTCCGTTGTTGTGGAGACTGGATCACTACGGCATCCAGATGGGCAAGGAAGCTGCGCCGCTGATGAAGTATGCCGAGCGTCTGTTCTCTCGCCAGGGCTTCATCGATGCGCTGACTCCATCCGAAAGAGCGATGCGCAAATAATGAGCGATCTATCGACGCGTCCCTATTTGATACGCGCTATCTACGAATGGTGCGAGGACAGCGGCCTGACGCCGTATCTGGCGGTGCGCGTCGACGCATTCACCGAGGTGCCGCTGGCCTACGTCAAGGATGGCGAGATTGTGCTGAACCTGAGTGCGGACGCAGTGCGCAATCTGGAGCTGGGTAACGAGTTCGTTACCTGCAGCGGCCGTTTCGGCGGTGCGCCGTTCGACATCATCGTGCCGGTGGGCGCGGTCATCGGCATCTTTGCCAAGGAGACCGGGCAGGGTCTGGTGTTCCAGCCGGGAGAGCATCCAGCGCCTCCGGCAGCCGGGGGCGATGAGTCCGGGTCGAAGAAGCCGCAACGACCGCAACTCAAGATCGTTAAGTAATTATGCAGATGCAATAACGAAAAAAGCCGCAATTGCGGCTTTTTTCGTTTGCGATGGTCAGACTAGGCGGCGCTGGGAGCCAGCGTTGCCTGCATCTTGCTCAGCGCCTTCTGCTCGATCTGGCGGATGCGTTCGGCCGATACGTTGAATTCGGCGGCCAGCTCATGCAACGTCGCCGTCTGGTCTTCGTTCAGCCAGCGAGCCTCGACGATGCGACGGCTGCGTTCGTCCAGACTGGCCAATGCATCGGCCAGGCCGGAAGTTTGCAGGCGCTCACGCTCCGCGGTCTCCAGCATGCGCGACGGTTCGTGCTCGTCGCTGTCGGCCAGATACTGGATGGGCGCGTAGCTGTCGTCCTCATCGCTGCCGGAGGGATCAAGCGCGACTTCATGCCCGGCGAAGCGCGCCTCCATCTCCACTACATCGCGCTCGCTGACGTTTAGCTGCTGCGCGATCTCGCTGACCTGCTGCGGCTTGAGCGGCTCCAGTCCCTGCTTCATGCTGCGCAGGTTGAAGAACAGCTTGCGCTGCGCCTTGGTCGTGGCGATTTTGACCATGCGCCAGTTGCGCACCACGAACTCGTGGATTTCGGCGCGTATCCAGTGCAGTGCGAACGACACCAGCCGCACGCCGCGATCTGGGTCGTAGCGTTTGACGGCCTTCATCAGGCCGATGTTGCCTTCCTGGATCAGGTCGGCCTGCGGCAGGCCGTAACCGGCATAGCCGCGTGCAACGCTGACCACCACGCGCAGGTGAGACAGCACCAACTGGCGCGCCGCATCCAGATCGTTCCCGGTCTTGAAGCGCGTCGCCAGAGCGAACTCCTGCTCCTGCGACAATACGGGGACGCGGTTCACCGCCTGGATGTAACCCTCCAGGCTGCCGACGGCAGATGGCATGGGAAAATTCAATGCAGTATTCATAGCGTTTCCTCCTTCGGAACTGATTCTAGCACTCGCGCGATAGGAGTGCCAAGATAGCGACAGGTTCCTCGTTTGGGGTGGGTGTTCCAGACAATTATTGTCGTAAATTGACTATTAAAGTCGTAAATGAATAACCGTAACTTTGCAATGGCATTAAAGCAGCTCAGACACTATGCTAATCCTACCTGAACTGTGGCCTGACGAGACGATGTGCAGTCTATGGGCGAAGATTGCACGGATAAATGGATTGAGGCATCTTGAAGTCGCGGGAATCCTAACGGGTGAAGAGCGCCCTACATCTGTAATCGGCTGCCCTGTAAACATCAAATACTTCTGCGAGGTGACGAAGGGGGCATATGGCTCTCCTGTTGATTTATTGCGCCAGATAACCATGCTTCCAGCGTTGGCTCACTTGGGAGTGCTAAGCGCTTCGACACTTGCAGATGTCGAAAATGGCACTACACGACCAGATTTGGGAATGTTGGAATTTGGGGCGAGCAGGGGACATTATTGGCGTGTCTGCAAAAAATGCATGGAGCAGGATGCAAAAAAGTTTGGTGTTGCATATTGGCATAGAGCTCATCAATTGCCGACCAGTCAATATTGCACCGAGCATGGGCTGATGCTAGATAGGCTCAATCTGCGTCGCGTGCAACTTCATGAGAATCTGGTTCTTCCTTTTGAGGTCACTGCCCAAATTGAGTATGGTAGTAATGCTGAAGGCGAAAGAAATAGCATGTGCTTTGATGTCTCGATACTAGGCCGGGACGTGCTGGCTGATCATTCAGTGCAATTCTCGAAGAAGGCTATCTTGGAAACATACAAGACTGGCTTGCTGCAAATGGGGTGTTTGACTGGGACAGAAATAGTATGTTTTGCGGAGTATCTAAAAAAGTTTGGGCAGGAATATGACGTGAAAGCTTCTTCGATAGCCTCATTGCTATACCAAACTAAAGTAAGTCATCCAAGGCAACTTCTGTATGGCATCACAAACGAGCTTGAATGCAGGCCATTTGCCAGGGTGTTGCTAGTTAGATTGCTTTTTGGCACCTGGGCTGCGTTTAAGGCGCAGTGTAGTTGGAATGATGTGCTTGGAGGAGGTAACAAAATCGTCGGCTCGGAAAGCCAAAAACTGATGGGGTATTCGTTTGCAGCTATGTTGAATAAAAACCGACAAGCCTGCCTAGACTATAAAGCCTCGCGTATAGCACCTACCCGGTTCGAGTTCATGAGAGTGTCTTACAGGGCATTTCGCTGGCTCCGGCAAAATGACCGAGTGTGGTTAGATGAAGCGTTGCCAATGCAGCCAAGAATTATGGGGCAGAAGACACTATTCAAGTAACTGTTCCAAAATTCGGGTTATCCAAAATATTGCACTGGAATGTGAACACTGATACTTGCGTCTGAGCAGTTGTCTGCAGCTCGATCGTCACTCCCACTGCTAGTGGGGCCTTCAATATTGGACTTGATATGCATAAATGCATAGTGTTATGCTTAATGCATGTTAGATCAAACACAACGAGCACGTGCTTTACGCGCCGCCCAGACATGTCGGTTGCACGGCATAACTCAAGCAGAAATCGCTGAGGCCCTTGGCGCTAGCCAGTCCCAGGTAAGTCGAATACTTCAAGCGCAAGGGCTTAGGACTTCACGACTTTTTGAAGAGGTGTGTCTGTATGTCGAACGATTTGGGGGAGGAGTCACAGCTGATGCTGTTCGCGCAAATGAAGAACTTATTGGTGCCTTGAAAGTAACCTGGGATGGATCTGCCTCCAATGCCAAGGCTCTAGCCACAGTTATTCGTTCGCTTGCTGTACTTGGGGTACCCCGATCATCCAAGCTCACCTCACCAGTAAAGGGTAAGCAATGATTGTCAGGCCAATACCATTTCCTGAAGAACTGGATCGCGGCTATTTTGGGAGGGTAAAGCGCCTGAATGGGGTGGGTTCTGAAACAGAAATGGTCAAATTGATGGCCTCATGGGCGGGAGTCGCAGGAAAGTCTCGGAGAGAGGTCTCTCGCTTAGAATTGCTTAGTAAGGTTGCCGGTACAAAGTTATCTCGTTTTGTGTGGCAACAAACAACCCTTCCGTTCCGACGTGCTATTACATCCTATCAACCAGATTTGGCTCACGGCAGCAATGCAGGTCGTTCCATGCTCTGGACTTCAGGAATGCGTCTAGCAAGGACCGCGGCATTTTTCTGCCCGGTATGTGTTCATGAGGACCAGGGCTTTCATGGGCAAAGCTATTGGAGGCGCGGTCACCAATTACCCGGTGTTTTATCGTGTCCGAAACATGCTGTTCCACTCAGGTATATCGATGATGGGGCAGCATTCTTATCACCACCTAGCCAGTATTTGAGCATTGCTCAAGAGGTAGATCCTATTTGGGCTGCTGAAGTCAGTAAGAATGATGTCATTCAGAGATTTTTGGAAATATGTGCTGGTTTGATGGATCGGTCTTCTCCGCTAGAGGTGAAGAGTGTGTCAGCTATTCTCAAGACCCAGGCTATGATGTTGGGATATCAAACGCATGGCGGAGCAATCAAGGCTCCTCTGCTAAGCGATGCAGTAGTTAGGGCGTATGGACGGAAATGGCTAGGGACGGTTTTCCCAGCGCTAGCAGATAAGCAGGATGGTGTGCTTCTGAGCCAAATGGATGGTGTGCTTTATTTGAACAAGTCGGCATCCTCAGTTGTTGCTTACGTATTGGCTAGTACATTGCTATTTGAATCTGCCGACTCCGCCCTCAATGCGCTGCAATCGAAAGTCAATGTATCTCGACACCATCGAGGTTCGTTGAACATTGCTCCCGATCAACTCATTCGTGCATATGTAGAGGGGCGGGGAAACCATTCTGTTGTAGCCTCGTTACTGTCAGTCAGTAGACCCGCGATAACAGCAAGATTGCTGGCAGTGGGGCTGCCAAATCTGAATGAGACAAGCAAACAAAATTCTTTTGCTGCGGTGCGCGCGTTCTTCATCGAGAAACAGACACTTTCTCAAAGTGCGGCTAAGGGAAAAATCTCTGTTGAAGACATGGAAGAGTTAATACGGAATGCGGGTGGTGGACTGTCGGATGCGCTACGTACTATGAGTCGCCCCTCTGGCAGAGGATCAGGGAAGCGACGAGCCAAACAGCTCACACCAGATGAAGTGACGAAAGTGAATGGGGCAATGGCAATCAAGTTCAGTCCCAACATCCGTCGAGAACAGTTGCGAAATTCGCAGGTGGAAGATATGGAAGTCCCAAACGTCGCGAAGTAGTGACTAGGCATCCCGCTTTTTATCTGATCACAGATGCTCCTGATCATGAGCAATGGAACTTGCAAACAGCTGCCTTTGTAGCCCACTCACATAGAGATATGTCTGTATCTTGACCGAACCTGAAATTCAGATCAGAGGCGAGCCACTTCCGCTAAGTGCCAAAACCCGTCGTTTAGGAAATACACTATGCACGGTACTTGACAAAGTAACTAGGCTTAACCACACTGCAACTATGTCCTGCATATCCAGAAAATTCGTTGCCGTACTGATGCTGCTGTGGCTGCCGCTATTCAGCGGCAGTGCGCTTGCGGCTACGCTGACGATGCAGGCTCAGCAGGGCTCCTGCCATCAGGCGGCCATGCAGCACGAGGACATGTCCATGCATCATCACGATGCGGCGATGGATCAGGTTGCATCGCATGATCACTCGGCCGTACAAGATCAGACGGATTCCTCCTGCAATGCCTGCGGCGTCTGCCATCTGGCATGCAGCGGCTATCTGGCCGTGCCGGGTCTTGCCGCTCCGGATATGCCGCAAGCCGTTGCTGCAACGACTCCGTACACCGTTTCGTTCCACTCCATCACCTCCACTCCGCTGGTCCCTCCGCCGCTCGTTCGCGCCTGACGCGGGACGAGTCCGTCTGCTGTTTCGTAATCCGACCTAGTTAACGACCTCGTTCCGCATCGTTCGGCGGCCGCATCGCGTCCGTCCGATGGAATCAATGCGAGGAACGGATCATGAAACGATTACCGATTTACCTGCTATTGGGCATGCTGCTCGGCCCGATCCCGGCCGTTGCCGCCGAGCGACCGCTGGGCAGCGACGTCGCGGGCTTGCTGGCCTATGCGCGCGAACACAATCCCGAACTGGCGGCGATGCGACACGAGGCGGATGCCGCTACGCAGCGCGTGCAGCCCGCCGGCGCATTGCCAGACCCGGTGCTGCGCGCCGAACTGATGGACGTCACCAATCAGGGCACTAACAAGGCCGCGAGTCTGTTGCCGTCGCAGGTGGGCAGCACGCGCTACCTGGTGATGCAGAGTGTGCCCTGGTTCGGCAAGCGCGGCTTGCAGCGCGAAGTGGCCGAGGCGCAGGTCATGCAGGCCGACGGGCAGGTCGCCGCGACCTGGGCCGAACTGGCCGGACGGATCAAGACGGCCTATGCCGGCTACTACTATCTCTCCGGCAGCGAACGGCTGGCGCGACAGACGCTGGAGTTGCTATCCACGCTGGAGCAGATCGCGCAGACGCGTTATGCCCATGGACTCGGCGCACAGCAGGATGTGATTCGCGTGCAGGTCGAGCAGACCGGCTTGCGCGCCGAGCTGCTCGATATAGAGGGTGAGCGCCATCACCAGCAAAGCCGGTTGAATGGCTTGCTGTCGCGCCCCGCGATGGCTGAGCTGGCTGAGCCGTCGCAACTGCGGCGATTGCCTGCTGCAGCCCAACTGGACTACCCATTGCTGGAGCAGAAGCTGCGCGCACGCAACCCGCAGTTGCAAATCGCCGAGGCGCAGATCCAGTCCGCCGAAAAAAGCCGCGACCTCGTTCAGCTCAATCGCTATCCCGGCTTCACGCTGGGCGTCGCGCCGACCCAGAGCGGCAACAGCGTGCGTAGCTGGGACCTGATGGTCGAATTCAACATCCCGCTGCAGCAGGAGTCGCGTCGTTCGCAGGAGCGCGAGGCGGAGGCCATGCTGGCGGCGTCCGGCGCGCGCAAGGAAGCGTTGCTCAATCAGACGTTGTCCGAACTATCCGAGAGCCTGTACGGGCTGGAGACCGCGCGCCGCACCGAGTCGCTGGCGGCGACGCGATTGCTGCCCCAGAGCGAGCTGACCTACCAGTCCGCGCTCGCGGGTTACGAGACCGGCAAGGTGGAATTCGCGATGCTGATCGAGGCGCAGCGGCAGATCCTGAAGGCGAAACAGCAGCTGCTCAAGGCGCAGGTGGATGCGCAACTGCGGCTGGCCGAGATCGAACGTTTGTTGGGAGAAGAATTATGAAAAAAATTTCCGTAATCATCGTCGCCGTGCTGGCGTTGCTGGGCGTGGTGGCGGGCGGCTACTGGCTGGGCACATACTCATCTGCACCGTCATCGGAACCCGTCGCGGCCAAGAGCGAGCGCAAGCCGCTGTACTACCGCAACCCGATGGGCCTGCCGGACACTTCGCCGGTGCCGAAGAAGGATGCGATGGGCATGGACTACGTGCCGGTATACGAGGGCGAGGCGGAGCAGGGCGGCGGGAACCAGATCATCATCAGCACCGACAAGGTGCAGAAGCTGGGCGTGAAGAGCGAAGCCGCGTCGATGCGCGTGCTGGACAAGACGCTGCGCGCGGTCGGACGTATCGAGATCAACGAGCGCCGCACCTTCGTCGTCGCGCCCAAATTCGAAGGCTGGGTGGAACGCCTGTACGTGAATACCACGGGCCAGGCGGTCGCCAAGGGCCAGCCGCTGTTCGAGGTATACAGCCCGGAACTGCTCTCGGCACGGCGCGAACGCGAACTCGCCGCGCAGGGCATAGACGCGCTGAAGGATGCGGACGACGAGGCGAGAGACGGCATGCGGCGGCTCGCCGAATCCAGCGCCGCGCGGCTGAAGAACTGGGACATTGCGGATGGCCGGGTGAGCGGCAATCGCGTGACCTTCCATGCGCCGGTCACCGGCGTCGTGCTGGAGAAGCGGGCGGTGCAGGGCATGCGCTTCATGCCGGGCGAAGAGCTGTACCGTATCGCCGACCTGTCCACGGTGTGGGTCGTCGCCGATGTCGCCGAACAGGACATCGCCGGGATCAAGGCGGGAGATGCGGTGCGGGTCAAGGTCGATGCCTACCCGGAGCAACGTTTCGACGGCAAGATAGCCTTCGTCTATCCGACGCTGAATGAGACCACGCGCACGGTGCAGGTGCGGACTGATCTCGCCAATCCGCAGGGCTTGCTGAAACCCGCGATGTTCGCGCAGGTCGAGCTGCCTGTGGGCGGTGCAAGCCCGGTGCTGACCGTGCCGACATCGGCGGTGATAGACAGCGGTGTGCGGCAGGTCGTGCTGGTGCAACTGGCGGAGGGACGCTTCGAGCCGCGCACCGTCACGCTGGGCACGCGCGGCGACGATTACGTCGAGGTGCTGGAAGGTGTTGCGGAAGGTGAGCAGGTGGTGATCTCGGCCAACTTCCTGATCGATGCGGAGAGCAACCTGAAGGCGGCGTTGTCCGGTTTGGGCGCTCATGCGGCGCACGGCACTGCGCCAGCTGCAAGTGCAACACCTGCAGAGGCGCGCAAGGAGACTGTATCGCCCAAGCCAGCAGTGGTGGGACATCAGGCGCAAGGCACACTGGAAGCAATCAACGCCGACGGTACGGTCAGTATCACGCATGAACCGATCAAGTCGCTGGGCTGGCCGGGCATGACCATGGATTTCGAACTGGCCAATTCTTCGCTCGCACAAGGCATCAAACCGGGTACGGCAATCGCGTTCGAACTCGTCGAGCGCGGCGAGGGCGTATGGGTGATCACCAGGATGCAGGCGGTGAAACCAGCTGCGCACGAGGGACACTGACATGCTATCCAATCTCATCGACTGGTCGGCGCGCAACCGCTTTCTGGTGTTGCTCGCGACCCTGTTCATCACGCTGGCGGGAATTTACGCTGTCGTAAAAACGCCGCTGGATGCGCTGCCGGATTTGTCCGACGTGCAGGTGATCGTCTACACCGAGTACCCCGGTCAAGCGCCGCAGGTGGTGGAAGATCAGGTGACGTACCCGCTCACCACGGCGATGCTGTCCGTGCCGAAGTCCAAGGTGGTGCGCGGCTTCTCGTTCTTCGGCGCGTCGTTCGTGTACGTGATCTTCGAGGACGGCACCGACATCTACTGGGCGCGATCGCGCGTGCTGGAATACCTGAATCAGGCCGCTGGTCGTTTGCCGAAAGGCGTGTCGCCGCAACTGGGGCCGGACGCGAGCAGCGTGGGTTGGGTGTACCAGTACGCGGTGCTCAGCGAGAAGCATAATCTCGCCGAGTTGCGCACCATGCAGGACTGGTATCTGCGCTACCAGCTGACCAAGGCTCACGGTGTCGCCGAAGTCGCCTCGGTCGGCGGTTTCGTGCAGCAGTATCAGGTGACGGTCGATCCGGTGAAGCTGCGCGCCTACAACATCCCGCTCGCCAAGGTCGCGCAGGTGATACGCGACAGCAACCGCGATGTCGGCGGGCGTGTGGTGGAGATGGCCGAGACCGAGTACATGGTGCGCGGCCACGGCTATCTGCGCGGCAAGGACGACATCGAGAATCTGGTGGTGAAAGCCGAGCGCGGCACGCCGGTGCTGCTGCGCGACATTGCGCGGGTCGAACTCGGGCCGGACGAACGGCGCGGCCTCGCGGAGCTGAACGGTGAAGGCGAGGTGGTGTCCGGCATTGCGATGGCGCGCTACGGTCAGAATGCGCTGGATGTGATCGCGAACATCAAGGACAAGATCGCCGAGATCACCCCGGGATTGCCGGAGGGCGTGAGCATCCGGGCGGTGTACGACAGGTCCGAGCTGATCCAGCGCGCCATTGCCACTTTGAAGACGACCTTGCTGGAAGAAGGTCTGATCGTGGCAGCAGTGTGCATGGTGTTCCTGATGCATGCGCGCAGCGCACTGGTCGCCATCGTCATGCTGCCGATAGGCGTGCTGATCGCCTTCATCGCGATGCGTTTTCTGAACCTGAACTCCAACATCATGAGCCTGGGAGGGATCGCGATCGCCATCGGCGCGATGGTGGATGCGGCGATCGTGATGATAGAGAACGCGCACAAGCACTTGGAGCGTATGAACCCAGGCGAGTCGCGCGCAGAAGCGATGATTGCGGCCTGCAAGGAAGTCGGCCCCGCGCTGTTCTTCTCTCTGCTGATCATCACCGTGTCCTTCCTGCCGGTGTTCACGCTAGAGGCGCAGGAAGGGCGGCTGTTCGCGCCGCTGGCGTTCACCAAGACCTTCGCGATGGCGGGCGCGGCCTTGTTGTCGGTGACACTGGTGCCGGTGCTGATGTTGCTGTTCATACGCGGCCACATCAAGCCGGAAGCGGAGAATCCGCTGAATCGTTGGATGATCGCCATCTACCGCCCGCTGATCGCCGGCGTGCTGCAAGCAAAGAAGACCACGCTCGCCGTCGCCGCGCTGGCGCTGCTGTTGAGCGTGTATCCGGCGATGAAGCTGGGCAGCGAATTCATGCCGACGCTGAACGAGGGCACGCTGTTCTACATGCCCGCGTCGTTGCCCGGCATGTCGGTGACCAAGGCGGCGGAGTTGCTGCAGACGCAGAACAAGATCATCAAGAGCTTTCCCGAGGTGGCGTCGGTGATCGGCAAGGCCGGGCGCGCCCAGACAGCGACCGATCCGGCACCGATCGAGATGTTCGAGACGGTG
>JAUXOL010000018.1 GCA_030682375.1 Gallionella sp. | reverse complement strand
TCATGGCAAAGAGCAAATTTGAACGTACGAAACCGCACGTAAACGTAGGCACGATCGGTCACGTTGACCACGGCAAGACCACCTTGACGGCAGCGATCACCATGGTGCTGTCGAAGAAGTTTGGTGGCGAAGCCAAGGCTTACGACCAGATCGACGCAGCGCCGGAAGAAAAGGCGCGCGGCATTACCATCAACACCGCCCACGTTGAGTACGAAACGGCCACTCGCCACTACGCTCACGTTGATTGCCCGGGCCACGCCGACTACGTCAAGAACATGATCACCGGTGCCGCCCAGATGGACGGCGCGATCCTGGTCGTGTCCGCAGCCGACGGCCCGATGCCCCAGACTCGCGAGCACATCCTGCTGGCGCGTCAGGTTGGCGTTCCTTACATCGTCGTGTTCATGAACAAGTGCGACATGGTCGACGACGAAGAGCTGCTCGAGCTGGTCGAAATGGAAGTGCGCGAATTGCTCTCCAAGTATGACTTCCCTGGTGACGACGTGCCGATCATCAAGGGCTCCGCCATGCTGGCAGTCAAGGGTGATCAGTCCGATATCGGCGAACCTGCGATCTTCCGTCTGGCTGATGCGCTGGACAGCTACATCCCGACGCCGGAGCGCGCCATCGACGGCGCCTTCCTGATGCCGGTTGAAGACGTGTTCTCCATCTCCGGTCGCGGCACCGTGGTGACCGGCCGTATCGAGCGCGGTATCGTCAAGGTTGGTGAAGAGCTGGAAATCGTCGGTATCAAGCCGACCCTGAAGACCACCTGCACCGGCGTGGAAATGTTCCGCAAGCTGCTGGACCAAGGTCAGGCTGGCGACAACGTCGGCGTGCTGCTGCGCGGCACCAAGCGCGAAGAAGTTGAGCGCGGCCAAGTGCTGTGCAAGCCGGGCTCCATCAAGCCGCACACCAAGTTCACTGCCGAGATCTACGTGCTGGGCAAGGACGAAGGCGGTCGTCACACTCCATTCTTCCAGGGCTATCGTCCGCAGTTCTACTTCCGCACCACCGACGTAACCGGTGCTGTTGAATTGCCGGCAGGTACCGAAATGGTTATGCCTGGCGATAACGTCAGCATCACCGTGAATCTGATCAACCCGATCGCGATGGAAGAAGGTCTGCGTTTCGCGATTCGCGAAGGCGGTCGTACCGTCGGCGCCGGCGTGGTTGCAAAGATCATCGAGTAA
>JAUXOL010000009.1 GCA_030682375.1 Gallionella sp. | reverse complement strand
GTGCTTGCAGGCGTTACGGCAACGGGTGCTACCGGCACCAACGCAGGCAGCTACACCAGCACCGCCAGCGGCACCGACGGCAACTACAACCTGACGTTTGCGAACGGCACATTGACCATCAGCAAAGCCAATGCCACCGTCACCGCCAACAGCGGCAGCGGCACTTACAGCGGCGTAGCGCAAAGCGTGAACGGCTTCAGCGCCAGCGGCCTGGTGAACGGCGAAACGGCGGGCGTGCTGACCGGCGTCACCGCCGGTGGTAGCGGCACCAATGCAGGCAGCTACGCCACCATCGCCAGCGGCACCGACGGCAACTACAACCTGAGCTTCGTAAATGGCACGCTGACCATCAACAATGCCAACACGGCCTTGCCGGTTGATAATCTCCCACCCGCCCTTTCCGCCGCAGTCACCGCCTTGCCCGGTGGCACAAGCTTGCTTCCGGCATTCCGTGGGGCAGTGACCAACGCAACTACTCCAGTCGTCGTAGCCATGAACATGCCGACCACGCTGACGCTGGTTGCAACTCCGACCACGGAGCCAAGTGGCAACACTGACGCGGACACCCAAGAGTCCACGCCGAACCAAAATCGTTTGGCGGGCACCCGGGTATCGGTGGACGGCGTCAGAGTTGCCCCTGGCAGCGCCGTCAGTATCGTCAAAGACGGCATCAGGTTGCCCAACGAGATGAGACGGTCGGCACGCAATAAACAAAACGGCCGCGGCGAGTAAAGCTTATTGACCGCAGAGAATACGGAGAAAGCAAACGCACTGGATTGTTTTGCTCCGAGTTTTCCGCGGTACAAACAAAAGATTTTGAGGATCGATCAATGAACAACGTTACCCAACAACCCAAGTATCTGACCCTGTCCGTCCTGACGCTGGCCCTGTTTTCCAGTCTGTCGGCACAGGCCGCTCCGGTCGCGCCAGATGCTGGCCAAACCAGCCGCGAACTGCAAAAGCAGCCCGAGCTCAACGCCCCCAAGGCCACTGCACCCGTGCGGGTCGAAGGCGAAGCCGTCGCCGAGAGTGCTTCCGATAATCGCGTGCGCATTGTCATCAAGACCATCCACATCTCCGGCAACACCACCTTTGCCCCCAGCGAACTCGAAGCCCTGGTCGCCGACCTCATCAATGGCGAACATAGCTTGGCCGACCTCGATGCCGGCGCGGCCCGCATCACCGCCTATTACCGCGAACGCGGCTACGTGGTTGCCCGTGCTTACCTGCCCATGCAGGACATCAAGGACGGCGCGGTCGAAGTCCGCGTACTCGAAGGTCAAGTCGGTGCACGGCGCCTCACCAACCAGTCGCGCTTGTCCGACGCCCAGGCCAACGGCTATTTGAGTGACATCAAGCCCGGCGACGCCTTGCAAGCGCAGCCGGTGGACCGCGCTTTGTTGCTGCTCTCGGATACACCGGGCGTCGGCGGTGCTCGCGCCACCTTGCAGCCGGGGGCCAGCGTCGGCACGTCCGACCTGCTGGTCGAACTTGATCCCGCCGCGCCTTATGCTGCCAACGTCGAAGCAGACAACTACGGCAACCGCTACACCGGCGAATACCGTCTGGGCGCCACCCTCGCACTCAACAGCCCGCTCAAGATCGGCGACCAGTTGACGGTGCGCGCGCTGACCAGCAACGAAGCTCTGATCTACGCCCGCTTGGCTTACCAACTGCCCGTCGGCAGCGGCGGTCTGAAAGTCGGCGGCGCGTATTCCGACACCAATTACACCCTGGGCAAGGAATTCGCCAGCCTGCAAGCGCACGGCACCGCGCGCAGCGCCAGCCTGTATGCGACTTACCCCTTTATCCGCAGCCAGAACAGCAATCTCTATGGCACCCTTACTTGGGAGCAGAAAAAACTGGTTGATCGTACCGATGCGCCAGTCTCGCTGAGCGACAAGCAAGTCAGCCTCTACAACTTGGGCTTGGCCGGTAACCATCGCGATGCCTTGGGCGGCGCAGGCTATACCTCGTTCGATGCGGCGTTGATCTCCGGTCGTCTCAATATGGACGCCGTCTCGCTCGCCACCGATGCCACCACAGCCAAGAGCGACGGCAACTTTGCTCGCCTCACCTACAACCTCAACCGCCTGCAACGCATCACCGATGCGGACAGTCTGTCGCTCGTCGTCTCCGGCCAGCAGGCCAGCAAAAACCTCAATTCATCCGAGAAGTTCAGCCTGGGCGGAGCAAGCGGCGTGCGGGCCTACCCGCAAGGCGAAGGTAACGGCGACGAAGGTTGGCTGGCGAACCTGGAACTGCGTCACAGCTTTATGGGCAACCTGCAAGCCGTCGCTTTCTACGACGCCGGTGCGGTAAACATCAACCACACGGCTTACTCCGCCGCAGCCAACACCCGCAACATCGCCGGGGTCGGGGTGGGCTTGAACGCGCAGTACAAGTCGCTGCAATTCAAGACGGCCTTGGCTTGGAGCACCCATGGCGGGCAGGCGCAAGCGGAACCGGCCAGCAGCAATCCCCGGTTGTGGGTGCAGGTGGGCGGGACGTTTTAATCCGGAAAACCTGTTTTGCCACGGGGAAACCAAAAACATGGTTTACTTGCCTCGTGGTTAAAACGTCGAATTCATAGATTCGGCCAGCAAATAGTTTGGTAGGCAGGCGATGATAACCAGCCACTTGGCAATCGTTTTTGATTGCTTAGTGGAATGGCTAGTTGTTCTATCAGGCGCGCCCTCTGGCATTTGCTGATATCACCCTGCCGTTGTTCGCGTTGCTCACCGTCAGCCTACAATGATGCCGTTCATTTCAATCTGTTTGATGGGCGACTCAATAATCGGAGTTTTTTAAGATCGCTTCAGGAGTCATTTCAATGCCCCCCAATTTTGTCGGCGTCACCGGCCTGCCCAGAGCAGGTTCGACCTTGTTGTGCCAGTTGCTCGCACAGCATCCCGAGATCAAATGCGAAGGCCATAGTTCGCCGCTGTGCAATACTTTGCTGGGCATCCGCCGCATGATCAGCGACGACCAATTTATGCTATCGCAATTGGACAGCTCTTTCGACAGCAGCTATGCGCATCTGACTTCCGCGATGCAGGGTTTTTTACGCGGCTGGAATGCGGATTGCAAGGAGAAGGCGGTGGTGGATAAGAATCGCGCCTGGTTGCACGCGATCGAGTTGCTGTTGCACATCGAGCCGGAAGCGAAGCTTGTGGTGTGTTTGCGCGAGCTGGGTCAGGTGTACGGTTCGATCGAGGCGCGACATCAGAAAACGATTCTGCTGGATTTTATCGACCATCTGGCCGATTTCGATCGCATGGGACGTGCCGACATGCTGTTTGCCAAGGACAAGATTATTGGTGCGCCGCTGATCTCGCTGCATGCGGTGCCTGATCTGCCCAAGCACGTGCAGGATCGGTTGTTCTTCGTGCGCTTTGAAGACCTGATGGCGCAACCTGCGGCGTGCATGTCGCACCTTTATGCCTGGCTGGGGCTATCGCCGTTCGAGATTGATCCGAACAAGATTGAGAAGGGCATTCAGGAAAGCGACAGCCATTACCACATGAAGTATCTGCATAAGCAATCGGGCAAGATAACGGTACCCAAAAAACACGATATTCCGCCGCGTATCCAGGCCCAGATCGAGGCGGCCTATGGCTGGTATTACCAGATGTATTACCCCAAAAAAAGCAGTTGACCGCAGAGGGCAACCTTAAGGGTTGATTCTGCGGGGCGGGTTATTCGAGGTAGAGGAAATAGATCGCCGCCGCCGCTATCGCGAGGACCAGCAGGCTGATGGCAAGCATGCGCTTTCCGGCAAGCGGTGACATGTTCGCTTTGTCCAGCGGGCGGGGATCGCCGCACTTGGGACAGGGGGTATGCACGGTATGAGCCGTTACCGGACTGCGGTCGAGGATCTTCGGATCCGACTTGTAGACCGTTGCGCGATGCTCTTCGACGATCAGCGGCGTCCGGCAGGTTCGGCAAGGCTCCGTTTTCTTCGGTCCGGCTGCGGTCGTGTCGCACTTGCAGTGCGGGCAGATCCTCGCGTTCCTGCTTATTTCTTTTCCGCAGTCGGGGCATTTGACCAGCATGTATACACCTTAGGATGAAATGGGTCGCCGACGGGCGACATGGATAATCGGTCGGCGGCATCTTGCCGTAACTGCTCTTGCGCATCAAGCCGTTAAAAAATTTCCGGGGTTTACTTTCAAACAAGTGTTTGATACGCTCGGTTCCCATTTCGGCAGGCATAGGGCCTGCGCTATCGAGATTATCTTCTGTATATGGGACAAAACATGAGCTATCCAGTCCGGCGTTATGCCACCCTGTTCATCCTGTCTTCCCTGCTCGCTGCTTGTGGCGGCAAGGATAAGGCGGCAGCACCTGGTGGAGCCGGTGCGGGCATGCCGCCGCCGCCCGAGGTCGAGGTGATCACCGTCGCCGCAGGCGAGGCGACGATGACGCAGGACCTGCCGGGACGCCTGCAGGCCTACCGCACCGCGCAGGTGCGCGCGCGCGTTGAGGGCGTGGTCGAGAAGCGATTGTTCCAGGAAGGCAGCGAAGTGAAGGCGGGAGCGCCGCTGTACCGCATCGATGCGCGCACCTATCGCGCCGCAGCCGAGGCGGCGCGAGCCGATCTGTCCATCGCGCGCCAGACGGCCGAGCGCTACAAGTCGCTGCTGAAGATCAATGCGGTCAGCCAGCAGGAATACGATCTCGCGGCGGCCAAGGCCAAGCAGGCCGAGGCGGCGATGATCCGCGCTGCGGAAGACCTCGAGAACGCCAGCGTGCCCGCGCCGATCTCCGGCCATATCGGGCGCGCCGCCGTCACCGAGGGTGCGCTGGTCGGCAAGGGTGAGGCCACATTGCTCGCGACCATCGAACAGCTCGATCCTATCTATGTGAACTTCACCCAGTCCGGCAACGAAGTGCTGCGCCTGAAACGATCGGTCGCGGCAGGCAGGCTGAAACGCGCCGACTCGACGGACGTGGAGTTGCTGCTGGAAGACGGCAGCGTGTTCCCGTTGTCGGGCCAGCTGTTCTTCACCGACATGGCGGTCGATCCGGCCACCGGCTCGGTGTCGTTGCGCGCCGAGTTCCCGAACCCGCGCCGCGACCTGCTGCCGGGTATGTTCGTGCGCATCCGCTTCCCCGAGGCGCTCGCCGAGAACGTCATCAGCGTGCCGCAACGCGCGGTGCAGGCCGGCCCGCAGGGCCAGTTCGTGATGATTGTCGGCCCCGAGGGCAAGGCGACGCCGCAACCGGTGAAGACCGGCGGCATGGCCGGCACCGACTTCGTCATCACCTCCGGTCTGACGGGCGGCGAACAGGTGATCGTGAACGGCCTGCAGAAGGCGCGTCCGGGCACGGTAGTCAAACCGGTGCAGCTGGGCGGCGCACCCGCGGCCCCAGCTCCTGCAGCTCCCGCTCCCGCGAACAAGCAATAGGATAGCGCCATGTTCGCCAAATTCTTCATTGACCGTCCCATCTTTGCATGGGTCATCGCACTTATCATCCTGCTGGCCGGTATCCTGGCGCTGCGCGGTTTGCCGGTCGCGCAATATCCCTCGGTCGCGCCGCCCGCGCTGTCGGTGACTGCGACCTATTCCGGCGCGTCCGCGCAGGTCGTCGAGGAGACCGTCGTTGCCCTGCTCGAACAGGAGATGAACGGACTTGAAAACCTGCTGTACATGGAGTCTGCCGCCGAACTGGGCCGGGGCAGCATCACGCTGACCTTCGAAGCGGGTACCAACCTCGACCTCGCCTCGGTCGAGGCGCAGAACCGCATCAAGCGCGCCGAGGCGCGTCTGCCGGAGGAAGTTCGGCGCATGGGCATCACCGTCGCCAAATCCGCGCGCAACTACGTGATGATCGTCGCGCTGGTCTCGCCGGACAAGAGCATGGACAACGTAGCGCTGGGCAGCTATGCCGCGGCCAATGTGCTCGACAGCGTCAAGCGCGTACCCGGCGTCGGCGAGGCGCTGATGTTCGGCACCGAATATTCGATGCGGCTATGGCTGAAGCCGGAAAAGCTGCAGAGCTACGGCCTGTCGCCCGCCGATGTGTCGCGCGCGGTGCGCGCGCAGAACTCGCAGCTCGCCACTGGCGAACTGGGCCAGTTGCCCAATGCGCCGGGGCAGGAGATCAACGCGGTCATCGTCACCAAGAGCCGGTTGTCCACGCCGGAGGAGTTCGGCGACATCATCGTGCGCACCAATCCCGACGGCTCCACGCTGCGCGTGAAGGACGTCGCGCGGGTCGAACTGGGTGCGCAGGATTACTCGGTGCGTGCCCGCATCGACGGCCAGCCGGCGGCGGGCATCGCCATCCGCCTGACGCCCGACGCCAACGCGCTGGAGACCGTCGCGGCGGTCAAGTCGCGCATGACCGAACTGGCGAAATTCTTCCCTGAAGGCATAGACTGGGTGATCCCCTACGACACTTCCAAGTTCATCGACATCTCGATCAAGGAAGTGCTGAAGAGTCTGGCGGAGGCACTGGTGCTGGTGGTGCTGGTGATGTATCTGTTCCTGGGCAACCTGCGCGCGACGCTGATCCCGACCATCGTGATTCCGATCGCGCTGGTCGGTGCGCTGGTCGGTCTGTACCTGATGGGGTACTCGATCAATGTGCTGACGCTGTTCGCGATGGTGCTGGCCATCGGCATCGTCGTGGACGATGCCATTGTCGTCGTCGAGAACGTCGAGCGCATCATGGTCACCGAGAATCTGCCGCCGCGCGAGGCGACCAGAAAAGCCATGGACCAGATCGTCGGTGCGATCATCGCGATTACGCTGGTGCTGTCCGCGGTGTTCATCCCGATGGCGTTCTTCCCCGGCTCGACCGGTGCGATCTACCGCCAGTTCGCCGTGACACTGGTGCTGACGATGATGTTCTCTGCGCTGATGGCGCTGACGCTGACCCCGGCGCTATGCGCGACGCTGCTCAAGCATCAGCCGGGCAAGGACGACATCGTGCCGACGAGCGGCCCGCTCGGTTGGTTCAACCGCTTCTTCGCGCGCACCACCGAGCGTTACACCGGCAGCGTTGCGAAGATCGTGCGCAAGACCGGGCGCTACCTGCTGGTCTATGCGGTCATACTGGCTGCGATGGGATGGTTGTTCAACAAGCTGCCGGGCAGTTTCCTGCCGGAAGAGGATCAGGGCTATTTCATCAGCGTGATCCAGCTGCCGCCGGGCGCGACGCAGGAGCGCACGCTGGATGTGCTGTCGCAGGTTGAGCAGTATTACCTCGGTCTGCCCGAGGTTGAGCGCGTCGTCGGCGTCGCCGGTTTCTCGTTCTTCGGGCGCGGACAGAACGCGGCGATCACCTTCGTGCGCCTGAAGGACTGGAGCGAACGTCCCGGCCCCGACAGCAGTTCTCCCTCGCTGGCGCGCAAGGCCAACATGATGCTGTTCCGCATCAAGCAGGCGATGATCTTCGCGATCAACCCGCCGCCTATTCCCGAACTGGCGGCATCGGGCGGCTTCGACTTCCGCTTGCAGGACCGCGGCGGCATGGGACGCGACAAGCTGCTGGAGGCGCGCAACATCGCGCTCGGCATGGCGATGCAGAACCCGGCGCTGGCCGGGGTGCGCCCCGAAGGACAGGAGGCCGGGCCGCAACTGTTCCTCGACATCGATCGCCTGAAGGCCGAGACGCTGGGTGTGTCCATCACCGACCTGAACGACACGCTGCAATCGCTGATGGGGGGCACCTATATCAACGACTTCGTGCGCCAGGGCCGCGTGCTGCGCGTGCAGATGCAGGCCGAGGATGCGACGCGCCGCACGCCCGAGGACATCCTCAAGGTGTCGGTGCGCAACAATCAGGGAGGCATGGTGCAGCTGTCCGAACTGGCCACCGCGCGCTGGATCGCCGGTTCGCCCAAACTCGACCGCTACAACGGCTTGCCGGCGATGAAGATCGCGGGCGGTCCCGCGCCCGGCCACAGCACCGGCGAGGCGATGGCGGCGATGCAGGAGATCGCCGACAAGCTGCCGCCGGGCTTCGGCTTCGAGTGGTCCGGCACCGCGCGCGAGGAGATACAGTCCGGCGCACAGGCTCCGCTGTTGTTCGCCGTCTCGCTGATCGTCGTGTTCCTGTGTCTCGCCGCGCTGTACGAAAGCTGGTCGATACCGTTCGCGGTGATGCTGGTCGTGCCGCTGGGCGTGTTCGGCGCGGTGCTGGCGGTCACGCTGCGCGAGCTGCCGAACGACGTGTACTTCAAGGTCGGCCTGATCGCGATCATCGGCCTGTCGGCGAAGAACGCGATCCTGATCATCGAGTTCGCACGCCGCCTGCAGGACGACGGCATGGAACTGATCGCGGCGACGCTGGAAGCCTGTCGCCTGCGCTTCCGTCCTATCCTGATGACCTCCATCGCTTTCGTCGCCGGGGTGCTGCCGCTGGCGATCTCCACCGGCGCGGGCGCGCAGAGCCGCCATGCGATCGGCACCGGCGTGATGGGCGGCATGATCGCCGCCACCGTGCTGGCGGTGTTCCTGGTGCCGGTGTTCTACGTCGTGGTGAGCCGCCTGTTCCCGGGGCATGCGCGTAAACATGTCGAGCAGGAGGAGACGCATCATGAGTAAGAGATTCGTAATGGCCGCACTCGCGCTGGCAATCGCCGGTTGCTCGCTGACGCCGGAGTATCAGCGTCCGGAAGCGCCGGTCGCCGCGGCTTGGCCGAAGAACGTCAAACTGAAACTCAGCAGCAAGCTGGTGCGCAGCGACCGCTGGCAGGATTATTTTACCGAGCCGCGCATGCGGGGACTGATCGCCGCGGCGCTGGAGCACAATCGCGACCTGCGCATCGCCACGGCGCGTATCGCCGAGGCGCGGGCCCAATACGGCATTCAGGAAGCCGGCCGCCTGCCCAACGTCAGCGCGACGGCCGGTCACAGCGAGTCTTCGTCCCCCGCGAGTACTTCGATCACCGGGCGCGAGTTCAAGTCGCAACGCTACGACGTCAACATCAGCGTGGTTTCGTTCGAGCTGGATTTCTGGGGGCGCGTCGCCAGCCTGAGCGAGGCGGCCAAGGCGAATTATTTCGCGACCGAGGAAGCACAACGTGCGTTCCGTCTGTCGCTGATCGCCGATGTTGCGAACGCCTACCTGTCGGTGCTGGAGCTGCGCGAGCGCACCAGGCTGGCCGCCGCCACGGTGAAGACGCGCGCCAGATACCGCGAACTGACCGATCGCCGCCGCGAGATGGGCGTGTCCAGCGATATGGATACCCTGCAGGCCGAGGGCGCATTCCAGTCCGCGCGGGCCGAGTATGCCAGCCTCGAGCGTCAGCAGGCCGCCGCGGAGAACCTGCTCGATCTGCTGGTCGGCTATCCGGTCGCGCAACTCAAGGATCTGCCGTCCGGCCGTTCCTTGACCCTGCAGTCGATCGGAATCGCACAACTGGCCGAGCTTCCTGCCGAAGCGCTGCTGCGCCGTCCCGACGTGCGGGCCGCCGAGCAGCGCCTGATCGCCGCGAACGCGAACATCGGCGCCGCACGCGCCGCGTTCTTGCCCAGCATCACGCTGACCGGCAGCGCAGGTACCGCCAGCCGCACGCTGGCCGGCCTGTTCGATGCGGGCAGCAGCGCGTGGAGCTTCCAGCCATCATTGGTCCAGCCGCTTTTCGACGCCGGGCGCAACGAGGCCAATCTGGATGTCGCCGAGGCGCGCAAGGTGATTGCGGTCGCCGACTACGAGAAGACCATCCAGCAGGCGTTCCGCGAAGTGGCGGACCTGTTGAATGCGCGCGAGCGGCTCGCCGTCCAGCTTGCCGCCCAGCAGGCGAATGCCGCGGCGCAAGGCCGGCGGCTGAAGCTGGTGGATGCGCGTTACAGCGCGGGTATCGCCAGCTATCTCGAACTGCTGGACGCGCAACGCGAAGCGTTCGCGGCGTGGCAGGGCGCGCTGCAGGTGCGACGGCTCCAGCTGACGACCGCGACGCAGTTGTACAAGGCGCTGGCGCGCGGCACCGAAGATGGCGAATCGGAGGCGCCTGCCCCATGAGCATCGTCGGCGCCAGCGAGCAGACACGTGAGCGCTTGCTGACGGCCGCGCGCGAGGTGTTCTCGGAATGCGGTTTTCAGGGTGCGACGGTGCGCGAGATCTGCCGCCGTGCCGGGGCCAATGTCGCCGCGGTGAGCTACCACTTCGGTAGCAAGGATGGCCTGCTGGCCGAGGCGCTGCACTTCGAATCGCTCAGGCTGTTGCAGGAAGCCAACGCCTGCGCCGCCGCATGTCCCGAGGTGCGGCTGGGTCTGTTCATCCGCGACTTCATGCACATGCTGCTGGACGAGAATAACGCCTCGTCGCAATGCCGTATCATGGCGCGCGAACTCGCCGATCCCTCGCCCGGACTGGACAAAATCGTGCGCGAGGCCATTGCGCCGCTGCACGATTTTCTGGCCCGGCTGGTGCGCGAGATCGTCGGTGACAAGGTCGGCGATGCAGAATTGCGCCGTTGTGCGTACAGTATCCTCGGACAATGCTCGTTCTATCACCACTCCCATCCCGTGCTGCAACGCCTGCACCCCGAGTTGCGTTACGACAGCAAGGAGATCGAGGCGATCGCGAAGCACATCGCCGACTTCTCGCTGCACGGGCTCAAGTACCTCGGCAAAACAGCCTGATTCGACACCCCCCGGCATATGCCTAGGCCGAAATATATAGATATTTCGGTCTATTGACGCGTCATGGCGCGACGAGGAAACTGGCCCGCCTGCGCAACATGCAAAGGAATTGGGCGGCTGTACAGGATGCCCCCTATTTACAGGTTTCGCTGCCTGCATGATTTAAGGAGGTATCCGGCATGATTCATAAAGACATAGAAGCCAAGGCGCATTTCGTCCATACCCTCGAATGGATCATGGCGGTGATGCATCGCTACTCCTTCCCGATACAGTTTGATCTGGTGCACATCGCTCATGGAAACGGAAATGAGATCGGCGAGACCTATGGTGCGCAGGAAGCCTTCAGGCAGCTTGCCGCCGTAACGGACTCCTTAAGGAACGCGTTCCGGAAAACCGACCTGGTTGCCAGGGATGGCAGCGATCTCTGGGTGATCGTTCCCTATACGCCGGCTACGGAGAAAATATACGACAAAGTCTCCGGCATACTGCAAGACGCCGTTCATGAGGGTTTGCACATAGTGGAACGCGAAGTCTCGATCTTTTCCCTCCCGATGCATCTGACTGAACTAGGCAAGGATTCCAGCAAGCTGACGGCGCTGGAGTTTCTGTCGCATCTGAAAGAGAACAGACAGCGTTACGCAAGCCATCGCTTCTGCCAACCGTCAAGCATGGCGACCGACCCGGCGTAGAGCTGACAGCCCGTTTACTTCCTCCGATCTTTTGCGAGCGAGGACATCCTTCGTCCAGTTTTTTCCATTCATCCGGCCGGGGATCGCTGCCGTATCATCTCCCTGATTTCAGTCTGCGTGCTGGCGGCAGGAAGGATTACTGCGTCGGACATTCAAACGGTTTGTATTCGGCGCTTGACGACAAATGGCCGGCTGATTTCTACTTGCCCCCCGCCGCCTGAAGATGTGCGCACCCCGATCAAAATGTCGGATCGGGGGCGCGCCTCAATCCCAACGTCGATAGCGACAGACTGCGAGTAAGGGCGGCGCTGCCGCCTTTGATTTACAATCCCGTCCATTCATCCTGCGGAAAACCATCATGCAAGAACTCACCCTGACCCGTCCCGACGACTGGCATCTGCATCTGCGTGACGACGCGCTGATGGCCTCGGTACTGCCCGACACCGCGCGCCAATTCGCCCGCGCGATCGTGATGCCCAACCTGCGTCCACCGGTGACGATCACCGAGCAGGCGCAGGCTTACCGCGCGCGCATCATGGCAGCCTTGCCCGCGGGCATGGTGTTCGAGCCGCTGATGACGCTGTACCTGACGGACATCACCTCCGCCGACGAGATCAGGAAGGCGAAAGCCAGCGGCGTGGTGCATGCGGTGAAGCTGTATCCGGCGGGCGCGACCACCAACTCCGATGCGGGCGTCACCGATATCCGCAAGACCTATGCCGCGCTGGAAGAGATGCAGCGTTGCGGCATGCCGCTGCTGGTGCACGGCGAGGTGACCGACCCGGCCATCGACGTGTTCGACCGCGAGGCAGTGTTCATCGAACGAGTGATGCAGCCCTTACTGAAAGACATGCCGGACCTGCGCGTGGTGTTCGAGCACATCACCACGAAGGACGCCGCGCAGTTCGTCGCGAGCGCGCCGGACACCATCGCCGCGACGCTGACGCCGCAGCATCTGCTGTACAACCGCAACGCGATGCTGGTCGGCGGCATACGCCCGCACTTCTATTGCCTGCCGATACTGAAGCGCGAGACGCACCGCGAGGCGCTGGTCATGGCCGCAACCAGCGGCAGTAAAAAATTCTTCCTCGGCACGGACAGCGCGCCGCACGCGCAGCATACCAAGGAGAACGCCTGCGGCTGCGCCGGTTGCTACTCCGCGCATAACGCGATCGAGCTGTACGCCGAAGCGTTCGAGGCGGCCGGCGCGCTCGACAAGCTCGAGGCCTTCGCCAGTTTCTACGGCGCCGACTATTACGGCCTGCCGCGCAATACCTCGAAGATCACGTTGCGCAAGGAGGAATGGGAAGTCCCCGCCTCGGTGGGCTTCGGCGAACACAGCTTGGTTCCGCTGCGGGCGGGTGAACGGATGAAGTGGAAGTTGGTAAGATAACGGCGGACGGACGCTCTTGACGAGCGGGGCCGCGACATCACGACGGGAAGGAGTGGGGAAGATGGCGCTAATCGAAAAGCCGGTATCCATGTATGACGGCAATCACATGGATATCGTCATGATCAATGCCCTGCTGCATTCGCTGTATGACGTCTTCGACACGATGGTGGGGCTGGACATCGAGCCCGGCATCCCGGAGCTCAAGCAGGACCGGGTCGCAAAGGGCGATGTCTCCGGGCTTGTCGGCATGAAGGCGGAGGGCGTCAGCGGAAGTATCGCACTGACGCTGACGCAGTCGACTATACGCGAGATATCCCGCGGGCTACTGGGCGAGGAGATATCGGACTCCGGCAGAGAGGCGGCGGACCTCGCCGGTGAGCTGACCAATATGCTGGTCGGCGGAGCCAAGCGCATCCTGGCCGAGAAGGGCAGGGACTTCGACATGCAGACGCCGCAGTTGCTGGTGGGCGACGGCCACGAAATCGTTCATCACTATCCCGGCCAGACCGTGCTGCTGCCGGTCAAAGTAGGGCAGGATGTGTTTTATATCGAGTTGAATTTCATCTGATCGATTGCCGGAACCGGATTCCCTGTCTTCCCCAACTATTCATCATGCCTCTATCACCTTACCTCGACACAGCCCCGGTTCTAGGCGAGCGTGTATTCCTGCATCCCTCCTGCCAGGTCATCGGTGACGTGACGATAGGCGACGACAGTTCGGTCTGGTGCAACACGGTGCTGCGCGGCGATGTGAACCGCATCGCGATCGGTCGCGGTACGAACGTGCAGGACCTGACCATGGGCCATGTGTCGCACAGGACTACGGACAAGCCGGAAGGCTCGCCGCTGGTCATCGGCGACTATGTGACGGTGGGCCATTCGGTGATCCTGCATGGCTGCACGATAGGCAACGAGTGCCTGATCGGCATGGGTTCCATCGTGATGGACGACGTGGTCGTTCCCGACCATGTGATGATAGGCGCAGGCAGTCTGATCTCGTCGGGCAAGGTGCTGGAGAGCGGCATGCTGTACATGGGCCGTCCGGCCAAGGCGGTGCGCAGGCTCACGGACGAGGAGATTGCCTATCTGCGATATTCCGCGGAGCATTACATCAGGGTGAAGGACAATTACCTGAACGGGAATCAATCGTAATCGGAAAGTTTTTGAACATGACTACACTCAGCCAGCAGGACATCGACCGCATCAACATCAATCTGGAAACCTCGCGTATCGCCTGGAAGGAGCTGCAGGTCTTCTTCGCCAGCGGCGCGACGATCTTTGTGGGCGGGGGGCTGGACCTCGTCGAGGTGGCGGTGCAGATATCCAAAGACAACAAGGCGCAGGTGGCGCAGTGGATGGAGGCGGGGCAGATCGCCCGCGTTTCCGATGAACAGGCGCTGGCATGGTACGAGGCGGATGCCGACGTATGGGCGGTGGTAGCCAGGCCCTATGTGCTAGTGCAGGCTGCGGACAGCCTGCACTGATGGAACTGCCGGTTATTTGACCAGGCTGTCAAACGACGACAGCCTGGTCTGGTCATGGCAGGCTACTTTTTCTTCTTGCTGACGATACCCTGCGCGGCTTCGATCTGCTGGCATAGCGTCTTCAGGATCTTGATGCGCGCGAAGTTCTTGTCGTTGGCCTCGACCAGTGTCCAAGGTGCGATCTCGGTGCTGGTGCGGTCCACCATGTCGCAGACGGCGTGTTCGTATTCCTTCCATTTCTTGCGGTTGCGCCAGTCTTCCTCGGTGATTTTGAAGCGCTTGAAGCCGATCTTCTCGCGTTCCTTGAAGCGCCTCAGCTGTTCTTCCTCGCTGATCGCGAGCCAGAATTTTACGACGACGATCCGGTGGCGCACCAGTTGCGCCTCGAAGTCGTTGATTTCGCTGTAGGCGCGCATCCAGTCGGCTTTGGAGCAGAAGCCTTCGACGCGCTCGACCAGCACGCGGCCATACCAGGAGCGGTCGAAGATCGTCACTCGCCCGCGGCGCGGGAGGTGGCGCCAGAAGCGCCACAGATAGGGCTGTGCGCGTTCTTCCTCGGTGGGGGCGGCGATCGGCACGATGTTGTACTGGCGCGCGTCCAGTGCTGCGGTGATGCGGCGGATCGCGCCGCCCTTGCCGGCGGCATCGTTGCCCTCGAACAGCGCAACGATCGTCATGTCTCTGAATTTCGGGTCGCGCGTCAGCATCGCGAGTTTGCCCTGGTATTTCTCCAGTTCGCTTGCGAAGTCCTTCTTGTCGAGTTTCTGGGTCAGATCCAGTGTCTTCAGCACGGTGAGCTGATCGATAGAAGGCAGCGGCGGCGGTGCGGAGACCTCGGAGGCCTTCTTCTTGCCGGCCTCATCAACGCGTTTGCGTACCGCATCGAGGATGACCTTGCCTACCGTCAGAGCGCGGTAGCGCGGATCGTAGCCTTCGACGATGGTCCACGGCGCTTCGGCGGTGCTGGTGTGGCGGATCACGCTTTCGTTGACGACGCGGAACTTGTCGTACAGCTTGTAGTGTTCCCAGTCGCGGCCGGTGACGCGCCAACGCGTCTTCGGGTCTTTCTCCAGTATCTTGAGGCGTTTTTCCTGTTTTTCCTTGGACAGGTGCATCCAGAACTTGAGCACCAACGCGCCTTCGTCCACCAGCATCTTTTCCATACGCTTCGCTCGTTCCAGGCTCTGGTCGAGTTCGGCGGTCTTGGTGTGGCCCAGTACGCGGTTGAGTATCGGCCAGGTGTACCAAGAGCCGAGGAATACGCCTATCCTGCCTTTGGGCGGCAGAGCGCGCCAGAAGCGCCACATCATCGGTCTATCCAGCTCCTCGTCGGAGGGTTCGCCCATGCCGTGGGTCTGCACGAAGCGCGGGTCTAGCCATTCGTTGAGCAGGTTGACGATCTCGCCCCGTCCCGCGCCGTCCACGCCGCCGATCAGGATGATGACCGGGAATTTGGCTAGTTTGGCCAGATCCATTTGCACATCCAGCAAGGCTTCGCGCAGCTTGGGTACTTCCGCATCGTAGGTGGCTTTGTCTATCTTATGGCCGAGTTCTGCTGATTCAAACATGATGACCTCCTTACAAAAATTCCGGGGTGATGGCCAGACGCAATGTGGTCTGTGCCGTTCCGTCGCGCTCGCGGTGGTTGAACCACCATAGCCCGCCCTTCTTGATGCTCAGCGAACCGCGGCTGCCGAGCAGCTGCGCGGCGACTTCGCCCAGCGTCGGCTGGTGTCCGACGATCAGCACCGTGCCTCCCGCGTCGGGCCAGCGCGCGGCCTGTAATACCGCCGGTGCGAAGGCGCCGGGAGCGATGGTGGGCGCGAGCGTGAAATGGCTGGTGAGTGCGGCTGCAGTCTGCTGGGTGCGCTTGGCCGGGCTGACCAGGATGCGGGTGTCGCTCGGCAGATACTGGTGCAGGAAGGCGGCGACCTTCTCGGCCTGTTTGCAGCCGCGGGGGGTCAGTTCGCGATCGAGGTCGGGAATGCCGTCCTCCGCTTCCGCATGTCGCCACAGGATCAGATCCATTTGCGTCTCCTGAATATTACGGTTTTCCGGTTTGCCGATACCGTATACACTGTTTTCGTCACTTTACTCTGGGAGGCATGACATGACAATCAGGAAACCCGCAACATCAACAAAACCGTCGGCAACGAAGACACCCGTAAAGAAGGCTCCGGCGGCGGCGAAGGCGGTTGTCGAGCCCGCGGAAAAAGTGGTGCGAGCCGAGCCGACGGCGAAGAAGCCGAAGAAGGAACAAAAAGTAAAAGTGGTGCGCGACAGCTTCACGATGCCGGAAGGCGAATATTGCAAGATCGCCGAGATCAAGGAGGCCGCCTTGCAGGCCGGACAGCCGGTGAAGAAAAGCGAGGTGCTGCGTGCCGGACTGAAGGCACTTGCCGCGATGACTCCTGCGCAATTGAAGCGGACGCTGGCCGGGCTGGAAAAGATCAAGACCGGCCGCCCGAAGAAACGCTAGGGGTCCAGTTTGGCCGACGGGCCGGCCAGTTGCGCGAGCAGTTCGTGCTGCGCGCAATGGGCGGTGTTGCTGCGCCCGCTCTTGCGTCGATACTGGCCCTTGTCGTCCATGTCCCAAGCTTGGCTGTTGTCCTGCAGATAGACCTTAAGGCCTTCGTCGATCACGCGTTTCTTCAGCTTCTTGTCGAGCAGGGGGAAGCACACCTCGATGCGGCGGAAGAAGTTTCGATCCATCCAGTCCGCGCTGGCGAGATACACGTCGTGCTTCAGGTCGTTGCGGAAATAGAAGATGCGCGAATGCTCGAGGAAGCGGCCGATCACCGAGCGCACGCGGATGTTGTCAGACAGCCCCTTGACCCCCGGGCGCAGCGCGCATACCCCGCGCACGATCAGATCCACTTTCACACCGGCCTGCGAGGCTTCGTACAGCGCCTCTATGGTCTCCGGCTCCAGTAGCGAGTTCATCTTGGCGATGATCTGCGCGCGCTTGCCGGCTTGGGCCAGCGCCGTTTCGTTGCGGATCGCGGCCAGCACTTGGCTGTGCAGCGTGAACGGTGATTGCCAGAGATGCTTCAATTTACCGGCCCGGCCCAGCCCGGTGAGCTGCATGAACACCTCGTTCACGTCAGCGCAGACCTCCTCATTCGTGGTGAACAGGCCGAAGTCGGTATACAGGCGTGCGGTGCGCGGGTGATAGTTGCCGGTGCCCAAGTGCACGTAGCGGCGCAGCCTGCCTTCTTCGCGGCGCACCACCATCAGCATCTTGGCGTGGGTCTTGTGGCCGACCACGCCGTACACCACATGCGCGCCGACTTCTTCCAGCCGGTTCGCCCAGTTGATGTTGGCTTCTTCGTCGAAGCGTGCCAGCAGTTCCACGACGACGGTCACTTCCTTGCCGCGCTGCGCCGCGCCGATCAGCGCTTCCATCAACGCCGAGTCGGCACCGGTGCGGTACACGGTCTGCTTGATCGCAACTACGGCGGGATCGCTGGCTGCCTGCTGGATGAAATCGACTACCGGCTTGAACGACTGGAAGGGATGATGCAGCAGTACGTCGCTCTTGCGCAGCACCTTGAACATGTCCGCTCCTTTTTTCTGGAGGAGAGTCGGCATGCCGGGTACGAACGGCGGGAACTTGAGGTCGGGACGATCGACCTTATCCGGAATGTTGAAGAGGCGCACCAGATTCACCGGCCCATGCACGCGGTAGACGTCTTCGGCCTGCAGTTCGAACTGTTGCTTCAGGAAGTTCGCCAGTTCGACAGAGCAGTTGTCGGCGATCTCCAGGCGCACAGCGTCGCCGAAGTGGCGTTGCGGCAACTCGCCCTGCAGGCTGACGCGCAGGTTCTTCACTTCTTCCTCGTCGACGAACAGATCGCTGTTGCGCGTGACGCGGAACTGGTAGCAGCCCAGCACTTCCATGCCGGAGAACAGTTCGCCGACATGTGCATGCAGGACGGAGGACAGGAACACGAAACCATGTTCGCAGCCGCTGATCTCGCGCGGCAGCAGGATGGCGCGCGGCAATACTCGCGGCGCCTGCACGATGGCGCGCGCCTGGTTGCGGCCGAAGGCGTCCTTGCCCTGTAGTTCGACGGCAAAGTTCAGGCTCTTGTTGAGTACGCGCGGGAAGGGGTGTGAGGGGTCGAGGCCGATCGGGGTCAGCACCGGCATCACTTCGCGAAAGAAATAATCCCGGACCCAGGCTTGCTGCGCCTCGTTCCAGTGCGTACGCCGCAGGAATTTAATCTCCTCGGCGGCGAGTGCTGGCGTGATGTCGCTGTTGAACAGCTGATATTGCCGCTCGATCAGTTGATGGGCCTGTTCGCGTATCAGTTTCAGCGTCTGCGCGGCGGTCATGCCGTCCACGCTGACGGTGGGGCTGCCGAGCTTGATCTGTTCCATCAGGCCGGCGACGCGTATCTCGAAGAACTCGTCGAGGTTGCTGCTGACGATGCACAGGTATTTCAGGCGTTCCAGCAAAGGGACTGCGGGGTCTTCGGCCTGGGCGAGCACGCGCCGGTTGAATTCGAGCTGCCCGAGTTCGCGGTTCAGGAATTGTTGTGTAGCGTATTTCTTGGCCAAACGGGTCTCCCTGTGCTGCAGTCGTCGCTGATGTAGCGACGAATCGCCTAGTTCTTCGGTGGTGTATAACCTTCCGGCATCGCTGTTTCCGCACCGAAGAAGTAGTTCTCCATCTGGCTCGCGAGATATTTGCGCGCCTGAGCGTCGGCCAGGTTCAGGCGGTTCTCGTTCACCAGCATGGTCTGGAATTTGATCCAGCCTTGCCAGGCTTCCTTGGAAACGTTCTCGAATATCCTTTGCCCGAGCGGGCCGGGGTAGGGCAGGCGCTCCAGTCCTTCGGCTTCGCGCCCGAGTTTTACGCATTGCACCATTCTTGTCATGTGAGTCTCTCCGGGTGGGTGATTATGTTGCGCAATTATGACACTGAGATGACATTTTTGCTCGTTGCCTGCACCGTAAATTGCCGCCCTCATGCGGGGTGCGACAATTTGTCACATTCCCAAGGGAAGGCGCCGCATCGATAATCGCGGCGCATTTTTACAGGGAGAGTCGGCAATGCAATTCAAACGTATAACCTTGTGCGTGGCTCTGGCCATCGCGCCTAACGCTTTTGCCGCCGAGACGGCGAGCATGCCGGAAGTCAACGTGACGGCGAATAGACTGCAACCGCTGCCGTCGTCTAGCAATGTCGGTCTGGATTCGGGTGAGATCAACCGTCGGCAGACATCCACCAGCGACACGGCTAGCCTGCTTGATGGTCAACCCGGCGTCAGCCTGTACCGTGCGGGCGGGGTGTCCAGCTTGCCGGTGATACACGGCATGGCGGATGATCGCGTGAGGGTGAAGCTGGACGGTATGGATCTGATTTCCGCTTGCGCCAACCACATGAATCCGCCGTTGTCCTATATCGATCCCGCGAATGTCGCCAGCGTCAACGTGTTTGCCGGTATTACCCCGGTGAGCGTCGGCGGCGACAGCATCGCCGGTACGATCACGGTGGACTCCGTCGCGCCCGAATTCGCGCAGGCAGGCCAAGGCACGTTGCTCAAAGGGCAGGCAGGTGCGTTCTATCGCAGCAACAATGCGGCTCAGGGTTTCAACCTGTCCGCCACTGTCGCAAACGAGCAATTGTCCATGCGCTATACCGGCGCTACGACGAGGGCCGGAAATTACGCTGCCGCCAATGCGTTCAAGGCCGGTGCGACTACGGTCGGTTCGATCTCCAATAATTACGTGGCCGGCGACGAAGTCGGCTCTTCCAGCTATCAGGCGGAGAACCATGCGCTGGCATTCGGCCTGCGCCACGAGAACCACCTAGTCGAATTGAAGCTGGGCTTGCAGAACATCCCCTATCAGGCATTTCCCAATCAGCGCATGGACATGACCGGCAACGACAGCCAGCAGATCAACCTGCGCTATTCCGGCCAATACGACTGGGGTGCGCTGGAGGCGCGTGCCTATAACGAGCACACCCAGCACAGCATGCAGTTCATGGGCGACAAGCGTTTCTGGTACGGCGCGCTGTTCAATGTGGCGGGCATGCCGATGGATACTGACGGCAAAAACACCGGTTTTCTGGTCAAGGGCGACGTGATCCTTTCCGAGCGCGACATCCTGCGAGTGGGGGCGGAGTATCAGCAATACCGTTTGAGCGACTGGTGGAACCCGGTTGCCAACTCGCCCATGATGTCGCCCAACGTGTTCCAAAACATCAATAATGGACAACGCGACCGTACGGATATTTTCGGTGAATGGGAAGCGCGCTGGAATCAGCAGTGGGTCTCGCAACTGGGGCTGCGTCTGGATACGGTGCAGATGAATGCCGGCAACGTGCAGGGTTACGGGGCTGCCTATAACGCGGCGGCAAATGCGTTCAATGCGCTCAACCATGGGCGCAGCGACGACAATCTCGATCTGACGGCATTGGCGCGTTATACGCCCGACGAGCAGAAGAGTTTCGAGTTCGGTCTCGCACAAAAGACGCGTTCGCCTAACCTGTACGAGCGCTTCGCCTGGTCGAACAGCAATACCATGGTGATGAACATGAACAACTGGGTCGGAGACGGCAACGGTTATGTCGGCAACATCAACCTCAAGCCTGAGGTCGCCCACACTCTGAGCGCAGCGGGGGAATGGCATTCTGCGACGCAGGGTGACTGGGAGCTGAGAGTCGCGCCCTATTACACGCGTGTGCAGAACTATATCGATGCGGCCACCTGTGCATCGGTCGGTATCGTCTGCCCGGCCCGAGTCGATGGTTTCCTCAATCTGACGCTGGCAAACCAGACCGCTCGTTTGTATGGTGCGGACGTGTCCGGCAAGCTGGCGCTCCCTAGTGGCGGCGCATACGGCGATTTCGAGGCGAGCGGAGTGTTGAGCTATGTCAGCGGCAAGAACCTGACCACGGGCGACAACCTCTACAACATCATGCCGCTGAACGCCAAGCTAGCGGTGGAACAGCGCATCGGCGGCTGGACCAATGCGGTCGAGGCCAGGCTGGTGGATTCCAAGACCCGTGTTCAGGCTGTGCGCAAGGAGTTGGCAACCGGTGGTTACGGACTGGTCAACCTGCGCAGCAGCTATGAATGGAAGCAGGTACGCTTCGATGTCGGCGTGGAGAATCTGTTCGACAAGTACTACGTCGACCCTCTCGGTGGAGCCTACGTCGGGCAGGGCGCGACCATGGGAACGGGTGTGCTCTACGGCACCGGCGTTCCGGGCATGGGACGTTCGTTCAATGCGGGTATGACCGTAAAGTTCTGACTTCCATCTGGAGCAGGAACAAAAGAAACCGCCGGAAACCCCGGCGGTTTTTTTATGGGTGCGACCAGCTCACCGCGCCGGTGTAAGCCGTGCCCAGCACGATCACGCCGAACACGATGCGGTACCAGGCGAACACCACGAAGGTGTGGTTGGAGATGAATTTGATGAAGCTCTTCACCGCCCACATCGCGGCGACGAACGAGGCGATGAAGCCGACCGCGAACACCGGCAGGTCTTCGATGCGCAGCAGCACCCAGTTCTTGTACAAGTCATAGGCCGTCGCGGCAAACATCGTCGGGATTGCGAGGAAGAACGAGAACTCCGCCGCGGTCTTGCGCGACAGGCCGAAGATCAGCCCGCCCATGATGGTCGCACCCGACCGCGATGTGCCGGGGATCATCGCTACGGCCTGCGCGAAGCCGACCTTGAGCGCATCTTGCCAGCGCATTTCGTCCACCGAGTTGATGCGCGGATGGTAGGCGCGCCTCTCCACGTAAAGGATGATGAAGCCGCCGACGATCAGCGCGGTGGCGACGGTGATCGGATTGAACAGCAGCGCCTTGATGGTCGAGTGGAACATCAGCCCCAGCACCGCCGCCGGCAGGAAGGCGATGAAGACAAGGCTCGCAAAACGCTGCTCGGCAGGTTCGCTGGCCAGGCCGCGCGCCATTTTCATCAGCCGCTCGCGATAATCCCAGCACACCGCGAGGATCGCCGCGAGCTGGATCACGATCTTGAACACCTTGCTGGTCTCGTCGTTGTAGCCGAGCAGGTCGCCGAGGATGATCAGGTGGCCGGTCGAGGAGATCGGCAGGAATTCGGTCAGTCCTTCGACCACGCCGAGAATGGCGGCCTTGAGCAGCAGGGTGATGTCCATGTGTTTTAGATGTTGTTGTGTTCGGTGGCGATGCGTAGGTTCACCGCGCGGCGTTCGTCTTCGTTCATCTCCACCCAGCGCGTGATCTCGTCGAAGGTGCGCAAACAACTGCGGCACACGTCGTCGCCCAGCGCGGTGGAACAATGCCCGGTGCAGGGCGTGTCGGCGTTGACGGTCGCGGGGGAGATGGGTTTCATTCGCTGTTGCATGGCGCGATTATACCGGCTTCGTCGCCTGTTCCAGCTGGGTCAGCCAGAGCATGGCTTGCTCGCGAGACTCGCCGCACATCTCGGCGGAAGGCTGCAGCCCGGCGCAGAATGCCAGGCGCTTAGGCTGTCCGAATGCCTTGCAGCGCAGGTCGTCGTCGAGCTGGATGCACGGCATTCCTGCAGGCTTGCCATTCGGCATGCCGGGCAGGGGCGAGGTGATGGAGGGGGCGATGCAGCAGGCGGCGCAGGAGGGGCGGCAGTTCACAGCAAGGCTAGGTGTTTCTGGACTGGCGTTGCTTGAGGGCCTTGCGTGCCGCTAATAATGCGATATCGGGAGTTGCTGGGGTTTGAGACAACAAGCGTTGACGGATCGCACTAGCAATCGCTCGGAATACAAACGGACTTGGATGACGAATTGCTACGTTATTGGTTAGCCATTCGAATCCATAACGCAAAGCTAATACGCCAAACAACTCGTCCGCATACGATTCCGAGATTGAAAGCACTGCACTCAAATCGATGGAAACTTTATTACCAGATAAGACGTGTTGTTCGATCTGTGCGCGCAATGCCGCCGCCGCCTGTCTAGAGGCTAAGTCGGTATCAGCGATTATGATCGGATGAGTGAACACGGTTAGTCCTTTATCAGTTGTGCCAGTATATCCTCGAATTCGTCTTCAATGTGTTGCGATGGCGTAGCTGCAACGCGCTTGGAATCAAATCGGCAGGCCAGAGCCACGCCTTGCCATGGAATGGGAAGATTTGTATATGTTCTCTGTCCGTCCGGGCTGATGCATAACATGGAGTGCCCACTGGCGAGCCAGCACCATCCGTGAAATTGTTCGACGGCGGTGATCAGCTTGGCTAATCCAAGCCCCATGTGGTGGTTGTCGCTCTCAACAATGCAGCCAAATCTCCCCATTGGGCTCCCCATCATGTCTGATGGTAAGCGCTGTGCCCATTCGTCGATATTTCGTTTTTTTGTGGAGTTGCCGGGCTTGATGCACCACTCAATAGCGGCTTGGTCATCAGCAATGTGCATTCCAACGCGCTGTAGCTCGCGTAAGAAGCCATAACCACAGTCGGCAACGGCAAACTCAAAAAGAAAGCCATCGGGTGGATCGCGCCATTTCTGTGCCATGGAGAACCCGGTGGACTTACCGTGTGCCCATACGTTGTCGAGTAAATCTCCTACTAGCTCGCAAATACTGGAAACGAATTCTTCATACTGCGGCTCATCAAATAGCCCGCGTATACATTGATTGATTTCACCTGTAGCACCATCGGTTTCTTCTCGACTTTCAAGTAAAACCAAGGGGCTGTAATTGGCGCCTGCACGAATTCTTTCGTGGAGATAAGTGTCTGCTTGTCCAAGTGCTCGCTCAATTGCAATAGCTTTGGCATACCCTAAAGTGCCATTGGGGATCGCAAGGTTTTCTAAAGTTAGATTACGTGCACGTGCTCTAGCAATATACGCGGTCCAAAAACCGGGGGATAAGTAATTATTTTGGATGTCAAAAAAACCATCTCGCCCAATGTTGGATGTTTGAATCTGGCGATTCAGCAAGTCATAGAGGCCATCCATTTATATCCCCTTGAGATTTGTTTGGTAGACGCAGCTTGGTACTATGCTTTGTGATAAACCTGCGCGCCCTGCTTCACAAACTCCACCGATTTCACTTCCATGCCTTTTTCCAGCGCTGCCTGTTCGTCCACTCCTTGCGCCGCGGCGAAGTCGCGCACATCCTGGCTGATTTTCATCGAGCAGAACTGCGGGCCACACATGGAGCAGAAGTGGGCGACTTTGGCGGAATCCTTGGGCAGGGTCTCGTCGTGGAATTCGCGGGCACGGTCCGGATCGAGGCCGAGGTTGAACTGGTCTTCCCAGCGGAACTCGAAGCGCGCTTTGCTCATCGCGTTGTCGCGCACCTGCGCGCCGGGGTGGCCTTTGGCGAGGTCGGCGGCGTGGGCGGCGATCTTGTAGGTGATGATGCCTTCCTTCACGTCGGCCTTGTTGGGCAGGCCTAGGTGTTCCTTGGGCGTGACGTAGCACAGCATCGCGGTGCCGAACCAGCCTATCATCGCCGCACCGATGGCGCTGGTGATGTGGTCGTAGCCGGGGGCGATGTCCTGCGTCAGGGGTCCGAGCGTGTAGAACGGCGCTTCGTGGCACCACTTCAGTTGCAGGTCCATGTTCTCCTTGATCATGTGCATGGGCACATGGCCGGGACCTTCGATCATCACTTGCACGTCGTGCTTCCAGGCGATCTGCGTCAGTTCGCCCAGTGTCTTCAACTCGCCCAGTTGCGCCTCGTCGTTGGCGTCGTGGATCGAGCCGGGACGCAGACCGTCGCCTAGCGAGAAGGTCACGTCGTAGGCCTTCATGATCTCGCAGATGTCTTCGAAGTGCGTGTAGAGAAAATTTTCCTTGTGGTGCGCCAGACACCACTTCGCCATGATGGAACCTCCGCGCGAGACGATGCCGGTCATGCGCTTCGCGGTCATCGGCACGTAGCGCAGCAGCACGCCGGCGTGGATGGTGAAGTAGTCCACGCCCTGTTCGGCCTGCTCGATCAGGGTGTCCCTGAATATCTCCCAGGTCAGGTCTTCGGCCTTGCCGTTCACCTTCTCCAGCGCCTGATAGATAGGCACGGTGCCGATGGGCACGGGCGAGTTGCGGATGATCCACTCGCGCGTCTCGTGGATGTTCTTGCCGGTGCTCAAATCCATCACCGTGTCGCCGCCCCAGCGGATGGCCCAGGTCATTTTCTCCACTTCTTCCTGGATGCTGGAACCGAGCGCCGAGTTGCCGATATTGGCGTTGATCTTCACCAGGAAGTTGCGGCCGATGATCATCGGCTCGCATTCCGGGTGGTTGATGTTGGTGGTGATGACGGCGCGTCCGGCGGCGACTTCGCTGCGCACGAACTCGGGCGTGATCTCCTTCGGCATTGCCTTGCCGAAGTTCTCGCCCGGATGCTGTTGCAGCATCATCCCGGAAAGACCATCGCGGCGCTGATTCTCGCGGATTGCGATGTATTCCATCTCCGGCGTGATGATGCCCTGACGCGCGTAGTGCATCTGGGTCACGTTCTTGCCGGGCTTGGCACGGCGCGGCGTGTGTTGCAGGTTGAAGCGCATCTCGGCCAACGCCGGGTCGTTCAGGCGTTGCTGGCCGTATTCGGAAGTCAGGCGCGGCAGCGCCTCGGTGTCGTCGCGTTCGGCGATCCACGGCGCGCGCAGCTCTTCCAGGCCGGAACGGATGTCGATCTTCGCCGCCGGGTCGGTATAGGGGCCGGAGCAGTCGTAGACGTAGATTGGCGGGTTCGTTTCTTCGCCGCCGCTGGTGTGGGTCGAAGTCTGGGTGATTTCGCGCATCGGCACGCGGATGTCCGGGCGCGAGCCCTGGACATAGACCTTGCGGGAATTCGGCAGCGGCTTGATCGCGGCCTCGTCGACATGCGCGGTTTGGGCGAGGAAGGGGGAATTGGCGTTCATGTGGTGCTCCAAAAATGACAGGAAGCACCGGATGGATGCTTCCCTACGACGGCATGACCCGTACAGGTTCAAAGGGTGTATCTCACTGCCCTGGTCTTGCGACCCCGAGGCAGACCCCTAGCGAAGCGCGCAAGGTACTGGAAAGGAGGGGGAAAAGCAAGTTACTATGCCACATCGGGGGCTGTTGCTATACTGCGGCGCAGACCACCGTCGAAACAACAAGACATATATAAGGTAATGGAGAGGGAGATGCAGAACATGGAACAGGCGCGCTTCAACATGATCGAGCAGCAGATACGCCCATGCGAAGTGCTCGAGGGGCGCATCTTGGAATTGCTCAAGCATGTTCGGCGCGAACAGTTCGTGCCGACGGGCATGAAGGAATTGGCGTTCGCCGACATGGAGATACCGCTGGGCCATGATGCCAGCATGTGGCAGCCGAAGCTGGAAGCGCGCGTGGTGCAGGAACTGCACCTTGCCCGCAGCGACAAGGTTCTGGAAGTAGGTACCGGCAGCGGTTATTTGACGGCGCTGTTGTCTGCGCTGGCCGGGCATGTAACGTCGGTCGAGATCGTGCCGGAATTGAGCACGCTGGCGAAGCAGAATCTGGCCGGGCAGCAACGTGACAACATCACGCTCGAAGTGGGCGATGCGGCGACCGGCTGGGGCAAAGAGACATATGATGCGATCGTGCTGACCGGCTCCACGCCGGTATTGCCCGAGGCGTTTCGCGACAGCCTGAACGTCGGTGGCCGCTTGTTCGCGATCGTTGGCGATGCGCCGGTGATGGAGGCCAAGCTGGTCACTCGCGTTGCCCGCGATATTTTCGAGACGGTGAACATCATGGAGACTTATGTTGCGCCGCTGCAGAATGCCGCGCAGCCGAAGCGCTTCGTGTTCTGAGCCGCGGGATTGCATGTCGTGGGCCGAGGCTGTAGTATTAGCATATTCTAATATATTGGTTGCGCATAACGGATGAAACTGAACGCTTACATTTTGGCAGCGATGCTTGGCAGCAGTGGTTTGGCTCAGGCCGCCGACCTGCTGGAGACCTTTCGCGCCGCGCAAGCGAACGACCCGGTGTTCGCGGCTGCGCGCGCCACCTTGCAGGCGGGTCAGGAGAAGCTGCCGCAGGGGCGCTCGCAGCTGTTGCCCAGCGTCAACCTCAGCGCGAACAGCACGTTCAACGACCAGAACATCCGCTATCTGGGGCCAACGGCTTTTCCGGCAGGCAACCAGCGCTATAACTCTCACGGTTACAGCGTTAACCTGACACAGCCGTTGTTCCGCCAGCAGAACTGGCTGGCTTACACCGAGGCCGAATTGCAGGTCGCGCAGGCCGAGGCGCAGTTCAGGCTGGCCGAGCAGGACCTGATCCTGCGCGTCGCACAGGCTTATTTCGACGTGCTGATCGCGCAGGATAGCGTGCAACTGGCTAGGGCACAGAAGACCGCGATCACCGAACAACTGGAACAGGCCAAGCGCAACTTCGAGGTCGGCAGCGCCACCATCACCGACACCCACGAGGCGCAGGCGCGCTACGACCTGACGGTCGCGCAGGAGATCGCGGCTCGGAACAATCTGGAAATCAAGCGCCGGACCTTGCAGCAATTGGTCAACGAGATGCCGAAAGGTATCCAATCTCTGGGCAGGAGCTTCAAGTTGGAGCGGCCGCAGCCCGCCGACATGGAGCAATGGGTGAGCGACGCGCAGCTGAACAATCCCCAGCTGGTCGCTGCCAAGGCGGTGGCCGAGATCGCCGAGAAGGAAGTGGCGCGCAATCGCGGCGGACATTACCCGACCGTGGATCTGGTGGCGAACTATTCGAAGAACAATTCCGGCGGCGGTAACTTTGGCGTTGGCAGCGAGGTCACCGGCAAGAGCGTCGGCGTGCAGATGAGCATGCCGCTGTTCCAGGGCGGTGCGGTCAATTCGCGTTGGCGCGAAGCCGAGGCGAATCGCGACCGGGCCAGGGAAGAATTGGAGAACGTGCGCCGGAGCGTCGCGACCCAGACACGTCAGGCCTATCTGGGTGTGGTCAGCGGTATCGCCCAAGTCAAGGCGCTGCAGCAGGCATTGACCTCCAGCAAGAGCGTGCTGGAGGCGAGCAAGCTCGGTCAGGAGGTCGGTGTCCGCACCAATCTCGATGTGCTGAACGCCCAGCAGCAGTTGTATGCCACTCGCCGCGATCTGTTCCAGGCCGAGTACAGCTACCTCGTTAGCCAGCTACGTCTGAAGGCAGCAGTCGGTTCGCTGGGCGAGGAAGACGTCGTCAGCGTCAATCGGGCTTTGCACTGAGCGTTTGCGGCTTGACATCTCCGGTGTCGGGCTGCTTAAATGCGTGCTGTTCATCAAATGAACGCACCCATGAACGACGACCACACCAGCTACGGTTTACTCAAGACACTGGAAGACAATCCGGGCCTTTCGCAGAGAGATCTGGCGAAACGCCTGGGCGTCAGTCTCGGCAAGGTCAATTTCTGTCTGAACGCCCTGATCGAGAAGGGCTGCCTGAAGGTTAACAATTTCCGCAACAGCGACAACAAACTGGCCTATGCCTATTTGCTGACGCCGCAGGGCGTCGAGCAAAAAGCGCGCATGACGGTGGAATTCCTGCAAATCAAGGTGCGGGAATACGAACGGCTGCGCGCGGAGATCGAGGAATTGCGGCGCGAGGTCGGACAACGCGGATCAATGGAGAATATTCATGAATGATGTCTATGCGGTTATCCTCGCCGGCGGCAGCGGCAGTCGTTTGTGGCCGCTGTCGCGGCAGCATCTGCCCAAGCAGTTCCTGTCGCTCGAGGGCAACGCTTCGCTGTTGCAGACCACGATCAACCGGCTGTCGCCGACGGTCGATGCTGCAAGCATCTTGATCGTCACTCAGGAGACGCATGCCAAGGGCGAGGCGTACCATGCGCTGCTGCCCTATCAATCGCTGTTCGAGCCCATCGGCCGCAACACGGCGCCGGCGATCGCCTTGGCTGCAGCCTGGCTCACGCGCGATGGCGCGGACCCGGTCATGGTCGTGCTGCCGGCCGATCACATCATCAAGGACGAAGTGCGCTTCCGCGAGCATCTGGATACGGCCATCAAGGCGGCGCAGGGCGGCAAGCTGCTGACTTTCGGCATCCAGCCCACCCGTCCGGACACCGGCTTCGGTTATATCAAGGCGCAACCGGGAAGTGACGAACTCGTCTATGACGTGGAGCGTTTCACCGAGAAGCCGGACCTCGCGACCGCCGAGGGTTTCCTTGCCTCGGGCGATTACTTCTGGAACTCCGGCATGTTCGTCTGGCGCGCATCGGTGATACTTGCCGAGATCCAGCGTTATCTGCCGGCCGTGCACAAAGTGGTGGAAGAGATTCTTGCGGAGAGCCGTGCCGGGATGGCATTTCAGCAGGCAGTGGAAAAGTATTTCCCCTCGATGCCGGCTATCTCCATCGATTACGGCGTGCTGGAAAGATCGGACCGTGTTTCGCTGATTCCCTGCGATATCGGCTGGAACGATGTCGGCAGCTGGCAGGCGGTGCACGAAATCGCGGACAAGGATGAGAACGGCAATGCCTTGCAGGGCAACGTCATAGCGGTCGATTGCAAGAACAGCCTGATCCGTGCCGAGAAGCGTCTGGTTGCAGCGATCGGGGTGGAAGACCTGTGCGTGGTCGAGACCGCCGATGCGGTGCTGATTTCGAAGAGCGACCAGACCCAGCGTGTGCGCGAAGTGGTTGACCAGTTGCAGGAAAAGGGCGCGACCGAGCATATCTATCACGTCAAGGTGAACCGCCCCTGGGGCAGTTATACCGTGCTCGAAGAAGACCCGGAAGGATTCAAACTCAAGCGTATCGAAGTCGCGCCAGGCGCGCGGCTGAGCCTGCAGAGCCATCGCCAGCGTTCGGAGCACTGGGTGGTGGTGTCGGGGATCGCGACAGTCACCAATGGTGACGAGGTGTTTACGGTGCACAAAAACCAGAGCACGTATATCCCAATAGGTGCGAAGCACAGGCTGGAGAATTGCGGGAGCGAACCCTTGCATATCGTCGAAATCCAGGTTGGCGATTATCTCGGCGAAGACGATATTCAGCGATACGAAGACCATTACGGCAGATAGTTAAATCAGGGAGATTTCACCATGCAGCAGAAAGTCGCATTGATCACTGGGGTGACCGGTCAGGACGGGGCCTATCTGGCCGAGTTTTTGTTGAAGAAGGGCTACGTCGTGCACGGCATCAAGCGTCGCGCCTCGCTGTTCAACACCGACCGCATCGACCACCTGTATCAGGATCCGCATGTCAGCAAGCGCAACTTCATCCTGCACTACGGCGACATGACCGATTCC
>JAUXOL010000016.1 GCA_030682375.1 Gallionella sp. | reverse complement strand
ATTACCCATGTGAAAGTAGGTCATCGTCAGACTCCTTACAAGCAATCAACCCCCTCCAGAAATGGTGGGGGTTTTTTGTTTTTGCACTTCCGCAGAGTTCACAACAACGCCCTTCCGCTAACGGCGGGGCGCTTTGCTTGGCAGCAGGCGGGGTTTAGCGTGCAGGGACCCGGCTCAATCGGGTATTCTTCCTCAGACCCTTCTTTAAGTGGGACGCGATGGCTCATCCAGAGGCCGGTTTATTCGCCAGTTGTCGGCTGACCAGCTCAGCTTGAGAGCTATGGCGCAGGATTGATCTTGCATTCGATTTCGGCATTCGTGTGGGAATAGAGGGACGAGCACGGCTGTTGCCGGCGGCGTTTAAAGTGCTTCCCGACGCGCTACTGGCGGGGTGATAGTCGCCCGTTCATATCGTTAGAAGCTCTACGCGCAAGCGGATTGATCCTGGGATATCGTGCGCCGATAAATCCGAAGGACAAACTCGGCGTAGTTTGCAGCGAAAGTCAAAATACAGGTTGTATATTCCTGATTCCTTCGGTAGAATCCGCGCTCTTTTGAAAATCGGTTGGAGTAAAACCATGGCACGTGTATGTCAAGTGACGGGCAAAGGCCCGATGGTTGGGAACAATGTTTCCCATGCGAACAACAAGACCAAGCGTCGTTTTTTGCCTAACCTGCAACGTCGCCGTTTCTGGGTTGAGAGCGAAAATCGCTGGGTCAGTCTGCGTCTGACCAATGCTGCGCTGCGCACCATCGACAAGAACGGCATCGAGGCCGTGTTGTTCGAAATGCGCGCTCGTGGCGAAAACGTTTAAGGAGCTAGCAAATGCGTGAAAAAATCAAACTCGAGTCCAGTGCCGGTACCGGCCACTTCTACACTACGGACAAGAACAAGAAGACCACTCCGGAAAAGCTTGAAATGAAAAAGTTCGACCCGGTTGCTCGCAAGCATGTGATGTACAAGGAAACCAAGCTGAAGTAATTCAGACATGTTCCATGTTCGATAAAAACCCGCTCAGGCGGGTTTTTTATTTTGCGCCGGAACTGCCTGTGGCTATGTGTTAGCCTGACTATAAAGCAATGTCATATGACCGTAGCGATGAAATCCAGACAACAAGACATAAGCTTACCCGTCGAGAAAAGCGGTTTGCATCCGCGCAATCCGCATCGCGGTCGTTACGACTTCGGATGGCTCGTCGCATGCAGCCTGGAGTTGGGGGCCTTCGTTGCGAAGAACGCATACGGCGACGACTCCATCGACTTCGCGAACCCGTCAGCCGTCAGGGCGCTGAACTGCGCGTTGCTGAAGCTGGATTACGGCATCGAAGGCTGGGATATCCCGGCGCAGTATCTTTGTCCGCCCATCCCCGGCAGGGCGGACTATCTCCACTACCTGGCCGACCTGCTGGCGGACGGGGGAGGGGTTCCGTGCGGACCGTCGGTGCGGGTGCTCGATGTCGGCGTCGGGGCCAACTGCATCTATCCGCTGATCGGCCAGCGATCGTACGGCTGGCGTTTCGTCGGCAGCGATATCGACAAGGCCGCGCTCGCGAATGCGCAGCGCATAGTCGATGCGAACGGTCTGGGCGGCGATATCGAGTTGCGCCTGCAGACATCTCGTCAGGCGATCTTCAGCGGAGTGATGAGTCCGGACGAATCGTTCGATCTGACGATGTGCAATCCGCCGTTCCACGCGTCGCCGGAGGAGGCGAAGGCGGGAACTCAGCGCAAATGGCGCAACCTCGGCAAGCGGGAATGGTGCGGGAAGCGGCCGGTGTTGAACTTCGGCGGTCAGGAGGGCGAGCTGTATTGCGAAGGCGGCGAAGAGGCCTTCATCGGACGCATGGTGGCAGACAGCGCCGGACATGCCGCCCATTGTCTATGGTATACCTCGCTGGTCTCGAAATCGGCCAGCCTCCCCGGTGTCTATCGTGCGCTGAAGAAATCGGGTGTGCTGGAGGTCCATACGATAGAGATGGCGCAGGGACAGAAGAAGAGCCGCATCGTGGCGTGGACGTTCCTGGACCGAAGGCAGCAGATGGACTGGCGCGAGGCGCGCCGACAATAACAGACAGGGGGCCACGAATGCGCATGACATATTCGACAGCGGTGTTTCGCGATGAGTGAACATCCACGCATCGAGTGGGACGAGGTGGGCGAACACTTTTCCGCGCGCTGGCGTGCGGAGAGCGGTTCCCCGCCGCCGAAACGCGTGATCGTCGCCGACGACACGACGAAGGCGGATGCCGCTTACCGGCTGGCGTGCGAGGGCACCGCGCTGTTGTGGCGCGGCGACTTCCAGAATGCGCGCCAGTTGCTGACGGCGCTTGCTCGGCGCACCGAGCGCAAACCGCGCAAGCCTGTCCCGAGCAAAGTCGAAGTGGTTTCCGCTCAGCCGACCGAGGCCTTCCATTTGCATCGTCAGGCGCAGTCGCAGCGCGCGCGGGTACTCGCGATGCTGCTGTTACCGCTGGACGGCGATTATTCGATTCCGCTGCGGCGCGCGCCGGATGTGCGTCAGGCTTGCATCGAAGCCTGGGGCGAGCCGGACGGCCTGCCTTCGATGGTCTCGCTACGCGAGTTGCAAGGGTTGATCGGCGCGCACGAATGGCGCAAGAAGGGTGTCGAGATCCCGACCCTGGACGCGCGCATCCATCCGTATTACGGCGTGTTCTCCCCGCTGCGCGGCGAATACGTGCAACTGGTGAACGAAGCGCCGCTGCCATCGACCGAACTGGCGTTCGATATCGGCACCGGCACCGGTGTGCTTGCGGCGGTGCTCGCGCGGCGCGGCGTCAAACGCATCGTCGCGACCGATCAGGACCCGCGTGCGCTAGCCTGTGCGCGTGAGAACCTGTTGCGGTTGGGATTGCACGGGCAGGCCGAGGTGGTGCAGGCCGACCTGTTCCCGGAGGGGCGTGCGCCGCTGATTGTCTGCAATCCTCCCTGGGTGCCGGCGCGCCCCAGTTCTCCTATCGAATACGCGATATTCGACCCGGACAGCCGCATGCTGCGCGGCTTTCTGAGCGGCCTGTCTGCGCATCTTGCGCCCCGCGGCGAGGGTTGGCTGGTGCTGTCCGATCTTGCCGAGCATCTGGGGTTGCGCAGCCGCGAAGAATTGCTCGGATGGATAGATGCGGCCGGGTTGCGCGTCGCGGGAAGGTTGGAGACTAAGCCCCATCATCCCAAGGTGGCGGACGATAGCGATCCGTTGCATGCGGCGCGCGCGGCGGAAGTCACCTCGTTGTGGCGATTGGCGTCCAGGCGCTGAGCGCGGATGACGTCCGTTCCATACAGGCGCTAAATCTTCAGCACTTGTCCGCGTTTTAGCATCTGCGGCCCGAATGTTCTGGCGGGCCCGCTGTATTTTCTGCATCGTATCCGCTTCGCGTCCGGTTTCCAGAGGCACGACAAATAATTTCATCGGGCGATGCAGCAGGCGTAGTCCCTGCGCACGCAGGTCGAGGGATGTCGTCGTCCGCCAGGTAGCAGGTGGTGCGCCGCGCGCCGGTGATGCTGCCTTTGCAACCGAGGGCGGTGACGCGTACTTTTGCTTCTTATTTCCTCGTCGTTTCCGCGTGCATGATCTCGCACAGGTGATGATGTGGATCGAGTACGCTGCGCGCGACGGTGTCGAGCAGCGTCTGTATTTCTTCGAGACTGAAGCTGGCCATCAGGCGGTTCGCCATCTCCGGCGTCAGCGGCACCTGGCAGCTCTGTCCGCCCGGCAGGTTGACGCGAAATCCCGCCAGCTGCTTGAGCCCACCGTCTTCCTGCGCAAGCAGGTCGGCCTGTTCGTCTTCCAATTGTCCGTAGCGCTCTTCGAGGCTGTCTTCCAGCTCGTCGTTCAGCGCCCCCTCGTCGAGCGCGACCACCAGCCCCAGAGGGTCGTCGCGCAACTCGCAGGTCAGTCCAAGGCTGTCGGCGTAGGCGACGAACCGGTCGCGCAGTCCTGCGTCGAAAAAGATGTATTCCAGCATGGTGCGGGTGCTCCGGTCGGTGAATTGGAAAACGGTGAAGATTATGCCTTAGTTCCCCGTTTCGGATGGTGCCGGCCGCAATCGAATTGCGGCATAATGCGCGCCCTTTGTAATTCACCCGGCGTCCCGCTTTCGGCGGAATGCCTCGTACAGATTCGGAATCATGCTGCCATCGATAGAACAACGACTCGCCGCCGAGGTCGCGGCCAAACCCGCGCAGATCGCCGCCGCCATCGAGATGCTGGACGAGGGCGCGACCGTGCCCTTCATCGCGCGTTACCGCAAGGAAGCGACCGGTGGGCTGGACGACATCCAGCTGCGCATGCTGGAAGATCGCTTGCGCTACCTGCGCGAACTGGAAGACCGCCGCGCGGCCATCGTTGCGTCCATTACCGAGCAGGGCAAGATGACGCCGGAGCTGCTGGATGCGGTGATGCACGCCGAGGACAAGACCAAGCTCGAAGACCTGTATCTGCCGTACAAGCCGAAGCGCCGCACCAAGGCGCAGGTCGCTCTGGAGGCGGGGCTGGAGCCGCTGGCGGACGCTCTGCTGGCGAATCCTTTGCTCAACCCGGAAGAGGAAGCCGCGAAGTACCTGAAGGAGGCGTTCACCAACGACTTGGGCGACGCCAATCCTGGCGTGCCGGATGCGAAGGCGGCGCTGGACGGCGCGCGCCAGATATTGATGGAGCGCTTCGCAGAGGACGCGACGCTGCTGCAAAGTCTGCGCGAATACTTGCAAGATCACGGCGTGGTCGAATCCAAGGTGGTTGAGGGCAAGGAAGCGGCGGCGGAGAAATACGCCGACTACTTCGACTACTCCGAGTCGATCAACACGATCCCGTCGCACCGAGCGCTGGCGGTTTTTCGTGGTCGCCGCGAGGAGTTGCTGAACGTGCAATTGCGTCTGGACAGCGAGGAGGAAAAGCCGGCGTGGAATGCGCCGCTGAATCCTTGCGAACTGCGCATCGCGAACCGCGTCGGCATCTCGCAGCAGAGCCGCCCCGCCGACAAATGGCTTGCTGACACGGTGCGCTGGACCTGGCGCATCAAGTCCTTCATGCATCTGGAGTCCGAGCTGATGGGCGCGCTGCGCGCCAATGCGGAGACCGAGGCGATCAACGTGTTCGCGCGCAACTTGAAAGCCCTGCTGCTGGCCGCGCCCGCCGGTCCGCGCGCGACCATGGGGCTCGACCCCGGCGTGCGCACCGGCGTCAAGGTCGCGGTGGTGGACGAGACCGGCAAGGTGGTCGATACCGCAGTGATCTATCCGCACCAGCCGCGCAACGACTGGGAGGGTTCGCTGCACGTGCTGGCGAAGCTCGCCGAGAAACACAAGGTCGCGCTGATCGCCATCGGCAACGGCACCGCGTCGCGCGAGACCGATAAACTGGCGGGCGATCTCATCAAGCGCCATCCCGACTTGAAACTGACCAGCATCGTCGTGTCCGAGGCGGGCGCGTCGGTGTATTCCGCGTCAGAATTCGCGTCGCGCGAGCTACCCGACATGGACGTCAGCCTGCGCGGTGCGGTGTCCATCGCACGTCGCTTGCAAGACCCGCTGGCCGAACTGGTGAAGATCGATCCGAAATCCATCGGCGTCGGCCAGTACCAGCACGACGTCAGTCAGACGCAGTTGGCGCGTTCGCTGGATGCGGTGGTCGAGGATTGCGTGAACGCGGTCGGCGTAGATGTGAACACCGCTTCCGCGCCCTTGCTGGCGCGCGTTTCCGGTTTGAGCGCCAGCGTCGCGCAGGCCATCGTCAGCTATCGCGACCTGAAGGGCCGCTTCACCTCGCGCAAGCAACTGCGCGAAGTGCCGCGTCTGGGCGACAAGACCTTCGAGCAGGCGGCGGGCTTCTTGCGCATCATGGGCGCGGACGATCCGCTCGATGCCTCGGCGGTGCACCCCGAATCCTATCCGCTGGTGCAGCGCATCCTCGCGGACATCAAGCAGGACATCAAGGCCGTGATCGGTAACGGCGCGCTGCTGAAATCGCTGAATCCGGCGAAGTACATGGACGAGCAGTTCGGCATCCCGACCATCACCGACATCCTCAAAGAACTCGACAAGCCGGGCCGCGACCCGCGCCCCGAATTCAAGACCGCGAGCTTCCGCGAAGGCGTCGAAGAACTGTCCGACCTGAAACCGGACATGATCCTCGAAGGCGTAGTCACCAACGTCGCCGCATTCGGCGCGTTCGTGGACATCGGCGTGCATCAGGATGGACTGGTGCACATCTCCGCACTGTCGAACACCTTCGTCAAAGACCCGCACAGCGTGGTCAAGGCCGGGCAGGTGGTGAAAGTGAAAGTGCTGGAAGTGGACGAGAAGCGCAAACGCATCGCGCTGACGATGCGCCTGGAAGACAAGGCGCCGCAGGGCGGCGCGAAGCCGGCTGGCGCGACCGCGCAGCGCGATGCGCGTCCTCAGGGCGGCAGGCCTCGCGAGCAGCAGCGTCCGGCACAGCCGGAAGCGCAGGGCGCATTGGCCGCTGCATTCATGAAGCTCAAGAAGTAAGGATACTTACTGCGCGGCGTGCTGCGCGACCAGCTTGTCGATGAAGCTGCGCAAAAAGTGCAGCGGCTGGGCGCTGTGGAAGCGGTCGATCTCCTGTCCGCGGCTGTAGGCGATCACGGTCGGGAAGCCCTTGACCTTGTGGCGGCCGGCGATCTTCATGTTTTCGTCGGCATCGACCTTGGCCAGCACGAACTTGCCGGCGTATTCATCGGACAGTCTTTCCAGCATCGGGCCCAGCACCCGGCAAGGGCTGCACCACTCGGCGCCGATGTCCAGCAGCACCGGCACTTCATGCGAACGGGCGACCACCAGTTCGTCGAAATCGATTTCTTCTACGTCGTAGCTGTGTTTCATGGTTGAGCTTAAGTTCGAAAAGGACGCGGCAGTCTAGCAGCGGATGGCGGGACGCCAATTACCCGAACGGGGGGGGTATGGTTGCCCGCAACCCCGATTTGCGAGAGTTTTAAGGTGCGCATTGATGCCACTTCGCCAGTCGGCTATAATGCGCGGCAACAAAGAGCGGGAGAACCATGGTTCCTCCCGCTTCTTTATGTCAACTGTGCAGTTATCTGATTTTGGGAGTATTCCGGTGCCGCAAACGAACCCAGCCATTCTTGTATTAGCCGATGGGACGGTGTTTCGAGGCGTTGCCATCGGAGCGTCCGGCAGCAGCGTCGGCGAGGTCGTGTTCAACACCTCGATGACAGGTTATCAGGAGATCCTCACCGATCCATCCTACTGCAAGCAGATCGTCACGCTGACCTATCCGCATATCGGCAACGTCGGTTGCAATCCTGAAGACGTCGAGTCGCGTCAGGTATTCGCCAGCGGCCTGATCATTCGCGACCTGTCGATGACGGTCAGCAATTTCCGCAGCACGCAATCCCTGCCCGAATACCTCAAGGCCAACAACGTGGTCGCCATCGCTGGGATCGACACCCGCAAGCTGACGCGCATCTTGCGCAGCAAGGGCGCGCAGAGCGGCTGCATCGCCACCGGCGACGATGTCGAAGCCGCGCTGGCGGCGGCGCGCGGCTTTGCCGGACTGGCGGGTATGGATCTGGCGCAAGTGGTCAGCTGCGACAAGCCCTACGAATGGAAGCAGCGCGAGTGGAAGCTGGGCGAGGGCTATCGCGATATCGCCGATCCGAAGTTCCATGTGGTCGCTTACGACTTCGGCGTGAAGCGCAATATCCTGCGCATGCTGGCCGAGCGCGGCTGCCGCATCACCGTGGTGCCGGCGAAGACTGCCGCCGCCGACGTGCTGGCGATGAATCCGGACGGCGTGTTCCTGTCCAACGGCCCCGGCGATCCGGAGCCTTGCGATTACGCGATCGCGGCGACACAGAAATTCCTCGACGCGGGTATCCCGCTGTACGGCATCTGTCTCGGCCATCAGATCATGGGTCTGGCGGTGGGTGCGAAGACGGTGAAGATGAAGTTCGGCCATCGCGGCGCGAATCATCCGGTGCAGGACATGCAGAGCAAGCGCGTGATGATCACCAGCCAGAACCACGGTTTCGCGGTGGACACGGCAACGCTGCCGGCCAATGCGCGCGTGACTCACGTCTCGCTGTTCGATGGCACGCTGCAAGGCTTCGAGTTGACCGACAAGCCTGCGTTCTGTTTCCAGGGCCATCCCGAAGCGAGTCCCGGTCCGCACGACGTGGATGTTTTGTTCGACAAATTTATTGATTTGATGAGAAAGGGCTCGTAGCCCGTAGCTTGTAGCTTGTAGCTAAACCCGCGCCCGCAGGGCGCGACAAAATAGCTACCAGCTACCAGCTACCAGCTACCAGCTTCAAATATGCCAAAACGCACAGACATTAAATCCATACTCATCATCGGCGCCGGCCCCATCGTCATCGGGCAGGCGTGCGAGTTCGACTATTCCGGTGCTCAGGCCTGCAAGGCGCTGCGCGAGGAGGGCTATCGCGTCATTCTGGTGAATTCGAACCCGGCCACGATCATGACCGACCCGAACATGGCGGATGCGACCTACATCGAGCCTATCACCTGGAAGATGGTCGAGAAGATCATCGCCAAGGAGCGCCCCGACGCGATCCTGCCAACCATGGGCGGACAGACCGCGCTGAACTGCGCGCTCGATCTCGCCAAGCACGGTGTGCTGGAAAAATACAACGTCGAGATGATAGGCGCGTCGCGCGAAGCCATCGACATGGCGGAAGACCGCGAGAAGTTCAAGCAGGCGATGACCCGTATCGGCCTGGCTTCGGCGCGTTCCGCGATCGCGCACAGCATGGAAGAAGCGCTGCAAGTGCAGCAGGCCATGGGTTATCCGACCATCATCCGTCCGTCGTTCACGATGGGCGGTTCCGGCGGCGGCATCGCCTACAACCGCGAAGAGTTCATGGAAATTTGCGAACGCGGTCTGGAAGCTTCGCCGACCAAGGAGCTGCTGATCGAAGAATCGCTGCTCGGCTGGAAAGAGTACGAGATGGAAGTCGTGCGCGACCGCAACGACAACTGCATCATCATCTGTTCCATCGAGAACCTCGACCCGATGGGCGTGCATACCGGCGACTCGATCACCGTCGCACCGGCGCAGACGCTGACCGACAAGGAATACCAGATCCTGCGCGATGCCTCGCTGGCCGTGCTGCGCGAGATCGGCGTGGAGACCGGCGGTTCCAACGTGCAGTTCTCCATCAACCCGGACGACGGGCGCATGGTGGTCATCGAGATGAACCCGCGCGTGTCGCGTTCGTCCGCTTTGGCTTCCAAGGCGACCGGCTTCCCGATTGCCAAAGTCGCGGCCAAGCTGGCCGTCGGCTACACGCTGGACGAGCTGAAGAACGACATCACTGGCGGCGCGACCCCGGCTTCGTTTGAGCCGACCATCGATTACGTGGTCACCAAGATCCCGCGTTTCGCGTTCGAGAAATTTCCGCAGGCCAACGATCGCCTGACCACGCAGATGAAGTCGGTGGGCGAGGTGATGGCCATCGGTCGCACCTTCCAGGAGTCGTTCCAGAAAGCGCTGCGCGGTTTGGAAGTCGGCGTGAACGGGCTGGACAGCAAGTACACGGACCGCGAAGCGATTGTGTCCGAAATGGGCAATCCTGGCCCCGATCGTATCTGGGCGGTGGGCGACGCCTTCCGTCTCGGCATGAGCGTCGAAGAAGTCTTCAACGTCAGCAAGATCGATCCCTGGTTCCTGGTGCAGATCGCCGACATCATCCGTCAGGAGCAGGGTTTGGCTGACCGCACGCTGGAAAGTCTGGATGCCGACCACCTGCGCGTGCTCAAGCGCAGCGGTTTCGCCGATGCGCGTCTGGCCGTGTTGCTGGATACCGACGATGCGGCGGTGCGGGCTTATCGCCATGCGCTGAATGTGCGCCCGGTGTTCAAGCGCGTCGACACCTGCGCAGCCGAGTTCTCGACCAACACCGCCTACATGTACTCGACCTACGAGGAAGAGTGCGAATCGCAGCCGACCAACAACAAGAAGATCATGGTGCTGGGCGGCGGGCCTAACCGCATCGGCCAGGGCATCGAGTTCGACTATTGCTGCGTGCATGCCGCGCTGGCGATGCGCGAGGACGGCTACGAGACCATCATGGTCAACTGCAACCCCGAGACCGTATCCACCGACTACGACACATCCGACCGTCTGTACTTCGAGCCGCTGACGCTGGAAGACGTGCTGGAAGTGGTCGCCGTCGAGAAACCGGTCGGCGTGATCGTGCAATACGGCGGCCAGACGCCGCTGAAGCTGGCGCACGGGCTGCAGAAGAACGGCGTGCCCATCATCGGTACCTCGGTGGACATGATAGACATGGCGGAAGACCGCGCGCGCTTTCAGACCATGCTGCGCAAGCTGGACCTGAAGCAGCCGCCCAACCGCACTGCGAGCCATGTGGCCGAGGCGGTCGCCGGTGCCGGCGAGATCGGTTACCCGCTGGTGATGCGTCCTTCCAACGTGCTGGGCGGTCGCGGCATGGAGATCATCCATGCGCAGCCGGACCTGGAACGCTACATGCGCGAGGCCGAAGAATTATCCAAGACCTACCCGGAACGCATGCCCATCCTGCTCGACCGCTTCCTGAACGACGCGATCGAAGTCGATGTGGATGCGGTGTCCGACGGCAAGCAAGTCATCATCGGCGGCATCATGGAACACATCGAACAGGCCGGCGTGCACTCCGGTGACTCGGCCTGTTCGCTGCCGCCGTACTCGCTGTCCGCCGCGATGCAGGACGAGTTGCGCCGCCAGACCGTCGCGATGGCCAAGGAACTCAATGTGGTCGGCCTGATGAACGTGCAGTTCGCGATCCAGGGTGAAACCGTGTACGTGCTGGAAGTGAACCCGCGCGCATCGCGCACCGTGCCCTATGTGTCCAAGGCGACCGGTGTGCCGTTGGCGAAGATCGCCGCGCGCTGCATGGCCGGCCAGTCGCTGGCTTCACAGGGCGTGACCAAAGAGATCATCCCGCCGTATTACTCGGTGAAGGAAGCGGTGTTCCCGTTCATCAAGTTCCCTGGCGTGGACACCATCCTCGGCCCCGAGATGAAATCCACCGGCGAAGTGATGGGCGTGGGCGAGACCTTCGCCGAAGCCTTCGTCAAGTCGCAGTTGGCGGCGAGCGTGAAGCTGCCCAAGGACGGCAAGGTGTTCATCAGCGTGCGCGAAGCGGACAAGCCGGGTGCGGTGGAAGTCGCTCGCTCGCTGGTCGAGCTCGGCTTCACTGTGCTGGCGACGCGCGGTACTGCGGCTACGATCGCCGCGGCGGGCGTCGCGGTGAACGTGGTGAACAAAGTAGCCGAAGGTCGGCCGCATATCGTGGACATGATCAAGAACGGCGAAGTCAGCCTGATCGTCAACACCGTGGACAGCAAGCCTTCCGCGATGCGCGACTCGTATTCGATCCGCCACGCCGCGCTGCAGGGCCGCGTGACCTATTACACTACGCTCGCCGGCGCACGCGCCGCCTGTGTCGGCATGCAGCATCTCGCCGATCTGCAGGTGTACGATGTGCAGACGCAGCATCAACGTATCGTTGCCGGTCGCTAAGCGTCAGTTCTCGGACAAGACGCGAAGCGACTACCGCAACCATAGCCCACGATTAACGACCAAGAGAGTTTGAGCATGAGCAAGATCCCATTGACCATCGTCGGCGCCGAACTATTGCGCCAGGAGCTGCATAACCTGAAGACGGTGGAGCGTCCCTCGGTGATCAACGCGATCTCGGAAGCGCGTGCGCAGGGCGACCTTTCCGAAAATGCCGAATACGAGGCCGCCAAGGAGCGTCAGTCGTTCGTCGAAGGCCGTATCGTCGAGCTGGAGTTCAAGCTGGGCAGCGCGCAGGTGATCGATCCCAAGACGCTGAACCCCGATGGGCGCTGTGTGTTCGGGACCACCGTGGTGCTGGAAGACGTCAACAACGGTGACGTGGTGACCTATCAGATCGTCGGCGACGACGAGGCGGACATCAAGAAGCGCAAGATTTCGATCAGTTCGCCGATCGCGCGTGCGCTCATCGGCAAGAGCAGCGGCGATGTTGCCGAGGTGCAGGCGCCGGGCGGTGTGCGCGAGTACGAAGTGGTAGAAGTACAGTACGTCTGATTGGGTGGTAGGGGCGTGATTCATCACGCCCTTTGGGCGCAATAAATTGCGCCCCTACGAACGGCTACCCAGTTGCTTCTTGGTCAGCGGTTTCTTGCCTTTGTGGCGCGGCATCTTCTTGAGTTCGATCTGGCCAGCTTCCGGGTTGGGCTGGTAGATCACCAGTATCTTGCCGATGTGTTGTACCGGAGCGGCGTTCAGCTGGGTGCAGATATCCGTCATGATGGCTTCGCGTTGTTCGCGTTCCGCCATGACGCGGATCTTGATGAGTTCGTGGGACTTCAAGGTAGCCGCGATCTCTTTCAGCACAGACTCGGTCAGGCCGGCGTTGCCTATCATCACGGTTGGATTCAGGGCGTGGGCGCGGCCTTTCAGGGCGAGGCGTTGTTCGACGGTAAGCGATAACATGATGACACTCCAAATTTAAGGCACGGATTCTAAACGATGAAGCCTTCCAAAACCAGCAAACAATGGATGCGTGAGCATATCAACGACCCTTTTGTGCAACTCGCGCAGAAGGAAGGCTATCGCTCGCGTGCCGCCTATAAACTTCTGGAGATCGATGCCAAGGACCATTTGCTCAAGCCCGGCATGGTCGTGGTGGACTTGGGGGCGACCCCCGGCGGCTGGTCGCAGGTGGCTGCGCAGAAGGTCGGGCGCGGCGGCAAGGTGGTCGGCTTGGACCTGCTGCCGCTGGACCCTATCGCCGGTGTGGACTTCATCCAGGGCGATTTCCGCGACGATGCGGTGCTGAAACAGCTCGAGGAGCTGCTGCAGGGCAGGCCGGTCGGGCTTGTTATTTCGGATATGGCCCCCAATATAAGCGGCATCGTGTCCGCCGATCGGGCGCGTGCGATGCATCTGGCGGAACTGGCGATGGAGTTCGCACTCGAACACCTGACGCCGGAAGGCAGTTTTCTCGTCAAGGTGTTCCAGGGAGCAGGGTTCGAAGAGTATCTGAAGCAGATGCGCGGCAGCTTTTCGAAAGTGGTGTCGCGCAAGCCCAAGGCCTCCCGCGACCGCAGCAGCGAAGTGTATTTATTGGCGACTGGACCGCTTGAGTAATCGGGCGATACATAGTCTAATGTCCGTTCGGCAGCGCATGACGCGCCGGTTAAGGAGTTATCTTGAACAACATGTTTAAAAGCATCGCAATCTGGATGGTCGTCGCTCTGGTGTTGATGACGGTCTTCAATCAGTTCAACGACCGCCAGCAGCAGACTGTGCAGTCGCAACTCGAGTATTCGCAGTTCCTCGAGGAAGTCCGGCAGGGGCATATCACCAAGGTGACCATAGAGGGCCGCACGCTGAAGGCGACCACCAGCGACGGCAAGCGCATCACCAGCTATGCGCCGAACGACTTGTGGATGGTGTCCGACCTGCTTAAGAACGGCGTGACTATCGAAGCCAAGCCCGAAGAAGAGCCATCCTTCCTGATGAACATCTTCGTGTCCTGGTTTCCGATGATCCTGTTGATCGGGGTATGGATATTCTTTATGCGCCAGATGCAGGGCGGCGGCAAGGGCGGGGCATTCTCGTTCGGCAAGAGCAAGGCGCGTTTGCTGGACGACGCGAAAGAGCGCGTCACGTTCGCGGACGTGGCCGGTTGCGACGAGGCCAAGGAAGAAGTGTCCGAACTGGTGGACTTCCTGCGCGATCCATCCAAGTTCCAGAACCTTGGCGGGCGCATCCCGCGCGGCGTGCTGATGGTGGGTAGCCCCGGCACCGGCAAGACGCTGCTGGCGAAGGCCATCGCGGGCGAGGCCAAGGTGCCGTTCTTCTCGATCTCCGGTTCCGATTTCGTCGAGATGTTCGTAGGCGTCGGCGCGGCTCGAGTGCGCGACATGTTCGAGCAGGCCAAGAAGAACTCTCCCTGCATCATCTTCATCGACGAGATCGACGCTGTCGGTCGCCAGCGCGGCGCAGGCCTGGGCGGCGGCAACGACGAGCGCGAGCAGACGCTGAACGCGCTGCTGGTAGAGATGGACGGTTTCGAAGGCGCCTCCGGTGTGATCGTGATCGCCGCGACCAACCGCCCGGACGTGCTGGATTCCGCCTTGCTGCGCCCCGGTCGTTTCGACCGTCAGGTGGTGGTGCCGCTGCCGGACATCCGCGGCCGCGAACAGATCCTGATGGTGCACATGCGCAAGGTACCAGTCGCAACCGACGTGAAAGCCGACATTCTGGCGCGCGGCACGCCCGGCATGTCCGGCGCCGACCTCGCCAATCTGGTGAACGAGGCGGCGCTGTTCGCCGCGCGTCGCGGCAAGCGTTTCGTCGATATGGACGATTTCGAATCGGCCAAGGACAAGATCATGATGGGGGCCGAGCGCCGTTCCATGATCATGCCGGAAGAAGAGCGCCGCAACACCGCGTATCACGAGTCCGGGCATGCACTGGTCGCCAGACTGATGCCGAAGACAGATCCCGTGCACAAGGTCACCATCATTCCGCGCGGCCGGGCGCTGGGCTTGACCATGCAGCTGCCGTCGGAAGACCGCTACAGCATGGACAAGATCCGCATCCTGTCGACTATCGCGGTGTTGTTCGGCGGACGTATCGCCGAAGAAATATTCATGAATCAGATGACCACCGGCGCTTCCAACGACTTCGAGCGCGCCACCGACATGGCACGCAAGATGGTCACCCAGTGGGGGATGTCCGAAGCGCTGGGCACCATGGTGTACGGCGAGAACGAGGGCGAAGTGTTCCTCGGCCGTTCGGTGACCACGCACAAAAATATTTCCGAGGCGAGCATGCAGAAAGTGGATGCGGAAATCCGCCGCATCCTCGACGAACAATACGGGCTGGCACGCAAGCTGATCGAGGACAATCGCGACAAGATGGAAGCGATGGCCAAGGCGCTGCTCGAATGGGAAACCATAGACGCGGATCAGATCGACGACATCATGGCCGGCAACCCGCCGCGCGAGCCGAAGCCGACCCAGAGCAACAAGGCCCCGGAGCCGCCGAAGGACCAGGCACCGACCGCTCCGGCGACCACGCCTACGCAGCCTGCGCAGGAAACTTGAAGCTAGTAGCTGGTAGCTGGTAGCTTGTAGCGGGTAGCCAACCCCGGTTTTGCTACCAGCTACAGGCTACAAGCTACAAGCCACAAGCTCGTATGCTCCATTGCGGTAAATTCCAACTCAAACTCGATCGTCCACTCGTGATGGGCATCGTCAACGTCACGCCCGATTCGTTTTCCGATGGCGGGCGTTTTTTTTCGTCCGCTGCGGCGATAGACCATGCGCATGAGCTGATCGCGGAGGGGGCGGACATCCTCGATGTCGGCGGAGAATCCACGCGGCCGGGTGCTGCGCCGGTCGGCGTGCAGGAAGAGCTCGACCGGGTGCTGCCGCTCGTCGAGGCGCTGCGCGGCGTTCCAGTATCCATCGACACCTGGAAGCCGGAAGTGATGCGCGCCGCGCTGGCCGCGGGCGCCTGCATGGTCAATGACGTGAACGCGCTGCTGGCGGAAGGTGCGCTGGATGCGGTCGCTCAAAGCGATGCGGCGGTGTGTCTGATGCACAAGCAGGGCGATCCGCAGAATATGCAGCAGCAGCCGCAGTATCGCGATGTGATCGCCGAGGTGAGCGGATTCCTGAGCGAGCGCATCGCCGCAGCTGAAGCTGCAGGGATTGCGCGCAAGCGCATCGCCATCGACCCCGGCTTTGGCTTCGGCAAGACGCTGGCGCATAATCTCGAACTGTTGCGCCACATGGATGCCATGTGCGCACTCGGTGTGCCGGTGCTGGCGGGGCTGTCGCGCAAATCCATGTTGGGGGCGATCACCGGACGCGACGTCGGCGAGCGTCAGGCCGCCAGCGTCGCCGCGGCATTGATTGCGGTGCAGCGGGGAGCTGCCATCGTGCGTGTACACGACGTGCGCGAGACGGTGGATGCGCTGAAAGTCTGGAATGCGGTGAATTCGTAGGGGCGCGATTAATCGCGCTCCTATATGAAATTTTAATGGGGCAAATGCAATGAGCAGAAAATATTTCGGTACCGACGGTGTGCGCGGGCGCGTGGGCGAACATCCCATCACCCCGCAGTTCGTGATGCATCTGGGCTACGCGGCGGGCAAGGTGCTCGCGACCGCCGAGCACACGCGCGGCGAACGCCCGGCGGTGCTGATCGGCAAGGACACGCGCATCTCCGGCTACATGCTGGAGTCCGCGCTGGAAGCCGGCCTGATCGCCGCTGGCATCGACGTGTACCTCGCCGGTCCGGTGCCGACCCCGGCGGTGGCCTACCTGACGCGCGCGCTGCGCCTGCAGGCGGGCGTGGTGATCTCGGCGTCGCACAACCCGTTCGAGGATAACGGCATCAAGTTCTTCTCCGGCGACGGCACCAAGCTGCCCGATGCGGTGGAACATGCCATCGAGGCCGAGCTGGATAACGCGATGCAGACCAATGCCTCGGAAAACCTGGGCAAGGCCAAGCGCATCGACGACGCGGTCGGGCGCTACATCGAGTTCTGCAAGAGCACCTTCCCTAACGAGATGAATCTGCGCGGCATGAAGATCGTCGTGGACAGCGCGCACGGCGCGACCTACCACATCGCGCGCCACGTGTTCCACGAACTCGGCGCGGACGTGATCGCCATCGGCGCGGAGCCGAACGGCAAGAACATCAACGACGGTTACGGCGCGACCAAACCGGCGAACCTGCAGAAGGCCGTGGTCGAACACAAGGCCGACCTCGGCATCGCGCTGGACGGCGACGGCGACCGTCTGGTGATGGTGGATGCGGCAGGGACGCTCTACGACGGCGACCAGTTGCTGTACGTGATCGCGAAGCATCGCCAGATTCAGGGCAAGCTGCAGGGCGGCGTAGTCGGCACGCTGATGACCAACCTTGCGTTCGAGCACGCGATGCAGAAACTGGGCATCCCGTTCTCGCGCGCCAAGGTCGGCGACCGCTATGTGATGGAGCAGTTGCTGGCCAACGGCTGGCAGCTCGGCGGCGAGAACTCCGGCCATGTGATCTGCCTCGATAAGCACAGCACCGGCGACGGCATCGTCTCGGCGCTGCAGGTACTGCATGCGTTGAGTGCCAGCGGACAGAGCCTCGCTGAGGCAGCGGCCGATCTGAAGATGTACCCGCAGGTGCTGATCAACGTGAAGGTCACCGGCAAGGCGGCGGGGTTGCTGGAGTTGCAGGCGGTGAAGGATGCGGTGGCGGAGGCCGAGCGCGAGCTGGATGGCAAGGGGCGGGTGTTGTTGCGGCCTTCCGGGACGGAGCCGTTGTTGCGGGTGATGGTTGAGGGGGAAGATGGGGCGCTGGTTAAGCGGTGTGCGGAACAGATTGCAGATGTGGTGAAGGCGGCGGTTTAACGTTTGAGTTAGTCTCGGACTTCCGCAAAGTTTAGTCGGTAATGAGTTTCGTCTATCTGTACTTGTAGGCAGAGTACGTCGTTAAAATCATTAGCTCTATGGAGAATCTGACGAATCTTATCCACTTCGGCTTTTGGCATGCGACATCCGAAAATTATTGCTCGAATTGCTGATCTAGGAAATTCATACAAGTGAATTGCGGTAGCTCCATCGCCGATGATTCTAGATGCGGAAAATAGGGGAAGCATCATTCTCCATTCGGTCTCGTAGCTCCAGTCCACACTTTTAGTCAAGAGCGAGGAGAAGTTCTCTACCTCAGACAGAATTAAGGATGGACGTCGTTCTTGATAGATTACCTTTCGAAGATGACGGAGTTCGTCCTCAGGACTTTTTCGTTGATCGAAGAATGGCACTGTAGTGTCAAACTCAATGACGAAGCCTTGGTGGGAATCCGCATAGTGTGACCACATGAGTAGGTTATCAGGTGACTCAGTAAGGCAAAGAATGCCAATGTTTTCCTCAAGCTTTTCGGAAATGACGCGCTGTAGCATTGGCGTTGCCATTTCTGAGAACTCTTGAAATTGTGCTTTCAATTGCGGTAACTGCGATCTGGCTAGTTTTTGGAATAGATCGAGTGGAATGTGCCTACGAAATTGTTCAGGAAGCTTCGCATATTCTTCTGCAAGTATGTTCGGAAACTTGGCTTCAAAATCAGAATGAATATCTTCCTTAGATGTTATTGCCGATATATGGGGCTTTAGTTCAAATGGGTCGTTCAATATCTTCGGGGAAGAAAAGCGGATAGTGCCATTACGCAGAACGTCTATACGGTCAGGATGAAGGTATTTGTAGAGACGCATTGCGAGTGTTTAATGTTATCGATGGATGGCGTAAGGCATCCTAGCATGGCGCTTTCAGTCATGTAAGGCGGCGTAGTGCAGAGATTGCCGGGGGTTGCCCGGCGGCAAGTCACTTTCATTTGCGTCGCCAAATGAAAGTAACCAAAGCAAAGGCGACCCCGGTTTGCCGCCCCTTCGGGGTTCCCTCGATCAGACGCAAACGAGCGGGGCTGCGCAACTCGCACGATCCGCTGCGCGGCCACGTGCTCAAACAGTGCTCGCCTAACATCACCGCTCGTTTGCATCTGATCGAGGCGGCGCACAGGGGAGGAAAGACAAAGCGGTCAATGTTGCTGGGCAACATTGAATCGTCGCGTTGCACGCGGCTTTGTTGTGGGCGGTAGGTCGGGTTAGCGGCTTGCCGCGTAACCCGACAATTTCTGCGTCGGGTTACGCTGCGCTAACCCGACCTACGATGCTCGACCTACATGCCGCATGCCGGAATCTGTCGGCGGCCTTTCAATTTCTCCGGTTGCCAGTTTTTTACTGCCCATCCCAACACTTCTTCGATGCTGCCTTGCCGCAATTCGGCGGGCGGTTGCTGCTGCAAAAAAATCAGCGCCGAGATCAGCGTCGCGACCACGTCGTCGGTCGAGATCGCGGGAGCGAGGGTTTGTTTGCTGAGCTTCTCGCCTTGCGCGTTCACCGCGACCGGGAGGTGCATGTAGGCTGGGGTGGGTAACCCCAGCAGGTGTTGCAGGTGGATCTGGCGCGGGGTGGAGGCGAGCAGGTCGCAGCCCCGGACGATGTGGGTGATGTTTTGGTATGCATCGTCCACGACCACCGCGAGCTGGTAGGCGTACAGGCCGTCGGCGCGTTTCACGACGAAGTCGCCGATCTCGCTTTCGAGATGTTGGGCGATATGGCCTTGGAGTTCGTCGTCGAAGCCGACAACTCCCTCTCCCTTGCAGGGAGAGGGCTGGGGAGAGGGTAGAAGCATTGCACTGACACCCCTCTCCCCTAACCCCCCTCCCCCGAGGGGCGAGGGGGACCTATCGGTTCTGACGCGCCATGCGCGGCCTTCGCGCCCCTCCGGGATGCCGTTGCGGCAGGTGCCGGGGTAGACCGGGCCGTCTATGCCGTGCAGCGCGGAGTCGGCGATTTCTTTGCGGGTGCAACAGCATGGATAGACCGCGCCTGTGGCTTGCAGGCTATGCAGCGCTTCGTCGTAGGCGGCGGTGCGCTGGCTCTGGTGGACGATCTCGCCGTCCCAGTGCAAGCCGAAGGCTTCCAGCGTGCGCAGGATGTCGTCCGCCGCACCGGCGACGCAGCGCGGCGCATCGAGGTCTTCCATGCGCACCAGCCACGTGCCGTTGTGGTGTCTTGCGTCGAGATAGCTGCCGACTGCGGCAACCAACGAGCCGAAGTGCAGCGGGCCGGTGGGGGAGGGGGCGAAGCGCCCCCGGTAACCTGAGTGTTTCATTACCTATTGCGGTTAGATGATTCGAGTTGCTATCTCTTTTTTCTCATCATATTCCCATAGCTCAACATCGCTTGGGATTAAGTGTTCATACGTATCTAGATAGTATGAAGCTAGGCTTTTTCCTTGGCCGTTACAGTGTTGAAGAACGAATAGGATCTTTCTGTAATCGCGAGGGGCGGCATGGAAGTAATACATGGCCTCATTCCAGACCGTCATCTTCGCGCTGGGGACGTTGTTGCCTGTAGTCCAGCGATGGGATTTGCACTCAACGAGAATTTTTCTATCATTACAACCAAGGTCGAAGGCGTGAGATTTTGGTTTTCGGCCTTCTATGCCGACATTAACTTTGTGATTTAACTTGAGTTGTAGACCTTGCGTTGCAAAAAAATATTGGGCGCGAAGTTCAAATTCGCGCCCAACTTGAGCGTTTGATTCTGCGTCTATGCGCTGAAAAGATTTCGCCATTCAGAAGTTACGCTACTACCGTCTCTTCCTCAAACTCCAGCTCCACCTTGCCGTCCTTCACGTCGACAATGACCTTGCCGCCGTTCGCCAGGCGGCCGAACAGCAGTTCGTCGGCCAGCGCGGAACGGATGGTGTCCTGGATCAGTCTTGCCATCGGGCGTGCGCCCATTAGCGGGTCGAATCCTTCTGCGGCGAGGTGATCCTTCAGCGCGTCGGTGAACACCGCATCGACCTTCTTCTCGTGCAGTTGTTCTTCGAGTTGCATCAGGAATTTGTCGACCACGCGCAGGATGACTTCCTTGTCCAGCGGTGCGAAGGAGACGATGGCGTCGATACGGTTGCGGAACTCGGGCGTGAACAGGCGCTTGATGTCGCCCATCTCGTCGCCTGCGGTAGCAGACTTGGTAAAGCCGATCTGCACCTTGTTCAAGGCTTCCGCGCCCGCGTTGGTGGTCATGATGATGACGACGTTGCGGAAGTCGGCCTTGCGGCCGTTGTTGTCGGTCAGCGTGCCGTGATCCATCACTTGCAGCATGATGTTGAAGATGTCCGGGTGCGCCTTCTCGATCTCGTCGAGTAGCAGCACGCAATGCGGCTGCTTGGTGATTGCCTCGGTCAGCAGGCCGCCTTGTTCGAAGCCGACGTAGCCCGGCGGCGAGCCGATCAGGCGGCTGACGGCATGGCGTTCCATGTATTCGGACATGTCGAAGCGGTGGATGGGCATGCCCATCGCATAGGCCAGCTGGCGTGCGACTTCGGTCTTGCCGACGCCGGTGGGGCCGGAGAACAAAAAGCTGCCGATGGGCTTCTGCGGGTTGCCGAGGCCGCTACGCGACATCTTGATCGCGCGGGCCAGCGCGTCGATGGCCTTGTCCTGGCCGAACACCGTGGCCTTCAGGTCGCGGTCGAGGTTCTTCAGCGCGTTGCGGTCGTCATGCGACACGGTGCGGGTCGGGATGCGCGCGATCTTGGCGATGATCTCCTCGATCTCGTGCTTGCCGACGATCTTCTTCTGCTTCGATTTCGGCAGGATGCGCTGCGCGGCGCCGGCCTCGTCGAGCACGTCGATGGCCTTGTCCGGCAGGTGGCGGTCGTTGATGAAGCGCGCGGAAAGTTCAGCCGCGCTGGTGATCGCGGCAGCGCTGAACTTGATGCTGTGGTGTTCCTCGAAGCGCGTCTTCAGTCCCTTGAGGATCTCGATAGTCTGTTCGACCGACGGCTCGGCCACGTCCACCTTCTGGAAGCGGCGCGACAGCGCGTGGTCCTTCTCGAAGATGCCGCGGTATTCCTGGTAGGTGGTCGCACCTATGCATTTCAGCGCGCCGCTGGACAGCGCAGGCTTCAGCAGGTTGGATGCGTCCATCGTGCCGCCGGAGGCAGCGCCCGCGCCTATCATCGTGTGGATCTCGTCGATGAACAGCACGGCATTGGGGATATCGTTCAGTTCCTTCAGCACCGACTTGAGCCGCTGCTCGAAGTCGCCGCGATACTTGGTGCCGGCCAGCAGCGAGCCCATGTCCAGCGAATAGACATGAGCATCCTTGAGGATGTCAGGCACTTCGTTCTCGACGATGCGGCGCGCCAAGCCTTCGGCGATCGCGGTCTTGCCGACGCCGGCTTCGCCGACCAGCAGCGGGTTGTTCTTGCGGCGGCGGCACAACGTCTGGATCACGCGCTCCAACTCGAGGTCGCGCCCAATCAGCGGATCGATCTTGCCGGCCAGCGCCTGAGCATTCAGATCGGTGGTGTAGTTCTTCAGCACGCCGTCGTCGGCGGCGGGCTGTTCGGTCTCGTTTTCGTTCTGCGGTTGCGCGGTCTTGCCTGCGTCGCTCTTGGCGATGCCGTGCACGATCTGGTTGACCACGTCGAGGCGATTGACGCCGCGTTCCGCCAGGAAGTGCACCGCATGCGAATCCTTCTCGCCGAACAGCGCAGCGAGGATGTTAGCGCCGACCACTTCCTTCTTGTTGGCGGATTGCACATGCAGGATCGCGCGCTGGATGACGCGCTGGAAGCCGACCGTGGGCTGGGTGTCCACTTCGCCGTCGCCGGGGACGACAGGCGTGTGCTGTTCGACGAACGTGGCGACGACCTGGCGCAGCTCGTTGATGTTGACGTTGCATGAGCGCAATATCTGCGCTGCAGAGGGGTTGTCGAGCATCGCGAGCAGCAGGTGTTCGACGGTTATGAACTCGTGGCGTTTCTGTCTGGCTTCGACAAAGGCCAAGTGCAGGCTGACTTCCAATTCTTGCGCAATCATTTCAGAGTTCCTCCGTACCGCATCGCAGCGGATGTCCGTTTTGCCTGGCATATTCGGCCACTTGCGCGACCTTGGTCTCGGCGATGTCGCGTGAATAGACGCCGCATACCGCCGAACCCTCGTTATGTACTTTGAGCATGGTTTGCAGTGCACGTTCACGGTCCATCGCGAAAAAACGCTGCAAGACATCGATCACAAAGTCCATCGTGGTGTAATCGTCGTTGAACAAAACCACCTTGTACAGCGGGGGGGGCTTGATCTTCGTCTGTTCCGGTGCGAGTACCGTACTGCTGTGTTGTTTAGTTGCCATCTGTTTCTATGGAAGTGATTCTTACACGGGGGCTAAGCCCCATGCTCGATGATTAGCGATGCTTTTTCAAGCCTATTCAAAAAATATTTTGCATACCTACTTGACGATGTCGGCAAAATAAATGTAAAAAGTCGGCTGGTGTTTGATTTTAAGGTATCTGCAGTACTGGTTTTGCCGTGTGCGATCTTAGATTCAAACAGTCTCGCGGGGGGCTTCCCCGTTTTTTCTCGTAAGGAAGTTATCACATGGCAACTGGTACAGTTAAGTGGTTCAACGATGCAAAGGGCTTCGGTTTCATCACTCCCGATGACGGCAGCGAAGACCTGTTCGCGCATTTCTCCGCAATCAACATGAGCGGCTTCAAGTCCCTGAAGGAAGGCCAGAAGGTCTCTTTCGAAGTGGTTCAAGGCCCTAAGGGCAAGCAAGCCTCCAACATTCAAGCCGCCTGATTCGCGGTTTTTTTGTTGCCTGAAAACCCGCCGGATTCCGGCGGGTTTTTTTATGGGCCGGTTGCGAGCTTACTTCCCGAACAGGCTCTTGATCCCCATTCCCACACCGACGGCTACGCCTCCGACCGCACCGATCGCGGCGGTCTTCGCGAGCGCGATAGCCAGTCTGGTGTTCAGTTCGGCGATGATCGCGCGGGTTACCTGGGCGGACGTCGCGCCGCCGTTCTTTTTGCCGATGTTGCGCAGCTCGATGTCCGGCAGCTTCAGGTCCAGCATGTCGTTGTAGTTGACCTTGGCGTTGCGTATCACCAGTGATTCGATGATCATTTTCTTCGGTGCATCCTTGCCTGCCTGTTTCTTGCTCGCGCCGAGATAGCTTTCGACATTGCGCTGGATTGCATCGAAGTTGGTGCCGCCGTCGTTCTTCTCGTAGGAGATGTCGGGCGATTCGATATGTATCCTGTGGATCAGGATCACGTCTTCGGCGAGGCTGGCAGGTTCGAGCGCCAGTTCGATATGCCCGGCCCTGAAGGCATGGTCTGTCTCGAAGCCCTTGGGGTTGCCGACCGACAGGCCGGAAAGCGAGCCTTGGCCGTCGGTCGGAGACAGTGCGACCCTGCCTACGCTGACCTGCGCCTGAATCATCTCCGAGCCGAATTTCTCGATGGCCGCCTTCACCAGCGAGTTGAGCGGGTTGCTGAACCAGAGCCAAGCGACTGCTGCTGCGACGACGAGCAGGGACAGTGCTGCGATACGGGATTTTTTCATGGTCTGCTCCTTGTCGGTGCCAGTCTAGCGACATTCGGGTCGATAAAAAAGCCCGGCGGAGCCGGGCTTTCGTAGGGGGCAGGACGGCAGCGGTTTAAATCGCTGCCAGAGCCGCATTGAGCGTTGCGCTCGGACGCATCGAATTCGAGGTCTTGTCGAAGTCCGGGTGGTAATAGCCGCCCATATCGACAGGCTTGCCCTGCGCCGCGATCAATTCTTCGTTGATCTTCGATTCGTTGTCCGTCAAGGCCTGAGCCAGCGGGGCGAAGCGCGCCTGCAATTCCTTGTCCTTGCTTTGCGCGGCCAGCGCCTGGGCCCAGTACAACGCGAGGTAGAAGTGGCTACCCCGGTTATCCAGTTCGCCGACCTTGCGGGCGGGCGACTTGTTGTTGTCCAGTATCTTGCCGTTGGCCTGATCCAGCGTGTCCGCCAGCACTTGCGCCTTGTCGTTCTTGAAGGTCTGCGCCAGATGTTCCAGCGACACGCCGAGTGCGAGGAACTCGCCCAGCGAGTCCCAGCGCAGATAGCCCTCCTGCTGGAACTGCTGCACATGCTTGGGCGCGGAACCGCCAGCACCGGTTTCGAATAGCCCGCCGCCGTTCATCAGCGGCACGATGGACAGCATCTTGGCGCTGGTGCCCAGTTCGAGGATGGGGAACAGGTCGGTGAGGTAGTCGCGCAACACGTTGCCGGTGACGGAGATGGTGTCCTTGCCCGCGCGGATGCGATCCAGCGAAAACTGGATGGCTTCTTCCGGCGTCATGATGCTGATGTCCAGACCGCTGGTGTCGAGATCCTTCAGATAGCGTTCCACTTTTCGGATGATCTGTGCATCGTGCGCGCGGTTCTTGTCCAGCCAGAACACCGCGGGCGTGTTGCTCAGCCGGGCGCGGGTGACGGCGAGCTTGACCCAGTCCTGGATGGGTGCATCCTTCGCCTGGCACATGCGGAAGATGTCGCCCTGTTCCACGTCCTGCTCCAGTAGCGTATTGCCGGACTCGCTCACTGCGCGCACCTTGCCGTTGGCCGGTGCTTCGAAGGTCTTGTTGTGCGAGCCGTACTCTTCGGCCTGTTGAGCCATCAGGCCGACGTTGGGCACAGAGCCCATGGTCTTCGGATCGAATGCGCCGTGCTTCTTGCAGTCATCGATGACGACCTGATAGATGCGCGCATAGCAACGGTCCGGGATCATCGCCTTGGTGTCGTGCAGCTTGCCGTCCGTGCCCCACATCTTGCCGGAATCGCGGATCATCGCAGGCATGGAAGCATCGACGATGATGTCGCTGGGTACATGCAGATTGGTGATGCCCTTGTCGGAATTGACCATCGCCAGCTCCGGACGGGACTGGTAGCAGGCCCGGATGTCGGCCTCGATTTCGGCGCGCTGCGCCTCGGGCAAGGCGACGATCTTTGCGAGCAAGTCGCCCAGGCCGTTGTTGACGTTGACACCGAGTTGCCTGATGACCGCCGCGTGCTTCTCGAACACGTCCTTGTAATAGACGGTGACCGCATGACCGAACATGATGGGATCGGAGACCTTCATCATCGTTGCCTTGAGGTGCAGCGACAGCAGCACGCCCTGCTGCTTCGCGTCCTGCATCTGCGCCTCGTAGAAGTCGCGCAAGGCGCGGCGGCTCATGGTGCAGGCGTCGATGATCTCTCCCGCCTTGACCGGAGTCTTGTCCTTGAGCACGGTCACGCTGCCGTCCTCTCCGACGAACTCGATCCTGAAGTTGCCGGCCTCGGCAACGGTGAGCGATTTTTCGCTGCCGTAGAAATCGTCGGCGTTCATGTGAGCGACATGCGTCTTCGAATCGGCGCTCCAGGCGCCCATCTTGTGCGGGTTCTTGCGTGCATATTGCTTGACCGAGGCGGCGGCGCGGCGGTCGGAGTTGCCTTCGCGCAGCACCGGGTTCACGGCGCTGCCGAGCACCTTGCCGTAACGGGCCTTGATCTCTTTTTCCGCATCCGTCTTGGGATCTTCCGGATAATCCGGGATTTTGTATCCTTGGGACTGCAATTCCTTGATCGCGGTCTTCAACTGAGGGAGCGATGCGCTAATATTGGGGAGCTTGATGATGTTCGCTTCCGGTTTCAGCGTCAGTTCGCCCAACTCGGTCAGCTCGTCCGCGATCTTCTGGGCGTCGGTCAGCTGATCGGGGAAGTTCGCGAGTATCCGTCCTGCCAGGGAGATGTCGCGCGTTTCGACGGCGATGCCGGCAGCCTTGGTGAAGGCCTGGACGATGGGCAGCAAAGAGTAGGTCGCCAGTCTCGGCGCTTCATCGGTCAAGGTGTAGATGATCTTTGGGGTTGTCATGTGTGTTTCCGGAAAAATATCGAAAAAATTAAGATGAGTCGCATCCTGCTGTTCAACAAACCCTACGGGGTGATCTGCCAATTCAGCCGTGACGGGATGCACCCGACGCTGGCCGATTATATCGCCGTTCCCGACGTTTATCCCGCGGGAAGGCTGGATACCGACAGCGAAGGCCTGCTGCTGCTGACCGACGACGGCAAGCTGCAGCACCGCATCTCCGATCCGAAGCACAAACTGCCCAAGACCTACTGGGTGCAGGTCGAAGGCGCGCCGGATGAGGCGGCGTTGCAACAGCTGAGTCGCGGCGTGCAGCTCAAGGACGGCATCACGCTGCCGGCCGAGGCGCGTCTGATCGAAGAGCCCGCGGGCCTCTGGCCGCGCGATCCGCCGGTGCGCTTCCGCAAAGCGATCCCGACCGGCTGGATCGCCTTGACGATACGCGAAGGCAAGAACCGCCAGGTACGGCGCATGACCGCCGCCGTCGGCCTCCCCACGCTGAGGCTGATCCGCTACCGCATCGGCGATTGGACGCTGGGCGGCATAGCGCCGGGCGAGTGGCGGGAAGAGCAGGCGTGACGTTGACAGCGCTTCCGGCGTCTTTTAATTTGCCGACACATGAGTCCAATGGAGAGCACGATGCGTAATTCGATTTTGTTCGTTGCGTTGTTGTCGCTGGGCTTGCCTGTGGCGGCAAGTGCTGGCGATACGCCGCGAGAGATCGCCGGGAAGCCGGCGGAGAAATTGCTGGGCACCTGGCGTAGCGAGCAGGGGGCGATCACCTTCAGGTCGGACGGGATACTCGTCTACAAGGGACGCCGCTACCACTATGCCGCAGGCAACGGCGCGATCCAGATCAAGAACCGTAAGGTGTTCCGCCAGCTCCCTTACCGGATATTCGACGGCAAGCTGACCGTGACCGACAACGGCGTCGATACGGTCTATACCCGCGGCTAGCGGAGGCTGTCGCCCTCGCTAGTCGCGAGTCTTGGTTCAGCCGCGACCGCGACCGCCGCGCGGTGCGCCGCGGTCGGAGCCAGGGCCTCGTGCCGGACCTGTGCCGCGTTCGCGCCGAGCGTGGGGCGCAGGCTGGAACAGTCCGGGCTGCGGCATCGCCTGATGGCGTGCGGCTTCGGACAACAGAGGTTCTCCAGCCTTCTGCACTTGCGGCTGACGCGGCTTGCTCGGTTGGGCCGGGCGGGGCGGCTGACCGTTGCGTGCAGCTTGCGGCTGGCGCTGGCCGTCGCGAGGCTTCTGTCCATCGCGGGGTTTCTGTCCCTGGCCTGCGCGCGGCGCGCTGGCGGTGGTGTTGCTGTGGCGGCGCTGGCCGTGTTGCGGCATAGGCGGGCGCGGCGCTTCCGCCGGAATGTTCGTCGGCGGCACGAAGCTGTCTATCGTCACTTTCGGGATCGCGTGCTTGATCAGGCGTTCGATGTTCTTCAGGTGCTGGAACTCCTCGCTGTCCACCAGCGAGATCGCCGCGCCGTTGCTGCCCGCGCGGCCGGTGCGGCCGATGCGGTGCACGTAGTCTTCCGGCACGTTGGGCAATTCGAAATTCACCACATGCGGCAACTGGTCGATGTCCAGCCCGCGCGCAGCGATGTCGGTCGCGACCAGCACCGGCAGCGTGCCGTCCTTGAACTGCGCCAGCGCCTTGGTGCGCGCCGACTGGCTCTTGTTGCCGTGGATCGCCATGGCCGGGATTCCGTCCTTGTCCAGCTTCTCGGCCAGACGGTTCGCGCCGTGCTTGGTGCGGGTGAACACCAACACCTGCTTCCAGTCGTTGTGCTTGATCAGGTGCGCGAGCAGGTAGCTCTTCAGCTTCTGCGGGATCAGGTGCACGCTCTGCTCGACCAGTTCGGAAGTGGTGTTGCGGCGTGCGACCTCGACGAAACCGGGGTTGTGCAGCAGGCCGTCGGCCAGCGTCTTGATCTCGTCGGAGAATGTCGCGGAGAACAGCAGGTTCTGGCGCTGCTTGGGCAGCAGCGCGAGGATCTTCTTGATGTCGCGGATGAAGCCCATGTCCAGCATGCGGTCGGCTTCGTCCAGGATCAGGATCTCGACGGAGGACAGGTCCAGCGTCTTCTGTCCGACGTGATCGAGCAATCGGCCGGGCGTGGCGACCAGGATGTCGACCTTGTCGCGCAGGGCCTTGATCTGCGGATTGATGTTCACGCCGCCGAACATCACCATGGATTTCAGCGGCAGGTATTTACCGTAGGTCTGCACCGACTCTTCCACCTGTGCGGCGAGTTCGCGCGTCGGAGTCAGGATCAGGCAGCGCGGAGCGCCTGCGCGCGGATTCGCGGCGGGCTTCTCGGTCAGGCGATGCAGGATGGGCAAGGTGAAGCCGGCGGTCTTGCCGGTGCCGGTCTGCGCGCCGGCCAGCAGGTCGCCGCCGGCGAGCACCAGCGGGATAGCCTGCGCCTGCACCGGCGTGGGATTGGTGTAACCCGCATCGGCGATCGCGCGCATGATGGGTTCGGCCAGCTTCAGGCTGGCGAAAGTGATTTCATTGGTCGTGCTGATTTTTTCTGACAAAACAAAACTCCTGCGGCGGCCTGCCGTTCCAGCGGAACGGCACCAATCGGGGCAGACGAATTAAGGGATCGAAACGATCTGGAGTGGAGTGAAAAGGCCGCAGCGCAGATTGGTTGGGCGCCGGGCGGATCGCATTATACCCGAACTCGGGTGCCGGTATGACGGGGCGACTTGACTCGGGCGATCGGGCGCTAGCGTTGGCAGGCAGGGCAGTAGAAGCTGGAACGTTGTCCTTGTTTGATCTGCCTGATGGGAGTGCCGCAACGTCGGCAGGGCTCGCCCGCACGGCCGTATGCCCAGTAGTGCTGCTGGAAGTAGCCGGGCTTGCCGTCGCTGTTGACGAAATCGCGTAGCGTGCTGCCGCCCTTGGCGATGGCTTCCTGCAGTGTCGCGCGTATTTCTTCGGCCAGTCGGGTGCAGCGTTCTCGGCTCAGCTTGCCTGCCGCGAGTTGCGGCTTGATGCCGGTGCGGAACAGCGCTTCGTTCGCGTAGATGTTGCCGACGCCGACCACTACATGGTTGTCCATGATGACCAGTTTGATCGCGGCCGTTTTTTTACGTGTGGCTCGATACAGGTATGCCGCGTCGAAGTTTTCTTCCAGCGGTTCCGGGCCGAGCGAGGCGAGCAGCGGGTGATCGGAAATATCGCCCTCGTGCCACAGCACCGCGCCGAAGCGGCGCGGATCGCGCAGCCGCATCAGCTGGCCGTTGCCCAGCACCAGGTCGAAGTGGTCGTGCTTCTCCGGCAGCGTCTTTGCGGGCAGGATGCGCAGGCTGCCGGACATGCCCAGATGCAGGATCAGTGTGCCGTGATCGAATCCGGCCAGCAGGTATTTGGCGCGTCGGCGCAGCGTGCGGATGGTCTGGCCGCGCAGCAGTTGCGGCAGATCGGCAGGAATAGGCCAGCGCAGCTGCGGATGGCGGATGACGACATCCGCGACGGTCGCGCCGACCAGATGCGGCTCCAGTCCGCGACGGGTGGTTTCTACTTCAGGTAACTCAGGCATGGTTGGTCGTGAAATGAACTTTATCTTTCATTTACAGGCTTTTGAAAAACGTAGCGAGGATGGTCAGCTGCAAGGCGCACGGAGCGCAGGAACCGGAATGTACTTAAGGTTTGCCGCTACGCGGCCCCGGATTCCGACAACGTAGTTGCGGTATAGGCTCATGCGCAACGCGCGTGATGCCGGAGCCAGCATCGCGCAACGCCGCATAACCAGCCACTTGGCTGCTGTATTTTGGCAGCCTAGTGGAATGGCTAGTAGTTCCACCAGATGACCACCGCAGTAGTTTTGCAATAGCCTGTCAGGCACGGCGGCGTTTCCACCACATCCTCGCGCCGACCGCGGCCAACAGCAGCGGCAGCGCGATCAGGAAGCCCACGCTGATGGCGGTGAGCCGGGTTCTGTCGAGCACCAGTCCGCTGTCTTTCGCGGCGCGAGGCTGCAGCGTGATCAGGTGTTCCTCGCTGGCCAGCCAGTTGACCATGTTCACGCCGAGATCGACGTTGCCGCCGTTTCCGGCAAAGCTGTTGGCGAGGAATGCGCCGCTGCCGACGACGACGATGCGCTGCTCGCGGTCATTGATATGGCGCTGCAGCGCGGCGGCGATCACGACGGGGCCCGGTGTGTCGTGCTGTTTATCGAACGGGTGCCCGGACAAAAGTTTTTCGTCGCGCGGTTTGTTCTGGTTCGGATAGCGGCTGACCCAGCCGCGCGGTGCGACTTCGAGCAGCGCATGGTGTTCCCATTCCTCGCTCTCGTTCATTGTCAGAGGACGGGCCGAGGGGAATGCGGTGATCAGGTTGAAGTCGCGCGTGACCGGATGGGGCGGGTAGGCCGCGCCCAGCGACCAGGTCACAGGCGCGTTCATCTCTGCGGCGGAAGGGTCGATCACCACGCCCGGCGGCAGCAGCAGGTCCAGTCTTTCCGCGAGCGGCTCCAGCCCGCGCAGCGGTTCGGCATCCACCAGCCATAGCAGGTTGCCGCCGCGCTCGATATAGCGCAGCAGCTTGTCGGTCTCGCCCGGCAGCAGCGGCACCTGTGGTTGGGTGACGACCAGCACGCCGACGTTGTCCGGCACTTCCTGCGCGAGTGCGAGGTTCAGGCTGGAGATGCGGAAGCCGTTCTGTTTCAGCTTGGCACCGAACAACTCGCCCAAGTCGTGGTTGGCCGCGCCATCGAGCTTGCGTTCGCCGTGGCCGTCCAGATACATCACGGTCTGGTCGCGGGTATGCGCCAGACGCAGCAGCGCGGCGGTGAGCACCTGTTCGTTCAGCTGGGTCAGGTGTTCGCTGCGCCCGGCGTAGGAGACGACCATTTCGCCGTTGAGCTGGATGCCGGCGGCGCGGGCCTTTTCCGGCTCTTTTTCCGGATCAACGAACGTCAGTTTCAGATCGGGCTTGTAGCGCTGATAGAGCGAGACGAATTCGCGGATCAGCTTGCGGATGTCGCCGAGCCGGGCGTCCTGTTCGGTGGCATAGACGACGATAGTGATCGGGCCGGTCATCTGCTTGAGCACCGTCACGCTGCCCGGCTCCAGGCTGTTGCTGGCGTTCTGCGTGATGTCGCGCTGCAGTTTGTAGCGCGAGGCGAGATGGCCGATGCCGGAGGCGATGCCTATCAGCAGCAGCACGAACAAGACGTTGCGCAATGAAGGAGCGGTGTAGAGTTTCTTGAACATGGCGCTCATCCGTAGATGCGGTTGTTATGCAGGCGTCGTATCGTCAGCAGCAGGAACACGCCGGTGAACAGCACGAAGAACAGCGCGTCGCTGCTGTCCAGTAAACCCGCGTTGAAATTCTGGAAGCGGCCCAGCGGCGAGATCGCGTGCCAGGGCGAGTCCGGCGCAGCCGCGCCGATGTCGGCCAGCCACAGGCCGACCAGCGCCGCCAGCGCACCTATCGCGGCGATCACCGGCTGTGCGGTCAGCGCGGAGACATAGAGTCCCAGGGCTGTGAAACTGGCGGTCAGCAGCAGGAGGCCTAGCATATTGGAGAGCATCAGGCCGTGGTCGAGCGAGGTGCCGAGCGCCAGGCTGTAGAGCATCAGCGGCACGCTGGCGCTCAGCGCGATCAGGAAGGCCAGCATGCCGAGGAACTTGCCGAGCACGACATGGCGTTCGGACAGCGGTGCGGACAGCAGCAGCGGCAGCGTCTGGTTGCGGCGCTCCTCGGCGATCAGGCGCATGGTGTACATCGGCGTCAGCATCATCAGCAGCAGTGCGATGGTGTTGAACATCGGCGCGGCGATGGTCACCGTCACGCCGGGCGGATTGGCGAGTTGCGCGAGCTGCGGCTGGATCTCGAGGAAGGCTTCCAGCCGGGCCAGGAAGAACCAGGCGAAGACGAACTGCAGCGCGGCGAAGATAAGCCAGGTGGACGGCAGGGTGAACAGGCTGCGCAGTTCGCGCATGGCGATCAGTCGGATCATTTTGCGCTCTCCGCAAGGGTTGCCGCGCTTGCCGCAGTCTCGCGCTCGGTGATGCGGATGAAGTTCTCTTCCAGTTGCCCCGGCTCTCCGCCGTAGCTCGCCAGCGCCGCGGTGGTGGCGCCGTAGATCAGCCGGCCTTTCTGCATGATCTCGACGCGGTCGCACAGGCTTTCGACTTCGCCCAGCAGGTGGGTGGAGAGGATCACGCTGCTGCCGTCGCCTAGTTCCCGGATCAGCGCGCGGATATCGCGTATCTGCGCCGGGTCCAGCCCGACGGTGGGTTCGTCCAGCACGATCACCGCCGGATCGTGGACGATGGCCTGGGCGATGCCGACGCGCTGCTGGTAGCCCTTGGACAGCGTCGCGATGATCTTGCCGCCGACCGCTTCCAGCCCGCAGCGCTGTTTGGCTTGCGCCAGCGCGGCGGCGACCTTGTTTCCGTCGATGCCGCGCAGGCGCGCCGCGAAAGTCAGATAGTCGTCTACGCAGAGTTCCCGGTATAGCGGAGGGGTTTCGGGCAGATAGCCGAGATGCCGTTTCGCCGCGATCGGCTGGCGCAACAGGTCGATGCCGCAGATATCGATGTCGCCGCTATCCGGCAGCAGGCAGCCGGTCAGCATCTGCATCGTGGTGCTCTTGCCCGCGCCGTTGTGGCCGAGCAATCCCAGCACTTCGCCTCGCCGCAATGTCAGCGATACGTCGTGGATGATCTGCTGGTTGCCGAAGCGGCGCGTCAGCTTGCGCGCGGAAAGGGTGGTCTCGGAAGCGGTGTCGGACAAGGTGGGAAACGTTCGTGGTTGTGGGTGCGGGCTAATATAACCTAATATGTGCGCCCGCATCAAAAGCAGTATCGCCATGAGTTCATCATTCAGATATATCGTCGTCGGCAGTATGTTGTTGACCGCTTGCGCCCAGGCTCCGAAGCAGGCGGGGCAGATAGCGCCCGCCGCTCCTGTCGAACCGCAGCAGGTCGAGGCCGTGCAGGTGCTGCCCAATATCGAACTCAGCGACGAGTTGCTCTACGAATATCTGCTGACCGAGATCGCCAGCCAGCGCGGCCATCAGGCGCTGGCGCTGGAGGGAAGCGCAGATCTGGCGCGCAAGACCCGCGATCCGCGTCTGGCGCGGCGCGCGGCGCAGCTGGCGGTCGAGTCCGGGCAGATGGGGCGAGCCATCGATGCGCTCAGGCAATGGCAGGAGGTCGAACCGGGCGCGGCAGTGGCAGGACGCATGCTGTCCTCCATCCTGTTGCGCGGCGGCAGGCTGGAAGAAGCCAGGCTGGAGTACGCCAAACAATTGCAGGCCGCCGGGGCGAATCCGGGGCCGGTGTTCATGCAGGTGTTCCAGCAGGCCGTCGTTTATCCGGACAGACAGGCGGCGCTGAAACTGTTGCGAGATCTGGCGCAGCCCTACCCGCAGGTGGCGGAGGCGCGCTGGACGGTGGCACAACTGGCGCAGCTGGCCGGCGATGTCGACCTGGCGCTGGTCGAGGCGCGCCAGGCGCGCAGCCTGCGGCCAGACTGGGATGTGGCGGTCTCGCTGGAAGCGCAGTTGCTGCTGAAGAGCGAGCCGCAGCAGGGTCTGGAGACGCTGCGCCAATATCTGGGCAGCCATCCGGATGCGCGCGAGATACGCCTGCAATATGCCCGCGCATTGCTGGAGCAGAAACAGTACAAGCCGGCACGCGAGGAGTTCCAGCGTCTCGCGCAAGACAATCCGGACAATCCCGACATGGCGTTCGCCATCGCGCTGATCTCATTGCAGCTGAAAGACTTCCAGGGGGCGGAGGAACAGCTGCGGAAATCGCTGGGTGCGGGCAAGAAGGATCAGGACCGGGTGCAGTATTACCTCGGCCAGCTGAGCGAGGCGAAGGAGAGCGACGACGAGGCGATGGCCCATTACCGCGAGGTCAGGGACGGCGAGCATCGCTTTGCGGCGCAGTTGCGTCTTCTCTATCTGCTGAACAAACGTGACGGATTGGAGGCGGCGCGCGCGCACCTGCAACAGATACGTGCCGACAACAACCAGCAGCGCGTTCAGCTGGTGCTGATCGAGGCGCAGTTGCTGCGCGAGGCGCAGCGCCATGCGGATGCCTACCGGGTGTTGCAGCAGGGCCTGGAGAAGTTGCCCAACCATCCGGATCTGCTCTATGAGACCGCGATGCTGGCGGACAAGAACGGCAAGCACGATGCCGCCGAACGTTTGCTGCGCAAACTGATTCAGCTCAAGCCGGATCATGCGCATGCCTATAACGCATTGGGCTACAGCCTGCTGGAGCGCAACGAGCGCATCGCGGAGGCGCTGACGCTGGTGGAGAAGGCGCTACAGCTCGCGCCCGAGGATGCGGCGATCATGGATAGCGTAGGCTGGGGTTATTACCGCAACGGCAGGCTGGACGACAGCGTGAACATGTTGCGCCGCGCCTACGCCGGCAATCCCGATCCCGAGGTCGCGTCGCATCTGGGCGAGGTGCTGTGGATGCGCGGCGACAAGGACGAGGCGCAGAAAGTCTGGCAGGACAGCCTCAAGTCCCATCCGGACAGCGCCCAGTTGCAGGCGGTCATCAAGAAATTCACGGCGCCATAATGCGGCTGTTTGCGCTGGCTTTGCTGATGCTGCTGGGCGGTTGTGCGTTGCTGCCGAGTGCGCCCGTGCCCACGGCACGTCCGGCGCAACTTGAGGTCGCGGCGTTCGCGCTGAACGGGCGCGTCGCGATCAAGCACAACGGCACTCGCCATTCCGCCGGGCTGCGCTGGGTGCACCGGCAAGAGTCGGACGAACTGTTGCTGCAAGGGCCGCTGGGGCAGACCGCCGCGCGCGTTTATCGCGATGCGCAGGGGGCGACGCTGGACGACGGCAGCAAGCGATACCAGGCGGCAGACGCAGAGTCGCTGATGCAAGAGGTGCTGGGCTGGCAATTGCCGCTGGGCGGCCTGCACCAATGGCTGTTGGGGCGGGCGTCGGACGGCGATGCCCGCATCGAGCGCGACGAACTCGGACGGATCATCCTGTTGCAGCAGGGCGGCTGGGAGGTGCGCTATCTGCGCTATGACGGCGATGCCGCTGACAGCCTGCCGTCGCGCCTGCAGTTGAATCGCGACGAGCTGCAGGTGCAATTGCTGATCGACGAATGGGAATGGGAAAAACCGTAATGCTGACTTGCCCTGCACCGGCCAAACTCAATCTGTTCCTGCATGTGGTAGGCCGCAGGCCGGACGGCTATCACCTGTTGCAGACATTGTTCCGCTTCATCGATCTGCACGACACGCTGCACTTCGAGTTGCGCGACGACGGCGAGGTGCATCGCAGCAACAGCGTCGAGGGTGTGCCGGAAGAGCATGATCTTTGCGTGCGCGCCGCGCGCCTGCTGCAGGCCGAGACCGGCTGCAAGCAGGGCGTGGACATCGCAATCGAGAAACGCATCCCGATGGGCGGCGGGCTGGGCGGCGGCAGTTCGGATGCGGCGACTACGCTGATCGCGCTGAATCGATTGTGGTCGTTGGGCCTGTCGCGCGAGCGCTTGATGCAACTGGGGCTGCAATTGGGCGCGGATGTGCCGGTGTTCGTGTTCGGCGAGAACGCATTTGCCGAAGGCGTGGGCGAGGCGTTGCAGGCGTATTCGTTGCCGGAAGCCTGGTATGTCGTGCTGTTTCCGCCGGTCCAGGTGCCGACCGCACAAATTTTTTCGCATCCGGAATTGACACGCGATTCGGTTTCCATCACAATTCGCGCCCTCTCGAACCAGCAGCTACGCAACGACCTGCAATTTGTGGCGTGCAAGCTCTACCCGGAAGTGGTTCGTCATATTGACTGGCTGAGCAATTACGGCAAGGCGATGATGACCGGATCGGGAGCATGCGTGTTCGCAGAGTTCGGAAGTCGCAGTCAGGCGGAAGCGGTACTCAGGCAGTTGCCGGAGGGGATGCGAGGCGTGATAGCGCAAGGTTTGAAAAAACACCCGTTGCATGATTGGGTGTAGCAAGAGTTCATTGGGGAGTCGCCAAGTGGTAAGGCACCGGATTTTGATTCCGGCATTCGTAGGTTCGATCCCTACCTCCCCAGCCAGTTTTTTGGGGCATGTGTCATTTGGGCACATGTCCTTTATCTAGTCTCTATTAAGGGGTTGACGTGTCCTACGACAGCTTGATGGTATTCACAGGCAATGCCAATCCTAAGCTCGCAGAAGCGGTCGCGCAGCACCTCAATATCAGTCTCGGACGCGCCACGGTAGGCCGCTTCTCCGATGGCGAAGTGATGGTGGAGTTGCTTGAGAACGTGCGCGGCAAGGACGTGTTCGTGCTGCAGTCTACCTGCGTACCGACCAACGACAATCTGATGGAAGTGATGGTGATGGTGGATGCGCTCAAGCGCGCTTCCGCAGGCCGCATCACCGCTGCGATACCGTATTTCGGTTATGCGCGCCAGGATCGCCGTCCGCGTTCCGCACGTGTCGCGATCACCGCGAAAGTCGTCGCGGACATGTTGTCCAGCGCCGGCGTGAACCGCGTTCTGACGATGGATTTGCACTCCGACCAGATCCAGGGCTTCTTCGATGTGCCTGTGGACAACATCTATGCCAGCCCGATTCTCTTGGCCGATGTGCGCAAGTGCAACTATCCGAACCTGATCGTGGTTTCGCCGGATGTCGGCGGCGTGGTGCGCGCCCGCGCGCTGGCCAAAGAGCTGGATGCGGACCTGGCCATCATCGACAAACGCCGTCCGAAGCCGAACGTGGCCAAGGTGATGAACATCATCGGCGATGTGGTCGGGCGCACCTGTCTGATCATGGACGACATGGTGGATACCGCGAATACGCTGTGCGAAGCGGCGAATGCGCTGAAGGAAAAGGGCGCTTCGCGCGTGCTGGCTTACTGTACGCATCCGGTGCTGTCCGGTCCGGCGATCGAGCGCATCGAGAACTCCGCGCTGGACGAACTGGTGGTCACCGACACCATCCCGCTGAACGAGGCTGCGCGCAATTGCAAGCGCATCCGCCAGCTGAGTACCGCAGAGCTGCTCGCGGAGACCATCCGCCGCATCAATAACGAAGAATCGGTAAGCTCCCTGTTCGCCGAATAAGCAAGCAGCGTTTGCCGAGTAAGAGATTAGCGACGGTCAAGGGGATCGCCGCAATGTAAGGACCCTCTGGTCGCGGAGGGTTCTGTTTTTTGGAGAAGTGAAATGACTATCGAAATCAATGCAACAATTCGCAAGGCGCAAGGTACGGGTGCGAGCCGCCGTCTGCGTAACGCCGGCCGCGTGCCAGGCGTTGTCTACGGTTCCGGCGATGCCGTGATGCTCGAGCTGGACCACAACGAGATCTACTACAAGCTGCGTTCCGAGGCGTTCCATGCTTCCGTGCTGTCGCTGAACCTGGAAGGCAAGAAGGAAACCGTCGTGCTGCGCGATTTCGTGATGCACCCGTTCCGTCAGCAAGTCCAGCACATCGACTTCCAGCGCATCGACGCGACGCACAAGATGCACAAGAAGGTGCCGTTGCACTTCCTGAACGAGGAAATCGCACCGGGCGTGAAGACCGGTGGCGGCAAGATCAGCCACGTGATCCACGAGCTGGACATCACCTGCCTGCCTAAGGATCTGCCGGCCTTCATCGAAGTGGATCTGGGCAAGATGGAACTGGGTCATTCCGTACACGTTGCCGACCTGAAGCTGCCTGCGGGCGTGGAAATCGCCGCACACGGCACCCACACCGGCGAAGCCGTGGTTGCGACCGTGCAAGTGCCGCGCGGTGCGGTTGAAGCCGCTGCTGCCGAGCCGGCAGCCGAAGCTGCTGCGCCTGCCGCCAAGAAGTAATAACGGGGTCTGCCGACCCTCGCAACCCGCCATCGCTGATACCGGCATGGCGGGTTTTTTATTTGTGCAGAGCTGACACCATGAGTTCGATACGCCTGATCGTCGGGCTGGGCAATCCCGGCCGCGAATACGAGAACACCCGTCACAACGCCGGTTTCTGGTGGCTGGACGAGTTCGCCCGCACGCAGAATCTCGGTTTTCGAAGCGAGGCCAAGTTCCACGGGCAGGCTGCGCGCGGGCAGTTGCATGGACATGAAGTCTTTCTGCTCAAGCCGCAGACCTTCATGAACGTCAGCGGTCGTGCGGTCGGCGCACTGGCGCAGTTCTACAAGATCGCCCCGGCGGAGATACTGATCGTGCACGACGAACTGGACCTGCCGCCGGGCAGCGCTAAACTGAAGCTGGGCGGCGGCCACGGTGGCCACAACGGTTTGAAGGACATCATCGCCCACCTCGGCACCAAGGATTTCTGGCGGCTGCGCCTCGGTATCGGCCATCCCGGCGATCGCAGCGAAGTGGCGAACTTCGTGCTGAACGATCCGCGCCGCGAGGAACGAGTGCTGATAGACGAAGCGATGCAGCGCGCGCTGGACGTCGCGCATCTGGTCGTCGAGGGCAAGGCCGAAGCGGCGATGCTGAAGCTGCATAGCGCCTGAACTAAGGAAATTCTGATGACGAGAATCGTCAGTCTGTGGACGATTTTCGTTGAAACAAGGCGCGGTAAGAGAGCTTATTGTTTTACGGGTGTTTGCAAATCAATGGCTTGAAAATGTGGCACGCCTATTGCTGAATAGACTGCGACACACGAGGTGTGTTAACCAGCGACCCGGCTGGCGCAATCTGGCAGACTGGGGCGATGGGCTAAAGACTCAACTTACAAAAGGAGCTTTACATGAAAAACGTACAAAAAGGTTTTACCCTGATCGAACTGATGATCGTGGTCGCGATTATCGGCATCCTGGCCGCTGTGGCGATCCCGGCTTACAGCGACTACACCAAGAAGGCCAAGGCGACCGAACTGGTGCAAGGTACGTCCGCGCTTAAGTCGGCAGTCGAGGTTTGCGTTCAGGATATCAATTCGCTCACCGGATGTACGGGTGGTTCGTATGGTATCCCGGTTGACCTGCCAACGGCTGGCGCATGCGATGGTGCAACTGAGACCACCGTTATCTCGGGCACCAAGGTCATTGGCTGCAAAAAAGTTGTTGATGGTTTGATCACTGTTGCCGCGACACCTGCTACTCTTCCCGGCAAGGCCGATACCACCAAGGGGCTGATTTACATCTTGCGTCCAGCAATGGGCTCCGCTGGCATTAGCTGGACTTCGGAAGGTTCTTGCGTAACCGACCAATTGTGTAAGTAATACCAAGTAAGACTGACACAAAAGCCGGGTCTCCCGGCTTTTGTGTTTTTGAGAGAGTTAATTAGTGGGAAGCATCATGCAAATTAAGCGAACTGTATTGTTGCTAATCGTTTTATTAAGCGCCATAGCGGCGTTGTATGGGCAGTTTCTGTGGAATCCGATCGTGTTCGACGATCTGCCGTTCTTTATGATTAATGATGCTGGACATCAGCCGGTAGATGATTACCGCTATTCGCCATTCGAGTTGCGCTCGTTGCCTTACGCCACTTTGGCGTGGGGGAAGGCTGCATTCGGACTGGATATGCTGCACTTCCGTATTGAAAATCTGCTGCTGCACGCAGCGGTGACGATAACCCTATTTTTTTTCCTGATGCGGCTGTTTGACGCGGCCTATGGCGCGCGTGCCGATTCATTGCTGAGTTCCCGTTCGCTGGCCTTATTCGCGGCATTGTTGTTCGCGCTGCATCCGGTGGCGGTCTATGCGGCGGGTTACCTGGTACAGCGCACCATCCTTATGGCGACGCTGTTCAGTCTGCTGGCCATGCTGGCTTATCTGCATGGCAGCATGCGTGATAAAACATCATGGTTGTGGGCGAGCGTGCCGCTCTACTATCTCGCGGTATTCTCCAAGGAACACGCCATTATGTTGCCAGCGGTATTGCTGGCGTTGACGGTTCTGTTGCATGACGATTGGCGTACAAGGTTGCGGCAGCATTGGGGATTGTGGCTGGCGCTTGCGGCAATCGCACTGTTTGTCGTCGCAGCGAGCAGGGGCGTGCTAGGCTCGGTCTATGAACCTCTTGCAGTCGAAATGCTGGATACCGAAAGCAATCTGAATTATCCGTTGAGCGTGCTGACTCAAAGCTGGCTCTTCTTCAAATATGCGGGGTTATGGTTGTTTCCGAATCCTGCCTGGATGTCGGCGGATATGCGCGAGCCGTTTGCACCATCGTTGTTGTCCTCTTACCTGCTGGCTTTTGTGGCTTTCCTCGCCTGGGGTGCTGGTGCGGTGTGGCTGTTGATGAAGCGCGGTCGAGCCGGCTTGGTAGGGCTGGCCATGCTGTTCCCGTGGCTGATGTTCATGACCGAACTCTCTACGGTGCGTATCCAGGAATCGTTCGTGCTATACCGCAGTTACCTGTGGGCGGTGGGGGCATGCTGTTTGCTGCCGGTGCTGCTGGATAAGCTGGATAAAAAAATAGCGTCTGTTATCGTGGCCGTGGTGGCGCTGGCGATGTTTCCGATATCGATGGATAGACTGGCTTCATTCGGGCATCCATTGATGTTGTGGGACGACGCGGAAAAGCTGGTCAAGGACAGGCCAGACCTGCCGGGAGCGTATCGCATCTACTACAACCGGGGAACCGAGTTGATCAAGGTGGACGAATACGATCTGGCGATAAAGGATCTGACTCTGGCGGTTACGCTTCATCCGGACTGGCCTTTTTCCTACAATAATCTGGGCTCGGTTTACATGAAGAAGGACGACTGGCGTGCAGCAGCAAATGCTTTTACCCAGGCTATCGAAATAGCGGAGCGGAAAAAAATGGGCGCGAGTCCCAGGCCATACTATGGGCGTGCCATGGCCTATGAGGCAATGGGCGAAATCGGGAAGGCACGGGAAGACTATCGGGTAACCTGCCGACTGGCCAATAAGGGCTGCGAAAAACTCTAACAGGTATTTATCGTCGACCTTGCGCTTCCAGCATCTCCCGCAGTTCCCGCAAATCGCTCTCGATGACCGATAGCTGATAGAAGCTGCCGCCGGCCTGTTTGGCTAGTTCGAGCTGTTTGATGGCGGGGGCTTGTCGGGGGGGGGGCGTAAGCTTCGGTCAGGCGTACAAGAGTCTTCCGGCAGGTGGGTATTGCATTACGCCAAGCCCCGTCGTTCGATTTCGGCAATCATTGCGTTGGCTGTGGCGATGAGTGCAGGTACAAAGGCATGGCCGGTTTGCAGGGCGTTGTTGAGCACGACAGGATCTTCAACGTATTCATGAATCATCTGGTTTCTGAGGTTGCGCATGGTCAACCATTCGTCAGCAGACTTGAGTAATCCCAAGCGTTCGGCTCGGTCAAGATTGTCGATGGCCGCAGAGGGTTTTTCACCCAGGGCTACCAGGAGTGATGGCAACAGCTTGTCCCCAACGGTATCTTGCAGGCGGCCAAACCTGCCCACAAAGGCTTCCACTCGCTCTGCCAGGTCGGGATCTTCCTCGAGCCGGGCTGTCTGCTCCAAGGTAAGCAAATTTTCAAACAAGCGTTGGTCTGTGGTGGCGAGATGTTTGCATTCTTTGCGCACGACACGAACTAAAAATTGCAGTCGTAGTGCGACTTTCGGTTCTACTGTCATAGCAATATCCCTTCTTTGAAGGCTATGTCATGAATAGGCAGGCGCATGAGATTAGGTGCGCTTAGCAGTACGTCTACTTTGCGTCCGTTCATGGCGCGCGACACTTGTGCAGACATCTGCGCAGCAATGAGTGCGGGATTGTCTATCGGGTCTGGTAATTCAAGCATGAGATCAATATCACCACCGTGCGCAGCGTCATCAAGCCGTGATCCAAAAACCCTCACGCGTGACTGGCTTCCTGCCACTTGGTGAGCAAGCTGGCGAATGGCTTGAATTTGATAGTCAGTCAGGCGCATGCTTTTTAGCTTCCACGGAAATTTCGAAAAGTGGCTAGTGGCGGGAATTATAACCAGCTCCCATGCAGGTATTCGCGAAATGCCCCCTTATCGTCTCCCCTGCGCCTCCAGCATCTCCCTCAATTCCCGCAAATCGCTCTCGATGACCGATAGCTGGTAGAAGCTGCCGCCGGCCTGCTTCGCCAGTTCGAGTTGTTCGAGCGCGGCGTGCAGCCTGCCTTGCCACGCGTAGCTGTACGCTTGCGCTTGGTGCTGCTCGAAGCGTTTCCCCTGTTTTGCGTAGCTGCGGGCTTGCAGGTCGTACAGCGTGGTGTCGCTGGGGTGGCGGGCGAGCTGTTCGGTGAGCAACTTGGCGGCGACATCGGCCTGACCGCCGTCGATCAACAGTTCGGCATAGTCGTAGACCAGCGCGCGGTGCTGCGGGAAGTCCTGCACCGCAGTGCGATAGAACGCGGTTGCATCGTCGTGCATCGCGCGTTTCACCCGTCCGGTGAGCGTTTCCAGCATCGCATTGCGCTTGGCTTCCGGGTTGTTGCGCGCCAGTTTGCGCAGCGTCGCCAGTTCCTGTGCGGCGCGTTCGGTCTCATGGTTGCGCAGCAGCGAGATGATCAGTCCGTAGCGTTGGGCGACAGGGTTTCCGTGTTTCTGTGCGCCGAGCGCGTCGCTGAAGTAGGCGATGGCATCCTGTGCGGTCTTTTGCCGGGCGATCAGCTTGGTGCGCACCAGCTGGAAGTCGAGGCTGTCCGGCACCAGGCGGTAAGGCTGTTTCTGTACGCGGTTGGCGATGTCGGCGACGCGTTCGCTGGTGATCGGGTGGGTGCGCAGATAGCCCGGCATGTTGCCTTCCAGCAGGCGTGTGGCGGTCTGCAGGCGATTCAGGAACTCAGGCATCGCGTGGGTGTTGAACCCGGATTTATTCAGTATCTCGAAGCCGATGCGATCCGCTTCCTGCTCGTGGGTGCGCGTGTAGTCCAGCTGGTTCTGGACGGCATGCGCCTGCATGCCGACCAATGCCGCCTGCGAGGCTTGCGAGTTGCTGCGCGCGGCGAGGATCGCGACTGCGAGCGCGGCCATCGAGGCCAGGCTGTCGCTTTGTGTTCCGGCTACCAGGCGCGCCAGGTGATGCTGGGTGACGTGGGCGATCTCGTGGCTTATCACCGCGGCCAGTTCCGATTCGCTCTGCGCCGTCAGCAGCAGGCCGGCGTTCACGCCGATGAAGCCGCCGGGCATCGCAAAGGCGTTGATGTTGTAATCGTCGAGCGCGAAGAACTCGAAGCCGGAGCCGGGCTCGGTACTGTTCTCGACCAGTTTGTAGCCGATCTGGTTGAGGTAGTCGTGGATCTCGGCATCGTCGAAATACTGTTTGCTGGCGCGTATCTGCAGCATGCTCTGCTGCCCGATCTGACGTTCCTGCAGCGGCGTCAGCACGGTCTGCGAGGTATCGCCGAGATCGGGCAGGCCATCGCCCAGCGCGTGGGTTGAAAGGCACAGCAACAGCAGCATGGGCAGTTTTTTCATGGCCGGTATGATAACCGTTTTCGACGCCGGTTCCTTCTTTCAGGGGCGGCTGACGGGCATGGGTAGCGACGCGGATTTCGGGTAGAATCGCCGCCCTTCGAAACAGGGAAACGAAACATGGCTGATTTCAAGAATATCACCGCCGACGAGTTGCAAACGATGCTGCAGCAGGGCGGCCTGCGTCTGGTGGATGTACGCACCGATGCTGAAGTCGCTCGCGGCAAGATCCCGCAGGGCGATTCGTTGCCGTTGCATCTGATACCCATGCGCATCCATGAGATGGACAAGGCGGCCACTACCGTCTTTTACTGCCAGATGGGCGGGCGTTCGGCGCAGGCCGCTGCGTTCGCCGCCGCCAACGGCTTTAGCGATGTATACAACCTGCAGGGCGGCATTCTCGGCTGGGCGCAGGCCGGTTTGCCGATTGCATGATGACTGCTCAATACGACGTTGAACTGGATGTGCGGCAACTTGCTTGCCCGTTGCCCATCCTGCGCGCGAAGAAATCGCTGGCCGGCATGACCAGCGGGCAGTTGCTGAAGATCGTCGCGACCGACAAAGGCTCGCCGAACGATTTCATCGATTTCTGCAAGAAGACCGGCAACGAGCTGCTGTCGTCGACCGAGGCGGGCGGGGAGTTCACCTTCCTGATTCGCCGCAGAGTTGCCTGATAGCCCTGCAGAACTTGTAGGAGCGGGCCATGCCCGCGACAGATAGATTGGTCGCGGGCAAGGCCCGCTCCTACGTTATCCCAGCTTCTTGCGCTGTGCCTGCAACTGCGCCAGCGTAGTGCCGAACCCTTCTAGGCGTTTCTTCTCCTGCTCCACCACCGCCGCCGGTGCTCGCGCGACGAAGCTCTCGTTGGATAGCTTGGCTTCGGCCTTGACGATCTCGTTGGAGAGGCGCGCGATCTCCTTGTCCAGGCGCTCGCGTTCGGCGGCGACGTCGATTTCCACTTTCAGCATCAGCTTGACGCTGCCGACGATGGATACCGGCGCATCGCCTTCCGGCAGTTCGGCGACGACTTGTACTTCGCTGAGTTTGCCGAGGCTGCTGATGTAGGGGGCGAGTGCGTTCAGCAATGTCGCATCGCCCGCCGCGATGAGCGGCACGCGCGCGGCGGGAGAGAGATTCATTTCGCTGCGCAGGCTGCGGCAGGCGTTCACCAGTTCCTGCAACAAAGCGATCTGTGCGGTGGCTATATCGTCGATCTTGCTGCTGTCGGCCTGGGGATAGGCTTGCAGCATGATGCTGGCGCCTATTTTGTTCGCCATCGGCGCGACCGATTGCCACAGCTCTTCGGTGATGAACGGGATGATGGGGTGGGCCAGTCGAAGTATGGTTTCCAGCACGCGCACCAGCGTGCGACGGGTGGCTCGTTGAGCGGCTTCGTTGCCGTTGCTCATTTGCACCTTCGCCAGTTCGACATACCAGTCGCAATAGGTGTTCCACACCAGTTCGTACACGGCGCGTGCGGCCATGTCGAAACGGTAGTCGGCGAAGTGCGTCGCCATCTCGGCTTCGGTCTTTTGCAGTTCGCCGATCATCCACTTGTCTGCGGCAGAGAATTCCAGCGGCAGGCTTTCGTCGAGACCGACGTCCTTGCCTTCGCAGTTCATCAGCACGAAGCGCGTGGCGTTCCACAGCTTGTTGCAGAAGTTGCGATAGCCTTCGCAGCGCTGCATGTCGAACTTGATGTCGCGGCCGGGCGAGGCGAGCGAGGCGAAGGTGAAGCGCAGCGCATCGGTGCCGAAGGCGGTGATGCCTTCGGGGAATTCTTTGCGCGTGCGCTTCTCGATCTTCTCCGCATCCTTCGGGTTCATCAAGCCGGTGGTGCGTTTCTTCACCAGCGAGTCGAGGTCGATGCCATCGATCAGGTCGATGGGGTCGAGCACGTTGCCTTTGGACTTGGACATCTTCTGGCCTTCCGCATCGCGGATCAGGCCGTGTACGTACACATCCTTGAACGGGATCTTGCCGGTGATGTGCTTGGTCATCATCACCATGCGCGCCACCCAGAAGAAGATGATGTCGAAGCCGGTGACCAGCACGGAAGAGGGCAGGTATTGCTTCACGAACTCATTCTGCGCGTCGAACGGCTTGCCTTCTTCCCAGTCCAGCGTGGAGAACGGCCACAGCGCGGAAGAAAACCAGGTGTCGAGCACGTCATTGTCGCGATCCAACTGCCCGGCGTAACCGGCCTTGTCGGCCAAGTGGCGAGCTTCGGCTTCGTCGCGCGCGACGAACACTTCGCCGTTCACGCCGTACCACGCGGGAATCTGATGTCCCCACCACAGCTGGCGCGAGATGCACCAGTCTTGAATATTGTTCAGCCACTGGTTGTAGGTGTTCACCCAGTTCTCGGGATGGAACTTGATCTCGCCGGAACTCACGCATTCCAGTGCCTGCTCGGTGATGCTCTTGCCCTCCGGGCCTGCCTTGCTCATCGCCACGAACCACTGGTCGGTGAGCATAGGCTCGATCACCACGCCGGTACGGTCGCCGCGCGGCACCTTGAGTTTGTGCTTGTCCGCCTTGATGAACAGGCCCGCGGCTTCGAGGTCGGCGCAGATTTGCTTGCGTGCAGCGAAGCGATCCATACCCTGATATTGCTTGGGTGCATGTTCGTTGATCTTCGCATCCAGCGTGAGGATGGAGATCATTTCCAGTTTGTGACGCTGGCCGACGGCATAGTCGTTGAAGTCATGCGCGGGCGTGACCTTCACCACGCCGGTGCCGAATTCCTTGTCCACGTAGTCGTCGGCGATCACGGGGATGGTGCGGTCGCATAGCGGCAGCGTGACCTGCTTGCCGATGAGGTGCTTGTAGCGTTCGTCTTCGGGATGCACCATCACAGCCACGTCGCCGAGCATGGTCTCGGGGCGCGTCGTCGCAACCACCAAATGTCCCGACCCATCCGCCAGCGGATACTGGATGTGGTACATGAAGCCGTCTTCTTCTTCCTGCACCACTTCCAGATCGCTTACTGCAGTGTGCAGTTTCGGGTCCCAGTTCACCAGACGCTTGCCGCGATAGATCAGGCCTTCATTGAACAGGCGCACGAAAGTCTCGGTGACGGTCTTGTTCAGGTTGGCATCCATGGTGAAGCGCTCGCGCGACCAGTCGGGCGAGGTGCCGAGGCGGCGCATCTGCTTGGTGATGGTGTTGCCGGAATATTCCTTCCACTCCCACACTTTTTCAATGAACTTCTCGCGGCCTAGATCGTGGCGCGAGACGCCCTGAGCGTCGAGCTGGCGCTCAACCACGATCTGCGTGGCGATGCCTGCATGGTCGGTGCCCGGTTGCCACAGGGTGTTGTCGCCGCGCATGCGGTGGTAGCGCGTGAGCGCATCCATCAATGTCTGGTTGAAACCGTGCCCCATATGCAGCGTGCCGGTGACGTTGGGCGGCGGCAACTGGATGCAGAAAGACTCGGCCTTGTTCGGATCGAGTCCGGCCTTGAAATAGCCTGCGTTCTCCCAAGTGGGATACCAGCGGGCTTCGATGTCTTTCGGTTCAAAACTTTTGGCGAGTTCTTTTTGCTGAGTCATATTCGTGAGGCATGTAGATCAGCCGGGCGGCTGTAGAGGGGCGCGATTATAGCAAAGCGGAGGAGCGGAATCCCGTGCGCCGTGAGTGCGGGGTGCGGAATTAGGGGCGGGAGATTACGGACGAGATTGGGGCGGGGTGTTCAGTATCTCGCGCAGCACTTCCGGTAGCGCGGCACGGAATTCGTTGACGGCCTGTTTGACGGCCAGGCGTTGCAGTTTTTCGAGGTGCAGGCTGAGTTTTTGCGTGAACACGGCCTCGAGGCGCGATTCGAGCAGCCGCAGCAATTGCCGCATCTCTTCTTCGCTGAGCGTATGTGCGGCGGGAGGCGGCGGGGCGACGACCTCGGTCAGCGTCGGCAGGTCTTCCGGTGCGGGCGCGCCGACCACCTGGGTCAACACCGGCAAGTCGGTCGGATCGGGGCTCATGTACCTTGCGCTCCGGATAGGTCGAAGTGGCGCAGCTCGTAGCCGCGATCCTTGTAGAACTTGTAACGTTCGCGCCCAAGGCGACTGTCTTCGGCGTCGGTGCCGACGATCTCGATGACGCGCTCGAAGCGGCTGAAGAACGGCACGCATTCGTGATGCAGACTGATCAGCAGATCGTGGTGCGGGAACTTGTCGCTGCCAAGCACCACCGGCATCTGTGCGGCATCCTCGGCATCGCTACGGGAATGCGGGACGAAGCCTGTGGCCGGATACTGCCACAGCAGCTTGTCCAGCGCCTCGGTGCTCGCCTCGTCCGGTGCGCTGAGCACGACGCGCACGCCGTTCTGCATCGCCTTGTGGCTCAGCTGGCAAGCGGTGCGCAGCTTGTCTTCGCTACCAGTGTAGAAATCGACCTTGGTCACAGCCACCCTCGCAAATCTACTGCGCAGTCCAATTGCAGCGTCGCGTGCTCGTTCAATCCTCGCCTACCTGTATGGTATGTCTCGTCTTTCACTGCGCGGCTCCTTGCACTTGGACTTGCTCGTAACGATTTTCAAGGGCGTCTGACATCGAAGCCGATTATTTGGCAGTGCGGTTGATCAGGTACTGCGTCAGCAGCGGCACCGGACGACCGGTCGCGCCTTTGTCCTTGCCGGACTTGTTGGCGGTGCCCGCGATGTCCAGGTGCGCCCAGCGGTAGTCCTTGGTGAAGCGCGCCAGAAAGCAGGCTGCGGTGATGGTGCCGCCGGCACGTCCGCCGATGTTCGCCATGTCGGCGAAGTTGCTGTCCAGCAGCGGCTGGTAGTCGTCCCACAGAGGCAGTTGCCACACGCGGTCGTGCGACTGATCTCCCGCCGCGACGAGTTCGGCGGCGAGTTTGTCGTCGTTGGCGAACATGCCGCTGACGACGTTGCCCAGAGCGATCACGCAAGCGCCGGTGAGTGTGGCGATATCGATCACGGTGTCCGGGTTGAACTTCGCCGAGTAGGTCAGCGCATCGCACAGGATCAGACGGCCTTCGGCGTCGGTGTTCAGGATTTCTATGGTCTGGCCGGACATCGAGGTGACGATATCGCCGGGCTTGGTGGCCTTGCCGGAAGGCATGTTCTCGCAGGTCGGGATCACGCCGACCACGTTCAGCTTCAGGCCCATTTCGGCGATGGCCTGCATCGTGCCGAGCACGCTGCCCGCGCCGCTCATGTCGTATTTCATCTCGTCCATGTCGCCGCCCGGTTTCAGCGAGATGCCGCCGGTGTCGAAGGTGATGCCCTTGCCGACCAGCACGACGGGTTTCTGCTTCTTGTCGCCGCCGGAATATTCCAGCGTGATGAGCTTGGCCGGATGATCGCTGCCGCGTGTGACGGACAGGAAAGAACCCATGCCCAGCTTCTGCATATCCTTTTCTTCCAGCACGGTGGTTTTGATGCTCTTGTATGCCTTGCCCAGCGCCAATGCCTTGGCGGCGAGGAAGCTCGGCGTGCAGATATTGCCGGGCAGGTTGCCCAGTTCCTTGGTCAGATTCATGCCGTGCGTGATCGCTTCGGCTTGGGCCAGTGCCCGTTGTACCGCGGCATCCGGTTTGTCGGCGCAGCCCAGCACGATCTTGCGCAATGCCGACGCATCGGCCGGTTTGCTCTTCAGCTGGTCGCAGCGAAAGCCGGACTCGGCGGCGAGCAGCACGGCCTGTTTGATCTTCCAACTGGCGTCGCGGTCCTTGACGGCGAGGTCGGTGAGGAACAGTGCGGCATCTTTACCCGAGGTCTTTTGCAGCACGGCGAAGGCGGCGCGCAATGCATCCAGATAAGGCTTGGCGGCAAGGTCGGCGGCTTTGCCCAGACCGATCAGCAACACGCGCTCCGCGGCGATGCCGGGAACTTGGTGCAGCATCAGCGTGCTGCCAGCCTTGCCGTTCATGTCGCCGTTGGCGATCACGTCGCTCAGGCGATGTTCGGCTGCCTTGTCCAGCGTCTGGGCCGGAGCCGAAAGCTTGCCGCCTTCGTATACGCCGACGACGACGGTGCCGCTCTTCAGTTTTTCCGGGCTACCCTGTTTTATGCTAAATTCCACGCGTCTCTCCTTCAGATGTTCGAATCTACTTCTCGATGCCGGATTATCCGCACACTAGACGCACAAAGTCAAAGCCGCCGCACTTCGGGTTATTCCACCGCGCGCTGGTCGGCGAACTCACCAGCAACGGTCTGCTGGTGTTCGCGGTGCTGCTCGGCATCGTGGTAGTCAGCCAGCTGATCCGGCTGCTGGGCGATGCGGTCAGCGGACGCATCGCGGTGGAAGGGGTATTGGCGCTGCTCGGTTTTGCGGCGATGAATTACCTGGCGGTGCTGCTTTCGATCAGTCTTTTTATCTCCATCCTGCTGACGCTGTCGCGCAGCTACCGCGACAGCGAGATGGTGGTGTGGCATGGCTGTGGCATCGGCTTGATGCGCTGGATACGCCCGGTGATGTGGTATGCGCTGCCGGTGGTCGGCCTGATCGCGCTGTTCAGCCTGGTGCTTTCGCCATGGTCGCTGCAGCGGGCCGAGGAGTTCAAGCGCAAGCTGGAGAGCCGCGACGATGTGGCGGCTGCGATTCCCGGCACATTTCGTGAATCCAAACAGGCCGACCGGGTGTACTTCGTCGAGAACGTGAACCTGGGTTCCAACCGGGTCGGCAACATCTTCGTGCAGTCGATACAGAACGGCAAGCTGGGCACGATGGTCGCGCGGGAAGGCTTGCAGGAGACGCTACCGAACGGCGACCGTTTCCTGGTGCTGCTCAACGGCACGCGCTACGAAGGCACGCCGGGCCAGCGCGACTACAACATCGTCGAGTTCGAACGCCATTCGATCCGCATCGATAACGTCCCGCCGAAACTAGCCCAGCCCTGGGTGCGCACGATGTCCACGCCGGAACTGTTGCGGGAGCGCAGTCTGCTGAGCCATGCAGAACTGGACTGGCGGGTCGGCCTGCCGATCAGCGCGGCTATCCTGGCGTTGCTGGCGATCCCGCTGAGTTACGTCAATCCGCGCGCCGGCCGTTCGCTCAATCTGGTGCTGGCGATCGTGCTGTACATGTTCTATAGCAACCTGATCAGCGTCAGCAATGCCTGGGTCGCTCAGGGCAAGCTGTCTCCGAGCCTCGGGCTGTGGGGCATACATGCTCTGATGCTGCTGGTGACGGTGCTGATGTTCCAGCGCCGGATGATGCTGTTCTCTTGGCGCAGGCTGCTGGATAAAGGGCGCGCTCAGCCGGAGGGGGCCGCATGAATCTGCTGACCCGTTATCTCGGCCGCGAGATATATCTCAGCATCGCGCTGGTGTTCGGCGCGCTGATCGCGCTGTTCGCCTTTCTCGACTTGATCCATGAACTGAACGTGATGCAGGGTCAGTATCACATAGGCTACGTGTTGCTGTTCGTGGTGCTGACCATTCCCGGTCATATCTACGAGCTGTTTCCGGTGGCGGTGCTGGTGGGCACGATATTCGCGCTGGTGCAGATGGCAGCCAGCTCCGAGCTGACCATCTATCGCGCTTCGGGTGCATCGATGTGGCAGATGCTGGCTGCGTTGTTCAAGATCGCATTGCCGCTGGTGGCTCTGAGTTTCGCATTCAGCGAATTCGTGGCGCCCCCCAGCGAGCGGCTGGCGCAGCAACTTCGCCTGAAGGCGCAGAACGCTCAAGTCGCGCTCAAAGAATTCCGTTCCGGCGTGTGGGTGAAGGACGAGCGCAGTTTCGTGAACGTGAAGAACGTGATGCCGGACACCAGCCTGCTGAATATCGACATCTATCGTTTCGACGAAACCTCTCATTTGCAGGCCATCACCCATGCCAGCCGGGCGAACTTCGTCGAGCGGGGACACTGGCGTCTCGAAGAGGTGCGCGAGACCCGTTTCGACAAGCATGGCATCAGCATTCACGCGATGGACTCGCAGGAATGGGCGTCTGCGCTGAATCCGGGGATATTGAGCGTGCTGCTGGTGGTGCCGGAGCAGATGTCAGCCTCCGATCTGTACCAGTACACCGCTCACCTGAAGGAAAACCGGCAACAGAGCGCGCGTTACGAGATCGCGATGTGGAACAAGCTGGTCTATCCGTTCGCGCTGCTGGTGATGATGATCCTGGCGCTGCCGTTCGCCTCATACCATAAGCGCTCCGGCGGTATCAGCGCGATGGTGTTCATGGGCATCGCACTGGGACTGGTGTTCCACTTCGTCGGACGGTTGTTCGCCAGCCTGGGCGCGCTGAACAACTGGCAGCCGTTGTTCAGCGCCACGGCGATGACCGGGCTGTTCCTGCTGCTGGGGATGGCGATGCTGTGGTGGACCGAGCGGCGCTAGGGTTGCACCGATTCGCCGCAGCTGGCGGCTAGGGCGTTTTCTTCGCCTGTTCTTCCCTGACGATCTGTCTTACCTCTTCCTGCTTGTCTTCCGGAACCTGGCTGAATGCGCGGTATTTCTCGCGCGCAGCCTGGCGCTGTTCCGGCGTGAGTTTGCTCCAGGCGCCAAGGCGGCTCAGGAATCGTTGCTTCTCCTCCGGACTCAAATCGGGATAGTGTTTGGCGACGACGAGCAGGTTGCGTTGCTGTTCCTGAGGCAGCCCGGCCCATTGCTGAGCCATCGGTGCCAGCGCTTCCTTCTGTACGGGCGTGAGGGCGTGCCAAGGTTGCGGCGCAGCGACCGCGGGCGAGATGTTGATGATGCAGAGCAGCGCAAATGCGGCGGCAAGGGCAGTGATAGCGGGCTTCATTCGGTTCTGTGGTCGACAAACACTTCCAGGGGCATATCGTCGGTCAGGATGGCTACATCCAGATGCGCCATCGTTTCATGTTTGTGCAGATGTTGCCAGTAACCCGTGCTCGCGGCAACCACTGCGAGCAGCAGGGCCGCTGCAGCCCATTGACGGGGCGTGTGGGGGATGGACCAGTGCAGTCCGTGCCAGCCGTCGAGCACGAACGACGGCGCGTGCACCGTCTGTCGGTCGAGCGCTTTATGCCGGGCGCGGCGCAAGGCCTCCACGGTATTGGTATCCAGTCGCTCGGCGGAAATCGTAAGCAGCTCGGCGATCCGATCCGGTGCGATATCCTGAGGGTCATTAGGTAAGCGGGACTCGATATTCATGGCAGTTCCATTCCGGTGTTTTTGAGGGCCGCTGCCAGCGCATGCGTCGCGCGCGAACAGTGGGTCTTTACGCTGCCCTCCGTGCATCCCATGACGGCGGCAGTTTCGGCAATATCCATTCCTTCCCAGTAACGCAGCAGAAACGCCTCGCGTTGACGTGCCGGTAGTCGTTCGAGTGCGCGTTCGATCCGGGCGATGACCTGTTTCTGTTGCAATGCTGCGTCGGGCAGGGGCGGCGCACTGGGATTGTCCTCGTCAGCCAGCGATTCCAGCGGGTCGAACTCATCGTCCTCGTTCTTCGGCATCAACGAGGAGAACAGCGTAGTCCAGGTATTCCTGACTTTCTGCCTGCGGTAATGGTCGCGTATGGTGTTTTGCAGGATGCGCTGGAACAGCTGAGGATACTCGTTGGCCGGTTTGTCGCCGTATTTCTCGGCGAGCTTGATCATCGCATCCTGAACGATATCCAGTGCGGTATGCTCGTTGTGCACGGCGAACAGCGCCTGTTTATAGGCGCGGCGCTCTGCATTGCCAAGAAACTGGGATAGTTCGGCGGGGGTGGACAGTTTGATACTCCTTGATCGACGGGATGAATGGTAGCAAATAGCCGCTCCAGCCGGGAATATCGCTGCGAGGGAGATGGACTTGTAGCTATCCCGGTTCGAATGGGGTATAAATTAGCCCATTCCGCATGCAAGGTTGCATATCAGGACAGGGGGATGGAGTGGTTATACGTCTGATGATTACCGATGACCACGAGCTGGTTCGTTCCGGCCTGGTTCAATTCATGGCCATGTCCCCTGATGTACGGGTCGTCGCTGAAGCCGGCTCTGGCGCGGAGTTGCAGGAAAAGTTGCGCTCGGTGCAGGTGGACGTGTTATTGCTGGATCTCGTCATGCCCGGTATTTCGGGCGTGGAACTGGTTGCCCGCGTCAGGGGAGCCCACCCGAATCTGCGCATCCTGGTGCTCAGCATGCAAAACGACACTAAGACTGTGTTGCGTGCAATGAAAGCCGGAGCCTCCGGCTTTATCTCCAAGAACTGTACGCCTCAGGCGCTGACCGAGGCGATACGCAAGGTTGCCGCCACCGGCAAGTATCTTGATCCGGAAATGGCCGAACGGCTTGCTTTCGCCTCGTCTTCGGCGGATGCGGACGACGTCGAACTGACGTTGTCGGAGCGCGAACTGCAGATATTCCGCCTGATCGTCGAGGGGCAGTGCATCAAGGAAATCGCCAACGCATTGTCCATCAGCGACAAGACCGTCAGCACCCACAAGGCCCATATCCTCGCCAAGCTCGGTTTGAAAAGTGTCGCTGATTTAGTGCGTTATGCGATGCAAGGTAAACTCTTCTCTTAACAACGTCATCGTTTCCCTAGCGACCCTCTCACGGAATACGACCTCGAAATAGTCACTCACCGATACTTGCCGTAAGGCTGTTTGGGCAGAATTCGCTACACGGTAATCGACTCGATTGCCTTTAGCGATACCCGAACAACGAACCGGTTCAAGGAGCGAAAGTGATGACTATCGACAAGCAAGGGCACCATGCCGGCGGGGCGCAAATAGCCGCCTTGGCTGTGCGCCAGACACTCAGGAATCTGGGTGTGAAGGAATTTCCGGGAAATGTCGGCGGCTGGCGTAGCAGACGGTCATTGTCCATGCCGGTGGGAAGATGTGCGATAGGCTTGCTGAGTCGCGCAGACGAACCCTCCATGCTGGAGCTACAAAGCTCCAACGATGCCGGAGCCGAACAGGCCCGAGTCGATTTCGGCGCCTATGCCGACATCCCGGCTATCGAACATTCGTCGGCGATTTCCTATGTCTCCTCGTGCCGATCTAACCGCCACCTGATCTATGTCAGCCCGCAGATAAGCAACCTCGGTTTTGCGCCGGAGGACTTGCTCGACCGTCCAGACCTGCGCCTGCAGCAGGTGCATGAGGAGGATTTCGGCCGGTTCGACCAAGCGTTGCGGCGCAGCTGCAACGCTGCGGAAAACTTCAACTGCCATTACCGCTTGTACGACAACCACGGCAAGGTGCGCTGGTTCCACGACGAGGCCACCGTGGTATGCGACGAAGCGGGAGTACCGTTGTTCATCAAGGGCGTCATGCTGGATATTTCCGACAAGAAGCGTATGGAGGCCGAACTGGTCGATCATCGCTATTGCCTTGAACGAAACGTCGAGCAGCGTACCCGGCAGCAGACGAAACGCATCGCCATGCTCGAATCCTGCAATGCCTCGCTATGCGACCAGCTCTCATCCGCCAGGCAGGAGATCGCCGCGCTGAAACAGTCGTTGATGCTGGCCGTGCCGGGGTATGGCCCTGAATCGGGCGACGATCGTTCGGCAGATATGTCCTTCGGTTTGTAGCCCTGCCAGAGGCAAACCCCCAGAGACAAACCCTGTTCCATTTTCACCGACGAAAGGGGATGGCCATGAAATACCAATGCGCAACTACCTTGGAACTGAATCGGGCCACGCTGGAAGGCGCGAGCGATGCACGACAATCCGCCAGACGAGATTATTTCGACCGGAAGTCGCAGGCCATCGAGCGTGGCGTGCTGGTATTCGTAATCTTGCTGGCGTTACTGGGAAACTATGCGACCCATAGCCATTTGATGAGCGACCTCATCATTGCCTGAACTGCGGCATCGGTACTTGCTATTTCGGGAACGAGCATGCCGCTTCATGTCTGGAGCAGATAACCATGTTTACTGGAGAACAGTTCATGACTGACCGCGAATTCGATGGAAATGTATTTCCGGAAGTTTTCTGTATCGAGGATATTCATTGTATGGGACGAAAAGGCGGCGGATACGAATATCGCGCCACGCTTTACCACGACCAAGCCGGCATCACCGTGATGTTCTCTGCCGCAGAGCCGGATACGGCGCTCAAGCCCGGTTGCTTCGTCTCCGTCGACTGGATGGCGACGGCCAGTTCGGAGCGCGGTGCGGTGAAGGTCGGCGGACTATGCGTGCGCGATTGCACTGCCAGCGGCTTCAATCCTTTCCGGAGCGTACCGCATAGCTGGTGCGTGGACAGGCACCAGATCGAATGCGCGCGCGACTTGTGGGATGCCTCGTCCAGGCAGCTGCGGAAGTTGCTGTTTGCGACCTTCTGGAACGGACTGCACGCACGACACGCTATCGGTGGGAACGGGGTGTGTGATCAATAGGGATGTGTTCAAAAGAACAGGTAGTCGTCAACTATGCATCATTGAGAGGAGGTTCACCATGCAGGAAAATCAGGAGCATGTGTCGGAGAGTCAGCGTCGCGAAGAGAGCCAGCGCCGCGAACTGCTGACCTTCACGCTGGGCAGCGAGGAATACGGCATCGACATCCTCAAGGTGCAGGAGATCCGCGGCTACGACGCAGTGACCACGATCGCGAACTCGCCCGAGTTCATCAAGGGCGTGATCAACCTGCGCGGCATCATCGTGCCCATCATCGATATGCGCATCAAGTTCAGTCTCGGTAATGTGACCTACAACAATCTCACGGTGGTCATCATCCTGAACGTCGCCAATCGTGTGGTCGGCATGGTGGTGGACGGCGTATCGGACGTGATCGCATTGACGCCGGAGCAGATCAAGGCCGCGCCGGAATTCAGCTCGTCGCTGGATATGGAATACATCACTGGCGTCGGCACCGTGGACGACCGCATGATCATCGTCGTCGATATCGAAAAACTGATGACCAGCCGCGACATGGACTTGGTCGAAATGGCTGCAGCCTGATTACGCATCGAACCTTAAGGAGAAAACATCATGGCAAGTATGACAGTAGGAAAGCGACTGGGTTTGGGCTTCGGCGCGGTGCTGGTGTTGCTGGGTATTATCGCTGGCGTCAGCATCATGAATATGAATGCCATCAACAACGTGGTCGATAAGGTCGTCAACGATCAATTTCCAAAAACGGTCTGGGCGAACAACATTATCGACAATATCAACGTCATCGCTCGCTCGTTGCGTAACTCGATCATCCTGAAAGACAAGGAGGCGATAGCCCAGGAGTTGGAGCGTGTCCAAGGTGCACGCAAGGCCATTCAGGACAATATTGATAAACTGGAAAAAACCGTCAGTAGCGAAGCGGGCAAGGCCGGATTCAAGGCTATCGTGGATGCCCGTGCCGTATATGTTCCCATGCAGGAAAAGTTTATGAAGCTGGTCGCTGAAGGCAAGCATGACGAAGCGGTCGATTATCTCGTGACGGATATGCGCAAGGCGCAAGCTGCCTACATGGACGCCGTCAATAAGCTGGTTGAGCACCAGACCGAGGGACTGGAAAAAGCCGGCAAGCAAGCTATGGAAACAGTCAGTAGCGCCCTGATGATAATTTCCATCCTCACGCTGATCGCAATCGTTGTTGGCGTCGTAGTTGCCATACTGATCGTACGCAACCTGATGAAGCAGCTGGGCGGTGAACCGGACTATGCGGCTGGAGCTGTGCACAAGATAGCTAACGGTGACCTGTCCATCAATCTGGACATCAAGCCGGGCGACACCACCAGCCTGTTGTACTCGCTGAAGAGCATGCAGGACGGTCTGCGCGCCATCGTCGCCGAGATCAAGAGCATCGTCGAAGCCGCGGCGATCCGCGGCGACTTCAGCGTCAAGATGGACCTGAACGGCAAGGCGGGCTACACCAAGGAACTATCCGACCTGCTGAACAGCCTGTCCAACGTGTCTGAGACCGGCCTGAACGATGTTACCCGCGTCGCCACCGCGCTGGCCAACGGCGACCTGTCGCAGAAGATCACCGCAGACTATGCCGGTGTGTTCGACCGCACCAAGAACGGCGTGAACGGTACCGTGGACGCGCTGACCAAGATCGTCGGCGAGATCAAGGCCATCGTCGAAGACGCCGCGGTGCGCGGCAGCTTCGCCACCAAAATGGACCTGAACGGCAAGGCCGGTTACACCAAGGAACTGGCCAACCTGCTGAACCAGCTGTCCGACGTGACCGATGGTGGCCTCAAGGATGTGCTGCGCGTCGCCAACGCGCTGGCCCGTGGCGACCTGACCCAGAGCATCACCAAGGACTATGCCGGCGTATTCGGCGAGACCAAGGATGCGGTCAACGGCACCGTGTCCAACCTGAAGGAGCTGGTCGGCCAGATCAAGGACTCGACCGACACCATCAACACCGCGTCCAAGGAGATCGCCTCCGGCAACGCGGACCTGTCGCAGCGAACCGAGGAACAGGCCTCCAGCCTGGAAGAGACCGCTTCCAGCATGGAAGAACTGACCTCGACCGTGAAGCAGAACGCCGAGAACGCCAAGCAGGCGAACCAGCTGGCGATTGGCGCCTCGGATGTGGCGGGCAAGGGCGGTGCTGTGGTCGGCCAGGTGGTCACCACGATGGATGCGATCAACGAATCCAGCCGCAAGATCGTCGACATCATCAGCGTCATCGACGGCATCGCATTTCAGACCAACATCCTCGCGCTGAACGCCGCGGTGGAAGCCGCGCGTGCCGGCGAACAGGGCCGCGGCTTCGCGGTCGTGGCGGGCGAAGTGCGCAACCTGGCGCAGCGTTCTGCGGCGGCGGCGAAGGAGATCAAGACCCTGATCGGCGACTCGGTCGAGAAAGTCGAGGGCGGCAGCAAGCTGGTCGCGCAGGCCGGTCAGACCATGGAAGAGATCGTGGTCAGCATCAAGCGCGTGACCGACATCATGAGCGAGATCACCGCGGCATCTCAGGAACAGAGCCAGGGCATCGAGCAGGTCAACACCGCGATCACGCAGATGGACGAAGTGACGCAGCAGAATGCGGCGCTGGTCGAGGAAGCGGCGGCGGCGGCGGAGTCTCTGGAAGAGCAGGCGCAGAACCTGTCGGTGGCGGTGGCGACGTTCAAGGTGGACGAGAGCGGCAGTCGTGCGGTGGCGGTAAGTACGCCGACGGCGCATCCCGCATCGGTCCGCAAGGCGGCTCATCCGGCTGCCAAGCATGCGGCGCCGGCCAAGGCCGTCAAGCCGGGTGGGCGCAAGGCATTGGTGGCGCCCGAAGACGGCGCGAAAGGCGGCGAGGACGGCGAATGGGCTGAGTTCTAGGCTGCCGCGCCATGCCGGGCGGCGATCGAGTCGCCCGGCATTCGAAGGGAAGGTGGTGCATCATGATAAAACAGCGAATCCTGACCGAGCCTGTGCTGGAGGATGGTGTGCTGACGGAGCTGACGGAGATAGCTCCTCAGTTGGTTCTGGTGTTCTGCAGTATCAGGTTCCTGTTCTCGGATGATTTTGTCGCCGCGTTGCGAAATACCTTTTCCGGTTCGGTGTTAATGGGTTGTTCCACTGCCGGCGAGGTCGGTCTGGAGGGCGTTTCCGAAGGGAGTTGCGTGATTACCGCAGTGCGCTTCGAGGGCGATGCCAGGGTGCGTCTGGCCGAGGCGCATATCGCTGACATGGCAGGCAGCGAAGCGGCCGGCGTTTATGTCGGCAGGATGCTGGCCTCGCCCGAGTTGCGCGCGGTGCTGTTGTTCGGCAGCGGTGTGGAGATCAACGGCAGCAGCATGATCGCGGGTGTCGCGGCGCAAGTCGGTTCGGCGGTGCCGGTTTCCGGCGGTCTGGCAGGGGACGATGGCGCATTCGTCGCTACGCTGACGCTGTCATCCAGCGGCATATCGGCGGACGGCGTGGTTGCAGTCGGCTTCTATGGGGACGATCTCATCGTCGGTCATGGATCGTTCGGCGGCTGGTCGCCGTTCGGGCCGGCGCACAAGGTGACGCGTTGCGACGGCAACGTCCTGCATGAGCTGGACGGCGAGTCGGCATTGAGCGTCTACAAGCGCTATCTCGGCGCATCGGCGAATGCCTTGCCCGCCGCCGGCTTGTTGTTTCCGTTCGAGATGCTGCACAGCGATCGCAGTCCGGAGGGGTTGGTGCGCACCATCCTGGGCGTGGACGAGAAGAGCGGCAGCCTGATCTTCGCGGGCGACATCCATCCGGACGGCTATCTGCGGCTGATGCATGCCGCGGATGCAGAACTGGTGGACGGCGCCGCACAGGCGGCCCGCCTTGCGTGCCGCAACCTGCCCGAGCCGCGCGGCGATGCGCTGGCCATCTTGGTCAGCTGCGTCGGGCGCAAGATCGTGATGGGGCGGCGCACCGGGCGAGAGGTCGAGGCGGTAAGCCGCATACTGGGCGGAAAGGCCGCGATTACCGGGTTCTATTCCTACGGCGAGATCGGTCCGTTTTCGACGACCAACGAATGCCGGCTGCATAACCAGACCATGACGGTGACGTACTTGTCCGAGTATTGAGTGCGTCGGGTTGTTGGACGTGCCAGGCGAACATAAGGAGAAGACGGTGACGGATGCGGAAAGCACGACTGCGGTGACCTTGCTGGATGAGGTGTTCGGCGACGTTTCCGTTGTGTTCTACACCGCAGCGGCGGACGGCGATTTCACGCCGGGCCGGGTGAGCCGCAATATCCTGCGGCAGCTGGGCGTGACGCAGGAATCCTGTATCGGCAACGAGCGCTTCTGGCATGAGCGTTTGCACCCGGATGATAAGGCGCGGGTGTTGCATGCGATGTCCGGATTGCCGCAGTCAGGACGGTGCATACAGGAGTTTCGCCTGCGCGACGATAACGGGTGTTACCGGTGGGTCAGGAACGAGGTTTCGTTCAGGCCGGGCGGCGACGGAAGCGACTGGCTGGCAGGGTGTCTGCGCGATGTCGAGGACGAAAAGAGTCTCATCGTCGAGCTGGCTCAGCATCAGGAGCAGCAGCGCGCCCGCGAGCACTTCTATCGCTCGGTGCTGGATAGCGTGCCTTTGCGCCTGTTCTGGAAGGATCGCAATTCGGTGTTTCGCGGCTGCAATCTGAGCGGCGCGATGGCGCTCAATCTGACGGAGTCGGACGGGATCATAGGCAAGAGCGATTACGATTTTTATCCCGATCAGGAAGAGGCTGAGTATCTGAGGCTGCTGGACGAGGAGGTGATGAGTTCGGGGGAGGCCTCCTATCACTGCGAGGTGCCTGCACGTGAGGCCGATGTCTGGCTGGACGTCAGCAAAGTACCGCTGCTCGATGAGCATGGCAAAGTATACGGCCTGCTGGTGTGTTACGAGGATGTCAGTGCGCTTAAACGCAGCGAGATGACGCTGGATAAGTTCAAGCGCGCAGTGGAGCAGAGTTCCAACAGCGTGTTCATCACCGATGCGAATGGCCGCATCGAATACGTCAATCCGACCTTCTTGGAAACCTACGGCTACGAGGAGAGCGAGGTGCTGGGGCAGAGTCCGCGCATGCTGCAATCGGGGCTCACCGCGAGCGATACTTACCGGGAATTGTGGCAGTCCATACTGAGCGGGAAAAACTGGAGCGGAGAACTGGCTAACCGCAGCAGCAACGGCGAGATCACTTGGCAGTCTGTTTCCATTTCGCCTATCGTCGACGAAATGGGAACGATCAGTCACTTTCTAGCGATAGAAGACGATATCACGCGGCACAAGACGCTGGAGACCGACCTGAAGCGCCAGCTGGATTTCACCCAGGCGCTGATCGATGCCTTGCCTCATCCGGTTTATTACAAGGGGACCGATGGCTGTTATGAGCGCGTCAACCGTGCCTTTGAAGAATTCTCGCATACGAGCGGCGAAGAGATCGTGGGCAAGAATGCGCTCGATATTTTTCCGCGTGACATGGCGCTTCAGCTGAAGGCCATGGATGAAGACCTTATCGCACATCCCGGCAACAGTGTGCGCGAATTCCATTTGCTCGAACGGGATGGACTCGAGCACGACATCCTGTCGTACAAGGCCGCGTTCATCGGCGAATCCGGCGAGGTGGTCGGCATCATCGGTAGCTATTTCGATATCACCGAATACAAGCGCGTAGAGGCGGCGTTGGCGGATAACGAGGCGCGGCTGCGCGAGCTGACCAGCACGGTGGGCGAAGGTATCTATGTCGTGGATGAGCGCCAGCGGATCACGTTCGTCAATCCGGCTGCGGTCAAGATGCTGGGCTGGGGCGAGCAGGAGCTGACAGGTCACGATGTGCATCGCATCTTCAACTGTCCAGGACGGAAAGACGGCGACGAACCGGATGCCGAACCCTGTTGTCTGGCGGAGCTGGTCCGGCAGTCGCCGCGTACCATACGCAGCCAGGAAGAGATCTTTCTACGCAAGGACGGAATATCGTTCCCGGTGTCGGTGATCGCCTCTCCCATATTGCGGGGCGGAATCTATGCCGGCGCGGTGGTGGCGTTCCACGACATCACCGAACAACAGTTCACCAGGCGTCTCCTCGATAACGCCTTGCAGGAACTGCGTACCGTGCTGGACAACGCGCAGATGGGGGTGGCCTATCTGCGCGAAGGCAAATTCTCATGGATCAACCGGCACATGGAGCAGATGTTCGGTTACACCATCGACGAGCTGCGCGACGAGTCGCTGGCCATCCTGTGCGGCAACGGCAGTCCTGAGGATTGCAATGCCTGCGAGAGCATGATTTTGCAGGATCTGGGAGAGAAACGGGTATATGAGAGCGAGCATCAGATGCTGCGCCGTTCCGGAGAAAGGTTCTGGTGTCACCAGCGCGGAGCGGTGATCGATCCGGACGATCCTGCCGCCGGCAGCATCTGGATCATCATGGACATCGACAAGCTGAAGAAGACGGAGCGCAGGCTCAAGTCTCTGAACGAGAGCCTGGCGCAGCGGGTGGACGAGGAAACTCGCAAATCCCTGGAGAAGGAGCGGCTGTTGATCCAGCAGGGACGCAATGCGGCGATGGGCGAGATGATAGGCAACATCGCGCACCAGTGGCGCCAGCCGTTGAGCACGCTGGGGCTGGTGATACAGAACATCCATTCGGATTACCGCGAGGGTGGGCTGGACGAGGAGGTGCTGGCAAAATACGTCGAGACGGCGAAGCGCGCGGTCCAGCGCATGTCCTGCACGATAGACGACTTCCGCGATTTTTTCCGGCCTAGCCGGGTCAAGGAACGTTTTTCGGTCTATCAGTCCATACAGGAAACCATACGTTTGCTGGCCGCGATGCTCAAGAACAATGGCGTCGCTATCTCGCTCTCCGGCGATCTTGGGCTGGTTGCTTACGGGCACCAGAACGAGTTCTCCCAGGTCGTTCTGAATTTCGTGGTCAACGCCAAGGACGCGCTGGTGGAGCGCAAGACTCCCAAGGGGCGCATCGATATCGTATTGAGTGCGCGCGACGACAACGGTGTGGTGACGATACGCGACAATGCCGGCGGCATATCGGAAGACCAGCTGGAGAAGATATTCGATCCGTATTTCACGACCAAGGCGAACGGTACGGGCATAGGCCTGCACATGAATCGCACGATCATCGAGAAGCATATGAACGGCAGCATCACCTGCTGCAATCTGTTCGATGCGGGAACAAGGGTGGGGGCGGAGTTCACGATCACGATCCCGCTGCATCACGACGAAACGGCTAACTGCAGCGAGGTGGCAGCATGAACGAACCAGGGTTGGGCGATCTGACCATCCTGTATATCGAGGATGACGAGGACATGAGCGAGCAGGTCGCTCATTTTCTGAACAAGAAATGCGCGCGCGTTCTGTTGGCGGAGAACGGGCGCGAGGCGCTGGAAATTTACCAGGCAGAGCGTCCGGACATGGTCATCAGCGACGTGATGATGCCCGAGATGGATGGGCTGGAGTTTTCCGAGATCGTCAAGCAGCGCGACCCGGCGATGCCCATCATCCTGACGACGGCGTTCAACGATTCGGCCTATCTGCACCGTGCGATCGACATCGGTGTCGATAATTACGTGCTCAAGCCGGTCGATCTGGACAAGCTGCACGCCGCGATGCTGAAGAGCGCTGACCTGCTGTTCAAGACCCGCGCGCTGACGTCCAGCCGGGCGCAGCTGGAGGCCTATCACCAGGCTGCGGAAGAGGAGCGCGCGCTGGTCTCTGAATTGATGAAGCGCATGATGCAGCCGGAACGCATGGTGGACGTGCAGGTGCAGTACCGGCTCGAACCGGCCGATCTGGTCAGCGGCGACCTGATCGCATTCCGTCGCGCGCGCAACGACAGGCTGTACATCATGCTGGCTGATTCCACCGGGCATGGTCTGCCGGCCGCGCTCAATCTGCTGCCGGTCAATCACGTGTTCTACAGCATGGTGGAGAAGGGCTTGCCGGTTTCGCAGATCGTCGAGGAGATGAACTGGGCGGTGAAACTGCAATCTCCCGCCGACCGGTTCGTATCCGCGTTCGTCGCATGCATCGATCCGTACAACCGTATCATCGAGACCTGGAACGGCGGCATTCCGGCGGCGGCGCTGGTCGACGATGCCGGGGAGCCTTATCATTCTTTCGTTCCGAACAACCTGCCGCTGGGCATACTGGATCGCACCTTCGTCGCGCGCACCGACATTTTTCAGTGGGATCGCCACAGCCAGCTGGTGATCTATTCGGACGGCCTGATCGAAGCCGAGGACGAGCAGGGTATTGCATGGGGCGCCGACAACATCCGGCGAGTGCTGACGCAGACGCCGCTGGTGGATCGCTTCGATGCGCTGATCGACGGAGTGCACGGGCATTTGGGCGAGCGCCGCGCGTTCGACGACATGACGCTGCTGATAGTCGATTGCGCGATGTGACGATGCGCGGCGAGGGGCCGGGGCAGTCCTTACAGCCTGTCGTTTAGTGGGCCGCCGGGTCTATCCCCCATTTGTCGGCGGACTCGTAATCGACGATGCGATCCGCTGATTGCGCAGACAGGTCGAGTTCATAGGGGGAGAGGCGGCATAAACGGTTCGTATCGTAGACGACCCTCACCACCGGCCTGAGCAAGTCGGCCGGGTTGTGCATCGCCACCACCCCCAGCAGCCCGCTTTCGAGCCTGACCAGCGTGCCGGCCGGATAGATGCCGACGCAGCAGATGAAATGCTCGACCAGTTCGACGTTGAAATGCTGCTCGCTCCACTCGCGCAACTTGCGTATCGCCTCGACCGGCTCCATCGCCGCATGATAGGTGCGCTCGCTGGTGATGGCGTCGTAGACGTCGACGATGGCCGCCATCTGTCCGAACTGGGAGATTTGCTCGCCTTTCAATCCATGCGGATAGCCGCCGCCGTCGTAGCGTTCGTGGTGCTGCGAGACGACCTGCAGCGATACCGGCGTGAGCCAGGCCGCATCGGCGAGTATTTCCATGCCGTATTCGACATGCCGTTTCATTTGCTCGAATTCGTCTTCGGTCAGCCGTCCCGGCTTGTCGAGTATCGCTTCCGGGACGCGGGTCTTGCCGATGTCGTGCAGCATCGCGCCGACCGCGATCTGTCTCGTGATGTCGCGGCCGATCCCGAGTTGGCGTGAGAATGCGCTGAGCAGCGAACAGGTCGCGACGGAGTGGTAGAACAGATACTGGTTCGTGTTGCGTATCGTGCCGAGTTGCAGCAGCGGTGCGGAGTTGCGGAATATCGAGTCGACCACGCCTTGCACTGCCGACTGCACCTGCTCCAGTGCCGCATTTCTGCCCAGACGCATCGTGCCCATCAATTCGCGTACGGTCTGGTTCGCTTCCTCGTAGACCTGGTGGGCAAAGCGGATGTCGGTTTCGGGGAGGGTGGGGCGGGTGGCGTCCGGAGCGGCGGCTAGGTGCGCCATCTTCAGCAGCGCGTCGTCGATGTCCCGGCGCACTTCGTCTGCCGTCGGCGCACCCGGAGCGTCGATGCCGAGTGCGGTGTCGATATATACCGAGGAGAGGCCGCGCTCAATCAGACGGTCGATATCGCCGCTGCCATTGAGCTTGAACTGGGTCTGCAGCAGCGGATGATAGGCGTGAGCGCAGTTGAGGTCATGCACGAACATGCCCGGACGCAAATCGCCGACCTTTATCTTTTTTATCATGCGCCATCCTAGCCAAGAGTATTTCTGCTTGTATTTTGCTGCATGGGCAGTCTACCAGCAAGGTTGCCGCAGCCGGGCTCCGCGAACTGCGTCAAGCCATCTTCCAGACTTGCAGCGTAGAGCGGTGCAGGTCGTCCACTTCTATGGTGCGTTGCGGCAGCTGTCCGGGCACCGAGAAGGTGCTGCTGACGAACAGCGTGCCGGGTCTCATCTCGGTGCAGGCCTTGTGCCATAGCCGCTCCATCGGCACAGGGGACAGGTAGGCGAACACCACGTCGTATTCGGCGAGGTCGCAATCCCACAGGCTGCCCCAGCGTACGCTGCAGTTGCGGTGGTCGCCGAGCCTGATGCGCAGCCAACTCCACAGCAACGGCAGCGGTGCGGATTCGACGCCGTGGTAGTAACCATCCGGACGGATGCGCGCCAGATGCGTCAGCACGCCGCCCAGGCCGGAGCCGAGGTCGGCGAAGCGGAATCCCTGTCTGGACGGCAGCAGTTCTTCCAGCGCATGCCAAACCTTGTCGCTGGAAAGGTACAGCGGCACCTGAGTGCGGAAGGTACTCCAGTACACCACCAGCAGCACCAGAAATGCGGTGAGGAAGAAGCCGGAGGGTATGTCGAGCGAGAGCATGACCACCAGCGCGGGCGCGAACAGGAACTGGATATACAGCCACCAGCGCGCCTGTCCGGCGAAATGGCTGAAAGCGGCGGCTAATGTCCCGCACATCAGCGCGAACGCCAGCGGCGAGACTTGTTGGCCTGCGAGACGCATGCTCAGGACAGAGAGCGAGAATGCCGCGAGTTGCAGCAGCAGGGCGGTGACGGCGGGTGGGAGTTTTGCGAACAAGGCAATCAACGAACCAGTCCGGCCTCGACTTCCTGTCGTTTGGCGTTCCCCGCCAGACGTTCCAGCAACACCAGAGCAAAATCCATTGCCGTGCCGGGGCCGCGCGAGGTGATCAGTTTTCCGTCTTCGACGACCGCCGCCGTTTGCAGTAAGACTGCCGGGAATTCGTCCAGGCAGGTTGGGTAGCTGGTCGCGCGTTTGCCGTCGAGCAGTCCGGCGGCGGCGAGCACCGAGGGCGCGGCGCAGATCGCGGCGACGTATTTGTCGGCGGCATGCATCTGGCGAACCAGTTCCAGCACGCGCGCATCGGCCTTGAGGTTGTTGGTGCCGGGCTGGCCGCCGGGCAGCACCACCATGTCGTATTGGCGCGCCAGTGCCTGGTCCAGTGTGGCGTCCGGCAGCAGGGTCGTGCCGCGGCTGCCGCGTAGCGCGCCGTCGTGCAGCCCGGCCAGCGTGACATCGACGCTGCCGCGCCGCAGGATGTTGACGATAGTGACGGCTTCGAGTTCCTCGCTGCCGTCGGCGAACAGGATCAGTGCAGTCTTCATGCTTCCAGTCCCAGTTGGTAGGCTCTGAGCAGTGCGTTCTTCAGTTGCGGGTGCTGCTCGATGTCCTCGATGCCCATTTCCTGCTGGGCGATGATCTGCAGCGGGGCGATCCGGTGGTTCTCGCCCCAATGCGTGGTGTAGCCTTCCAGATCGAAGACGCCATCCGTCAGGAAGTCTGCGGCCATACCCTGCGCGTTGTCGAAACGAATCTCTTCTTCCTGCATCACCTCGTAGAGGTAGGAATAGGTATCGATGCCGTGTTCGATCGCCAGCACGAGATGCAGCGACGGCAGCGTGAGGTATTTCTCCAGCACCCGATCCAGATCCAGTGTAGAAGAGAGATCGTAGCTCTCGCCGCGAAAGCTGAACTCGATGTGGGCGTCGATAAGGTTTTTCGCTTCGGACATCAGTCGCGGAAGTTCTGGTATTGCAGCGGGAAGTCGGTGATGGATTTCTTGATGAATGCGATCGCGGCCTGCAAGTCGTCGCGGTTCTTGCCGGTCACGCGCACGGTGTCGCCCTGGATGCTGGCCTGCACCTTCTGTTTGCTGTCCTTGATCAGCTTGACGATCTTCTTCGCCAGTTCGATCTCCACGCCGACCTTGACGGTGCAGGCGCGCTTGACCTTGTTGCCGCTGACCTTCTCGATCTTGTCGCTGATCTCCAGGCACTTGATGTCCACGCCGCGCTTGGCCAGCTTGCCGTTCAGGATGTCCTGCACCTGGTCGAGCTGGAATTCGTTGTCGGCATGTATGGTCAGCACCAGCTCGGCCTGCTCGACGCGCGCGTCAGAGCCCTTGAAGTCGAAACGTGTGCCGACTTCCTTGTTGGTCTGCTCGACCGCGTTTTTGACTTCGGTCTTTTCTACTTCGGAAACGATATCGAAAGATGGCATGTATTTTTCTCCAATAAGCTGGTAGCTGGTAGCTGGTAGCTGGTAGCAAAGCCGGGTTTCGCTACTAGCTACAAGCTACCGGCTACAAGCTAATTAACCAAAACTGCAAACGTAATCGACAGCGCCCGCACCGGTATGGATATCGAAGCTGCTGTTCTCGGCCACGTTGAAGCTGCTGCCTGCTGCGTAAGTCTTGAATGCGGATTCTCCGGCGATCTTTACCTGGCATTCGCCCGCGGTGATTTCCATCAGTTCCGGCGCGCCGACGTTGAAGGTGAGCTGGCTGTTGGGCAGCACCACGCCCACGGTCTTGCGCGAACCGTCGGGGAAGAACACCGAGTGCGATACGCACTTGCCGTCGAAGAATACGTTGGATTTTTTGCCGACGCTGACGTTGTCGAATTTATCTGACATGCTGAGATTTCCTTTTTGGTCGAATTGATGATTATTTGGGTTCGTTGGCTTTGACGCCCTTGTGGTACGTGACGTAGATATAAATCGGGATGCCGAGGTCGCCGAGTTGATGCTCGATCAGCGGTTTCACGTCGTTCCAGTCCAGACCGTTCATGCCGCAAGCGAGCCGGGGCAGCGCGAGGCTTTGCAGCTTCTCTTTCTGGGCCAATGCACGCAATGCGTGCAGCGCGTGGTTCACATGGGTCAGCGAGGGATGGCCGGGCTTCTTGCCGTGGTCGTATGCGCCATCCTGGGTGAACAGGTTGACGATCAGATGCCCGTCGCTGCTCATCCATGTCCACAGTCCGCCTGACTTGGGATGCTGGGTCTGGCAGTAATGGCGAAAATCCTTGTACAGCGCGGGCATGCGCTCGCGCAACTGCATCGCGAGGCCGTGCAGGAAGTCGTCGTTGGGCGCGACGCCCTGGGCTAATGCCTTCGCGCCGCTCAACAGAATGTCACCGCTCAGTTCGTGGATCATGTTCTTCCCCTTAAACCCGCCAGACCTTATGCCGGGGTGATACGACGCCCCGGCGTTGTATGCGATCCTACTTGCGATTCTTCAGGTTCGCCGCAATGCGCATGCGCAGCGCGTTCAGCTTGATGAAGCCCGCCGCGTCCTTCTGGTCGTAGGCACCCTTGTCGTCCTCGAAGGTGGCGATGCTCGAATCGAACAGCGAATCGGTCTTCGAGTCGCGGCCTACGACGATGACGTTGCCCTTGTACAGCTTGACGCGCACCCAGCCGTTGACGGTCTGTTGCGTGTGGTCGATCAGAGTTTGCAGCGCGATGCGCTCCGGGCTCCACCAGTAGCCGTTGTAGATCATGCTGGCGTAGCGCGGCATCAGGTCGTCCTTGAGGTGGGCGACTTCGCGGTCCAGCGTGATCGACTCGATGGCACGGTGCGCCTTCAGTATGATAGTGCCGCCGGGGGTCTCGTAGCAGCCGCGGGACTTCATGCCGACGTAGCGGTTCTCGACCAGGTCGAGACGGCCCACGCCGTGTTTGCCGCCCAGCTCGTTCAGTTTGGCCAAGATTGCAGCCGGCGTCATCTTGTTGCCGTTCAGCGCCACGATGTCGCCGCGCTCGAATTCGATGTCCAGATATTCCGCGGCATCCGGGGCTTTCTCCGGCGACACTGTCCAGCGCCACATGCTGTCTTCGGCTTCGGCTGCCGGGTCTTCCAGATGGCGGCCTTCATAGCTGATGTGCAGCAGGTTCGCGTCCATGGAGTAGGGCGAGCCGCCTTGCTTGTGCTTCATATCGACCGGGATGCCGTGCTGCTCGGCGTAGGCCATCAGCTTCTCGCGCGACAGCAGATCCCACTCGCGCCACGGGGCGATGATCTTGATGTTCGGGTTCAGCGCATATGCGCCCAGTTCGAAACGCACCTGGTCGTTGCCCTTGCCGGTCGCACCGTGCGAGATGGCCTGTGCGCCGGTCATGGTGGCGATCTCGATCAGGCGCTTGGCGATCAGCGGACGCGCGATCGAGGTGCCCAGCAGGTATTCGCCCTCGTACACGGTGTTCGCGCGGAACATCGGGAACACGAAGTCGCGCACGAATTCTTCGCGCAGGTCGTCGATGAAGATGTTCTCCGCCGGGATGCCGAACTGCAACGCCTTCTGGCGCGCCGGTTCCAGTTCTTCGCCCTGACCGAGGTCGGCGGTGAAGGTCACCACTTCGCACTGGTAGGTGTCTTGCAGCCACTTGAGGATGACCGAGGTGTCGAGGCCGCCGGAGTAGGCGAGTACGGCTTTTTTGATGTCGCTCATGATTGATACCCGTTGATGAATGATTGATTGTGAATGATTATTGGGTTCGTTTACTGCGTATCTTGTTGTCGAATCTGGCCTTGTCGATGACGAAGCGTTCGTGTGTTCCCTGTGCGATCAGGTCGATGCCGTCATGCGCCGAGACGGCGAAGGTGATGCGTCTTCCGTCCACTGCCGTTACCTCGACCGTGGCCGTCACTTCCAGCCCCGGCGTCGTCGCCGCCTCGTGGCTTACGTTGATGTGCGTGCCGAGCGATTGCTCCTGCGGCCAGTCCAGATGCGGATTGATGCACATGATGCACGCCCATTCCAGAAATCCGACCATGTAACCGGTGGCGAACACCTCCGGCATGGCCTGAAATTCCGGGGATTCCGGATACAGCGCGGGGACTGTCTTGGTCGGCGGCAGCAGGAACTTGTGTTCGTAGCGCAGGCCCGGCTTCAACGTGTCTTTCATGCGTCGTTCCGGCAACCGATTATTTGTCTATCTTGCCCAGCAGCAGGTATTCCATCAGCGCCTTTTGCACATGTAAACGGTTCTCCGCTTCGTCCCATACGACGGACTGCGCGCCGTCGATGACTTCGGCCGAGACTTCCTCGCCGCGATGGGCGGGCAGGCAGTGCATGAATACGGAGTCCCCGGCGGCGATGCGCATCATGTCGCCGTCCACCTGCCAGTCGGCGAAGTCCTTCATGCGTTCTTCGTTCTCGGCTTCCCAGCCCATCGAGGTCCACACATCGGTGGTCACCAGATCGGCGCCGCGCGCGGCTTCCATCGGGTCGGCGAATTCCTCGTAGTGCTCGTGGCCGTACAGGCCGGCGCGCTCGGGCTCGACCTCGTAGCCCGGCGGGGTGGAGACGTGGACGTTGAAGTCCAGTATCTCGGCGGCCTGCAGCCAGGTGTTGCACATGTTGTTCGAGTCGCCGATCCACGCCACGGTCTTGCCGCGGATGCTGCCGCGATGCTCGATGTAGGTGTAGATGTCGGCCAGCACCTGGCAAGGATGGTATTCGTTGGTCAGGCCATTGATCACCGGCACGCGCGAGTTGGCGGCGAAGCGTTCGATGATGTCCTGTTCGAAGGTGCGGATCATCACGATGTCGCTCATGCGTGAAATCACCTGTCCGGCGTCTTCCACCGGTTCGCCCCGTCCGAGCTGCGAGTCGCGCGTGTTCAGGTAGATGGCCGAGCCGCCGAGCTGGTGCATGCCGGCCTCGAACGACAGGCGGGTGCGCGTGCTGGCCTTCTCGAAGATCATCACCAGCGTGCGGTCTTCCAGCGGCCAGTATTTTTCGTAGCGCTTGAAGCGCTCCTTGATGATGCGCGTGCGTTCGAACAGGTATTCGAACTCGTCGCGGGTGAAGTCCTTGAACTGCAAAAAGTGTCTTAAGTTCGCTGCCATGATGATTTTCCTATCAGGATTGCAGGAATGCCTTGATCAGAGGGCACAAGCCGTCTATCAACAGCTGGGCTTCGTCCTGCGACATGACCAGCGGCGGCAGCAGGCGGACCACGCTGTCGGCGGTGACGTTAATCAGCAGGCCCTGCGCCAGCGCCAGTTTGACCAGGTCGCCGCAGGGTCTGTCCAGTTCGATGCCCAGCATCAGGCCCTGGCCGCGGATCGTCTTGACGCCGCTGACGCCGGAGAGCTGTGCCGCGAAGCCGTCGTGCAAAAACTTGCCTAGCGATTCTGCATGCGCCAGCAGCTTGTCTTGCTCTACGATGTTCAGCGTGGTCAGTCCGGCGACGCAGGCCAACGGATTGCCGCCGAAGGTGGAGCCGTGGTTGCCGGGCTTGAACAGTCCGGCTGCCTTGCCTGCGGTCAGGCAGGCGCCGATCGGCATGCCGGAACCCAGTCCCTTGGCCAGCGTCATCACGTCCGGCAGGATGCCGGTATGCTGGTGCGCGAACCACTTGCCGGTGCGGCCGATGCCGCTCTGCACCTCGTCCAGCATCAGCAGCCAGCCGTGCTGGTCGCAGATCTTGCGCAGGCCTTGCAGGTAGGATGCGTCCGGCGTGCGGATGCCGCCTTCGCCCTGGATGGGCTCGACCAGCACTGCGACCACGTCCGGGTTATGCGTGGCGACCTGTGCTACCGCGGCGAGGTCGTCGTAGGGGACGCGCACGAAGCCCTTCACCAGCGGCTCGAAGCCTGCCTGCACCTTGCGGTTGCCGGTGGCCGAGAGCGTCGCCAGCGTGCGGCCGTGGAACGACTTTTCCATCACGATGATGTTGGGCGTCTCGATGCCCTTGTTGTGGCCGTACATGCGCGCAAGCTTGATCGCGGCCTCGTTCGCCTCGCAGCCGGAGTTGCTGAAGAACACTTCTTGCATGCCGGACAGCGCGCTCAGCTTGTCGGCCAGCAGCTCCTGTTCGCGCACCTGATAGACGTTGGAGCAGTGCATCAGCTTGCCGATCTGTTCGTTCAGCGCGGCGGTGAAGCGCGGATGCGCATGGCCCAGCGTGTTCACGGCGATACCGGACAAACCGTCCAGGTAGCGCTTACCTTCGGTGTCCCAGAGCCATGCGCCTTCGCCCCTTTCAAAGGCGACGGGGAGGCGGGCGTAAGTGTTCATCACATGCGACATACGGAATCCCTAAATTAGAAGACGGCGGACATGCCGCCGTCGAGTCGTCTGCAGGGGGCCATTATCCTGCGAAACAAGGCCACAAAGCAAACAAGCCGACATCGCTGTCGGCTCGTTCGCGGTGAATCAGGACGCTTGCGGCAGTTGCCGCAGGGCGCTTACGCCATCGCCTTGATTGCAGCAGACAGGCGGCTCTTGTGACGAGATGCCTTGTTCTTGTGGATGATCTTCTTGTCGGCGATGCTGTCGACGGTGCTGACGGAAGCCTGATACACGGCTTGAGCGGCGGCTTTGTCGCCGGCTTCAACGGCCTTGATCACCTTCTTGATCGCAGTGCGCAGTTCAGAGCGCAGGCTGCTGTTGTGAGCATTCTGTTTAACTGCCTGACGTGCACGCTTGCGGGCTTGTGCGCTATTTGCCATGACTACTCCTTGAAAATTCGGTACGACGGAAAGGCGCGCATTCTAGAGGCTCATCCGGGCTTTTGCAAATATTTTTGTAAAACACCGGCTTGGGGCGGATATATGGGGTCCGATGGTATGATGCGCGGCGTTTACAGCGGATAGCCATAAATCAGCATGAATCTCCTCAAAGCCCTCGCCACCCTCAGCGGATTGACGCTGGTTTCGCGCATTCTGGCCTTCGTGCGGGACATTCTGATCGCGCGCCTCTTCGGTGCGGGCATCGAGAACGACGCTTATATTATCGCCACCCGCCTGCCCAACCTGTTGCGCCGCCTGTTTGCCGAGGGCGCGTTCTCGCAAGCCTTCGTGCCTATCTTTGGCGAATACCACAAGCGGCGCGGGCACGACGAGACCAAGCTGCTGGTGGATCATGTCACGACCATGCTGGCGCTGGCGCTGTTCGTGGTGACGCTGATCGGCATCGTCGCCGCGCCGCTCATCATCTATCTCACCGCGCCGGGTTTCGTCGAAGATCCGCAGAAGTTCAACCTCACGGTGGAGATGCTGCGCATCACCTCGCCCTATATCTTCTTCATCTCGCTGGTGGCCGTGGCGGCGGGCATCCTTAATACCTACAACAAGTTCTGGGTGCCCGCGGTCGCGCCCATCCTGCTGAACGTCTGCCTGATCGGTGGCGCTTTATGGGTCGCGCCGCTGCTCGATCAGCCCATCATCGGGCTGGCCTGGGCCTGGTTCGTCGCGGGCTTCGTGCAGCTGGCGTTCCAGATACCGTTCCTGAAGAAGATCGGCATGCTGCCCAGTATCCGCTTCAGCCTCAAGGACGAGGGCATGTGGCGCGTCATCAAACAGATGGGGCCGGCGGTGTTCGGCGTGTCCATCGCGCAGATCAGCCTGATCATCAACACCATCTTCGCGTCCTTCCTGGTCGCGGGCAGCGTGTCCTGGCTGTATTACGCGGATCGGCTGATGGAGTTTCCGACTGGCTTGTTGGGCGTGGCGCTCGGCACGATCCTGTTGCCGTCGCTGTCGAAATGCCATGCCGCTAACGACACGGCGGAATATTCCCGTCTGCTCGACTGGGGCCTGCGCCTGACCTTCATGTTGGCATTGCCTGCCGCGCTGGCGCTGGGGATGGTGGCGGTGCCGCTGCTCTCTACTTTCTTCCAGTACGGGGCATTCTCCGCGGCGGACGTGCAAATGACGCGCAACGCGCTGGTGGGCTACAGCGTCGGCTTGATCGGGCTGATCCTGGTGAAGATACTCGCGCCGGGATTCTATGCGCGGCAGAACATCAAGACGCCGGTGAAGATCGGCATCGTCACGCTGCTCGCCACGCAGGCGATGAACCTGTTGTTCATCTTCGTCATGGATCTGCAACATGCCGGACTGGCGCTCTCGGTCGGGCTGGGCGCCTGTCTCAACTCCGCGATCCTGTTCCATTTCCTGCGCAAGCATGAGATATATACGCCGGAGCCGGGCTGGCTGAAATTCGGTCTCAAGCTCGGCCTGGCGTTGCTGGCGCTCGGCCTCGCGCTGTGGTTCGGCATGGGCAGCGAGCAGAGCTGGCTGGATAGTTCCGGCTGGTCACGCATCCTGCGCCTGTCCGCGCTTGTGGTTGGCGGCGTCGTGACGTATTTTGCGGTGCTGTTCGCACTGGGCTTCCGCCCGAGGGATTTCTCCAAACGGGTGATCGGCTAGAGAGACGCACGGTCAATATGCCACATATCGGGTATGGGTGACGTAGTCGGCCAGTTTCTCGCTTGCCATCCTGTACAGCTGGCTCACTCGGGATTCGCTCAGTTCCATTTCGGTGGCGGCCTGCCGTCCGCTCATCTCGCACATCGCGCGCAATATGAAGGCTCTCCGTTCGTTCGGCTGTAGCGTCTTGAGGCCGGCGACTGCGCGGGAGTGGGACATGCGACGGTCTACGATGGCAGAAGGATCCTGGCTGTAATCGGGGATGTCCTGTTTCTCGCCCTGAACGTGATCGTCGATCTGGACGAAGTCCATGCCGTAGGCGTCGCCCAGTATCGCCGTCACGTCGTCCACGCGTATGCCCAGCGCATCCGCGATCTCCTTCTTGGTGGGTCCCCTTTGCAGTTGCGCCTGCAGCTGGTCTACGGTTCTCGACACCTTGTTGGCGCGTCCGCGTACGGCCCGTTCCGCCCAGTCGCTGGCACGCAGGCCGTCCATGATGGCCCACTGGATCTTGTTGTAGGCGTAGGTCTTGAACGGGATGCCCGAATCCGCGTCGTGTTCGCGAAATGCCAGGATGAGCCCGATCATGCCGTCCTGGACGAGGTCGTCCAGCATGATGTTCGGGGGCAGGGGCCGATGTATCTTCAGCGCGATTATCCTGACCAATGGCATGAAGTCTTTGATGTCCATGGTTGCGCGGGTTAGGTTCGTTGTGTCTCTATTATCGGCAGATCGCAGTTGAAATACAGGGCGGGAAGCTGTCCTATTTGTCGTTCAGCAGCCCTTGCATCGCCGCGACCGGCCTGACCTGCGGGAAATACACGGTCTTGTAGTTGTTGCCGAGGTTGTCCGACCAGGATGTGCCGTCGCTGCGTCCGATCTTTTGCCAGTAATCCATGATCGTCGTGTCGTAGGCGTCTATCGCCGCCGCATAGCCTGATGCGTCGTAGCGCTCGTTATGGCGGAAGGCCCCGATATCCATGCGCGGCTTTAGGGGCATGTCGTCCTTGATGTGGCCCAGACACAGGCCGACCAGCGGGAAGGTCAGCGGCGGCAAGCCGAGCAGGTCTGTCATGCCCTGCGGGTTGCGGCGGATGCTGCCTATCGGCACGACGCCCAGCCCCAGCGATTCGGCGGCGGTGATCAGCGTGCCGAGCACGATGCCGGCATCCACCGCGGCGACGCCGAAACCTTCCATGCTCTCGTGAATGAGTTGCGTCTGCCCGGCCTTGCGTACGCCCAGGTCGGTTTTGTGGAAATCGATCACGATGGCGATGAATACCGGCGCTTTGACGATCCAGGCTTGCCCGCCGGATAGTCCGGCGATCCGGGCGCGCCGTTCGGCATCGCGCACCACGACCAGCGATATCTCCTGGGCGTTCATCGAAGTCGGCGCACGGTGTGCGGCGGCGATGATCTGGTCCAGCATGGCATCGCTGACTGGAGTGTCCTGATAGTCGCGGATGCTGCGATGGGATTGCTGGATGCGTAGGGTCTCGTTCATTTATTCCTCTTGCGTCATTTGGTCAGGTGCAGCGCCTGGGCCACCACGTCGCGCGTCAGGTGCGGCGCGAACAGTTCGATGAAATGATAGCCGAAGCCGCGCAGGTACTGGTTCCTGCGGATCGCGATGCGGGTGGTGCTGGCTTCGAACAGATGCCCGGCATCCAGCATCCGCAGGTGCTTGTCCCGTTCCGGGACGAAGGCCATCTGCGCGACGATGCCGACGCCGAGGCCGAGTTCGACATAGGTCTTGATCACGTCGGCATCGATCGCCGTCAGCGCGATGTTGGGCTCGATCTCCGCTTCGCTGAACGCCTGGTTGATCTTGTTGCGCCCGGTGAACGCGAAGTCGTAGGTGATGATGGGATATTGCGCCAGCTTCTTCAGCGTCAGCCGCTTCTCGTCCAGCAGCGGATGTTTGGACGGCACGACCACGCAGTGGTGCCACTCGTAGCAGGGGAGCGTGACCAGTTCGTCGTACAGCGCGAGGCTCTCGGTGGCGATGCCGATATCCGCCTCGCCGCTCAATACCTGCTCCGCGATCTGCGTCGGATTGCCTTGGTGCAGGCCGAGCTTCACCTCGGGATAGCGGCGGGTGAATTGCTGTACCACGCGGGGTAGCGCGTAGCGCGCCTGGGTGTGCGTCGTCGCGATCGTCAGGTTGCCGCTGTCCTGTTGCTTGAACTCCTGCCCGACTTGCCTGAGGTTGTCGGTTTCCCGCAGCACGCGCTGCGCGATGTCCAGCACCGCCTTGCCCGGTTCGGTGACCGCGACGATGCGCTTGCCGTTGCGCACGAAGATGTCTATGCCCAGCTCGTCTTCCAGCAGCTTGATCTGCTTGCTGACGCCGGGCTGCGAGGTATACAGGGCGTTGGCCGCATCCGAGATATTCAGGCCGCGCCGTACGACTTCGTTCAGGTATCTCAGTTGTTGCAGGTTCATTGCGCGCTCCATATTCTATTCAGTTATAAGATAGTAACATAAAAGTATTTCTGAATATAACGCGCCATCCATAGAATGCGCTCCATTGTTCGAATGGGGTGGCGAAATGGATTGGTTGTACACGGTCTCGGGTTTTCTGGTCGGGCTGATCGTCGGGGTGACCGGCGTCGGCGGCGGCTCGCTGATGACGCCGCTGCTGGTGTTGTTCTTCGGCGTCTCTCCGGCGACCGCGGTCGGCACCGACCTGTTGTACGCCTCGATCACCAAGGCGCTGGGCGGCTGGGTGCACGGGCGCAACGGCACGGTGGACTGGAAGATCGTCGGCCTGCTGAGCATCGGCAGCCTGCCTGCCGCGCTGATCACCATCGCCTTGCTGAAATACATCGCGCTGGACGAGAAGACGTTGCGCGGTCTGGTGACCAGCGTGCTGAGCGTCGCGCTGCTGCTGACCGCTGTCGCGCTGCTGTTGAAGGACTGGATCAGGAAGATCGCGTTGCGCGACGACGGCACGGTGTACGAGCTGCATCACCGCCATCTGCCGGGCGCGACTATCGCCACCGGCGTCATCGTCGGCGCGCTGGTGACGATCTCTTCCATCGGCGCCGGAGTGCTGGGCACGGTCGCGCTGCTGTTCCTGTATCCGCGCATGTCGGCGGTCAAGGTGGTGGGTACGGACATCGCCCATGCGGTGCCGCTGACCGCGGTGGCGGGCATGGGGCACATGGCGCTGGGCACGGTGGATTACGTGTTGCTGGGTTCGCTGCTGCTGGGTTCGCTGCCCGGCATCTACATCGGCAGCCACCTGAGCGCGAAGGTGCCGGAAAGAATATTGCGTCCGATCCTGGCAACGATGTTGCTGATCATAGGCGTCAAGCTGGTTGTCTATTAGGAGGTAACAGAACATGAGCGTAACGACACAGAATTTGTCCGATCTGGAAGAGATTTCCCGCTTCGAGCAGGCGATAGCGAGCTTCAGCGAGGGCGGCATCGATCCGGACCGTTTCACTGCGATCCGCCTGCAGCAGGGCGTGTACGGCCAGCGCCAGCAGGGCGTCAACATGCTGCGCGCCAAGATTCCGGGCGGACGCTTGACGGCCGCGCAGCTGGAAGCCGTCGCCGAAGTGACCGCGGAATTCTCGCAGCACCGGATCGCGCACCTGACCACGCGCCAGAGCATACAGATCCACAACATCCCGCTGGTGCGCATGCCGGCGGCGATGCGCGTCCTGTCCAGGGTCGGCATGACCACGCGCGAAGCCTGCGGCAACACGATACGCAACATGACCGCCTGCCCGCTGGCCGGGGTGTGCCCGAAGGAGTATGTGGACGTCGCGACCCATGTCGACGGCGCGACATTGCACTTTTTGCGCAACCCGCTGAATCAGCAGTTGCCGCGCAAGTTCAAGATATCGTTCTCGGGTTGCGAGGCGGATTGCGCGCAGTCGCTGCTGCACGATTGCGGCGTGATCGCGGTGAAGCAGGACGGGAAACCGGGTTTCCGCATCAGGGCAGGCGGAGGGCTGGGGCACAAGCCGCGCGAGTCTATCGTGGTCGAGGAATTCATTCCGGAGCATGAGCTGCTGTTCGCGATGGAAGCATTGGTGACGCTGCACAACAAGTATTCGGATCGCACCAAGCGGGCGAAGTCGCGCATCAAATTCCTCGTCGAGCGTTTCGGCGCGGAAGGCTTCATCGCGAAATACCGCGAGGAGTTCGATCGCACCAGGCAGGCGCTGGCGGATCAGCCATACCCGCAAGGCGAATGGCGTACCGCTTCCGTCGGCGATGCGCCGGGGCAGGGCGCGCCGCGCCAGCCTTATGCGCAGCGTCAGGACGGCTTGTTCGTGTTTCCGATCGCATTGCCCATAGGCGACGTGAAGGCGGAGCAGTTGCGCGGCATCGCGGTGTTGTTGCGCGAGCTGGGGCTGGACGAGGTGCATGCGACGCAGGATCAGAACCTGGCTGTGTTCAACGTGCCGAAGCAGACGCTGGATGTGCTGCGCGGCGGGCTGGCGTTGCTCGGACTGGGCGAGCCTGTCGCCGGCGATAACGTGGTGTCCTGCCCCGGCACATCGACCTGCCGCTTGGGCATCACCAGCAGCACGGTGCTGGGGCCGCTGCTGTCGGGCGGTCGCGCCGATCTGAACATCCGCGTGTCGGGTTGCCACAACGGTTGTGCGCAGCCGGAGACCGGCGACATCGGCATCTACGGCGAAGGCAAGCGATTGCACGGCAAGCTGGTGCCGCATTACCAGATGTATTTCGGCGGCAGCGGCGTGAACGGCGGAGCGTTGGCGTTGAAAGGCCCGGCGTTGCCCGCAGCGCGCATCAAGGCAGCCATCGAGCGTGTGCAGGCGGCGCATCTGGACAGCGGCGAGCAGAGCTTCTTCGTCTGGGCGCGCAAGCAAGAGCCGGAGTACTTCAAGGCGCTGCTGGCGGACCTGGCCGAGGTGAAGGCGGAAGAGTTGCAATCGGTGATGCATGACTTCGGCGACAAGACCGACTTCCGTGTGCTGAATCTGGGCGGCGGCGAATGCGCCGGAGCCTCGCAGGTGCTGATCGGTGCGAACTTCTTCGAGGCGGCGCACGAGCGCGAATACCGCAACGCGCTGGTGTTCCAGCGCAAGTATATCGAGGCGGCTCAGTGCAACGAATCCATCCTGCGCCTGCTGGGTTCCGGCGTGGCACAGTTGCTGGGCGGTGCGCGTCAGGAAGACCTGAAGGTGCTGGCGCAGCAGCTCAACTTGCTGGCACCGGAAGAGATCGCCGCCGAATTTGCGCATGCCGCACAGGAGCTGGCGAACGGCGAGGAAGCGGATGTCGATGCGGTCGCCGCAGCCAGCGCAAAAGTGGATGCATGGACGGTCAAGGTGGCCGCGTTCGCCACCGAGAAGGACGGTCAACTGGACTTGAAGGAGGCATTGCCAAAATGAGCGACGAACTGAACAGTAAGATAGAAGCGACCATCGCGGTGTTGCATCAGGCCGCGCGCGAATTCACTCAAGTGGTGTTCGCCAGCAGTCTGGGCGCGGAAGACATGGTGCTGACCGACCTCATCGCCAGGCATCGGCCCGACATCAGTGTGTTCAGCCTGGATACCGGGCGCCTGCCGAAAGAGACATACGACCTGATACAGGAAGTGGAGCAGCGTTACGCGATACCGCTGCAGGTCTATTTCCCGGACAGCGCGCTGGTCGAGGAATATGTCGCGCAACACGGCATCAACGGTTTCTACGACAGCGTGGAGAACCGCAAAGGCTGCTGCTACGTGCGCAAGGTGGAGCCGTTGCGCCGTGCGCTGAAGGGGGCGGACGCCTGGATTACCGGCATGCGTCGCGACCAGGCGGTGACCCGCGGCACGCTGGAAGTCTCTTCGTTCGACGCGGACAACGGCTTGCAGAAATTCAACCCGCTGCTGGACTGGTCGCACAACGACGTGTGGGCGTATATCCGTCAGCACGACGTGCCGTACAACAAACTGCACGACCAGTTCTACCCCAGCCTGGGTTGCGCGCCTTGCACGCGCTCGATCACGCCCGGCGAGGATATCCGCGCCGGACGCTGGTGGTGGGAAAACCCGGAGAGCAAGGAATGCGGATTGCATGTGCAATCCGCAACCGGGCAAAGCCCGGTTGCTCTCCGGGTTTCGGTGGAGGGTAATGTCGGAAGCGAAGCGCACGACGTTAGCCGTAACCAAAATCCGGCCAACAAAGAGTGCGGCCTGCATGTGCGTAGCACCTCGCTCAAGGCAAGCCGTGAACGCATCATCGAGATCGCGGCAAATACGAAGCAGGAAGTGTCGGCATAACCGCCAATATCCCCCCCTTTTGGAAAAGGTGGCAGGGGGGATTTGAGCAAAAGTTTCGTAGGTCGGGTTTCCCCGCAAGGGGGAGGCCGGGGGGGCCGGCAGCTTTGCTGCCACCCTTCCGCTCAGCGCAGCGTAACCCGACGTAGCTATAACTAAAACGCTCTGCGTCGGGTTACGCAGCAAGCAGCTAACCCGACTTACGGTTAAAGCAAACAAGTCTGAAAAATAGAGAGAAAAAATGAGCAAACACACTTTCACCCATCTGGACGCACTCGAGAGCGAGTCCATGCACATCATGCGCGAGGTCGCGGCCGAGTGCAAAAATCCGGCGCTGTTGTTCTCCGGCGGCAAGGACTCCATCGTGATGCTGCGTCTGGCGGAGAAGGCGTTCCGTCCGGCCAAGTTCCCGTTCCCGCTGGTGCATATCGACACCGAGCACAACTTCCCGGAAGTGATCGCGACGCGCGACAAGCTGGCGGCCGATCTGGGCGAGCGCCTGATCGTGCGCTCGCTGGAAGACTCGATTGCGCGCGGCACCATCGTCATCAAGGACGAGAGCAAACCGCGCAACCCGTTCCAGTCGGTGACGCTGCTGGAGACCATCGCCGAGTTCGGCTTCGACGCCTGCATGGGCGGCGCGCGGCGCGACGAGGAAAAGGCGCGCGCCAAGGAACGCATCTTCTCGTTCCGCGACGAGTTCGGCCAGTGGGATCCGAAGAACCAGCGCCCGGAGTTGTGGGACACCTACAACACCCGCGTGAACAACGGCGAGAACATCCGCGTGTTCCCGATCAGCAACTGGACCGAGATGGACATCTGGGAATACATCGGCCGCGAGAAGCTGCATATCCCTGAGATTTACTTCGCACATGAGCGCGAAGTGATCCGACGCGGCGGCAACGTGATCCCCGTGTCGCATCTGGTACAGCCGAAGCCGGGCGAGAAGGTGGAAGTCGTCTCGGTGCGCTTCCGTACCGTTGGCGACATGACCTGCACCGCGCCGGTGGAATCCACCGCACGCACCGTGGACGAGATCATCGCGGAGACCGCAACGACACGCATCACTGAACGCGGAGCGACGCGCATGGACGACCAGACCTCCGAGGCATCGATGGAACTGCGTAAAAAAGAAGGCTATTTCTAAGAACGTTTCTCCCGCAGATTAACCAGATTTATAACCAAAACAGTAATCTGCGGGCAAAAAAGGGTTTAACTATGAACACCAACACACAACTACTCCGTTTCATCACCGCCGGCTCCGTCGATGACGGCAAGAGCACGCTGATCGGCCGCTTGTTGCACGACTCGAAGTCCATCTTCGAGGACCAGTTCTCGGCGATCTCGAAGACCAGCGAGAAGCGCGGCATGGGCGCGGTCGATCTGTCTTTGCTGACGGACGGGCTGCAAGCCGAGCGCGAGCAGGGCATTACCATCGACGTGGCCTATCGCTACTTCGCCACGCCCAAGCGCAAGTTCATCATCGGCGATACACCGGGGCATGAGCAGTACACGCGCAACATGGTGACGGCGGCTTCCACCGCGAATCTGGTCGTCATTCTGGTCGACGCGCGCAAGGGTGTGCTGACGCAGACCAAGCGTCATTCCTATCTGGCCAGCCTGCTCGGCGTGCCGCATGTGGTGCTGGCGGTCAACAAGATGGACATGGTCGATTACTCGCAATCGCGTTTCGACGAGATCGTCGCAGAGTACAAGGCATTTGCCGCGCAGCTGAACCTGCACGACGTGCATTGCATCCCGCTGTCCGCGCTGAACGGCGACATGGTGGTGGACAGAGGCGACAACCTGGACTGGTACCAGGGCCCGGCCTTGCTGGAGCTACTGGAGACCATAGAGATCGACCGCGACGTGAACACCGACGACTTCCGCTTCCCGGTGCAGTGGGTGTGCCGTCCGCAGACCGAGGAGTATCACGACTTCAGGGGCTTTGCCGGGCGCATCGAGGCGGGCGAGGTGTCGGTGGGCGACGAGGTCACCGTGCTGCCTTCCGGTCGCACCAGCCGCGTGAAAGAGATCGTCACCTACGACGGCAATCTCCAGACCGCATTCGCGCCGCAGTCGGTGACGCTGACGCTGGAAGACGAGATCGACATTTCGCGCGGCGATATGCTGGTGAAGACCAGCGCGCATCCGCCCAAGGTGGAAAAGGAATTCGAAGCGATGCTGTGCTGGCTGTCCGAGTCCCCGCTGGACAAGGGCCGCAAGTACCTGGTCAAGCACACCACGCGCACGGCGAAGTGCCTGTTCTCGCGCATCGACTATCGCGTGGACGTGAACACGCTGGAGCAGCACGCCGTCGAGAAACTGAACATGAACGACATCGCCCGCGTCGCGTTGAAGATCCAGCAGCCGCTGGTGTTCGACAGCTACGAGATCGACCGCGCGACCGGCAGCTTCATCGTCATCGACGAGGCGACCAACAACACGGTCGCGGCGGGGATGATTGCCTGATTCGGGCTAAGTTATCTGCATAGACCCGTAGGGGCATGAAAAGCATATGTGCGGGCACCCGCACGGCGTGCCGTGCCCTTCGATTCACGGACGTCAAGGTCGTGATCCAGCGGATGAAACTATGTTTTGAAAAGGCTTGCTTCTCAAGGAGATCAAGCCTTTTTTGTTGGGAGCAGAGAGATGCGGGTTCGTTCAAGTTGATGCGGGCGAATTGCGGCGAAGAGCTATATCCGACGGTCAATGATGTAGTTGCGAAAGGCCACTATTCGGCCATTGCTGCCGATGGTTAGCACACAGAGCTATGGCCGCTATGCAAATTGTCACCGGCCATAGATGCGCGAAATATTTATAAGCTGTAGCCATTTCGCGTGGAATCTCATTCGCTGAAACTATTTGTTACAAAGGAGCCGCATTCAATGTGACTTAAGTCACTTGGTATTCCTTCTGCGTCGTCGATACTGCACTCACGTTAACGCGAAATGCAATTTGCACGACGATAAGGTTAACGAAACGCAGGTCGATTAATCATTTATTCAGGAGCCTCAACATGAAAAAAATTGCTACATTCAATATGATTTGTTTGGCTACCTTGTTGGGAAGTAGCGTTGCGCTTGCTGACGATGTGACAACTACGCCAGTTCAAGAGCAAATGCAGACCCAAGCACGTCAAAAGAATGACCAAGGAATGATGACGCAAGAGGAGCGTGATGCCCAGAGAGAGAAGATGCGTAATGCATCCACGAATGAAGAGCGCGAACAAATGCGTGCGGCGCAACAGGAGCAAATGAAAGCTCGTGCAGCGGAGCTAGGCAAAAGCATTGATCAATCTGGTCGCGGTGAGGGCGGGCAAGGCAGTGGCGGAGGCCGTGGCGCCAAGGGCGGCGGTCAAGGTGCTCATGGGGGCATGGGAGGAGGCCGTGGCGGTCGCTAGCATTTAACGATTCATGCAATCAGGCAGTTTGTCCTGCCCAGAGATCAGTCTCTGGGCTTCTTCCTGTGAAATGCAGGCAAATGGATATCCAGATCGCCTTATTGCGGAATTTTTTTAATTCTGTAAGATAGTAACCAAATACTTACAAGAGGCTCCTCGTGACCCCCAAATCCATTGGCATACTCATCTCAGGCGGCGTAGTGGTTCTGCTCTTTGCGTGGGTAGTCGCCACGCAAGGGCCGCTTGCGCCGGCAAAGGCAACGGTCGGAAAGATGCAGTCCGGCAATCTGACTAGCGCAGTTTTTGGCATAGGAACACTAGAGGCCAAGCGCAACTACAATCTGGCACCAACCATGACTGGACGCATAAAAACCGTGCTTGTGGATCAGGGTGATTCGGTCGTTGCCGGTCAGGTGTTGGCCGAGATGGAACCTGTCGACCTCGATGAAAAGGTGAACGGCGCCCGACATGCCGCCGAGAAAGCCGCCTATGCGATTCTGATCGCGGAAGCACAACTGACCGAGGCCAGCAGCCGCTTAAAACTATCTTCTGCGAGTTTTGCGCGCTATGAGGACTTGAGCAAGCGCGGCTTCATCAGTCCGGAGATGCTGGAAGCGAAGCGCCATGAAAATGATGCGGCGGTAGCGGCGGTACGCGCTTCAAGTGCAACATTGGCCGCAGCCCGCCAGGATAGCGCACGAGTGCATGCGGATGCGGCAGGCGTCAAGAAACTGCGCGAACAAACGCAACTCACCAGTCCGGTTGATGGCGTAGTCGTAGCGCGACTCTTCGAGCCGGGAGCTACCGTTGCTGCCGGACAAGTCGTGCTGCAGATCATTGATCCAGCCAGCTTGTGGGTAAGAACGCGTATTGACCAGAAACAGGCGGGAATGATAGGCACCGGACAGCAAGCGGAAATCATATTGCGCTCCAGCCCGCAATCGAGGCTGGCGGGAGTAGTCGAACGCGTGGATATGATTAGCGATGCGGTAACTGAAGAGCGGATAGTCAACGTTGCTTTCCTGTCCGTCCAGCCCGCCGGCAATATTGGAGAGGCCGCCGAAGTTACGATCAGTTTGCCTGATGTGAAAGGAGCGAGTTTTATTCCAAGTGCCGCAGTAAAACGTGTAGAAAAACGCGATGGCGTATGGCTGCTACAAGATGGAAAAGTACAGTTCAGAGCAGTCAGAACTGGTGTTTCAACATTGGATGGGCGCACTCAAATTTTCGAGGGTATCGGCAAGGACGATGAGTTCGTCGTTTATAGCCAACAGCCCTTGCAGGACGGTTTGAAAGTCAAAGTCGTGCCGGAAATCGTTCGGAGCAATCCGTGATTAATCTCGCAAGCCGCGATATTTTGCATGGCTGGGGCAAGTTCATTTTTACCGGACTTGGACTCGGTTTGCTGATCGGAGTGACGTTGACCATGGCCGGCGTGTACCGCGGGATGGTCGACGATGCGCGGACATTGATCGACAATGCCGGAGCCGACTTGTGGGTGGTTCAACAGAACACGCTAGGGCCCTACGCCGAGCCTTCCAGCGTGCGTGATGATGTGGCAAGAGACTTGCGCGGCCTGCAAGGAATTCAGGATGCAGGGAATGTTACTTACCTGACCATGCAGATTCAGCAGAATGGCAAGGATGTGCGCGTGATGCTTGTAGGTATCGAGCCGGGCAAGCCGGGAGAGCCGGCCTATCTTGTCGCGGGACGCCCTATAGTCCGTCCGCACTACGAAGCGCTTGCCGATGTCAAAACGGGTCTGTCTTTGGGCGATCGAATCAGCATTCGGCGGCACGATTACACGGTTGTTGGCCTGACGCGACGTATGGTCTCGTCGAGTGGCGACCCGATGGTATTCATCCCGCTCAAGGACGCTCAGGAAGTGCAATTCCTCAAGGACAATGATGCGCTTAACAACGAACGCGCCCGCACAGCAGCCAATCCGGCTTTTAATCGTCCGGGCGTCCCAGGCTTACTTGAAGCCGTGCAGGCAAGTCAGACGTCCAGTCGATTTGTAAATGCCATCCTGGTGCGTGTTTCGCCATCGGTGGACGAATTGCAGGTCGCCGAGCAGATCGCTCGATGGAAGCATTTGCAGGCCTATACCAGAACGCAGATGGACGAGATTCTGGTGGCGCGCCTGATCGCCACCTCGTCCAAACAGATATTCATGTTTCTGGTCATTCTCGCCATCGTTAGCGCCGCTATTGTTGCATTCATTATTTACACCATGACCCTGAACAAGATCCGCGAGATAGCGGTGCTTAAACTGATCGGCGCGACCAACCGCACGATAGGCGGAATGATTCTCCAGCAAGCGATGGGGTTGGGGCTGATCGGGTTCGTGGTAGGCAAGCTGTCCGCCACGCTATGGGCGCCGCTCTTCCCGAAATATGTGCTGCTGCTTCCTGGGGATGCGCTCACGGGATTCGCATTGGTCATGCTGATGTGCGCTATCGCCAGTTCGTTTGCTATCCGGGCGGCGCTACGCGTCGATCCAGCTACGGCCATTGGAGGCTGAGTCATGAACCTGCCTGCCATTCACATCGAAAACCTCAAGAAACGCTACGGCGAGGGAGATACCGCGGTCGATGCGCTCAAGGGAGTGGACATGACCATCTGGCCTGGCGAGGTGGTCGGGCTGGTCGGTCCCAGCGGCTCAGGCAAGAGCACCCTGCTCAAATGCCTGGGCGCGGTCATCGAACCGACTTCAGGGCGAATGACGCTCGGGGGGCAGGTCATTTTCGAGGAGCGGTGGAAAATCCACGATTTGCGCACCCTCAGACGCGACCGCATCGGCTTTGTATTCCAGGCACCTTATCTGATTCCATTTCTAGACGTAACGGACAACGTCGCTTTGTTGCCGATGCTGGCCGGCGTATCCAATACGAAGTCCCGTAGCCGCGCGCTGGAGTTGCTGAACGCGCTCGATGTCGGCCACCGTGCAAAGGCCGCTGTGTCACAGCTATCGGGTGGCGAGCAACAGCGAGTTTCAATCGCACGGGCGCTGGCCAACCATCCGCCGGTCATCCTCGCCGATGAACCGACCGCACCGCTGGATAGCGAACGGGCACTGAATGTGGTGCACATCCTCAATCAGATGGCCGAACAATATCAAACGGCCATTATCGTCGTGACGCACGACGAAAAAATCATACCAACGTTCAAGCGCATTTATCACATACGCGATGGGCGCACATATGAAGAAGCAGGAGAAGGACGGCATGTCTAAACAGACGAAGATCAAGGGAGTCGAAGTGAACGAACCTGCAATCAAAAGACGTTTGTCTACCGAAGAGCGGCAAGAGGAGATCGTCCGCGTAGCAGTCGAGCTGGCTGCAGAAAAAGGAGTGGATAGTGTTACGACACAAGACATGGCGGATGCGATGCAACTCACTCAGGGTTCCATCTTCCGGCACTTTTCCAGCAAGGACGATATCTGGTTTGCCGTGATGCAGTGGATACGAAACCGGTTGATGAAGGTTCTGGATAAGGCCGCAGCAGATGCGGGCGATCCGCTTGATGCCATCGAACGGATGTTTCATGCGCATATCGCCTTTGTCAGCAAGCATCCGGCGATTCCAAGACTGTTGTTTACGGAGCTATTGCATAAGAAGAACAGCAAGCTGCAGCAACTTATCCAGGAGATCGTTTCCGGCTATGAAGCCAAGATTGCCGGGCTGCTGGAAGATGCCAAGTCGCAGTCTCTTGTATCTGTCGAACTCGATAGCAAGAGTGCTGCGGTCCTGTATATCGGCATGATTCAGGGCCTGGTTATTCAGGCCTCGATTTTCGGCGGGAAACGTTCGCTCCCGCAGGAAGCGCAGAAGACCTTCCCGATCTACCTTCACGGCATCAAGAAGCGTAGCGACACCGTTTGATATTCAACCACTGGAAAAAGGAAAAGTAATGAGCAAGAGATACGTTATGGCAGCAGCAATCATCGGTTTTGTATTCACGGCATCAAGCGCCCAGGCTGTGGAGCCACTCGAATTGCAGAAAGTCATGAAAGACTTGGGCAAGCATATGCAGACGGTGACCGACAGCATCTCTCGGGAAGACTGGGATACCGTTGCCAAGATCGCCCCTCTGATTGCAGAGCACCCGCAGCCGCCGTTGACCGAAAAAATGCGCATCATGAAGTTTATGGGAGCCGGGATGTCCAGGTTCAAGGCATTTGATGGTAAGACACACGAGGCGGCCGAAGAGCTGGCACATTCAGCTCGGGAGAAGGATGGTCAAAAGGTCGTTGATTCGTTCCATAAGCTTCAATCGGCATGTTTGAGTTGTCATCAGGAATTCAGGGCACCATTCGTTGCGCATTTCTACGGCAATACCAACCATTGAGAAATGGCTGGTGAGAGCCTAATGAGAAAGACGCACAAATGAAGAGCCTACGCGTGTCTATCCTTCTGATTGCGGCGACCATGTCGCAATTGGCCCAAGCCGCCGACCTGTTGGAGATCTTTCGTGCCGCGCAAGCGAACGACCCAGTGTTCGCCGCTGCGCACGCCACCTTGCGAGCCGGGCAAGAGAAGCTGCCGCAGGGCCGCTCGCAGCTGTTGCCCAGCATCAGCCTCAGCGCGAACAGCACGTTCAACGACCAGACCATCCAGTATCAGGGGGCGCCTCCTTTGGGCGGAGCCAATCCGGCGGTCCAGCGCTACAACTCCTACGGTTACAGCCTTAACCTGACTCAGCCGTTGTTCCGCCAGCAGAACTGGCTGGCTTACACCGAGGCCGAGTTGCAGGTCGCGCAGGCCGAGGCGCAGTTCAGGCTGGCCGAGCAAGACCTGATCCTGCGCGTCGCACAGGCTTATTTCGACGTGCTGATCGCGCAGGACAGCGTGCAGCTGGCTGAGGCGCAAAAGACCGCGATCACAGAACAACTGGAACATGCCAAGCGCAACTTCGAAGTCGGTAGCGCCACCATCACCGACACCCATGAGGCGCAGGCACGCTACGACCTGACAGTCGCTCAGGAGATCGCGGCGCAGCACAGTCTGGAAATCAAACGCCGGGCCTTGCAACAGTTGATCAACGACATGCCGAAGAATATCCAGCAGCTGGGTCAGGATTTCAAACTGGAAGCGCCGCAGCCAGTCGACATGGAGCAATGGGTGAGCGATGCGCAGCTGAATAATCCCCAGCTGGTCGCTGCCAAGGCGGTGGCTGAGATCGCCGAGAAGGAAGTGGCGCGCAACCGCGGCGGACATTACCCGACCGTGGATTTGGTGGCGAACTATTCGAAGACCAATGCCAACGGCAGCAGCTTGGGATTCGGCGGCGGCAGCGATGTCACCGGCAAGAGCGTCGGCGTGCAGCTGAACATGCCGCTGTATCAAGGCGGCGCGGTCAATTCACGCTGGCGCGAAGCCGAGGCGAATCGCGACCGGGCCAGAGAAGAGCTGGAGAATGTGCGCCGCAGCGTTGCGACCCAGACTCGTCAGGCCTATCTGGGCGTGGTCAGCGGTATCGCCCAGGTCAAGGCGCTGCAGCAGGCATTGACCTCCAGCAAGAGCGTGCTGGAGGCGAGCAAGCTCGGTCAGGAGGTTGGCGTCCGCACCAATCTCGACGTGCTGAACGCACAGCAGCAGTTGTATGCCACCCGCCGCGACCTGTTACAGGCCGAGTACAGCTACCTCGTCAGCCAGCTGCGTCTTAAGGCGGCGGTCGGCTCGCTGGGCGAGGAAGACGTCGTCAGCGTCAATCGAGCCTTGCATTAAGCACGCAACTTTTGAGCTATTGCCGTAAGAATTAACAGACATGCCGCCATGTCAGTTCTACTAGAAATATGTTTCGGCGGTAGAGGCGATCACTTCGATGGAGGTTTTGATATGAATAATGCAATTTGTGGTTCTGGGGGTTGCTCGTCGTCGGCCGTGATGGGGGGAGTACAGCGCCCAGACCCATCAAGAATTACCGACAAGCTGTTTTCGAAGCTGGACACGAAAGGTCAGGGCTATTTAGAAAAGAGCGATTTCCAAAATGCTTTTAATCTCGCCTCATCGACCGGCATTTCGGATGGGCCTCCTAGTGTGGAAGATGTTTTCAAGGCATTGGATAGTGATGGCAATGGCAAAATAACCAAACAAGAAATGTCCGATAGCGTCAGGAATCTTGCGGAGCAGCTTGGCAGCCAGTTGCAAAGCATGCGTATGAATGCCAACAGTGGGTCGCCTCAGGATTTGACTAACTTGTCCCAGAGTTTTGCTGCAGCAGACTCCAATAAGGACGGACAAGTCAGTATTCAGGAGTTGGTTGCTTACCAGAAATCGACAGAGCTTTCATTGCCCTCAAGCGAGGCGCAAGGTGGTGATAGCCATGTCATGCTTCGAATTATGGAGTTAGCAAAATCTTACGGAGTGTCCGGGCAAGACACTTTGAGTGGTGGCTCTGTATCGGTACATGTTTAGAATGCATTCGCCACGAACAAATCAGCTTATTTGTAGTGGCTCAGACTTGATCTGACAGTAAGGGCTGGTCAAAGGGTAGGCTGCTTTTTATTGGGATTACTTGGCAGCAAATCTGCCAGAGTGCTTTCGTTTAGCGTTGCGAAAAAAGATTTCTGTGCGTTAAATAATATTCCCCGTAGGCGGCAGTCCGGGAGTAGCGTGCAGTCGCTATCTATCGCCTCATCCTTCATGCAGAACAGCAGGGCCAGGTTACTTTCCATCAGCATTACCACGTCACCGATCCGAATATCGGACGCATCTCGCGCAAGGCGTACGCCGCCATTCCTGCCGCGCTCGCTGAGAAGCAGTTTCTCGGCGACAAGCGTCATAGCCACCTTCATCAGGTGCGTACGGGAGATTCCGAAAGACTCGGAGATTTCTGAAATTGTGGCGATCCCATCCTTTCGACCCAGATAGATCAAGGTGCGCAGTGCGATATCGGTAGATAGATTCAATTGCATGAGGGTTCTTCAGTCTCTGTTTGGTTGCGAATTATAGGCCGGTGATCGATACAACACAGGATGCGCATCAATATATTCATATTGCTTGCATCTTTTGCGCTGCAGGAATACATTTACGAGCAATGAATCAATTGCTGCTGGCAACCATGGGGGGGATATGATCGAACCAGCCAGTCTTTCCGACTTCTTCACGATTTTCTTTGCATCGGCCATGGTCATCCTACTTGGCGCACTTTATGCGTTGCTGTTCGCTTATGCGCGCATCAGGACTGTGCGCTGGCTGATGCCGCTGGCCTACCTGTCTTATGCGGGCCTGTTCGTTTCCACGCTGGTTCTGGCACAAGCTGCCAATCTGCTGTCCCACCCGCTGTGGGCGACAGTGGTGGGGTGCATGTTGCTGGGCTATCTGCTCGCGCCACACGGGATCTGGCATCTGTGCGTCGGCACGCATGCGCGGGCAGAGACTGTGCCCGCCAAGAGTTCATAAATTCTTAACACAAGAAAGGGAGAAAGCTATGTCAACGGATCAATGGTGGGCGTCGGAATCGTTCTGGCGCAAGACGGCGATATGGGTAACGGGCGGTTCGTTCGTCGTACTCATGCTGCTGACGATGGACACGATATCGCAGATCAGTGTGGGTACGACGCGGGTGCCGGCGTATTCGGTGATCAACCATCGCATCGAGTACAAGTTCGACGAGCAGCGCCGCGTACAGGTGCCGGTGATCGGCGCGAAGGAACCTCTGTTCGGCAAGGAACTGAACGAAGAGGAGGCCGAGGCGTTGGTCAAGCTGGGCAAGCTGACTACGCAATCTAAGAACTGTATGAACTGCCACACCCTGCTGGGCAACGGTGCCTACTACGCCCCCGACTTGACCAAGGCCTGGCTTGACCAGTATTGGGGCACCAAGGAGATACGCGAGGAGCAGATGCTGGCGTTCATCAAAGATCCGTCAGACAAGCTGCATAACAGCATTGGCCGACGCATGCCTAAGCTGGATATCACTGATGAAGAAGCGCGCGGCGTGGTGGCCTTCCTGAAATGGATGTCTAGCATCGACACCAATGGCTTCCCCTACAACTTCAAGTCCATCGAACAGGAGAAATGATCATGGCTACGCCAGGAATATGTGACAGCGCCAACCTGAACGGTGGGCAGAAACTGGCGGTGAAGTATTTCATCGTCGCCATTACCTTGTTCGGTGCGCAGGTGTTGTTCGGCCTGCTGGCCGGACTGCAATACTTGTATCCGGATTTCCTCTACGGTGTACTCGATTTCAGCGTCAACCGCATGGTGCATATCAACGCGCTGGTGGTATGGATGCTGTACGGTTTTCTCGGCTCGGTGTACTGGTTGCTGGAGGAAGAATCGCAGCATGAGGTGGTCGGTCTGAAACTCGGCAATCTGATCTTCTGGGTGCTAACAGCGGCGGTCACGGTCGTGGTGCTGGTATACCTGTTCGTGCAGATTGGTCCGGGCAAGGAGTCCTCGATCTGGCTGATCAATGAAGGTCGAGAATACATCGAGGCACCGCGTTGGGCCGACATCGGCATCGTGGTCAGCGTGTTGGTGGTTTTCTTCAACGTCGCCGCTACCTTCAGCAAGGGGCGCTACACCGGTATCGCCGGGGTGTTGGTGCTGGATATGTTGGCGCTGTTCGGTATCTACCTGGCCGGTATGTTCTACACCACCAACATCTCCATCGACCAATACTGGTGGTGGTGGGTGATCCACCTGTGGGTGGAAGCAACCTGGGAGGTGATGGTCGCCTGCATCATGGCCTACGGCCTGATGAAAGTGCTGGGCGTGCGCCGCAAGATCGTTGAGACTTGGCTGTACATCGAGGTCGCGCTGATGTTTGGCTCCGGCATTCTCGGCCTCGGCCACCACTACTTCTGGATCGGCACGCCGGAATACTGGTTCAGCATCGGCGGCTTCTTCTCCGCATTGGAACCGATCCCGCTGGTGGCGATGGTGGTGCATGCGGTGTTCGACGCGGGCGCACGCCATGCCAAGAACTCTAACCACCCGACCATGGCCTGGCTGATCGCGCACGCCTTCGGCAACTTCTTCGGCGCCGGCGTGTGGGGCTTCATGCACACCCTGCCGCAGATCAACCTGTACACCCACGGCACACAGTGGTCAGCTTCGCACGGTCACCTCGCATTCTTCGGAGCCTACGCCACCATCATCATCGCCATGTTCTACCTGGCGGTGCAAAAGTGGCGAGGAGACGTGTGGATGTCGGGTGAGCTACCCGGCAACGGTTGGAAATGGAAGTGGTCGCTGGGCCTGCTCAACCTCGGCATGGTGGGTATGACCATGTCCATGCTGGTGTCCGGTTATGTGCAGTCACAGATTGAACGCGCTATCGAAGGCTCCAGCTGGATCGGCTATTTCGCCGCACAGGGGCATCCGTGGTTCGTACAAGGCATGTGGTGGCGTGAATTGTTTGGCGTGATGTTTACGCTCGGTTTCGTACTGCTGGTATGGGATCTGATGACCATAGGCCGCGGCGAGAAGCGTGTCTTGGTTCCTGCGGCGTTGGACGAATAAGCGGAGGCGATCCGTCAGCGCATTGCGCGGGCGGATCGCGATGATCTGAAAAATGATTCAAATTTGGGGGTTGTTATGAGTATGTACACACGAAAGGCATTCGCGGCACTGGTGGTGCTGGCGGCCCTGCCGTTCATGGCGCAAGCAGCATCGCGCGTAGCGGCGGAAGACGGCGCGCACCATACCGGCACGTCACCGGTCGGTTCGGCGCTTATGCACAAGAATGCAAATCAATCGGCGCCGCCTATGACCGTGGCCGAGTTTGATCAGGCGCGCCAGCTTTATTTCGAACGCTGCGCAGGATGCCATGGCGTATTGCGCAAGGGCGCGACCGGCAAGGCGTTGACGCCTGAGACTACGCTGGGCCAAGGGACGGAATATCTCAAGGCCTTCATCGGTTACGGTTCGCCCGGCGGCATGCCGAACTTCCTGACCTCGGGTGACTTCAACGAGAAAGAAGTCGACCTGATGGCACGCTATCTGCAGCAGGAGCCGCCTGTGCCGCCGGAGTGGGGCATGAAGGAGATGACTGAGAGCTGGAAGCTGGTGGTCAAACCGCAGGACCGCCCGAAGAAGCAGATGAACAAGATCAACCTGAAGAATGTGTTCTCGGTGACCCTGCGTGATGCGGGCGAGGTTGCACTGATTGATGGTGACACCAAGCAGATCTGGGGTATCGTCAAGACTGGTTACGCCGTGCATATCTCGCGTGTCTCCGCCTCGGGGCGCTACGTCTATGTGATTGGCCGTGACGGGAAACTGGACCTGATCGACATGTGGTACAAGCAGCCGACCGTGGTGGCAACGCTCAAGGTCGGCATCGAAGCGCGCTCTGTCGAGACATCCAAGTTCAAAGGGTTCGAGGATAAGTATGCAGTCGCTGGCTCCTACTGGCCGCCGCAATACGTAATCACCGAGGGCGATACGCTCAAGCCACTGAAGATCGTGTCCTCGCGCGGTATGACTGTCGATGGCGAATACCACCCGGAACCACGCGTTGCGTCCATCGTGGCATCGCCGCACAAGCCGGAGTGGGTGATCAACCTGAAAGAGACCGGCATGATCCAATTGGTGGATTATTCCGACATCAAGAACCTGAAGACTACTACCATCGAGTCGGCCAAGTTCCTGCATGATGGCGGATGGGATTCGACCAAGCGTTATTTCCTGGTGGCGGCCAACGCTTCCAACAAGGTGGCGGTGGTAGATACCAAACTGGGCAAGCTGGCCGCGCTGGTGGAGACCTCACCCAAGCCGCATCCTGGGCGCGGGGCGAACTTCGTGCATCCCAAGTTCGGTCCGGTGTGGGCGACTTCGCATTTGGGGTCCGATGTCATCACGCTGATCGGTACCGACCCAGTGAAACACAAGAAATATGCCTGGAAAGTGGTGCAGGAACTCAAAAACCACGGTGCCGGTTCGTTGTTTGTGAAGACGCATCCCAAGTCGAAAAACCTGTGGGCAGATGCACCGTTGAATCCGGACAAGGAATTGTCCGAGTCGGTCTCTATCTACGACATCGGCAATTTGAACAAAGCCCCTGAGGTGCTCAACCTGGTCAAGCTTTCTGGCCTTCCCGAGAGCAAGCTTGTGAAGCGGGTAGTGCATGCCGAGTACAACGCGGCAGGGGACGAGGTATGGTTCTCGCTGTGGGCAGGCAAGAACGAGCAGTCCGCCATCGTGGTGATGGACGATAAGACGCGCAAGGTTAAGACAGTCATCACTGACCCGCGTTTAGTAACGCCGACCGGCAAGTTCAATATCTGGAATACGCAAGAAGACATCTACTAAGCTATTCAGAGGCAACAGAAGGGCGGGAGATTCCCGCCCTTTTTTATGAGATAAGCCGCCATGCGCATCCCTCGAAATAGACTCGCCATTTGCACTTTGCTGCCCGTTGCATTCTGCTCGCCGGCGTTGGCGCAGGAGACATTGATGCTGCCCGAGCTGGTAGTGACTGCGACCCGCAGCACTAGCGCAGCGGAACGCGTGCCGGCTGCGGTGACCGTGGTGGTGGCGGATGACATCGCGGACCGGGATGTGACACGCCTGGGTGATGCGCTGAAACAGGTGCCCAGTTTGTACCTGCGCGGCGGGGCACTTGGGCAGTCGCAAGGGACGCAGGGCACGAGCAGCATGTCGCTACGCGGCATCGACCAGTCGAGGACGCTGGTGCTGCTGGATGGGCAGCCGCTGCAGGATGCTGGGTCGGGCAAGGTAAACTGGCGCGTGCCATTCGTCGAGGACATTGATCGCATCGAAGTGGTGCCTGGGGCCTACTCGGCCCTGTATGGCAGCAATGCCATCGGCGGCGTAATCAACATCATCAGCAAGCGCCCGGACCGCAAGGAATTCGGTGCGCGCATCCGTCAGGGATCGGGCGACGCTGCGGGCACTGATGCGAGTCTATATTTTCGCGACAAGCTGAGCGAAAAATGGGGCATCGTTGCCGGCTTGGGCTACCAAGACCGCGCCAGCTATGTGAACGAATTCGTGGTGAAGTCACCCTCGTGCCCGCCACCGCCAGCCGCCTGCACGCCGGGCATCCCCGTTAGCGGTGCACAGGCGATTACTACGCGCGATGGTACGCCGGGCTATCTGGTGGGCGACCTCGGCAGGACACCGTGGCGTACACTGAACGCTACGGCTAAACTGTTCCACGAGCTGGATGCGCGCTCGACGCTGTATACCGCCATCAGCCACCAGCAGACCGATCAGCGCCATACGCCGTTCAATTCGTATCTTCGCAATGCGGCGGGCGATACGGTCAGCAGCGGCACGCTAGACATCGCGGGGAAGCGCGTCGTGCTGAGCAATTACGATTTTACCCTGCTCTCCTTTCAGCCGCTGTATGAGTCCAGCACGCAGTACCGGCTGGGTTACGACGGTGCCGTCAGCGACGATATGTTGTTGAAGGTGGAACTGGCAAGTATGGTGCGCAAATACCGTTATGCTTTGGCCAGTCCTACCGCTACGTGGAGCAGTGGCAGCGGCACGCTCGCCGATACGCCCAACCATGCGGTGGATGCCAATGTGCAGCTCGGATTTCCGCTAGGCGAGCGCCACTTTATGGTGAGCGGCGTGGCACTGCATCAGGATGCGGTGGATCAGCGTCTGCTGGCCCTCTCCGCATGGCGTGATCCGTCATCGGCCACCGCCGTGAATGGCGGTTATCACGGCCGGTCTTCCACTTGGTCGATCTACGCACAGGACGAGTTCGGTGCGACGGATAGACTTACGTTATATCTCGGCGGGCGCTGGGATGAATGGCGTACACGCGGAGGCAATTTCAGCAACGGCGCACCGCCGGTGACTAACGTTTATCCCGAGCGCACAGTGGCAGCCTTCAGTCCCAAGCTTTCGGCCGTCTATCGACATGATGGAGCGCTGACGCTGCGTACTTCGTATGGCCGCTCCTTCCGCGCGCCCACCCATCAGGATCTTTACACTACCTCCATCAGTCGCGGACGCACCACCTCCGGCGATCCGGATCTTCAGCCAGAAAGCGGCGCGACTTGGGAACTGGGCGGGGACTGGCGACCGCACGCGGCGAGCAAGTTGAATGCAACGCTGTATTCGACCGAGTTGCGCGATCTGGTCTATCTGCAGCAGTTGTCTGCAACCCAGTCGCTGCGTATCAACGCCGGACGGGCGCGGGTGAACGGAGTCGAGCTCGCGCTTGAAACGCGGCTGGCTAGCTGGCTCACTCTCGGAGCGAACTATGCGCGCATCGATACCCGCATGCTGGAGAACTTGGCCGATCCGGCTAGCGTCGGAAAACGTCTCACCGATGTACCCGATCGCATTATCGGCTTCGCACTGAAAGCACAGCAGGGGGAATGGAATGGACGAATGGATGTGCGGTATGTCAGCCATGTTTACTGGACGGCACAGAATACTGATGTGGTTGAGGGCGTGCCGGGCAGCTATGACGCGCATACTCTTGTCGATGTCGGTGTCGGTTACGATCTCTCGAAACATGTTCATGCCAGCCTTAACATCAACAATCTGTTCGACCGCAAAGTCTATGCCTATTTCCTGTTGCCGCGCCGCAACCTGAGCGCCGAACTCCGTTTTTCGTACTGATTTTTTAAGGTTAGCATCATGCTGCGACATTTTATCGCCGCACCGCACCGTGTTATGTTTTTCGGTGGAGTCGTGCAGACCTTACTTGCTATGCTGTGGTGGTTATTTGAATTGGCCACCCGATATCTCTTCCCGCAATACAGAGTTAACTAGCTAATTCTCCAGACGGAAATTCATAGCAGGTCGCTGCTGTTCGGTGTGTTGCTGTTCTATGCAGGGCTGCTCTTCAGCCTGAGCTGCCGTCCATCCCCTTTCTAGTTAGCGTCTGAATGAATCTTTTCCATTCAGCGATTTGATACCTAGAACTCTAACGTCAGGTTACCTTCGCAAAGCTGACGGATCAATGCAAGGAATGTAAAGGCGGCTATGGCCGATTTTCAAACTATCTCCATTTCGGCCGTAGCTGCTGTTGGCATCCAGACTTGTCAGCGACCGATATCAAGTCGACACCAGCCATAGTTGTGGGAGTCATATCGAACGGTAGTTTTCATAAAAGGCAATTGACAAGCACATTGCCGTCCAAAAATGATGAAATTCTCCAGCCTGAAAGCCGTCATTGCGAACAGCAATACTTTTAGATTAGGTATCGCAATCAAAAAGTATTACAGTTACGCCACACTCCGTCGAACGTCAGTTCGTTCACTGGATATTTCTCGTACCTTTCATTCATTGAGTAGATATGGAAGAGACTTCAAAAGTTGCCAAACCATGGGCTGGAGACATTTGGGGCGGCTTGGCAGCGATGCTGGTGGCACTCCCATCTGCCATCGCATTCGGGGTCGCCATCTTTTCCCCGCTCGGTGCCGGCTACGCTGCGCAAGGCGCGATCGCTGGCATCCTTGGTACCGCAGCTCTCGGCCTGATCGCTTCCAGTTTCGGCGGCACTGACCGTCTCATCACAGCCCCCTGTGCACCCGCCGCCGCTGTGCTGGCCGCCGTGGCGGTCGGTTTCGTACAGAGTGGCGCTAGCGCAGAAGCCAGCATCCTGATGCTGGTACTGATCGCCTTGCTAGCAGGTGCCTTCCAGATTGGTCTTGGCATATCGGGGATAGGCCGTTTGATCAAGTTCATCCCCTACCCGGTGGTGAGTGGATATCTGAGCGGTGTTGGCCTGATCATCATCGGCAGCCAGTTGCCTCGCGTGCTCGGCGCACCCAAGGCTATGGGGCTGTGGGAAGCGCTGCAGAATCCGGATACATGGCGCCTGGAAAGCATCCTGATCGGCCTGGCGGTAGTCGTATCGATGGTGATGGTGCCGCGCATCATCCGCGCCATACCGGCTGCGATCATCGCGATGCTGGTTGGCGTGCTGGTCTATTTTGCGCTCGGTTTCGTTTATCCTGCTCTGTGGAACAGTCATGACAATCCGCTGATCGTCGGCCCGCTGGGTAGCTCGGACAGCAATTTGCTCGATGCCGTGATTCAGCATATCAACTCCATCAGTGCATGGGATCCCGTGCTGCTGCCGCAGATATTCCTGCCAGCGCTGACGCTCGCGGTGCTGCTATCCATCGATACGCTGAAGACCTGCGTGGTGCTCGATGCTTTGACCAGCACTCATCACAACCCTAACCGCGAACTGATCGGCCAGGGGCTAGGAAACATCGGCTCAGCCTTGCTGGGCGGCATCCCTGGCGCGGGACAGATGGGCGCATCGATGGTCAACTTGTCGAGCGGCGCGAATACACGTCGTTCCGGGGTCATCGAGGGCATTTTTTCGCTGCTCGCCTTTTTGCTGCTCGCCTCTCTGGTCGCCTGGGTACCGATCGCCGCGCTGGGTGGCATCCTGCTGGTAGTCGGCTACCGAATGATCGATCGGCACAGCCTGGCGTTCTTCCGCTCCGAAGCGACGCGATTCGATTTTTTTGTGATTCTCGCGGTCATCATCACCGCGTTGACCGTCAGCCTGATCGCGGCCTCCGGCATCGGCATCTTGCTCGCCGTCGTGCTTTACCTGCGTGAGCAGGCGCGCAGCAGCATATTGCGTGGCAAGGTCGAGGGCAGCGAAATGTTCTCCAAGGTGGTGCGGCACGAACTGGAGCTGTCTATCCTGATCCAGAATGGCGGTAAGACTGTAATCGTCGAACTTCAAGGCAGCCTGTTCTTCGGCACGGCCAATCAGCTGCTTTTGGCCCTTGAGTCGGAGATCGGCCCTCGCACCTATGTCATCCTCAACATGCGCCGGGTACAGTCCATCGACCTGACTGCCACCCATGTTCTGGAGCAGATCAAGGACCGGCTCGAAAGCGTCGGGGCCTATTTGATCTTCACCGAAATTCCGCGCGGCCTGCCCAGTGGACTGAAGATGAAGCGCTATCTGCGTCAGGTCGGGCTGGTACGCGATACCACCAAAGCACTTGCCTTCCGGCAACTCGATGAAGCGCTCGAATGGGTCGAGACACAGCTGCTGAAGGAAGGCCGCTATGTCGATGAGGACAACGACCCACCGCTTGAACTGGCTGAACTGGAAGCGCTGCTTGCATGGAAACCGGGCACCCTGACCAACCTCGAATCCATCCTCGAACAGCGCCACATCCGCGCGGGAAAAAAGGTATTCAAGATCGGCACGCCAGGCGATGAACTGCTGTTCATTCGGCGCGGCACGGTACGGGTAGAGTTTCCAATCACCAAAAAGGAAACCTGGCACATTGGCACCTTCGGTCGCGGCGACTTCATCGGCGAGATGGGCTTTCTCGACAGCACCCGTCGCTCTGCCGAAGCCGTTGCGATGACGGATACGGAATGTTTCGTGCTGTCGCGCATCCGTTTCAATGAAATCGCAAGCCAGCAAACCGCTGCGGCATCGCATATCTTCGAGGGTATCGCCAACGTGCTGGCGATGCGTCTGCGCTTCATGAATAAGGAGCTACGCGCGCTGCGAACCTGACGGCCACCATCAGTCGCGAATCTTTTGCGTCATGGGGCACGCATGAGGTCGCAAATTGTGACCTCGAAGTTTGCCATTCCGCAGCATCCAGCTGAAACACGAAGTCATCGGGGAATCCTTCCAGATTGCTATGGAGGGAGTTCGCATCCTGGCGATTGACTGTGTGCAGTCCTGTTTATCGCGGCTAAAGCCGCTCCTGCAAATGTGGCGGGTATTGCCATCCTGGCGTACGGTCGCGGCGGGGATGAACGCCTGATTCTCCGGGCTGTCGGCGATTGCCTGGCCCGGCGGATTCGCGGTATTCTTCGCCGACACAATAATCGAAGCCGCGCCGACAGCATGTCGGCCGCGGCTCTGGGGAGAGAGCCGTGAATCTGAATAGTAAGGTCACCCTGTTTTCGGTGGTGCTGGCTACGGTCATGATCGTCGTGCTGATCGTGGTCAGCCTGTTGTCGTTCCGGCAATTCTCCCTGATGTCGGCGCAGGCCCAGGTGAGCAGCGCGGCGGAGATCGTCCGCGTCAGCCTGACCGAAGACATGATCAACGGTGTCATCTTCAAACGCGAAGGGTTTTTGCGCCGCCTCGGCGAGGTGCAGGGGCTGCAGTCGGTGCATGTGATACGCGGCGGTCATGTCGATAGGCAGTTCGGCCAAGGTTTGGATCAGGAGCGGGCTGCGGACGACGCCGAGATCGGGGTGCTGCGCAGCGGCATACCGTTTTTCGAGGTGCTGGACGAATCCAGCAATCCGGTGTTCCGCGGCACCATTCCTTTCGTTGCGACCAGCAAGGGCACGCCGAATTGTCTGCAATGCCATGATGTGCCGGAGGGCACGGTGCTCGGGGCCGTCACGGTCAAGATGGAGATCGGTCATCTGAAGAACAGCGCGGTGTTCGTCTCCACGGTGATGGTCGGCTCGGTGGCGTTCTTCATGCTGCTGATGCTGTTCTTCTTCAGGCGTCTGGTAAAACCGATGATCTCCACGGCGAACGACGTGCAAACGGTGGTCAGCCATGCGATCCAGGGTGATTTCCACGCCGGTATCAAGCAGACCTCGGACGATGAGATCGGCCACATCGCGGCGGACATGAACAAGCTGATGCAGTTCCTGCACGACGGTCTGGGCGGTATCCGCAACGATGTGATGCAGCTACTCAAGCACAAGCCCACCGAAGAGCGCGGCAACTTGCTGAATTCCACGATAGACATGGTGCACGGACTGATCGATGCCTCGCAGTTCAAGCAGTCTATCGAGGAGGACGAGTCCAGATCGGAGATCTACCAACGCCTGTCGCTGGCGGTGCGCGAACGATTCGGCATCGAGCGTTTCTCGATCTACGAGGTGGCGCAGAACCGCAACCAGATGGCGCCGGTGATCGTGGACGGCGAAGCGGGGGCGGACTGCCGCTGGTGCGATCCGCAGATACTGGTGCGTTCCGAGACCTGCCGTGCGCGCCGCACCGGACATGTGATCGACTCCGCCGAGACGCCGGGCATCTGCTTCGCCTTCTGTCCGCCTGCCGGGGAGCAGGAATACCGGCATGTCTGCCTGCCCATCATCCAGTCCGGTTCGGTCGGCAGCATCTTGCAGCTGGTATTCCCCGTCGGAGAGGCCGCGCGCGTCGAGGAGTTGCTGCCATACCTGAGCGTCTACCTGCGCGAGGCCGCGCCGGTGATCGAGGCGAAGCGGCTGATGGACACGCTGCGCGAATCCAACCTGCGCGATGCGATGACCGGTCTGCACAACCGTCGTTTCCTCGAGGAATATATCGATACGCTGGTGGCCTCCAACCAGCGCCGCAACAGCCATGTGTCCATCATGATGCTGGACCTCGACTACTTCAAGGTGGTCAACGACACGCACGGCCACGATGCCGGCGACACGGTGCTCAAGGCGCTGACCAAGGTGATGGTGCAATCGGTGCGCGCCTCCGATATCGTGATCCGCTACGGCGGCGAGGAGTTCATGATCATCCTGCCGGATACCAGCGGCGACCAGGCGGAAAGCGTTGCGGAGAAAATCCGTTTGGCCGTGGAAGCGCTGAAGATACAATTGCCGGGTACGATGCTGTCCAAGACGATCTCTATCGGTCTTGCTGTGTTCCCGGTCGATTGCGATACCTTTTGGCAGGCGATCAAGTTCGCCGACGTGGCGCTGTATCATGCGAAGGATAGCGGTCGCAACCGCGTGGTGCGTTTCACGCCCGACTTATGGACCGACGAGGGCGTTTCCTATTAACCGGCGATATATCCGATGAGCCTCTTTGCATTGATCTTTGCGCTGTCGTTCGAACAGCTCCATCCGCTCTCTTCGCGGAAATCCCTGTACGGCTGGCTGTCCGGCTACGCGAGTTTTTTCGAGCATCATTTCAATGCGGGCGAGCAACGCCACGGCAAGGTGGCTTGGCTCGTCGCCGTGCTGCCGCTGCTGCTGGTCGCGGTGGTGCTGTATTGGCTGCTGTATCAGGTGCATCCGCTGTTCGCCTTTGCGCTCAACGTGCTGGTGCTGTACCTGACGATGGGCTTCCGTCAGTTCAGCCACTACTTCACCGACATCCATCAGGCGTTGCGCGACGGCGAGCTGGATAAGGCGCGCAGCCTGTTGGCCGCATGGCGAGGCGAACCCGCACACGAACTGAACGCAGAGGAAGTCGCGCGCGTCACGATAGAGCAGGCGCTGCTGTCGTCGCATCGCAACGTGTTCGGCGTGATCGTCTGGTTCGTGCTGTTCAGCGTGCTGGGGCTGGGCGGCGCGGCGGGCGCGCTGCTGTATCGACTCGGCCAGTTCCTGCGGGCGCGCTGGGGCGACGATGACAAGGACGAACTGGAACTGTTCGGCAACTTCGCGCGGCGGGTTTTCCACCTGCTCGAATGGCTGCCGACCCGCTTGACCGCGATGACCTTCGCCGTCGTCGGCGACTTCGAGGACACCGTGTATTGCTGGCGCACTCAGGCCGCTAGCTGGCCTGATAAGGAAGCCGGCATCCTGCTGGCCAGCGGTGCGGGCGCGCTGGGCGTACGCCTCGGCATGCCCATCCCGCAAGGCGGCCTGCCGTTCGACCGGCCCGAGCTGGGCATAGGCGACGATGCCGACGCCGACTTCATGCAAAGCACCATCGGCCTGGTCTGGCGCTCGGTGGTGTTCTGGCTGATCCTGTTGCTGCTGCTGACGCTGGCGAGTTTGCTGGGCTGATGCCGCCCCGGTGCGTGGCGACGTGCCGTACAATCCCGCCATGCATACCCCACATCCCTTTAGCTCCCTCACTCCCGACGCGGTGCTAGACGCGCTGGAAGGCGTCGGCTTGCGCAGCGACGGCCGCTTGCTGGCGCTCAACAGTTACGAGAATCGCGTCTATCAGGTGGGCATGGAGGAAGGGCCTCCGCTGATCGCCAAGTTCTATCGCCCGGAACGCTGGTCGGCACTGGCGATCCTTGAGGAACATGCGTTCGTCGAGGAACTGGCGGAGCGCGAGATACCGGTGGTGCCCGCGTCGCGGATAGCCGACCGCACGCTGCATGAATTCAACGGTTACCGTTTCGCGGTGTTCCCGCGTCACGGCGGGCGCGCGCCGGAGCTGGACGATAGAGACACGCTGGAATGGCTGGGACGCTTTCTCGGTCGCATCCATGCGGTAGGCCAACTGGAGCCGTTCCGTCATCGTCCGACGCTGGACATCGCGAGCTTCGGCGTCGAGCCTGTCGAATATCTGATGGCGCACGATTTCATCCCGGAGGAGTTGCGCGAGGCTTATAGCAGCGTGGTCGCGCATGCGTTGGACGGCGTGCGTCGCTGTTTCGATCGGGCCGGTACGGTGTCTCATCTGCGGCTGCATGGCGACTGCCATGCGGGCAACGTGCTGTGGACGGATGCCGGGCCGCATTTCGTCGATTTCGACGACAGCCGCATGGGCCCGGCGATACAGGATATGTGGATGTTGTTGTCGGGCGAGCGCGCCGAACAGACGCGTCAGCTGATAGACCTGCTGACGGGTTACGAGGACTTCTGCGAATTCGATCCGCGCGAATTGCATCTGCTGGAAGCGTTGCGCACGCTGCGTCTGATCCACTACTCGGCGTGGATCGCGCGGCGCTGGAACGACACCGCGTTCACCACCGCCTTCCCCTGGTTCAACACCCAGCGTTACTGGCAGGACCGCATCCTGGAGTTGCGCGAACAGATCGCGGTGATGGACGAAGCGCCGCTTGCCGCAGTCTAGCGGCAAACTTGCCTAAATCACGTCGGCGAATGGCACAGCAAGCTGCTGTCGCCTTCGCCCGCCTCGGCGATACGCTCCAGGCTTGACAGCACTTCCATGCTGGCATTTTCCATCTTCATCACCAGATCCATGCCGCGCAATGCGTTCCCGGAACGGAACTCGGAGACGGCCTCGCGTCCATGTTGATGGAAGGCCTGGTGCGGAGTGGCGACGGCCGCATAGCCGTCGAGTCTTGAGAAGCAATTCTTGCCTTCCCCTTCGAAATACCACTTGCCCAGGCGGCAACTGGTATGCGAGGCGAAGCTGTCCGCCTGGCGGTCGGATATCCCCATGAACACCTTGTAGATCTCGAACTTGTAGAGGATGTGGTCGATCTTGGCCACTTCGACGAAGCTGCGCAGCGCCGCTGCCGAGATGGTACCTTCCATCTGGGTGGACAGGCTGAGCAGATGTTTCATGTTCTCCATCACGCCGCCGACATTGACGCTGAACTCCTGCGACTTGTTCGCGAGATCGGTCATTTGCACCTTGGTCTGGCTGGTTTCGCCCTGAATGGCGGTGACGATGGTGGATATCTCGCTGGTTGCCTTGCCGGTGCGCTCGGCCAGTTTCCTGACCTCGTCCGCCACCACGGCGAAGCCGCGCCCCTGTTCGCCGGCACGTGCCGCTTCGATCGCGGCATTGAGCGCCAGCAGATTGGTTTGGTCGGCGATCTCCTTGATGAGCTGGACGATGCTGCCGATCTGCGCGGCGCGCTGGGTCAGGTTCTCTACATTGCTCGACGATTGCAGGGTGTCGGTAGACAAGGCCTCGAGACTGCGGGCGATCTTTTCCACCGCTTCGCGATTACCGGCAGATACGCTGGCGGCCTCGATGGCATGCTGCTTTTCCTGTTGCAACGATTGTGCGGCCGAGACCTGGGACTGCTGCAACTCGGTGAACGACTCGCCGAAGACCTGCATGCTGTGATAGATCTTATTGGCAACCTCGCAGCTTTCCTCCGCCTGGCGCTGACCCTCGCGCGCAAGGTTCAATTCGTTCTCCGCCTTGCTCAAGGCGTTGCGCAGATTGGCTACTTCATTCTCGGCCTGCGCCAGCCTGGCCTGTGTCGCCAGCAATTCCTGATTATTTTTCTTGAAAAACATGATGCCTCCTGAGCTGCTGTAAAAATTGGATCAGACCATACCCGCCGGGGTCATGGAAAAAAGTATTTCGACGATGATACCCATGACGGGGATTTTCAAACGGGCGAATAGCGAGGGGAAACTGGTTTTGAGTATGCCATTCTTTCGTGGCCGGCATGTGCGGGACGCGCGAAGGGCGGTGATGTGCCGCCACTTAGTGTGCTGCGTTGGCCGCCGGAGAGGCTAACGCGAGCCGCAAACTATCCGGTTGCGTCCGCCGGTCTTGGCCTGATACAGATGCTGGTCGGCCGTCTTGATGAAATCGTCCACCGATTCGCCGAGCTGGTCGGTCAGGCCGATGCTCACGGTATAAGGGATGGTTTGGTCATCGTATTGCGCCGGGCTGTTTTCAGCCTCTAGGCGGAAGGCTTCGAGAAGTTCGCGGGCGGTTTCCAGCGTGGCGCCGCCGATGATCACCGCGAACTCCTCGCCGCCGAGACGGGCCAGAAGATACTGGCCGAAATGCCGGGATAGCAGGCGGGCCAGTTCGATGAGCACGATATCGCCGGCATCGTGGCCGTAGGTGTCGTTGACTTTCTTGAAATGATCCACGTCGAGCATCGCTGCAACGGCTCCGCCATGCTGGCTCGCTTGCTGGTGCAGCTTTGCGCCCTGCTCGAAGAAGTGGCGGCGGTTATGCAGGCCGGTGAGAAAGTCCCGGTAGGCTGCCTCGCGGTTGGTGCGTATCAGTTCCAGCATTTCCAGATTCTGGCCGATGCGGCACAGTATCTCTTCGTACGAATATGGCTTGCGGACGAAGTCGTTCGCGCCGCTCTTGAGGAATTGCGCTGACATTTCGCCTTCCTCCGAGGCCGAGATGCCGATGATCGCCAGTTCTTCCTTGCTGGAGCGCTTGCGGATTTCATGTATCAGTTCGAAGCCGTTCATTCCCGGCATTTCGTAATCGACCAGCGCGAGGCGTATGTCCGGCCGTTCCTGCAATACGGACAGGGCTTCCGGTCCGTCGCTGGCGGCGATGACGTTGAACTGCTGCATTTCGAGTATATGTTTGAGCAAGGCGCGCGAACTGAGCGAATCGTCGACCACCAGTACGTCGGTATGGTGGTTCTTGTATATCCGGTCGGCCATCTCGACGGCATATTCGATCGAGTGCGGGCTCTGTTTCGGTATGTAGTCGATCGCACCCTTTTTCAGGATGGTCTCGCGCATCTCCCGGCCAAATGCGCCGGTGAGCGCGATGGTGGAAATCCTGTGCTTGTGCAGCAGGTCGATCACCTCGCCGTACGGCGCATCGGGCAGGTTGAGATCGGCGATCGCCAGGTGGACGGGTTGCGATTCCAGGATCTGCGCCGTCTCGGCCAGTGTGCCGGTGACGACGGTGGCGTAGCCGTATCTATCCTCGATCACCGATGCCAGCATGTTGGCGATCGAACGCTGGTCTTCGACGATCAGGATGGGGCAGGTGCATTTGCTGCATCCGTTGTGGACAAGCGGGGAGCCGACCTTGTGGTGGCGTTGGTCGCTGCGCGTATTCGACATGCTATTCCTCGAATGGGTGATGAAGCGCCGGCTTATGCCGGGCTGGTCCGGTTGCGTCCGGAATTCTTGGCTTGATACAGTTGTTCGTTTGCGATTCTAAGCAATTTTTTTGTGTCATCGCTCGAATGATGCATCAAGCCTGAGTCACGGGTCGATCGGCCGTCCTGAAGTTTCAATATTTATCGGCGCGCCGGAAGTCCTCCATGAAGTTTGCCAGTTGCTAGACTGCCGGCAGGGGCAGGGCATTGTATATCGAGGTGCGCAAGCCGCCGATGGCAGGATGTTCCGCCAAGCTGGAGAAGCCAGATTCCGGCGCGTCTGACAGGAATCGCCGCTCCAGTTCTTGTAGGTCGGGTTACGCGATGAGCCTGCTAACCCGATCTACTTCACTGCATCCGATCATGATAGCGATAGAGCCGTGTTTTTTAACCGGTGAATAGCGCGGGGAAAATAGGGTTTGGGCAAGAATCTTGTTCTTGCGTGCGGACGGATGAGAGTGATGCAGGAAACTCAGCCCCCTACAGAAGAGGGGCGTCGGGTGCTATAAATCCTTCTGTTCGTACCAGCCCTGGCTGCGATTCACGATATACACCACGCTCAGCATCACCGGCACTTCGATCAGCACGCCGACCACAGTGGCGAGCGCCGCGCCGGAGTGGAAGCCGAACAGGCTGATTGCTGCCGCGACTGCTAGCTCGAAGAAGTTGGATGCGCCTATCAGCGCCGACGGCCCGGCGACGCAATGCGCTTCGCCGGTGCGGCGGTTCAGCCAGTAGGCCAGCGCAGAGTTGAAATACACTTGTATGGTGATAGGCACGGCCAGCATCGCGATGATGAGCGGTTGCTCGACGATGGCCTTGCCCTGGAAGGCGAACAGCAGCACCAGCGTCAGCAGCAGTGCTGCGATCGACCAGGGGCCGATCTTCGACAACGTCTCATCGAACTCTGCCTGACCTTTCCGCAGCAACACCTTGCGCAACAGTTGCGCGATGACGACCGGAATCACGATGTACAGCACCACCGATACCAGCAGCGTGTCCCACGGCACGACGATGGCGGAGAGGCCGAGCAGCAGCGCGACCAGCGGCGCGAAGGCGAACACCATGATGGCATCGTTGAGTGCGACCTGGCTCAGCGTGAACATCGGCTCGCCCTTCACCAGCCGGCTCCACACGAACACCATTGCGGTGCAGGGCGCGGCGGCCAGCAGGATCAGCCCGGCGATGTAGCTGTCGAGCTGGTCGGCAGGCAGGTAGGGCGCGAACAGATGGCGGATGAACAGCCAGCCCAGCAAGGCCATCGAGAACGGTTTGACCGCCCAGTTGACGAACAGCGTGACGCCGATGCCTCGCCAGTGCTTGCGCACTTCGTGCAGCGCGCCGAAGTCGATGCGCAGCAGCATCGGGATGATCATCACCCAGATCAGCAGGCCGACCGGGATGTTGACTTTGGCGATCTCCAGCCCGCCCAGCCAGTGGAACGGGGCAGGGAAGAATTGCCCCAGCACCACGCCGACGACGATGCAGAGAAAGACCCACAGGGTCAGGTAGCGTTCGAAGAGGCTCATGTTGTTATCCTCGGCTTATCCAAATGCATCAAATTTTTGTAGGTCGGGTTCATCCTGGAGGGTACGAGAGCGCAGCGTAACCCGACGCTTCGAGTTGAAATATGGCTTGTCGGGTTACGCGGTGCATCTGCTAACCCGACCTACTTCACTTAGTCCTTGATGCGTCCGATCTCGGCGAGCTTCTCTTTCAGCGCCAGTTTATCCAGCTTTTCGACGGGCAGGCTCATGAACAACTGGATGCGCCGCGCCAACTGATCCGCGGCTTTATTGAATGCGGCGCGGCGCGCCTCGTCGCCTTCGATATGCGCCGGGTCGGGGATGCCCCAATGTGCGGTCATCGGCGAGCCGTACCACACCGGGCAGACTTCGCCCGCCGCGTTGTCGCACACGGTGAACACGAAATCGAACTTCGGTGCGCCGGGCGCGGCGAATTCGTCCCAGCTCTTGCTGCGCAGGTCTTCGGTGCTGTGGCCGTTGGCTTGCAGCCACTCCAGTGCGCCGGGGTTGACCTTGCCCGCCGGTTTGCTGCCCGCGCTGTATGCCTTGAACCGGCCCTTGCCCAGGGTGTTGAACAACACCTCGCCCAGGATGCTGCGGGCGGAATTGCCGGTGCACAGCACCAGCACGTTGTATTGTTTTTCGCTCATTTCGTTTTTCCTTTCAATTGATCAGCATTTCTTGCCCGGCGTCTTGCATGCCTCCGCATTGCTGCCACAGCAGTTCTCCGTCAGGTAATCCACCATGCCGTTCATCACGGTGAAATTGGCGGCGTAATAGACGAAGCGGCCTTCTTGCCTGCTTTCTACCAGCCCGGCATGGCTCAGGGTCTTGAAGTGGAACGACATCGTCGCCGGCGACGCCTTCACCTTTTCGGCGATATGCCCCGCCGCCATGCCTTCCGGCCCGGCCGTCACCAGCAGGCGATAGACTGCCAGCCGGGTGGGTTGCGCCAGAGCCGCCAACGCCTTCACTACTTGAGCCGGTTTCATCATTTTATGTTTCTATTGTTAAACAATTATTAAAACGACAGGGCGGATTGAAACAGAAATTTTTTGTTACGGCAAGTTTGCCCGGCTTGATTGGTGCGTCTTATTTGCGTCGCGGCAATACGAGCGGGATATCCGGCGTTTACGGAGCGGGTCTGTGCGCGCGCCGGAAGTCTTCCATGAAGTCGGCTAGCTGTTCGACAGCGGACAGGGGCAGGGCGTTGTAGATCGAGGCGCGCAAGCCGCCGATGGCGCGATGTCCAGCCAGGCCGGAGAAGCCAGATTCCAGTGCGTCGGACAGGAAGCGCCGCTCCAGTTCGGGCGTGGGCAGGTTGAATGTCACGTTCATCAAGGAACGATCCTGTATGGCAGCGCGGCCGCGATAGAAACCGTCGCTGCCGTCCAGCAGGTCGTACATCAGTTCGGCCTTGCTGCGGTTGATTTCTGCCATGCGTGCCACGCCGCCGATTTCGTCCATCAGCCAGCGCGTGACCAGCAGCGCGACATAGATCGCGAACACAGGGGGGGTGTTGAAATTGGAGTGCGTCTGGATGTGGTTGCGGTAATTCAGGAAGCCGGGCAAGTCATCTCGCGCTTCCTCGGGGAGCGCTTCGTCGCGCACCAGTACGACGGTGACGCCTGCCGGGCCGAGGTTCTTCTGCGCATGGGCATAGATCAGCGAGTAGCGTTCCGCCTCGCAGGGGCGGGACAGAAAATCCGAGGACATGTCGCAGACGCGCGGCACATCGTCGCGGCCCGGCACGCGATGGAACTGCAGCCCCTCGACTGTCTCGTTGGAGACATAGTGGAAATAGGGCGCATTCGCAGAGAAGGAAAGTTCGTCGTCGCCGGGCAATCTGCCGAAACCCGCTGCTGCGCCGCTCCAGGCTACCCGTACCGGACCTACGCGCTGCGCCTCCGGGATGGCTTTTCCGCTCCAGTAACCGGTATGCAGGTATTCCGCCGCGTGTTCTTTTCCGCGCAACAGCGTCATCGGCACCATGGAGAATTGCTGGGTCGCGCCGCCCTGCAGGAACAGCACGCGATAGTTGTCGGGCGCGCCCAGCAGCGTGCGGATGTTGTTCTCCAGCTCGCCGACGACGGCGGCGAACCAGTCCGAGCGGTGGCTGATGCCCAGTATCGAGAGGCCGACTTCGGGTACTTCGACGACGGCTTCCTGTACCTGCTGCAATACGCTTTCTGGCAATGCGCCGGGGCCGCCGGAGAAGTTCAGGCTGTTGCGCGGTCTCATGGCTCAGTGCGCTTTCTGGCCGGTTCCGGGTTGGTCGTGCAGCGGGTGGCCCGCAGTCAACCGGAAAAGATAGTCGCGGAATGCCCGCCGGGCTTTTTCTATGTGGAACGGCTTGTAGGGAAACATGTCTTCCGGGTCCATCGCGTGCACGACCATGACATGGTCGGTCTCGAATATCTGGAGGCGGCCGTCCGGCGTTTCCGCACAATCGATGCAGCTGTAATCCAGCCCGATGCGCCGGTGTACGGCATCCAGCGCGGCGCGGTGGCGTTGCGCGAAGTCGTCGAAGTTCGCCATGAAGGCGGCTTCTTCCTCGCGCTTGCCCGCATCCTCGTACATGCCGGCATTCACGTAATGCACCATCCAGTGCGACGACACGGCCATGTGACAGGCGTAGGCGGCCCCGTCGATCAGCGCGATGCGGAACTTGCGGAACAGTCCGTCAGCACCGCTGTAATCGACGAAACGGGACAGGAAGAATGCCTCGCCATCGACCCTGTCCAGATAGGCGGCGATCTCCGCCGGGCTGGCGAGCCTGGCAAGGTCGCGCCCCGCCTGCGAGCCGACCGGGCGTAGCGTGACGGGGAAAACGAGGTCGCCGGGCAGGCCGACATCCCCTTGCGCGATCTCACGCAATGCAGGACGGGACACATGCAGCGTCGGCGGGATCACCACACCAGGCGCATCCTGCAGCAGCGCACTGGCGACCGAGCGTTCCGTGGCGAGGATGCGCTGCGGAAGGTTGATCACCGGCCTGGGCCAGTTGGCGAGCGTTTGCGCCAGCGATTCGAGGAGCTCCCCGTTGTGCTCGACTTTGCCTATGGCCACGATCAGCGCGTCGTGCTCCGGAATCGGCAGGGCCAGCGGATCGCCGGGGGAGAGATAGTAGAAGACCAGATCGATGTCGCCGTTCTCCAGCAGGCATTCGAGCGGCGTGTTGGCGGACAGGTCGCCCGGCTGCATCAGCATCAGCAGGCGCAGCCTCGCGGGCTGCTCGGTGGCGGGAATGCGATAGATACGCTTCATCTCCAGCGCCTGATGCTGGATGGACAGGCCCAGGTCGCGCTGTCCCAGGCATAGCATCGCTATAGACAGGTTCATCCACAGGTTGGCATCGTCGGCATCGCGTTTCGCCTGCTCCAGCAGCTCTTGAGCGGCGGCCTGCAGGTCGCCGCCGGCGATGCTCAGGCGCAGGAAGGGGGCGATGCCCCGGAAGGGCGTCTCGGTTTGCATCTTGTGATCGGCTGGACTCATTCTGATATCGGCAGTGCGGCGGAGTTGCGCTAAGCCTTGTTCGCGGTGATCTGCCGGAACAGTTCCAGCCGACGCGGGGCGATCTTGCCTTCTTCTACGGCCTGGCGTATCGCACAGCCGGGCTCGTGCGTGTGATGACAGTCGCGGAAGCGGCACTGGCCGAGGTAGGCGGCGAATTCGACGAAGCCCTGTTCGATGCCGCCGAAGCTCAGGTGGTGCAGGCCGAACGCCTGCACGCCGGGGCAGTCGATCAACGAACTGCTTTCGTCCAGCGGATACAGCCGCGCATGGGTGGTGGTGTGCTTGCCGGAATCCAGCGCGGTGGAGATCTCGCGTGTCGCGGCACGGGCATCGGGCAGCAGCGCATTGATCAGCGTGGATTTGCCCATGCCGGACTGGCCGACCAGTACGCTGGTGTGTCCGTGCAGGAATGGACGCAACGCGGAGATGTCCTGTTTCGCGCTGAGTTCCAGCACGTGGTAGCCGATGGCGCGATAGGGCGCGAGTATGCGTCGCGCGGCATCGGCTGAGGTATCCAGGTCGCACTTGTTCAGAACGATCAGCACTTCGATCTGCTGATCCTGTGCCGCGACCAGGCAGCGCGCCACTAGTTCGTCGCTGAAGGCCGGTTCGATAGCGACGACCACGACGATCTGCGTGACGTTCGCCGCGATGTATTTTTCGCGGAAGGCGTCGGAGCGGTGCAGCAGCGAGCGGCGGGGCAGGATGCGTTCGATTACGCCCTGTGCACCGTTATCTGCGGAGGCCTCGCCGGTGCGCATGATCTCCACCCGGTCGCCGCACACCACTTCGCTCTTCTTGCCGCGAGTCAGGCAGGCGATCTCGCTGCCGTCGTCGAGGCGCGCCAGGTACCGGCGGCCGAAGGCCGCGACGATTTGTCCTTGAATGACGGGTTTCAAATCTTGAACAGCGCGTCTACTTTCGCGGCGCAGATGAAGTCGTTCTCCGACAGGCCGGAGATGGCATGCGTGGAGTATTCCACCGTGCAGCTGTTGAACGTGACCTTGAGGTCGGGGTGATGGTCCTCGCGGTGCGTCATCCAGGCCACGGCGTTGACGAAGGCGATGACCTGATAGTAATTCTTGAACGAGTAGGTCTTGCTGATAGCCTGGTCATGCTGCTGCCAGCCATCGAGCTGCCGCATCATTTCGTCTATCTCGGGCTGCGTCAGCGGCGGAACGCCGCCTTCGCAGGGTTTGCACTGCTTGTCGGTCAGGTCGCACTTCAGGCTCATGATGTCCGCCTACTTCAGGTTGTAATAGCGGTTGAGGTAGGCGCCGAGATGCTGTTCGTCCTGCGGCGTCAACTGGATGCCGAGATTGGCGTTGCAGCGGTTCATCTGCTCGACCAGATCGGCGGCGTTGCGCACCTTGCGGTCCGCGCGGGTGAACATCGCGCTGCCGTCGCCGCCCAGCATCGCGACGTGGCAACTGCTGCATTTGTGCTGGGCGAACAGTTTCTGCCCGGCCTGTGCATCGCCCTTGGGGAAGGGGTTGGCTGCGGCGGTCGTGGAGGTGAACAGCAGTGCGCCGAACAGCGATGTAGCGAGTAGCGATGTAACGGATGCGATCAGTCTCATGCGAACCTCCTATTGGGCTTGTAAGTGAGCGATGCGCACCGTCGCCGGCGGGTGCGAATCGTAGAACTTCGAATACAGCGGATCGGGCGTCAGCGTCGCGGCATTGTCCTGATACAGCTTCACCAGCGCGTTCACCAGATCGTTCTTGTCGGTCTGTTGCGCGGCGTAGGCATCGGCCTCAAACTCGTGCTTGCGCGAATACGCCGACATCAGCGGGTGCAGCAAGAAGCTGAACACTGGCAGGATCATGAAGAACAGCAGCAATGCGAGCGCGGTCGAGGGAGCCGGTCCTGAGCCTGTCGAATGGATGGTCACGCCCAGTCCTGCGTAGAACCAGCCGGTCTGCATCAACTGCCCCAGCAGCCACAGGAAGCCCAGGCTCATCGCGAAGGACATGACGATGCGCTTGATCACGTGGCGGCGCTTGAAGTGGCCGAGCTCGTGCGCGAGCACCGCCTCGACTTCCTCGCCGCTCAGGCGCGCCAGCAGCGTGTCGAAGAACACGATGCGCTTGGTCTTGCCGAAGCCGGTGAAGTAGGCGTTGCCGTGCGCGCTGCGTTTGCTGCCGTCCATCACGAACAGGCCGCTGGAAGCGAAGCCGCATTTCTTCAGCAGCGCCTCGATGCGCGCCTTCATCGCCTCGTCCTGCAGCGGCGTGAACTTGTTGAAGATCGGTGCGATGAAGGTCGGGTAGATGAACAGCACCAGCAGGTTGAACGCCATCCACACCAGCCACACGTACAGCCACCAGTATGTTCCCATCGCAGACATCAGCCACAGCACGCCGAACAGCAGCGGCAGGCCGAGCGCTGCGCCCAGCAGCAGGCCTTTGAACGCGTCCTTGAGGTAGAGCGCGAAGGTCATCTTGTTGAAGCCGAAGCGCTGTTCGATCACGAAGGTGTGGTACAGCCCGAACGGCGCTTCCAGCAGCGAGGAGAGCATCAGCACCGCGACGATGGTCGCGACGCCCTGCGTGAGTTGTGTATCGAACCAGCCGTTGCAAAACTCTGCGACGAACTGGATGCCGCCCATCACCGTGAATGCGAGCAGCAGCGCGGCATCGAACAATGCCCCGATCATGCCGAAGCGCGTCTTGGCCGAGGTGTAGTCGGCGGCTTTCTGGTGTTCCGCCAGCGACACCTTCGCGCTGAATGCTTCCGGCACTTCGGCGCGATGCGCGGCGATATGCGCCAGATGGCGGCGCGCCAGCCACAGTTTAGCCAGCGTGGTCAGGGCGAGGGTGGCGACGAAGAACAGGGTGAATTGGGTTGCGGTCATGTTTGGCGGGTGTCCGGAAGTGGTGCGCTTGTGACACAATACGCCCCTTACCGTTCATATTTAAGACGCGCGAATTATGGCACAAAACCAAAACCACCTTATCTGGCTCGACATGGAGATGACCGGGTTGCTTCCCGATAGCGACCGCATCATCGAGATCGCGATGGTGATCACCGACAGCAACCTGGAGACCGTCGCCGAAGCGCCGGTGCTGGTGGTGCATCAGCCCGACAGCGTGATGGACGGAATGGACAACTGGAACAAGTCCACCCACGGCAAGTCCGGCTTGATCGACAAGGTCAAGGCATCGACGCTGGACGAGGCGGCGGTGGAGGCGCAGATGCTGGCTTTCCTGCAGGAATACGTGCCGATTCGCACCTCGCCGATGTGCGGCAACTCGATCTGCCAGGACCGTCGCTTCATGGCGCGCTGGATGCCCAAGCTGGAAGATTACTTCCATTACCGCAACCTCGACGTCAGCACGCTGAAGGAGCTGGCCAAGCGCTGGAAACCCGAAGTCGCGAGCGGCATCAAGAAGCATGGCAAGCACGAGGCGCTGGCCGACATCTACGAATCCATCGCCGAGATGCGCCACTACCGCGACAATTTCCTGAAACTGTAAACGGCCCGCGCGCCGTCACGACAACAAGGAGGCCGATCATGTATCAACGCATTTTGGTTCCCATCGACGGCAGCGACACGGCCGAGCGCGCCTTGCGCGAGGCGCTCAAGCTGGCGGGCGACAAGGCGCAGCTGCGGCTGCTGCATGTGGTCGAAGAAATCTATCCGCTGGATGCCGAAGGCTACGCTTTCATCGACTACGCCGCGCTGCGCGATGTAGCGCGATCCAGCGGCGAACGCCTGCTCGCCAAGGCAGGCGAGATGGCCAGCCAGGCCGGTGCGGCGGTGGATACCTTGTTGCTCGAAGCGGAGGGCGAACGAGTCGCCAGCGTGATCGACAGGGAAGCGGGAAACTGGCCGGCCGACCTGATCGTGATCGGTTCGCACGGCCGCACCGGCTTCAGCCGGATGCTGTTCGGCAGCGTCGCCGAAGGCGTGGTGCGCGGCGCATCGGTGCCGGTGCTGCTGGTGCGCGGGGACGATCAATAACGTCCGAGGTAAGCGGCACCGGAGCGCGAAGCGCGGAGGGCACCAACGGCTGCAAGCCGTTGGCGTCGGCTTGACCAAACAGTTAGGCCTTTGAGCTCGATAAATGGCTGGATTTTCATACCCAAGCAACCTTTATGTAGGTCAGGTCGATGCCCAGCGCAAGAAGCTGGGATTTGGTTGCCTTGTATAGACAGGGGCAAAAATGGTTGTCGTCGCCTGGTGTATCTGATTCTGAGAATAGAAGTGACGCAACTTTCTTAGGACTGTACTTGCACTTCTCTTTAAAGAAGTAGTGCAAAAATCCGTGAGTTGCTTTTGCGATGATTACAGCGTCATCTACGCTCCAGAACTTCGGATTTGTTGCGACCTTTAAAACTTTTGTTCTCTCCGCTTCAGCGGTCATGCTTTCATCTGGCCGACCATTCCATTTGACCTTATGTGACTTCAAGTGAACCGTACCGTCACGAAGCCCTTTGAGCTCCTTGACCCACTCAATCTGATGAATGCCGCGATCTAGCGATCTGTTTCTGAAGTTTGTTCGTAAGTAGAAATCAAACTTGGATAGAACGGGCAGTCGGTCGATCTCGTTATGAATAGCGCGTTCCAGATTCAGGTGTTCAATGCAAGTGTTGGCCGCCGCCTCGAGGAGCAGCAATGTGTACATGATTGCAACTCTGGCGGCTCTTCTACTTTCATCTAAGTCAGGGTGCTGATCCTTGGCATCCAGAAGGAAGTCGACACTGTCTAGAAGCAAAGTGTCGAAGTTGCGCTCAAAGGCAATGTGTACGTCCGTCATCTGACTGAAGGCCTAACGTAAAGTTGACGGCAAAACCGCCGGATATTTTGGTATGAAATGTGGCGCTTGCCGCTGGCCAAAAAACGTTCGCGACCTTACCCGAGCCGGGGGGCGAAAACAATAGACCGGAATATATAGGTAATTCGGCCTAGCCTTTGCGGCAAGGCGGTTGAGCGCTCGTTAACGGAGGCGAATACTCAGGATGTCGCGGGGGGGTTCGGAGGGCGACCTTCAGGTCTTCTGTTTGATCGCCAGCACGGCCTGGTTGCGTAGCGTGCGCAGCAGCGAGAGCTGTTGCTGCGACAGTTTCAATGCGTTGGCTTCGATCATGTCCGCGTAGAACAGGCCGATCACCTTTTCCTTGACCATGATGGGCAGGAGCATGAAGCAGGGCGCGTTGACGCCGTTCTTGTACCACTCGGGAATCTTGTCGGCGATGTTGGATGCATTGACGTCTTCGATCGCGATGTCCACGCCTTTCTGGATGCACAGGTGGAAGACGTCCGGCACGAAATGCAGCGGGAAGCGGAAGCGCGGGATGATCTCGCGGACGTCGGTGCCGAATCCGAACCGGGCGGCCATCACGCCGAGCTGGTTGTCGCGGATCAGGATCATCGCGCGGCTGAAGCCCATGCCGCGATACATCGTTTCCAGCACCATTTGCAGCACGTCGTTGAGCTTGAATTCGCCGACCAGCGAGGTGGTGACGTCCTGGATGCCGGCGCCGAGGATGGCCTCGGGATTATGCGGCACTCCGCCGCCCGCTTTTTCTTCTTCGGTCGGCGTGACCGTCTGGTCGAGATTGGTGATGCCGTCCATTTCCTTGGCGACCTTTTCCTGCTCGGCCGGTTGCGCATGGCCGCTCCAGTTGCGCGAGCGCTTCAGCATGGAGCTGTGGTGGATGCCGATGCCCAGGATGCCGGCGCGGCTCGACAACTCCTTCAGGCCGTTGTCCATCGCGGTTGACAGCCTGCGTTCCGATATCTTGATCGCGCCTTCGTAGCGTTTCGACAGTTCGCTCAGCAGGCGCTGCTTCTCCTTGACGTCGGTATAGGCGGCGATCTCGCACAGTTCGTGCGCCATATTGACGGTCACCGTCAACTGCTCCATTTCGCCTTGTGCCGGCCTGACCTTGTCCGGCGGTAGCTTGCGCATCCCGGCGATCAGCCTGGACGGAAAGTTCCAGGTGCGCGCCACGCCTATACCGAGTTCGTGATAGGGCATGCCCAACACCTTTCCGGCGGCCTTGTCCTCGTTCTCGCCCTGCTCGACCAGACGGGATATCTCCTGGCTTTCGTCGAAGAAATAGAAGATGCCCAGCATCCTGCCGAGATTGTGGAACATGGAGCAGACCATCACCTCTTCCGCGTCGCGGAAGTCGTGTTCGCTCAGCAGCTGTGCGGCCACCATGCCGGACAGGATGGACTGGATGACTTCGTCCTTGAGCTGGCTGGCTTGCGCCTTGTTCTGCAGGAATTCCAGCAGGATCAGCGTCATCGCGATGTTGCGCACCGTCTCGAAGCCGAGGATGACGACGGCCTTGGATACCGTGTTGATGCTGCCGCCGAACTGCCCGTAGGAAGCGGTGTTGACCAGCTTCAGCAGTTTGTTGGTCAGCGCGAAATCCTGCAGGATGACGCTGGCCAGCTTGTTGGCGCTTTCCGAGTCGTTGGCGACGATCTTGTTGATCTCGGAGATGATGTTGGACAGCGCGGGGAAGTCCTGTTTGCTGCGCATGCGGCGCAGCAAAAAGTCCAGCGTGCTGTGGGTCTGCTTCTCCTGCCCGGATCTTTCCTGCAATTCGCCGAGATAGGCTTGCAAGGACTGCAGCATCGCCTCGGCGGTGGCATAGCGCTCGTCCGGGTTCTTGGAGATGGCCTTGAGAATGATGCTCTCAAGTTGTTCGTCTATCAGCTCGTTATGCGTCGAAGGGGCCGCGATCCGCTCGTTCGCGGCGCGGTTCAGCACCTCGTAAACGTTGCTGCCGCTGACGGCTGCCTCGCCGGTCACCATCTCGTAGAGCATGATGCCGACGGCGTAGATGTCCGCCTTGGCGGTCGCCTGCTTGCCGGCGATGATCTCCGGTGCGATGTAGCGCGGCGTCCCGCTCAGCGTAGCGCTGGCTTGCATCTGCTGGTTGGTCAGTTTGGCCAGGCCGAAATCCATCACCATCGGCGTGCCGTTGGCGGAGATCATGACGTTGGCGGGCTTGATGTCCAGATGGGCGATGCCCTGGGCGTGCGCATAGGTCAGCCCTTCCAGCACGCCGCAGGCGATCTCGGCCGATCTTACCAGCGGCAGGGTTCCATCCTTTTGCAGCAGTTGCTCCAGCGTCTGGCCCTCGATATAGGCATAGACCAGGTAAGGGACGCCCTGATGCTCGCCGGCATCGAACAGCGCGATGATGTTGGGGTGTTGCAGCTTGGCGACGATGCGCGCCTCGCGGGCGAGTTGCTCGGACTGCCGCGCCAGGTTGCGCAGCGTCTTGATCGCGACCCGGCGGTCCAGTTGCGTGTCCTGCGCCAGATAGACGGTGCCTTGCCCGCCCTTGCCGAGCTCTCCGAGGATTTCGAAACGACCGATAACTTGTGCGGGCATGGACGGGATTCAGGTGCGGTTAGCGGCCAGGGCGCATGGGCTGGATTAAGGGGTCTGTGTGTCGCGGGCATTCTACACCAGGAGTCATGGCGCTCAGACCTTCTGTTTGATCGCGAGTACTGCCTGGTTGCGTAGCGTGCGCAGCAGTGCGAGTTGCTGGTGCGAGATGTCGAGGTGGTTGGCTTCGGGCATGTCGGCATAGATCAGCCCGATCGCCTTGCCGTCCAGCATCAGCGGCAGCAGGACGAAGCTGGGGGCGTTCACCGTCTCGTGGTACCAGTCCGGGATCTTGTCGGAGATGTTGAGCGAGCGGACGTCTTCGATGGAGATATCCAGGCCCTTCTCTATCGACAGGTGGAACACGTCCGGCTTGAACTGCAGCGGGAAGCGGAACTTGGGGATGATCTGCCCGATGTCCGGGCCGAAGCCGAAGCGGGCGAGCATTGCCGCTTCCTTGTTGTTGCGCAGCATGAACAGCGCGCGCTGGAAGTTCATGCCGCGGTATATCGTCTCCAGCACCATCTGCAGCAGGTCGGTCAGGTTGAACTCGCCCATCATCGTGTTGGTCACTTCCTGTATGCCCGCGCCGAGTATCGAATCTGGGTTGAGCGACAGGGTCAGCGATTCTTCATTGCCGTATCTGTTGGCGACCGACTGGCCGAGGTCGGTCATGTCCTCGATGCTCTTGCCGTTTTTCTGTCTGGGGGCGGGCAGCGGGCGGCCGCTCCACTGGCGCGCACGGGTGAGCAGCGGGCTACCGGCGATGCCGATGCCCAGCGTCGCGGAGCGGTTGCCCATCTCGTTCAGCCCGGCATCGAGCGCGGCGGACAGTTCGCGTTCCGTCAGCTTGCCGGTGTTTTCGTAGCGTTTGGACAGTTCCGCCAGTTTTTGCGGCTTATCCTGGACGTCGGACGAGGACGAGACGTCGCACAGGTCATAGGCGAGATTGACTGCGACGGTCAGCCGGTCCAGTTCGTTCTTGGGTGGGGCGATGCTTTCCGCCGTCAGCAGGCGCATGCCGGCGATCAACCGGGGCGGGAAGTTCCAGCTGCGCGCGACGCTCGTGCCCAGTTCCGAGTAGGGGATGCCCAGTATCCGGGCGGAGGCGACTTGTTCGCTTTCGCCTTGCCTTGCCAGGTTCGCGACCTCCTGGCTCTCTTCGTAGAAGTAGAACAGCGCCAGCATCTTTCCCAGGTTATGGAACATCGCGCAGATCAGCACTTCCTCGACGTCGCGGACGTCGTTCCTGGACGATAGTTTCGCCGCGAGCTCTCCGGCCAGCACCGCCTTGACGATCTCTTCCTTGAGTTGCGCCGCCTGCGGCTTGTTCTGCAGGAATTCGAGCAGGATCAGCGTGGTCGCGATGTTGCGCACCGTCTCGAAGCCGAGGATGACGACAGCTTTGGAAATGGTGTTGATGCTGCCGCCGAACTGGCTGAACGACGCGGTGTTGACCAGGCGCAGCAGTTTGTTGGTGAGCGCCAGATCCTGCAGGATCACGCTGGCGAGCTTGCTGCTGCTCTCGGATTCGGACGAGACGATGTTGTTGATCTCCGAAATGACGCCGGAGATCGCCGGGAAGTCCTGCTTGCTGCGCATGCGCTGCAGCAGGAACTCCGTCGTCGCGCCGCGCGATTCGTCCAGATATTCCTCCAGGTCGCGCAGCATCGACTCCGCGTTCGGGTAGCGGTCGGCCGGCTTCTTTTCCAGCGCATTCATGATGATGGATTCCAGCGCTTCGTCCACCTCCGCGTTGTGGACCGAAGGCACGACGATCTGCTCGTTCGCCGCGCGGTTGAGCACTTCGAACAGGCTCTCGCCGGTGACGGCATGTTGTCCGGTGACCATCTCGTAGAGCACTGCGCCCATCGCGTAGACGTCCGCGAGCGGACCGCCGATCTGGCCGGAAACGATCTCGGGCGCGACGTAGCGCGGCGTGCCGTTGATCATGCCGGTGGCGGTCTGCTCGTCGGCGTTGCTGGTCGTCGCCAGCCCGAAGTCCATCACCATCGCGAGGCCGTTCTTGGCGATCATGATGTTGGCAGGCTTGATGTCCAGGTGTGAGACGCCCTGCTCGTGCGCATAGACCAGGCCCTTCAGCGCGTCGCAGGCTATCTCCGCGGCGCGCGCGAACGGCAGTGTCTTCTCTTCTTTGAGCACCTGGGCGAGGGTCTTGCCTTCGATATAGGCATAGACCAGATAGGGCGTGCCGTTATGTTCGCCGGCATCGTACAGCGCGATGATGTTGGGGTGCTGCAGCTTGCTGACGATCAGCGCCTCGCGCGTCAGCTGCTCGGTCTGGTGGCCGAACTTGCGCAGCGTCTTGATCGCGACCTTGCGGTCCAGTTGAGGATCGTGGGCGAGATAGACCGTGCCTTGTCCGCCCCGGCCCAGTTCGCTCAGTATCTTGAAACGGCCTAATGACTGCTCGGCCATGCTCAGCTCTTCGCTCCCATCGCCAGCGCGTGCAATCGTCCCTGCTCGAGTGCGGCCGCGTCGGTTTCGGCCAGCCAGCCTTGCAGGTTGTCCATGACGAGGTCGGTCAGTGCATGCATCCAGTCGTCGCGCTCGTTCAGGCAGGGAATGTAGTGGTATTCGCCGCCGCCCGCATGCTGGAAGTCCTCTTTGCCTTCCTGCGCGATCTCCTCCAGCGTCTCCAGGCAATCGGCGACGAAGCCGGGGCAGACCACATCGACGCGCTTGGTCTTCTGTTTGCCGAGTTCCTTCAGCGTCGCGGTGGTGTAGGGCTGCAGCCATTCGGCGCGGCCGAAGCGCGACTGGAAACTGACGGCGTATTGCTCCGGCTTCAAGCCCAGTTCCTGTGCGAGCAAGCGGCCGGTCTTCCGGCATTCGCAATGGTAGGGGTCGCCTTTCTCCAGCGTGTAGCGCGGCAGGCCGTGGAAGCTCATCAGCAGCTTTTCCGGGCGGCCGTGTTTCATCCAGTAATCGTTGATGCTACCGGCCAGCGCCTTGATGTAGCCGGGATGGTCGTGGAAATGCTTGATGGTGCGGATCGCCGGTGTGTTGCGCATCTGCTGCAACTCGCGGTACACGATGTCGGTGACAGTCGCGGTGGTGCTCGCCGCATATTGCGGATACATCGGTACGACCAGGATGCGCTGGCAGTTCTGTTCCTTCAGCTTGCGCAGCACGGACGGGATAGACGGGTTGCCGTAGCGCATCGCGTATTCCACGACGAACGGTGCCTTGGTGCGCTGGCTCAGGTAGCCTTGCAGCAGCACGGCCTGTTTCTCGGTATGGACGCGTAGCGGCGAACCTTCCTTCATCCAGACCGACGCATACTTCGCCGCGGATTTCTTCGGGCGCGTGTTGAGGATGATGCCGTTCAGGATCAGCCACCAGATCGCACGCGGTATCTCCACCACGCGCGGATCGCTCAGGAATTCTTTCAGGTAGGTGCGCACCGCCGGTGTCGTCGGCGCGTCCGGCGTGCCGAGGTTGACCAGCAGGATGCCGGTCTTCTCCGGTGTGCCGTGGTTGAATGCGGGTTCGGTCTGGTAGCTCATAAGATTTTCAGTTCTGTGAAAGGGCGTTGCCCAGTAGTCTTGCGGTGATGTCCACTATCGGTATCACGCGCTGGTAGTCCATGCGTTTCGGGCCGACCACGGCCAGTGTGCCGACCACTTCGCCGTCGGCGGAGTAGGGCGCGGTGATGACGCTGCATTCTTCCAGCGAGGCGAGGCCGGATTCGGCGCCGACGAAGATGTGGATGCCCTGTCCTTTGCGGCCCGCTTCCAGCAACTGCATCAGTTCGGTCTTCTGCTCGAACAGGTTGAACAGGCCGCGCAGACGGTTCATGTCGGTGGACAGGTCATGCACGCTCAGCAGCTTGTGCTCGCCGCTGATCACATAGTCGTCCGCCTTCTTTGCCGCGGCCTCGTCGCCCGCGGCCAGCGCTGCGGCCATCAGCGCGCTCATGTCCCGTTGCAACTGGTGCAGCTCGCCGCGCAATTTTTCGCGCATCTGCGAGAAGCTGCAGCCGATGTAATTCTGGTTCAGGAAGTTGCCGGCCTCGGTCAGTTGCGACTGGCTGTAGTCCTTCTCGGTCAGCAGCACGCGGTTCTCCACCTCGCCGTCCGGCATCACGATGATCAGCAGCACGCGCTTCTCGCCCAGCCGCAGGAACTCGATCTGGCGCACCGTGACCGCTTCGCGCCGGGGCGATGCCACCACGCCAGCGAATTGTGTCAGCTCGGACAGGATGTTGGAGGCCTGGGCGATCAGGCGCGAGGGGTTATCCGGCTGCAGTTGGTGTTCCAGTTGCTGGATGCGTGCGCCGTCCAGCGGCTTGGTCACCAGCATGGTGTCGAGAAACAGCCGGTAGGCCATGCCGGTCGGGATGCGTCCGGCGGAGGTGTGAGGGCTGCTGACCAGACCGAGGTCCTCGAGATCGGCCATCACGTTGCGTATCGTCGCAGAGCTGACTTCCAGACCGGAGTACTGTTGCAGGACGCGAGAACCGACCGGTTGACCGTCGCTGATGTAGCGTTCCATCAGGGTCTTGAGCAGAATCTGGGCGCGTTCGTTGAGCATGGCCGGATTCTATCATCACGCGGAGCGGTATCGGGTGGCGGCGGAGTGTGGCGCTTCCTCTGCGCGCTGTTCGTCGCTTCAGGAAATCGCCGAATAGGCGCAGAATGGGGTCGGATGCATTTCAAGACGGCGATGCCGCCAACGTCATTCATAAGGAGAGCGCCATGAAGAAACTGAAGAACGAGAACGCCTTGTTCAAGGAGGCGCTGCTCGCGGGCGTGAAGTATGCCGAAGGGCGGGGCGTGGTCGAGTTCGAGCCGACCGATTCGGCCAGCGAAAAGCTGCTGTATATCTATCGCCTGCTGGTGCACGACAAGGTCATACAGCCGCTGCCGGAAGATCAGGTCGCCGAGCAGACGCTGCGCCACAAGCTGGCGATCTGGTATTCGAAGCAATTGCCCAAGGATCATCCGCTGTTGAATTGACAGCAAATTAGCGGTTGCGAGGCTTCTATAAAAATTTGCGCCGCCCCGGCAAAGCCGCTATATTTGCGCCCATGCACTTCTCTACCTACATCGCGTTGCTTCATTCCACGTTCAGCCTGCTGGCTGCGCTGCTGCTGCGCGGCGCGCGCTAATCTCCCACACACAATCCGATGCAATGTGCGCGACAACCTGAACGGTTGCGCAGGTTAAACCTATCCGCGATGGAGCTTTTGACATGACAGACAAATTGATAATTTTCGACACCACCTTGCGCGACGGCGAGCAGAGCCCGGGCGCTTCGATGACCAAGGAAGAGAAGTTGCGCATCGCTCGCCAGTTGGAGAAGCTGGGCGTGGACGTGATCGAGGCGGGCTTCGCCGCGGCCAGTCCGGGCGATTTCGATGCGATCCATGCGATCGCCGAGACCATCAAGGATTCAACCGTGTGTTCGCTGGCGCGCGCCAGCGAGAACGACGTGCGCCGCGCCGGCGAGGCGATCAAACCGGCCAAGCGCGGGCGCATCCACACCTTTATCGCGACCAGTCCTATCCACATGCAGCACAAGTTGCGCATGACCGAGGATCAGGTCGTCGAGCGCGCGGTGCAGGCGGTGAAGTGGGCGCTGGAATATACCGACGATGTGGAGTTCTCTGCCGAGGATGCGGTTCGTTCCGAGATGGACTTCCTGGTGCGCGTGTTCGATGCGGTGATCAAGGCGGGCGCTACGACGCTCAACGTGCCGGACACCGTCGGCTACAGCGTCCCGGCGTTGTGGGGCGAGCGCTTCCAGCAGTTGATCGCCCGCGTGCCGAATGCGGACAAGGTGATCTGGTCCACGCATTGCCACAACGATCTGGGCATGGCCTCGGCGAATTCGCTGGCGGCGGTGATGAACGGCGCGCGTCAGGTGGAGTGCACCATCAACGGCTTGGGCGAGCGGGCGGGCAACGCTTCGCTGGAAGAGATCGTGATGGCGGTGAAGACGCGCCGCGACATCTTCACCTGCGACACGCGCATCGACACCACGCAGATCGTGCCGACCTCAAAACTGGTGTCCAGCATCACAGGCTATCCGGTGCAGCCGAACAAGGCCATCGTCGGCGCGAACGCGTTCGCGCACGAGTCCGGCATCCATCAGGACGGTGTGCTCAAGCATCGCGAGACCTACGAGATCATGCGCGCCGAGGATGTGGGCTGGAGCACGAACAAGTTGACTCTGGGCAAGCTCTCCGGCCGCAATGCGTTCCGCACCCGCTTGCAGGAACTCGGCATCGTGCTCGACGGCGAAGAAGCATTGAACGCCGCATTCGCGCGCTTCAAGGAATTGGCGGACCGGAAGTCGGAGATATTCGACGAGGATCTGCAGTCGCTGGTCAGCGACGAATTCGTCTCGCAATTCTGCGAACATTTCCGCCTCGTCGCCATGCGCGCACATTCCGAGACCGGCATCCTGCCCAAGGCGCAGGTCACGCTGAGCGTCGGCGGCGAGGAGGCGAGCGCCGAGATGCAGGGCGGCGGGCCAGTGGATGCGACATTCAAGGCAATCGAACAGATCGTGCACAGCGGTACCGAGCTGTTGTTGTATTCGGTGAACAACATCACCAGCGGCACTGACGCGCAGGGTGAGGTTACGGTGCGTTTGTCCAAGGGGGGGCGTATCGTCAACGGGCAGGGCGCGGACACCGATATCGTCGTCGCCTCCGCAAAATCTTATCTCAATGCGCTCAACAAGTTGCATAGTTCAGGGGAGCGGGCGCACCCGCAGGTGTGAACTTTTCAGACAAGTCGGTCTCTTATAGCGGCGCATGTATCGTGCGCCGTTTTTTTTGAATTCCATTTGGAGGCTGTCTTGAAGAAAATTCTGTTGGGTAGCATGTTCCTTTTTGGCGCGTTGTTCGCCAATGCCGGCTGGGCTGACTGCTGGATCATTCCGAAATCGCAATGCCCGCATGCCGAACTGTCCGGCAAGAGTCACCCCGGAGTGGATATGCATGAGGCGCAGCTGGTCGAAGGCGACTTGAGCAAGTCGGATTTTTCCAAGGCCAACCTCAAAGGTGCCAACATCTATCATGGCAAGCTGATGGGCGGCAATTTCACTGAAGCCGATATGAGCGATGTCACGCTGTATAACGCGGATCTCACCGGCGCCAATTTCACCGGTACTAACCTGAGCGGCGCCAAACTCAAGGGCGCGAACCTTTCCGGGGCCAACCTGACTGACGCCGATCTGAGCGATGCCGAGATCGAGAACGCCAAGTTCGTCAAGGCCACGTTCTGCCGCACGATCATGCCGAACGGCATTGTGAACAGCGGTGCGAACTGCCCGGAGAAAAAGACCGCCAAATCGGAGCCGGCTGAATCTGTCGAAGGCGCGATCAACGGTTGCGTGATTCAGCCGCGTAGCGTTTGCCTGAATGCAGCCTTGGCCGAAGCCAATCTGGGTTCCGCCAACCTTTCCGGCGCACAGTTGTATATGGGCAATCTGGCGCAGGCCAATCTGTTCAAGGCGAATCTCGGCAAGGCCAACCTGACCGAGGCGAATCTGGTGCGAGCCAACCTGACTCGCGCCAATTTGTCTCAGGCTAATCTGACCGATGCCAACCTGAACAAAGCGATGCTGCGCGGCGCGCAGCTGGAGCGCGCCAACTTGACCGGTGCGATTCTGTTGAATGCCGACCTGACCGATGCGGACTTGACCGGCGCGAACATCGCCGATGCGACGCTGACCGGCGCGACGTTCTGCAACACGGTGATGCCGAATGGCACGGTGAACAACAGCAGCTGCATGCCGGAAAGAAAGACTGAGCCGGTCGTGCAGGAAAGGGCTGAGCCTGTAATGGCTGAGCCGGCGACGAAAGCCAGAAAGCGTTAAGTGATTCCGCTGTAAACGAAAAAGGCACGGTGACTCCGTGCCTTTTTCGTTTGGAAACGCTATTTTTCGCTCATCAGAGATAGTGCCGTCAGCGCGCTTTCCGCATCCGCGACCGGTTCAGCGAAATCGAAACGCAATATGCGACTATCGGCTTCGACATCGAAACCGTCGCAATCTATGCCCAGTATGTGCACTCGTTCGACGGAGATGCCGCGCAGATTCAGGCAGCGGTGCAATGCATCCGGGTTCACCTGCGCGAGGATTTCCTCTTCTTGCTTCATCAGCGGGCAGGACGGTACGGTGAAGTGGCTCATGATCCAGCGCGCCTGACCGAAGCCGGCGACATGGCGCACGGACTGCGGCACGATGCGGAAGAACGAGAAGTCGCCGAGTTCGAACAGCTGTGCGTTCTCGGGGAAGTGGCGCAGCCAGCGGGCGGCGTAGGGCTCGCGCTGTTCAATCCGTTCGGCCTTGCCGATGACGGTCACGCGCCCCTGGGTCTGGATGCGCGCATCGTTCTGGTCGTGCGTGATCAGGCTGACGCGCGGGTCGGTCAGGATGTTCTTCGTGTGTTCCGCCAGCCCGGAGATGAACAGCAGCACGCTGCCGTCGTGGTCGGTCAGGTAAGGTGCGATGGAGCCGAACGGGTGGCCGTCGAACTTCTTCGACAGCGTGGACAGCACGCCGTAGCGATGGGCGCGCAGCAGGCAGCGCGCCTCCCGGGCGTGGCTCATATGAGGTTGAGGGTAGCTCATTGCGCCAGCTTCAGCGCTGTCTGCGCCAGTCGGCGACCCAGCGCGAGACAGAGCTTCTTCTCGTCCTCGGTGATCGGCTGGTTGCCGTCGAGTCCGGCGACATGGCTGGCGCCGTAGGGGGTGCCGCCGCTGCGGGTCGTGCCGAGCTCCGGTTCGGAGTAGGGCAGGCCGACGATGACCATGCCGTGATGCAACAGCGGCAGCATCATGGTCAGCAGCGTGCTCTCCTGCCCGCCGTGCATGCTGCCGGTGGAGGTGAACAGCGAGGCGGGCTTGCCGGCCAGTGCATGTTTCATCCACAGTCCGCCGGTGCCGTCCAGAAAGTACTTCATCGCGGCGGCCATGTTGCCGAAACGGGTCGGGCTGCCCAGCGCGAGGCCGATGCATTCCTCCAGATCGCGCAGCTCCGCATAGGGCGCGCCCTCGTCGGGGATCGCCGGTTCGGTTGACTCGCATACGGCGGACACCTTGGGCACGGTGCGCAGCCGCGCGCGCGCGCCTTCCACCTGCTCGATGCCGCGTGCGACGAGTTGCGCCATCTGCCGGGTCGCGCCGTGCTGGCTGTAATACAGCACCAGGATTTCTTTGTCGGTTATCATGCGCGCCATTATATGTAATCGAAATCACCATGCAAAAGAATAGTCGCGACTTCGCCGACTTCATGCATTTCATCGCCGAGCGCTTCAGTCGGGACCGTTGCGCGCAAATCGCCGCCAGCCTGACTTTCACCACGCTGCTGTCGCTGGTGCCGCTGTTCACCATCGCGTTGACGCTATTCTCCGCCTTTCCTGTTTTTGAGGATTATTCCTCGCAGATCAAGCGCTTCCTTGTCGGCAACCTGATGCCGGATATCGCCAGCAAGGTGATCACGCAGTACGTGCAGCAGTTCACCGACAGCGCGATGCGCCTCACCGCACTGGGCATAGCATTGCTGGCGCTCACCGCGATGTCTCTGCTGCTGACGATAGAGCATGCGTTCAATACGATCTGGCGCGTGACGGCACACCGTCCTTTGTTCAAGCGGCTGGTCATACATTGGGCCGCGTTGACGCTTGCGCCGCTGCTGGTCGGTGCGAGTCTTGCGCTGACTTCATGGCTGGTCGGCCTGTCGATGGGCTATGTCAGGCATGTGCCGATATTCGGCGTCGGTGTGCTGAAGCTGTTGCCGGTGCTGCTGACCTGGCTAGCCTTTGCGATGCTGTTCTATTTCGTCCCCAACCGGCATGTGTCCCGGTCTCACGCGATGATAGGGGCTCTGGTGGCCGCGCTGGCGTTCGAGGCGATGAACCGTGCCTTCGGCTACTACGTAAGCCATTTCCCGACCTACAAGCTGGTGTATGGCGCATTCGCCAGCGTGCCGATCTTTCTGATGTGGATATACCTGTCCTGGCTGTCGATACTGATCGGTGCGGTGATCGCCGCTTCGTTGTCGTATTGGCGCACGCCGATGACGACGCATGCGACGCCGGCCGCCCAATTGCTGGATGCCTTACGCGTGCTGCAGACGATGACGGCAGGTTTGCGCGAGGGACGGGTGAGCAGCCTGCCGGAATTGTCCCGATCGTTGCATCTGTCGTACGACGCGCTGGAAGCGTTACTCGCCCAACTGGAGCGGGCAGACATGATCCGCAAGGTCAAGGGTGATGGCTGGTTGATGATGCGCGATGCGGGGCATATCCGCACCGCCGAATTGCTGCGGCTGTTCGTGCTGGACTTGGCCTCGTTGCCGATGGTGCATGATGGGGATCCGTTGTTGCAGTGGCTGACAGACAGTGCAGCCCGGCTCGAACAGAGTGCCGATATCAGTCTGCAGGAACTATTTTCCCGTAGTCCTGCCTGATACAGCTTGCGCGCGATCGTCCATTTACGTTTTAATGCGCGACGTTTTTATCGTTATTTTTATAGTCAGGAGTACGACATGGGTTTGCTGGAAAGATTGTTCGAGGGCACGTTGTGGAACAGCCGTTTTATCGTGCTGACGGCGGTGGTAGGCAGCCTGCTGGCCGGTATCGCAATCTTCTACATGGCAACAGTAGATGTCTTGAACCTGTTCAGTCATGCCTTGCATTACGCCGATTCCAGCCTGACCGCCGAGGCGCGCAAGGCGTTGCACGATGCGACGGTATCGCATGTCGTCGAAGTGGTGGACGGCTATCTGCTGGCAACGGTGATGCTGATCTTCTCGCTGGGCATGTATGAGTTGTTCATCAGCGACATCGATCAGGCGCATGGCACCAAGGCATCCAGTGCTATCCTGGTGGTCAATAATCTGGACGACCTGAAGTCGCGTCTGGCCAAGGTGATTCTGATGATCATGATCGTCACTCTGTTCGAAGAATCGTTGAGCATGGAGATGAGTACGCCGCTGGATCTGGTCTATTTCGGCGCCGCGATCGCACTGATCGCCATCGCGCTGTATTTCACCCATGCCTCCGAGGGCGGCGGTCACGGCGCAGCTGCAGTAGAAGACAAGGCCAACGAAAAACATGGGCACTAGATGAGCCGCTGGTTGTTGCTTTGCGCGTTGCTGGCGGCGTCCGTTTCAGCCGGTGCCGCCGGCTTCACGCTGCAGGACATGTCCGGCAAGACGCATCAGCTGGCAGACTATCGCGGCAAGTGGGTGCTGGTCAATTTCTGGGCGACCTGGTGTCCGCCCTGCCTGTCCGAGATACCCGAGCTTATCGCCTTGCACGATGCGCACAAGGATAAAGACCTGGTGGTGATCGGTGTGGCGCTGGATTCGACGCGGGCTTCGGTCGCCGAGTTCGCCGGCAAGAGCGGTATCAGCTATCCGCTGGTGCAGGGAGATCGCAAGATGTCGGCGCAGATCGGTGCGGTGGAAGTGCTGCCGACCAGCTATCTGTACGCCCCTGATGGTGAACTGGTCAGTCATCAGGCCGGAGAGCTGACGCGCGTCAGCGTCGAGACCTACATCAAGAACAAGAAGCTCAACTAACTGGCGGCAGGATAAACGTTGCTTGCCGTCCTGCGCGGTATCGACCAGTGGTTGTGCCAGGCGGCGCGCACCAGATTAGGGTATTCTGGGCGGCCCAGGCTGCCGTTGTAGCGGCCTAGCGCGCGATACAGGTCACCCTTCTCGATGTCCACGTAGTGGCGCAGGATGGTGCAGCCGTAACGCAGGTTGGTGCGCAGGTGGAACAGGTTGTGGTCATTGGCGCCGATATATCTCACCCAGAACGGCATCACCTGCATGTAGCCGCGCGCGCCTACCCGCGACACGGCATATTTCTTGAAGCCGCTTTCCACTTCGATCAAGCCCAGCACCAGTTGCGGGTCCAGCCCGGCGCGAGTCGCTTCGTAATGAACCGTGCGCAGGAAGTCGAGGCGGGCTTCCGCGTCCGGCATGCGCTTCTGCAGTCGTTTCGACATCTCGTTCAGCCACGCATCGGCATCGTATTTGTTGGCAAAGGCCAGTCTGGGGGATGCAAGGTCGGAGACGCTGTGCTGAAGCACAGCGCGCACGCTGGCCGACAGCGATTCTTCGCGTTGCGCGCCGCCGTATGCGCCGGAGGCGAACAGCAACAACGCCAGAAGGGGGGCGACAGCATGACGCAGGGGCGCATGCGTCTGCTGCTCCCTGTATCTTGAATCGCGTGTCCCGTATCCCATTTTCATAGTCTCGATTGTACGAACTCCAGCGCGCTTTGCAAGGGAACGGCCTGCGCGGCCGCATCGCGTCGTCCCTGATATTCGATGTTGCCTTCTTTCAGGCCTCGGTCGCCGACCACGATGCGGTGCGGGATGCCGATCAGCTCCATGTCTGCGAACATCACGCCGGGCCGTTCGTCGCGGTCATCCAGCAATACTTCGATACCTGCTGAGACACATTCCGCATACAGTCGTTCCACGGCTTCGCGCACCGCCTCGCTCTTGCCCATGCCGATAGGCACGATGGCGAGCTGGAACGGGGACATCGCGGACGGCAGTGTGATGCCGCGCTCGTCGAAGTTCTGTTCGATCGCCGCAGCGACGATGCGCGACACGCCGATGCCGTAGCAGCCCATTTCCATGACCTGAGTCTTGCCCTGTGCATCGAGGAAGGTCGCGCTCAGCGCCTCGGCGTATTTGGTGCGCAACTGGAAGATGTGGCCGACTTCGATGCCGCGACAGATCTCCAGCGAGCCCTTGCCGTCGGGCGAGGCGTCGCCGGAGACGACGTTGCGCAGGTCATGCACGCTGGCCTCGTCCAGATGAACGTCGCGGCCGAAATTCACGCCGGTGTAGTGGAAGCCGTCGTCGTTCGCGCCGCAGATGAAGTCGCTCAGCGCGGTGGCGGTGCGGTCGATCAGTATGCGTACCTGGCTGCCCACCGGCCCGATGTAGCCGGCGCGGCAGTTCATGTTGCGATGGATCTCGTCGTCGCTGGCGAAACGAAACTCGCCCAGCACCTTATTGGCCTTGATCTCATTCAGCGTATGGTCGCCGCGCAATAGCAACAACACGAACTCGTTTTCGTGGGTCATTACGGCGATAGCCTTCAGCACATGTTGCGCGGAGGTGCTGAAGAACGCGGCGACTTCTTCGATGGTCTTCTGGCCGGGGGTGATGGTCTTTTGCATCTGCTGTGTCGCGGCTGCACGCGGCGCGTCTGGCGCGACCGCTTCGGCTAGTTCGACGTTGGCCGCGTAGTCCGAATCCGGGCAGAATGCCAGCGCGTCCTCGCCGGCGTCGGCCAGCACATGGAATTCGTGCGAGCCGGAACCGCCGATAGCGCCCGTGTCCGCCGCGACCGCACGGAACTGCAAGCCCAGGCGGGTGAAGATGCGGCTATAGGTTTCGTACATCACACGGTAGGTCTGTTCCAGGCTGGCGTAGTCGGCGTGGAAGGAATAGGCGTCCTTCATCATGAACTCGCGCGCGCGCATCACGCCGAAGCGCGGGCGTACCTCGTCGCGGAATTTGGTCTGGATCTGGTAGAAGTTCACCGGCAACTGGCGGTAGCTGCGGATCTCGCGGCGCGCGATGTCGGTGATGACTTCCTCGTGGGTCGGGCCGAAGCAGAACAGGTTGTCGTGCCGGTCCTTGATCTTCAGCATCTGCGGGCCGAATACCGCCCAGCGCCCGGTCTCTTCCCACAACTCGGCGGGTTGCACTGCGGGCATCAGCAGTTCGATGCCGCCGCTGCGGTCCATCTCTTCGCGCACGATGTTCTCCACCTTGCGCAGCACGCGCAGGCCTAGCGGCATCCAAGTGTACAGGCCACTGGCCAGCTTTTTGATATAGCCGGCGCGCATCATCAGCTTGTGGCTGGGCAGTTCGGCTTCGGAGGGGGCTTCCTTGAGGGTAGAGATGAAGAATTGCGAAACGCGCATGATGTTACGATCCGGGCAGAAATTGTGAGGGCGCGATTTTACAGGGAATGCGCCTCATCCGGTACCGCGGAGGCTGATTTGCTTTCAAATAGGGTGGAAATGTGAAAGAATCCGGCCATTGAAATTAACCGGATAGAGCAGCAAATGATAGACCGAGACGGCTACCGCCCGAATGTCGGCATCATTATCACGAATGACAGGAATCAGGTGTTCTGGGGCAAGCGGGTGCGACAGCACGCGTGGCAGTTTCCGCAAGGCGGCATACAGCACGGCGAGACCCCGGAGCAGGCGATGTACCGCGAGTTGCACGAGGAAGTCGGGCTGTTGCCGGAGCATGTGAGGATACTCGGGCGCACCCGCGACTGGATGCGTTACGAGGTTCCGCAGAGCTGGAGCAAGCGCGAGTCGCGCGGCGGCTATCGCGGGCAGAAGCAGATCTGGTTCCTGTTGCGCTTGGTCGGACGTGATTGTGATGTCTGCTTGCGTGCCTGCGAGCATCCCGAGTTCGATGCCTGGCGCTGGAACGATTACTGGCTGGATATCAACGCCGTGATCGAATTCAAGCGCGAGGTGTATACGATGGCGCTCAACGAGCTGGCGCGCTATCTGCCAGTGCACAAGCATGGGGCAGTGCATCTGCAACAGGCGCATAGATGATTTTTATTTTTCGTTGTAAATTTTCAGGAGTGTCGTAATGATTAAAGAATACAGCCCACTGCAAACCTTCCCATTGAAGACGGGTTCGTCTTTCGTGCGTCCCGTTCAATCGCTGCCCGAGCATGTGAAATTGAGCGATCCGGCTACAGACGTCATGACCGACTTGAGCAAGGTGTCTGTGATCGGCGTGCGCGCCAAGACTTCGATGGACAAGGCCAATGCCAAGATGATCCGCTACGGCGTGCGGATGTTGCTGGTGCTGGACGATAACGATCAGGTGGCGGGCCTGTTGACGGCTAATGATGTGCTGGGGGAAAAGCCGATGAGTTTCCTGCAGAACATGGGCGGAACGCATGCCGACATCATGGTGCGCGACATCATGACCACACAGCGCGAGCTGGAGGTGTTGAAGATCGAAAGCGTGCGGAGCGCCAAGGTTGGCGAGATCGTCGCCACGCTGAAGAAGTCCCATCGTCAGCATGCGTTGGTCGTCGCCGAGGGTGCAGACGGCAAGCAGTCGTTGTGCGGCCTGTTCTCCATCACCCAGATCGCCCGCCAGTTGGGTGCGCAAGTGCAGAGCTTCGAATTGGCGCACACCTTCGCCGAGATCGAAGCCGTTATTCCACGCGGCTAATGTGTTTGAAACCTGAGGTAAATTCCATGAATCCATTATCGCGGCGCGTTGCGCTAGCCGTGCTGTTATTTGCTGTTGCCGGATGTGCTTCGGTCAAGGATGCGAAGGATTCGGTCTCCGGCTGGGTCAATGGCGGCGATAGCGCGCTTAGCGTTAAAGACGACAAGAAATCGACCGGCAGTTCCGGTCCGGCACTCAAATATGCCGCAACGTTGCGCGTCGGCAAGTATGTGGATCAGCGCAAGGTAGGAAATCCCAGGCTGTTAGGTATCGCGACTACTCGGGTGCGCGGGGTGGATGGAGATCAGTTGCTGCTCGATCAGGAGATCGCCAGCGTCGTCACTGCCGTAATCAAGAAGCGCTTCGATACGGAGGGCTTCCAGGTACTGGAAGGGAGCAGTGCCGCCAATGCCTTGTTCGAGGTGTCCGGCGTGATCAAGGAGTTGACCCTGAACGTCAAGAATCGCGACGAGATCAGTATCGCCATCGAGACTACGGTGAAGGATGTGGGCAGCGGCGAGGTGGTCTGGTCCGGGCTGGTAACGGAGAAATATGATCGTTTTGCGGGTGTTTCCGGCAACAACAAGGACGATGTGGTTGCCTATTTCAACAGCGAGCTAAAGATTGTCAGCAACAAGACTGTCGATGCGGTCAGTGCCTCGCTGGTGGCGGCGAAGCCCGAGTTGTTTAACCTGACAGCAGGAACCAAGCGCATTCCCGGAGTGACGGTTTATGTCGCACCGACTGCAGCCAAGCCAGCACCGGCAGTTCCACCTGCTGCTACGTCGACAAGCTATGGCGTATCGCAGGGCAGTGCGGTTCCCATGCCATCCTACGTGCCTCAGGCCAGCGCTACTGCGGGTTTGCTGCTGGTGAACACCAGCCCATCGCGCGCCAAGGTGTATCTGGATGGCGTGTACTACGGCTTGTCGCCGTTGCGTCTGGAGATGGAGCCGGGCGTGCATGCGATCAGCGTCAAGCTGGAAGGATACAAGATGGTCACCGAGAAGGTTTCGGTGCGCAAGGGCGACAACACCGAGATGGAGTTGAGTCTCGAGCGTTGATGTTTGAAATACGCCCATGAAAAAAGCCCGCTCCGGCGGGCTTTTTTCATGGGGGGCTGATTCCGGTTCAGTGCTTGCCAGTGCTGCCGAATCCGCCGCTGCCGCGCTCGCTCAGCGGGAAGTCCTCGACGATGTTGAACTTTGCCTGCATCACAGGCACGATTACCAGTTGCGCCATGCGCTCCATCGGCATCAGCGTGAACGGGAGCTGGCTGCGGTTCCACAGCGACACGAAGATCTGGCCCTGATAGTCCGAGTCAATCAATCCGACCAGGTTGCCGAGCACGATGCCGTGCTTGTGGCCTAATCCAGACCGCGGCAGGATCATCGCGGCATAGCCGGGATCGGCTAGATGGATCGCGACGCCGCTGGGGATCAGCTCACACTGTTTGGGCTGGATCACGATGTTCTGGTCGATGCAGGCGCGCAGGTCTATCCCGGCCGAGCCGCCGGTCGCGTAGCCCGGCATGTTTTCATGCAGGCGAGGATCGAGAATCTTGACGTCCACTGAGAGATGCTTCATGGGTTCGCTCCTTTGTATCGTTGTGCAATGTGCTGCATCAATAGCCGTGCCAGCGTCAGCTTGTCGGCGCGCGGCAGCGGGTGGCTGCCGTCGTCGTCGAACAGAATCAGTTCGTTGTCGTCGCTGCCTATCGCCTGTTGCGCGAGGTTGCCTACCAGCAGCGGCAGCTTCTTCGCACGGCGTTTTAGTTCGGCATATTCGGCGAGATTTTCGCTCTCGGCGGCAAAGCCGACGCAGAACGGCGGATTCGGCAGGCTGGCGATATCGGCGAGGATGTCCGGATTGGCGACCAACTCCAGCGTCATCGGCGCAGTGGATTTTTTGATCTTCTGTTCGGAAGGATGGGCGACGCGGTAGTCTGCGACCGCCGCGACGCCGATGAAGATGTCCGCATCGCTCGCGCGGCGGTTCACTGCGTCGTACATCTCCTGCGCGCCGTTGACGGAGGTGCGTTCAACTCCGACGGGGGCGGCCAGGGCGACCGGGCCGGACACCAGCGTCACCTGGGCGCCCATCTCGCGTGCGGCCTGCGCGATCGCGTAGCCCATTTTTCCGGAGCTGCGGTTGGTGATGCCCCGCACCGCGTCGATTGCCTCGTAAGTCGGCCCGGCGGTTATCAGCAGCTTCACTCCCGCCAGCAGCTTGGCCTGAAAGCTGGCGACGATTTCGTCGGCCAGTTCCGCAGGCTCCAGCATCCGTCCCATGCCTTCCTCGCCGCAGGCCTGCGATCCGCAGGCCGGCCCGAGCACGGCAATGCCGTCGGCGACGAGTTGTTGCACGTTGCGTTGCGTGGCGGGATTACCCCACATCTGTTTGTTCATCGCGGGTGCGACCAGCAGCGGGCAATCGCGCGCGAGGCACAGCGTAGAGAGCAAGTCGTCGGCCATGCCGTGCGCCAGCTTGGCGATGAAGTCGGCGGTGGCGGGGGCGATCACGATGGCGTCCGCCGCGCGGCTGGAATGGATGTGAGTCATGCCGGCCTCGTTTTGCCACTGGCTCAGCAGCACCGGTTGGCCGGACAGTGCCTGCATCGTGGTCGGCGTGATGAACTGTGTCGCCGCCTCAGTCATCGCGACCTGCACTTCGAATCCCTGCTTGACCAGCAGGCGCACCAGTTCCGCCGCCTTGTAGGCCGCGATACCGCCGGTGATGCCCAGAATGATGCGTTTCCGCGGCTGGGTGCGTTTTGCTTGGGCTTGTTCCATAATGCCGCGCATCTTACAAGAAAATCATATCCCGCTGGATTTCGGCTTCACGTTCGTTCCCTCAAACCACAGGAGGCGAAGCATGAGTATCACCGATTGGCCCGCAGGCGAACGTCCCCGAGAGAAGCTCATTCAGCGTGGTGCGGCGGCGCTTTCCGACGCCGAACTGCTGGCGATCTTCCTGCGCACCGGTGTGGTCGGCAAGAGCGCGGTCGATCTGGCGCGCGAACTGCTGCAGCAGTTCGGCAGCCTGACCCGGCTGTTCGCCGCCGCCGAGGCGGAGTTCTGCGCGATCCACGGCATGGGGCAGGCGAAGTTCGTGCAACTGCAGGCGGTGCTGGAGATGTCGAGACGCGCGTTGCAGGAGGAGTTGCAGCGCGGCGACGCGCTCGGCTCGCCGCGTGCGGTGCGCGATTACCTGCAATTGCTGCTCGGTGCCCGGCAGCAGGAGGTGTTTCTGGTGTTGTTCCTCGACACCCAGCACCGCGTGATCGCCTTCGAGGAGCTGTTTCACGGTACGTTGGGCCAGACCAGCGTCTATCCGCGCGAGGTGGTCAAGCGCGCGTTGTCGCATAACGCCGCCGCTGTGATCCTTGCGCATAATCATCCCACTGGCGTCACCGAACCCAGCCAGTCCGACCAGTTGCTGACCGATGCGCTCAAACAGGCGCTGGGGTTGGTCGATGTGCGCGTGCTGGACCATTTCGTCGTCGCGGGCGGCCAGGCGCTGTCGTTCGCCGAGCGCGGCCTGATATAGGATTCCGACTATTGTTCGATTGGTCGCCGAGGCGTATATTCGCGAGCATAACCATACAGGGAGTTTGGGTCATGAAATTGGTGCGTACGGCGGGTTGGGTTTCTGTTGGATTGGTTCTGGCGGCGGGGGGGGCGTATGCTCAGGAACCAGCCAATGGCGGCAAGGCTGTGGCCAAAAGGGCTCCGGCTACGGCTCAACAGGCCGTTAAGCCTGATGCAGGGGCTGTACAACAGACCCGACCCGAAGCGGTCTCTCGTACCAAGGCAGAGCCGCAGACTAAGCAACGTGCCGAGACGGACGCCAAAAAACTAGCCGAAATCGAGGCGCGCGAGCAGCCGTTGCGCGATGCCGAGGCGCTGCTGAAGGCAGGCAAACCTGCCGAAGCCTATGCGCTGCTGGAGCCGCTCGATTTCGAGCGTTCCGGCGAAGTGAGATTCGATTATCTGCTAGGTATTTCTGCGCTGGATAGTGGCAAACCGGATAAGGCGACGCTGGCCTTCGAGCGGGTGCTGGCGGTCGATCCCAACTTCGCCGGTGCGCGGCTGGATATGGCGCGAGCTTATTACCAACTGGGCGACATGCCGCGGGCGAAGGCTGAATTCGAAGCGGTGCTGAAACGGAATCCACCCGAAGCGGCACGAGTGACGATCCGGAAATATCTCGATGCGATCACCGCGCATGAAGCGGCAAAGCTGACGCGTATCAGTGGCTACGTGGAGGGAGTGCTCGGGTACGATAGCAACATCGCCAACAGCAGCACACAGACATTCACGTTCGCCCCGGGTTCGCCCTGGAGCGGCTTGTTCCCGGGCAACCTGTTGCCGCCAGCCACCAAGCTGACAGGCGGCTACGAAGGCGTCAATGCCGGAGCGGAAGTCAGTCATAGCCTGAATGATCGTTGGGGGGTGTTCGCCGGTGCGGATTTTCGTCAGCACGGGAATATGGTTCAAACCATCTACGATACGATGGGTGTGGACGGCCGCGCCGGCGTGATGTATGGGGAGAAAGAGAACGTGTATCGGCTGACGCTGACTGGCGGTCAATTCTATTCGGCCAACTCGATGCGTCGCGATTCGCTCGGAGTCAGCGGAGAGTGGCAGCATATGCTCAGCCCTACCGATCAGATGAGTTTTTTTGTGCAGATCGGGCAGAACCGTTCCGCCGGTTTTCCGGCCACTTCGCCAGCCACCGATGCGCGCATCGAAGGAGATACCGATCAGGTCGTGATCGGCGAAGGTTTGGTGCATATCATGGATGAAGGCAAGCAGGCACTGTTCGGCAGTATTTATGTCGGCGAGGAGAAAGATGTCGCCCCGGTAATTTCACCCGGTCTGCCCAATGGCGGTCGCACCGACGGCAGGAAGAAATTCGGCGGGTTCCGCGTCGGTATGCAATCCTCTTTTACCGATTATCTGGACGGAGTCGCCAGTTTCGGGTGGCAGAAAGCAGCCTACCAGCACGTGAACAACCTGATCATGCGGAGTCGTAACGAAAAATTGTATGACCTGACGATCACTGCGAATTGGCGCGTGGACGAGTTCTGGTCGATCAAGCCGCAAATCGCGCTTTCCCAGAAGAAATCGAATATCTCCTTGTATAGCTTCGACCGGATGGATGTCTCCCTGACCATCCGCCGCGACTTCAGATAAATGTGTGAGGTGTCATTATGAAAACCGTTAATAAATTCCTCGCAACCCTCGGGTTGGTGGCTGCCTGCTGGATGGCGGCTTCTGCATCCGCTTATGCGGGCGTGGCCGGCCATATACAGTTCGTCAGCGGCAATGTGCAGATCATCAGTCCGACAGGACAAACCCGCATGGCGCAGAAGGGCGATGCGGTCAACGAAGGCGATACGCTGACCTCAGCCTCTCGGTCTACCGCGCAGATCAAGATGCAGGACGGTGGCTTCTTCGCCGTGCGTCCCGAAACCCGGATGAAAATCGACAAGTTCGCCTTTTCCGGCAAGGTGGATGGCAGCGAGCGGGGGTTCTTCTCTCTAGTCAAGGGCGGCTTTCGTGCTGTCTCTGGATTGATCGGACGGGTCAACAAGCAGAACTACAAGGTCACCACCCCATCTGCGACCATCGGGATTCGAGGCACAGACTACGAGGTGGTTGTTGCTGAGGAGAAAGTTAATCTTGCCATGGCTGATCTGTCCTGGATGATCTCGCAGACAGATGCACCGCCGCCTGTTGGCCTGACCATATTTTCTGCGGTTATTGTCAATGGTGGCATGATTCAGATGAAGACCAACTTGGGCGAAGTGTTGCTCAAACCGGGGCAGGGCATGGCCATCTCCTATGGCATGGACAAGCAGCCGAAGATTGTTCCTGTCGATCTCAAGCTGTTCCCGGGTGCGGGCAATGGCCAAAATGGGAATAAGAATGGTGGCGGCTCCGGTGGGAAGGGCGGCGACTCCGGTGGGGATGGCGGCGACTCCGGCGGGAATGGCGGCGACTCCGGTGGGGATGGTGGCGACTCCGGTGGGAATGGCGGCGATTCCGGCGGGAATGGTGGCGATTCCGGCGGGAATGGTGGCGACTCCGGTGGGACTGGTGGCGACTCCGGTGGGACTGGCGGCACAACCGGAGGGACTGGCGGCACAACCGGAGGGACTGGCGGCACAACCGGAGGGACTGGCGGCACGACCGGTGGGACTGGCGGCACAACCGGTGGCAATGCTTTACTAACAGGCGCCAACGTCTTGGTCGTTGTGCAGCCCCCTCCACCGCCTCCGACGGCTTGCGTGGGGACGACTTGTGTCAATTTGACGCAGCCCACCGTGGATTACGCGGTGCAGGCGACAGCACTTGCCACTCAAGTGGGAACTGCGGCGGCAGCCGCTGCAAACGCGGCTGCTGCAGTGGCGCAAGCCAGTGCGACGCTTGTGAATATCGCGACCGTACCGGTGTCGCCTGCAACTGCAGCAATCAGTACGGCGACTACGGACATCAGCACGACGAGTTCGCTGGTGACGACGGCTGCGGCCTTGGCGCCTGCCAATGCGACAGCTGTCGCGGCCAATGCCTCTGCCGCGCAAACCGCAGCGGCAACCGCCGCGGCTCAGGCGGCGGCGGCACAGGCCGCGTTGAATGCGCACAGCCCCTTTGCCGACAGCACAGCCGGCCCTGCCAATACCGCCGTGCAGTCGGCCAACGGTACATTGCAAACCGCGAACACCGCGGTGCAAGGAGCCGTTGCCACGGTGACGGCGCAAAACACCGCGCTGGCTGCGGCGCAAGGTGCGGCTGGTACGGCGTTGGCCAGCGCGAATACCGCTCTGTCGACCGCGAATGCGCAGCTGACGACGGCAAATACCCAGAATACCGTAATCGTTAATGCGCAAAGTCTGGCTGCGGCGCAATTGACACCCGCTCAGACAGCGGCAGCGAATGCGCAGGCAGCGGCGAACGCTGCGCAGGCAGCGGCAACGCAAGCAGCAACGTTGCAGGCGGCAGGTAATGTCGCCGGAGCGCAGGCTCAGCTGGTGATCGTGCAGCAGCAGCTGGCCATTGCGCTGTTAGAACTCGGCACGGCGCAATCGGCCCAGACTACGGTGACAAGCCAGTTGGCCAGCGCCCAAGCGGCACAAACGGCGGCTGGAGCAGCCGTAACCGCAGCGACCAGCGCGGCGACCGGTGCCTCCACCGCTGCGGCAGCAGCTTCTACCCAAGCCGCTGCCGCACAAACGGCTGTTTCTGCTGCGACGAGCGCAGTTGCTTTGTCCAGTACCAATCTGGCGGCAGTGAATACGCAGGCATCGACGGTGGCGACGAATGCGCCCATCGCTGCGTACAACAATCCGGCCGTGGTAACGCCAGATCGTTTCGTCGGCATGATGAGTACCGTGAAGGCGGATGCGGGCGGTGGTTTTATCGAGGGCTACGGCCCGGGCGCAGGCTTCACCACCGGCACGGCCAATACCAGCTTCGTGCTGGACGGGGCGGGAAATCTGGTGGAAAGCCGCCATGCATGGTACGAGGAAACCGCCGCGTCGACCGCGACCCCGCAGGTCGTGATGATCGACGCCAACGTCAAGCGCACCGGCGGTACCGCAGTGGAAACCTTCATGATGCCGGACAGCAGCATTTATGCCGGCCGTTGGGTAGGCGGAACGATCACGGTGACGGACAATAATGCGACGCCGCTTCCGACGATCAGCCGCAATCTGGGCGTGACCAGCGAACACTGGGCGATCTTGCTGGCACCGCCGGCCGGCTATGTGCAGACCCTGTCAGGCAGCGTTGCCTACAACAAGGTGGCGGCCACCAGCCCGACCGATGCGTTGGGTAACGCCGGTACATTGAATACCGCGAGCCTGACGGCGAACTTCACCACCCAGCTCGTCAATGCCGCACTGACTCTGACCATCGCCGGCAAGACGCTGGATGTAGTCGCATCCAGCATGGCCATCACCGGGGCGCACTTCAGCACGGGCACGCAGGCGACGGCTACTTGTACCGGTTGCGTTGGCACCTATTACGCCAATGTCGGAGGCGGTTTCGCCGGCAATTCGGCAGTCAATGCTGGTTTGAATTACACCTTGTGGACGGGAGCTGCGCCTGGAGCAACGTCCGGCGCGACCGACCTGATTCAGGGTGTGGCGGCGTTCAGTTCCGCGAGTGCACCTCTGGTTGCGGGCACAAATCCCCTGTCGGGACCGTTCTACGCCCATGAAGTGGTCGCTGCCGTAGGCACGGCAGCACCTTATACGATTGCGAATCCTTGGGGAAGTGATTTGCCCAATACTAGCTATGGGCTGGATGGCACGAGCAATCTGGTATGGGTTAACGATGGCGTGCAGGTTGATTCCTATTCCGGCGGTGTGGCCCAGAATACCTGGGTCGCTCCGGACAGTTCCATCTATATGGGACGTTGGCAGGGGGGCAGTATCTCGACTACCGATACTGTGGGCGTCCCGATCAGCACGACTGCGCTGGGAGCTGGCAGCGCGCACTGGATCGTCTCGGCGCAAATTCCGACGGGTTATGCTCAAACACTGGCGGGGGTTGCATCTTATGCCCTGACTGCTGCGACCTCGCCGACCGATGCATCGGGTAACGTGGGCACGTTGTTGAGCACCTCTTCGATTACGGCCGACTTTTCCACACAGTTGGTGAACATTGCACTCGACGTCCAGTTCACCGGTGCACAGACCAAATCGTTTGCGGTTCGGACGCCGGGTGGCATCGCGATCCCTAGTGATGCGATCTGGGGTGTGGGTACGGTGACCTGTACCGGTGCAAGTTGCGATGCAGGCGGCTATGACGCTGACCTGTGGGGGCGTTTCGCCGGTTCGACCGCATCCCGCGTGGCCTTGGCTTATCACATCGTTGCGCTGAATCTGGCCGATGTGGTTCAGGGCGCGGCCGCGTTCGACAGCGCCGGCGTGGTGCAGGTATTGCCTTATGTCGCGACGAATAATGCAGTGGCCTATACCGGTTCGTATGGCGGCAGTTTCAGTTTTATTGCCGCGCCTGGAGATAGCGGTCCGACTTTCTTCCGGGACTACTATGGCGACGGTTTCGGCTTCAGGTCGGATACCTTGAACGGGGCGGCAAACCCAATGCCAGGGGGAACTTGGACTATTGCAAATGGTACACAGCAGATCACTTATGGCGGATGGGGAAGCATTTCCAGCATCACCTCTTCCGAACAATTTGTGATGATGCCGACTGGTGGCGGGAACAACACATTGCCTGGTTACATGTATGGCGAGCAGGGTTATCTCGATGCGAACTACTGGAACTACCTGAGCGGGACTGCAATGGGGACGTTAGCGAACACCTTCAGCTATACGCAGGTGGCAGCGACCTCGTTCGATTCCGATACCTGGACCAGCGGCTCGGTATCTTCCGCCACGATGAGCGCCAATTTCACTGCTCAGACGGTGACGGTCGCCTTGGCCGGGACGATGGGAGCGAACAACTGGGCGCTCAACAGCGGCGCAATGTCGATCACCATGCCTAATCCAAGTGGACTGAATGCCGCTGGTGCGCGTTTCGCCTCCATGGCGCCGACAGTAACGATGAACGGCGGTGCATGTCCTACTTGCGGCGGTAATGTCGAGGGTGCATTCGTTGGGCAGAACTATGCCGGTGCTATCGTTTCGTACGGTGTCTGGGATAACTCGCCTATCTTGGGTATGAATGCGGAGGGCATGGTCGGATTTGCTCGTCAGGGAGCGGTCACCGATGGCACGCCTGCACCGACCGGTGTGACCGTCGTGGCTAATTCGTGGCAAATTCAGGATTCGACGAATCCGGTTACCGTCGATGGCACCGGGGTGTTGACCGGATGGAGCGGTTCCGGTTATAGCGCGACAGTAAGCCCGGCCACCGGATCGGTGGCGCAGACTGCCGTAGGCAGCGGCAGCGGTACGATCAACTGGGGTACATGGGCATCAGGCTCGCTCGCAACGAGCACGTTTACTTATATGCCGGGTACTGGGCAGTTCCACTGGATCACTGCGCCTGAGCCGACCCCGATCTATCTGGCCGAGGTGCTGACGACGACCGTTCCATACAGTCTGCAGGGCGGAGCGGTCACCAGCTTGGCTGGCGGCGGGGTAACCGGTACGGTCAGCGGCACGACAGCGGTGACTGCCAATTTCACGACACAATCCGTGGCGGTGAATGTGGCGTTGGCGGTGAATGGGCATAACTGGGTGGCCAGCACGCCTGATGCGCCCTTGTATTTCCTCAACAATAATTCGATGACCGGATTCAGTGCCGACAGCAGGCGCTTATCCTGGGAGTCTGGCTACCTGACGGTGACGGTGGATGGCGTGGCTGCAAACGGAAGCCTGGCGGGCCAATTGGTCGGTGAGGCACTGGGTGGCGCGATCCTGAAATTCAATCTGGATGGGCAGGGCACGACAGGCGGGTATGATTTCGTGCAAGGTGTCGCCGCTCTGGCCGCGAGTACGCCAAACGATCCGGCAACATCGTATCGAATGATCGCAGTTTCTATGAGCGACCCGATGGCATTGGCGCCTACCGTGATGGTTGGCGGTTCATATAACAATGCCGCACGGGTCGTGACCGATGTCAGCGGCAACCTGACGCAGTTCGACATGAACTCGCAGGGCGGCGGTAACAAAGGCGGCGGCGTCACGATTCAGCATGTGAGCGGTACATTCGCCGATCAGGGCAGCGCGGTGATCGGTGGAAGTTCGGTTAGCTGGGGACGCTGGGCGTCGGGCACGGTGGTCGCATTGACCGATCGCGTGACCGGCTTAACACAGAACATGACGCTGCCTAGCGGGGCGCATGCGGTACTGGGCCCGCTCATGACCGGTCCGGTAGAGTTGCCGGTGGCCGGGGTGTTTGGCTACACACTGGTCGGCAATACGACGCCGACGACCGACACGGGAGCGACAGGCACGCTCAATGCTGCGAATACCTATTTACAGGCGAACTTCTCCGCGCAAACCGTGAATCTCGGCGTGAATGTCACGGCGGCAGGTGCGACGCTGAATGCAGCCGCGACGAGTTTGCCTATCCAGAATCGTGCCATGTTCTTCACTGATAGCATGAGGACCGGGCCGGGTGCGTTGGCGGTGACCTGTACGGGGACTTGCGGCACGACTAACCATGCCGCGATCGGCGGGGCGTTCGGTGGGGCCGGCGGAATGGGGGCTGCAGTCACCTATGGCTTCCAGAAGCAAGGGGTGAATGCCGGTACCGTATCCGGCGTGGCCGTGTTTCAGCAGGGAGCTGCGATACCTCAGTAATTGCAGTTTGATGCCGGAAACGAACAAGCCCGCAATTGCGGGCTTGTTCGTTTTACCTGGTTAAAAAACAGTTGCGAGCTTGGGTTATATCCGCTTTGCCAACTCCGCCGCCTTGCCGGTGTAAGTGGATGGCGACAGTTGCAGCAATCGCTGTTTTTCGGCTTCCGGGATGTCCAGCGTCGCGATGAAGGCGGCAAGACTTTCCTTGTTGATGCCGCCCTTGCCGCGCGTCAGATCCTTTAGCTTGTCGTAGGCGTTCTCGATGTTATAGCGGCGCATCACGGTCTGGATCGGTTCGGCCAAGACTTCCCAGCTGTTGTTCAGGTCGTCAGCGACGCGCTGCGGGTTCGCCTCCAGCTTGTTCAGGCCTTTCAGCAGCGACTCGTAGCCGAGCAGCGTGTAGCCCAGCGCCACGCCCATGTTGCGCAGCACGGTGGAGTCGGTCAGGTCGCGCTGCCAGCGCGAGATCGGCAGCTTCTCGGACAGGTGGCGCAGCATCGCATTGGCCATGCCGAGGTTGCCTTCCGAGTTCTCGAAGTCGATGGGGTTGACCTTGTGCGGCATGGTCGAGGAACCGACTTCGCCCTTGACGACCTTCTGCTTGAAGAACCCCATGGAGATGTAGCCCCAGATGTCGCGGTCGAGGTCGATCAGGATAGTGTTGATGCGCGCGAACGCGTCGTACAGTTCGGCCATGTAATCGTGCGGCTCGATCTGGATGGTGTAGGGATTGAATACGATGCCGCGCGCCTCGACGAAGCACTTGGCGAACGACTCCCAGTCCACGTCCGGATAGGCCGACAGGTGAGCGTTGTAGTTACCCACCGCGCCGTTGATCTTGCCGAGTATCTCGACGCTCGCGAGGCGCTGTTCGGCGCGCTGCAAACGGTACACCACGTTCGCCATCTCCTTGCCCAAGGTGCTGGGCGTCGCGGTCTGGCCGTGGGTGCGGCACAGCATCGGTACGTCGGCGAGCTGGTGGGCAAGATCCTTCAGGCGCACGATCACGCCTTGCAGCGCGGGCAGCATTGCCGCCTCGCGTGCGCCCTTGAGCATCAGCGCGTGGGACAGGTTGTTGATGTCCTCCGAGGTGCAGGCGAAGTGGATGAATTCCAGCACACCCGCGGTCTCCGGGTTGGAACCCAGCTTCTCGCGCAGCCAGTATTCCACCGCCTTCACGTCGTGGTTGGTGGTCTTTTCGATGTTCTTGATCGCGGTGGCGTCGGCCTCGCTGAAGTTTGCATTGAGCGCGTCCAGTTGCGCCACGGTCGCGGCGGAGAACGGTGCGATCTCGGGAATGTCGGTCTGCGCGCTGAGCGCCTTCAGCCATTCGATCTCGACCAGCACGCGGAAGCGGATCAGGCCGAATTCGCTGAAATAACCGCGCAAGGCGTCAACCTTGCCTGCGTAGCGTCCATCGAGAGGGGAGAGGGCGGTGAGTGTGTTCATGATCGTGCCTTGTTTCTGAAAGAGTGTATTTTACGTGAAAGCTGTTGTGCGCGCGGTATTGAAGGTGATGGGTATCGCTATGCTCAACCCATCCTACGAAATGATACCGCCGCCCAGGCAGACGTCGCCGTCGTACACGACGACGGACTGACCCGGCGTGACCGCCCATTGCGCTTCGTCGAACGTGAAATGAACCTGAGTATCGTCGGTCGCCGCGATGCGGCAGGGAGCGTCGGTTTGGCGGTAGCGCGTCTTGGCGGCATAGGGTTGGGACAGATCGGGAGCGTTGCCAGCGATCCAGTGCATGTCCAGCGCATCCAGTTGCGGATTCAGCAGCAGCGGGTGGTCGTGGCCCTGCACCACGATCAGGCGGTTGTTCGCCATGTCCTTGCCCGCGACGAACCACGGCTCGCCCGACGAATCCTTGCCGCCGCCTATGCCCAACCCTTGGCGCTGGCCGTAGGTGTAGAACGACAGTCCCATGTGTTGTCCCATCACCCGGCCTTCAGGCGTGACCATATCGCCCGGCTGGGTCGGCAGGTAGCGGTTCAGGAACTCGCGGAACGGGCGCTCGCCGATGAAACAGATGCCGGTGCTGTCCTTCTTCGCGTAGTTCGAGAGGCTGTGCTGCTCGGCGATGGCGCGCACCTCGGACTTCAGCATCTTGCCCAGCGGGAACATCGCCTTCGAGAGCTGCGCCTGGTTCAACCGATGCAGGAAATAGCTCTGATCCTTGCTGGCATCCGCTGCCTTTAGCAGCTGGAACAGGCCGTCCACTTCGCGCACCTGCGCATAGTGTCCGGTGGCGATGCAGTCCGCGCCGAGCTTGATCGCATGGTCGAGGAAGGCCTTGAACTTGATCTCCGAGTTGCACAGGATGTCCGGGTTGGGCGTGCGACCGGCTTCGTATTCGCGCAGGAAATAGCTGAACACGCGGTCCTTGTATTCTTTCGCGAAGTTCACCGCCTCGATGGGGATGCCTATGGTGTCGGCAACCGATACCGCGTCGATCAGGTCTTGGCGCGATGAACAGTATTCGCTGTCATCGTCGTCCTCCCAGTTCTTCATGAACAGGCCGACCACGTCGTAGCCCTGCTGCTTCAGCAACAGCGCGGTGACCGAGGAATCGACGCCGCCGGACATACCGACGACTATGCGCTTAACGGCCATGGTTTTTCTCCGTCATTTCCGCGCATGCGGGAATCCAGTCGAATAAACAAAAAACCGTGCAACGGGACAACATGTTTGTCCGCTTCGCGGGATTTTTCACTGCTGGATTCCCGCATGCGCGGGAATGACGGCTGGGGTTAGTCATAGTGCACCAGTAATTCCAGCGGATAGCGTTTACCCGCGAGGTAATCCTCGATGCAGCGCAGGATCAGCGGACTGCGATGGCGTTCCTGCGTGGCGCGGACTTCGTCTATGGTCATCCACACCGCACGTACGATGCCTTCGTCCAGCGCACGTTCCGGCTCGTGGCCGGTGATTTCGCCGCAGAAGGCGAAGCGCAGATAGGTGATGTTTGCATGATCCGAATGCCAGCGGTAGATGCCGGTCAGGTGCTGCGGCGTGAAATGGTAAGCGGTCTCTTCCAGCGCCTCGCGCGCCGCACCCTGTTCCAGGCTCTCGTTCGGTTCCCAGTGTCCGGCGGGCTGGTTGAAGCGCAATCCCTGCGCGGTGTGTTCTTCCACCAGCAGAAACTTGCCCTCGCGTTCGATCACTGCGGCGACGGTGACGTTCGGTTTCCAGATCATGAGCCCGATCCCAGAAAATAAGTCGGTAAAGAAAAAAGGCAGGAGAATCCTGCCTTTCATTTTGTTGGTGCCGGGGGGGGGAATCGAACCCCCACGCCCTCTCGGGCACCGGATTTTGAGTCCGGCACGTCTACCAGTTCCATCACCCCGGCTTTGCGGTGTTGCTGCAAAGAGCGGCGAATTATCCATGAAACGACCGGCTTCATCAACTACAATCCCGCCTTTGATAAATCCTGTAGCCGTTTCATGCGTACCGAAGAATTCGATTTTGACCTGCCCGAGTATCTGATCGCGCAGCATCCGCCGGAAATTCGCGGCGCCAGCCGCCTGCTGCATGCGCACGACGGAGTGCTGGAGGATTGCCGCTTCGCCGACCTGCTGCGCTTCATCCGGCCGAACGACCTGCTGGTGCTGAACGACACTCGCGTCATCAAGGCGCGGCTGTTCGGCGAGAAGGAGACCGGCGGCAAGGTCGAGGTACTGGTCGAGCGAGTGTTGAACGAGCACGAGGTGCTGGTGCAGATGCGCGCCAGCAAATCGCCCAAGGCAGGCGCGAGGCTGATGCTGTGCGATGTGCTGCCGGTCGAGGTGCTGGGACGCGAGGGCGAGTTCTTCCATCTGCGCTTCCTGAACGAAGAGCCGGTGCTGGATCTGTTGGAACGCCACGGACGCTTGCCGTTGCCGCCCTATATCACGCACGTGGCGGGCGACGATGACGAGGCGCGCTACCAGACCGTATTTGCGCGCGAGGCTGGCGCGGTGGCTGCACCTACCGCCGGCCTGCATTTCGACGACGCGATGCTGCAAGCCTTGCGCGACCAGGGGGCGAAACTCGCCTATGTCACGTTGCATGTCGGCGCGGGTACGTTCCAGCCGGTGCGCGCCGAGAATATCCATGAGCACGCGATGCATAGCGAGCGCTACGAGATCCCGCAGGCAACGGTGGATGCCATCGCCGCCGCGCGCGCCGCGGGCGGGCGCGTGGTCTCGGTCGGCACCACCAGCCTGCGTGCGCTGGAGAGCGCAGCAGCAGGGGGCGAATTGAAGGCTGGTTCCGGCGAGACGCGCATTTTCATCACGCCGGGTTATACATTCAAAGTGGTGGATGTGCTGCTGACCAACTTTCACCTGCCGAAGTCCACGCTGCTGATGCTGGTGTGCGCCTTCGGCGGCATGGAGAACATGCTGGCAGCGTACCGCCATGCAGTGGATAAGGAATATCGCTTCTTCAGTTACGGGGATGCGATGCTGATAGAAAGAAGCGAAGGAAAGTAATGGAATTCACTCTATACAAAACCTCCGGCATGGCGCGGCGCGGCCAGGTGGCCTTGGCGCACGGCAATGTGCAGACTCCCGCATTCATGCCGGTCGGAACCTACGGCACGGTGAAGGCGATGTCGCCTGCCGAGTTGCGCGACATCGACGCGCATATCGTGCTGGGCAACACCTTTCACCTATGGCTGCGCCCCGGGCTCGACGTGATCGAGGCGCACGGCGGGCTGCACCGCTTCATGGGCTGGGATGGTCCGATACTGACCGACTCCGGCGGCTTCCAGGTGTTCAGCCTGGGCGCGTTGCGCAAGATCACCGGCGGCGGCGTGGAGTTCAGGTCGCCGGTGAACGGCGACAAGTGCTTCCTCTCGCCGGAGGAGTCGATGCGTATCCAGAAGGTGCTGAACTCCGACATCGTGATGATCTTCGACGAGTGCACGCCTTATCCTGCGGACGAGAAGGTCGCGGGCGAGTCGATGCGCATGTCGCTGGGCTGGGCCGAGCGCAGCAAGCGCGGTCACGAGGGCAATCCTAATGCGCTGTTCGGCATCGTGCAGGGCGGCATGCACGAGCATCTGCGCGACGAATCGCTGGCCGGGCTGACCAACATCGGCTTCGACGGCTACGCCATCGGCGGCCTGTCAGTGGGCGAGCCCAAGGACGATATGCTGCGCATCCTGACCCACACCGCGCCGCAACTGCCCGCTGACAAGCCGCGCTACCTGATGGGCGTGGGTACGCCCGAAGACATCGTCGCGGCGGTGTCGCAGGGCATAGACATGTTCGACTGCGTGATGCCTACGCGCAACGCGCGCAACGGCCACTTATTCACGCGCCACGGCGACGTGCGCATCAAGAACGCCCAATACCGCATGGACACCAGCCCGCTGGATGCGGATTGCAGTTGCTACACCTGCCAAAATTTCAGCCGTGCTTACCTGCATCACCTGCACCGCCTCGGCGAAATCCTCGGCGCGCGCCTGAACACCATCCACAACCTGCATTACTACCAGGACCTGATGCGCGACATCCGCGCGTCCATCGAGGCGGATGCGTTCGCCGAATTCGTCGAGCGTTTCAACCGGATGCGCGCCGGCGGGGGCAAGTTGTAACAACCTTCATGCTAGAATGCCCGCCTTTCGATTCATTACTTTCGGAGATTTAAAAGATGTTCATCAGCAATGCCTACGCCGAGTCCGCAGCCGCCGCACCGCAAGCGGGTTTTATGGAATTCCTGCCGCTGATCGCGCTGATCGCGGTGTTCTATTTCCTGGTGCTGCGCCCGCAGAGCAAGCGCGCTAAAGAGCACAAGGCCATGGTCGAGGCGCTGCAGCGCGGCGACGAGATCATCACCGTCGGCGGTCAAGTCGGCACAGTCAGCCAGGTCTATGAAGAATACGCGGGCGTCGAGATCGCCGAGAACGTCGTCGTGACGGTGCAGAAGGCCGCGATCCAGAACGTGCTGCCCAAGGGCACGATCAAGTCCATCAAGTAATACATCCCAACGCGTGGAAGACCGCCGGCTGCACTTCTGCAGTGCGGCGGTTCTCGTGAGGTCGTCATGAACCGCTATCCCCTGTGGAAATACCTGCTGATCCTGGTCGTGCTGCTGGCCGGCCTGATCTATACCCTGCCTAACTTCTACGGCGAATCGCCTGCGGTGCAGGTGCAGCCGCTGCGCGCCAGCCTGAAGGCGGACGAAGCGCTGCGGGCCCGTATCGAAGGCATCCTCAAGGATGCCGGGCTGCATCCCGAGGTGGTCGCGCTGGACGGCAGTAGCGTCAAGGCTCGCTTCGCCGGCACCGACGAGCAGATCAAGGCCAAGGACGTGCTGGTCACGCAACTGGGCGAGGATTACATGGCAGCGCTGAACCTGCTGTCGCGTTCGCCGCAATGGCTGACCGGCTTGCATGCGCTGCCGATGTATCTTGGTCTGGACTTGCGTGGCGGCGTGCACTTCCTGTTGCAGGTGGACATGAAGGCTGCGCTGGACAAGGCGCTGGAAGCGGCGACGGGCGATATCCGCAGTGCGTTGCGCGAGCAGAACCTCGCCTATGCCGGGGTGACGCGCGAAGGCAACGAACTGGTGGTGCGTTTCCGCGATGCCGCGGCGCGTGCCAAGGGCGAGGCCGAGATCAAGCAGCGTTTCGCCGACTACGCATTGGTCGACAAGGATCAGGGCGGCGAATTCCTGTTGCGCGCGACACTGAAGCCTGAGGCCGAGCGCCGCATCCAGGATTCTGCGATCCAGCAGAACCTGATGACGCTGCGCAACCGCGTCAACGAACTGGGCGTGGCCGAGCCGGTGATCCAGCAGCAGGGCGCGGACCGCGTCGTGGTGCAGTTGCCGGGCGTGCAGGACACCGCGCGCGCGAAGGACATCCTGGGCCGCACGGCGACGCTGGAAGTGCGCATGGTGGACGAGGAGCATCAGATCAGCCCGGGCGCCGCAGCACCGTTCGGCACCGATATGTTCAAGGACCGCGAAGGTAACCTGCTGCTGGTGAAGAAGCAGGTGATCCTGACCGGCGAGCGCATCAACGATGCGCAGCCAGGTTTCGACAGCCGCACCAACGAGGCGGCAGTTCACATCAATCTGGACGGCGTCGGCGCGCGCAAGTTCAAGGAAGCGACTCGCGAGAACGTCGGCAAGCGCATGGCCATCATCCTGTTCGAAAAGGGCAAGGGAGAGGTCGTCACTGCGCCGGTGATACGCGAGGAGATCGGCGGCGGCCGCGTGCAGATCAGCGGACAAATGAACGCCGTCGAGGCGCAGGACACCGCGCTGCTGCTGCGCGCAGGCGCGCTGGCTGCACCGATGGAGATCGTCGAGGAACGCACCGTCGGTCCCAGCTTGGGCGCGGAGAACATCCAGCGCGGCTTCGATTCCACCAAGATCGGCTTCATGATGATCGCGGTGTTCATGGTCGCCTACTACCTGATGTTCGGCACCATCTCGGTGTTGGCGCTGGGCGCGAACCTGCTGCTGCTGGTGGCCTTGCTGTCGATGCTGCAGGCGACGCTGACGCTGCCGGGCATGGCCGGTATCGCGCTGACGCTGGGCATGGCGATCGATGCCAACGTGCTGATCAACGAACGCATCCGCGAGGAGCTGCGCAACGGTGTCACGCCGCAGGCGGCGATCCATGCCGGCTACGACCGCGCATGGGGCACCATTCTCGACTCCAACGTCACCACGCTGATCGCCGGCGTCGCGCTGTTCATGTTCGGTTCCGGCCCGATCAAGGGCTTCGCGGTCGTGCTGTGTCTGGGCATCCTGACCTCGATGTTCAGCGCGATCCTGGTGTCGCGCGCGCTGGTGAATATCATCTATGGCCGCCGTGCTCGCCTGTCCAACGTGGCGATCGGCTAAAGGAAACGACATGGAATTCTTCAAGATCAAACGCGATATCCCGTTCATGAGTTACGGGAAGATCACCACCACAATCTCGCTGGTGACCTTTTTGGTGGCGGTGTTCTTCCTCGCGACCAAGGGGTTGAACTTCGGCGTGGACTTCACCGGCGGCACGGTAATCGAGGTGCATTACGCCCAACCGGCGGACATCGCCAAGGTGCGCGAGCGCATGGCCGCGACGGGATTGCCGGACGCGCTGGTGCAGAACTTCGGCTCCAGTCAGGACGTGCTGATCCAGGTGCCGCTGAAGCAGAACCTGGCCGGCGCGAAACTCTCCGAGCAGGTGATGGAATCGCTGCGTGTACAGGACGCGACTGTCGAGATGCGCCGCGTCGAATTCGTCGGCCCGCAGGTCGGCAAGGACCTGATCGAGAACGGCGCGATGGCGCTGTTGCTGGTGTCCTTGGGTATCGTCGGTTACCTGTGGTTGCGCTTCGAGTGGAAGTTCGGCCTCGCGGCGATCATCGCCAACCTGCACGACGTGGTGATCATCCTCGGCTTCTTCGCGTTCTTCCAGTGGGAGTTCTCGCTGTCGGTGCTGGCCGCGGTGCTCGCGGTGCTGGGCTATTCGGTGAACGAATCGGTGGTGGTGTTCGACCGTATCCGCGAGAACTTCCGCTCCATGCGCAAGGCAGGTGTGGCCGAGATCATCGACAACGCGATCACCCGCACGATGTCGCGCACCATCATCACCCACGGCTCGACGCAGATGATGGTCGGCGCGATGCTGCTGATGGGCGGCGAGACGCTGCATTATTTCGCGATGGCGCTGACCATCGGCATTTTGTTCAGTATCTATTCGTCGGTGCTGGTTGCCAGCCCGCTGTTGATGATGTTCGGCGTGTCGCGCGAGGACTTCATCAAGCCGGAGCCGACCGAAGCGGAAGAAGTGCTGCCGTAGGATTCGAAGTAGGTCGGGTTAGGCCGCAGGCCGTAACCCGACATAAATGGGCAATACGTCGGGAGCTTTGCATAGCCATCTGACTAGGTTGTCAAAAAACGACAACCTAGTCATTGGTTAACGCTACGCTAACCCGACCTACGATTGAGGCTTGATTCCCGTGGATATACTCGCAACATTCATCGACATCGTCCTGCATCTGGACGTCCATCTGCTGAAGCTCACCGCCGAATACGGCGTGTGGGTGTATGCGATCCTGTTCCTGATCATCTTCTGCGAGACCGGTCTGGTGGTCACGCCGTTCCTGCCGGGCGATTCGCTGCTGTTCGTCGCCGGTGCACTGTGCGGCATGGGCGCGTTGCAATTGGAATGGCTGATTCCGTTGCTGATTCTGGCGGCGTTTTCGGGCGATAACACCAACTACTGGATAGGGCGGCTGGTCGGCATGAAGCTGCTGAAGCGCAGCGGCGGCCTGATCAAGCGCGAGCATATCGACAGGACGCATGCCTTCTACGAGAAGCACGGCGGCAAGACCATCGTGCTGGCGCGCTTTCTGCCCATCGTGCGCACCTTCGCGCCGTTCGTCGCCGGCATCGGCCTGATGCACTATCGTTTGTTCGTGCTGTCCAGCGCGTTCGGCAGCGTGTTGTGGATAGGCAGCCTCACCGTCGCCGGCTATTTTTTCGGCAACATCCCGCTGGTCAAGGACAACCTCACGCTGATCATACTCGGCATCGTCGTCGCTTCTTTCCTGCCGGCGCTGCGCGAACTGATCAGGCATCGCCGCAGCTGACGCTCGATAGTCATCCGCCGCCGCCGATGCGGTACAGTTAACCGCCTTTCGGCGCATTGGATTCGGAGGGAAGCGAATGAAGATGAACGTGCTGGTGGTGGACGACACGCTGATCAATGTCACGCTGTTGTCCCACCTGATCGCGAAGCTGGAAGACTGCGAGTCCATCGGTTACACCGATCCGGCCGCGGCGCTGGCATGGTGCGGCGATCATGTTCCCGACCTGGTGCTGCTCGACTACATGATGCCCGGACTCGACGGCATCGAGTTCCTGCGCCGCTTCCGCGAGATTCCCGGCCGTGCCGACATCCCCGTGCTGATGGTGACCGCCAACGACCAGATCGAAGTGCGTCATCAGGCGCTGGAGGCGGGCGCGAACGACTTTCTGACCAAGCCCATCGACAAGACCGAATTCTCCGCGCGCATGCGCAATATGCTGGCCTTGCGCGCCAGCCGGCGCAGGCTGGAGGAGCAGAACCTGATCCTCAGCGACGAGAAGGAGCTGCTGGAAGATATCGTCACGCGCATGCGCTCGTCCAGCTCGTTCGATACGCTCGGGGTGCGGCATATCCAGAAGTCGCTGGAGCGCACCGCGGGCGATCTGGTGCTGTCGGCGCGGCGTCCAGACGGGGCGCATCACGTGCTGGTCGGCGATTTCTCGGGGCATGGCCTGACGGCGGCGTTCGGTGCGCCGCTGGTCTCCTGGATCTTCTACCACCTCACCGCCGAGGCGCGAGACCTCGGCTACATCATCGAGGAATTGAACCGCACGCTATCCCGTCAGCTGCCGACGCAGATCTACATGGCCGCGGGTGCATTGGAACTGTCCCCAGGCCGCAGGCAGGCGCGACTGTGGAATTGCGGCCTGCCGCCCTTGCTGTGCCTGAGTGCGGCGGATGAACCGCTGCAGGTGAAGTCCAACGGGCTTCCGCTGGGCATCGTCGAATCGGCAGGCGATTCGGCACCACACGCCGAGCTGGACATGACGTCAGATGCGCGCGTTTATCTGTATACGGACGGACTCACCGAGGCAGAGTCGCCGGACGGGGAGTTGTTCGGACAAGCGCGGCTGGCGGAACTGGTGGTGCGCATCCATCGCGAGCGGTCTGCGCTGGAAACGGTGTGGATGGAACTGGATGCATATTGCGCCGGACAGGGGTTGTCCGACGACGCGGTGCTGGTGGAGATATCCGTATGATGGCGGGCGGCGTCGCCGCCCTGTCGAGTCTATTGCTTGTGCAGGTCCAGTTTCACGCCGGAAGGCAGGTTGATCGCGAATAGCTTATCGGCATTGGCTATTTTCAGGACATCCGCAACCGGGCCCGGAATGCTGATCAGCAGTATCGTTTTCTTCGCGTTCTTCGCGCATTCGTTCAGCAGCACCAGCATGCCCAATGCGCCGCTGTCCAGATAATTCACCTGGCTGATGTCAATCTCTATGGTTTGCAATGCCTTGTCGTCGAGCAGCGGTGTATAGGCGCTCTTGAATTCCTGATACAGGCCCGAATCAAAGCGATCTGAAACTTTTATCCTGGCTTTGTCGCCTTGAAGCTGGGTATGGATGGTCATGCGATTCTCCGGCAGATAGGGGACGTATAGTCCCGGATGTATTCCATTTTTGTACAGTGGGCATTCTTGCAAATGTGATGTGCAAAAGCCAGCGTGTTGAACATGATGCGGCGGTTTACTTATCCGGATGTATTCGGTAAGGTCGCGAGCTGTCCGGCCGGGGCGGCGCAGGTCAGACGGGATTCGATACGAACGTTACGGAAAGATATAGATGAAAATGAATGTGCTGGTGGTGGACGACACGCAGATCAACGTCACGCTGGTCGCGCACCTGATCGCCAAACTCGATGATTGCGATGCGACCAGTTTCATCGTGCCGCAACAGGGTTTGGACTGGTGTGTCGAGCAGGTTCCGGACCTAGTCGTCGTGGACTACATGATGCCGGGGCTGGACGGTATCGAGTTCATCCGTCGCTTTCGCTCCATACCGGGATGCGAGGACATCCCGCTGCTGATGGTGACTGCCAACGACCAGACCGAAGTGCGCCATCGCGCACTGGAAGCCGGTGCGAACGACTTCCTGACCAAGCCGATAGACAAGACCGAATTCACGATGCGGGCGCGCAACATGCTGGCGTTGCGGCGCAGCCAGCGCAGGCTGGGCGATCATGCCCTGTGGCTGGAAGAGGAAGTGGGCAAGGCCACCGCGAGCATTCTGGCGCGCGAGCGCGAGATGATCTTCCGGCTGTGCAAGGCGGCGGAATCGCGCGATCCGGAGACGGGCGCGCATATATTGCGCATGGCGCATTATTCGAAACTGATCGCGGCGCGCTTGGGCTGGGCCGAGTCAGAGCAGGAAATGTTGCTGGAAGCCGCCCCGATGCACGACATCGGCAAGGTGGGGGTGCCCGACAATATCCTGCTCAAACCGGGCAAGCTGGACGAGGCCGAGTTCGCGATCATCAAGACCCATGCGCAGCATGGTTACGACATCCTCAAGGGCAGCGAATCGGAGATCATGCGGATGGGTGCGGAGATAGCGTTGACCCACCATGAGAAGTTCGACGGCAGCGGTTATCCGAGCGGACTCAGGGGGGAGGATATCCCGTGGTCTGGCCGCATCTGCGCGGTCGCCGACGTGTTCGACGCGCTGACCTGCGAGCGCCCGTACAAGAAGGCCTGGGAGCTGGATCGCGCCGCCGCCTTCTTGCGCGAGAATACCGGCACTCATTTCGATCCGGCCTGTGTCGAGGCATTCCTGACAAGTTGGGAAGAGGCGGTGGAGATACGCAACCGTTTCCGCGACGAGGGGGGCGGCCTTGCGGACGCTTGAGGCCGGTGCCGGGAAGATACACGGCTGGCTGAAGGGGAATTATCCCTTGCTGGTGGCGATGCTGTTGCTGATGGCATCCGGCGCCGCATACTTCGTCTGGTTCGTCTCGCCCACCGAGGTCGCTCCGCGCAGCAGCGTAACATTAACCTACGCAGCCGAGGCGGGCAGCGAACCCATCGCGCCGATCCCGCTGGAGATCAAGCTGGACCAAAAACGGGTTGAGCTCGGCAGGCGGCTGTTCCACGATCCCCGTTTGTCCGCCGACAACACTGTGTCCTGCGCGAACTGCCACGGCCTCGATCACGGCGGAGCGGATCATGTGCCGCATTCGCGCGGCGTGGGCGGACGCGAGGGCGAGATCAACGCTCCGACCGTGTTCAACAGCGGTTTCAACTTCCGCCAGTTCTGGGACGGCCGGGCCGAGACGCTGGAAGAGCAGATCGAGGGGCCGATCCACAACCCGGTGGAGATGGCGAGCGACTGGCCGCAGGTGTTGGGCAAGTTGAAGAAGGACGTCGATTACCCCAGGGCGTTCGCCGCGATCTATCCGGACGGCATCAACGCCGACAACGTCAAGGATGCCATCGCCACCTTCGAGCGTTCGCTGTTCACGCCGAACTCGCGGTTCGACCGCTTCCTGCGCGGCGACAAGGAAGCGCTGAGCGAGGACGAGCAGGTCGGCTACCGGTTGTTCAAGGAGGTCGGCTGCGTATCCTGCCATCAGGGGATGAACGTTGGCGGCAACCTGTACGAGAAGATGGGCGTGATGGAGGATTACTTCGATGCGCGCGGCGGCTTGAACAAGGCCGATCTGGGTCGCTACAACCTCACCGGCATCAAAGAGCAGCGCTTCGAGTTCAAGGTGCCCAGCCTGCGCAATGTCGCGCAGACCGCGCCTTACTTCCACGACGGCTCGGCCGCGACGCTGGAGGAGGCGGTGCGCCTGATGGCCAAACATCAGTTGGGCGTGGCGCTGAGCGAGGAACGGCAGCGGCTGATCGCGGGCTTCCTGCGCACGCTGACAGGCGAATATCGGGGAGTGTCTCTGGAATGAAACCATTGATCCTGCCGTTCTCGCTCAACTGGAAGCGCTTGCTGGGCTGGGTGCTGACCAGCTTGTTGCTGCTGGCGATGTTCGCCAAGTCGCGGCCGTTCGAGCAGCACTATCACAACCAGATCGTCGGTCATCTTTCGGTGCTCATCCGCTCCGATGCGGAGCTGGGCGAATACGTGCTCAAGCAACACTTCCATCTGCTGAACAACTACGACCAGTCGGTCGCGGTTTCGTCCCGACTGCGCGGAGAGCTGCGCGCATTGAAGGCCAGCGAGGCGCTGGATGCGCTGCGCGGGGAGCCGACGGTGATGGCGGCGTTCGAGCGTATGGAGGCGCGCGTGAACACCGAGCTGGAGATGCTGGAGCGCTTCAAGTCGAACAGCGCGGTGTTGCGCAATTCTCTGCTGTATCTGCCCGGCGCGATGGATGAGGTGTTGCACAGCGCATCGCCCGCGGTGCTGGCACGGGTCGGACCGGAACTGCGCCGGTTGCATCAGGACATCGTCGGGATTTCCAGCGATGCTTCTTCGCTCGATCTGGCGCGGTTGCGCGACGACATCTCCGCTTTCCAGCTGGCGCTGGAAGGCATGCCGGAGAGCGGGCTGAAAAGTCTGACCCCGGTATTGCGCCATCTGCAGCAGGTTTCCCGGCTGGAGACGGAGGCCACGCAACTGATGCGCGACCTGACCGTCACCGGTCGCCGCGACGGCGTAGGCGACGACTTCGCCGCAGCCTACGAGGCGTTCTACCGGCAGGAGGAGGAGCGCGCGCACTTCTACTTGATTCTGCTGTTCGCGGCGGCGCTGGCGATGATGTCTTATGCGACCTTCGCGTTCTACCGCATGCGCGTGCTCAGGGAACAGGCGCAACAGGCATTGAACGAATTGCGCAATCAGAAGATCGCGATGGACGAGCATGCGATCGTCAGCATCACCGATGTGCAGGGCAATATCATCTACGTCAACCGGCGCTTCATCGAGACCAGCCAGTACAGTGAGGCGGAACTGCTGGGGCAGAACCATCGTATCGTCAATTCCGGCTACCACCCGCAGGGGTTCTTCCGCGAGCTGTGGCGCACCGTCGCCGGCGGCAAGGTGTGGCACGGCGAGGTGCGCAACCGCGCGAAGGACGGCAGTTACTATTGGGTGGCGTCGACCGTCGTGCCTTTCCTCGACGAGAACGGCAATCCTTACCAGTATGTCTCGGTGCGCACCGACATCACCGAACGCAAGCGCGCCGAGGAAGACCTCGAGCTTTACCAGCTGATGATCGAGAAGAGCAGCGACCCTTTCTTCCTGATCGACGACGACGACAATTGCCGCATGGCCTATGTCAATGAGGCGGCAGTGCGCCATTTCGGCGCGCCGCGCGAGGAAATACTGAGTTGGCGCATTCCGGACTGGGATCCGAGCTTCACTTACGAGATGTTGCCGCAGCATGTCGAAAAGATACGGAAAGTGAACAATCTGTTTATCGAGAGCGTGCACCGCGTCAAGGACGGCAAGCGTGTGCCGGTGGAAATATCGCTGAATATCGTGCAATACAAGGGCGCGACCTGTCATTTCGGTTACTTCAAGGACATTTCCGAGCGCAAGCGCGCCGAGCAGGCACTCGCCGAGAGCCGCGCAAGACTGGAAGAGGCGCAGGTGCAGGCGCATCTGGGCAACTGGGAGGCCGATATGCTGAGCGGCGAACTGTACTGGTCGGAAGAGATATTCCGCATCTTCGGTCACGATCCGGAGAGTTTCAAACCCAGCGTAGATGCCTTCATCTCTGCGGTGCATCCTGACGATGTCGGCAAGGTACGAGAGAGCGAGCGCCGAGCGGAGCAGACCGGCAGCCACGATGTCGTGCACCGCATCGTCCGTCCGGACGGCGAGGTGCGCTACGTGCATGAGCGCGCCCGCAGCGAATTCGATGTCGAGGGACGGCTGGTGCGGCTGATCGGCACGGTGCAGGACGTGACCGACCTGAAGCAGACCGAACAGGCGCTGATCGGCGCCAAGGAGGCGGCAGAGGCCGCCAGCCTTGCCAAGGGAGAATTCCTTGCGGTGATGAGCCACGAGATCCGCACGCCGATGAACGGCATCATCGGCATGACCGAACTGGCGCTGGACACCGATCTCGACGACGCGCAACGCGAATACCTCGGGTTGGTGAAATCGTCCGCCGACGCGTTGCTGGTGATCATCAACGACATTCTGGATTTCTCCAAGATCGAAGCTGGCAGGATGGAACTGGAGCAGACGCCGTTCGACCTGCGCGAGCTGTTCAAATCCACCGCGAAGATACTCGGGCTACGCGCCGCGCAGAAGGATGTGTCTGTGGTCTGTCGCATAGCCGACGACGTGCCGCAGGTGTTGGTCGGCGACCCCGGTCGTTTGCGCCAGGTGTTGACCAACCTGCTGGGCAACGCGATCAAGTTCAGCCATCGCGGCGAAGTGGCGCTGCGCGTCAATGCACTTGGCGGCTCCGGCGATCATGTGCGCTTGCGCATCGAGGTGGCCGACCAAGGCATAGGCATCCCGGCAGACAAGCTGGATCACATCTTCGAGGCGTTCAGCCAGGCGGACGCCTCCACCACGCGCCAGTATGGCGGCACCGGACTGGGGCTGGCGATATCCAGCCAGTTGGTGGCGGCGATGGGCGGCAAGCTGGGAGTGGAGAGCGAGATCGGGCGCGGCAGCGTGTTCGGTTTCGAGGCCGAGTTCCCGGTCGGGGCTGCCGCCTTGTCCGGGTCGGCGGACGACGCGGCATCGGCATCGCAGGAAATGACGGTGCGGCTGAATGTGCTGCTGGCAGAGGACAATGCGGTCAACCGCAAGCTGGCGATCACGCTGCTGGATCGCTGGGGCCACCGGGTGACGGTCGCGCACACCGGACGCGAGGCGTTCGAGTTGAGCGGGAAACAGGATTTCGACGTGATCCTGATGGATATGCTGATGCCGGAAATGGACGGCCTGGAGGCGACGCGGCGGATACGCGAGCGCGAGGCCGGGCAGGGGATTGCGGTTCCTGTCGTCGCGATGACCGCGAACGCGACGGAAGCTGACAGGCAGCGTTGCCTGGATGCGGGCATGGACGATTTCGTTGCCAAGCCCATGGCCGCCGACGATCTGCGTGCCGTGCTGCAGCGCATCGAGCCGCGTTCTTCCGGTGAGGAGCAAGCGGTTGCCTCCGCATCCTTTGATTATCCGGCTGCGATCGGCGGGGCCGATTCGGATGTGGTCGAGAGCATAGGTCATGCCTTCGTGGAGAGTTGCGAGTCGCAGCTCGCCGAGATATCCGCGGCGATAGCCGGGCAGGATGGAGCCGCGCTGTTGCGCGCCGCGCACACCCTGCGCGGCCTGGCCGGTTACTTCAATGCGGTGCCGGTCGCGGCGTTGTCGCGCGGGCTGGAGAGCATCGCGGAGCGGGGTGACTGGACTGCGGCCAATGATGCGGAAGCCGTGCTGCGGCGCGAGGCGATGATGTTGAACGACGCCTTGTCGCTGTATCTGGCGGGGCAGGGCGGCTAGGGGGCTTGTGGATGAGGGACTACAATTTTTTACAAATGTCGGGTACCCGAAAATTGAACCTGCTGTAGAGTGCCTACTCATAGGGTTGTCTCGCAGATGCGGGCATTACAAGGAGCGATGAAGATGAAAAAGAGTCTGTTGGTTTTGAGCTTGATGTCTCTGTTTGGAACCGCTTATGCAGCCGACTTTAACGATACCGCGCGCGTGATTTCCTCTGTGCCGGTCTATGAGAATGTGAACGAGCCCAAGCGGGAATGCTGGACGGAAAGCGTGCAGACTGCTCCCAAGGAGCGCTCGATCGGTGGCGCGGTGATCGGCGGCGTCGTCGGCGGCTTGCTGGGCAGCCAGGTCGGCGGCGGACACGGCAATACGGCGGCAACCGGCGCCGGTGCGGTCGCCGGTGCGGTGATCGGTGATCGTGTCGCCAATCCGGACAGCAACCGTTCGGCGACCGGATCGGTGGTCGGCGGCGTGGCAGGTGCAGTGCTGGGTAGCCAAGTCGGCGGCGGCAGCGGCAACAAGGCTGCGACGGCGGTGGGCGGCATCGCCGGTGCGGTGGTCGGCGACCGCGTCGCCAACCCGGATCAGTCGCGCACCGAACAAGTGGAGCGTTGCCGCGAGGTGGCGAGTAGCCGCGAAGTGTTGAAGGGGTATGACGTGACCTACCGTTATCAGGGGCAGGATTTTACGACCCGCCTCCCATACAAACCGGGTTCGACCTTGCGTGTGGGCGTGTCGCTGAACGTGCTGGACGATGATAAATCCGGGGACAGCAGAAGTTATCGCCGAGACGACGACTACGGGCGCGACTCCCGCAGGGAATCTCGTTATCGCGATAATTGATGCCCGCAGTAGTGACGTAAAAAAGCCCGGTTCAGCCGGGCTTTTTGTTTGGGGCTACATCACAGGACGATTAACCGAATCGTCCTGTGATGTAGTGGTTCCGACTAACCTAAAGGTAAGTCTTCACCGTTACATTACCGGTCGCTTAACCAAAGCGGCCGGTAATGTAATCTTCCGTTTCCTTGCGTTTCGGGTTGGTGAACACGGTGCTGGTGTCGCCGAACTCGATCAGGTCGCCCAGGTACATGTAGGCGGTGTAGTCGGAGACGCGCGCGGCCTGTTGCATGTTGTGGGTCACGATGACGATGGTGAAGTCTTCCTTCAGTTCGTCGATCAGCTTCTCGATATGCGCGGTGGAGATCGGGTCCAGTGCGGAGGTCGGCTCATCCAGCAGCAGCACCTGCGGCTTGACCGCGATGGCGCGGGCGATGCACAGGCGTTGCTGCTGGCCGCCGGACAGGCCGGTGCCGCTCTGCTTGAGCTTGTCCTTGACCTCACCCCACAGCGCGGCTTTCTTCAGCGCCCATTCGACGCGCTCGTCCATCTCGTTCTTGCCGAGGTTCTGGTACAGCTTCACGCCGAACGCGATGTTGTCGTAGATCGACATCGGGAACGGGGTGGGCTTCTGGAACACCATGCCGATCTTGGCGCGCAGCATGTTCAGGTCCTGGCGCGGGTCGAGGATGTTTGCGCCGTCGAGGATGATCTCGCCGGTGGCTTTCTGCTTCGGATAGAGCTGGTACATGCGGTTGAAGGTGCGCAACAGCGTGGACTTGCCGCAACCGGACGGGCCGATGAAGGCCGTCACCATCTTCTCTGCGATGTTCAGGTTGATGTCCTTCAGCGCGCGATCGTTGCCGTAGTGGAAATTCAGGTTCTTGACCACGACCTTGGGATTGGCGATGGTTCCAACGTTCATATCAGCGTTCATTTCTAGCCTTGTCGATGACTGGATTTAGTGGGTGCTTCGCTCTGTTAATGGCTGGTCGCACTTTGGCGGAACAGTACGCGCGCCAGGATGTTCAGGGTCAGTACGCTCAGCGTGATCAGCAATGCGCCCGCCCAGGCGAGGTTCTGCCAGTCTTCGTAGGGGCTCATCGCGAACTGGAAGATCACCACCGGCAGGTTGGCCATGGGCTGGTCCATGTCGCTGCTCCAGAACTGGTTATTCAGCGCGGTGAACAGCAGCGGGGCGGTCTCGCCGCTGATGCGGGCGACAGCCAGCATCACGCCGGTGATGATGCCGGCGCGCGCGGCGCGCAGCGTGACGAAGCTGACGACCTTCCATTGCGGCGCGCCGAGCGCCGCGGCCGCTTCGCGCAGCGTGTTCGGGATCAGGCGCAGCATGTTCTCGGTGGTGCGGATCACGATGGGGATCACGATGATGGCCAGCGCCAGCGCGCCCGCCCAGCCGGAGAAATGCTTCACATGCACGACATAGACTTCGTAGACGAACAGGCCGATGACGATGGACGGGGCCGACAGCAGCACGTCGTTGATGAAGCGAGTGATCGGCGCCAGCCAGCCGCGCTGGCCGAATTCCGCCAGATAAGTGCCGGCCAGGATGCCGATAGGCGTCCCTATCATGACGCCGACGAAGGACATCATCAGGCTGCCGACGATGGCGTTGAGCAAGCCGCCATCGCTGCCGGGCGGCGGGGTCATCTCGGAGAAGACCATCGGGGTCAGCGCCGACAGGCCGTGTTCCAGCAGCGTCCAGAGTATCCAGATCAGCCAGAACAGGCCGAAGCCCATCGCCAGCAGCGAGACGGTGAGGCCGATCGCATTGATGACGCGGCGGCGGGTGTAGAGGGACGGCATCATGTTCATGCTGATTTCCCTTCGCGTTGTTCGAGTTTATAGAGCATGTAGCGCGCCAGCGACAGCACCACAAAGGTGATGAAGAACAGGATCAGGCCGAGTTCGATCAGCGCGGAGGTGTACAGGTCGCCGTAAGCTTCGGTGAACTCGTTGGCCAGTGCCGAGGCGATACTGTTGCCCGGCATCAGCAGCGATTTGGTCAACTCGTGGGCGTTGCCGATCACGAAGGTGACGGCCATGGTTTCGCCCAGTGCGCGTCCCAGTCCCAGCATGATGCCGCCAACCACGCCGATGCGGGTGTAGGGCAGCACGACTTTCCACATCACTTCCCAGGTGGTCGCGCCCAGGCCGTAGGCCGATTCCTTCAGCAGCGTGGGCACCACTTCGAACACGTCGCGCATCACCGAGGCGATGAAGGGGATCACCATGATCGCGAGGATGATACCGGCGGTCAGGATGCCGATGCCCATGGGCGGGCCGATGAAGAACGGGCCGAGATAAGGCATCGGGCCGATATTGTCGTTGAGCCAGGGTTCTACATGGTCGGCGAACAGCGGGGCGAAGATGAACAGCCCCCACATGCCGTAGATGATGCTGGGGATGCCTGCCAGCAACTCGATCGCAATGCCCAGCGGGCGGCGCAGGATGCGCGGCGAGAGTTCGGTCAGGAAGATCGCGATGCCGAAACTGACCGGGATCGCGATCAGCAAGGCGATGCCGGAAGTGACTAGCGTGCCGACGATGGGAATCAGCGCGCCGAATTGATCGTTGACCGGGTCCCAATCGGGACTGGTCAGGAAACCAAAGCCGAATGCCTCGATGGCCGGCATGCTGCCGATCACCAGCGAGCCGATGATTGCGGCCAGCAGAACCAGTACGCCAAACGCGGAAACGCGGGTGATACCGCGAAACAGCATATCCAATAGCGTTTGTCGTTTCAGACTGGCTTCGCGTAATAACATCGTTGGCATGGTTGGTTATTCTCTGTGGCAAATAATTCTTGGGGTGACAAAATCACGGGGGCCGGAGCCCCCGCGATTATAGCCTAACGAAACCGATTATTTCGTCACTGCAGCGCCGGAAGCGTCGCGAATCTGGCTCTTCCATGCCTTGCGGATCAGGTTCTGCACATTTTCCGGCAGCGGCACATAGTCCAGTTGTGCTGCCATCGGGCTGCCATTGGTGTAGGCCCAGTCGAAGAACTTCAGGACTTCCTTGGCCATTGCGGCATCTTCCTGCATCTTGTGCATCAGGATGAAGGTTGCGCCGCTGATTGGCCAGCTGTCCTTGCCCGGCTCGTTGGTCAGGATCTCGTAGAAGCCGGGAGCCTTGTCCCACTGTGCGTTCGCGGCAGCAGCCTTGAACGTGACGTCGCTGGGTTCGACATAGTTGCCGTCGCGGTTCTTCATCTGCACATAGGCCATCTTGTTCTGCAGCGCGTAGGCATATTCCACATAACCGATGGAATTCTTGATGCGCTGTACGTAAGAGGCTACGCCTTCGTTACCCTTGCCGCCGGTGCCGGCTTTCCAGGAAACCGCAGTGCCTTCGCCCACGACGGACTTCCACTCGGCGCTGGCCTTGGACAGGTAGTTAGTGAAGATGAAGGTGGTGCCGGAACCATCGGAACGGTGCACCACGGTAATGTTTTCGTCCGGCAGCTTGACGTCCTTGTTCAGCGCGACCAGCGCCGGGTCGTTCCACTTGGTGATCTTGCCCAGATAGATGTTGGCCAGCACATTGCCGTCCATTTTCACCTTGCCGGCAGCTACGCCTTCGATGTTCACGACCGGTACTACGCCGCCAATCACGGTCGGGAATTGCATCAGGCCGTCTTTTTCCAGCTTCTCCACGGTCAGCGGCATATCGGATGCGCCGAAGTTCACGGTCTTGGCGGTGATCTGCTTGATGCCGCCGCCGGAGCCGATGGATTGGTAGTTCATCGCAACGCCGGTCTTGGCCTTGTAGGCCTCGGCCCACTTGGCGTAGATCGGGTAGGGGAAGGTCGCGCCCGCGCCGGTGATGGTCGCGGCGGCCAGGCTCGCGCCGGCATAGGCCATGGCGGTCGCAGCGGTGATGCCGATGATGAGTTGCTTGAGCTTGCTGTTCATGTCGTCTCCATTGGGTTGTGTTGCTTTGGGGAAGCCCTTTAAATCAACAATGTTCCGTTGCGAGTCGCATATTAGGGGAGCTATATGACAAGATTATTACACTTTTCGATCGAATGCTCGTCCGGGTTTTGAATAGGTTAAAACTCGTTGAATTAAAACGAAATTCATATATAACTCGGCTGTTGCTGCACCTGGATCTGTTGCAGTTCGCTCTCGATCTCTTCGACGCTGATATGGCGTGCATTGCGCCCCTTGACCATATAAATTATATATTCGGCCATGTTTTGCGCGTGGTCGCCCATGCGTTCGACCGATTTGGCGATGAACAGCAGTTCCAGAGAGCTGGTGATCGTGCGGGGGTCTTCCATCATCAGCGAGACGAGATAGCGCAGGATGGTGCGGAACTCGTTGTCCACCTGCTCGTCCTGGCGTATCACCTGGGTGACGCTGGACACATCCAGCCGGGCGAACGAATCCAGCGCCTGATGCAGCATTTCGAGCACCAGTTTGGCGGCGTGCCGGATCTCGGTATAGCGCGGCGCATGGAAATGCTCCCGGTTCGACAGTTGTATGCCCATCCGGGCGATCTTCTTCGCCTCGTCGCCGATGCGTTCGATGTCCGTGATGGTCTTGATGATGGTCATCACCAAGCGCAGGTCGTTTGCCGCCGGTTGGCGGCGGGCGATGATCTGGACGCACTTTTCGTCTATCGTCACCTCCATGCCGTTCACCAGCCTGTCGTTCGCGATGACGCGTTCCATCATCGCGACGTCGTTCTCGGCCAGCGCCTCCATGGACAGCCGTATCTGGTTTTCCACCAGGCCGCCCATCAGCATCACCTGTTCCCGGACCGCCTCGAGTTCGTCGTCGAACTGCGTCAATGTATGTTTGCTGCTGTTCATTCGCTAGGCTCCTGTGGCAAGTGGATTCAGACCGCCCATGCTATCCATCAACCATGACGGATTTGTTACCGGGATATCCCGGAAATATCCTTTTGTCACAGTAATTTAATTTCCACGTCACTAAAGTGTTATGCAGCGTGTGGAAACTGCCCGCATGCGAAACCTTCTTGTAAATTGGCGTTGGCTGATCCCTTTGTTGTTGTGCAGCGCGGATGCACACGCCTGGGGCCTGTATACCCATGTCTATTTCGCCCAGCTGTTGCTATGGGCGATCCCGCTAAGCGATCCGCGCCTGCGCCGAGCCGTGGCTGCCTGTCCCCGTCTGGTGCTGGCCGGTGCCTGTCTGCCGGACCTGTCTCTGGTCGGGCCGTGCCTGGGGGCGGAAGAGTTGAAAGAGACCCATCGCTGGGAGCGGGCGCATAGGCTGATTGATAGCGCCCGGAGCGATGAGGAATATGCGCTGGCATTGGGCTTTACCAGCCACCTGCTGGTCGACGTGATCGCGCACAATCATTTCGTCCCGGCGCATGAGGAAATGTGGGCTAACAGTTCGATGGCGACGCATGCGACAGCGGAATGGGCGATGGACTGCCATATCGGCCGGCAACTGTATGTCACGCCCGCCGAATTGATGAATGGGCACCGCCATGAACTGACGGCCTATATGGCGAGCCACTTCGGCTGCACTCCCGCTGCGACATGGCGCAGCCTGCGCCTGTTGGCGAGTGCCGAGTCGCTGCTGCGCACCAGCCGCTTGCCGCAACTCTGTTACCGGGGTGCCATGCTGCTGGATGATCGCCTGCGTCAGCGCTTCAACCATTACCTGCGCGAAACTGCGGGGAATCTGGGCAACATCAATCGCATCCTGTCCGGCGAGGTGCCGATCTGGCATGCCGAAGCGCCTTGCCTGGAAGCCGCGCGTGCGCGTATCGGTTTGTGTTCGCCGCACCAGATCAGGGGGAGGATGCCGTTGCCGCAGGATCTGTTCCGGCTGGACGGGGAACCCGGCGCAGCCTTGCTGGCTGCGCCGGGCGATGCGGTGCAGGGGTGACGGGAAGGGAGATTTACGGCAACAACATCGAAGGGTAGGGGGCGGCCGGGTTAGGTCGGAGCGGCCCCTTGTTACTCCCTCAGGGAAACCGTGGTCTGTCCCAGCGGTTTCCTCGCGGCATCATTGTCCGAAGATAAGATCGTTGTGTTCGCGGGGAATGCTGCTCAGGAAGTACTGCAATACGCCGAGCGCCTCAATCCAGGCTGCCCCTGCTTCTTCCTTTGTCTTGGAGTAATGCGTGTTCACAATGACTGAACACGTAAAGCCATTGGCGTTTGCATCAATAAACGTAACCGGCTGAAGCTCCCAATCGAAGGCAACCTTTCCTGAAAAGTTGCCTTCATGCAGCATGCGATCGAAGTGAAAGAACAAGGGAAAGTAGTTTTTTGCATCGGCGATGGCTGAGACCGAATTAACAGAGAACTCGATATAGCCGCTGTGACGGAAACCGTTTTCATCTTCGACTGGGCCGCTTACGCAACCGATTGAAAGTAAGCCTGTGTGCGGGGCGTTAATTGCTTGAACGAGGCTCATGAGGCCACGATCTCGCTTTAGTTCAGGAATTTCCAGCAATAGGGCGGCGTTCCCCTTAATGTCTTTGAATCCGTAATTAGCATCTCCATCCTCACGGATTGCGCCCGACCCACCATAAGGGACGCCTTTGTGTTTGTGGTTTAAGGAGAGTTGATTCGTATATGGCTTCTGCATGGCGCTTCCTATGATGCCGAACATTCAAGGTCAGGGATGCTACGCGACGCTATATCGCGCAGCGTCCCTTGCATCGCAGAGTTAGGCCGCACTTTGCTTCCAGTTCAAGTACTGACAAAGGCCATCCAAATCGGGAAAGAGAGTTCTTGCGCTTACGCCATGACGATCCAATGCGATAAGTAGCTCTTTGCGTCGACCTTTCGGGATTCGGAATTCATGTAGGTGATGCTTCGTCTCGGAGTTGTGCTCAAGTGGTACGAACTTCCGAACTTTCGCAGAGTAGCGATGGAGCGTGAACCATCCATGCTGAGCGATGATGCGCGGATTATTCAGGCGCGGCCGAAGCACCCTCGTGTTCTTGGTTTTGAATGGGTCAGTCGTATAGATTGAGCCATCCAGCATTAGGTCGTCTGCTTCTAATGCATAGACATAGACATCATCGGGGCTTGGATCGGCGCAAGCAAACCAAAGCGCTGCCAATGAATTGGATGTCCAATCGAGGAGGCGTGTCTGGAGACCAAAGTGCTGAGCGCGAACCAGAAGATCGAGATCAGTTTCACCAGGAGCTAGAAATGAAGCACCCAACAACTTCAGCTCATCGAGATGCCGTTTCTCCGTAGCCGTTGTTTCGAGCGACGGATCTTTACGCGCAATACTGGGAAGCAACTTTCCCTGTACGGGCTGCCCGCGGAAAATGACTTGGTGCGCAATCAAGTCGAACACATCGCTGTGCTTGATAAAATCGACGAACGAGTTGATTTCGGTGCTCTTCATGTGCGGCCTAACGAATAGCGTTTATCTGCCGCCCCGCCCAAACTCGTTTAACCCGCGACTTGTAATGGCGGCAGATAAACCTCGTTGGACTGAACCTTCGGAGAGCGGAACCTATGGGGATTGTAAGGTTTTGCGGTCGGTCGTCAACCGCACGCTGGGAGAGTGCGGCAATTGGCGGGGAAGAATCGGACGCCCTCGCGTGATTCTGTGGCTTGCATCGGCATCGTCACACCGTGCAAACCGCCCCATGCCCGCGCCGTTCATGCCGCATGGGCGAGCGCATCCACGGCAGTTGCGAACGTTCAATTGCCGAGAGAAGCACGAGAGGGAATCGGGAAGTATCACGACGATCTACCGGGCGGGGCGCGCGGCAGGGGTGCCGGGATTGCCTGCACCAGCACAAACCGTCCTTCCTGGCAGTGCGGGCAGTTTAGCCACTCGATGCCCGCCACCCGCCGCATGAACGCCTCCACCGATTCCACCACGACCGGGTCCGGCTGGGGCGCTGCCAGCGCCTCGCGGGCGGCGGCCAGATGGGCGGTCTTGTGCGCCGGGCCGAGCAAGCCGTAGTGGCGGATGCGTTTGAATCCGCCGGGCAGGATGTGCTGCATGAAGCGCCCGATGAACTCGCCCGCCTCCAGGCGCACCACTTTCTTGCGGTTGCCGTTGGCCGAGTCGCGCACCCGGAAGCGCACACGGCTTCCCTCCATGCCGAGGATGCGCTCGTTGGAGATGGCCACCCGGTGCGTGTAGCGCCCGAGATATTCCAGCACCTGCGCCGGACCGCCCAGCGGTTGCTTGGCGTAGACCACCCAGTCATGGCGGCGCAAATCTGCAATGAGACTCCGCCATGACGCATCGCTCTGTGCCGCATCGTGGTGCAGGCAACCCACCTTGCGCGCCGCATCGAGCGCATCCATAAACTTGCCCCGGTACACACCCGACAGCGCCTTCACCGGAAACAGAAAGCCCCGTTTCGCGCCCACCCACTGGCCGTCCGCCGCCAACGCCCCGCCCGCCACCAGCGCATGGACATGGACATGCCGCCCGAGGTCTTGCTTCCAGGTATGCAACACCAGCGTAAAGCTGGGCGTCCCGCCCAGCCAGCGCGGATTGGCGGCGAACGCGTTCAGCGTCTGTGCCGCCGCGCCGAACAGCAACGTGTAGAGCGCGCGCGAGTCGCATCCCGCCAGCCCGTTGAGGGCGTGCGGCAAGGTGAACACCAGATGGAAATACGGCACCGGCAACAGCTCCCGCTGCCGCGCCGCGAGCCAGGCTTCCTTGGCGCGCGTCTGGCATTGCGGGCAGTGGCGGTTGCGGCAGGAGTGATACTGATAGCGCAACACCCCGCAGCGGTCGCAGCACTCGACATGCCCGCCCAGCGCCGGCGTGCGGCAGGCGGCAATCGCCCGCCACGCCTTCCCCTGGACGACGGACAGATCGTGCGAATCGTGATAGGGCTGGCCGTAGTCGCGCAGAATGTCGGCCAAGCCCACACCGTGGGCCACGATGAAGGCTAGCGCAGGGCGGTGTCGAGCAACTCCAGCGGCGACGTGGTGCCGGTCAGTTTGGTTTGCGCCAAGTGGAAATAGCGCATGGTGGTCGAGACATGGCCGTGCCCCAGCAAGCGCTGGATGGTGTGAATATCCACGCCGGATTCCAGCAGGTGGGTGGCGAAGCAGTGGCGCAAGGTGTGGATGCCGCCCTGGTGCCCGAGCTTGGCGCGGTCGCGCGCGGCGTAATACATGCGTTGCGCCAGGGTGGCGCAGATCGGCTCCGCGCCGGACTTGTTCGGGAACAGCCAGATGCGCGGGTGATACAGCTGCCAGTAATCGCGCAAAGTTTGCAGCAAGACGGGGGATAGCAGGGTGTAGCGATCCTTGCCGCCTTTGCCGCCGCGCACCTTGATGCACATCCGGTCGGGGGCGCTCTCGATGTCCGCCAGTTGCAGCGAACACACCTCGGTCACGCGCAGCCCGGCGGCATAGGTCGCCATCAGCAAGGCGCGGGCGCGCGGATTGGGGGCCGCCGCGAGCAGGCGGCTCACTTCGTCCCGCGACAACACACACGGGAGCGACTTGGGCACCTTCGCCATCGGGATGTCGAACCGGGCTTGCGGCCGCCGCAACACCTTGTCGAACAGGAAGCGACAGGCGGAGGCGGACAGGTTCACGCTGGAATAAGCGAGCTTGCGCTCGACGATCAGATGCAGGTGGTAGGCCTCCACCTCTTCCGCTGTCAGCGAATCCGGCGAGCGGCGGTAGTGCTTCGCGAGGGCTCTCACCGCCGCCAGGTAGGACTCTTGCGTGCGCGCCGCAAACCCGCGCAGGATCATTGCATCGCTCATCTGCTCACGTAACGACTTCATCTCCGTCTCCTTGATCTGATCGGGGACATCCCCCGCGATCAAGGATCGAAGATATTTACGTCAATTACAGCAAGAGGAATTGGGAGGCTGAAGCAGAATACGGTGAGGAGCGGAGCGCCACCGCGTAGCGGTTTAGTTCAACGTAAAGTAGCTACCCTAAAAAATGCCATGAAAGGCACCTTCGAGGTGTGCAATCTGGGGAAAATCGCGCAACATATTATTTTTATGGGAGGCGGGATTTTTGCGCCCCCTGATTTTTTCGACAAAAACACCACGTCAAACTCTCCCTGTAACTTCGTAAGTTTGGAGGCGAATCGATACTGGCCCCGCAAGCGTCCGGCAGTCTCCCCGTCCCGCCTCAATGCGTCAATAGGCTGGAATATCTAGATACTCCGGCCTATGTACTTATTGAGTCGAATCGGCTAGCTAGCCGATTGGTGGGGTGTTGCCCGGCGGGGCTTTCAGGTTGCCTAGGCGGGCGCGAATCCTCGGCACAGGTCGGCGATCATCGCCTCTTCATCGGCGGAGACGACAAGCACGGGTTTGGAGTCTGTGTTTTCTATCCGGGGGGAGTTCGCGCGGTTGGCGTCGTCGTCCAGCGAGAAACCGAGGAAGTCCAGCGGTTGGCATATCTCGCGGCGTATCGATGCGGCGTGTTCGCCGATGCCGCCGGTGAACACCAGCGCGTCTATGCCGCTGGATTTGGCCGCAAGGCTGCCGATGGCGGCGCGCACCTCGCGGCAGAAATAATCGACCGCGAATCTCGCTTGCGCGTTGTCGCTGACCAGCAGTTCGCTCATTTCGCTGCTCTCGCCGTTGGACAGCGCGAGCAATCCCATGTGGTGGAACACGATGTCGCTCAACTGGGCTGCGTCATAGCGTTTGGCCAGTTCCAGCATCACGCCAGGATCTAGGTCGCCGCTGCGCGTGCCCATGACGATGCCGCCCGCCGGGGTGTAGCCCATCGTGGTGTCCGTCGATTTCAGGTTTTCCAGCAGGCACAGGCTGGCACCGCTGCCGAGGTGGGCGACGACGATCTTGCCTCTAGCACCATCGCCGATAAGTTCGGGCAGCCGCGATGCGATGTAAGCATAGTTGAGTCCGTGGAAGCCGTAGCGGCGCAGGCCGAGTTCCTGCGGGACAGGCAGGCGCTTCGCCAATTCCGGCATGGTGCTGTGGAACGCGGTGTCGAAGCAGGCGACTTGCGGCACATCGAAACGCTGCCGACACAGATCCAGTCCCAGCAAATTGCCCGGCAGATGCAGCGGTGCGAGGTGGACGATGCCTTCCAGCCGTGTGCGTTCGGCCGCATCCACCAGCCGCGCGGCATCGACGATCTCGCCGCCATGCACGAAACGATGGCCGACGATGTCGGGTTCATGCCCGTGCAGGTCATTCATCAGTTGATCGAAAGCCGGTGCATGGTCGCGCAGATGCTCGTAACGGAAATTCCGCCGCGAGCCGTCCGCGTCGAACAGGCTGGCCTTGATCGACGACGAACCGCTGTTGATGGTGAGGATGGTTTTCATAGCTGGTAGCGGGTAGCCGGTAGCCGGTAGCAAGGCGGGTTTGGCTACCCGCTACCGGCAACAAGCTACAAGCTCAATAAGGCCAAGTCCAACCATCCACTTCCGGCAAATCGGTGCCATGCTCGTACGCATAGTTGCGGCAATCGATCTGCATGTTCAGCATCTTCTCCTTTACATGCGCGCCCGATACATGCAGCGCGGGGATGCGGTCGATGATGTCTATCACCAGGCTGAAGCGGTCGATCTGGTTCTGGATCGCCAGTTCCAGCGGGGTGTTGATGCTGCCTTTTTCCTTGTAGCCGCGCACGTGGAAATTCTTGTGGTTGTTGCGGCGATAGGCGAGGCGGTGGATCAGCCAGGGGTAGCCGTGGAAGTTGAACATCACCGGCTTGTCCAGCGTGAACAGGCTGTCGAAGTCGCGGTCGGTCAGGCCGTGCGGGTGTTCGCTGGCTGGCGAGAGTTTGTACAGATCGACCACGTTGATGAAGCGCACCTTCAGGTCGGGGAAGTTCTCGCGCAGCAGCACGGTGGCCGCCAAGGCTTCCTTGGTCGGGATGTCGCCGGCGCTGGCCATCACCACGTCGGGTTCGAAGCCTTGGTCGTTGCTGGCCCAGTCCCAGATGCCGATGCCCTTATTGCAATGCTTGGCGGCCGCATCCATGTCGAGGAACTGCAAGTGCTTCTGTTTATCGCAGACGATGACGTTGATGTAGTCGGTGCTCTTCAGGCAATGGTCGGCGACCGACAACAAACAGTTCACGTCGGGCGGCAGGTAGATGCGCGTGACTTCCGGGCTCTTGTTGACGACCAGATCGAGGAAGCCGGGGTCCTGATGGGTGAAACCGTTATGATCCTGCCGCCACACGGTGGAGGTGATCAGCAAATTCAGCGACGACACCGGTGCGCGCCAAGCCACTTCCTTGGACATCGCCAGCCATTTGGCGTGCTGGTTGAACATCGAGTCGATGACATGCACGAAGGCTTCGTAAGTGGAGAAGAAGCCGTGGCGACCGGTCAGCAGATAGCCTTCCAGCCAGCCTTCCAGCGTGTGCTCGGACAGCATTTCCATCACGCGACCGTCCGGCGACAGTTCGCCGCCGCCCGCATCCTCTGGCAGATAGTCGGCCAGCCAGGTCTTCTTGCTGACTTCGTAGATGTTGTCCAGTTTGTTCGAACTGTTCTCGTCCGGGCCGAACACGCGGAAGTTGGTCATGTTGTCGCGCATGATGTCTCGCAGGAACTTGCCCAGCGGACGGGTGTTCTCGGCTACGGTCGTACCCGGCTTTGTCACTTCGATGGCGTAGTCCTTGCAATCCGGCATGTGCAGCGCGCGGCGCAACTGGCCGCCGTTGGCGTGATGGTTTGCGCTCATGCGGCGGTTGCCCTTGGGAGCCAGCGCCTTCAGTTCGGGCAACAGCGTGCCGTTCTCGTCGAACAGTTCTTCCGTCTTGTAGCTCTTGAGCCACTCTTCCAGCTTGGCGAAATGCTCTGGTGTCTTCACGTCGCCGATAGGCACCTGGTGCGAACGCCAGAAACCTTCCACCTTCTTGCCGTCTACTTCCTTCGGGCCGGTCCAGCCCTTGGGCGAGCGCAGCACGATCATCGGCCAGCGCGGGCGGATCGGTTTGCCGCTGCTGCGCGCCTCCTGCTGGATGCGGCGAATCTCGAGCACGCAGGCTTCCATGGTCGCGGCCATCGCCTGATGCATGGTCTCGGGATCGCTACCCTCGACGAAATACGGCGTCCAGCCGTAACCCTTGAACAGGTTCTCCAGCTCTTCGTGCGAGATGCGCGACAGGATGGTCGGGTTGTTGATCTTGTAACCGTTCAGATGCAGCACCGGCAGCACCGCGCCGTCGCGGATAGGGTTGAGGAATTTATTGGAGTGCCACGACGTCGCCAGCGGCGCAGTCTCGGATTCGCCGTCGCCGACCACAACCGTCACGATCAAATCTGGATTATCGTAAGCCGCACCGAACGCGTGCGACACGCTGTATCCGAGTTCGCCGCCTTCGTGGATGGAGCCGGGGGTCTCCGGCGTGCAATGGCTGCCGATGCCGCCGGGGAAGGAGAACTCCTTGAAGAACTGGCGCATGCCCTCGATGGTCTCGCCCTTGTTGGGATACACCTCGCTGTAGCGGCCTTCCAGATACACCGGGGCCAATACGCCGGGCGCGCCGTGGCCGGGGCCGGCCATGAAGATAGCGTCCAGATCGTACTTGTTGATGAGACGGTTCATGTGGATATAAGTGAACGCCAGGCCGGGGCTCGCGCCCCAGTGTCCGAGCAATCGGTTCTTGATGTGTTCGAGCTTCAGCGGCTCCTTGAGCAACGGGTTGTCGCGCAGATAGATCATGCCTGCAGCGAGGTAGTTGCAGGCGCGCCAGTAGGCGTCGATTTTTGCAATTTCGTCCTGGGATAGTGCGATGCTCATGGTTCTTCTCCGGATTAGATTCGGGTGGTTGACTTGTTCGGTGAGGGGGCAAACGGTTTCGCGCCCCAGATGTGTTCGGCATATTGCATGATGGTCCGGTCGCTGGAGAACTTTCCCATGTTGGCGATGTTCAGTATGGCTTTCTTCAGCCACTCGTCCTGATGCCTGTAGGTCGATTCTACGTCCTTTTGGCATGAGACATAGGACGCATAGTCGGCCAGCAGCAGGTAATGGTCTCCGTGTGCCAGCAGCGCATCGACTATCGGTCTGAATCTGCCCGGCTCATCCTGAGAGAAGAAGCCCGCGGCGATCATGTCGATCACTTCGCGCAGTTCGTTGTTCGCATGGTAGTAATCGAGCGGTCGGTAGCCGTTTGCTCTGGTTCTTTCGACGTCCTGTGCGTTGAGGCCGAAGATGAAGATGTTGTTGGCCCCGACTTCCTGCATGATCTCGACGTTGGCACCGTCCAACGTGCCTATGGTTAGCGCGCCGTTCAGTGCGAGTTTCATGTTGCCGGTGCCGGAGGCTTCGGTTCCTGCGGTGGATATCTGTTCCGACAGGTCTGCGGCGGGAATGATGTTTTCTGCGGTAGTCACACCGTAGTTGGGGATGAACACCACTTTAAGGCGATTGGCGGCGACGGGATCGTTATTGACGATGTCGGCGATATCGTTGATGAGTTTGATAATGAGCTTGGCCATCGCGTAGCCGGGTGCCGCCTTGCCGCCGAAGATCACGGTGCGCGGCACGGTGTCTTCTCCCTTGCGGATACGGTTGTACAGCGTCACCACATGCAGGACGTTGAGTAACTGGCGCTTGTATTCATGGATGCGCTTGATCTGGACATCGAACAGCGAGTCGGCGTTGATGGAGATGCCATGCCGCTGCTGAAGCATCGCGGCGAAGCGTTCCTTGTTGGTGCGTTTGATGTCGGAGAGCTCCATGCGAAAGCTGGCGTCTTCGGCCAGCGGGATCAGGCGTTTCAATTGGCTCAGGTCCTTGATCCAGCCATCGCCGATCCGCGAGGTGATGAGCGCCGACAAGAGCGGATTGGCCTGACTCAGCCAGCGGCGCGGCGTGATGCCGTTGGTCATGTTGACGATCTTGCTGGGATAGAAACGGTCGAAGTCGGCGAAGATGGTCTGCTTCATCAGCTCGGTGTGTATCTGCGCCACGCCGTTCACCTTGTGGCTGCCGACAATGGCTAGATGCGACATGCGGATGCGCTTGTCTCCGCTCTCGTCGATGATGGACATGCGGCGCAGCATGTCGGTGTCGCCCGGATAGCGGTGCATGACATCCTTCAGGAAGCGGTGATTGATTTCGTAAATGATCTGCAGATGGCGCGGCAGGATGCGTTCCAGCAGCCCGACCGGCCAGGTTTCCAGCGCCTCGGGCATCAGGGTGTGGTTGGTGTAGGCGAAGGTGCGGGTGGTGATGTCCCAGGCTTTATCCCATTCCATGTGATGCAGATCCACCAGCACGCGCATCAGTTCGGCGATGGCGATGGAGGGATGCGTGTCGTTCAGCTGGATGGCGATCTTGTCGGCGAACTCGTCGAGGTTCCGATGGAATCGCTGGTAGTGCGAGAGGATGTCCTGCAGCGAGGCGCATACCAGAAAGTATTGCTGTTTCAAGCGCAACTCGTGACCGACTGCGGTCGAGTCGTCCGGATACAGCACCTTGGAGATGTTTTCCGACGCGTTCTTCTTCTCTACGGCCTTGATGTAATTTCCTTCGTTGAAATAACGCAAGTCGAAATCGCGGGTCGCATGGGCAGACCACAGGCGCATGTTGTTGACTGTCCGGGTGTCGTAGCCCGGAACCGGCGTATCGTAGGCCATGGCCAGTACATCGTCGGAATCCACCCAATGGTGTTTCTGTATCCCGAGTTCATCGTTGTGCGTAACGACTTTGCCGTTGAATTTGACGTGATAAAGCACTTCCGGGCGCGGGAATTCCCATGGGTTGCCGTAGCGCAACCAGTTGTCGGGTTGCTCGATCTGTCGGCCGTCTTCGATGCGCTGCGAAAACATGCCGTATTCGTAACGGATGCCGAAACCGTGTCCGGGAAGATTGAGCGTGGCCATGGAGTCGAGAAAACAGGCGGCCAGCCTTCCCAGTCCGCCGTTTCCGAGCGCGGCATCGTGTTCGATCTCCTTCATCTCGTCGAGATCGATGCCCAGCTTGTCCAGCGCCTCGCGATAATCCTGCTCGCAACCCAGATTGTGCAGGCTGTTCATCAGCGTGCGCCCCATCAGGAACTCCATGGAGAAATAGTAAATCCGCTTCGCGTCGTGGCTCTGGTAATTGCGCTTGGTTTCGATGCGCCTGTTGATCAGCCGGTTTCTCACCACATAGGCCGCGGTATAGAACCAGTCCCGTTCGGTGGCCGCCAGATGATCCTTGCCCACGGCATTGGTCAGGTGGTCGGTGAGGTCGTTTTCGAGCGAGGTGGTTCCGGAAGATTCGTCCTTTAAGAGTGCCGCTATGTCGAAATCGTTTGATATGAGTGTCATTTTTTCGAATGTATTCATTGGTCTCTCGCCTGTTGTGCGTGTTTGAACCGGAGTCGAATCGGCGACCCGATCCTAGTCCCGATTTGTTTCAGAATTAAGAACGCTCATATCGGTCTTCAACGAGTTGCATCGCCGTAACCCGGCTGAAATGAAGTCTCCCTATGCTGTGTCTCGGCGACCCTTTCTCGCCTATACCGGGGCTTCCCTGAAAATGGCTAAAGACGATTCAGAAACCGCATTGACGGTACCCGCGCTGATCGAAGGCGAGTTGATCTCGGCCACCTATCAGCCATTGGTCTGGCTGGATTCCGGCAAGATATTCGGCTATGTGGGCAGCGTCCGCGGTCCCTCCGGCGACTTGCTGTGCTCGCCCGAAAGGCTATACAAGGCGGCATGGGAGTGCGGTCAGCTGATCGAGCTGGAGAACCACTGTCTGGAAGTGGTGTTGCGCACGTTTGTCGAAAGCAAGCTGCCGGGCATCCTGTTCCTGAGACTGGATATCAGCGTCTATTCTTATGTCGACAAGCTCAAGGACGTGAAGATCGACAAGCTGATTCAGCAATCCGGAATCGATCCATCCAGAGTGGTGCTTTTCTTCAATGGCTTTGTCGCGCGCCTCGAGGACAACGACGGGCTGCTACAGCGGCTGCTGGCCCGTTACAACGAACGCGGTTACGCCGTTGCGGTGGACGAGATATCTGCCGTGTTGGACAAGGCCGGAGAGAAGAATGAGCTGCTGCCGGAGTTCGTATTGCTGGATCGCTATCTGGTCGAGGACATCGACAAGGAGCCGAGCAAGCTCAAGCTGGTCAAGGCGCTGCACAAGCTCATGCGCAACACTGGCTGCCGCCTGATCGCCTCCGGCGTGGATACGCGCAGCGAAATGCTGCTGTTGAACGAGATCGGGATTCCGTTCGGCATGGGCGATTTCGTGGCGCGGGCAAGCAAGAATCCGATGCGCAGGATCTCGCGGGATGTTCTGGATGCGCTCAACCATAACGACCCCAAGCATGGCGGGGAGCGCAACCGGATAGAGCGCGCACTGCTGGAGCGCGTGCCGTGCTTCAGGCTGGAAGATTGCAACGAAGATGTGTTCAGCCTGTTCGAGAAGAATCCGCAGATCACCCTGGTGGCCGTGACCAACAACAATATCCCGATCGGGCTGATCAATCGCGGGGTATTCATCAACCGCTACGCAAGGCCTTATCAGCGCGAGTTATACGGCAAAAAGCCATGCACTACGTTCATGGACCCGGAGCCGTTGATCGTGGACAAGAATATATCCATCCAGGAGCTGAGCCGCTTGCTGGCGGATGATCAGCGGCATATTTCGATGGGGTTCATCTTTACCGACAACGGACAGTATCTGGGGGTCGGCACCAGCCAGAACCTGATCCATGAGATCACGGAAATGCAGATCCAGTCGGCACGCTACGCCAATCCGCTAACCGGCTTGCCCGGCAACGGGTGTATCGACGACGAAGTGGATAGCTTGCTGCAGAGCCATGAGCCGTTCTGCCTGGCCTATTTCGATCTCGATAACTTCAAGCCGTTCAACGATGTTTACGGGTTCAGCATGGGCGACGCGGTGATACAGATGACGGCCAAGATCATCGTCGAATTAAGCGAGACGGACCTGGACTTCGTCGGACACATCGGCGGCGACGATTTCATTGCGCTGTTCCGCAGCCGAGACTGGAAAGAGCGTTGCAACAGCATGCTGGAGCGATTCGAAAACGAAGTCAAAACGTTCTTCAGCGCGAGCGATGTCGAGCGCGGCGGATATATCGCCGAGAACCGCCGCGGGGAAAAGGAGTTTCACACGCTGGTGTCGCTGTCGATAGGCGCCGTGATCGTCGAGCCCAGGACATTCGGTTCGCACAAGGAAATCGCCGTGGTGGCGACCGAGTCCAAGAAGATGGCCAAGAAGTTGCGCGGCAACAGCCTGTACGTCAACCAGCGTCATTACCCGGAAGTGGCATTACAAGGAGGGGCTTCGTCATGAATATACTGATGGTGGAAAACGAAACCGGCGCAATGGCGGCAATGCTGGCGAAATTGTCCGATCCGGATTTGATTGTCAGTTCGTCTGCGGCGGAGGATGCCGTCGCGCAGGCCAAGGAAAAAAAGCCGGACCTGATCATTATCGATGCGGCGGGATTATCTAAAAAATCCGGCTATAAAGCGTGCCGTAAACTCAAGCTGGAAGACCAGACCTGCAGGATACCCGTGCTGCTGTTGCTGGCCGTCGGCGATCATGCGGCATGGAAGGAGTTGCTCGAATCCGGCGCGGACGATTTCATGCTGCCGCCGTTCGATGGCGAGGCCCTGCAGGCCAAGCTCAATCTGCTGCAGCGGCAACAGGCGCATCACCACCACTTGTTGCGCAGCCATACGCACATCGAACAGGAAATCCGGCTGTCGCGCCACATGTTCGAAGTGATTACCAAACGGCAGCGCGAGCAAGTCGAGTATCTGGAGTTCTGGAGCCTGGCGGCGGGGCGCTTCTCGGGAGATTTGTTCATCTACGAGCGTACGCCGGATGGGCGGCTGCATGCATTCGTCGCGGACTTTACCGGGCATGGGCTTTCGGCTGCGGTGGGCGCGTTGCCGGCATCCGATGCGTTCTTTGCGATGTCGCGCAAAGGACTGAGCCTGCGCGAGATCGTGACGGAAATCAATCGCAAGTTGTACGAGTTGTTGCCGACCGGAATGTTCTGCGCGGCGACGCTGCTCAGCATCAACAAGGATCACACTTCAGCCGAAATCTGGAATGGCGGCGTGCCGGCTGTGCTGCTGTTCGACCGAGAGGGTCGGTTGAAAAACAGGGCGGTTTCCAGCAGCCTGCCGCTAGGCATCCTTCCGCCGGAAGAGCTTTTTGCACAGACAGCCGTTCACGATCTGACGGAGATCAGTGCAGTCGTAGTGTGCAGCGACGGGCTGATCGAGGCGCATAACGCGCAGGCGGAAATGTACGGCGAGACGCGTTTGATCGAGGCCGTCGGTCATTGTGCAGGAAGCGGCGCCCTGTTGAACGGCATCAGGAGCGATGTGCTGGAATTTCTCGACGGTATCGAGCCGCATGACGATATTTCATTGGTGGTGATCGAGATGCAGGAAGGCGGCGGCCATGGGTAAGCAGAGGAAGCTCTTCGACGATTTGCTGTCCGTATTGCATCGCAAGGAAAAAGACAGCGAACTGCGGGACTTATATGCGGAACTGATGGAGCAGAATCTCGACGGCATGCTCGTGGTCGATCAGGCAGGCGTCATCCGCTACGCCAACAAGGCGGCAAGCAAGTTGTTTCATCGCAAGAAAGCGAAGGATATGGAGGGGGAGCAGTTCGCCTTCAATCCCTCTTCCTCCGAGGTGACCGAAATCGAAATCGCCGCAGGTGGAGACAAGCTCGTCTCGGTCGATATGCAGGCCATCCCGATACGCTGGAAAAAGGAAACCATGCAGCTGGTCGTATTCAGGCAGCGTTCCGACCATAGCCAGGTCAGGGAAAACCTGAAGAAGACCACAGAGCGCCTGCATACCCTGATCAATGCCTCCCCGCTGGGCATCGTCGCACTCGATAGCAGCGGGCGGGTCAGCCTATGGAGCCGCGCGGCGGAAAAGATATTCGGGCAAGGCGAGAAGGAATTGCGCGGGCGCGACTTCGTGCAGCATCTGGCTATCGAGGGCTCTCGTTTGCACGAGTTGATCGAGCGCGTACTGAGCGGCGAGCAATACACCGAGTACGAACTGGTCCAACGGATAGGCGAACTCGACATATGCCTGCATGTCTCGGCGACCCCGTTGCGCGAAGCGAGCGGGATGATCGGCGGGGCGATGCTGCTGATCGCCGATTTTACCGAGATCAAGCGCGTGCAACAGGCGCTATGGAACAGTACGGAACATCTGCGCAGGGTGATGGCCCATACGCCGCTGACGATATTCAGCCAGGACGCAGGATTGCGGTACACATGGGTGCTGAACACATTTTGCGGCTTTTCGTCGGAAGAGATGATGGGCAAGACGGATGCAGAGCTGTTCGGCGACGAGGCCGTTGCCGAACTCGCCAGCCTGAAGCAGGCTGCGATGCAGGAACGAACCACCCGGCATGGCGAAGTTACGATCCAGCATTCCGGCCGTCCGTATTGTTACGACATCACCATCGAACCCATATACGACGCGCAGGGCGCACCCAGGGACATAGCCTGCACTGCGCTGGATATTACCGTGCTGCGCAGCGTGGAAGTGCATGCCGCCTTTATCGCCCAGCACGACATGTTGACCGGATTGCCCAACCGTAGCCTGTTCCGAGATCGTCTCCAGCAGGTCTTCGTGCTGGCGGAGCGGAAAGGCATCGAACGGTTCGCACTGCTCCATCTGGGACTGGACCGGTTCAACGACATCAATCAGTCTCTTGGGCATGCAATGGGCGATCTGTTGCTCAAGGAGATCGGTCGCCGCTTGCAGGAGATATGCTTCGATGCCGACACGGTGGCGCGGTTCAGCGGCGACGAGTTCCTGATCCTCGCCCACAACATCCGATCCAGCCAGGATGTCGTCGTGCTGTGCAGCAAGATATTCTCGGCGCTGGCATTGCCGTTCCGCGTCGGAGAGCATGAGGTGTTCATTTCCGCCGGGATAGGCATCGCGGTTTATCCGGACGACGGAGAGTCAGTCGATATCATGCAGCGCAATGCCGATTCGGCGCTGCATATGGCCAAGGATAACGGTTGCGGCAGCTTCCTGTTTTTCAGTCCGGACATGAATTCGCGCGCCATGCAGAAGCTGGCATTGGAAAACGATTTGCGGCATGCACTGGAGCGCGAAGAGCTGCAGGTGTATTACCAGCCGCAGATCCGTCTGTCGGATAACGCCATCGTCGGGGTGGAAGCCTTGCTGCGCTGGAAGCATCCCGAGCGCGGCATGATCCCGCCCGATCAATTCATTCCGCTGGCGGAGCGCATCGGCCTGATCGAACCGATAGGCGCATGGGTGTTGCACACGGCCTGCCGTCAGCATGTCGCATGGCGCGATGCCGGGCTGGCGCCGCTACGCATCGCGGTCAATCTGTCCGCGGTGCAGTTCCAGCATGGCGACCTGAAACAGACGGTCATGCAGGCGCTCTCGTCCAGCGGTATGCAGCCCGGCTATCTGGAACTGGAACTGACCGAAAGCATGCTGATGGACAAGAGCGGGGACATGGTCAGCATGCTGCGCGAACTGAAAGCGCTGGGGATAGGCCTGTCGGTGGACGACTTCGGCACCGGCTACTCATCGTTGAGCTACCTGAAAAGCTTTCCGCTGGACATCCTGAAGATCGACAAATCGTTTGTCAGCGGGCCGGGCGTGACCGCTGAAAACATCGAGATCGTCCGGGCGATAGTGGCGATGGCGCATGCCTTGCACCTGAAGGTGATCGCCGAAGGCGTGGAGACCGCCGACCAGTTGGCCCGGTTGCGCGAATTCGACTGCGACTACGTGCAAGGATTCTTCTTCAGTCGGCCGATCCCGGCTGAAGCGCTCTCGCAAATGCTCAATGACTGCGAGCAGGTACTCGAACAGGCGGTTGCTGCATGAACTAAGGGAATGGGTCGGCGGGAGCTAAAAGGACGACCGGGACCCGCAGCCGTGTTCCGGCGTCTTAGATGTGCAGCGAGAGGACGGCGATGACGCCGCCGAGTATCGCACCCGCCAGCACATCGCTGGGATAGTGCAAACCCAGGATGGGGCGAGACATCCCGACCAGCATGGTGAACGGCCAGACCAGCCAGAACAGCGCGGGGAAGTAGGCGACGGCGACGATGCTGAACGCGACGGCGTGCAGCGTGTGACCGGAAGGGAAGCTGAACTGATCCAGCGTCTTGCCGACGCAGACGATGCTGGGGTAAACGTTGAACGGTCTCGGGCGCAGGGTCTTGCCCTTGATCAGCTTGTAGATAACGGTGCAAGCCAGCCCGACAGCGAGCATGTGCAACACGGCGGGCAGCGCCTCGCTTTGGTAGCGCAGCAGCAATGCCGCCATCAGCGCATACCAGAACACGCCATCGCCCAGGCGGCTTGCGATGCGGAACAGGTTGCGCACCGACAGGTAACGGCTCTGCCGGTTGCAGAACTGGCAGAGTTCCACGTCCCACCGATTAATCTGTTGCAGCGGAAAGCTCATCTTGGACATATTTTCCTCCCGGTGTGCGTACGAGGTCTGTCAGCACCGTTTCCATCTGTCCCATGATGTGATCCCAGGTCAGCGATTCCACTGTCTGGCGTGCACTGAGACGGATGCGGCGGATGCGTTCCATGTCGGCGACCAAGCCGTTGGCCTGGGCGATGAATGCGGCGGTGTCGTCGAACGGCGCGAGCAAGCCGTTCACTTCGTGGCGGATATGCTGGCGCGCGGCGGCATAGTCGTAGGCGATGGTCGCGAGGCCGCTGGCCATCGCTTCCACGGTCACGTTGCCGTATGTCTCGGTCAGACTGGGATAGAGGAAGATATCGCCCGAGGCGTAATGCGCGGCAAGCTCTTCGCCGGTGCGCATACCGGCGAAGATCACATGCGGATGCTGTTTCTCCAGCGCCGCGCGCACCGGGCCGTCGCCGACCATTACCAGCTTCGCATCCGGACGGGTTGCGCGCATCTGCTCGAATGCCTGGATCGCCACCGGCAGGTTCTTTTCCGCCGCGAGACGGCTGACGAGTATCGCGACCGGTGTGTCGTCCCCGACGCCCCAGGCGTGACGCAACTCCGTGCTGCGCTTGGATGGATGGAATAGTTCCGCATCGACGCCGCGCGAAACTACTTTCACATCCTTGTACCCAGTGAGCAGCAACTCCTGCCGCAATGCCGAAGTCGGCACCAGTGTGCAGTCGGTGCGGTTGTGGAAATGGCGCAGGTAGGAAGCGATGGGCTTGTTCAGCCAGCCCACGCCGTAATGCTGGCTGTAGTTGTGGAAGTTGGTATGGAAATCGGTGCTGATGGGGATACCCAGCTTGAGCGCGGCCGAGCAGGCAGACCAGCCCAGCGGGCCTTCGGTGGCGATATGCACGATGTCCGGGCGCTGCTGTTCCCAGAGGCGCAGCATCTTGTTCTTCGCTGGAAGTCCGGCCTTCAGTTCGGGATAGCCGGGGAGTTGTATCCCTGTGACCAGGGTTTCCTCGAACAGTCCTGTCCGATGAGGCAGATCCTGTTTGTGCTGACGCGGGCGGATCAGATGGACCTTGTGTCGGCGTTTGATCAACCCCTCCACCATTCGACCGATGGTGATGGCGACGCCATTCACCTCGGGCAGGTAGGTTTCGGTTACCAGTGCGATGTGCAATGGCGCTTGAGCAGTGCGGTCTGGTGTATTCATGGCGCACATCCTGTCGCGCCACTGTGACGGATTGATGATGTTTTCTTGAATAATTTATTAATTCTGTGAAGTGCTCGCCCCCGGCTATGCCGGTGGACTAACCCAGGTTTGACCTATACGGCAGTCATGTGAAATGGAAGAGATAGCGGACATTCCCCCCTTTATGAAAGGGGGGCGAGGGGAGATTTGCGGGAGGATGATTTAATCCCCATTTTTAAATCCCCCTCAGTCCCCCTTTTACAAAGGGGGAAGCAGCGTGTGTTGTCGCTTTGAGGCGATTCGGCTGACATGTAACTGTAGTATTCGTCGGCTAGTCTGGCGCTATTCGATGGAATAGAAAGCTCCGAAAGCCATGCGCTTGCCGAAACGCCATATCACCGAAAAACTGATCCCCGCGCTGGAAAGATTGCGGGATGCCGCCGTTTCGATGGAGCATGACTACCGAGCGAAGCTGGATTGCATCGATCATTTGTATCAAGCCAGCGCCAGCAACTTGCTCCACTACCTTGCGTTGCGCCAGAGCGATATACGCGACCTGCAGCAGGATCTGGCGCTGCTCGGCCTCAGCAGGCTCGGGCGGGCCGAGGCGCATGCCCTGAGCAGTATCGATGCGGTGCTGGATGCGTTGCATGCGCTGGCCGGGCTGCCGAGGAGCAGGCGCGACCTGGCACCGGCCATCGATATCCGCAGCGGCGGGGTGTGCCTGAACGACCATGCCATCGCTTTGCTGGGAATGCCTTCGGAAAAGCACGCCACCCGCATCATGGTGACGATGCCGTCGGAGGCGGCCGTGGATGAGCGTCTGGTGCACGACTTGCTGGCGGCCGGCATGAACATCATGCGCATCAACTGCGCCCACGACGGCCCTGATGCATGGCTGGCTATGATACGGCACCTGCGCGATGCGGAACGGGCGCTGGGGCGCAGCTGCAAGGTGTATGCGGACCTCGCCGGACCCAAGCTGCGCACGGGTGAGATCGGTGCGGCCGGTCGGCTGGCCGAATTCAAGGTGAAGCGCGACGTCCGCGGATGGGTCACAGCCCCCGCGAAGATATGGCTCACCCCGGAGCGCCACCGCGAAGAACCGGCGCTCGAGGTGGACGGCGTGTTGCCGATGGATGAAATCCTGCTGCGGGCGGTGCGTGCCGGCGACGTCATCGAGATCGACGACACGCGCGGCTCGACGCGCACCTTGATTGCGATGGAAAAATCCGGTTCGTCCTGGCTGGCGCATTGCCAGCAGCATGCATTTATCGCCGAGGGTGCGGGATGCAAGCTCTACCGCAAAGAAAATCTGCTGGTGCAGGGCAAAGTCTCCAGGTTGCCGGAAGTATTCCAGCCGATTCTGCTCAAGGTCGGCGACGAGCTGGTGCTCACGCGCGACCAGAAGCCGGGCGCTCTGGCGCAATACGACGATCACGGCAAACTGTTGCGGCCGGCTTGTATCCCCTGCACGCTGAGTGCGGTGTTCGATGCGGCCAGGCCTAGTCAGCCGGTATGGCTGGACGACGGCAAGATAGGCGGAACGGTGCTGGCCAATGATGGCATGACCATTACCGTGCAGATCACCCATGCCGCACCTCATGGCAGCAAACTGCGTGCGGAGAAGGGTATCAATTTGCCGGAAACCGATTTGAACACCCCGGCGCTGACTGAAGCCGACGCACTGAATCTGCGCGCATTGGCATCCCATGTCGATGTGGTCGGCCTGTCGTTCGTGCGGACGCACGAGGACGTGCTGGCGTTGCACCGCCAACTGCAGGAGGTCGGTGCCAGTCATTTGGGAACGGTACTCAAGATCGAGACGCGCCAGGCATTCGAGAATCTGCCGATGATATTGCTGACCAGTCATTGCCGGCCGCCGGTCGGCATCATGGTGGCGCGCGGCGATCTCGCGGTCGAGATCGGATTCGAGCGTCTGGCCGAGGTGCAGGAAGAAATACTCTGGCTGTGCGAAGCCGCGCATATCCCGGTGATATGGGCGACCCAGGTGCTGGAGAGCATGGCCAAGAACGGCATTCCTTCGCGTGCCGAGGTATCGGACGCCGCGCTGGCGATACGCGCGGAATGCGTCATGCTCAACAAGGGGCCGTATATCGTCGAGACCGTCGAATTCCTGAGCGGTGTGCTGGAGCGCATGAGCGGACACCAGGTCAAGCGCCGACCGATGCTGCGACGGCTGTCCGTTTCGCATATTCCGGAGCCGGTGCAATGAGTGAGTTTCAGGCAAGGCCTGCATGCAGGTTGGGATGGATATAGGCAGTCATAGGATTTTGTGCAATCAAGGAGAGCAATATGGCAGAGCAGAAAGCAGCATCGAAAAAACCGGCAGCAGGCAAGGTTGCAGCAGGCAAGACAGCGGCGGTTAAGGCCGCCCAGGCAGTCGTCGATACCGTAAAGAAGGTCGCATCGAGAAAGACGAGCGTGATTGAGACGCCAAAAGAGAAGCCGGTCGTGGCGAAGAAGATCGTAAAAAATGCTGCGGGTGCCGGAAGCAGGAGCGCTGCTCAAGCCAAACCGGCTGCGGCCGATTATTCGTCCGAGCATCGTTACCGCATGATAGAAACTGCCGCTTATTTCATCGCCGAGCGCAATGGTTTCCAGGGCGATGCGGCCGAACATTGGAGCGCGGCCGAGTCTGAGATCGTCCGGCTGCTGGGCGATTGATCCGGACGCCGCTCCGCCTTCTATTCTGGGCAGCGGGGCTTGATGCCTGGGAGGAGTCAGTGATCCGCGCAAGGCGGCATCGCCAACTGTTTCACCCTTTGGAAAAGGGGGATGTAAGGGGGATTTGAAATCGTGGCGCATCATCCTCTCTTAAATCCCCCCACCACCTTTTGCAAAGGGGGGGGCTAATGCAGGGCCGCGCAAACACAACCTTGGGCTCGACGCCCGCATAGGTCAAACCTTGATGAGTCCTCCGGCAGAGCCCGGGGGGCTCGCTGTATCCAAACGATCTATTCTTCTGCCCGCGAGGTGCAGGGATGTCTGCACAACAGCATATCGGCAAAGTTCAATCGCCATTTGCATGCATTGGACCTCGTCAGGCAACTGGCTACGGAACCGCCCAATATATTTCTTTCGCAGTGGAGCACCGCATCCTCGATGCGAGTCCCCGCCGGTGTTGCTGCGGCATCCATCATGAAAGTCTCCATATTTTGTAGTCCATTGCTTCGCGCCCGGTTTGCCGAGTTTGATGACGTCATTGTCCGGCGCTCATTGTGAGAGGAATATGTGACGTCATCGTGACGCTGTTGCGCGGCCTGTCCGGAGGCGAAGCGGGGCGAGCCATCACCAGAGCATAAGCCCCCAGATCACAGCGGTATTGATGAGGCTGACCAGTACGGCGGCGCTGCCGATGTCCTTGGCTCTCTTGGCCAGCGCGTGGTTATCCAGCGAGATACGATCCACCGTAGCTTCGATTGCGGAATTGAGCAGCTCGACGATGATCACCAGCAGCACGCTGGCAATCATCAGCGCCTTCGCGAGCGCGCCGACCGGCAGCCAGAGCGCCAGCGGTATCAGCACGGCGGCCAGCAATACTTCCTGGCGGAAGGCGTCCTCATGCTTGTAGGCGGCGCGGAATCCGGCCAGCGAATAGCCGAATGCATTCCACAATCGCTTCAATCCGGTCTTGCCTTTGTATGGGCTTTCCATTTTTGCTCCATTGTCGATGACGATTATTTAGTACAGGGTGAAATAAAAAACGGGCATCCGAGGATGCCCGTTCGTCGCTTCAAACTGGCGGGGCCAGGTTAGAAGTTGTGCTGCATGCCGAACGAGAACACGGAAGGCGAAGCGCCCACGCCTGCGCGGCTGCTTACACCGCCGGCAGTGCTTTGGCTCAAGCCGTAATCGGCAGCAGCCTGGTTGCTGATGCGCGAGTAAATCGCGTACAACTTGGTGCGCTTGCTCAGGCCGTGGTCGTAGCCCAGCGAGAACTGGTTCGCGCCGGTGTTGATCCTGGCGCCCAACTGGCCGGACTTTCCGTAGGCTGCCTTGACCGCGTTCATACCCATCTTGTACTTGGCAGACAGATAGTAGGCGTTGTGACCGTTGAGATCGGCGGCGGTTACTGGTGTCAGATTGTCGCTGGTCTTTTCGTAGACGAAGCCCAGGCCCAGTGCGTCGATGTCATAGCCTACGCCCAGTTTCCATGCGGATTCCTTGGCACCAGCTGCGACAGTTTCCAGCTTGTGCTCTTCATAAGCCAGCGCGCCATAGAAGGCATCGGCCTTGTAGGAGCCAGACAGGCTCAATGCGCTGGCTTTTCCGGTTGCGGTGCCCGCAACGGCGGCGGCGGCAGCGGCTTCGTTGAGATTGACGTAGGCGATCGCGCCGCTGAAGCCGCTCATGTTCGGGGTGAGGTAGGCGATCACGTTGGGCTGGCGGCCGTCGAAAGCAGAGACAGCGGAATCGACGGCTTGGGCGGTTACGCCACCCATCAAGGCGCGGTTATCCGCGATGCTGTCGCCGAACACGTCCAGGCTACGCGTGGACAGTTTGTACGGTGTGTCGTGACGGCCCATCAGCACGGTGCCCATGCTGTCGCTCTTCAGGCCGAGGAAGGTGTTGCGGGTGCCGAAGTTGCCGCCTGTGTCGTCCATGTTGATCTGCTGCTCGATCTGCCAGATTGCGGTCAGGCCGTCGTCCAGGCCTTCGGAGCCCTTGAAGCCCAGCTTGGATACGTTGCTGGACACGGCGTTCTTGCTGACGCCAGCTGCTCCTGCTGCAGTCGTGCCGGTGTTGATGAAGTCGTAAGACAGGTCTGCCTTGCCGTAAACGCTCACATTGCCGGTGTCGGCCAGTGCGGATGTCGAGAAGGCGGCTGCGGCCAGCGCGACGACGATCAGTTTCTTTTGCATTGTGTTTTCTCCAGTAGTTTAAAAGCCGCCTTAATGCGACCCGCGCATCCTATGCGGCGAATGTGAAAATTTGGTTAAGGAAAAATGACGGATTTGTGACATCCGAGATGGCGAGAGAAACGCAGGGTGGATGAGCGCTCAGAGATGGGCCAGCAACAGGATCTCGGCGCCGAATGCGAAGATGGACGAGACGCCCCATATCGCGCCTTCGGCAACTGCCCGGTGAAATTTTTCTGCGGGATGCCTGAAGATTATGGAGCCGATCATCACTATGAGAGCGATGACGAACAAATACGGCAGAACCGAAAGCAATTCCATCAACTACTCCTTTCCATGGGGTTGAAAATCGAAGGTGTTTGGCGACGACTATTTGAGAAAGTGGTTGGCATAGCGGCTGCTCATGCGCGACATCGGCAGCAGGATCAGCAGGTCGGCGGTGTTGAAGTCTGGGTCCCAGGCCGGTTCGCCGCAGATCCACGCACCGAGGCGCAGATAGCCCTTGAGCAGCGGTGGGATGGGCGCGTCCAGGTAGGAATTCAGCGCATCCAGCGGCAGCGGGTTGCGTGGGAATACGCTGTATTCGATAGGCGCGCCGTAGATGCGGTGCAGCTTGCGATACAGGCTGGCGGCGACATGGCCGCCGTCGGCGATGCTGATACTGGCGCAGCCGATCAGGTATTCCTGGCGGTTTTGCTGCATGTACTGCCCGATGCCGCCCCACAGCTGGGTGATGGTCGCGCCGTCGCGATAGTCGCGGTGCACGCAGGCGCGTCCGATCTCAACCATGCGCTCGCGCAGGTGCAGCAGCCGGGTCAGGTCGAATTCGGTCTGTGCGTAATAGCCGCCTATCTTTTGCGCCTGGTCGGGCGGAAGTATCCGGTAGGTGCCGACCACACGGTTGTCGTCGGACTCGCGTACCAGCAGGTGTTCGCAGTATTTGTCGTAAATGTCGCGGTCGATGCCTTCCGACGCGCTGGGCAGGCTGGCGCCCATTTCTTCGGCGAATATCTTGTAGCGCAGTCGTTGCGCTTCCCGAACGTCGTCGTCGTTGCGCGCCAGGCTGGTGATGAGGCGATGTCTAACAGCGGATTGTGGCTGTCGGTTGAGTTCCAGCATTGCATCCTCCGGATTGGATTGTAGATGCGGGCAGCTTAGGGAGACTCTGTTGCGGCGTGATGACGGGAATATGAAGGAAGTGTGAAATCGCCGGTTCCGCGAACCGGTCTTGCGAGATGTCTAGGACGGGGTCGCTGCCGTCGGCAGCATCTGCGTATTGCTGGCCGATTGCGGTAGCGGCATTGCTGCGCTCTCGAGTACCTGCGCGATGGCCTCCTGCGCGGTGCGCGCCAGTACCCGGCGGTTCTCTACGGCAGTCGCCAGCGCAGGGGTGAATACCAGCAAGGCGTCGAAACGCGGGCTGCGCAGGATGCGCCATATCGAACCGAACAGTGTCATTTCGCCGATATAGGCGGGGGCGTCGCTGAGATTGCCGTCCCCGTCCAGATAGCGCAAGGCGATAGGGCAAAGGCGGACATGGGCGTCGATTGCCGGCTGGATCAGCGCGGAGTGGAAGTGCCCGACCTGACGGCCGTCCGTGGAAGTGCCCTCAGGAAACAGCGAGACGCAGATGCCCTGTTCCAACAGCGCGGCGACGCGACGGTTGACCGCGGCAGCGTCATGGCGTATCGCGCGTTCGATGAAGATCGTGCCGGTGCGTCGGCATAGCCAGCCGATCAGCGGCCAGTCGCGCACTTCCGATTTGGCGATGAAGCGCGTCGGCTGGATCGCATTCAGCACGAAGATGTCCAGCCAGGAGATATGGTTGGCTACGATCAGGCAGGCGTTTTCGCCGCGCGCGGGTTGCGTGCCTTCGACCCTGATGCCGACGTTGAGTATGGACAGCAGTCGCCTGCTCCAGAATTTCAACAGGCGGCGTTGCCTTCTTTGCGTCAGATGGGGATAGGGGATCGCCAGCAGCATTCCGCAGGCAAGATGCAGGGCGAGGCGGGCGCCCCGGAACAGCGCCCGCCCGCTCATGCCATGTTCCTCGCGGTCGATAGACGGAACTGCGAAACCATCTGCTGCAGAATCTCGGAAGCATGGGCCAGACCGGCCATCTCGTGCCGGGTCGTCTCGATCTCATTGGTCGTCGACGTGGTGATATCGGTCACGTCCGCGATATGTCCGGAGATCAATCGGCCTTCACGGGATTGCGTCTCGGTGGCGAGGGCGATCTGCTGCATCATTTCCGCCACGTTCTGTATCGAAGCCTCTGCTTCGGCGAGTATCGCGGCAATTTTTTCGCCATGCTCCACCCCGGTGCGTACGCTGCTGCGAGTCGCATCCATGGAAGAGATCGCCTCGCGCGACGATTTCTGGACTTCGTTCAGCAGGCCGGAAATATCCTTGGCCGATGTGGTGGTGCGTTCGGACAGCAGGCGCACCTCGTCTGCCACGACGGCGAAGCCGCGGCCATGCTCGCCCGCGCGGGCTGCCTCGATGGCCGCGTTCAGCGCCAGCAGGTTGGTCTGTTCGGCGATGTCCTTGATGATCTCGCTGATGCTGCCGATACGCTGCAGCGTGGCGTCGAATTGCTTCATCGTCTGCGCCGAGGATTCCACGGTGGTGTCCAGGTGCTGCAGCAGCGACGATGTCTTTTGTCCGGCGATGCTCACCTCGTTAATTTTCGTGCCGGTGGTCTTGGCGGTGTTCGCGGCATGGATCGCGTTGCCCGCGATCTCGGTGATGGTGTGGCCCATCTTCTCGATGGCGGACATCACGCCGAAGATTTTTTCCGACTGTGTCTGTGCGTTACTGCTGACGCTCTGCGTCATCGCATTGACCTTGTTGGCCGTGAGCTTGGAGCTATCGGCGGAGACGTTGACATCGTGCAGCACGGACTCGATCCGGGTGATGAACCCATTGATGGTTCTCACCATCAGGCCGATCTCGTCCGACGGGCCTTCCGGCAGGCGATGGCTCAGGTCTCCCGCGCTCAAGTGCGCGATGATGTCCACGATGCCGTCGATGCGCTTCTTCAGTCTGCTGTTGAAGACGGCCTGGAAGGCGATCACGATCATTGCCGCGGCGATCAGCGGCAATACGATGATCCACAGGATATTGCCGACGGCGCGGCCGATGTTCTCCCTGGCCTGCGTCTCCCCATCCCGGTTGAGAGCGACCAGCTGGTCGATGCTCGCGATCATCGGTTCCAGATGCATCTGATAGAGCGCGTCCGGTATCTGCAGTGCATCTTCCGGGCTGGTGGTGGCGATCTTGATCGCGCCGTCGAATCCCTTGGCGTACTCGTCCCATGCCGCGACGAGCTGTTTCAGCTGTTCGCCGTCGATCTCCGCGGGAACTGCCGCGGTCGCGCCCTGATGCAGCGCATGGATGCTTTCGTTCGCGGCGGCGAGAGCGGTCTCGGTCTCCGCCAGGATGGGATCGGAGCGGGATACCGCCAGCGAGATGCTCTTGATCTGGGCCAGATTGCCGGCGAAAGTCTGCCTGGCCTGGTATTGCGAGAACTCGCTGCGCAGCATGCCCAGCTGGACGACGCTGAACAGGATGACTGCCAGCAGGCTCAGGGCCGTGATCGTGGCGATCAGTCGGAGTTGTGCTTGTAGCGACATGTCTATTTTCTCCGGATGGGATTCTTATGCGGCGCTGAGCAAAGGCTCGCAACCGGCCTTGGCCGTTTCGCGCCGCTCTACGAACAGGCTGTTGCCCGGTGTCTTCTTCGCCATTTTTTTCGCCACGCTGGCTGCCTCGGATATCTCATGGTGCGAGCGGAACGCGCCGGGTGCGACGCAGACCACGCCGATGGACAGCGTCGGCAGCGGATGCTGGACGATGCGGCCTTGCCGGTCTTCGCTCAGGTAGCCGCCGATGGCGCGATGCGCATCTTCGAACAGCACCGACGAGGTGTGGGCGAACGAGGTCAGCGCCTGGTTGCAGCGCTTCTCCCAGTCCGGGCTGCGCATGATCATGATGAAATCGTCGCCGCCGATGTGGCCCAGCAGGTCCAGCCGGGGATCGCAGGCCCAGTTCAGCAGCCGCCCGGTGAACTGTATCGCCTCGTCGCCCTTGCGGTAGCCGTATACGTCGTTGAACGGCTTGAAATGGTCGATATCGCAATAGCACACCGTGAATGCCTCGCCGCTGTGCAGCAGGTGCTCGATGTGCTCGTTGATCGGCACGTTGCCGGGCAGCAGCGTCAGCGGGTTCGCGTAGCGCGCGTTCTCGATCTGCATCTTGGTGATCTCGCGCAGCAGGTCCAGTGCATTGCCGAGGCCGATGTAACGCCCCTGCTCGGTGATGATGAAGCCGCTGGAAAAATGATCGCTTTCCGACGCGGTCAGGAATTCGGAGAGCTCGTGGATGGGCGTGGATTTCTCGACCAGCAGCGGGGCGGCATTGATGCAGGAATCCGACATGTCCTTGCAATGCGCGCCGCCCATGCAGGTGGTGCAGGGTTTCTTGCCAAGCAGTTCGTGACGGTAGGGCTGGACGAAGCAGGCGATGTATTTCTGGCGTTCGATCAGTCCCACCGGCAGGCCGTTCTTGACTACCGGGATGGCGCGCAGGCTGGCGTCCTCCGAAAAGCGCTTGAAGATGTTTTCATGGGGAGTTTCCGGATGGACGGGCTCGACGTAGCGCAACAGCTTCTCGCTGCTGATGTGGCGCGATGCGACGATCTGGCTGGCCGCATGGCGCGGTGCGTGGGCGAGGCTGAGCGCCGCGCTGACCTCGACCGGGGCGATCAGCGACGGCGTGGGATTGGGGCGGGCGATGAAATACCCCTGGCCGAACGCGATGCCCAGGTCGCAGACCGTCTTCAGCTCCGCCTCGGTCTCTATGCCTTCCGCGATTACCAGCGTGCCGGCGCTTTGCGCGATCTGCTGGATGGAGCGCAGGAACTGCTGCTTCAGCGGATCGGCATTGATGCCTTGCACGAAATGCATGTCCACCTTGACGAACTCCGGGCGCAACTCGGACCACAAGCGCAGGCTGGAAAAGCCCTCGCCGAGGTCGTCGATAGCGGTCTGGAACCCCATTTCCTTGTAGTGCAGCAGCGCATTGCGCATGCCGTCCAGATCGAACGTCGGCTGGTTCTCGGTGATCTCGATGATGACCTGCTTGGGGTCGATGCCGAGTTTCTCCAGATAACCCAGCGTCTGCCCATTCTTGAAGCTGGGGTGGGTCAGGGTTTCCGGGCTGACGTTCAGGAACAGCTTGCCCGGCAGGTTTTGCGCGGCGAAGGACTCCAGCACCACCTGGCGGCACAGCATCTCCACTTCCAGCGACAGCCCCTGCTGTTTCGCGGCGGCGAACAGGTTGATCGGCGAATGCAGCGGGCTGTTCGCCGGGCCGCGTATCAGTCCCTCGAAGCCCAGGAACGTGCCGCTGGACAAGTCCATGATCGGCTGGAAGAGGGCGGAGAGATCGCGCTGCGCGAGTATGTCCTGGAGTGTTTTCATGGCGGCAAGTCCCTTGGATGGAATTGCGCCGCAGGATAGCGATGAAATATTTCAGTCGGGTTAACGGAAGGTTACGGATTTGTTACCGATATGTTGCGACGGGAGCGCGTGATGTCGGCGGGGTGGGGAATGGCCGAACGTCGCGTGCTATCATCGCGCCCCATGAAAATCCAGCCTGATTCCCTGCACCGTTTCCTGTTCGAACATGCGCCGATCCGCGGCGAGCGCGTCCATCTCGATACCGCTTGGCGTAGCGTGCTGGAGCACCACGACTATCCGCCGCTGTTGCACCGGATGATGGGCGAACTGTGCGCCGCGGCCGTGCTGCTGGCGGCCACGCTCAAGCTGGACGGTTCGCTCGTGCTGCAGATCCAGGGCAAAGGGGCGATCCGCTTGCTGGTGGTGGAATGCACGGGAGACCTGAAGTTGCGCGCGACGGCGAAGTGGGAAGGCCCCTTGCATGGCAGCCTGCCCGAACTCGTCGGCGACGGACTCTTCGTCATCACGCTCGATCCGAAGAACGGGGGGCAGATCTATCAGGGCATCGTCGCGCTGGAAGGCGAAACCGTCGCGGAGATCCTGCAGAACTACATGACCCGCTCCGAGCAACTGGAAACGCGGCTGTGGCTGGCGGCTGACGAGCATGCGGCCTCGGGCATGCTGCTGCAGAAGCTGCCGGAACAGGCGGAGGACGATGCCGATGCCTGGTCGCGCGCGACCCACCTGGCTTCGACCCTGCAGGATGGCGAGCTGATGCGGTTGTCCACGCAGGAAGTGCTGCATCGGCTCTATCACGAAGAGGACGTGCGCCTGTTCGAGGCGCAGCCGGTCGCCTTCCAGTGTTCCTGTTCGCGCGACAGCGTCGCGCAGATGCTACGGATGCTGGGGGCGGAGGAGGTTGAGGCAGCGCTGTCCGAACGGCCCGTCATCGAAGTGCATTGCGAGTTCTGCAACCACCGTTACGAATTCGATCCGGTCGATGCGGCGCAGTTGTTCGCGGCAGATGTTCCTGTGGCGGGGAGCGATACGCGTCACTGAGGCGTATATAAAACAAATTCAAAACCGTCGGGGGTTGCCCGACAGCAAGTCACTTCTTCTTGCTTCGCCAAGAAGAAGTAACCAAGAAGAAGGCGACCCCGGTTCGCCGCCGCTGCGCGGTTCCCTGCGTTGCTCGGCCGGTCAGGCGGCTGCGGAACTCGCGCTTCGCGCTCAAACAGTCCTCGCCGACTACCCCTGACCAGCCTGTGCTACTCGGCGGCTCTCAGGGGAAATGAAAAACTGGTGTTGTGTGCGCTGCGCGCACGGCTTTTTATTCGATGTCAGCGCGGCTGTTGCCGCGCTGACAGACAGAGGGTGTGGCGGGAAAATATTGCGAAGCTGCCCCTTTAACGTTGTGAGTTAGAACATGCCTTTTTTCAGATAGGCAAGTTTCGAACTACATCCACTCGAAACGGGCTGACCAGCGAGGTTGTTATATGCTTCTTGCCTGAAACGATCAAAATCCTTCGACTTCGCAATCTCTCTGTATCTGGGCTGGTTAGTGAATTTGTCGATGCCCTTAGCCGCCTGATTTTTGAAACCAGGAACTTGTTCTTCGCACCTCTGATACTCCGCCATAAAGCAAGCCGTAAGTTCAACTGCAGAAAGATTACGTCCGGGAGGCCAGCACTGAGCAGACGCCTCCAAGCTAAAGCACACTAAAACGGACATAAGTGTTGAAGAGAAAATCAAGCGCATGTGGAACTCCAAGTTCTACGTTAATTTAGACACCAACTCTGTCTGATAGCTGGAGGTGGATGTCGGACTGCAACCCCGGCGGTCGGGCAGTGCCCATCCTGTTATCCCCGCGTATTCGACTGTGTTCCGAACTGGCTCAGTTCGACGAAGGGCGCGGGCTGCCAGCCTTCCTTGCGGTGTTCGGCGATCACGTTGGTGAAGATGCCGCCGCGCACGTAGAACTTGGCGGTGAGGCGCATGAATCTCGGTTGGGTCGCGGCGACCAGGTCGTCGAGGATGCGGTTGGTGACGTCTTCGTGGAAGTGGCCTTCCTCGCGGAACGACCACATGTAGAGCTTCAGGCTTTTCAGTTCGACGCATTGCTGGTCGGCGATGTAGTCGAGGATTAGCGTGGCGAAGTCCGGCTGGCCGGTCTTGGGGCACAGGCAGGTGAATTCCGGGATCTCCATATGGATATGGTAGTCGCGCTTGGGGTTCGGGTTCGGGAAAGTTTCCAGTGTTTTCAGGGGTTTTGTGCTCATGTTGGTCTGCCTGTCGGGTTCAATTTAAATGTAATCGTCGCAGAGCGACACGTTGTTCCCTTCGCCCGCCTGCGGGAGAGGGCGGGGGAGAGGGGCGGACTTGGCGGATGGGGGTGACTTGGTTCGCCATGACCGCTAGAATGGCCCGCATTATAAAACGTTGTCCCGTTTAATGCGTTTATCCCAGATCAAATTAGCCGGTTTCAAGTCGTTCGTCGATCCCACGCACATTCCGTTGCCGGGACAGATCGTGGGCGTCGTCGGGCCCAACGGTTGCGGCAAGTCGAACGTGATCGACGCGCTGCGCTGGGTGCTGGGCGAGTCCAAGGCCTCGGCGCTGCGCGGCGAGACCATGCAGGACGTGATCTTCAACGGTTCCAGCAAGCGCAAGCCGGTGTCGCGCGCCAGCGTCGAGCTGATCTTCGATAACTCGCTGGGCAAGGCCGCCGGGCAGTGGTCCACCTACGCCGAGATTTCGATCAAGCGCGTGCTGCAGCGCGACGGCGAATCCAGCTATTACATCAACAACCAGCATGTCCGCCGCAAGGACATCACCGACATCTTCCTCGGCACCGGCCTCGGCGCGCGCGCCTACGCGATCATCGAGCAGGGCATGATCTCGCGCATCATCGAGGCCAAGCCGGAAGAGCTGCGCATTTTCCTCGAAGAGGCTGCGGGCGTATCCAAATACCGCGACCGTCGCCGCGAGACCGAGTTGCGCATCGGCGACACGCGCGACAACTTGCTGCGCGTGTCCGACATCCTGCAAGAGCTGGACAAGCAGCTGGTGCATCTGGGCGAACAGGCCGAGGTCGCGAAGCGATACCGCGCGCTGGAAGCGCAGCGCAACACCACGCAGCAACTGTTCTGGCTGGTGAAGCGGCAGGAGGCCGAGGCGCAGCGTGTGCGCTATGTGCAGGTCACCGAGAAGACCCGCACCGAACTCGAAGGCGAGACAGCGCGGCTGCGCGAGATCGAGAGCAGGCTGGAGACCACGCGCAGCGGGCATTACCAGCTGGCGGACACGCTGCATGTGAAGCAGGGTGACCTGTACACCGTGAATGCGGAGATCGCGCGGCTGGAGCAGCAGATCAAGCATGTCGCCGAACAGCGCCAGCGCGTCGCGCAGCAGATCGCCAACACCCAGCGCCAGATCGAGCAACAGCGCCAGCAGCGTCAGGGCGTGCATACGCTGCTGGAACACTGGCAGCGTCAGCAGGAGTCGGCGGTGGTCAAGCTGGCCGAGGCCGAGATGGAGGCGGAGGCGCAGGCGGCGAACCTGCCGCAGGCCGAGGACGCCGCGCGCGTCGCACAGGAACGCTACAACGCGCTGCAGCGCGAGCAGTTGCAGATGCAGCAGCAACTGCAGTTGGCCGACACCCAGCGCGGCCATGTGCTGCGCAATATCGAGCAGTTCGAGTCGCGCCGCATGCGGCTGCTGATGGAAAAGGACAACCTGCCGCGCATCGACGACGAGGCGCTGCGGGCGGCGCAGGAAGAGCAGGCCGCGCTGGAGATGCAGCGCGCCGAACAGGTCGAGCGTCTGGCCCAGTTGCAGGAACAGCTGCCGCAGGCCGACAACGAGCGCCGCAATCAGCGCGGTTCGCTGCAGCAGCAGGAACGCATGCTGGCGCAGACCGAGGCGCGCCTGACCGCGCTGCAGCAACTGCAGCAGCGCATCGACAACGACCAGAAACTGAACGCCTGGCTGCAGCAGCACCAGCTCGACCGCCTGCCGCGCCTGTGGCAATCGATACGCATCGAAGACGGCTGGGAAGACGCGCTGGAAGCGGTGCTGCGCGAACGACTGAACGCGATTGCGATGCCGCAGCTGGACGATGCCGCCGCATGGAGCGATGCGCCGCCGGCTAAGCTGGCGCTGTTCGCGTCTGAAACATCTTCTTCCGTTCGGGCTGAGCCTGTCGAAGCCCTGACGCCGCTGCTGAACTACGTGCAATGCCAGGATGCGCAGGTGCTGCCCGCGATGCGCGACTGGCTGACCCATGTGTATGCGGTCGCGGACGTGGCTGAGGCTTATGCGCAGCGTTCGCAACTGCCGCAGGGCGGCTGGTTCGTCACCAAACAAGGCCATCTGGTCGGCGCGCGCAGCGTGCTGTTCCATGCGCCGGACAGCCAGTTGCACGGTGTGCTGGCGCGACAGCGCGAGATCGAGAAGCTGGAACAGGAGCTGGAAGAGCAGAACCGTGGCGTCGAATACACCCGCGAGCAGGTCGCGCAGGCCGAGCAGCAATATCAATCAATCGAGAGCCAGATCGGGCCGCTGCGCACCGCAGGCAACGAATTGCAGCAGCGCCTGCATACGTTGCAGATGCAGATCCTGAAACTGAATCAGGCGCACGAGCGTACCGCCGAGCGTGCCGCGCAGATCGAGCAGGAGATGCAGGAACTGGCCGAACAGATGATGGGCGAGCAGGGCCAGCAATCCGAAGCGGACGAGCAGATGGCGCTGTTGCGCGAGCAGATCTTCGAGTTCCACTCGCAGGTGGAAGACGCGCAGCGCCAGGTCAATACGCTGGACCTGACGTTGCGCGACCAGCGCAGCCGCGCGCAGGAGGCGCAGCATGCATTGCAGGAGGCGCGCTTCTTCTCCAAGACCTGCACCGAGAAGATCGCCGACCTGCAGCACAACACCGAGCAGCTCGCCGAATCGCTGGCGCAGTTCGAACTGAACCTGGGCCAGTTGCACGAGGACCTGACGGGCAGCGAGGACGAGGCCGTGCAGCAGCAGTTGCAGGCCGCGCTGGACGGGCGTCAGGCTTACGAGCAGGCGCTGGCCGAGGCGCGCAACATCCTGGAGAACGCTACGGTCGAGCTGCAGAAGCTGGAGCAGGAGCGGCTGTCATGCGAGCACAAGCTCGATCCGCTGCGCGAGAAGCTCAACGAGCTGACGCTGAAGGAACAGGAGGCGCGGCTGCATTTCGAGCAATGGGCCGAGCAGCTGCAGGGCGTGGACGAGCAGGCCTTGCAGCCGCTGTTGGAGGCTGGCAACAACAAGCCGACCGCACTGCAAAACGAGTTGAATCGCTTGGTCGCCGACATCGAGGCGCTGGGTGCGGTGAACCTCGCTGCGCTCGAAGAGCTGCAGGCCGCGACCGAGCGCAAGGCCTATCTGGATGCGCAGGCGGCCGACCTGAACGAGGCGATGGCGACGCTGGAAGACGCCATTCGCCGCATCGACAAGGAGTCGCGCGACCTGCTGATGGATACCTACAACAAGGTCAACCAGCACCTGTCCGAGATGTTTCCGGTGCTGTTCGCCGGCGGCGAGGCGCGGCTGGTGCTGACCGGCGAGGAGATCCTCGACAGCGGCGTGCAGGTGATGGCGCAGCCGCCGGGCAAGAAGAATAGCTCCATCCATCTGATGTCCGGCGGCGAGAAGGCGCTGACCGCGATCGCACTGGTGTTCTCGCTGTTCCAGCTGAATCCCGCGCCGTTCTGCCTGCTCGACGAGGTGGACGCGCCGCTGGACGACACCAACACCGAGCGCCTGTGCGCGCTGATTCAGCGCATGGCGCAGCATACCCAGTTCATCTTCATCAGCCACAACAAGATCACCATGGAAATGGCCAAGCAACTGGTCGGCGTGACGATGCAGGAGAAGGGCGTATCCAAGGTCGTCGCGGTGGACATCGAGGAAGCGCTACGGATGCGCGACGAGCAAGTCGTCGCCTGATTCGCTGTAACGAATATTCAGTAATGCAGCTTGAGATGCAACTCCAGGTTTTGTCCTTCATAGCGAAAACTGGCGGCGGCAAAAGAAGGAGCGCCTAGCAAGGAGGTCGCATCGTTCGAGAAACCGTAGCCTTCCTTGGGGACGCCCAGCCAGTTGGTATCCAGTTTCCCATTCATATTCTCGTCGTGAATGACGGCTAGCGAATAGGTTCCCGGCGGAATGTCCATGAAGTCGCAGCGCGCCTGCGTCTTGCGTATCTTGATCACCATGATGTTGGTTGCATAGCTCAGATATTCGATGGGGAAACCCGTCGGCGATTCGAACAGCGCGCAGGCTACCGTCCCCTTGCTGTTGTTGATGTCCAGAATCTTCACGTGTATGCCGGGGCAGGCCGTTTGATCCTCGGCGAGGGCGAAGGGACTCGCGCACATCAGCATGGCTAGCCATGTCAGGCATCGAACTTTGCCTGTGCCGGAGAGGCCGGTTTTGCGGGAGGGGTTGGTTCCTTTGGTGATGGTCTTGTTCATGGATATTCTCCGTTCTGGCGATTTCGCTCGCGCCTGGAATCCAGGTCTGGCTTCATTCTGCCTCCGGCCGCACGGCGATACGGTTCATTTCCTCGGCGTGACGCCTTTCGTGCTGCAGGCTGCCGAACCACAGTGCGTAATGCCGTGTGAACTCCGCCCCCAGAAAGAAAATCTGGGCCGAGTAATACACCCATAACAGCAACGCGATCAGCGATCCGGCTGCACCGAAGCTCGATGCCACACCGCTGTTGCCCAGATACAGGCCGATTACATATTTGCCGAGGCTGAACAGCCCCGCCGTGAAGGCGGCGCCTATCCAGACGTCGCGCCAGGTCAGTGGCGCGTCCGGCAGGGTCTTGTAGATGACGGCGAACATGCAGGCGATGACGCCGAACGAAACGAGGGATGTGATCGTCGTGAGCATTTCGGCAGAGCCGCCCAGGACGCCGCCCGCATGACGTTCGAACATGGACAGCACAGAGCTGACGATCAGAGAGACCAGCAGCAGGAAGGCCAGAACGAGCACCATGCCGAAGGACAGGAGCCGGGTTCTCAGGAGTACGCTGAAAGTTGACTGACGAGGCTTGCCGATACCCCATAGCTCATCCAGACTTCCCTTCAGTTCGACGAATACGCTAGTGGTACCCAGCAGCAGCAAGGCGCTCGCGATTAGTGTCGCCACCAGTCCGGATTCGGGATCGCGCGCGGCGGTCAGCAATGCCTGGATTACCTGTGCGCCATTCGGTCCTACCAGTTCCTGCACCTGAGCGACGATCTCGCCTTGGGCTGCCTCGGCGCCGAAAACATAGCCGGCGAAGGCGATGGACAGCACCAGAATGGGCGTCATCGAAAACAGGGTGTAAAAGGCCAAGGCAGCGCCTTTGCTGGATGCGCGATGATCCAGCCAGGATAGCAGCGACTCGACCAGCACGATCTTCAGACGCCATGCCCAGTGGGGGATGACCTGGATCAGTTGATCGACGGGTTTGCTGTACATGGATTTTCCGATCGGGTCGAAAACGTTATGCCTGATGCATCGCGATCTTCTGGCATGCCGGGCAGTCGAGAAAAGGGGCAGTCGAAAAAATGGCCGCCGACGGCGACCATTTGTTTTTTCATGAGCGATTCAGGAAGGCTTGTTTGCATCCTTGATGACTTCCTTGGCATCGCCGTAGGCCTTCTCGGCTTTTCCGGCTATTTGCTTGCCCAGTCCTTTGACCTGTTGCTCCTTGCTGCCCACCAGCTTCCCGGCCTCTTCCTGTACTTTGCCGGCGATGTCTTTTACTGCCCCTTGGACTTGATTCTTGTTCATGATGGTATCTCCAGTCGAGTTTGCAGAAACAGTTCTGCAGGGACTGGAGATTGTGCGCAATGTCGCCGCCAGTCCGTACGCTAGCGAACCAACGCATCCATCATTCTGAGATTGCAGGGTGAGAAGTAGATCGGTTCGAATCCATACGCACGAACGGGATAACGGAGATACTTACGGGCGGGCTATTTGCACCACTTTTCGATTTCCTGTCTCTCCGTGGCGATGCGTTGCGAGCGTTCATCGTCCGCCACGAAACGGCGTTCTCCCTTTTCGTCGTATTCGACGATGCGACCGTCCTGCTGCAGCGAGCGCAGGGCTTGCTGTGCGGCGATGCAATTGGCTTTTTCGGTCTCGGTATTGGCTTGTTGCTGGGCAGCGCTTTCTGCCGCTTCGGCTTTCGATTGGCGTGCCTTCTTCAGCTCGGCCTCGCGTTCCACGTAGCTCTTCGATGCGGCGGGTGCGCTGGCCGGGGCCGGTGCTCCGCGCATCGCGGACGCTTCCACGCCTGCGGGCGGCTGGTCGGAATATTGCACCTTGCCGCGTTCATCGATCCATTTGTTGAGTCCGGCGTCGGCGTTGGCCGTGGTCAGTACCAGCAGGGCGAACAGCAGTCTTTTCATCGCGGTGTGCCTCCGTGTCAAAGCTTGGGCGCAGTCTAGCATGTTCATCAAGCGGTCTTCAGCAGCGCCAGCACGGCGCCACCGCCTCCGTCCCGGAGCGGCGCGTCGCACCAGGCCAGCACCTGCGGATGCTGCATCAGCCAATGGCGGGTGCGCCGTTTCAGCACCGCTTCGCCGTCGGGGCTGTTCATGCCCTTGCCGTGTATCACCAGCACGCAACGCAGCCCGTTCTGTTTCGCCGCATGCAGGAACTCCTGCAACAGCCGGCGCGCGGCATCGCTGTCCAGCCCGTGTAGGTCGAGACTGTCCTGGATGGGCCAGTGGCCGCGGCGCAGCTTGCGCAGCATCATGCGCGACAGGCCGTTGCCGAGGTATTCGTTCGGCAGCTCGCCGGAGACGAAGTCCGACAGCGTGTCGGGGATGGCTTCGTGTATCGTGGTGTCGCGCAACAGCGGCCTGCGTGGCGGACGTTGCGGGACGATGCGGTTCTGGTCCGGCAGCGGTTTGACGTCGCCGACGGCCGCGCGGAACAACGCGGCATCGTCAGGCAAGAGTTCGTTTTGGGGTGTCTTCAAATCTTGCCGAAGGAGGCGAGATATTTGTCGGCATCCAGCGCGGCCATGCAGCCGGTCGCGGCGCTGGTGCAGGCCTGGCGGTAGATCTGGTCCTGCACGTCGCCGGCGGCGAACACGCCGGAGATGCTGGTCGCCGTCGCGTTGCCCTGGTTGCCGCCACGGGTGCGGAGGTAGCCGTTGTCCATCTCCAACTGGCCGGTGAACAGGTCGGTGTTGGGCTTGTGGCCGATCGCGATAAACACGCCATTGACCGCGATGTCCTGCTTGTCGCCGGTCTTGACGTTCTTGACGCGCATGCCGGTCACGCCGCTGGCGTCGCCCAGCACCTCGTCCAGCACCGAGTCGAGTTGCAGAGAGATCTTGCCCGCCTCCACCTTTTCCATCAGGTGGTCGATCATGATGCGCTCGGCGCGGAAGGTGTCGCGGCGGTGTACCAGCGTCACGTGTTTGGCGATGTTGGCGAGATACAGCGCCTCTTCGACTGCGGTGTTGCCGCCGCCCACCACCGCGACGTCCTGGCCGCGATAGAAGAAGCCGTCGCAGGTCGCACAGCCGGATACGCCGCGGCCCATGAATTCCTGTTCGGACGGCAGGCCTAGGTATTGCGCCGATGCGCCGGTGCAGATGATCAGCGCGTCGCAGGTGTAGCTGCCTGAATCACCGACCAGCAGGAAGGGTTTCTGCTGCAGCTTGGCGGTATGGATGTGGTCGAAGATGATCTGGGTGTTGAAGCGTTCCGCATGCTTCTGGAAGCGTTCCATCAGTTCCGGTCCCTGCACGCCGTTCGGATCGGCCGGCCAGTTGTCCACTTCGGTCGTGGTCATCAGCTGGCCGCCCTGCGCCAGTCCGGTGATCAGCACCGGGTTCAGGTTCGCGCGCGCGGCATAGACGGCGGCGGTGTAACCGGCCGGGCCGGAGCCGAGGATGATCAGGCTGTGGTGCTGGGTGGTCTGTTCCATGATGTGTACATCCATATCGAATTACTGAAGAGGGGCGAAATTTAGCAGTGGCGCGCCGGGCTGTCGAGTTAAAATGCGGTCCATCATGCGATTCCTATTGTCCCTGCTGCTATTGGGTTCTTGTGCCGCCCAGGCCGCCGAACTCCCAGGCATTCCCCCGTTCATCGACGAGATGGTCGCCAAACACCAGTTCAAGCGCGACGAGCTGGAGCTGGTGTTCGCCCGTGCGCTGCACCGTCCGGCGATCATCGAGGCGATCTCGCGCCCTTCCACCGCCAGACCCTGGCCGGAATACCGCGCGTCTTTCGTGAATCGCCAGCGCATCAGGCTGGGACTGGAGTTCTGGGGCAAGTATCGCGCGACGTTGCGCCGCGCCGAGAAGAAGTACGGCGTGCCGCAGGAGATCATCGTCGCGCTGATCGGAGTCGAGACCATCTACGGGCGCAACGTCGGCAGCTACCGCGTGCTGGATGCGCTGACCACGCTGGCTTTCGATTATCCGCGCCGCGCCGAATTCTTCCGCAGCGAACTGGAACACTACCTCTTGCTGGCGCGCGACCAGCAGTTCGACCTGTTGAGCTTGCGCGGTTCCTATGCCGGGGCGATGGGTGTGCCGCAGTTCATGCCGAGCAGTTACCGAAAATATGCGGTGGACTTCAACGGCAACGGCACGGTAGACCTGTTGCGCGAAGACAGGGATGCGATCGGCAGCGTCGCCAATTACCTGCTGGGATATGGCTGGATCGAAGGCGAAGGCGTGACGGTGCGCGCGGACATGGCGGGGGAGCCGCCGACGGATATCAAGACGCCAAGAATCCTTGCGGACTGGGCGGCGCAGGGGGTGAAGCCGGAGAAGAAGGTTGCGCAGGACAAGCCGCTGAGGCTGCTGGAGTTCACGATAGGCGAAGGCAAAGAATACTGGCTGGCGCTGAACAACTTCGAGGTGATCACGCGCTACAACAACAGCGACTACTATGCGATGACGGTGTTCCAGCTGGCCGAGGAACTGAAGAAGGAACGGGCTAGCGCCCGGAAATGATGCGCCGCGCGCCGTTGAAGCGTTTCTTCCAGTAGTTCTGGCTCATGTCCTCGACGCGGATGCCGCCGCCGCTGCTGGGCGAGTGCACGAAGCGACCGTCGCCCAGATAGATGCCGACATGCGAGAACGCGCGGCGCAGCGTGTTGTAGAACACCAGGTCGCCGGGACGCAGTTCGCCCGGATTGATCCGCTCTCCCAGTTCATTGATTTCGCGGCTGCTGCGCGGCAGCTCGATGCCCAGCGTCGAATGGAACACATGGCGGACGAAGCCGCTGCAATCGAAGCCGGTCTCGGGAGAGTTGCCGCCGTAGCGATACGGCGTCCCGGTCAGGCTCAGCGCATAGAAGGCCAGGTCGTTCAGCGCTGCGTCCTTGCCGACGTCCTCTTCCTGCATGAACGCCTGTCGTGCGTCTTCCTCCGCGATACAGACGGATGGCGCAATCAGCAGGGCGAGCAGCAACGGGGCGATTTTCATCGGTGCACAAGACGCATGGTCGGCGATGGAAAGGAACGGGCGGCATTTTAAACCATTCCCGTCGTCGCGATGGAATCAGTATTCCCTTATTTTTTGCTGCGGGGGTATTGGGTTAGATTCGCCGGGAGTATAGTGGCCCCGCACTCTTGGCAATCCAACTGAAGGAGAACACATCATGACCGTGTCCCGCCGCGATTTCCTCAAACAGAGCCTGGTGGTTTCTTCCGCTACCGCAACCGGCCTGTTACCCGTCTCCGAAGTTGCCAATGCCGCAGTAAAAAGCGCCGAAGCAGGCTGGCGATGGGATAGGGGCGTGTGCCGCTTCTGCGGCGTCGGTTGCGCCATCCAGATCGCCACCGAGAACGGACGCATCGTCGCCACCAAGGCGGATGTGGACTCGCAGGTCAATCGCGGCCTGACCTGTATCAAGGGATACTTCAACGGCAAGATCATCTACGGCAAGGACAGGCTCACCCAGCCGTTGCTGCGCATGAAGAACGGCAAGTTCGACAAGCAGGGCGATTTCGTGCCGGTCTCCTGGGATCGCGCCTTCGACGAGATGGAGAAGCAGTTCAAGCGCAGTTATCGGGAGCTCGGGCCGACCGGCGTCGGTTTCTTCGGCTCCGGCCAGCAGACCGTGCAGGAGGGCTATGCCGCGGTCAAACTGTTCAAGGCCGGATTCCGCAGCAATAACATCGATCCCAACGCGCGCCATTGCATGGCTTCGGCGGTCGCCGCATTCATGCAGGTGTTCGGCATAGACGAGCCTTCCGGCAACTACGACGATATCGAGCATACCGACACCATGGTGCTGTGGGGTGCCAACATGGCCGAGATGCATCCGGTGCTGTGGATGCGCATCACCGATCGCAAGATGAAGGAGCCGAACGTGCGCGTGGTGAATCTGACCACGGCGAGCAACATGTCCTCCAACATCGCCGACATGGAGATCGTGTTCAAGCCTAGCACCGACCTGGCGATCATGAACTACCTGGCGCGCGAGATCGTCACGCGCGATGCGGTGGACTGGGAGTTCGTCAACAAACATTGCGCGTTCGCCGCCGGGCCCACCGACATCGGCTACGGCATGCGCGGCACAGACAAGTTCGACTACCCCGCCGAGAAGGACACCAATGCCAAGGAGCTGGTGATGCAGCTCAATGCTGCCGAGGCTGTCGCTCAGGGAAAACAGGCGGGGGCTACCGTGGAGCAGAAGAACCGCGCCACCCCGGACAAGCATTGGCTGATCTCCTACGCGGATTTTAAGAAAGGCGTAGCACCCTATACGCTGGATTTCGTCGCCGAACTGGCCAAGGGCGACCCGGACGAGTCGCTGGACGACTTCAAGGCCAAGCTCAAGCTGCTGGCCGATCTCTATATCGAAAAATCGCGCAAGGTGGTGAGTTTCTGGACCATGGGCTTCAACCAGCACCAGCGCGGCACCTGGGTCAACGAGCAGGCCTACATGTTGCACTTGCTGCTCGGCAAACAGGCGATGCCGGGCAACGGCGCGTTCTCGCTGACCGGGCAGCCTTCGGCATGCGGTACCGCGCGCGAGGTCGGCGTGTTCTCGCATCGGTTGCCCGCCGACATGGTGGTGAACAATCCCAAGCATCGCGACTTTTCCGAGAAGCTGTGGAAGCTGCCGGCCAAGACGCTGAACCCCAAAGTCGGCAGCCATTTCACCAAGCTGTTGCGCGACCTCGAGGACGGCTCGATGAAGTGGGCGTGGATACAGGTGTGCAACCCGTTCCAGGATACCGCCAACGCCAACCACTGGATCAAGGCGGCGCGCGAGAAGGACAACTTCATCGTGGTATCCGATGGCTATCCCGGCATCTCGACCAAGGTGGCAGACCTGGTCCTGCCATCGGCGATGATCTTCGAGAAGTGGGGCGCATACGGCAATGCCGAACGGCGCACCCAGCTGTGGCGCGAGCAGGTGCCGCCACCCGGACAGGCGCGCAGCGACGTGTGGCAGATCATCGAGTTCTCCAAGCGATTCAAGCTCAAGGAAGTGTGGGGCGAGCAGAAGATACCGGGGTTGAAGGATGATGGGTTCGCCGACGGCAAGCTGCCTGACGTGTTGAGCGGATCGAGCTATTCTCCGGATGCGACCCTGTATGACACGCTGTTCGCCACCGCAGAGAACAAACAGTTCAAATGGCCGGACAAGATCGCCAACGGACATGCGAACCATACCGCGGCGCTGCTCGGCGGCGACTGGTTCCCGGAGAAGGCGCTGTTCGAGGAGTATGCGCAGTTCGGCCGCGGTCACGCGCACGATCTCGCCGACTTCGACGTGTATTTCCGAGACGATGTGCGCGGCCTCAAGTGGCCGGTGGTGGACGGCAAGGAGACGCACTGGCGTTTCAACGAGGCATACGATCCGTATGTGAAGAAGGGCAGCGGTTTCGATTTCTACGGCTCGGCGTTCAAGTCGCTGCCGCGCGGCGATCTGGAAGGTATCACCGATCAGGCCAAGGTCGATATTTCCGGCAAGGCCAAGATATTCTTCCGTCCCTATGCCGCGCCCGCCGAAGAACCGGATCAGCACTACGATCTGTGGCTGAGCACGGGCCGAGTGCTCGAGCACTGGCATTCAGGCACCATGACGAGGCGCGTGCGAGAACTGCATTTTGCCGTGCCGTCGGCGCTGCTCTACATGCATCCGGATGACGCCAAGGCGCGCGGTCTCAAGCAGGACGACGCCGCCTGGATCGAGTCGCGTCGCGGCAAGATCAAGGCAGTGGTGGAGACGCGCGGCCGACGCAACAGGCCGCCCAAGGGCCTGGTCTATGTGCCCTGGTTCGACGAGGGCGTGTTCATCAACAAGGTGACGCTGGATGCGACCTGCCCGATCTCGAAACAGACCGACTTCAAGAAGTGCGCGGTCAGGATCTACAAGGCCTGATCGATATGAATACGCCCCCAAGAACCAGATTAGGGAGAGATAACATGCGCCATGTATCTGTCGTCATCCGTACGTTCGTCGGCATCGCTTTGATGGCTGCCGCGTCTTCTTTTGCCGCTTCGGCTATCCCGGAGAACTCGATGGGCCTCAGCAAGACCAGCGTGTTCGCTACGCCGACGCCCAAGGTTTATCAGGAGAATCCGGAGCAGCCTGGGTCGAGCAAGCTGTTGCCGCGAGCCTATCTCGGCGCGCCGCCCCAGATCTCGCACAGCATCAGCGACTTTCTGCCTATCACCCCGCAGAGCAATATGTGCATCGCCTGCCACAATCAGCCTTCGCAATGGGGGCAGAAACTAGAGAAGGGTATGGCCACGCCTATTCCGCCCAGCCATTACACCGACTTGCGCAATGCGCCCGGCAAGGTCACCGAGAACCTGGTCGGCGCTCGCTACAACTGCAACCAGTGCCATGTGCCGCAGACCAACGCTCCGGCCCTGGTGGGTAATACCTTCTCGGGCGGACGCGTGCGCTGACCTGCAGGTATGGATATGGCCGTTATCCTTCCTCCGGTAGAATATCGGCCATGAAGAGAATATTCGCCTGGCTGCTGTTGTTTCCCCTGTCCGTCCTCGCCGCCGAACTCGAGGTCGTTCCGCTGAAGCATCGCAGCGCCGAAGAGTTGCTGCCCATCGTTCGTCCGCTGCTGGACAAGGACGGTGTCGCCAGCGGCATGAATTACCAGCTGATCCTGCGCACCTCGCCGCGCAATCTCGCCGAGATCAAAAAACTGCTGACCAGTATCGATGTCGCGCCGCGACGCCTGAAGATCACCGTGATGCAGGATGTCGACCGCGACACCGCAGAGCGCCTCACGTCGGTCTCGGGCAGTGTAGGCAGCAATCCGCGCATCACTCTGCCGGACGGTGGCAGCGGGGCGAGCGTCGAAATCGGTAGCGGGCGAGACCGGTTGAAAGCCAGCGTGATCAGTACCCGCACGCTGGAAGAGGGACGCAATACCCAGCAGTTGCAGGTGATAGAGGGCAACCGCGCGTTGGTGCGCACCGGGCAGAGCATGCCTTTGCCGCAGCGCCAGGTGATCCAGCACCCGTGGGGGACGCAGGTGATAGACAGCACCGAATATCGCGAGGTAGAACGCGGTTTTTATGTGTTGCCGCGCGTCAACGGCGACCGTGTCACGCTGGAGATCAGCGCGCAGAACGATGCGCCGGTGCGCGGCGATCCGCAGGCAGTGAGCACGCAACGGGCGTCGAGCACGCTGTCCGGCAGGCTGGGCGAGTGGATGGAACTGGGCGGAACCGGACAGCGGGATAGCGTCGACGACGGCACGATCTCCTCGCGCAGCATATCGCGCAAACATGAGCAGCGCAGCGTGCTGATCCGTGTGGAAGAAGTCGAGTAGCCGGAAATGAATATGGGCATCGTTGTCGATTTTGAATGGTTTCCGGGGTAAGAGTGCATGACCAATACTGCTGCATATAACGACGATCCCGCGCTGGCCGCGAGCATTCTGATAGTGGATGACGAGCCGGAAGTCTTGTCTTCCCTGCATCGTTTGCTGCGCACCGGCGGCTTTCACGTATTTGCCGCGAATTCCGGCGAGGATGGCTTGCGGATACTCGAAACCGAATCGGTGGATGTCGTCGTCAGCGATATGCGCATGCCCAACATGTCGGGCGCACAGTTCCTAGAGCAGGTGTTCCTGCGCTGGCCTGATATCAAGCGCATCCTGCTCACCGGTTATTCCGATACGGAGTCTACGGTCGCGGCCATCAATCGCGGCAAGATATGGCGTTACATCGCCAAGCCATGGAACAACGAAGATCTGATGCTCACCATTCAGCAGGCGGTGGCGCATCGCCTGCTGATGAACGAGAACGCGCGCTTGCTCAAGCTCACGCGGGATCAGAACGACGAACTCAAGGTGCTCAATACCAGCCTGGAAACCAGGGTGGAGGAGCGCACGCGCCAGTTGCAGCAGGCGCTCAAGAATCTGCGCCAGAGCTTCGTCACCACGGTCAATGTGTTCTCCAGCATGATGGAATTGCGCGGCGGTGCACTGGCCGGCCATTCGCGCCGGGTGGCCGAACTTGCCCGCAAGGTCGCGCGGCATATGAGTCTGGATGAGGCGACCGTGCAGGACATCGTGCTCGCCGCATTGCTGCACGATATAGGCAAGCTCGGTCTGCCGGACGAAATGATCGAACGTCCATTCAATACTCTTTCTCCCGATGCGCGTGCCGAGGTGATGAAACATCCGGTCAAGGGCGAGATGCTGCTGATGCCTATCGAGCAGCTGGCAGGCGCGGCTTTGTTGATACGGAATCATCACGAGATGTTCGACGGCACCGGTTATCCCGCCGGGCTGAGCGGCATGGGGATCCCGTTGGGGGCGCGCATCCTGGCTGTGGTGAACGATTACGATGCCCTGCAATTGGGGTTGATGGTGGCGCGCAAACTGAAGCCGTTCGAGGCGCTGCGCTACATCGTCGACAATCGCGGCACGCATTACGATCCCAGCGTGGTCGACGCCTTCAGCGCGGCGCTGGCCGAGGCCAGCCCGAAGGACTTCAACGAGATACCGATGCGCCCGTCTTCATTGCGGCCGGGGCTGCGCCTGACGCGCGACCTGTTCCATCACGAGGGTTATCTGCTGTTGGCCAAGGATCATGTCCTGACGGCGGCCGAGATCACCCAGCTGGTGCGTCTCGAGTTCGCCGAGAAGTGGCCTATCAGTCTGTATGTCGAAAGGCCGGTCTGATGGCGAGCGCTATTGACCGGCGCTAAGGCCGCTCGCCATATTCGGGCATATCGGGGCGCAAAAAAACAGGGCGGAAAATCCGCCCTGTTTTTTTGTGATGAACTTCTGAAACCTAGATCAGCGGCACGATCATCAGCGCGACGATGTTGATGATCTTGATCAGCGGGTTCACTGCGGGACCTGCGGTGTCCTTGTAGGGGTCGCCCACGGTGTCGCCGGTCACCGCCGCCTTGTGCGCCTCGGAGCCCTTGCCGCCGTAGTTGCCTTCCTCGATGTACTTCTTCGCGTTATCCCATGCACCGCCGCCCGTGGTCATCGAGATCGCGACGAAGATGCCGGTGATGATGGTGCCGACCAGGACGCCGCCCAGCGCCTGTGCGCCCAGCGTCAGGCCGACGATCACCGGCACGGCGACCGGCAGCAGCGAGGGCAGGATCATTTCGCGGATCGCGGCCTTGGTCAGCATGTCGACGCAGGTGCCGTATTCCGGCTTGGCCGTGCCTTCCATGATGCCGGGAATCTCCTTGAACTGGCGGCGCACTTCGACCACCACCGAGCCTGCCGCGCGGCCGACCGCCTCCATGCCCATCGCCGCGAACAAGTAGGGCACCATGCCGCCGATGAACAGGCCGATGATGACCATGTGGTTGGACAGGTCGAAGGTCAGTGCCGGGCCGCCGTGGGTGGCGAGCGCATGGGTGTAGTCGGCGAAAAGAACTAAAGCAGCCAAGCCGGCGGAGCCGATCGCGTAGCCTTTGGTCACCGCCTTGGTGGTGTTTCCCACCGCGTCGAGCGGGTCGGTGATGTTGCGGATGTTGTCCGGCAGGCCGGCCATCTCGGCGATGCCGCCTGCGTTGTCGGTGATCGGGCCGTAGGCGTCGAGCGCGACGATGATACCGGCCATCGACAGCATCGAGGTCGCGGCGATGGCGATGCCGTACAGGCCGCCCAGTTCGAATGCCCCCCAGATCGACAGACACACGGCCAGCACCGGCGCGGCGGTGGACTTCATCGACACGCCCAGACCCGCGATCACGTTGGTGCCGTGGCCGGTGGTGGAGGCCTGCGCGATGTGACGCACCGGGCTGAACTCGGTGGCGGTGTAATACTCGGTGATCCACACCATCGCCGCCGTCAGCGCGAGGCCGATCAGCGAGGCGAGGTACAGGTTCATCGATGAGACCAGCACGCCGTCTATCATCACGCCGTCGCCGAGTATCCAGGTGGTCACCGGGTAGAACGCGACGAGTGCCAGTACGCCGGAAACGATCAGGCCGCGATACAGCGCGTTCATGATCTTGCCGCCTTCGCGAGTCTTGACGAAGAAGGTGCCGATGATGGATGCGATGATGGACACGCCGCCCAGCACCAGCGGATAGATCACCGCCTCGGGGCTGCCGGTGATCAGCAGGCCGCCAAGCACCATGGTCGCGATGATGGTCACCGCGTAGGTCTCGAACAGGTCAGCCGCCATGCCCGCGCAGTCGCCGACGTTGTCGCCGACGTTGTCCGCGATCACCGCCGGGTTGCGCGGGTCGTCTTCGGGGATGCCCGCTTCGACCTTGCCGACCAGGTCCGCGCCGACGTCCGCACCCTTGGTGAAGATGCCGCCGCCGAGACGGGCGAAGATGGAGATCAGCGAACCGCCGAACGCCAGGCCGACCAGCGCATGTGTGGCTTCAGCAGTGGTGGTGCCTACCATCAGCGTGAGGAAGGCGTAATAGCCGGCCACGCCCAGCAGGCCCAGACCGACCACCAGCATGCCGGTGATCGCGCCGCCCTTGAATGCGACGTTCAGCGCGGCGTTCAGTCCGCCGCTGGCGGCTTGCGCGGTGCGGATGTTGGCGCGCACCGAGACGTTCATGCCGATGAAGCCGGTCAGGCCGGACAGCAGTGCACCGAGCACGAAGCCGAGTGCGGTCTGCCAACCCAGCGCCAGCAGGATCGCGACCAGCAGAATTGCGCCGACGATGGCGATGGTGGTGTATTGCCGGGCCAAGTAGGCTTGAGCACCTTCCTGCACCGCAGCGGCGATCTCCCGCATTCGGTCGTTGCCGGTCGGCAGCGCGAGTATCCATTTGATCGAGAAAGCGCCATAGAGGATGGCGACGATGGCACAGAACAGGGCAAATCCGAGACCAGCTGACATGTTTCCCTCCATTAATTTTCGATACCGACAGAACTTCCGTATCCAGGATCTTCGTAATCCTTGGGGGAGCCGGAATATTCCGACCACGGTTTCATGATAGCAACCATGCCCGGATTCGTCGCGGGTAATTTTCCCGATGTGGCCTCAGCAGTTTCTGATTTGTGCGATGTCCGGCGACGAGGTGCTTTATGCGTAGCAGAATTATGCGATGATGATGCAATGCTGCAAACAATTCATGAAGCATCTGGAGTTGCGTTGGACAATCTGACTATCTGTCGTGTCTTGCTGGTCGAAGACGATCCCAGCGATGCCAATCTGGTGCGCCAGATGTTGCGCGTCAGCAGCGAGACCCATTTTTCAGTGACCTGGGTGGTTTCGCTGGCCGAGGCCGGTCAGCGGCTGCATGCAGAGACTTTCGATGTGGTGCTGCTCGACTTGTCTTTGCCCGATTCGGTCGGACTCGCTACGGTGCAGGCCTGCCGCCAGGTGAACAGCGTGCTGCCCATCATCGTGCTGACCGGCCACGATGATGTGGGGTTTGCGCTGCAGGCCATCGATTCCGGTGCGCAGGACTATCTGATCAAGGGACGTTTCGACGAGGATAGCCTGGTTCGTGCGATCCGCTACTCGATGGGCCGCGCCAGACTGGAGCTGAAACTGGCCGAAACCGGCACGCAGTTGCGTACGCTGATCAATGCGATGCCGGACATCGTATGCTTCAAGGATGGAGACGGCCGCTGGCTGGAAGCCAACGATTTCGACGTCAGGCTGTTCCAGCTCGAAGGTGTCGATTACCGCGGCAAGAAGGACTCCGAACTCGCCGCCTATCAGGACTTCTACCGCGAGGCGTTCCTGGGGTGCGAGGACTCCGACGAAGAGGCATGGCGCGCAGGGCAGATGGTCCGGGGCGAGGAAGTCATCCCGCTTCCGGATGATCCTCCCATGGTGTTCGATATCATCAAAGTGCCGCTGTTCCACTCGGACGGCAGCCGCAAGGGGCTGGTGGTGGTGGGGCGCGACATTACCGAACGCAAGCGAGCAGAGGAGCGGCTGAAACTCGCTTCCCACGTGTTCGATACCACCGGCGAAGGCATCGCCGTGACCGACATGCATGCCAACATCGTCGCGGTCAATCCCGCATTCACCAAGATCACTGGTTACACCGAGGCCGAAGTGCTTGGCCAGAATCCGCGCATCCTCAAGTCGGGGCGGCAGGACAAACACTTTTACCTCGATCTCTGGCGCGAACTGACTACGCGCGGCGAATGGAGGGGAGAGCTCAGGAACAAGCGCAAGAACGGCGAGATATATCCGCAGTGGTCCACGATCAGCGCGATCCGAAACGAGGCCGGAGAGAGCATCAGCTATGTCGCGGTGTTCTCCGATATGACCGAGATACAGCAGGCGCAGCAGCGCGCCGACCAGCTCGCCTGGCGCGACCCGCTGACCGGGCTGGCGAACCGCGCGCTGTTCTTGCGCCAGGTCGAACAGTCGCTGGTCAGCGCGAAGCGCGAGAAGCATTTCGCCGACGTGCTGCTGATCGACCTGGACCGTTTCAAGGAGATCAACGAGGCGCGCGGGTTGGCGGTCGGCGATGCGTTGCTGAAGGAAGTGGCCGAGCGTTTCTCATCGCTTTTGCATGAGGACGACTTATTGGCCCGCCTCGATTCGGACGAGTTCGCTGTGCTGCTGCCGCGCTTGCGCACCTCGCGCGAGGCAGCCGCACGCGAGGCGCTGGCGGTGGCCGAGAAACTGCGGGCCGCATTGCACGAGGTCGTCGAGATCGATGGCGATGCGATCCATGTCGAGGCCAGTATCGGCATCGTGCTGTTGCCGGACACGCCAGAGGAACTGGCCGCAGACGTGGTGCGCAAGGCCGAGATGGCGCTGGCCAGGGCCAAGGCCGAGGGTGGCGCACGCGCCATGTTCTTCGAGGCCGCGATGGGCGACGCGGCCAAGAGCCGCTTCCGGCTCGAGGCCGAGTTGCGGACAGCCATCGCCGGGGATCAGTTGCGTCTCTATCTCCAGCCTCAGGTAGATGCGACTGGGAAACAGGTCGGTGCGGAGGCGCTGGTGCGCTGGCAGCATCCCGAGCGCGGCTTGGTGATGCCCGGTGCATTCATTCCGCTTGCGGAGGCGTCAGACCTGATCGTCGCGATAGACCAGTGGGTGCTGTCCGCCGTGTGCCGCCTGCTGGCGCAGCTGGACAGCGAGGGGAGGACGCTGCACATCGCGGTCAATATCAGCCCACGCCATTTCCAGCAGGCGAGCTTCGTTGCGGACGTGCGCCATCACCTGTCTTTCAACGGCGCCGATCCGACGTATCTGGTGCTGGAAGTGACCGAAGGGTTGATGATAGGGGACATCAACGATGTGATCGTCAAGATGACCGCCTTGTCTGCGATGGGCATCCATTTCTCGATCGACGATTTCGGCACCGGCTATTCCAGTCTCGCCTACATCAAGCGGCTGCCTATCCATGAACTGAAGATAGACAGAAGCTTCATCCAGGATGCCGCCACCGATCCTAACGATGCCGCCCTGGTGGAGACCATCGTGACCGTGGCGCGCCTCCTGCATCTGCAGGTCGTCGCCGAGGGAGTGGAGACGCAAGCGCAGGCCGACTTGCTGAATTCCTACGGCAGCGTGATCCATCAGGGTTATTTCTATGGCCGCCCCGAACCGGTCGAGAAATGGCTGGAGCGGCTGGGGGCGGCGGCGGCGACCAATTCGGGAGCTGCATGAGCGCAATGATGAATTCGAGGACGGGCTGGTGGACTGCGGTGCTGTTGTGTTGCTGCTGGGCGCTGCCGGCGCAGGCGCTGGAACGGGTGGCGTTGCAGTTGAAGTGGACGCATGCCTTCCAGTTCGCCGGATACTACGCGGCGCTGGAGCAGGGCTATTACCGCGATGCCGGGCTGGATGTGAATATCGTCGAAGCGGATCCGGCGACCGATCCGGTGAGCGAAGTGCTGGCTGGACGGTCGCAGTATGGCGTGGGCACCAGCAGTCTGCTGTTGGCGCGCGCGGCGGGTAAGCCGGTGGTCGCGCTGGCGGTGGTGTTCCAGCAGTCTCCCTACGCGATATACGCCGCGCCCCATATCGGGCATCTTGAAGATCTCGTCGGCAAGCGTTTGATGCTCGAGTCGCAGTCAGACGAATTGCTGGCTTACCTGAAGAAGGAAGGAATTCCGCTCGATCGCATCAGGCAGATTCCGCACAGCTTCGACGCCGATGGACTGATGCAGGGCAAGGCGGATGCGATTTCCGGCTACATCTCGAACGAGCCGTATTTTTTCCAGCAGGCGCAATATCCTTACCGGACTTTCAGTCCGCGTTCGGCCGGGATCGATTTCTATGGCGACAATCTGTTCACCTCGGCGCAGGAACTGGACGCGCATCCGCAGCGAGTCAGGGCGTTCCGCGCCGCCAGCTTGCGCGGATGGCAATACGCCAAGCAGCACCGCGACGAAGTCATCGAACTGATCCGGAAGAAATATGCGCCGAATCTGAGTTACGACTACCTGCGTTTCGAATCTGACCAGATGCTGCCCCTGCTGCAACCCAACCTGATCGAGATCGGCTACATGAATCCCGGTCGCTGGCGCGATATTGCGCTCACTTATGCCGACCTTGGTCTGATGCCGGCGGACTTTTCTTTCGACGGTTTCCTCTACGATGCCACTGAGCAGGATATGGGCTGGTTCTATCGTGCGCTTGGCGTCGCGCTGCTGCTGGTTGCGGGCATAGGCGGCGTAGCGCTGTACATTATGCGCACCAACAGACGGTTGAAGAGCAGCATCACCGCGCTGGAGACCACCCAGCAGGCGTTGGCGAAAAGCGAGAAACATTACCGCGTGCTGGTGGAAACGATGCGCGACGTGGTGTGGGTGCTCGATTCCGAGACCTTGTATTTTCGCTACGTCAGTCCCTCGGTCGAGCGCCTGCGCGGCTACACCCCGGAAGAGGTGATGTGCGAATCTCTGGATGCGGCGCTGACGCCAGAATATGCGACGTTGCTGAAGCAGCAGATCAAGCTCAACAAGGAGGAATTCCTGTCGGGGCGCGAGCCGGACAAGGTGTATATCGAGGAAATACAGCAGCCGCGCAAGGACGGCACGCTGGTGTGGACCGAGGCCATCGCGAAGTACTACCGCAACGAGGAGAGCGGGCGGATCGAGGTGCATGGCGTCACGCGCGACATTTCCGAGCGTCGCGCCGCGCAGGAAAAGATTCGGCACATGGCGCTGCACGATCTGCTGACCGGCTTGCCCAACCGCATGCTGCTCAACGACCGTTTGCAGCAGGCGCTGGCCTCGGTGCGGCGGGATGGCGGGATGGTCGGCCTGATGTTCCTCGATCTCGACAAATTTAAGCAGGTCAACGACACGCTGGGACACGACGTCGGAGACCTGTTGCTGGTGCAGGTTGCGGCGCGCATGCTCGACTGTGTGCGCGGCTCCGACACCGTGGCGCGTATCGGCGGAGACGAGTTCATCGTGCTGCTGCGCACCGTGGACGGCATTGCCGATGCCGTCATGGTCGGGGAGAAGATTCGCGAGGCGCTGCACCGGCCGTTCGAACTGGCCGGGCGGCAGCTGGCGATCTCGTCCAGCATCGGCATCGCGCTCTATCCGGAACACGGCGCCGACGGCGTCGAGCTGTCCAAGAATGCCGATATCGCGATGTATCATGCCAAGGCGCATGGGCGGGACAGGGTGCAGCCGTTCCGTGCGGAAATGTCAGGGGAGAATGCGTTATGAACCAGAAAGCCAATGTCGTGGAATCGGCGATGCGTTCCAGCAGATTTCTTCCCCGGCTGGCGGCAGGACTGCTGCTGGTCAATCTGTCCGTTGTGGCGCTGGCCGCGTGGAGCGTGTGGCAGAACTTCGAGGTTCATCATGAGCAGGCCGAGCTGGGTACGCAGAATCTGGCGCGCGCGCTGGAAAATGATATCGCCGGTGCGATCAGTACCGATGAGATGGCGCTGCTCGGCGTGGTGGACGAGTATCAGAATCAGCGCGAGAGCGGCAAGTTCGATGCCGCCAGGCTGAATGCACAGATAGAGCGGGTGCGCGCGCGCCGATCCGAGATCGATGCGATCCGCATCACCGATGCGCAGGGCGTGCTGTTGTACGGAACCGGCGTCAAACCCGAGGAGCGCCGGTCGCTGGCCGACCGGCCGCACTTCATCCGCTTGCGCGACGACCCCGCTGCCGGGTTGGTGCTGTCGAAGCCGCAGATCAGCCGAGTCAACAAAAAATGGGTGATCGCGCTGGCGCACCGTATCGCCAAATCGGACGGTTCGTTCGACGGCATGGCGTTCGCTGCGATCCCGTTGGGCCATCTGTCCCGGACGTTCTCCACGCTGGATATCGGCGAGCGCGGCATGGTGGCGTTGCGCGACATGAATCTCGATCTGGTCGTGCACTATCCGGAGTCGGAGTCGCCGAAACTTGCCGTCGGCAGTCGCCCCCCGTCGCCGGGATTGCCGCACTGGGCGTCTGCAGGCAAGACCGCCGGAAGCTATTTCTCCGTGTCCGAGGTGGATCATGTGGAGCGCCTGATCTCGTTCCGCAAGATCGCAGGCTATCCGCTCTATGTGCAGGTCGGCTGGGCGCTGGACGACTACCTGGCCGGGGCGCGCAGAGAGGCGATGGATATTGCGCTGCTGGTGGGCATGTTCATGCTGCTGACGCTGGCAGCTGGCTGGCTGATCAACAAATCCTGGCAGCGTCAGCGGCAGATCAATCGCGCGCTGGCCGAGAGCGAGACAAGACTGAGCGAGCTGTTCGAGAACATGAGCAGCGGCGTTGCGATTTACCGCGTCGAGGGCGACGGCAAGCATTTTATTTTCAGTGGGTTCAATCGTGCGGCGGAGCGCATCGAGCAGAAGCTGCGCGGCGAAGTGATCGGGCTGGATGTGGTCGAGGTGTTTCCGGGCATAGGGGAGATCGGCTTGCTGGCGGTGTTCCAGCGTGTCTGGCAGACCGGCCGGGCCGAGCGATTCCCGGTGTCGTTCTATCACGACGGGCGCATCACCGGATGGCGCGACAACTTCGTCTATAAGCTGCCGGGCGGCGAGATCGTCGCGATCTACGACGACGTGACCGAGCGCATGCAGGCGCAGCAGGCGCTGGAGGAACTGAATCGCGATTTTGTCACGCTGCTGGAAAGCTCTTCCGACTTCATCTATCTCAAGGATAAAGACAGCCGTATCCGCTTCTGTAGCCAGTCGATGGCGGCGATCACCGGGCATGCGAGCTGGCGCGACATGGTCGGCAAGCACGACCTCGACATTTTCCCGCCGGAGACGGCGAAAATCTATTACGAGGAAGAATTGCCGGTGTTCCGCGACGGAGTGCCGCTGCTGAACAAGACCGATCCCTATATCGATGCCGCAGGGAAGCGCTGCTGGGTCAACACCAATAAGTGGCCGGTATTCGATGCGGACGGCAAGACGGTGATCGGGTTGTTCGGCATTAGCCGCGACATCACGGACCGCGTCCGCGCGGAAGAGCAGGTGCGCTTCAGCATGGAAAAGCTGAACGAGGCGCAGCGCATCGCCCAGGTCGGCAACTGGGAGCTGGACCTGGCCAGCGGGAATCTGTTCTGGTCGGACGAGATATTCAATTTGTTCGAGATCGATAAGGCGCAGTTCGCCGCCTCCTACGAGGCGTTCCTGAACGCGATCCATCCGGACGACAGGGAGGCGGTCAATCAGGCCTATACCCGTTCGCTGGAAACGCGCGAGCCCTACGAGGTTGCGCATCGCCTGTTGATGGCGGACGGGCGCATCAAGTGGGTGAACGAGCGTTGCGAGACTTTCTTCGATGAGCAGGGCAAGGCCTTGCGTTCGGTGGGGACGGTGCAGGACGTCACCGAGCGCAAACTGATCGAGAATGCCCTGCATCAGAGCGTGGCCTACAACAAGCTGCTGTTCGCCGATTCGCGTGTCGCGATGGTGGTGGTCGACGCTTCGACGGGGCGCTATATCGACTGCAACCAGGCCGCGGTGCAAATCTACGGCCTGCCGGATCGCGAGTCGGTCATCGGCCGGACGCCACTGGATGTGTCCGATGTACGCCAGTACGACGGCGAAGAGTCGGCCAGTGCGGTCCGAAGCAAGATCGCGCTGGCATTGGAGATCGGTTCGGTCATGTTCGAGTGGCGTCATCGTCGTCCGGACGGAAAAGTCTGGGATGCCAGCGTGAACCTGATGCGTCTGCAGCAGAACGAAAAGACCTATCTGCTGTTTACTCTGGAGGACATCACCGAACAGAAGCGCTTCGGCGAAGAGCTGCGCAGCAAGGGCGAGGCGCTGCAGCGCTCCAATTCCGATCTCGAACGCTTCGCCTACAGCGTGTCGCACGACATGCGCCAGCCTTTGCGCGCCGTCAGCGGCCATTTGCAATTGCTGCAACGCAGCCTGAAGGACAAGCTCGACGACGACGAGCGCGAGAACATGAACTTTGCGCTGGAAGGAGCGAAGCGCATGGATTCGATGATCGTGTCGCTGCTCGACTATTCGCGCGTGGGCCGAAAGACAGAGGCGAAGGCGTGGCTTCCCTCGCGCGAGACGCTCGACGAGGCGCTGGGATTCCTGGAGCCGCTGATGCACGATACCGCCGCCCAGGTGAGCGTAGCGGGAGAGTGGCCGCAGGTCTATGCCAGCCGCGACGAGTTGACGCGGCTGTTCCAGAATCTGATCGGCAACGGCATCAAGTTCTGCGAGCCGGGCAAGGCGCCGCAGGTCGAGATCGAATCCGGGATTGTGGCGGACAACTGGCGGGTGACGGTGCGCGATCATGGCATCGGCATTGATCCGCAACAGATAGACCGCTTGTTCCAGTTCTTCAGCCGGTTGCAATCGCGCACGCGCTTCGATGGGACCGGCATGGGCCTGGCGTTATGCCGCCGCATCGTCGAACATCACGGCGGGCGAGTCTGGGTAGAGTCGGAGGGCGAAGGCAAGGGCAGCACATTCTCCTTCGAGATGCCGTTGAATGCGAATGTAGAGGGGAACTCCAATGCGTAGCATCATGTTGTTGCTGGCTGTGTTGCTGATGCTCTCGGGATGCGGCGACGAGCAGCAGGGCTACCAGCCCGGATTCGTCGCGAAGCAGGCGCAGTCGGAGAAGTCTTACAGCTTCGCTATCCATCCGTTGCACAACCCGGAGATGCTGCTGGAACGCTACGGCCCCATCGTCGATTATCTGAACCGCAACATCAAGGATGCTCGTTTCGTGCTGGAGGCCTCGCGCAACTACGAGGAATTCGACAGGAAGCTGTATGCGGGAGAGCCCGATTTCGCACTGCCCAACCCTTATCAGACGGTCAACTCGCTGAAGCACGGCTACCATGTGTTCGGCAAGATGGGAGACGACCACAATTTTCGGGGTATCTGGCTGGTGCGGCGCGATGGGGGCATACGCAAGGTCGGCGACCTCAAGGGCAAGAAGGTCAGCTATCCGGCCAAGACCGCGCTGGCCGCGACCATGATGCCGCAGTATTACCTGCACACCCACGGTATCGATGTGAACCGCGATGTCGAGAACCTTTACGTGGGGTCGCAGGAGTCCTCGATCATGAACGTGTATCTCGGCGAGGTCGCGGCAGCCGCCACCTGGCCTATCCCTTGGGCGCTGTTCCAGAAACAGCAGCCGGACAAGGCGGCGCAGCTGGAACTGATATGGCAGACCGAGCCGCTGATCAACAACGGACTGGTCGCGCGCAACGACATGCCGCCGGAACTGGTCGAGCGGGTGACCACGCTGCTTGCGACGTTGCACGAGAACGCTGAAGGTCGCGCGCTGCTGGCGCAATTGCCGATCTCCCGCTTCGAGCGGGCAAACGATGCGACCTATGACGTGGTGCGCTCTTTCCTCGCTACCTTCTCTCGCAGCGTGCGGCCGCTGGAGCTGCAATGAACTTGTCTCCCTTCATGCTGCTGCGTCGTTTCTGGTTCGCTTCGATCAAGCGGCAGGTGATGCTGTCGTTCGCCGCCGTTTCCGTGTCGGTGATGTCGCTGTTCGGTTATGGCATCCTGGAACAGGAGCGCGATTTCCTGCGCAAGCAAAGTGTCGAATACGCGCAGGGGCTTGCTCATACCGTGGCGCTCACCAGCGCTTCCTGGGTGCTGGCCAATGATGTGGTGGGGCTGCAGGAGGTGCTGTCCAGCGTCGGGCGCAGCCGCAGCCTGCACTATGCGCTGGTTCTGTCGCCCGATGGGCGCGTGCTGGCATCGAGTCGGCCGGAGAACATCGGGCTGTATGTCAGCGATGTGTTGAGCCGCAGGCTGATCGAGTCGAATTCCCCCAAACCGTTGGTGCTGCTCGACAGCCCCGCGATGATCGATGTGGCGGAGCCGGTGATGGTGGGCTCGCGTCTGGTCGGCTGGGTGCGCATCGGTTTCGGGCGCGAGGAGATGCAGGCCAATCTGCGCAAGGTTGAACTGGTCGGCTATCTGATGATGGTTGTTTCGATCGTTGCGACGATGCTGGTTGCGCTGGCGCTGTCCAGACGGGTGACCGGGCGCTTGCAGCAGCTGGTGGGGGTGGCGAGCGACATCCATGCCGGACATCGCAAGGTGCGCGCGGAGGTGGGCGGCAACGACGAAGTGAGCGTGCTGGCCGATAACCTCAACAGCATGTTGGACGAACTGGAGAGATCCGAGCGCGGATTGGAGGCACGCGGCAACGCGCTGGCGCGTGCCAATGCCGACCTGACCCGCTTCGCCGAGATATCGGCGCATCATTTGATGGAGCCGTCCCGCCGACTGTCGAGTTACGGCCAGAGCCTGCGCGAGCGCATCGATGCCATTTCAGATCTGCGCAAGGACGATGTCGTGCGCGATTCGCTCGACTACATCGAACATGAAGCCGCGCGTTTGCGTAACCTGGTGCGCGACGTCCAGCTCTACCTGGCGGCGGGCGAGCCGCGCGGTACGGTGCGTGAAGAGGATGCGAACGCCGTGGTCGCCGCGCTGGAGCAGAGGCTGGCATCTCGCCTGAGCGGCCTGGGTGCCGTCGTCGAGCGCGAGCCCCTGCCGTCGGCGGTGCTGGATAAACCCCGTCTCAGCGATATGTTCGCGGTGCTGCTGGACAACGCGCTGATCCACGCGCGCCCGCTCGACCCCGGCCAGCCTTTGCGCATACGCATCAGCGGCGAGCGTGGCGATGGCTACAGCCGCTACCGCATCGCCGACAACGGGCCGGGCATCCCGGCCGAATACCGCATGCGTGTGTTCGAGATATTCGAGCGCCTGACGTCGGGCAGAGAGGGCGGTTCGGGTATCGGGCTGTCGATCGCGCGCCGCATCGTCGAGAGTCGGCATGGACGGATATGGATAGAGCAGAACGAGCCGTCGGGCGCTGTTGTGTTGTTCGAGTTGCCGGATTGAAGAAGTCTGACGCCGGAGTGCGGGAGGGGGGCTGATGAACGACATGCAGAAACGGAAAAAGCTTGCGGATATCTCGCCATATCGCATGGGAACCATCGCGGCGCTGGTCTGGAGTGCGGCCATGGGCGGTTTTATGGCATGGTATGCGGTTGATACGCAGGATCACACCGAACAGCTGGCCCGCAACGAGGTGCGCATTGTGTTCAACAAGGACCTGTCGTTCCGTCGCTGGGTGACCAGTCATGGCGGCGTGTATGTGCCGGTCACCGACAAGACCTACCCGAATCCGGGGTTGTCCCATCTGCCGGAACGCGACATCGAAACGCCGTCGGGCAAGAAGCTGACGCTGATGAACCCGGCCTATGTGATGCGTCAGGTGATGACCGATTACAGCGAGCTGTATGGCGGGAAGGGCAAGCTGACCAGCCTGAAACTGATCAATCCGGACAATGCACCGGACGACTGGGAGCGGGCGGCGTTGCTGAGATTCGAGCAGGGTGAGCGCGAGATCGCAGAATTCGTCGAGATCGACGGCCAGCCTTATTTGCGCCAGATCGGCGCATTGATGGCGGAGAAAGGCTGCCTGAAGTGTCATGGACGCCAGGGCTACAAGGAGGGCGATGTGCGCGGCGGCATTGCGGTCGCGATCCCGATGCAACCCCATCTCGACCGCATGTACGGCGACATACGCAAGATGCTGTTGCCGGCGGGCGCGATCTGGCTGTTCGGCCTAGTGCTGATAGCGATGCTGGTGCGCCAGGTGCGGCAACGCATCGAAGTGCAGCAGTCCGGCGAGGCGGCGTTACGCAAGAGCAGCGCCGAGGTCGCGCGCGCCAATGCCGACCTGACCCGTTTTGCCGATGTCTCCGCGCATCACCTGATCGGGCCTGTGCGGCGTTTGGGCAGCTATACCCAGTTGTTGCGCAAGGAACTGGCGGCCCATCCCGCGGTGCTCGCCGAACCGGATGTGCGCGAGACGCTGGGCTATCTGGAGAGCGATGCGGGCAAGCTGGGTATCCTGGTGCGCGATATCCAGCTCTATCTGTCGGCAGGCGTGCCTCGCGGCGAGCTGCGTCAGGAGAGCGTGGATGCCGTGCTGAGCGCGCTGGAACAGCGGCTGGCGCCACGCTTGCTCGAACAGGATGCCGCCATCGAGCGCGAGCCCCTGCCGTCGGCGATGCTGGACAAGCCGCGCCTCGATGACCTGTTCTCGGTGCTGCTGGACAACGCGCTGATCCACGCGCGCCCGCTCGATCCGGCACAACCGTTCCGCATCCGCATCAGCGGCGAACGCGGAGACGGATTGAGCCGATATCGCGTCTCCGACAACGGGCCGGGCATCCGCGCCGAATACCGGGAGCGGGTATTCGAGATATTCGAGCGGCTGACGGCGGGCGGCGAGAGCGGTTCGGGGATAGGGCTGTCGATCGCGCGCCGCATCGTCGAGAGCCGCCACGGGCGCATATGGATAGAACAGGCCGAGCAGGGTGGGACTGCGGTGGTGTTCGAGCTGCCGGATGCAGGCTGAGAGAGGAACGGAAATGCCGCTCCATTCCGGAGCGGAGCTTGATACACTGAAAGCGATGGGCGCATGGCTCTCGAGCACAAAAAGGGAATCGAAACGAAATGAGGAGTATCGATATGCTGGCTGAAAATTCACAACCTTTCGACATCCTGCTGGTGGAGGATGAGCCGGCGGATGCGCATCTGGTGCGCTCCGCGCTGAAGGAAAACAAGGTGCTGTGCAATATGAACGTCGTGCAGGATGGTGTCGAGGCGCTGGCCTATCTACGGCGCGAAGGGCAATACCACGACGTGCCGTTTCCCGATCTGATTCTGCTCGACCTGAACATGCCGCGCATGAACGGGCGCGAGTTTCTCGCGGTGGTGAAGGCGGACGAGGAATTGAAGACCATTCCGGTGGTCGTGTTGACGACCTCCGATGTCGAGCGCGATGTGGTGGCGTCCTACAAACTAGGGGCGGCCGGCTATATCACCAAGCCGGTGGACATGGATCAGTTCATCGATGCGATACGGCAGCTCGATAATTACTGGTTCGTTCTGGCGCGACTACCGAAGAAGATCTGATCGTGTTGAATAGCCCCGTGTGTCATGTTCTGCTGGTGGAGGACGATGCTGGAGACGCCAGTTTGGTGCGCCAGATGCTGCGCAGCAGTATCCAGCCGCGCTTCGAGTTCGTCGTGGCCGGCAGTTTGACGGATATGCGCCGTCAACTGGACGAGGCGATGCCGGATGTGTTGTTGCTGGATCTTTCGCTGCCCGACTCCAGCGGTTTGAAGACCATCCATGCCGCCCGGGAGGCGGCGGGCGCGTTGCCGCTGATCGTGCTGACCGGCTATGACGACACCGAGTTTGCGCTGCAGTCGCTCGATGCCGGCGCACAGGACTATCTGGTCAAGGGTGCGTTCAATGCCGACGGCTTGATACGCGCGATCCGCTATGCGATCGGCCGCGCGCGTCTGGAGCAGCGCGTGCACGACGCCGAGGAGCGCTGGCGCTTTGCGCTGGAGGGTTCGGGCGACGGCGTCTGGGACTGGGATGTGCAGAGAGGCGAGGTGCAGTTCTCGCAACGTTGGAAAGAGATGCTCGGTTACGCCGAGGACGAGATCGAGGACGGTCTGGACGAGTGGACGAAGCGCGTCCATCCGGACGACAGGGCGCTGGTCATGGCCGACATTCAGGCGCACTTCGACGGCAAGACGGCTACCTATGCCAACGAGCACCGGGTGCGCTGCAAGAACGGCGACTGGAAATGGATACTCGATCGCGGCAAGGTGGTGAGCCGCGACGCCAGCGGTAAGCCGCAGCGGATGATAGGCATGCATACCGATATCACCGAGCGCAAGCGCATCGAGGAGCGCATTCGCCATATGGCGCAGCACGATACGCTGACCGATCTGCCCAACCGCGCGCTGTTCAGCGACCGTTTGCAGCAGGCGCTGGCGATCGCCAAGCGAGACCAGTTGCGGCTGGCGGTGCTATACCTCGATCTGGACAAGTTCAAGCCGATCAACGATAGCCTGGGACATGACGTCGGCGATCTCCTGCTGAAGGAAGTGGCGCAACGCATGCAAGCCTGCGTGCGGGAATCGGATACCGTGGCGCGCATCGGCGGCGACGAGTTCGTCGTGCTGTTGCGCAACGTCGAGGTGGAGGATGACGCGATACGCGTCGCGGAGAAGATACGGTTCGCGCTGAACCAGGCGTTCGTGATCGCCGGGCAGCGATTGTTCATCTCATCCAGCACCGGCATCGCGATCTATCCGGATCACGGCAGCGACGAGATCGAACTGTCCAAGAACGCCGACATGGCGATGTACACGGCCAAGCAGAGCGGTCGCGACAACGTCAAACTGTTCGTCCCGGAGCGCGACGCCGCGCCCGGTAGCTAGGAGCCTATTTCAGTAGGTTTCATACCCCGCGCCGTTTGCCTGCGGGATGCAGTGCAAGGCGCGGGCTGTGCAGTGGAGTCATTCTCCACCAACAGGCCGCAACGCCGCAATGCGCCCGCAGGCAAGCGGCCCTCCGGGTTGGCGCTGGGCACGGCGCCTGCGGTGTTGCAGCCCTTGACGATGGAATGACCATCGTCAAGGGCTGCGCCTTGCATCCATCCGTGCCCAGCGTCAACGCGAGGTATGAAACCTACTGAAATAGGCTCTAAATCAATCCTGCGTCAGCGCGGCGGAGCCCGCCGCGGCGATCTGTCCGTCCTGGAACGAACGCACCCCGCTGATCCCCAGTGCTCCGACGACGACGCCGTCGCGTTCCAGCGGCACGCCTCCTTCAGCGGGGATCACGCCGGGCAGCGCCAGATGGATCAGGCGTCCGCTCTGTACCGCATCCTCGGAAGCCTTGGTCGGGATGTGCAATGCGGCGGCCATGCGTGCCTTGGCCAGAGCCGTTTCCACGCTGCCGAAGCGGGTGTCGTGGCTGCGTTGCATATACAGCATGTGACCGCCGTCATCGACGACGACGATGGATACTTTCCAGTCGTTGGCGCGCGCTTCGGCATCGGCCGCTGCGGCGATGCGTTTCGCATCTTCCAGCGTCAGGATAGGTTTGGTCGCCATGCTTACGCTCCGAGCGCCTTGAAGATCGCGTCGCGGATGTCGGTTACGCCGCCTATCCCCGGGACATGCAGAACCTTGGCCGCCTTCGTATCCCCGGCCTTTTGCCAGGCGGTGTAATACTCGACCAGCGGTTTGGTCTGGTCGTGGTAGATGTTGAGGCGCTTGATCACGGTGTCTTCGGTGTCGTCCGGACGCTGCACCAGGTCTTCGCCGGTGATGTCGTCCTTGCCTGCCACCTTGGGCGGGTTGAACACGACATGGTAGGTGCGGCCGGAAGCCAGGTGCACGCGGCGACCGCTCATGCGCTTGACGATCTCGCTGTCGGCCACATCGATTTCCACGACGTAGTCGATCAGGATGCCGGCGTCTTTCATCGCCTGAGCCTGCGGGATTGTGCGCGGGAAGCCGTCGAACAGGAAGCCGTTGGCGCAGTCCGCATCCTTGATGCGTTCCTTGACCAGATCGATGATGATGTCGTCGGATATCAGCTTGCCTTCGTCCATCACCTTTTTCGCGGCCACGCCGAGCGGCGAGCCCGCCTTGATCGCGGCGCGCAGCATGTCGCCGGTGGAGATCTGCGGAATGTTGAACTTTTCCTTGATGTAGTTGGCCTGGGTGCCTTTACCTGCGCCTGGTGCGCCTAGCAGTATCAGTCTCATGTCGTTTTCTCCTGTGGTTCGATTTGAGTTTCGAATAGTTCGCGTGCAGCGTGCAGGTCGTGCTCGGTGTCGACGCCGGCGGGCGGCGCTTCGGCGGTGACGAATACGCCGATCTTGTAGCCATGGTACAGCGCGCGCAATTGTTCCAGCGCCTCGAATTGTTCGATCGCCGCAGGTGCGAGTTGCCCGTAGGCGCGCAGGAACGAGGCGCGATAGGCGTAGATGCCTATGTGGCGCAACACCGGCAGGCCTTGCGGCAGCGGCTGCTGCGCGGCAGCCCCCCTTCCAAGGCCCCCTCGCTCCGAGCTCTCCCCCCCCGCGGGGGAGGAAGGGCGACCGTCTCGCCCATCGGGTGAGGACAATGTCATAAAGGCATCGCGCGGATACGGTATCGGAGCGCGGCTGAAATACAGCGCGTTGCCGTTCTTGTCGATCACCGCCTTGACGATATTCGGGTTACGCATCGCTGCCTCGTCGTGGATCGCATGGCAGGCGGTGGCGATGGCGCATTCGGGATGCGCATGCAGATGTTCGGCGACCGCGCGTATCAGCGTCGGCGGGATCAGCGGCTCGTCGCCCTGCACGTTGACGACTATCGTTTCGTCATCCCAGCCGTGCTGCTCGACGACCTCGGCGATGCGGTCGGTGCCGCTGGCATGGGTGTCTTTCGTCAAACAGGCCTTGAAGCCGTGCTCGCGCACTACTTCGGCGATGGCGTGATGGTCGGTCGCTATCCAGATCTGCTGTGCGCCGCTCTGCGCGGCGCGTTCCGCGACCCGCACCACCATGGGCTTGCCCGCAATCGGCAGCAGCGGCTTGCCGGGCAATCGGGTGGAGGCGTGGCGCGCCGGGATGACGACGTGGAAGTCGGTCATCTGAGCGCGTCGACTTCTTCTGCGGTGAGCTTGCGCGCCTCGTCGGCCAGCATCACAGGGATGCCGTCGGCTATGCGATAGGCCAGACGATCCGCCTTGCAGACCAGTTCCTGTTCGGCCTTGCGGTAGACCAGCGGCGACTTGCACAGCGGGCAGACGAGGATTTCGAGCAGTTTAGCGTCCATGGGGAGCGATCTTTCGGAGAAGGTGGGCAATCAGGGCCGGATCTATCCGGGCTTCCACGCGCAGCATCCAGTAACGCGCGTCGGCGAATGCCGCGCATTTTACCGCATCTTTTTCGGTGAGGAGTATCGCATCGCAGTCGTCGAAGGCGAGATCTTCCGCGCGATAGGGATGATGGTCGGGAAAGGGGTGCGGCGTAAAACGGATACCCAGCGATTCCAGATGGCGGAAGTAGCGCCTCGGGTCGCCGATACCGGCGACCGCATGGTTCTTCGAGGTCCGGAAATCGGCGGCGGTCGCGGTGCGGGCCGGATCGGACAGGTTCTGGAACGACGCGCCTTCCAGCTGCATTGCGAACCGGCCGGGATCAACATTGCCGCCGTTCACTACGACAGCATCGACGGAGCGCAGTCGCGATACCGGTTCGCGCAGCGGTCCGGCCGGCAGCAGCCAGCCGTTGCCGAAGCCGCGCGCGCCGTCGATCACCGCGATTTCGACGTCGCGCTGCAAGCGGTAATGCTGCAGGCCGTCGTCGCACAGCACCAGGTCGCATTGGGGATTGGCCTGCAGGCCTGCTCTCGCGGCGGCGGCCCGGTCTTTCCCTATCCATACCGGACAGATACCGCGGCGCGCCATCAGCAGCGGCTCGTCGCCGACCTGCGCCGGGGCGCTGCCCGGCATCACGGCGCGCGGTTGCACCGAATCGCCGCCGTGACCGCGGCTGACGATCAGCGGATGCCGCCCTTGTGCGATGAGTTGTTGCGCCAGCGCCAGCGTCAGCGGCGTCTTGCCGGTGCCGCCTACGCCGATGTTGCCGACGACGATGACCGGCACCGGCAGCCGTTCGCTATGCAGCAGGCCGGTGCGATACAGCGTGCGGCGCAATGCTGCGAGCAGGCCGAACAGCAGGCTCGCCGGGATCAGGATCAGGTGCAGCGGGGTGAGACGATACCAATGGCGTTCCAGGCCGGACATATGGGTGCTTCTAAAAATTCAGAGTTCGCCCAAATGCAAGGCGCGGGAAAAATTTCGCCGCGCCGCATATGGATGATATGTAAGCAAGAAATTTTTTACGCAACGCAGCAGTTGGGATGAAATCTGGATTTTGAGAGGCATCCATGCCGTTATTTGGCCTGGCTCTGGGTGGTAAAGGTGATGCGGCCGTAGCCGGCCATCCGCGCCGCTTCCATCACGTTGACGACGGATTGGTGAGGTGCCTTGGCGTCGGCGTTGATGACGATGGTCGGGTCGGTCTGGCCGCCAGCCGCTTCCTTCAGCGAGGCCGACAGCGCCTCGACGCCTGCGAAACCGGTGGCCTTGCCGTTGACGGCGTAATGCTCGGAGGCATCCACCGCGATATTGATCGGTTTGTCCTGCGTCGTACTCGTCTCACCGCCGGCCTGCGGCAGGTTGATCTGCAGTTCGGAGAACTTGGCGTAGCTGGTCGTCACCATCAGGAAGATCAGGATGACCAGTAACACGTCGATCAGCGCGATCAGGTTGATCTCCGGCTCGTCGCGGCTGTGCCCACGCTGGAAATTCATCGTTTAGTCCTTGCGCTGGCCGTGGACGATCTCGACCAGCTTGATCGCCTGTTGTTCCATCTCGATGGTCAGGCTCTCTACTTGGGCGCGGAAGTGGCGGTAGGCGATCATGCTGGGAACTGCGACGATCAGGCCGAAGGCGGTGTTGTACAGCGCGACCGAGATGCCGTGCGCCAGTATCGCCGGATTGCTGCCGGTGGGCGCCTGCGAGCCGAAGATCTCGATCATGCCGACCAGCGTGCCGAACAGGCCGAGCAGTGGGCTGATCGAGGCGATCGTGCCCAGCGTGGTCAGGAAACGGGACAGGTCGTGTGCGACCTTGCGCCCGGCTTCCTCGATGGACTCCTTCATCACATCGGGGGTGCTCTTCGCGTTCTTGAGTCCGGCGGCGAAGATGGTGCCTAGCGGAGAACTGTCGTTCAGGCGGAGCAGCATGCCCTCGCTGACGCCGCGCTGTTTCAGTTCCTTGACGACCTCGTTCAGCAGGGCGGGTGGGGCGATGCGACTGGCGCGCAGGTATAGCAGGCGTTCGACGATCAGGCCAACGGCCACGACGGATGCAAGGATAAGGAACCAGATCGGCCAGCCGGCCGCTTCTACAATTGCAAACACGCGGATTCTCCAGAATATGCTTAAATCGACAGGGCGCAACTGTATCGTTTCGCCGGGGCTTGGGCAAGGTTTCTCAGGATTTACTTCAGGTGGAGTCGTCTAAGCCGTCATTTGAAAAGGATATTTCCGTTTACCCACAAAACCTGTGGATAACTTTGTGGATTAAATCGGCGACAGGGCATTAAGATGCCGTCGCATAAGGATTTTTGTTGCATTGCCTGTTTTTTGTAACTCAATTAATTCGTTATAAAACAATACGTTGTCGTAAGTTGTAAGTTCGAGTGTAGTCGAAATGTACGCAAAGCCGTGTATTTGCTTGGGGTGTGGATTATTTTCGGGTTGTCAATATGTCTGAAGGACTATTTTTGGAAGAAAAGAGCCGCATTCTGCGTGTCTCTGAACTTAACCTTGCAATCAAGCGTTTGCTGGAAAGCGAGGTGCCGCTGCTGTGGGTGCGCGGTGAAATCTCCAATCTGGTGAAGGCCGCCTCCGGTCATTTCTATTTCTCGCTCAAGGATGATCAGGCGCAGGTACGCTGCGTGATGTTTCGTCACAAGAACCAGTTGCTGGGTGCGCCGGTCGCCAACGGGCAACAGGTCGAAGTGCTGGCCGTCACGACGCTGTACGAGCAGCGTGGCGATTTCCAGCTGACCGTCGAGCAACTGCGCCCGGCCGGGCTGGGCGTGCTTTACGAGCGCTTTGCCCAACTCAAGCTGAAACTGGAGAGCGAAGGCCTGTTCGATGCGGCGCGCAAACGTCCGTTGCCCGCATACCCCAGACGTATAGGCATCGTCACCTCGCCGCAAGCCGCCGCATTGCGCGACGTGCTGACCACGTTGCGGTTGCGCTTGCCGGGCGTGCCGGTGGTGTTGTACCCGACGCCGGTGCAAGGGGCGGGCAGCGCGGAAAAGATCGCGCAGGCGATCGCGGAGGCGAGTCGGCGTGCGGAATGCGATGTGCTGATCGTCTGCCGCGGCGGCGGCAGCATCGAAGACCTGTGGTCGTTCAACGAAGAGATCGTTGCACGCGCCATTGCGGCCAGCGCGATTCCTGTCGTCAGCGGTGTCGGCCACGAGACCGACTTCACCATCGCCGACTTCGTCGCCGACGAACGCGCCCCGACCCCTACCGCCGCCGCCCAGCGCGTCGTGCCGGACCGGCGCGAACTGCTGCGCAGTCTGCAGGATCTGGCGCAACACCTGCGGCGCGCACAGCGCAACCGTTTGCAGAACTCGATGCAGACCGTGGACTACCTGCAGCGCCGCCTGGTGCATCCCGCGCAACAACTGCAGCGTCAGTCGCAGCAACTGGATCAGCTGCATCAGCGCCTGCAGCGCGCCGATGCCCATCGCCGTCAGCAATGGCAATGGCAATGGCTATCGCTGGCGCGACGCCTGCAGGCCGCGAGCGGCGATCACGAGCGGCTGCAGGACAGGCAGGCCAATCTCGCGCAGCGCCTGATCCGAGCGATGCGCACCGTGCAGCAGCGCCATGCCACCCGGCTGGAGAACGTCGCGCAGCATCTGATCTACCTCGACCCGAAACAGGTGCTGGCACGCGGCTATAGCATGGTGCAGGATGCGAATGGTCGCGTGGTGTCGGATGCGGACACGCTGGCAGTCGGGGAGGAATTGCGGGTCACGTTTGCCCATGGCTGGGCAAGGACTGAAGTCAAAAAGACCGGCGGAAAGTAGCCCGTTTTGTCTAAGGCCGGCGATTGGGCCGACGTTGTTTGTCGCCATGATCCAGTCGAGACGAATATCGCGAATCTCGTCTATTCCGGGTCCCCGCGTATCCGTATTATCGTTTCTACTTGGGCAAGGTTGCTCAGGAAATACTTAAGCAAACCAGTACTAACTTGATAGGCAGTAAGGAATTTTCCAGTTACCCACAAAATCTGTGGATAACTTTGTGGATAAATTCGCCGGATGGCGGTTTAACCTGCCGTTGCATAACGACTTTCTATAATCTGCTCGTTTTTTGAGTTGATGCAATTGCTAATATAAACAATAAGTTACTGTAAGTCGTTGATTTCAGCCGGTCGGTCATGCTCGAATAACGCCGTGTTTCCTTGGGATGTGGATTGTTTTGGTATTGTCAATATACCCAAAGGTCTATTTTTGGAAAAAAGCATCGTTGTTTGTGTGTCCAGGATGTCGAGCACGGCGATCGGGTGCCGGGTGGGGATGAGATGCGGCTGACCGACTGCTAGGGGGCGGACTACGGAGTCGGGGGCCGTCCCTTAGGCTTGGATCATGCTTTGCGGTATCATGCCGCCCTCGAATTTTTAGTTCAGTCTGTTGCAAGGCTTCCTCCCGATGACATCCGAAAACTTTCTCGATCTCCCTCCGCTGTTGAGCGCGCGCGGCACGGTCACGCTGCCCGGCTCCAAGAGCATCTCCAATCGCGTGTTGCTGCTGGCGGCGTTGTCCGAGGGGGTGACCGAGGTGCGCGATGTGCTGCTGTCGGACGATACCGAGCGCATGCTGGACAGTCTGCAGAAGCTGGGCGTAGTCATCGAGCGGCTGGATACCCATGTGTTTCGCGTGACCGGCTGCGGCGGGAATTTTCTCGTTAAAGATGCCGAGCTGTTTCTGGGCAACGCCGGTACGGCGTTTCGTCCGCTGACGGCGGCGCTGGCCTTATCAGGCGGGCATTACAAACTGTCCGGCGTTGCGCGCATGCACGAGCGGCCGATAGGCGATCTGGTGGATGCGTTGCGCCAACTGGGGGCGGACATCCGTTATCTGGGCAACGAGGGTTTTCCGCCGCTGGAGATATTCCCGGCGCAACTGGCGGGGGATGTGGTGCAGGTGCGCGGCGACGTGTCCAGCCAGTTCCTGACCGGACTGCTGATGGCGCTGCCGCTGACCGGGCGGACTGTGAAGGTCGACGTCGTCGGCGAACTGATCTCCAAGCCTTATATCGAGATCACGCTGGCGATGATGAAGCGTTTCGGCGTCAGCGTCGAACGCCAGGAATGGCAGAGCTTCGTCGTTTTCGGCGGGCAGCGTTATCGCAGCCCGGGCGCTATCTATGTCGAGGGCGATGCTTCGTCGGCCTCGTATTTCCTCGCTGCTGGCGCGATTGGCGGCGGGCCGCTGCGCATCGAGGGCGTGGGCAGCGACAGCATCCAGGGCGATGTGCGTTTTGCCGATGCGTTGGCGCTGATGGGCGCGCAGATCACGATGGGGCCGAACTGGATGGAAGCAAAGGCCCCCGCGAGCGGCAGACTGAAGGCGATAGACCTCGACTGCAACCACATCCCCGATGCGGCGATGACGCTGGCGGTGGCCGCGTTGTTCGCCGACGGCACGACCCGGCTTTCCAACATCGCCAGCTGGCGCGTCAAGGAGACCGACCGCATCGCGGCGATGGCGACCGAACTGCGCAAGGTGGGCGCGACGGTGGAAGAGGGCGCTGACTATATATGCATCACTCCCCCTGCGCATATCAAGCACGCCGCCATCGGCACCTATGACGACCACCGTATGGCGATGTGCTTCTCGCTCGCGGCATTCGGCGCCGAGGGCATGCGCATCAATGATCCCACGTGCGTGGCAAAGACCTTCCCGGATTATTTCGCCGCATTCGCGGGTGTGACGCAGGCCGTGCCGGTGATCGCCATCGACGGGCCTTCCGCCTCGGGCAAGGGGACGGTGGCCGGGCGTGTCGCCGCGATGCTGGGTTTCCATTATCTGGACAGCGGCGCGCTGTACCGCTTGCTGGCGCTCGCCGCGCAGCGTGACGGCATCGCGCTGGACGACGAGGCGGCATTGGCTGCATTGGCCGCTCGCATCGATATCCGTTTCGAAGGCAGCGATGTCTGGCTGGACGGCGCGAAGGTCGGCGACGAACTGCGTTCCGAGGTGACTGGCGGCTACGCTTCCCAGGTCGCTGCGCTGCATCAGGTGCGCGCCGCACTGCTGGACAAACAGCGCTCCTTCCGCCGCGCGCCGGGACTGGTCACCGACGGGCGCGACATGGCGTCGGTGGTGTTTCCGGACGCGGTCTGCAAGATATTCCTGACCGCCAGCGCCGAGGCTCGCGCCGATCGTCGCTATAAACAGTTGAAAGAGAAGGGGATGGGTGCTAATATCGCCGCCCTTTTGCAGGATATCAGGACGCGAGACGAGCGGGATTCCCAACGTAGCGCGGCTCCGCTGCAACAGGCGCCGGGCGCAAGTTTGCTGGACACGACTGCTCTGAACATCGAGCAGGCGGTGCAGGAAGTCCTGGATCGCTATCAGGCGAAGTAAGGTCGCAATTATGCGAAGCAACAGGCCCCGTTTGGCTCCCCGCCTTTCGGGATCGTCAACTAACCCTCTGTGTGAGCAGAGTTTTTTCAGGTGTATCCGATGAACGCAACCGTAGACGCTGTAATGAATCCCGATAGTTTTGCCGCTATGTTCGAAGAAAGCTTGACGCGCAAGGAAATGCGCGCGGGCGAACTGATCACCGCACAAGTCGTGCGCATCGATCACAACATGGTGGTCGTTAATGCCGGACTGAAGTCCGAAAGCTTGATTCCCGTTGAGGAATTCCTCAACGACAAGGGCGAGCTGGAAGTCGCTGCAGGCGATTTCGTCACCGTTGCGATCGAGTCGCTGGAAAACGGTTATGGCGAGACCAAGCTGTCGCGCGAGAAGGCCAAGCGTCTGGCTGCATGGCACGATCTGGAACTGGCGATGGAAGAAGGCCGCGTGGTCGAAGGCTTCGTCAGCGGCAAGGTCAAGGGCGGTCTGACCGCGATGGTCAATGGCATCCGCGCGTTCCTGCCGGGTTCGCTGGTCGACATCCGTCCGGTCAAGGACACGACTCCATACGAAAACAAGCTGATGGAGCTGAAGGTCATCAAGCTGGATCGCAAGCGCAACAACGTCGTCGTTTCCCGCCGTGCAGTGCTGGAAGAGACCATGGGCGCGGACCGTGAAGCGATCATGGAAAACCTCAAGGAAGGCGCGATCGTCAAGGGCGTGGTCAAGAACATCACCGACTACGGCGCGTTCGTTGATCTGGGCGGCATCGACGGTTTGCTGCACATCACCGACCTGGCATGGCGTCGTGTGAAGCACCCATCCGAAGTGCTGAACGTCGGCGACGAAGTCGAAGCCAAGATCCTGAAGTTCGACCAGGAAAAGAACCGCGTCTCGCTGGGCATCAAGCAGATGGGCGACGATCCATGGAATGGTCTGGCACGTCGTTACCCGCAAGGCACCCGCATGTTCGGCAAGGTGACCAACCTGACCGACTACGGCGCATTCGTCGAGATCGAGCAGGGCATCGAAGGCTTGGTGCACGTCTCCGAAATGGACTGGACCAACAAGAACGTACATCCGTCCAAGGTCGTTTCCCTGGGCGACGAAGTCGAAGTCATGATTCTGGAAATCGACGAACAGCGCCGCCGTATCTCGCTGGGCATGAAGCAGTGCCAGTCCAATCCTTGGGATGACTTCGCAGCCAACCACAAGAAGGGCGACAAGGTTCGCGGCGCGATCAAGTCGATCACCGACTTCGGCGTGTTCATCGGCCTGGACGGCGGCATCGACGGTCTGGTACACCTGTCCGACCTGTCGTGGAACCAGCCTGGCGAAGAAGCCGTGCGCAACTACAAGAAGGGTGACGAAGTCGAGGCCGTGGTACTGGCAATCGACGTCGAGCGCGAGCGTATCTCCCTCGGCATCAAGCAGATGGAAGGCGATCCGTTCGGCGGCTTCGTTACCGGCAACGAGAAGGGTGCAGTGGTTACCGGCATCGTCAAGTCGCTGGATGCCAAGGGCGCAGTGATCGGTCTGGACGGCGATGTGGAAGCCTATCTGAAGGCATCCGAAGTCTCCGCCGACCGTGTCGAAGACATCCGCAACCACCTGAAGGAAGGCGACAGCGTCACCGCCGTCATCATCAACGTGGATCGCAAGAACCGTGGCATCAACCTGTCGATCAAGGCGCTGAACAAGGCCGAAGAAACTGCAGCAATGCAGAAGTTCTCTTCCGAGAACACTTCCTCGAACGCAGGCACTACGAATCTTGGCGCGTTGCTGAAGGCCAAGATGAGCGGCAGCAAGAACGAAGCCTGAGCTGAGGGAATTGCATGACCCGTTCCGATCTGATCGCAAGGCTGGCCGAGCTGCATCCGCAGCTGCTGGCCAAGGATGCCGAGCTCGCCGTCAAGGTGATTCTGGACACGCTGTCCTCCACGCTGTCGCGTGGAGGGCGGGTCGAGATTCGCGGTTTCGGCAGCTTCGGTCTCAACTACCGTCCGCCGCGTCAAGGGCGCAATCCCAAGACCGGCGACAAGGTGAAGGTTCCGGCCAAGTATGTGCCTCACTTCAAGGCAGGCAAGGAGCTGAGGGAGCGGGTCTGCGAACCTAAATCCTGATCGGCAGGAAGTAATGAGAATGGCGGCATATCGCAAGGTATGGCCGCCATTTTTTATGCTATCGTTGCGGCCCATATATGGGGCAGGTGCTATGCGTTATCTCAATTGGTTTTTGCGCGCAGTGTTGTTCGTGTTGCTGCTCGGGTTCGCGGTCAAGAACGACCAGCCGGTGGCATTGCGTTATTTCTTCGGTTTCGAGTGGCAGTCTTCGCTGGTGATCGTGTTGCTGGTGTTCTTCGCGGCAGGCGCCGCGATAGGCGTGTTGGCGATGTTCGGCAACGTGTTGCAGCAGCGCCGCGAGATCGCAAGGCTGAAGCGCGAGATCCGCATCAAGAACACCCTGGCCGGCGTCGGCGAGACGCAGCAGATTCCGATACAACCCTCCTGATATTCCGCCGACTTTTCGGCGTTTCTGACGACTATGGAATTCGAACCCTGGATGCTGCTGATCTTCCCTCTCTTTTTCGGGATGGGATGGCTGGCGGCGCGTATCGACATCAAGGATATCCTCTCTGAATCGAAGGCCTTGCCGCATTCGTATTTCCAGGGGCTGAACTTCCTGCTCAACGAGCAGCAGGACAAGGCCATCGAGGCCTTCATCGAAGTGGTCAAGGTCGATCCGCAGACCATAGAGCTGCACTTCGCGCTGGGCAGCCTGTTCCGCCGTCGTGGCGAGGTGGATCGTGCGCTGCGCATGCACCACAATCTGCTGGATCGCGCCGACCTGGACGACGACAAGCGCCAGCAGGCGGTGTTCGAACTGGCGCAGGATTACCTCAAGGCCGGTATCTTCGACCGCGCCGAGAGCCTGTTCCGAGAACTGGAGAAGACGCCGTACGCGAAACCCGCGCTGGAGTTTTTGCAGGAACTGTTCCAGAAGGAGCACGACTGGATCAAGGCGATAGGCGTCGCGCGGCAACTTGAAGTCTTGTCCGGCGAGTCTCGCGGCAAGTTGGCCGCGCTGTTCTACTGCGAACTCGCCAATGAAGAGATCGCGGCGGGGGATACCGATGCGGCACGAGGCCATCTGCAGCAGGCGCTGGCGACTTTCCCCGATGCGGTGCGCGCCAGCATGATGCTGGGCGACATGGCACTGGCCGAGGGCAAGCCGGAAGAGGCCATCGCCTTCTGGAAGGACATCGAGGCGCAGGATGCGCAATATTTGCCGCTGGTCGCCGAGCGCCTGTTGAATTTGTATCGCGATCTGGGCAGGGATGCGGAAGGCATCGCATTGCTGCGCGGCTATCTGGATCGTTACCACTCGGTCGACCTGATGAACGTGCTGTTCGATGCGGTGCTGAAGAGCGAGGGCTCGTCTTCCGCCTACAAGCTGGTGCGCGAAGAATTGGTGCGCAATCCTTCGCTGCTGGGGCTGGACAAGTTGCTGGAGGCGCGGCTGCTGGAAGTGCCGATGGACCGCCGCGCCGACGTCGAACTGGTGAAGGACCTCGTGCATAAACGCACGCGCAACCTCGCGACCTATCATTGCGGCCATTGCGGCTTCAAGGCGCGCCAGTTCTACTGGCATTGCCCGGCCTGCCAGTCGTGGGACAGTTACCAGCCGCGCCGCACCGAAGAAACAGGAATCCCCATATGAACCATCACAAGATTATGAACGATCCGAAAATCATCATCGCGCTGGATTACCCTCAGGCCGCACAGGCGCTGGAACTGGCCGACCGCCTCGACCCGACGCAATGCCGCCTGAAGGTCGGCAAGGAAATGTTCACCGCGAGCGGCCCGGCGCTGGTCGAGCAACTGATGAAGCGCGGCTTCGAGATATTCCTCGACTTGAAATTCCACGACATCCCCAACACCACCGCACAGGCCTGCAAGGCCGCCGCCGGGCTGGGCGTGTGGATGGTCAATGTGCACGCGCTGGGCGGTCGCAGGATGATGGAGGCGGCGCGCGAGGCGGTAGCGAATTGCACACACCAGCCCAAGCTGATCGCCGTGACCATGCTGACCAGCATGGCGCAGGAAGACCTCGCCGACATCGGCATCGCTGCGACGCCCGCGGAGATGGTGCTGCGCCTCGCGACGCTGGCGCGCGACAGCGGCCTCGATGGCGTCGTGTGCTCGGCGCAGGAAGCCTCGCTGCTGCGCGAGCGTTGCGGTAGCGAATTCTGCCTGGTCACGCCGGGCATCCGTCCGGCGCAGGCCAGCCTCGACGACCAGTCGCGGGTGATGACGCCGCAGGAAGCACTCAAGGCGGGCTCCAGCTATCTGGTGATCGGGCGCCCGATCACCAAGGCCGACGATCCGCTGGCGGCGCTGGCCGCGATCAATCGCGAGATTGGAGCCGCATGATGAATACCGTATTGCCCAAGTTCGATGGCGCGAAGATCCTGGTGGTCGGCGATGTGATGCTGGACCGCTACTGGTTCGGCGACGTCAGCCGCATCTCGCCCGAAGCGCCGGTGCCGGTGCTGAAGGTGACCCGCGTCGAAGAGCGCCCGGGCGGCGCGGCCAACGTCGCGCGCAACATCGCAGCACTCGGCGCGCAGTGCACCCTGCTGTCGGTGGTCGGCGCGGACGAGGCCGGCGACAGCCTGGAGAAGCTGCTGGTCGGGCAGGGCGGTGTGGATGCGCTGCTGCAGCGCGACAGCACGATTTCGACCACGGTCAAGCTGCGTGCGGTCGCGCGCCAGCAGCAGTTGCTGCGCATCGATTTCGAGACGACGCCCAGCCATGAAGTGCTGAACGCCAAGCTGGCCGATTTTCGCGCCAAGCTGCCGGATGCCGACGTCGTCGTGCTGTCCGACTACGGCAAGGGCGGGCTGGCGCATATCGCCGAAATGATCCGTTTGGCGCGCGCCGCCGGCAAGCCGGTGCTGGTCGATCCCAAGGGCGACGACTACGCGCGCTACCGCGGCGCGTCGCTGCTGACGCCTAACCGCAGCGAGTTCCGCGAGGTCGCGGGCAGTTGGAAGAGCGAAGAAGACTTCGGTGCGCGCGCGCAGAAGCTGCGCACGGAGCTGGAGCTGGAGGCGCTGCTGGTCACGCGCAGCGAAGACGGTATGAGCCTGTACCGCGAAGGCAGCGCGCTGCACGAGCCGACGCAGACACGCGAGGTGTTCGACGTCAGCGGCGCGGGCGACACCGTGATCGCCACGCTGGCGGTGATGCTGGCGAGCGGTGCGGAACTGCCGGAGGCGATGCGCATCGCCAATCGCGCGGCCGGTATCGTCGTCGGCAAGCTGGGGACGGCGGTGGTCAGCCGTGAGGAAATCGTTCAGGACATAGGGTTGTAGGGGCGCGATTCATCGCGCCCTTTTTCTACGGTGCATTGGGCGCGATGAATCGCGCCCCTACGGTTGAATTTCAGAGGGGATGTCATGTATTACATTGTCACCGGCGCTGCCGGGTTTATCGGTTCCAACCTGGTCAAGGCGCTCAACGAGCGCGGCGAGCACAACATCATTGCGGTGGACAACCTCAAGAAGGCCGATAAGTTCAAGAACCTGGTCGACTGCGAGATCGCCGACTTTCTCGACAAGGAAGACTTCCTGAAGAAGCTGCAGGACGGTTTCTTCGACGGGTTGGTCTCCGGCGTGTTCCATCAGGGAGCGTGTTCCGACACGATGGAGACCGACGGCCGCTACATGATGGAGAACAACTACCAGTATTCGCTGGAGTTGTTGAACTACTGCCAGAACGAAGAGATTCCGTTCCTGTATGCGTCGTCGGCCTCGGTGTACGGCGGCGGTTCCGTGTTCAAGGAGAGTCGCGAGAACGAGGCGCCGCTGAACGTCTACGCGTATTCCAAGTTCCTGTTCGACCAGATCGTGCGCCGCCGCTGGCACAAGCGCCGCGCGCAGATCGTCGGCCTGCGCTACTTCAACGTGTACGGCCCGCGCGAGCAGCACAAGGCGCGTATGGCTTCGGTCGCGTTCCATTTCTTCAATCAGTATCGTGCCGAAGGCCGCGTGCGCCTGTTCGAGGGCTGTGACGGCTACGCCAACGGCGGCCAGTTGCGTGATTTCGTGTCCATCGAGGACGTGGTCAAGGTCAACATGTTCTTCCTCGATCATCCGCACAAGTCCGGCATCTTCAACCTCGGCACCGGACAGGCGCAGAGCTTCAACGACGTCGCGGTCGCGACCGTCAACACGCTGCGCGAGGCCGAAGGCAAACCCGCGTTGAGCCATGCCGAACTGCTGCAACAGGGGCTGATCGAATACATCCCGTTCCCCGATGCGCTGCGCGGCAAATACCAGAGCTACACGCAGGCCGACATCGCCGCGTTGCGCGAGACCGGCTACGCCGAAACTTTCCTGACGGTCGAGCAGGGCGTGCCGCGCTATGTGCAACATATGCTGAAAAATGCATAAGAAAATAACGAATCGTCATTTTGCGGAATAAGCTGCATCCCCTATAGTTGCGCTGATCGAACGACTATCACGATAGGAACGAAACATGGCTCATTGGTATGCAGACAATTCGCTGACGATAGGGCGCACCCCGCTGGTGCGACTGAACCGCGTGACCGACGGCGTGAACGCCACGGTGCTGGCGAAGATCGAAGGCCGCAATCCAGCCTACTCGGTGAAATGCCGCATCGGTGCGGCGATGATCTGGGACGCCGAGAAGCGCGGCCTGCTGGGGCCGGGCAAGGAACTGGTCGAGCCGACCTCCGGCAATACCGGCATCGCGCTGGCCTTCGTCGCCGCCGCGCGCGGTATTCCGATCACGCTGACCATGCCGGAGACGATGAGCACCGAACGGCGCAAGCTGCTGGCCGCGTTGGGTGCGAAGCTGGTGCTGACCGAGGGAGCGAAGGGTATGAGCGGTGCGATCGCGAAGGCGACCGAGATCGCCGAGTCCGATCCGTCGCGCTACATATTGCTGCAGCAGTTCAAGAACCCGGCCAATCCGGCGATCCACGAAGCCACCACCGGTCCGGAGATATGGGACGACACCGACGGCAATGTCGATGTCTTCGTCGCAGGCGTCGGCACCGGCGGCACGATCACCGGCGTCACGCGCTACCTGAAGCAGACCAGAGGGCGCGCGATACGCTCCGTCGCGGTCGAGCCGCTGTCCAGCCCGGTACTGACGCAGAAGCGGGCCGGACAGGAATTGAAGCCTGCACCGCACAAGATACAGGGCATAGGTGCCGGTTTCGTACCCGACATCCTCGACCTGTCGCTGATCGACGACATCGAGACCGTCAGCAACGAGGACGCGGTGCTGTATGCGCGCCGTCTGGCGCTGGAAGAGGGCATCCTCGCGGGCATCTCGTCGGGCGCTGCGGTCGCCGCCGCGCTGCGCGTCGCGCAACGTCCGGAGAACGCAGGCAAGACCATCGTCGTTCTGTTGCCGGATTCCAGCGAACGTTATTTGAGTTCGGTGCTGTTCGAAGGGATGTTCGACGCGAACGGTTTGCCGCTCTAACCGCAGGAGGGGATCGTAGGGATGTGCTTGGGCGGTTATCATGCTGCTATCCCAGATCATCAAGGCCATACGATGTATCCCACTATCGAAGACTTCGTCGGCAACACGCCGCTGGTGCGGCTGAAGCGCATCCCCGGCGACACATCCAACGTCATCCTCGCCAAGCTCGAAGGCAACAATCCTGCCGGTTCGGTGAAGGACAGACCCGCGTTGTCGATGATCAAACATGCCGAGGCGCGCGGCGACATCAAGCCTGGCGACACGCTGATCGAAGCGACTTCCGGCAACACCGGCATCGCGCTGGCGATGGCGGCGGCGATGCGCGGCTACAAGATGATATTGGTGATGCCCGAGAACCAGAGCGTCGAGCGCCGCCAGACCATGCGCGCGTTCGGCGCGGAACTGGTGCTGACGAGCAAGGAAGGCAGCATGGAACTGGCGCGCGACACCGCTGAGCAGTTGCGCGCTGCGGGACGCGGCATCATCCTCGACCAGTTCGGCAACCCGGACAATCCGCTTGCGCATTACGAAGGCACCGCGCCCGAAATCTGGCGCGACACCCAAGGCAAGATCACCCACTTCGTCGGCAGCATGGGCACCACCGGCACGCTGATGGGCTGCGCGCGATTCTTCAAGGAACAGAATCCGGACATCCGTATCGTCGGCGTGCAGCCGGAAGAGGGCGCGCAGATACCTGGCATACGCAAGTGGCCGGAGGCCTACCTGCCGAAGATATACAGCCCGAAGAACGTCGATGCGCTGGAATACGTCAACCAGCTGGATGCGGAGGAAATGACGCGGCGACTGGCGCGCGAGGAAGGCATCTTTTGCGGCATCTCGTCCGGCGGCGCGATGTCTGTCGCGCTACGGTTGTCGCAGCAGGTCGAGAACGCGGTGATCGTATCCATCGTTTGCGATCGCGGGGATCGGTATCTATCCACCGGTGTATTCCCCGCCTAGGGACACCTCGATAAACCTACTGCGCGGCTCGATTGCGGCGTTGCGCGGTACTGGTTCCGGCATCACGCGCTTTGCGCATGAGCCTACACCGAAACTTCGTTTTCGAAATCCGGGGCCGCGTAGCGGCAGACTGTAAGTACATTCCGGTTTCTGCGCTGACCAGCGACTTGGCTGGCGTTGTTTGCCAGCTTAATCGATTGGCCATGCAAAGCTCCGTGCGCCTTGCACTCGAACCGCTCGCTACGGTTTCTCAAGGTGTCCTTTTAGGAGGAGTTGTTTTATTCGGCTTGTGCGAACTTCTGTCGCGACAACGCCGGGTTCTGCGCGAAGTAGCGGTTGATGCCGTTCAGGATCGCCCCGGCGAGTTTGTTCTGGTAGTCCTCGTCGTTCAGGCGTTGCTCTTCGTCCGGGTTGCTGATGAAGGCGGTCTCGACCAGGATGGACGGGATGTCGGGCGACTTCAGCACCGCGAAACCGGCCTGTTCGACGTGGCCGCGATGCAGGTCGTTGATGTCGCCCAGTTCTCCCAGCACATGCTTGGCCAGCTTCATGCTGTCGTTGATCGTTGCGGTCTGCGACAGGTCGAGCAGCGTGCGTGCCAGATACGGGTCTTTCACCGCGATGTTCACGCCGCCGATCAGGTCGGCCTCGTTTTCCTTCTTCGCCAGCCAGCGCGCCGCGGTACTGGTCGCGCCGTGTTCGGACAGCGCGAACACCGAGGAGCCCCGCGCGGTCGGCTTGATGAAGGCGTCTGCGTGGATGGAGATGAATAGGTCGGCGTTCACCTTGCGCGCCTTGGCGATGCGGCCGCCCAGCGGGATGAAGTAGTCGCCGTCGCGTATCAGCACGCCGCGCATGTTGGGCATCTCTGCCATCATTGTCTTGAGCCTGCGGGCGATGGCCAGCGTGATGTTTTTCTCGTACGAACCGTTCTTGCCGACCGCGCCGGGGTCTTCGCCGCCGTGTCCCGCATCGAGCGCGATCACTAGCGTGCGCGCGCGCATCTCGGGGATGGACGGGGCTGGCTTGTCGTTCTTTGCGATGCCGGGTGCCGGTTCGAGTTTGAGCCTTTCTTCAATGATCGCCTTTTCCGATGCGATGATCTTCTCGGGGGCGATGCCCTTTTCGGGCGCGACCATCTTTTCCGGCTCGGCGGCGATGGGTGCATTCGCCGTTACGGCAGGCTTGGGCTGATCCAGCAGCGCCATCAGCGGGTCGGCGGGGTGGGCCGGATACACGTCCAGCACCAAGCGATGGCCGTAATCCTTGACCGGCTTCAGGTCGAACAGCTGCGGCTTGACCTCGGTCTTGAGGTCGAGCACCAGCCGCACCACGCCGGGCTTGAAGCGGCCGACGCGCACGCTCTTCACGTAGGGGTCGTCGCTGCCGACGAGCTTGGTCAGGCCGTTGAGTTCGGCACCGATCTCGATGTCCTCGAGGTCGATTACCAGACGATCCGGGTTCTTCACCGAGAACATCGTGTGGCGGATAGGCTGCTTCGATTCCAGCGTCAATCGGGTGTAGTCCTGCGCCGGCCAGACGCGTGCGGAATCGACGCCGACGGCGGCATGCGCCTGCGGCAGGCAGGTGAGGAGTGCGATGAGGATTACAAGCGCTCTAGACATTCGCGTCCTGTTTTTGTGTTCGCAAGGAGGATGGCTTTGCGTCCTTCGCCGGCCATCTCCAGTTGGATTTCCATATCGGCAACCGGGAGTAAATCTTGAGCCTTTTCAGGCCATTCGATGAAGAAAACGTTATGTCCGTCGAATTCGTCGCGGAATCCGGCCGACTCCCATTCCTCTTGGTCGTTCAGCCGGTACAGGTCGAAGTGGCGCAGCTCCAGTCCTCCGGCGCTATAGGGTTCGAGCAGCGTGTAGGTCGGGCTCTTCACGCGCCCGGTATATCCCAGCGCGTTCAGCACGCCGCGCACCAGCGTGGTCTTGCCTGCGCCCAGATCGCCGTGCAGATAGATCACCAGCCCGGGCGTCAGCCGCGCGGCCAGACGCTGCGCGAGCGCTTGCGTCGCGCTCTCGTCGGCGAGGAAGAATGAAAGGTTCGCGTAGCGGTCGTTCGTCCCCTCTCCCGCTTGCGGGAGAGGGTTAGGGAGAGGGGCGGGCATGGCGTTCTCCATCGTCATGGGCGGTGCCTGGTCATTGCCCGCATCTGGATTCGGCTATCATCGGAGGCATGCAACAAAACGAATATCCTTTATCTGTCGATTACGCCGCGCTGGCGGCCAGCATCCGCGCCTGGGCGCTCGAATTGGGCTTCCAGTCCGTCGGCATAAGCGACACCGATTTGTCGTCGGCTGAACGCGGTCTGCAGGAATGGCTGGCGCAGGGCATGCACGGCGGGATGGATTATATGGCAAGTCACGGCACCAAACGCAGCCGCCCGGCGGAACTGCTGCCCGGCACGCTGCGCGTGATCTCGCTGCGGATGGATAACCTGCCGCCCGATGCGCGCGACTCGTGGCAGGTGCTGCAAGACAGCAGTCGCGCCTTCATCTCGCGCTATGCGCTGGGGCGCGACTACCACAAGGTTTTGCGCAACCGGCTGGCGAAGCTGGCGGAGAAGATACGCGCCGCCGCACCGGAGTTCGAGGGCCGCGTGTTCACCGACAGCGCGCCGGTGATGGAGGTCGAACTGGCGAGCAAGGCGGGCATAGGCTGGCGCGGCAAGCACACGCTGCTGCTGACGCGCGAACAGGGCTCGCGCTTCTTCCTCGGCGAGATCTACGTCAACCTGCCGCTGCCGGTGGACGCGCCGCAGGCCGAGCATTGCGGCCGCTGCACGCGCTGCATGGACATCTGCCCGACGCAGGCCATCGTCGCACCCTACAAGGTCGATGCGCGGCGCTGCATCTCCTACCTCACCATTGAACTCAAGGGCAGCATCCCCGAGGAGCTGCGCCCGCTGATAGGCAATCGCATCTACGGCTGCGACGACTGCCAGCTCGTTTGTCCGTGGAATCGTTTCGCGCAAGTCACCCTCGAGCCCGACTTCGCCGTGCGGCACAGGCTGGACGACGTGTCGCTGGTCGAACTGTTCGCGTGGGAAGAGGGAATGTTCAAGGACAGGCTGGCCGGCAGCCCCATCTACCGCATCGGCCACGAGCAATGGCTGCGCAACATCGCCGTTGCACTCGGCAATGCGCCCAAGAGCGAGGCCATCGTCGCTGCGCTACGGACGCGGGCGGATCATCCTTCGGAGCTGGTGCGCGAGCATGTTGCGTGGGCGCTGGAGCGGCAGGGCGCGCGCGATATGCATTTGTTGTGCGCTGACCGTGTTTCGATGAAGTGAAACCGAAAGGTACGGATTTGCCGAATCGCGTGCAGGGCACGCTCCTACAATGAAACGTTCTCTCGTAGGAGCGTGCCCTGCACGCGACCAGAAGTCGTCATTACAACCAGACCGCATTCCAGAACGGATAATCTCCAATGCGGTTAACCATCCCGGCCCGCAAGGGATTGGAGACCACATAGCGGGCCGTGTCCCGCAGGTCTTCTTCGCCGCGCAAACCGTGATCGTGAAACGCCTTCGCCCAGATTGCACCGGATGCGCCACGGACGCGGTTTGCATGCCTTGCGCTGGCCGACTTCAAACGGTTGACGATGCGTTTCAGCGGATCGCGTTCGCCCAATTGCAATAGCCAGTGCGCGTGATCCGGCATCAGAACCCAGGCCAGCATTCTGGCATCTTCCAGAAGATCGGCATCCTCGAAGCATCTGGCGGCCGCACAGCCCACGGCGAAATCGGTGAACAGCTTTCTGCGTTCAAGAGTGGTTGTCGTAACGAGATAAACGCCGTTTGGGACGGAGGCGCGGCCTTTGCGCAAGGCGCGATGTCCTTGATGGTCTTCGCGTGCAGGGCACGCTCCTACAGGTGGAACCGGTGGTTGTGCGCGTATCGTTTCCATGCCACCTCCGTTTGTAGGAGCGTGTCCTGCACGCGATGTTTTTCTATTTTTCTACCCATTGGTTCAGCAACCAGCGTGCCCACTCGGTGACTTCCGTCGCGCTCATGCCTATCGTCGCCTGCTGTTTCGCCAGTTCGTCGCTGGCCGCGCCGTGCAGGTGTACCGCCAGCAGCAGCGCGTCGTCCGCCGACATCCCCTGCGCGAGGAAAGCCGAGACCATGCCGGTCAGCACGTCGCCCATGCCCGCGGCGCTCATGCCGGGGTTGCCGGTCTTGTTGACGTAGAGTTTGCCGTCGCTGGTCGCGCACAGGCTGTCCGCGCCCTTCAGCACCACGCTGCCGCCGAATTTCTGCGCCAGTTGCCGCACCGCCGCGACGCGGTCTGCCTGCACTTCTTCGGTCTTGAGGTGGAGCAGACGCGCGGCTTCGCCGGGATGCGGCGTCAGCACGGTCGCGGCCTTGCGGGCGCGCACGAGCGTACCCAGGTCGGGGCGTTGCGCCAGCAGGTTCAGCGCGTCGGCATCCAGCACCAGCGCGGCGGGGCTGTGCACGGCGTCGTGCAGCAGCTTCTGTGCGGCCAGGCTGCGGCCGAGTCCGCAGCCGACGGCCAGCACGGTCACGCCGGGCAGGCGCAGCGCATCGGCGGCCTTGTGCAGCATCAGCTCCGGCTGCATCAGATCGACTGCCGGCGCGTTGTCCGCCAGCAGCCCGACATGCACGCAGCCCGCACCCAGCTTGAGTGCCGCGCGGCCCGCCATCAGCGGTGCGCCGACCATGCCGGAAGCGCCGCCGATCACGGCGACGGTGCCGAAATCTCCCTTGTGGCTGTCGCGCTGGCGTTTCGGGAAGGGGGCGATGACTTGGCTTTTGATGATCGGCTTGGCGGTCAGGGTGGGGATGCGTTTGCTCATTTCTGTTCGAGTGCTGTGGGTGAGGGGCATAGTATAATCGCGCTCCGAATTTAATTTCACGGTCTACGCCATGTTTCAAGTCTCCTTCGGCTCCTCCGCCCTGTCTGCCTTCCGTCTCGAAAAACTGCGCGCCGCGCTGAGCGATGCCGCTCCCGGCGTCGTTGTCGCGGACACCCGTCACTGTTATTTCAGCGCGCTCAAGAGCGAGACGCTGAACAAGCCGCAAGCCAAGCTGCTCGACCGCGTGCTCGGCCTCGACAAGTCCGCGGGCGAACCCGCGAACGCTGCAAGCTGTCAGCGCTTGCTGGTGCTGCCGCGCCTCGGCACGATCTCGCCCTGGTCGACCAAGGCGACCGACATCGCCCAGCATTGCGGCCTGCACGGCGTGCAGCGCATCGAGCGCGGCGTGGTGTTCTACCTGACGAGCAAGAACGGCAAGCGCCTGGGCAAGGACGAGCTGGCCTCGGCGCTGCCGCTGCTGCACGATCGCATGACCGAGACCGTGCTCGACAATATCGATACCGCGGCGAAGAAGATATTCCAGCACGGCAAGCCGCAGCCGCTGGAATCGGTGGATGTGCTCAAGGGCGGGGCGAAGGCGCTGGAGAAGGCCAATCGCGACATGGGCCTCGCGCTGTCCGCCGATGAGATCGAATATCTGGTCGAGAACTTCAAGAAGCTGAAACGCAACCCGACCGACGTCGAGCTGATGATGTTCGCGCAGGCGAACTCCGAGCACTGCCGCCACAAGATTTTCAACGCCGACTGGGTGATCGACGGCGAGGCGCAGGACATATCGCTGTTCGGCATGATACGCAACACCCACAAGGTCAGCCCGCAGGGCACGGTGGTCGCGTATTCCGACAACTCGTCGGTGATCGAGGGCGCGCGCATCGAGCGCTTCTACCCGCGCGCCGACGGCAGCTATGCGTTCAGCGACGAGATGACGCACATCCTGATGAAGGTCGAGACGCACAATCACCCGACCGCCATCGCGCCGTTCGCGGGCGCGGCGACCGGCTCCGGCGGCGAGATCCGCGACGAAGGCGCGACCGGCAGCGGCTCCAAGCCCAAGGCCGGGCTGAGCGGTTTCTCGGTATCCAACCTGAACATCCCCGGCTTCGCCCAGCCTTGGGAAGCCGAGTACGGCAAGCCTTCCCGCATCGTCACCGCCTTGCAGGTCATGCTGGACGGTCCCATCGGCAGCGCTGCGTTCAACAACGAATTCGGCCGTCCTAACCTGACCGGCTATTTCCGCACGTTCGAAGAGAACGTCAGCGGCGAGATGCGCGGCTACCACAAGCCCATCATGCTGGCGGGCGGCGTCGGCAACATCAAGGCGGAACACACTCACAAGCACGACCTGCCGACCGGTGCGCTGGTGATACACCTCGGCGGCCCCGGCATGCTGATCGGCCTGGGCGGCGGCGCGGCGTCCTCGATGGATACCGGTGCCAACGCCGAGAACCTGGACTTCGATTCGGTGCAGCGCGGCAACCCAGAGATGCAGCGCCGCGCGCAGGAAGTCATCGACCGCTGCTGGCAGCTGGGCGACAACAACCCCATCCTGTCCATCCACGACGTCGGTGCGGGCGGCATGTCCAACGCGTTGCCGGAGTTGGTGCACGGCGGCGGCAAGGGCGCGCATTTCGAGCTGCGCAAGATCCCGCTGGACGAGACCGGCATGTCGCCGAAGCAGATCTGGTGCAACGAGTCGCAGGAGCGCTACGTGCTGGCCATCGCGCCGGAACGTCTGGAGGAATTCCGCGCGATGTGCGAGCGCGAGCGCTGCCCGTTCGCCGTGGTCGGCACCGCGATAGACGAGGATCAGATCGTCGTGCACGACAAGGAATTCAAGAATGACCCGGTGGACATGCCGCTGTCCGTGCTGCTCGGCAAGCCGCCCAAGATGACGCGCAACGTCAAGCGCGAAACGCCGCGCCTGTCGTCGTTCGACTGCTCCGGCGTGCCCATTGCCGAGGCGGTGGAGCGCGTGCTGCGCCTGCCGTCGGTGGCTAACAAAAACTTCCTGATCACCATCGGTGACCGCACCGTGGGCGGCATGACCGCGCGCGACCAGATGGTCGGCCCGTGGCAAGTGCCGGTGGCCGACGTGGCCGTCACGCTGATGGGCTACAACACCAATCGCGGCGAGGCGTTCGCGCTCGGCGAGCGCACCCCGCTGGCGCTGATCAACGCGCCTGCCTCGGGCCGCATGGCGGTGGGCGAGGCGCTCACCAACATCGCCGCCGCGCGCATCGAGAAGATAGGCGACATCAAGCTCTCGGCGAACTGGATGGCCGCGGCCGGACACCACGGCGAAGATGCCGCGCTGTTCGACACCGTGCGCGCTGTCGGCATGGAGCTGTGCCCGCAACTCGGCATCGGCATCCCGGTCGGCAAGGACTCGATGTCCATGAAGACCACCTGGAAGGAAGGCCGCAAGGACAAGGCAGTTACCGCGCCGCTGTCGCTGATCGTCTCCGCGTTCGCGCCCAGCCCGGATGCGCGCCATACGCTCACGCCGCAGCTGGTCGCCGACCTCGACACCACCTTGCTGCTGATCGACCTGGGGCAGGGCAAGAACCGCATGGGCGGCTCGGCGCTGGCGCAGGTTTACAAGCAGGTGGGCGACGTCGCACCGGATGTGGACGATGCCGCCTTGCTCAAGACTTTCTTCGAGCTGATCCAGAGCCTGAACGCGGAAGACAAGCTGCTGGCCTACCACGACCGTTCCGATGGCGGCGCGTTCGTCACGCTGTGCGAAATGGCGTTCGCGTCCCACGTCGGCCTCGACATCCAGCTGGAAGAACTGCACGGCGACACGCTGCGCGCGTTGTTCAACGAGGAGTTGGGCGCGGTGGTGCAGGTGCGCAACCGCGACCTGGCGCATATCCAGCAACTGGCGCGCGAGGCTGGCCTGAAGAGCGTGCAGAAGATCGCCACTCTGAACCAGACCGGCATGATCGAGATCATGCGCGGCAGCGAAAAGCGCTACAGCGAAAACGCCGCGCACCTGCAACGCCTGTGGTCCGAGACCACGTACCACATGCAGAAGCTGCGCGACAACCCGGCCTGCGCGCAGTCCGAATTCGACCGCCTGCTCGACGTGAAAGACCCCGGCCTGCATGCGAAGCTGACCTTCGACCCGAACGAGAACGTGTCCCCCGCCTTGCTGCGCAACCGCCCGAAGATCGCCATCCTGCGCGAGCAGGGCGTCAACGGCCAGGTGGAGATGGCCGCGGCGTTCGACCGCGCCGGATTCCAGGCGGTGGACGTGCATATGAGCGATGTCATCAGCGGCCGCGTCAAACTGGAAGACTTCAAGGGCTTCGCGGCCTGCGGCGGCTTCTCCTACGGCGACGTGCTTGGCGCGGGGGAGGGCTGGGCCAAGTCCATCCTGCTGAACCCGAGGGCGCGCGACGAGTTCGCGGCGTTCTTCCAGCGCAGCGACACCTTCGCGCTGGGCGTATGCAACGGCTGCCAGATGATGAGCAACCTGCACGAGATCATTCCCGGCGCAGACAACTGGGCGCACTTCTCGCGCAACCAGTCCGAGCAGTTCGAGGCGCGCTTCGTGATGGTCGAGGTGCAGAAAACGCCGTCGATCTTCTTCCACGGCATGGAAGGCAGCCGCATGCCCATCGTCGTCGCACACGGCGAAGGTTACGCCGACTTCGGCAGCCCGAAGAAGCTGAAGGCCGCGCAGGAGCTGGTGACGCTGCGCTACGTGGATAACCACGGCAAGCCGACCGAAATCTACCCGCTGAACCCCAACGGCTCGCCGCAAGGCGCCACCGGCCTGACCACGCCGGACGGCCGTTTCAGCATCATGATGCCCCACCCGGAACGCGTGTTCCGCGCGGTGCAGAACTCCTGGTATCCGGGCGAGTGGCAGGAGAACGGGGCATGGCTGAGGATGTTCCAGAACGCAAGGCAGTGGGTGGGTTAAAAACTACTGCGGTGACCGTCTGCGGCGTTGCGCGGTGCTCGAAATCCTCACGTACCTTGTGTACGTTCCGGTTTCTGCGCTCCGTGCGCCTTGCATACGGTCATCCTCGCTACGTTTTTCGGTGATCTGTTTGCGGGTCAGAAAGGCAAATAAAAAGGCGACCGATGGTCGCCTTTTTTGTTCCGTTACTTTGAGGTTGCGAAGCTGCCCCTTTTAGCTCCAGATTTGTTGGCTAGGTGACTGGTCTTTTTTCAAACTCGGCTATCCAATCTGTTACAGATTTAACATCAGCTTCCAACTCATCTGGTGTGGGTAAGTTAACTGTTATATCAATAGGCTGGGAGTGCTCAAAACATGAATACTTTGTCATCAGCCCATCGATAAATTCACAGTCCTTTGGGGTGATTTTTGCAAGTGCAGAAATACGCCCCATTGTTTGAACAGATCGCCTAAATCGCTTCACGACCTCACCTAATAGGACTTGTTCTACAGTATGCTCAATAAGAATGCGGAATTCACTACATAGCTGTTTTGCTTTCCCGTCAAAATCAGCATTGCCTTCGTTGAATAATCTGCGTAAAGGGCCAATTTCGTTGTTTTGAATAATGGCCAGCCCTTTTTTTGCTTTCCCCTGCATTCCTGCATTAGTTGATAGACCTTTCAATGCGCCCATCGACCTAATAGCATTAATATTTATAGATACTTTTGGTGAGATTTTGGCTGCTTCTGCATTATTCTTCAAATGAGCAACAGCTTCTTCAAGTAGCGTTACCAGAGATAGCCTGTGAGTGAATACAATTACTTGACGAGAAGACGCCAGCTCTACCAAACGATCGACAACTCGTTCCTCAAAATCTTGGTCTAAAGAAGAAATTGGGTCGTCAAATACAAAGGGGGTTGGAAGCTCAACTGCCGTCATGTCAGCGAGGAAGGCCGCCAATGCGACAATCCTATTTTCGCCTTCGCTCAAAATAACATTTGTTGGTGTTTTACGTTTTGAATCTTTCAGTTGCAACTCAAAGGTTATCTTCCCTTTTCCTTCTTTTTGCGGCACAGGTTCGACTGGTATGCGTATTCCGCCAAGCTTCTTTAGTTCTTCCTCAAATCGAGTTTTATAACCACTGGATAGCTCGACCAAGGCAAGGTCATTTTTCTTGGCAGTCAAGGTACGTGTGGCTGCCATTGCCACGGCAGACTCTAGCTTTGCAACTTCCACGAGTCGAGCTATTTCGGCACGGATTGCCACCTGCTGTTGAGATAACCACTCTTTAGCACGAAGGGCTTTTAATCGCTTCTCAAGCTCATCACGTTTTCCGGCTGTCTGTAATTCTTGCAGCCCTTTTGTCTCTTGGGCCAGTTTCTCATCCCATGTTTTTAATGCAGTATTGACAAGTGTCACATTTAGCGAGGCGACATTGCTCATGTCTCTTGCCTCGTTAAACGCTTTATGTCGGGAATGTAGTTCACCAAATAATTGGTCTCGCATTTTGTCATCAAGTTTAAGCAAGCCAGCCTTAAGATTCCAATCCTCCTGGGACGGAATGCGGGGAAGGTTAGAGAGAATCTTGGCTAGCAACTGTTCGGCCTCTCTAGCCGACGCTTCTAAACCTTGTATAACAAAATTCTCAAAACTCAACAGCCTTGCTTTTGCATCTGAATCTAGCGATTGCTGACATAAGACACACTTGGCATCATCTCCCACAATGGGAAACGCTTGCTGTGGATATGCAAGGGATTCCGAATAGGCTCGAGCCTGTCCCCACAGTAAACGCCAAGACTCTTGCCCAACCCCATTAAGAGGTGCACCAGAAAATACCTTGGCAGCATCCTCATTTGCGGCTTTTCGCTTGGCTTCTGCGTCTAGCCTCGCTGCAATCACTGCTGTCAATTTTGTATCTGACAGTCCGCTGAAAAGAGAGTCCATCTCTTGTCGAAGCTGGACAACCCTTTTCTGCTCCTCCGCTAATTCCTTGAGCCGCTGCTGTACATCAGTTTGCTTGAGTGTCGTTTCCAGAGTTAGCCGATCTTTTGTTTCATCATCACTTAAAATACATGCAGAAGAAATGGCCGATTCGGTCGTTGACTTGGATAACTTGGAATAAAACACCATTCCCTCAGTCCCGGCGAACTCCGTAGGCATTGCCGGAAGTGCCTTAACAAGCGCGTGCGCTTTTTCGGAAAGCTTCTGCGACACCCTGTCGCACACAGAAATTAGTGCCGAGATAAAGCGTAATTTACGAGGTTCATAAGTGCATTCGTTTTTCCCATTCACATAACCATTGGCTGTGAAAGTGTCAAAAATATGTACATGTCGCAACTCGCTTAGAGGCCCTTGGCCTAAACTCCACGGCAAAGGTAACTGTTGACCGTCTTTCGAAATAACAAACTCGGCAGATGGAAGAGAGGGCTTGTCTGCAAAGACATTGGGATGCAAGTCCGACTTATGTCTAGCTCCACAAGCATGTTTTAACAGTCTCGCAAAGCCAGACTTACCAGCGCCATTTGTGCCATATATCACTGAGATATTCGAACTTCCAAAGTCTAATGATGCGTTGTCCTTGATGGCATTTACACCACAGACTTTGTTAAGTTTCTCAATTCTTAATGGCTTCCCTGGAGTCGATTGCGAGAAGGCCCCTATAGGGATTGACTCAAACTTTGCTTTTGGGTTTTTAGTTGATTCAGCAATGCATAAATCCGCTAAAGCAGAAATTTCATCATCAGAGGGTATTCCGGCAGAAAGTAGTCTAGCTGCGGCGGTCTGAAGCCATTTGTGACGCTCCGCAAGCCAAGCTTCAAAGTCGTCCAGTGTTGCGGGCAGAGTTGGTTGTTCTGTAGTTTTATTTTGATTACTCACGTTGTTCCTCTAACTTTAAGTTCTATCGAGCAGTCTCTTCCCCGCCGGTACGCTCGCCGATCAAGCTGCTTTGTGGTGAGTTTTTCTTCGATGTTGTCGAGGCGCAAGACGCGACCCTTCGCGTTTGCGAAGCGCATATTCGGTGAGGTGGTGATTCATCATTCCCCTTAGGCTGAACAGGTCGTGCAATGGCAGATGCTTCCCGTCGTATTGCGGGAACCCATCTTGCGCCAGACCTCCTGTTCCGGGGAATCTGCCGGTGGCCTCGCATCGTGCGTGCGGTGCGATGTGCTCTACGGCGGATTTGCAAGCGGGGTGAACTGTAGGGGAGGCGGACGGGTAGTGTCAATGTGCTCAGTGGGGCGGCGGCAGAGCGCAGCCATGCGCTGCGGTTTGCTACACTTCCGGCCTTTGGGCAATTCGATCGGGCGGGCGGAAAATGGATAAGGAATTTTGGCTGGAGCGTTGGGAGCGGGCGGAGATCGGGTTTCATCAGGATGAGGTGAATCCGTATCTGCGGCGCTTCTGGCCGGAGTTGGGTGTCGCACCCGGCGGCGAGGCCAGAGGGGAGATATTCGTGCCGCTGTGCGGCAAGAGTCTGGACATGGTGTGGCTGCGCGGGCAGGGGTGCGCGGTGCTGGGCGTGGAGCTGAGCCCCATCGCGGTGACGGAGTTTTTCCACGAGCAGGGCAAGTCGCCCGAGCGCGAGTGCGGGGAGGCGTTCGACAGATATGCGGCGGACGGCATCTGCATCGCGTGCGGCGATTTCTTCGATCTGCGCCGGGATGACATGGCGCGGGTGAGCGCGGTGTACGACCGCGCCTCGCTGGTGGCGCTGCCGCCGGAGATGCGCGAGCGCTATGCGCGTCACCTGGCGAGCATCCTGCCCGCAGGGTCGCGCATCCTGCTGGTCACGTTCGATTATCCGCAAACCGAGATGTCCGGCCCGCCGTTCGCCGTTTCTGAGGCGACGGTGCGGGCGCTCTATGGCGCGGATGCCGAGGTGCGGCTGCTGGCGACGGAGGACGTGCTGGACCAGAACCCGCGCTTTCGCCAGCGCGGCCTGAGCCGGATGGTGGAGAACATTTTTTTGCTGACGTTGCGTTAGCTTGCGTGTGCCAAACCCGAGGGCGGGCGGCTATTCGATGCGTAAATACGACCGGCAGGGCGGTATCGACGACGATATCGGTTTCGTCGCATCGGCTCCGGAAGCAGGGTGTCGGACGGTGGTGTATGCTTCGCACTGAAGGGGACGACGATCCCCGCACGATGTCTTTTTGACTGGTTTATGCCGATGTCCAATTTATCCGTACGCACCAAGGTCTTTATCTGGCTGAGTCTGTTCCTGGCGGTCAGCGATGCGTTGTTCGTGTGGATCAACTACCGGGCGGAGCAGACGCGGTTCCAGAATCATCTCGAGCAGCGCGCCAGTTATCTGCATGACCTGTTTGCTGTGGAGCTGGGCAACACTTCGCTGAGGATGCAGCAGACCGCGACCTTCATCGCTTCGATGCCGGATGTGCAGGAGGCGTTCCAGCGGGGGCGCACCGCGGTGGAGGCGGAGGGCGGCGGGGCGGGCGGCGTCCGGGCGCAACAGGCGCGCGAACGTCTGCTGAAGCTTGTGAACGTTCCCTGGCAGGAGTTGCGCAAGAACTTCGATACGCGCCAGTTGCATTTCCAGTTCGGCGCCAATGCGACCTCGTTCCTGAGGGTTCACGCCACGGATCGGTATGGCGACAATCTTGAGGGCGTGCGCCATACCATCTTCGATGCCATCCGCGACCAGAGCCCGAAGGAGGGTTTCGAGTGCGGGCGCATCATTTGCGGCATACGCGGCGTGACGCCGGTGTTCATGAACGGTCGGCATTCGTCCGATGCCTTCGTCGGCGTGCTGGAGGCGGGGACCTCGTTCCGCACCTTGCTGGAATTGCTGGAGAAGCCCAGCCAGGCGCAGTTCGCCGTGCTGCTGTCGATGCCGCATCTGACCGAGACCTATTTCCCGGACCGCCTGGCGACCCTGGTGCGCGAGAACCCGCCCATCAACGGCAACATCGTCGAGGCCACGCTGCATCCGGAGGTGCGCGACCTGCTCGCGATGGGCGAGATCGATGCGCTGGTGAAGAACACCGGTTCGACATGGCTGAGAGTGGGCAAGCGCCATATGGCTTTCACCGCGTTCCCGCTGAAGGATTATCTGGGCCAGCAGGATGCCGGGCGTGCGCCGGTGGGAACAGTGCTCGCCTGGATGGATGTCAGCGCGGACATCGCACAGCTCGACCGCGACCTGCAGTTCAACATCGCCTATGCCGTCGTGGCGTTTCTGGCGATCGAGTTCCTGCTCTTCGTGGCGCTGCGCAAGGCCACGGCCACCCTGGAGACCGTGATCGACTACCAGACCGCCGAGCTGCGCGACATGGCGGCGCATGACGAGCTGACAGGCCTGTACAACCGCCATTACCTCGACGAATTCCTGAAGAAGGAATACGCGCTCGCCCATCGCCAAGGGCGCACATTCAGCGTCGCCATCATGGATCTGGATCGGTTCAAGGATATCAACGACGTTCACGGACACCTGGTCGGCGACCGTGTGCTGGTCGATGCCTCCGCTCTGGTGAAGCATCGCCTGCGCGCATCCGATCTGGCTTTCCGCTTCGGCGGCGAGGAGTTCCTGCTGATCTTCCCCGATACGCATCTTGAGGATGCGCACAAGCTGTGCGACGACCTGCGCCGGCAACTGGGCGGCCATGCGCTCGGCGGACTGGAACAGGGGAAGGCGACGGCCAGCTTCGGGGTGGCCCAGATGGCCAAAGCATACGAGTCGCCGGAGGCCTTGATCGATCGGGCGGACCATGCGCTGTACCGGGCGAAGAACAGTGGGCGCAATCGAGTGGAATCGGCGGACGGGACTTAGGCCCTGCGCGGCTTACCGCATTGACGCTCGATGATCCTGTTCCCATAATCGCCAGCCCTTCCATCCTTGGAGTCTCCATGTCCGCATTGCCTGTCCTCTCCCTGCTCGAAACCCGTGTGCTCGGCGTGCTCGCCGAGAAGCAGCGCACGGTGCCGGATTCCTACCCGCTGACGCTGAATTCGCTGGTGTCCGGCTGCAACCAGAAGAGCAGCCGCGATCCGGTGATGGAGGCCAGCGAGGCGGAGGTGCAGGCGGCGCTGGATGCGTTGCGTTCGCTGTCGCTGATCGTGGAGACCAGCGGCGGCAGGGCGATGCGCTACGGGCACAACACCGAGCGCGTGCTGCATATTCCGTCGCAGTCCGTCGCGTTGCTGACGATGCTGATGCTGCGCGGGCCGCAGACGGCGGGCGAGTTGCGCATCAACTGCGACCGGCTGCACAAGTTCGCCGACATCTCCTCGGTCGAGGGTTTTTTGACCGAGCTGGCCGAACGCGAGGCGGGCGCGCTGGTGATGGAGCTGCCGCGCCAGCCCGGTTCGCGCGAGAACCGCTGGGTGCATCTGCTCTCCGGCGTGCCGGTGATCGAGGAGCGCGCTTACGTCGCTACGGCATCCGTATCGCAAGGCGGCGACGTGACGGTGGGCGAGATCGCCGCGCTCAAGGCCAACGTCGCGCGGCTGGAGGCCGAGGTGGGCGAGCTGCGCGCGCTGGTGGGCAGGCTGTGCGCGGAGTTGGGTGTTTCCGCCGAGTAACGCGATGCCCGATTTTTCCATTTTGTTCGCCGCGCTGCTGTTCGGATCTGTTGGTTTGGCCGCCTTTGTTTACGGCAAGAAGAACGCCAGCTGGAGGCCGATGGTCATCGGCGTGGTGCTGATGGTCTACCCCTATTTCGTCGAGCAGGCTTGGCTGTTATATGGCCTCGGCGTTGCGCTGTGCGCGGCACTGTTTCTCTGGCGCGAATGAGCTTATGAAAATCATCCTGGTCCGCCACGGCGAGAGCGAAGGCAATGTCAGGCACGAGATCAACGACGATCCAAAGCGTGTCGTGAACCTGACCGCACGGGGCAAGGCGCAGGCCGCAGCGGCGGCCGAGAAGCTGCGCGGCATCTCGTTCACCCACGCCTACGCTTCGGAATTCCCGCGCGCGCAGCAGACCGCGGCGATCCTGCTGCAACATCACGCATTGCGATTGAACATCGACGTGCGGCTGAACGAGCGCATCTCCGGCATGGACGGGCTGCATGTGGATGTCTTCAACGACTATGTGCGCGACGATTACCTGCACATCAAGCCGCCGCGGGGCGAGTCGTTCGTCGAACAGATGGAAAGGGTGCGCAGCTTTCTCGATGAGATCGCCGCGGGCCACCCGGACGGCGTGGTGCTTGCGGTGTCGCACGAGAATCCCATCGTCGCCGCACTGGCTTTGACCGTCGCCGATCCGGCGCAGGCGATGCTGCGCAGGCTGGAGAATTGCGAGGCGGTGGCGCTGGACTGGCCTGCCAAGGCCGTTCGTGCCGAGTAGCCTTGCGTATCGAAGCCTCGATTATCCGCGCCGTCTCTCGACGATCTTCAGCCACAACACCACCGAAGCCAGCATCAGCGTCACCGTATTTGCGGCAATCACCGGCGTGCTGCCTATCGCCAGCCCGTAGCCCAGCCAGAGTGCGACGCCTAATGTGAACAGCGCATACATCGGCAGCGAGATGCCGGAGAGGTCGCGCGTGCGCCAGGATTGCCAAGCCTGCGGCACGAAGGCGACGGTGGTGAGGAAGGCGGCCGGGTAGCCGAGCAGGTCGCTGAGGTCGGTGTTCATGTTCTGGTCTTTCGGTGTCCGGTTCGCCGCGGGGGCGCGGCGTACGGCGCGCATTTTACCGAATGCGCTGCCGGCTGTTTCGGGAACGGCCCAAGTCGGCTCGAATGCACTCGCCGGATCAGCGGACCGTCAGGCTGGAGATGATCTGGCTGAGGTTGGCGGGTTTGTGCAATATGGGCCAGGAGCCGTCCGAGATATGAGCCGCCAGCCTGGAGGGGGTCTCGCCGGTGAGGATGACGGCCCGGATTGGAAGTTGACGTCTCTGCTGCAAGGCCAGCAGGAATTCGTAGCCGGTGAGGCCCGTACCCAGCGAGTAATCGACGATGTAATAGTCGGCATCCGATGTGTCTTGATGCTGCAGGGCGTCTTCCGCATTGTGGAAATGCAGAACCCTGGCGTTCAAGCCTCGCAACAGGCTGGTCTGGGCGTAGGAGACCAGTTCGTCGTCTTCCAGCACGACGACTTTTTTGCCGTCGAACAGCGATCTGTCGGCGGGGATGGCCGGCAGCGCCTTGTTCTGCGTCGTCTCTGTCTCATGGGCATCGCCGCTCAGCGGCAGGCTGAATTCGAATACCGATCCCCGGCCGGGATGCGAACGGCAGACGATCTTGCCGTCCAGCAGGCCGACGGCGCGCTGTCCGATGGACAGGCCCAATCCCAATCCGGCATTGCGGTTACGCTGCGGATTGGATACCTGGAAGAACTCGTCGAAGATATGGGGCAGGTCCGCCTCGGCGATGCCGATGCCGGTATCCCACACCTGCAATAACACCCGGTCTCCCCGTTGCCGGGCACCGATCAGGATGCCGCCGTGCGAGGTGAACTTGATCGCGTTGGAGACCAGGCTCGTCAGCACGGATTCGAGCAGGGCCATGTCCGTGCGGACGATCAGCGGCCGGTTGAGCGGGAAGTGGAATTTGAAGCGCAGCCGTTTATCCAGCGCGGGCTGGGCGAAGTTCTGCTCCAGCCAGTTGAATACGTCGGCCAGATCGATGGAGCGTATCTCCGGCTTGATCAGTCCGGCATCGAACCTGGAGATGTCGAGCAGGCGCGTCAGCTGGTTGGAGAATATCTTCATCGACTGATCCAGCCGTTCGATCAGTTCGCTCTGCTGCCGGCTCGGGACGGTGAGTTTGAGCATATCCAGAAACAGGTTCGCGGCGGCGACCGGTTGCCGCAGGTCGTGGCCTGCGGCGGCGAGGAAGCGTGACCGGGTCTGTTCCTTTTCTTCCAGCTGGTGCAGGGTGTTGCGAAGTTTTTCTTCCTGTTCGACGTGGTTGGTGATGTCGCTCACCAGCGACATCACCAGCTTCTGGCCATCTATCTCCAGCAGGGCAAGTCGTATGTCGGCCGGGAAAGAGCTGCCGTCCTTGCGGCGCTTGATCGAGGTGAAGGTTCGCGGTTCGCCGACCTTCAGCTGGCCCCACATGGCTTGCGCCTTGGGCAGGTCGAATTTGAATGAGGTGTCGGCCACGTTCATTCGCAGCAGCTCCTCGCGGCTGTATCCCATGCTGTCGCAGGCCTGCTGGTTGACTTCGAGGAAGTTGCCCGCGAGGTCGTGGACGAACAGCGCATCGGCGGCTTGCTGGACCAGCGTCTTGTAGCGCAATTCGCTTTGCGCGGCGCGCTGCTCGGCCAGCTTGCTGTCTGTGATGTCCTGGGAGGATCCGGTGGCGCTGCGCACGATGCCGTTTGCATCGATGTCCATCTGGGCGCGCTCTTCTATCCAGCGGGTCTCTCCGTCGATGACGACGCGGTGCTGGATGCGGTAGGGACTGCCCTTGAGTGCAGCTTGCCAGGCGGTGTCGACTTGCGCGCGATCATCCGGATGGACGCATTCCAGAAAGCGCTGATAGTTCATCGGCGTGCCGGGCGGGACGCAGAAGATGCGATACGACTCGTCAGACCAGAGCAGGGCCTGACTTTCTGGATCGATGCGCCAACTGCCCGTCCTGGCGACGGCCTGGGTTTCGCGCAGCAACTCGTTTGCCTGCCGCAGCGATGCCTCGATTTGCTGGCGTTCTCCCAGTATCGTGGTCACCATCAAGCCGATCAGCACCACGGTGAACATGTATGACCAGGCCAGATACATCGCCACATCCGGGGGGAATGAGCCGAACACCCCGGTGCCTTGAGCGGTGCCGATCGCGGCGAGCAGCGACAGCAGCAGTGCGGCAAGCGAGGTGCCGGTGATTCCCCGCCGCAGCGCTGCCCATAGCAATATGGGTAGCGGCAGGAAGGCGAGCGGCAGCGAACGATCCCCATAGTCGAAGAAATATATCAGCCAGCCCGAGATGCCGAGCAGCAGCCCGCACAGCAGCGACTCGGCGGGACGTGCGATGAGGTATCTGAGGTTGGAGCGGTTGATGTTCAGCAATAGCGGTCCGGCCAGCAAGACGCCCACGGAATCCCCCAGCCACCAGTTCAGCCAGGCGAGCGGCGCATCGGCGGACGGCAGCAGACCCTTGAGCCATAGCAAGCCGGCCCCGACCGAGGCCGAGAGCAGCATGCCCGATGCGGCTGCAGCAAGCAGCGCGAGCAGGTCGCGTTGTCTGGCGAACGAAGCATCGAATCGCCAATGTTTGAGCAGCCATACCGTGGCCAGCGGAGCTAATGTCATTCCGGTAGCGAGGCCGATGGTAAGCAGGGGAGGGTAGCTAAGGGTCAGCTCACTCAGCAATGCTCCTAGCAGAACTCCTGGCCAACAGCACCATCCCCAGCGCAACAAGGCGGCAACCGCGATCCCGGTGGGCAGCCAGAACAGCGTGATGTGGTTGTTCGGAGTGGCAAAGGCGAATCCCAGCTTGGCACTGATGAAATAGGCCAGCGCCAGCAACAGCATCTTGCCGAATTGGCGTGGTGCAGTCATGGGGATGGAGGTCATCGGCTCAGGATGACGGGATCAATGTTGGCATATGGTGCGAAGCGCGTGGCGAGAGGCTTGCGATGCATGTGTCTTCCATTGAGTGAATTCAGGCCGTAACTTCGGGTTTTTCGGAACGATGGGGGCCGATTACGGTTGAGACGGCATTCTCCTAGCGTTTCGAGCCCTATGCGGGTTTTGCGTGCCAAGCACCGCATGGACTCTAGGGGATGTGCTCGGGAGCTGTCAATGACAGTCTTTTTCGATCTAGGGGTATAGCTAGGCCGAGTAGGAAAAGCCCTAGGCATGCCGTGCATTCAGTCAGTGCCAAGGGCAGGTCGGCTCAGGAACCGCCGAACAGGTCGTCGAGCGGATTCTTGCCGGCGGGCGCGTGTGCGGAGACGCGCTTCGCGGCGAATTCCTCCTCGATGTTGTCGCGATAAAAGCTCCAGGCAGCGCCCGAGCCGCTGAACCGTCGCCAGGTGTCCTCGCCGACGCCGCCGTACTGCAGCATCGTGCCGTCGTCGAGCTGCACTTGCAGGATGCGGGCGCGGCCATCGTAGCCGATGGCGCGCAGCTTGCCGGAGTTGATTTTCTTCATTTCCATGGTCGCGTTCCGTGGAGGGTGGTGAGGGTCATCATTCTATGAAAAATGAATACATGAATGTCGCCGTTATAATGTGCGTCCTCGCGGTCGACGACCGCCGTTATTCTGGAGCCATCTTGTTCAAGATCATCTGCATCATCGCCGGTTATTACTTCCTCGGATTCTGGGGCGCGCTGCTGGGCTGGTTCGTCGGTGCGTATATCGACCGCGTGCGAGCCTACGGCTCCGGCGCGCTCAACCCCATGCGCAATGCGATCCGCCAGGCGGTGTTCCTGGAGACCGTGTTCGTCACGATGGGCAAACTGGCCAAGGCGGACGGGCGCGTCTCCGAGGCCGAGGTCGAGCATACCGAACTGTTCATGAAGAAACTGGGCATGACCGATGCCCATCGGGCGCAGGCGATCACCTGGTTCAAACAGGGCGCCGAACCCGACTTCGACATCGAGCCGGTCTATCAGCGCTTCATCGGCATCTGCGGGCACACGAAGAACCTGAAGGAGATGCTGCTAGTGTCCCTCATCGTGATGGCGCTCGCCGACGGCGAATTCCATCCGGAAGAAGAAGCCTTGCTGACCCAACTCGCCGGACGCCTGGGCTACGGCCCCGACGCCTTCAAACGCCTGATGGACATGGTGCTGAACCAGACCCACTTCGGCGCAGCACAAGCCGACCCGGCCAAGGCGCTGGAAGATGCTTACAAGGCGCTGGGCGTGAGCAAGGATAGCACCGACGCCGAGGTCAAACGCGCCTGGCGCAAACTGATGAGCCAATACCACCCCGACAAACTGATGGGTCAAGGCATGCCGGAAGACATGATCGCGGTGGCGACGGAGCAAGCGAAAGAAATACAGCTGGCTTACGATTTGATCAAGAAGAACCGGGGAATGTGAACACCGGGGTGATCAGATCAAAAATGGCGACCCGGAGGTCGCCATTTTTGTTGGTGTGGTGTCGCGAGTTTTCCGGAATTTTGCGTGAACGGGGTTTCTTCTCGCTCTATCGCACATGTCCTGCGATGAGAAGCTTGCTGTGTTCATGGCAATAATCTGTCGAGCTCCGATTGGGTTTGGGCGTGATAGAAAAAATTGGTATGCATAACCTTTGGCTGTGGCGTTTGCTCATCGCCGTAGTGGTACGTGTCTATCTTTTGCACAGGGCTGTTGGCGAGGTATTTTCCGCTGGGGCTGGCGCCTTCATAAGGCACGACCAGGTCGTTGGCTGCACCATCGAATACGCCTGAGTCGAGGAAGAACTCTTCAAGAAGTTTGAGCGGCAGGTGGGGATTGTCGTAATTCGCCCTGATGTAATGGTATTCCGCAGCGGCGGTGTCCTGATTGAGGTTTAATTTTGCGATCTCGCCACCGACTGGATTCATCGCTTCGACGCCCGGCATTTTCTGGGCGACGGTCGCCAGCAATTTAAGGATGGTCAGGATCGCCTTGATGAAGCCTGCCGGGGTGCCTCCGAGAAACCAGAAGAGCATGTTGAGGCGGCGAAACATGCGGTTGGTATTTTCCGGCTGTGCCAGTTGCGATCCCAGGCAGGCACCGGCCACGAAAATCACTTTGTCTATTTTGATGTTCTGGTGCTGGAGTGTCTGCCGGTTGACCGGGTTCTCCAAAAAGTTGCGGATCACGCCCGCCCCGCGGCTGTGGCAAACGATATCCAGTGTGACATTGTGCAAGTCCAGCAGCTTTCCCATCAGAAGGTCATCGGCATTTTCGGCGGTCGTTTTCGACAGGGTGTAGTGATCCCAGGCCAGAATTCGCCCCTCATATCTGGCAAACAGGGGGCGGTAGAAGGCGGCATCGCCCAGTATCCCCTCGAACGCGCCTTGGGTGGAACTGAGGATGCCGTGGCAGAGCAGCAGCACCTTGCCGTCCATTTTCTTCAGTTCTGCGGCAGTGACCTCGTGCGGCACCCCATTTTCGGGAATGATCTGCAAGACCTCTTTGCCCTGGGTGTTCTTCTTTAGGTAGCCGTCCGCTTTTTTGGCGATGAAGTCTACGAATCCTGAAAACGCCAGGCGATCATATCGGTCGTAAAAAGGGTGGGGGAGGATCTTCCAATGCGTGCGGATCAGGCGGTGAGTGAGATGCGTAATCTCATCGTCTTCGATGCTGAAGATGCCGAAGGTCAGTTGCGGCCCGCCTTGCCAATGACTGATCTGATCCAGGAATTCTGTCCGGTCAGCATACCGGCTCTCATTTCGCGTAACCGGCACCAGCGGGATGTCGAAGTAGATGGCGGATCTGTCCGAATCTTCCTGAACGAAGTGGCTGGTGGCAGGTGCGGGGTTTGCGATCGCCCAGTCGACCAGCGAGGCTCCGTCGTTGTCCAGAATCAGCACGATGTAACTTTCCTCATGCCAGCGATTTGGGCCGGGGAGCACCAGTTCGATGTGCAGCCTGGGGGGGATATTCGACAGAATTCCCGGTTTTCTTTCCGCGAAATCAATCTGGAACAGGTTGTCGCCTATCAGCCGGTAATTCTCCTCGTTCAGTTCGGCCCATAACTCGGTTGGCGCTTCCGCCATTAAGAATCGAGGGGTATCTCCCCGAAAGGAAGAAGTTCCCGATGCCAATCTCACCCGATATCCATCGAACTCGAAGGTTGAATTTTCTTTGCTATCGAACGTCATGGTTTGTCTCCTTCTGTGCCGAATAATTTGAACAGCCGTTTTCTGAACACGATGACCAGGACAGTGAACAGTGCGGCGAAGATTTCCTTGATGAAGTCCTTGATTGCAGCCCAGGCTAAGTCAAGAATAGATCCGCTAGGTATGAACGCCTTGACCTTTACGGTGATGGGGTTGGCGGTCTTGGTTAGCACGTCCCCTTGGCATCCTTGCTCCTTGTAAAGCTCGACACTTGCACCGACCCTGAATTGTCCTGCTCTGGTCGGGGTGATCGCAAAGGACACTGCGGTTCCGGTCGGGTCTATGCGTTGACATTTGCTGGCTTCAGGTTCGGCCTTGAACGCCGTTGGATCGTCGGGAAAACTGGGCGTGATTTTTGCACTGGCTGCGGGAATGCTGGTTTGCAGGGTGCCTGTTGTGGAGATCATTCCTTCCAGCGTTTTCGGCTCGTATTTGGGCTGCCCTATCCATACCGTCAATTGTCCGGATGCCGGTTTTTCGGGGTCGATGCTCATTTTGATTTCTTTGTTGGCATCGACCTTCACAAGGTAGGAGCTGATTCCCTCGTCGGTGGGGGGCGACGGCAGAGGCGATGCGGCCTCCATGCCGGAGACATGAACGATCTGCTTGCTGTTTTCATGGCTGGTTTTCCACTGGCCCGATTTCACTGAACCTGAAACAGGTTTCGGCGCTGCAACTGTTTTAGTGGGCGTGGTAAATTCAGGGGCTGCGGCCGCTTTGGCGGCGTGAGTTGGCGGATATGCCATAGCCTTCGCTGGCTGGTATGTTGCGGCGACTTCTTCTTCTCTTGTTGGTGTAGCTGCGGCCTCTGCAGTTTTTTCAGGGCTTCCGCCGCAGCCGTTCAGCCACAGCGGTATCGAGACAAGAAGGATCAGGTATCTGAAGGTTCGCATATGTCTACTCCGTAAGGTGATGGTCGGAATCTACGAGTCGGGTCGATACTGTCTTCGTTAAAGCTTCTTGTGTTTCCAGGTGCGGCTGTCGATGCGGTAGTCATCGCTGCCGTGCTTGTCGGTCAGGCGAACCAGGAGCTCGTCCTCGTCGAATTCGAGCATCCCCCAGTTGTGCCGGTCGTCGAAGCTGAAGGGCAGCCCCAGGTAGTTGACTGCCAGTCCGGAAGCGACGATCTCGTAGCAGTTACGCTCGGCGCTCGGCGGCGAGAAGGCGTTATGGTGGATATCCCCGGCCAGAAAGACGACATGCTTCTTGTCACGGATCAGGGAACAAAGCCTGTTGTAGTCGCTTCGGTGTTTCGACCAGTTCTCCGATCCATGCGTGAGTGTCAGGCCCGAGCAGATGAAAGTGTATTGCTGCGTGTGCTCCAGTTTCGCGGCGAGGAATTCGAATTGTTTCGTGCCGAGCAAGGTGCTGCTGCTCGCGTAATAGCGGTTGTCCAGGAAGATCACCCGCGCACCCGGTATGTCGATGTGGCAATAGATCTCGGGCAGGTTGGTGGAGCAGTTCATCCAGTGGTGGAAGCATTCGCGCGATATCGCCCTGATCTCGGGCGGGACTTCGCTGCCGAGGGCGTTGTTCCAGGCGAAGTCGTGGTCGTCCCATACACCGTAGACGGCGTTCTTCGCCTTCATCTTGTCGAACAGCCGCTTGAAATGCGGTTCGTTCCATTGCCGGGTATATTTTTCGTTCATGATCCTGCGGAATTTGTCCGCGGAATAGCCTTTGGGCGTGCCGTTGCGCTCTTTGCCCACGAGGCCGAAGTCCATGTAGATCTGGTCTCCCAGCAGGAACAGGTAATCCGGATTCGCGCTCTCGATGTCGGCCCACTGCGGCTGGTTCGGGAACGTTTCGTAACGGGCGCAGGAGGTGAATGCGATTTTGATTTTCTTGTTCATGACGGTTTCCTTGTATCGAGGAGGGTGGTCTTTTCAGTGCTTCGCGTTCGATTCATTCAACTCGTCTATTTTCTTGTTGAAGTCGTCGGTCGCCTGGTTGCATTTATTGATGGAGTTGCGCAACGCGTTTGCCGAGAGGTTGCATTCGCGCAGGGCTTGGCGGTCGGACAGCATCGTGTCGACCAGAGTCTGGAATGTCGCGTCCTGGGGCAGGGGCTTAGGTTCCGCACAACGGTATGCCTTCAACTTGGGGCCGAGTTCGCAGCGGATGGCATGGGGCACGACGGGAACCGTAGTCGTGCATCCGGCGATGAAGAGGCCGCCCATGAGGATGAGGATGTTTCTGAGGCCGGGCGTGTTCATCACTTTCCTCCGATGTTGTTGGTCATTTTCAGGGCCAGCGCATCATGTACGCTCTGGGGAACCTGAACGCTCAGGCAGGCATTGCCTTCGATCTGGAGTGACAGCAATCCCATTTCCGTTTGCAGACGCTCGATCTTGCGCTGGAGCGGTTCTCTTTCCGCTCCCGTTGTGCGGCCCAGTTGTTCGATGAGCCGCTTCAATTCGGCGGCCTTCTCGGCATAGGCCGATCTCAGCCCCCTGATCCTTTCGTTCAAGCCGGCTTTCTCGCGTTGCCACTCGGCCGATTTTGCGTCGTATTCCTTGCGGCTTGCTTCCAGCTCCTGCTGGTGTCTTTCGTCGATGCTGCGCAATTCCGTTTCGAGTCTGGCTATCGCATCGCGTCGTTCGGTATCGAGCTTTACCCCGGTCTTGATGGCTTCTTCCAGCGCTGCTCTGGCCGACTTGCCCCGGTAGTCGCCGATCAGATAACCGGCCAGCAGGCCTGCGATCAGGATCGATATCAGCAAAATATTCCTCATTCGGTCGCTCCTTGATATCGGGCCGTTACGTTGGCAATAAGCGGGGAGTCGCCATCGTCGGATGCGATGGGTACGAAGCCGATGGTGCTGGGGTTTGCTGTCATGACGGTTTTCCTCGGTGTGGACATGGTGTCGGTGCGATCGCGTCAGGCGATCCCCAGTGCGGCCTGCGCCTGCGCCCAGTATCTTTTCCGCTCGACGAGGCCGACGCGCCCGCCGTTGATGCGTATGGAGATCTGTTCGAAGTCCTTCACGTCGTCGTCGCCGGGCTGATGGTCGGCCAGTGCGTTCAGACCCAGTCGCTGCCAGTAGTGCGCGGCGGTCAGCGCCGCGACGGGGGGCGTGGCGACCAGGTCGGGGTCGTCGACTAGCGCCATGTTCAGAGCATCTCCGGCCAGGCGGTAGTTGTCCCTGAAGGTCAGCTGGAACAGTCCGCGGCCGCGATAGCGGTAACCGTCGCCGCTGTCCGCATCGCCATTGCCGCCGCGGTTGGCGTAGACGAAGTTGGCGAGCTTCTCCGGATTTTTCACATAGGGCTGGGCCGCGCCCGTCGTAGGGAAGCGCTTCGGCCAGACCGCGCACAGGCGGTCTGCGCGCGAGTAGGAGAGGCCTTCGGTGAGGCGCGTGGTCTCGGCCGATTCGTGTGCCAGTTGCGCGAGAAAGGCCGCGGTCCTGTCCGGGGTGTCGATCTCGAATCTTGCCATCGCGTCGTTGAGCGGCACGATCCATGTGCCTGTGTCGCAAAGCGGCATGATCGTCTTGAGCTGTTTTTCGGTGAGTTGCATCGTTGTCCTCCTGTCCGGTTAAAGAGTCGGCTCGACGGCTACCGCAAGCGGTGCGGATGGGCAAGGGCGAACCCGGCTGGCATTGCTCATCTGTAGCCTCCCCCGTAAGGTCCCGGATAACGTGCCTTGATCTTCCCGATGATGTCCCGCTCCAGGACGGATCGGCTGGCGAACGCGACACCGAGTTCGCGCGATCCGATGAAGCCATCGGGCGAGATACCAGGGGCCTCGATGGATGCGACGCTCTCGATGACCGGTTGTATGCCTGAGCACCATTCGAGGGACTTGGTGCAGTAATAGACGAATTCGGTGCAGGACATCTTCTGGAAGCTGGAGAAATCCAGGCCGAAGTCGTAGGCTTTGCCCAGTTGCGACAGTGCAAGCTTGAACACGACCGGGAATGCCTCTTCATACGCAACGGGGCTATGGGTCCCCAGGCGTTCGGCTATGGTTATCTCCTCTCCGGTGAAGGCCTTCTTGATGGCATCGTTCTCGGAATAGGGACGCTGCACATGATCGGCGCGCGTGACGGACTCCGGGAATCTGACCGCCGCCATGTAGTCGCAGCGGCAGAAGTTGAGCAGGTCCTCCATGAATATGCCGTCCTTCATCGAGTGGATGACCATCTGCTCGCCGCTCGAAGCATGGGCCAACACTTCTTCCAGTTGGGCGTAATCGTTTTCGAATAAGACGCTTCCCGGAAGGACGGTATTCCAGTGCTGGCGTATCGTGTCCGCATCCACCTTGCCGAGATAGAGCCCGACATGGCTGAATTCTCCGGGGATGAAATAGCCGTCGACGTAGTTCTCGAATCCGCGCACCAGAATATCGCCCGGCTGCAGTTCGTTCATCGCCCTGCGCATGTCGTCGCCCTTGACCCGATAGGAGCCTGGGTCATGCAATAGCGTGCCGCGGAAAAGCAGCGTCGTCAGCAGGTGAGGCAGGACAAAGGAACGCGGCTGGTCGCCGATCAGCTTGAGGTCGCCGAAGAAACGCAGGAATTTTTCCTTGAGCCGGTAGCTCCAGCTTTCCCGGATGCTCGGGGTATGGTTTCTTGTCTTTATCGGTTGCATGGGGCGCCTCCTATTGCGTGCTCTTTTCGCGCGGCGACACCCCGGCCGCCCGGACCTGCATCACGCGACTGAGTATGTCGAACCAGAATGGCGCACCCAGCGAGATCGCCAGAATGCTGACCAGCAGACCTAAGAACTTGCTTGCCCAGTCGCCGATGCCTGCGGGGGGCGCAGTCCAGCCTAGTTGTATGCCCGCCGAAGAAAGATCCGCATTGGCTCTCGCCAGCGCCTTGGCGGCGTTCTCGCTGCGGTCCTTGGATTCCCGCAGCGGATCGATCCCGGCGTCGGTCTCTTCGGCCGCCGTATCCGCCGCAGGGGGAGGCGATTTGTTCTCTTGCGTCGCTCGGGCTTCTGCTTCCTTGGCGGCGTCGAGTTCCCGCTGGGAGATTTCGATCATCTTCGCTCTGGCCTCGGGATTGGCGGAGAGCGAGTTGGCCAGCTGAATCGTGTCTATGTTGGCAAACAGGACCAGCATGGTCGATACGATCAGGGAGTAGGTCTGGGCCTTCTTCTTGTACCAGCCGGACGCGCGATCCATCGCGGCATCGTAGTGGTATGCGATCAGCTTCCGGAAGGCCGCCCTGTCTTCGCCGGCTTCGCTCTGCAATGCATCCAGCAGCCCCTTGATGCGGTTGTCCCGGATAGTGCCGGGCAGGTCGTCTATCGCCTGCTTGATCGAGGATGCGCTGCCTTTCGCCATGATCAGGTTCGCTACGACCAGGCCGACGATTTCGGGATCGATATAGGAAGGTCGGCCGTCGTCGCCTTCGCTGAGGGATTGCACGATAGGGTGGGCGAAGAATGCATCGGTAAAGCTTTTCCCCTCATCGACGCTGCCGTGCAGGAACTCGTCCAGAGCCGATTCGAGATTGCTGCTGCGCACGCTGAGCCACGTCGATATCGCCTCGACGATCGCCGTGCAGGCCAATGCAAATATCAGATAGATGGTGATGACGCCTATCATCACCTCAAGCGATTCGATGCCGAACATTCGTCTTTCTCCCCGGAGGCTCGTTTGTTTTTTTCACGATGCGCACGCGATCGCCTGCCGGATATCGGGGGCGAGTGCGATGCAATCGGGAGCAGGCGGGGGCAGCGCGCGGTTTTCGCGTCTGGAAAAAAGAATAGAGGAGAGACTCGCAGTCATGTGACGCCCCCTTTTGGAACAAGTAAAACGGCCATTGGCAAAGATCCCGTTTGTGCGGGAATCGATTTGCGCCAGCCTCCTGTTCTGGGGATTCCGCCGGTTGCCCCGAACCGTGCGTGCGGTGCGGTGTGCGTGTGGCGGATTTGCAAGTTGGGCGAACTCTATTTGAGTTCGCCGGAGAATGTCAATAGCGATGCGAGTTGAGTAGCGCGCGATGGAGCGTCATGCCGGGATGGGAGTGTCACCCGTTGATTCGCTCATGCGCCGGTGCGAAACGCGCAGGCGAGGCTGCGGTCAGCCGACCAGCCTCTTGCCGTCGCGCACCATGGCGGCGAAATCGCCGGCGGGGACGGGCTTGCTGAAATAGTAGCCCTGCACTTCGTCGCATTCGTTGTTGCGCAGGAACGACAGTTGCTCGGCAGTCTCTACACCCTCGGCGACGACGCTCAGTTTCATGCGGTGGGCGAGGCCGATGATCGCGGAGGCGATCTCGGCGTCGTCGGCCACGGAGGTGACTCCGCGCACGAAGGACTGGTCGATCTTCAGCGTGTCTATCGGGAAACGGCTCAGGTAGCCGAGGCTGGAGTAGCCGGTGCCGAAGTCGTCGAGCGATATCTTCACGCCCAGTTGCTTGAGTTTGTGCATGGTCTCGATCGCGCGATCCGGCTCCTGCATCAGCATGCTCTCGGTCAGCTCGATCTCCAGATGCTGCGCCGCGATGCGGTGCCGTGCGAATGCCCCGGACAGCTGGGTATCGAGGTTGCCGCTGCGGAACTGGCGCGCGGAGATGTTGATCGCGATGCAGATGTCCTGCAGGCCGTCGTCCAGCCATGCACGTATCTGTCTGCAGCTCTGTTCGATGACCCAGTTGCCCAGGTCGAGGATCAAGCCGGATTTCTCGGCGATGGGGATGAACTGGGCTGGCGATATCCAGTTGCCGTCGGCCTGTTGCCAGCGCGACAAGGCTTCGGCGCCGACGATGCGTCCGCTGCGTAGTTCCGCTTTGGGCTGGTAGTGCAGCGTCAGCTCGCTCTGTTGCAGGGCGAGCCGCAGCTCGTTTTCTAGCGCCAGCTTGTTGCGCGCGTCGGCATTCAGTTCGCGGGTGTAGAACGAGAACTGGTTGCGTCCGTTCTCCTTGGCGAGGTACATCGCGGCATCGGCGTTCTTCATCAGTTCGGAAATGGTCTCGCCGTCCTGCGGGAACAGGCTGATGCCGATGCTGCCGCCGATAAATACCGTTTGTCCGTCGGAAAGCTGGAACGGTTCGTTCAGCGCGGCGATCAGGTCGCGCGCGACGACCGCGGCATCCTGCGTGTCGTGCAGCATGGATAGCAGCAGGATGAATTCGTCGCCGCCCAGACGCCCCAGCGTGTCGCCTTCGCGCAGGCGCATGCCCAGACGCTTGGCGACCGCGCACAGCAGCTCGTCGCCGACCAGATGGCCGAAGCTGTCGTTGATCGGCTTGAAGTGGTCCAGGTCGATGAACAGCACGCCGCTGCGCAGGTGGTGACGATGTCCCTGCTCCAGTTCCTGCTGCAGCCGGGATTCGACCAGTGAGCGGTTGGGCAGCCGGGTCAGCGGATCGTGGTGCGCCATGAATTCAAGCTGTGCCTGATTCTCCTTGAGCTGGGTGATGTCGGAGAACACGCCGATGTAGCGCACCGGTTGCTGTTTGTCGTTGTATACGGTGCTGATCGTCAGCAGTTGCGGATATATCTCGCCGTTCTTGCGGCGGTTCCAGAGTTCGCCTTGCCAGTATCCGCGTTCGACAATCTCCTTCCACATCGCATGGTAGAAGGTTTTGTCGGCGCGGCCGGAACCTAGCATGCTGGGATTCTTGCCGATGGTGTCTTCCGCGCTGTAGCCGGTGATGGTCGTATAGGCATCGTTGATCGCGATGATGTTGGGCACGGTGTCGGTGATCAGCACGCCTTCGTGGGTGTTGCGCATCACCGCGGCCGATTCCCGCAATTGCTCCTCGGTGCGCTTGCGTTCGCTGATGTCCTGTTTGACGGCGATGAAATGGGTGATCGCGTCGCCCTCTATGCATACGGGCGTGATCGTCATCTCTTCTGGATAGTGCGATCCGTCCTTGTGCCTGTTGATGATCTCACCCTGCCACACCTTGCCCGAGAGGATGGTCTTCCATAGCGTTCCGTAGAATTCGGGGGGCTGTTCGCCGGACTGGACCAGGTCGCGGATATGGGTGCCGACGGTCTCTTCCAGCGAGTAACCCGTCAGGCGGGAGAACGCCGGATTGGCCCACTGGACGACTGCCTTGCGGTCGGCGATGACGATGGCATTGGCCGCAGCCGCCAGCGCCGCATCGTGCAGCTTGAACAGGCTGTGCTGCTGGACGAGTTTGAATAGCTCCTTGCGCTGTCCCAGGATGGTCTCGTGCAGGAAGTTGACGTAGCTGCCCTGCAGGGTCTTGACCATGTCGTGGCGCGTCACCAGGCCGAGCAGCTTGTCGTCTTCGACGATGACGAGGTGGCGTATCCCGTGGCGATCCATGTGCTTGATCGCGTCCGGCAGCGCGGTGTTCGGCGGCATGGTGATCAGCGGCGTGCGCACTACGTCGGCGATCTGGATGTCGCCAATAGCCAGCTTCGGTGCCAGTTTCACCACATCGCGCTCGGTGAGTATGCCGTAGGGAATATGTTCGCGCGTGACCACCACGCAGCTGTAGCGGTTCCTGCTCATCAGGCCGACTGCGTCGGCAACGGTGTCGCCGATATCGACGGTGACGATGTTGCGCGACATGACCTTCTCGGTGCTCTTGAATTCGGAGAGGTCGCCGGCGTCGAGATGGTGCAGGAAATCGCCTTCGGTGACGATGCCCTGCAGTCGGCCATCGCCATCCACGACGACGAGGTGGCGGAAGCCGCGTCCCTGCAGCATCCGGTAGGCTTCGCGGAAATCGATATCCGCGGAAGAAGTGAAGGGCGGAGTGCTCATCGCATCGGCCATCTTCAGGTCGCCCAATCCGCGCCGTTGGGCCAGCAGGCGCACCGCATCGCGTTCGGTGAATATCCCCAGCGGCTTGCGTTCGTCGTCCACGGCGATCACGCAACTGATTTTCAGCGTCGCCATCTCGGCCAGCACGTCGACAATCTCGGCGTATGGTGAGACCGTCTTGACGGAGGCCGTCAGAATTTCGCTGAGCAGGACTTTTTTCATGTTATCGGGGGAATTTATCCGTCGGCAAGGATACTATAAAGCCCGGATGCGTTGTCGGCGTTGCGGACCGCAGAAACGCAAAGGACACCTTGCGGTGTCCTTTGCGTTTCTGCGGCGTGAGCCGGATTACTCGATCTTGGCCTTGGCCTTCAGGTCGGTGATCGCCTTCTGGATGGACTGTTGCTGCAGGCGCTGTTGCAGCTGCGGCTTGAGTTCTTCGAAAGGCGGGACTTTCAGTTCGCGCACATCGTCCAGCTTGATGATGTGCCAGCCGAATTGCGATTCCACCGGGGCCTGGGTGTATTCGCCCTTTTTCAGATTCAGCAGCGCGTTGGCGAACGGCGCGACGAAGTTGCCCGGCACGGCCCAGCCTAGCGAGCCGCCGCGCTGGGCGGAACCGGCATCCATCGACTTCTCGGCCAGCTTCTCGAACTTGGCCTTCTTGCCGAGTTGCGCGATGATGGACTTGGCTTCTTCCTCGGTCGCGACCAGGATGTGGCGCGCGTTGAATTCCTTGTCGCCCAGCTTGACCTTCAGCTTGTCGTACTCTTGCTGGAGCTGTTTTTCGCTGACCGGATGGTTCTTGGCATAGTCCTGCACGAAGGCGCCGACCAGCACCGATTGCTTGGCCAGTTCCATTTGCTGCACCACATCGTCGTTCTTGTTCAAACCGAGCTTGACGGCTTCCTGCGCCATGACTTCGAGGTTGATCATGTCTTCGCGGATCGCGCGGCGCAGCTCCGGGCTGTCGGCCTGGCCCTGGGCCGAGGCGGCTTTCACGCGCATATCGATACGCGCCTGCGGGATGGAGACGCCGTTCACCATGGCGGCGGATTTGTCTTCGGCGTAGGCCGACTGGATTGCCAGTGCGCCGACGATGGCCAGTGCTGCGAATTTTCCGGTTTTCAACATTGCGGGTCCTCTTAAAAAGTTCGGTAATCAGTTTTCATCCGGCGTCTTCGCCGTGATGTTCAGGGCATGTATGTCATGCCGCATCATTTCTCCCAGCGCGGAATATATCATACGGTGACGTGCGACCGTGTTCTTCCCGGCGAATTGCGCGGAGACGATATGCAGCCGGTAATGGCCGCCCCCGTCGCGCGCGCCCGCATGTCCTGCATGCTTGGCGCTGTCGTCGGCGATCTCCAGCGCGACGGGCTCCAGCGCCGCAAGGAGGGCGCCCATCATCTCGATGCGGCTCATGTGGGGAAGACCTTGCGGAACGGTTGCACGCCGACTTTCGCATACACGCCGCCAGCCACATAAGGGTCGGCATCGGCCCATCGCTGCGCATCCTGCAGCGAGGCGAACTCGGCGACGATCAGGCTGCCGGTATATCCCGCCGCACCCGGATCGACGGCATCCACCGCCGGGAACGGGCCCGCAAGCAGCAAACGGCCTTCGTCCTGCAGGGCCTGCAGGCGCGCGAGATGGGCGGGGCGCGCCGCGATGCGTTTCTCCAGACTATCCGGGACATCCTGTCCGATGATCGAGTACCACATCAGTTGCTCTCTTTCTTTTCGTCCACATACTTTGCCAGCCAGGCGCTCTGCGCCAGGATGAACACCGCCATCAGCGCGGTGAAGCCGAATAGCTTGAAGTTCACCCAGGCCTCGGTGGAGAAGTTGAACGCGACATAGAGATTGAGGAAACCCAGCGTCGCGAAGAACAGGCTCCAGATCAGGTTCAGGCGATGCCAGACATGCAGCGGCAGCGCGATCTTTTCGTGCAGCAGCGCCTGCACCAGGTTCTTTTTGAACAGAATGTTGGAGAACAGCAGGATCACCGAGAACAGCCAGTACAGCACGGTCGGCTTCCACTTGATGAAGGTCTCGTCGTGCAGCATCAGCGTCGCGCCACCGAACACGGCGATGATCGCGAAGCTCACCCACAGCATGGTATCCACCTTGCCGTGCCGCCACTTGGTCCAGGCGATCTGGGCCACGGTCGCGGCGATGGCCACGCCGGTCGCGACATAGATGTCGAACGTCTTGAAGGCGATGAAGAACAGGATGACGGGGAACAGGTCGAACAGCAGTTTCATATTGGCGGCGGTAAATTATTGAAAGGTGGTCGGGATTAAGGGAGCCGTCTGCACAGGGCAGGGATTATACAAGTCCGAATCCGGCGGGATGTTCGTGTCTTTCGTGGACCGGTTTTTCGGTTACTCCCGGTCCAGCGCAAGCGAGGCCGAGTTGATGCAGAAGCGCAGTCCGGTAGGCTGGGGTCCGTCCGGGAAGATATGGCCGAGGTGCGCGCTGCATTGTTTGCATATCACTTCCACGCGCTGCATGCCGTGGCTGGTGTCTGCGCGCGCGACGACGCTCTCCGGGGCGACCGGGTGGCGGAAGCTGGGCCAGCCGCTGCCGGAGTCGAACTTGGCGGTGGAGTCGAACAGTGCCGCGCCGCAGCACACGCAGCGGTAGATGCCGGGATCGTGGCAGTCCCAGTACTGGCCGGTGAAGGCCTGCTCGGTGTTGGAGCAGCGGCACACCTGGTATTGCTCAGGCGTCAGCTCTTCGCGCCATTCGTCGTCGGTCTTTTCTATCGTGCTCATCGTCAGGCGTTCAGTGTGGCGCGCATGCTGGGACGCGCGGCGATGCGCGCGAACCATGCGGCCAGGTTGGGGTGGGTGCTGCGCCAGTCGCGTTCCGGCTGGCGCAGGTCCAGATAGACCAGCGCGCTGGCCAGTGCGAGATCGGCCAGCGAGAGGGCTTCGCCTTCGCACCAGTCGCGCTCGCCCAGCAGTTCGGCCGCATGGGCCAGCGCGCGGCTGACAGCGTTGTTGTGGATGACGATGTTGTTCGGCTCCTGCTTCTCTTCCGGACGGATGCGCTCGGTGCGCACCGCCACGGCCGAATCCATGATGCCGTCCGCCAGCGCCTCCCAGCGCTTCACCCGCATCCTCGCTAGCGCATCGCCGCGAGGGATCAGTGCAGGGGAGTCGTTCAGCGAGTCCAGGTATTCGGCGATCACCGGCGAGTCGTACACGCAGGTGTCGTCGTCGAGGATCAGCGCCGGGATGCGACCCAGCGGATTGACCTGCGCGACATGGCTGCCGGGGTCGCGCGGCGCATCCACCAGATACTCGTGGGGCAGGTTCTTTTCCAGCAACACCAGCCGCACCTTGCGGACGTAGGGGCTGGCGTCGGTTCCCAACAATTTCATGTGTTAGAGAACCTCGCCGGCATGATCCGCCAGCCTCGAACGCTCGCCGCGCATCAGCGTCACATGGCCGCTGTGTTCCCATCCCTTGAATCGATCGACCACATAGGTCAGGCCGGAGCTGCCCTCGGTGAGGTAGGGTGTGTCGATCTGCGCGATGTTGCCCATGCACACCACCTTGGTGCCGGGGCCGGCGCGCGTGACCAGCGTCTTCATCTGCTTGGGCGTGAGGTTCTGCGCCTCGTCGATGATCAGGTACTTGTTCAGGAAGGTGCGGCCGCGCATGAAGTTCAGCGACTTGACCTTGACGCGCGAACGGATCAGGTCGCGCGTCGCCGCACGGCCCCAGTCGCCGCCTTCCTCGTCGGACTTGTTCAGCACGTCCATGTTGTCTTCCAGCGCGCCCATCCACGGCGTCATCTTCTCTTCCTCGGTGCCCGGCAGGAAACCGATGTCCTCGCCGACTGGCACTGTCACGCGGGTGACGATGATCTCGGTGTAGAGTTTGGTCTCCAGCACCTGCATCAGTCCGGCCGCCAGCGTCAGCAGCGTCTTGCCGGTGCCGGCCTGGCCCAGCAGCGTGACGAAGTCGATCTCCGGGTTCATCAGCAGGTTCAGCACGAAGTTCTGCTCACGGTTGCGCGCGGTGATGCCCCAGATGTTGTTCTTGCTGTGGGAGTAGTCGGTCAGCGTGCGCAGCAGCGCGGTCTGGTCGTCCTGTTCCGTGACTACCGCGTAGAACGGGTTGACGCCATCCTCCAGATAGACGAACTGGTTGACGAACATCGCGCCGCACAGCGGGCCGCGCACCTGATAGAAGGTATGGCTTTCATGTATCCATGACTTCATGTCCTTGCCGTGCTGCTCCCAGAAGTCGTCCGGGAGTTGCAGCACGCCGGTGTAGAGCAGGTCGGTGTCTTCCAGCACCTTGTCGTTGAAGTAGTCCTGCGCCTCCAGCCCGAGCGCGCGCGCCTTGATGCGCATGTTGATGTCCTTGGACACCAGGATCACCGAGCGGTCGGCGTGCAGCTTCTGCATGCCCATGACCACGCCGAGGATGGCGTTGTCGGCCTTGCCCAGTTCCATGTTTTGCGGCAGCTCGTGCTTGATGAAGCTGGTCTGCAGGAACAGGCGGCCGGTGCAGCTCTTGTGCGCTGAGGATTCCAGCGCGATGCCGTCCTCGATCTTGTGCGGCGCGTCGCTGACGATCTCGTCGAGGAAGCGGCTGGCCTGGCGCGCGTTGCGCGAGACTTCGGTCATGCCCTTCTTCTTGTTGTCCAGCTCTTCCAGCACGAACATCGGCAGGCAGATGTCGTGTTCCTCGAAACGGAACAAGCTGGTCGGGTCATGCAGCAATACGTTGGTATCCAGCACGAACAGTTTGTTGTTGTCGTTCTTTGCCGCTTTCTTGCGTGGTGGCATGACTATCCTTTAGCTGTTGAGGGAGTTTACGAAATCCAGCACTTCCTGGGCGTGCCCATCGGCCTTGAGCTTGCGCCATTCGCGGCGCAGTTCGCCGTTTTTATCGATGACAAAGGTGCTGCGCTCGATGCCGCGCACCTGCTTGCCGTACATCATCTTCTGCTTGATCACGCCGAACAGCTCGCACGCCGTCTCGTCGGCATCCGACAGCAACTCGAACGGCAGCGTGAACTTCGCCTTGAAGTTCTCGTGAGATTTGATGCTGTCGCGCGAGATGCCGACGATATCGCAGCCCGCCTGGGCGAATGCGGGATACAGATCGCGGAACTGGATCGCCTCGGTGGTGCAGCCCGGCGTGTTGTCCTTCGGGTAGAAGTAGATCACCAGATGCTTGCCGCGTGCGGCGGAGAGGGTAAAAGCCTGGCCGCCGGTGGCGGGAAGGGTGAAATCGGAGATGCTTTGCTGTGGCATGTATGGACTCGCTGAACGTTGACGACATTCTTGTCAAAAAAGCCCGTGAAGGCAAGCGTCATGCGAGGGAAGTCCGGGGAATTACCGCTTGACGACGACGTATTCGTGTTGCGCGGTCGGCGATGTGTCGGGTTCCGGGCAGAATGCGGGATATTTCCCGGTCTTGTGCAGAATGACCTCGTTATCGACCGACACCAGCCGCTCGGCCATCAGTTGCGCCATGTTGCGGTACAGCAGCGCAGCGGCGCGGTGCTCAGACATGATCGCCTGCTTGGTCAGGCGGAGCACCGAACTGGACTGGATCGCGCGCACTGACGCGCTACGCCGACGGTTCACCAGCAGCGCGATCTCGCCGAAGTGTTCGCCGGGTTCGATGCTGGCGATGGAGACATGCTTGCCTGCGGCGTTGCGATAGACCTCGAACGCCCCCTGGGTGACGATGTACATCGAATGCCCCTCGTCGCCTTCCATGAATACCGTCTCGCCGGACTCGAAATCCATGCGCGAGGACTGGCGCAGCAGCGCGGCGACATCGTCCAGATCGATCTTCCTGAACAGATCCACTGAACTGACGAGACGCAGCAACAGCTGATCGACTTCCTTGATGGACATGCATGTGCTCCTGTAGTGGCATCTACAACTGCCGGACGAGCCCGGATTCTCCGACAGGCCGGGACGTTTGGCAATCCGATGTTTGCCCGTACAATGCGCCCCATGATTAGCGACGAACAATACATGCGCGCTGCGCTAGATCTGGCGCAGCAGGCGCAGGAGGCGGGCGAGGTGCCGGTCGGCGCGGTGGTGGTTAAGGACGGCGAGATCGTCGGGCGCGGCTTCAATGCGCCGATCTCGCGCCACGATCCTTCGGCCCATGCCGAGATGCTGGCGCTGCGCGATGCGGCCGAGCGGCTGGGCAATTACCGGCTGGTGGGCTGCGAGCTTTTCGTGACGCTGGAGCCTTGCATGATGTGCGCCGGGGCGATCATGCATGCGCGCATCGCGCGCGTGGTGTACGGCGCGCGCGACCTCAAGACCGGCGCTTGCGGCAGCGTGCTGGATGCGTTCGCCGAGCCGCGGCTGAACCATCACACGGCGGTCGTCGGCGGGGTGCTGGCGGAGGAATGCAGCGCCACGCTCAGCAACTTTTTCGCGATGCGCCGCGCGCAGCAGAAGGCACAATGAAGATCGCAGTCCATATCCCGACCCAGACGCTGGAGCTACGCGACGACGCGGGAGAGTTGCTGCGCCGTTACTCCGTATCCACCGCGGCCAATGGTGCGGGCGAATTGAGCGGCAGCTTTTGCACGCCGCGTGGCCGCCATGTGGTGCGCGCGAAGATAGGCGCGGGCCAGCCCGAGAACGCGGTATTCGTCGCGCGCCGTCCGACCGGCGAGGTGTATACGTCCGACCTGGGGGCGCAGTTCCCGCAGCGCGACTGGATACTCACGCGCATCCTGTGGCTGTCGGGCTGCGAGCCGGGTTACAACCGGCTGGGCGTATGCGATACCATGCGCCGCTACATCTATATCCACGGCACGCCGGATACCGAGCCCATGGGCATCCCCGGTTCGCATGGTTGCATCCGGATGCGCAACGAAGAACTGATCGAACTGTTCGATCTCGTCCCGGCGGGAGCGGCAGTCGAAATCAACGCTTGAACTGCAGTGCGTTTCAAAAGATAAGGGAGGTGCACGATGGGCAACCTTTTTACGGTCAGTCTGGTGTCATGGCACGATGGGGAACCTTTGCTGCGGGCGATCCGCGAGACGGTGTTCATCCGCGAGCAGGGCGTTCCCGAAGAACTGGAATGGGATGGTCTCGATGAAGGTTGCCGCCATGCGCTGGCGCTGAGCCTGCAGGGCGAGGCCGTTGGCTGCGGGAGGCTGCTGGCGAACGGACACATCGGCCGCATCGCGGTGTTGCCGCAATGGCGCGAACAGCGAGTCGGTACTGCGATCATGGAAACGCTGCTGGCCGAGGCGCGCGCGCAGGGCCATCGACAGGTGGACGTGGATGCGCAGACTCAGGCGATACCGTTCTATCGCAGTCTGGGCTTTGCCGAGCAGGGCGAAGAATTCATGGATGCGGGCCTGCCGCATATCAGGATGACGCTGGAATTCCAGGAAGCATGACGCACGGCAAGACCGATACCGCCGAAAAGCTGCGCATCGACAAATGGCTGTGGGCCGCGCGCTTCTTCAAGACGCGAGCGCTCGCCGCCGATGCGGTCGAGAGCGGCAAGGTGCTGCTCGACGATGCGCGCGTCAAGCCTGCCAAGGCGATGGCGATCGGCGACCGGCTGGACATCCGCATCGGGCAATATCGATACGAGATCGAAGTGCTGGGCCTGTCCGACCGGCGCGGCCCGGCGCCCGAGGCGCAGCGGCTGTATCGCGAGAGCGAAGAGAGCCGCCAGCGCCGCGAGACCATCGCCGAGCAGAACAAGCTGCTGCCGCAGCCGCATTTCAAGGGCAGGCCGACCAAGCGCGACCGCCGCGAAATCGAGCGGCTAAGGCAGGACGAGTAATGGGCGACGCCGTTCCATCTCGCGCCAAGGTCTGGCGCCGACGCGCGGTCGAGGCGCTGATACTCGTGATCGTCATCGTCGGCATTCGCGCCTGGCAGCAGCGCGATGTCGTCAGCGGCGCAGTTCCTGCATTGGCTGGCAGCTTGCTGGACGGCAGCGCCTATGTGCTGCCGGCAGGGCGTCCGGTGCTGGTGCATTTCTGGGCGACATGGTGTCCGGTATGCAGTGCGGAGCAGGGCAGTATCCAGTCGGTGTCGCAGGGCGATTACGAAGTCGTCACGGTCGCGATGCAGAGCGGCAGCCCAGCCGATGTCGGCAGACACATGGCCGGGCAGAGGCTGGATTTTCCGGTGCTGAACGATGCGGACGGGCGCATCTCCGCCGCGTGGGGCGTGCATGCGGTGCCCGCCAGTTTCATCGTGGGCCGCGACGGGCAGATACGCTTTGTCGAGATCGGCTACACCACGGAGATCGGCTTGCGCCTGCGCTTGTGGCTGGCCGAAAATTTCTGAGGATGCGCTGAACAAGTCCTCCGTTCGTGGTGAGCTTGTCGAACCATGAACGGAGGACGGCGCAGAATCAACGGGTTGAGAAACGCGCCCTTCGACCAGCTCAGGGCGAACGAACTTATTCAGCGTTTTCCTGAGTTCGTTGGGGGCGCATCGGCAATGAGTCTGGCACCGGCCTTTCGATTTACATCATGGTGCTGGTGAACTGCCTGGCCTGTTCTGCTTGTTCGGCTACGCGGCTGCAGACTTCATCGTTCCGGCGCGGATCTATGCCTAGCGAGGCCCATTCCGCATCGCTGATGCCGGGTTCCAGTAATTCGGCGATACCGAACGAGGGAAGCAATTTTTCGGCGATGTTGATGATGCGCAGCAAGGTCTTGTCTTCGGGAGCGCCGGACGATTCCGGAGTATGGTGGTAGCGCAATACCGAGATCACTTCGTTCGGAAGTCCCCAGTTCCTGGCCAGTTGGGCGCCCAGTTCGCTGTGTGTCACATCCAGCAGTTCCTGTTCTATCTCCATCATCGGGCGGTCGGGTTCTTCGGCCAGCCGGGCATGCAATTCGTCGCTGAGTCTGGTGTCGAGATACGCAAGGACCAGATAGCCGATGTCGTGCAACAAGCCGATGAGGAAGAGCTGGTCGTCATTCGGCCGTGCGCGGGCGGGCATGTATTGAACGACGGTGCGCATCGCGAGCGCCACGGCCAGGCTATGCAGCCACAGGTTCTGCACGCTCAGGCGGCCCTGCGGCATTTTGGTCAGCGCAGACATCGCGGCGATGCCGATGGCTACCGATTTTACCCGGGTTATTCCGAGCAGCATGGCCGCATCCCTTACGGAGGTCGTCTTGAGCGACGCCCCGAACAGCGGCGAGTTGGCCAGTCCGATGATTTTCGCGGAAAGCTGCGGGTCATGCTCGATCAGCTTGAGCATCGCGAGTTCGCCTTCGTGGGTCTCCAGCGGCAGGCTCAATAATTTCTGTGCGATAGCCGGCATCGCCGGCAATGTGTCCAGCTTTTCCAGGGTGCTCTTCAGATTGATTTTGCTTCGCAACTCGGAGATCTCGCAGTTATGAGTGTGCCTTATTCGCCTGCCCGCCGGGACAATCTGCGACGGAGATATGCGCAGCCTTTAGCTGCCGTATCGGCGATTTTGATGGTGATTTGAAAATATTGATAAGTGTGACATTATCACAAAATATCGTTTTTAACTTGACGCTGGGTGAGGGGATTTGGACAAAGTATATACGACGAGAGAGGCGGCAAAGCTGCTGGATGTATCGTTACGCACAGTCCAGTTGTGGGTTGAGAACGGGGCGCTGTCGGCATGGCGGACGCCTGGAGGACATCGCAGGATCAGGGCCGATTCGCTGAGTGCCTTGTTGGCGAGCCGCGGCGAGGCCGGTTCGGTTACCCCGGCCCGCGAGATCGGCGTGTTGATCGTCGAAGACGACAAGGCGCTGAGTCGCTTGTACGAGGCGACCATCTCAGGATGGGGGATACCGGTCAGGATCGAGCTCGCGCGGGACGGATTCGATGCGTTGATCCGCCTGGGGCGGCATAAGCCGGACATCATCATCGCCGATATCAGCATGCCCGGAATGGACGGCATTGCGATGTTGCAGAAGATACGCGCCGACCATGGCAGCAACGATGTCGAGATCATCGTCGTGACCGGTTTGGACAGCGAGCAGATACAGCAAAGGGGCGGGGTTCCGGAGGGCGTGGCGGTCTTCCTCAAGCCCGCACCGTTCGCGCTGATACAAGCGAAGATCCAGGAGATCGCGAACCGGAAGCTGCATGAGGGAGCGCGTGGTGAAAACTGATCCCGCGCTGCCTGCATAAGTGATGAACATGCTTGCGAGTAATAGCGAGGAGAGCTGGAAAAAGTCGATCGAGGGCGCCGACGACGGTTTTTGGGATTGGGATGTCGAAACCGGCAAGGTCGTTCACTCCCGGCAGTGGCGTGCGATGCTGGGATATGGCGAAACCGAGATCGGCGATACGCTGGCCGAGTGGGGGGCGCTGGTGCATCCCGAAGATGCAGAATCCCTGCGCGATGGGTTTGAGCGTCTGCTCCACAGGGAAACGGAAGTCTATGTCGGCGAATACCGTTTGCGTTGCAGGGACGGTCAGTACAAGTGGGTGCTCAAGCGCGGCGTGGTAGCCGACCGTGCCGCCGACGGAACGCCGTTGCGCGTGATCGGGACATTCGCCGATATCGACCGGGTCAAGACGGTAGACGAGCAGCTCAAGAGTCGGGAGCGCCAGCTCCAGGAGATATTGTCGTTCAGCCCGGAGGGCGTGCTGGTCTTCAGTCTGACCAATCAGCTGACCTTCTATAACCAGCGCCTGTTGGGCTTGTTCGGCATCGAACTGGCTCCGGGAGAGCGACTCACCACGATCGCTTTCATGGAAAAGATCGGCGCACAGATAGACCTGAGCGATGCATCCGGTCTGTTCAAGGGATTCGGGGGCGCGGCGGAGGGTACGTTGCGCCTGCTCAGGCCGCTCCGCATCGTCAAATGGGAAGTCCGCCAGCTGGACGATCCGATATTGCGCCATATCCTGTTCTTCAGGGATGTCACCTGGGAAACCGAGGTCGACCGGCTGAAGAGCGAATTCCTTGCAACCGCCGCGCATGAATTGCGCACGCCGTTGTCCAGTATCTACGGATTCGTCGAACTGTTGCTGACGCGCGAGCTCAAGGAGGCGGACAGGCGGGAATATCTGGGCATCATCCACGAGCAGACACAGGGGTTGATCCGTATGCTGGGAGAGCTGCTGGACCTCGCACGCATCGAAGCGCGCGTCGGCCGGGACTTCAATATGCAGGAGCAGCCGCTGTGGCCCGTGGTCAAACGTGTCGTGACCGATTTCAACATACCGGGCGACGCGAGGAAGATACGGGTGAAGCTGGCCGGGAGTTCGCCGCTGGTTGTGCTGGATGCCGACAAGATCGGTCAGGCGTTGCTCAACGTCCTTAGCAACGCGCACAAATATTCCGCAGGCAAGGCCGAGGTGATGATCGAATCCGTGAAGCAGAAGGACGGGACGGCCGGTTGGGTCGGCATCCGCGTGCGCGACTGCGGCATCGGCATGACGCAGGAACAGTTGGGCAGGATATTCGAACGTTTCTATCGCGCCGACACGACCGGGCAGATTCCCGGCACCGGGCTGGGCATGTCGCTGGTGAAGGAGATCATGCAGATACACGGAGGGCGTGTGGAGGTGAGCAGCGAATTCGGCAAGGGCACGGAAGTCACGTTGTGGTTCCCGGAATTGACGCGGGGAGTTGCCGGTGGCTGAGGCATCCGGGAGCGCGGCGCGGGAGACGTCACTGCCCAGACTGCTGATCGTCGATGACGACGGCAATTTGCGCAAGCTGCTTGCGGCGACGTTCAGTTACGGAAAATACGAGATACATGAAGCCTGCAATGGCGTCGATGCCGTCCGCCTGGCAAGCCGACTCGAGCCGGCCGTCATCCTGCTCGACGTGATGATGCCCGGCGAGTTGGATGGTCTGGAGGCTTGTCGGCGAATCAAGGCGCAACCGGCGCTGAAGGGGACGGCAGTCGTCCTGTTGACCGCGCTCGGGCAGGAGAACGACCGGCAGCGAGGCGAGCTGGCCGGTGCCGACGCTTATATCGTCAAACCTTTCTCCCCGTTGAAACTGATAGAGCTAGTCGATTCCTTGCCATAAGAATCGCTGCAGGCTGGGCTATCACTTCACCCTGCGCAGGCAACCTGTATTCGCACCGTGCCGCGCCATTCCAGTAAAAATCTCCGTTCGCGTTGCATAGCCGACGCTCATATGGTCGTGTGTCTATCTGTAGCATCCTCGTCCGGTTTTTCAGCTGTCCTTGAATCGGCAGGATATCCGTTCCCGGTGGGGCCTGACAGAGAGTGGATCAGGATGTTGAGTTGATGGCCGATGGCGTTGATCTCGGGGCTGCCGGGCGACGGGACGATGAGATGCCGGATGTCCTTGTGCTCGATCATCTTGGTCAGTTGCGTACTCAGGCTGTGTGCAGCATCTAGTTGTTTCAGGCTGGTTCGCGCGAGCAGCGCTATGGCGATCAGCGTCGGCGCCAGCGAGGGGATATGCAGCGGATTATTTCCCGTTCCATCGAAAAGTAGCGATGGCATAGCCACAGCTGCGATGCCGGCCAACGCATACAAGGTTACGTTCGATCTTGTGCTGTCCATTTTATATCCTCGTCCGTGCATGGAGATCATGCCGCAGCTTGCGGCTGAAATATAAAAATCGCGCATCGAAAAAAGATGCCGTTCATGAATTCTGCTATTCATACAACATCAAGTAATTAAAGGAATAAACAAAGTAATTTCTGCAGTCATTCGCATCCGGTACGGCGCGATTATATGCCTCAAATGATAAATGTGATAAATAGTGACTATTTTGGTATCATGGGCAAAACAAATCGGCAGCAGTCCGAAAAAAAGGGGAAGCGATGAAAACTTGGTGGGGCGACCTTTCGCTGAAGAACAAGCTGCAGATACCGGTGCAGCTGATCCTGATGGTGATCCTGCTGACAGGGCAGCATTTCGCGTTCGTCTGGTTCGAGGAGCGCATGCTGGACGAGGTGAAGCACAAGACGGCGCTGTCCGCCGAGGTGGCGTTCCGCGGCATGAATGCGCTGATGCTCAACGGCGAGATCAGCGATCCGGAACGGCGCAAGCAGGTGCTCGAAGGGGTGCAGCGCGACAAGCAGCTGAACCTGGCCGAAGTACGCCTGATCCGCGGCAAGCCGGTGCAGGACCAGTACGGTCCCGGCACGGCGAGCGAACAGCCGCAGGACGAGATGGACCGGGCGGCCCTGTCGGGTGCGGGCCCCCAGGTGGGCGAGGTCGCGCACGCCGGAGAGCGTTCGACCCTGCGCATGGTCGTACCCTTCTTGGCCAGCAAGGACCACGGCGGGGTCAACTGCCTGCAATGCCATACCGTGCCGGAAGGCTCGATCAACGGCGCGGTCAGCGTGGTCGCCGACGTGTCGCATGAGTTTGCGTTCATCAACCGGGCCAACATCGTGTTGTGGGGTGCGCAGGTGTTCATCCAGGTCGTGTTGTTCTTCGTCGTCGGCTGGGTGATCAGCCATGTGATCCAGCCGGTCAGGAATCTGCAGCAGGTCATGCTGGCGATCCAGAGCAGCGGCGACCTGACCCGGCGCGCGCCGGTGGGCGGCAACGACGAGATCGGGCAGACCGCGCGGGCGTTCGATGCGCTGATGGATAGTCTGGCCGAAGCGTTGCGCCGGGTGCATGCCGGGGCGCAGGACGTGATGAAGACGGCGGAGAAGCTGGCGCATGTGTCCGGCAAGGTGACCGAGGGTTCGCTGGTGCAAAGCGAGGCGGCAGCCTCGACCGCGGCGTCGGTCGAGCAGATGACCGTCAGCATCACCTCGGTTGCCGACAGCACCGAGGAAGTGCGCCGGCTGTCCGGCGACAGCCTGGCGCGCACCCGCGAAGGCAACGAGAGTGTGGCGGAGATGATACGGGAGGTGCGCCGCATCGAGGAGACGGTCGGTCAGGTCGCCGCCTCGGTCGAGGAGTTCGTGCAGAGCGCGAACGCGATCACCGGGATGACCCAGCAGGTTAGGGACATCGCGGAGCAGACCAATCTGCTGGCATTGAATGCGGCGATCGAGGCGGCCCGCGCGGGCGAGCAGGGGCGCGGCTTCGCGGTAGTGGCGGACGAGGTGCGCAAGCTGGCCGAAAAATCATCGAAATCGGCCAGTGAGATCGACGGCGTCACCGCCGCATTGAGCGAGAGGGCAGGGCGCGCCGAGGCTGCCATCGAGAACGGGCTGGTCTCGCTGCATACGACGCTGACGCATATCGATCGCGTCAGCGCCACGCTGGAACAGGCCGGCAATTCCGTGGGCGAGGCCAGCAATGGCGTGAACGACATCGCGGCGACGGTGCGCGAACAGAGCCAGGTCAGCACCCAGGTCGCGCGGCATGTGGAGAACATCGCGCGCATGGCGGAAGACAACCATGCCGGGATCATGCAGACCGCCGACGACATCCGCCATCTGGGCGAGTTGGCCGGCGAGCTGGAAGCAGCGATCGGGCGTTTCCGGGTGTAGCCGATAAGTGGAGATCGTCGCATGGGGATAAGCGGGGGATCGCAAGAGCAGGATCGCGGCAGTGTGCCGGCGGCGTTGATCCGGCGAATACAGGCAGAGGCCGGATTGGAGTCCTGCTATGCCACGGCTGCCGCCATGAGTTGTGTCAGAACCAATTGTTGCTGGCGTTCCGGATGTTATCGCGCGAGCGAGGGCGGCCTCTCCGCGGGCAATGCTTCAATGGATTTGGATCAGGGACGAGGGTAGCAATCATGCAAGAGAAGAATGTCGCTTGTCAGGACGGCTTGAATGGCAATCGCAGCCGGTTCTCTGCTTTGGATGTCGGAGCCGAGTCGTTGCGCGTATCAGAGGAGCGAGCAGGAACATGAACCGGAAGAAAATTCATGTCGGCGACGCCAGGATCGGAATGTATGTCGACGAGGTTTGCGGTAGCTGGATGGATCATCCCTTCTGGAAGAAGGCGTTCAGGATATCGAACGCCAGAATACTGCAGACCCTGCAGGAATGCGGTATTCATGAAGTCTGGATCGATGTGTCCAAGGGGCTGGATGTCGGGGTGGGGGCGGATGCGTTCACGGAAGAGGATGAGAAGCTGAAGGTCGATGAGACCTTGCGGTCTGCGATCACGAATGTGCGGAAGTCGGAACGTCCGGTCGAACTGCAGAAAGAGCTGGGGCAAGCCCGGATCATCCATGCCAAGGCCAAGAAGGAAGTAGCTTCGATGTTTCAGGAAGCGCGTATGGGCAAGGCGTTGCAGCTCGAGCAGGTCGCGTCGCTGGTGGACGAGATCAGTCATTCGATCATGCGCAATCAGTGCGCGTTGCTGAGCTTGGCGCGCCTGAAGAGCAAGGACGATTACACCTATCTGCATTCGGTGGCGGTCTGCGCGCTGATGATTGCGCTGGGACGGCAATTGGGAATGGAGGGGGATGCCTTGAGACAGGCCGGTATGGCCGGTCTGCTGCACGATATCGGCAAGATCATGACGCCGGAGGAGGTGCTGAACAAACCGGGGTCGCTGACTCGGGAAGAGTTCGACATCATGAAGCAGCATCCGCGCGGCGGGTGGGACATCTTGAGGGCATCGCCCGGCGTGAGCGAGATCACGCTAGATGTCTGCCTGCATCACCATGAGCGGCTCGACGGCAAAGGGTATCCGATGAAGTTGTCGGGAGAGTCCATCTCCCTTTTCGCGCGCATGGGGGCTGTGTGCGACGTGTACGACGCGATTACCTCGAACCGCTGTTACAAGTCGGGTTGGGAGCCCGCCGAGGCGATTCGCAAGATGGCGGAGTGGAAGGACGGCAACTATGACGAGTCGGTGTTCCATGCCTTCGTCAAGACAGTCGGCATCTATCCGATCGGCTCGTTGGTCAGGCTCGAATCCGGGCGGCTGGCGGTGGTGTCCGACCAATTCTCCGGCAGCCTGCTTTCACCGAAGGTGGTGGTGTTCTATTCCACCCGGCACCGCGAGCATCTCTATCCGGAGATGGTGGAACTGTCCAGATCGCAGGATGCAATCGCCGCTATCGAGAAAGCCGCCGAATGGAAGTTCGATCCGGCGATGCTGCAAGGACTGGTGCAATTGAGTGCTTGAGTCTCAGGCTATTTGGGTGGGCAGGCTGCTTTGGCATTCGATGTCTGGGTAGGCACCAAATGAAGAAGATTCCGCTGGATCTGGCCGAGCCGGGCATGCAACTGGCGGCTGCCGTATGCAATCAGCGTGGCGATGTGCTGCTGCAAACCGGATGCGAGCTTTCGGATACCGCGCTATCCAGTCTGCGCAAGCGCGGTATCGGGCGTATCGCCGTGCTGGTGGCGGATATTCGCAGCGAGGATGAGCTGGAGGCCGAGCGTGCCAATGTGCGTGATCGCCTGAATGTGCTGTTCCGCAATAAGGGACAGGATGAGCAACTTGCCTCGTTGTATCACCTGGTGCTCGAGTACCGGCTGGAGGGCTTGTCATGAACACCTCTCCGATCAAGTCTGACGAAGATATCCTTGGGGCGGTCGAAACCTTCCCCAGCCTGCCCAGTGCGGTCGTGGAGATCATACATTCCATCGACGATGACGACGTGACGCCTGTAGAGCTGGCGAGGAAGATAGAAAGTGACCTCGGCATGCTGGCCGGCGTGTTGAAGCTTGCGAACTCTTCGCGTTATGCCGTCAGGGGCGGAGTGGCGTCCGTTCAGCAGGCGGTGCCAGTGCTGGGTTTCAATGCGATCCGGAATCTGGCCTGCCTGGAAGGCGTTTCCAGCCATTTCCGGAACCACAGCCGGAATGCCTTCGATTTCGAGAACTTCATGCGCCACAGTATCGGCGTCGCATGCTGCGCCAAATTCATTGCCAGAAGTATCCACCTGAATCCGGATATCGCTTTTGTCTCCGGTCTGCTCCATGACGTGGGGCAGGTCGTGGTGGCGGTCACTCTGCCGGACGAGTTAGGGGTCGTGATGGAATACAAGAAGCAGCACGATTGCCACATCGCCGTCGCGGAGCGTGCCGTGCTCGGAATGGATCATGCGGATATCGGTGCGCATCTGACGAACCGCTGGAATTTCCCGGCCGTCATCAGCGAGGCGATAGGGAGCCATCACCATGTGTTCGACGAGGTGTCGTCACGCATGGCCGATATGGTGCACGTTGCCGAGGTGCTGAGCCATGCGCTGGATTTCGGCAGTTCGGACCAGGTTCCGCCGTTGTCCCAGGGCGCGATGCTGCGCATGGAGCTTTCCTTCCAGCATGTGAGATCGCATTTCGATGAGATCGAGGACGAGTATTGCGACATGGCCAGGATGCTGGGAGTCGTCTGACCTGCTGACCGGTCTTCATCCTCCCTGCCGCCGATAAACCCTGCCCGTTCGAAGCTAGCCGCAGGCCCCTATCGCGCCGCAACTGGTGCAGAATTCGCAGCCGTCCTTCTTGATCAGCGTGGCGTTGCCGCATTCCTTGCACAGTTTGCCGGTCAGCGGTTTGTGGATCGCGGTGGGTTTGATCTGGCCCTCGGGGATCTCCAGTACGCCCATCTGCTGCACCGGGTAGCCGTGCTCGTCGAGGATGCCGAGCATGGCGTAGCGGTGGATGATGAGCTTGGCGACGTAGGACACGGTCGACGGGTAGCTTTCCATCTTCATCCCGCCCGGCACGCGCGCCATGAAGTCGCCCAGCGGTTCGCCAAAGTTCAGCAGCTTGCGCAGCTTCATGCCTATCCACGCCGGGTCGATCACGCGCATGTCCAGGCTCAGCACCTTGCACAGCCCGTCGAGCGCGCGCGGATACACGCCGGACAGCCACATCGAATAGGGGCGGCGCTGGCCGTCGGGCAGCACCAGCTCCTTTAGTCCGAGCACGAAGTCGTCGCCGCTGCCCGCATTGGAAATGTCTACCGTCCAGCTCATCGTACCGTCGGTGCCGGTCTTGGGTTCCTTCTTCGCGAACAGCGCATCCATCATCGGTGTGGTCGCGGCTTCGCTGACTTCCAGCGCACCCAGCGCTTCGATGCGGTATTTCAGCAGATGCGCGAACGCGGCGACCAGGCTGGGCATGCGCTTTATCTCGCCGTCGGGCGGCATGGCCATGTCGAAGGCGTCGTCGCCCGCGGTCTTCATCAGCATCTCCAGCTTCATGCGTATCCACACCGGATCGCGCGTGCGCATGTCCATAGACAGCGATTTCGCCAGCGCGCCGAGACCGCGCGGCTGCTCGGAACCGTTCACCCACACCTCGAACGGATGGTTGCAACCATTCGTTGTATGCGACACGAAGGCCACGAAGCTGCCGAGCGGATGTTTCACCACCTGCGACACCCAGCCTTCGCTGCCGCTAGGCAGCTTGGGGCGGCCCGGCCAGCGCAGCGAGGCGAGTGCGGGCGTGGGAGCAGCTTCCAGCACGATGCGTCTATCCTGGTCGAACACGAAATCCTGCGGCTGCTCGTCCGTCTTCGGCTCCGGCGTGACCGACAGCACCGAACCCAGCACGCTGTTCGGACGATAGGTCGCCAGACCCTTCAGTCCGGCCTTCCACGCCTCGGTGTAGAGGTCCTTGAAATCGTCGTAAGGATAGTCGGCGGGCACATTCACCGTCTTGCTGATAGAGGTGTCGATGAACGGGGCGACGGCGGCGACCATCTTCATGTGGTCGATCGCGGAGATGTCCAGCGCGGAGACGAAGGCGGGAGGCAGATGCTCCGTGTCGCCGCCCAGTTTTTTGTACACGCGCCAAGCGTGATCCTCGACCTGATAGTCCTTGGTGGTGCCGTCCGGCATGCGCTTCTTGCGCGTGTAGAACCACGAGAACGCCGGCTCGATGCCGTTGGAAGCGTTGTCGGCAAAGGCCAGCGAGATCGTGCCGGTGGGCGCGATGGACAGCAGGTGGCTGTTGCGTATGCCGTGCTGCCGTATCTTGTCTTTCAGCTCGTCCGGCAGGCGCGAGGCGAAGCGGGGTGCTTCCAGATATTGCTCCGCATCCAGCAGCGGGAATGCGCCGCGCTCCTGCGCGAGCTCCACCGACGCGAGATAGGCCTCGTCGCGCATGATGCGGGTGATGTCGGCGGCGAAGGCGCGCGCCTCGTCGGTATCGTAGCGCAGTCCCAGCATCGTCAGGGCATCGCCCAGCCCGGTGTAGCCCAGGCCGATGCGGCGCTTGCTTTGCGCTTCCAGCTGCTGTTCGGGCAGCGGCCATGCGCTGACGTCCAGCACGTTGTCCAGCATGCGCACCGCGGTGTGCACCAGTTGTTTGAACGGTTCGTAGTCGAAACCGGCATGCACCGAGAACGGATTCTTCACCATGCGCGTCAGGTCGATCGAGCCTAAGCAGCAGCAGCCGTAGGCGGGCAGGGGTTGCTCCGCGCAGGGGTTCGTGGCTTCGATGACTTCGCAATAAGACAGGTTGTTGTCGCGGTTCATCAGGTCGATGAACAGCACGCCCGGTTCGGCGTGATCGTAGGTGCTGGCGATGATCTGTTTCCACAGCTCGACGGCGCGCACCTTGCGATAGATCCAGCGACCGTCGGCGCGGCGTGTCGCACCCTGTTCCTTGAGCGCGGTGGCGGGTTCGGCGGCATGCACCAGTTCGAATTCCTCGTCCTTTTCCACCGCCTGCATCAGCGCATCGGTCACGCCGACGGAGATGTTGAAGTTGCGCAGGTCGCCCTTGTCCTTGGCGCCGATGAATTTTTCGATGTCGGGATGGTCGCAGCGCAGCACGCCCATCTGCGCGCCGCGCCTGCTGCCTGCGGATTCCACCGTCTCGCAGGAGCGGTCGAACACGCGCATGTAGGAGATCGGGCCGCTGGCGCGCGAGTTAGTGCCTTTGACATGCGCCCCCTCGGGACGGATGGAGGAAAAGTCGTAGCCGACCCCGCCGCCGCGCCGCATGGTCTCGGCTGCCTGCTGCAACGCGTCGTAGATGCCCGGCTTGCCGTCGGTGGTGCCGGAGATCGCATCGCCTACCGGTTGCACGAAGCAGTTGATGAGGGTGGCCTGGATCTTTAGTCCGGCGGCGGAATTGATGCGCCCGGCGGGCACGAAACCGTTTTCCTGCGCGAGGAAGAACTTTTCCTCCCACTGCGCGCGCTGCTCCGGTTTTTCGGCCTGCGCTAGCCCGCGCGCCACGCGGCGGCGCACATCCTCGATCGAGTGCTCGCCCGGCTCGGCGTATTTTTCCAGCAATACTTCGGTGCTGATCTCTTGCGTCATTTCTGGGGTTCCTGATCTGAGGTGGGAGACGAGGTGATAAGGCTGGCAATTATACGGATAGATGGCGGGCAATCACATGACGCAATTTTGTCGCGGATGCGGTAATGTGAGGCATGTTTGTGTTATGCCGACGCTGATGAAAAGGATGGTATGAGTGATAATGCATTGAATCCTATTCGTTTAGGTCTGATGCCCCCGTTGACCGGTCTGGTCGGCTTGTATGGCGCCGAGATATGCAATGCTGCCAGGATCGCCTGCGCTGAGATCAATGCTGCCGGTGGACTGCTCGGCCGCCCGTTGGAACTGATCATCGAGGATGACGGCAGCCTGCCGCAGACCGCTGTTCCTGCTGCCTTGCGTCTGGTCGAGCAGCATCGTTGCGATGCCATCATCGGCAACCTGCTGTCGAATTCTCGTATCGCTGTCGCTGCACAGGTGGCCGAACCGAAGCGCATCCCTTATCTCAACTTTTCTTTCTACGAAGGCAGCATCTCCGGGCGCTACTTCTTCCACTTCGCCGCGCTGCCCAACCAGCAGATCGACAGGATGATCCCGTGGATGGCCGAACACCACGGCCTCAAGATGTTCTTCGCGGGCAATAACTACGAATGGCCGCGCGGCTCCATCGATGCGGCCAAACGTTCACTGACCGGGCTGGGTGGCGACATCCTCGGCGAGGAGTACCTGCCCATAGGCGCGAGTCTGCAAGACATCGACGCCTTGCTCAACCAGGTTGCCCGTTCCGGTGCCGATGTGTTCGTGCCCTATTTTGCTGGTGACGACCAGGTGCATCTGCTCACGCGTTTCACCGAGATGGGGCTGAAGAAGCGCATGGCGGTGGTGATGGGACATTACGACGAGATGATGGTCAGTCAACTGCCGACGCATGTGCGCGAGGGCTTCTATTCCAGCAACACCTATTTCATGTCGGTGGATACGGCGGCGAATCGCAATTATCTGGAGCAGCTGGCGCAGCTGCCCGGCATTTCCGGCATCTGGCCGCACGGCAACGGCATTCTCACCAATTTCGGCGAAGGTACTTATCTGTGCGTACGGGCTTATGCCAAGGCGGTAGAGATGGCGGGCACGACCGAGCCGGAAGCGGTGGTGGCAGCACTGGAGAACGTGCGTGTGACATCGCCGCAGGGCGAGGTGGTGATGGATGCCGACACCCACCATGCCTGTGTGAACACTTATCTCGCGCGCTGCAATGCGGACGGCACTTTCGGCATCGTCGAGTCGTTCGGGCGCATCGCGCCGGAGATCCCCGAGCGTTATCGCGAGCAGGCCACGGTGGCGAAGTTGCACGAGTCGCCGCCTTCGCCGCAGGTGATGGAGCGCATATCGGCGGAAGCAACTGCCGCCATGCAAAGACTCAATACGGCTCGGCAGATATTGTCTATCGCCGACATGGCCATCATCGCCACCAACGATCTGGGCATCATCGCCGAAGCCAATCCCAGCGCCTGTGTGCTGTTCGGTTATACCCTGGCGGAGATGGTCGGTATGTCGGTACACCTGCTGCTGCCGCCGCATATACGGCAACGGCATGTCGATATGGTGCGAGGCTTCGTCCAGGGCGAGGAGATGGAGCGGCGCATGTCGTCGCGCGGCGAGATATCGGGTTACCGTAAAGACGGTTCGTTCTTTCCGCTGGAAGCCGCGATCGCCAAGTTCAAGAATGGCGATGCATGGATGCTGGTCGTCACCATGCGTGACATCTCCGAACGCAAGCACGCGGAGGAGGAGATGCTGTGGCGGGCGACGCATGATGTGCTGACACAGTTGCCGAACCGGGCGCTGATCCGCGAGCGGCTGGTGAATGCCTTGCAGCGTTCGCAACGGCAGGGTTTGAGTGTCGCGTTGTTGTTCATCGATCTGGACGGATTCAAGCTGGTGAACGATACCCACGGGCATCAGGCGGGCGATGCCTTGCTCAAGCAGGTATCGGCACGATTGATCGAACAGGTGCGTCCCGGCGATACCGTGGCACGTCTGGCTGGTGACGAGTTCGTCGTGTTGTGCGAACAGCTGGAACAACCCACCACTATCTCGGCGCTGGCCGAGCGCATCAACGAGGCGATGCGCCAGCCTTTCGATTTCAACGGTACGCAGCTGTTCGTTACGGCCAGTATCGGTATCGCGGTGGGACATGGCAGTACGCATTCTGCTGATGATCTGCTGCGTTCAGCCGATACCGCCATGTACGAGGCGAAGCAGAAGGGGCGCGACGGTTGGCATTTCTTCAGCGACAGTCTGGAAGAGAAAGTGCGCCAGCGTTTGTCGGTGACCGAAGGGCTGCGACAAGCATTGGCGCGCAACGAATTCTCCTGCCGTTTCCAGCCCATCGTCTCGGCCGAGAACCGGCGCATCGTCGGGGCGGAGTTGCTGCTGCGTTGGCATCCGCCAAGCGGCGAGATATCGCCCGCTGTGTTCATTCCTATCGCCGAGATGACAGGCCCTATCGTGGCCATCGGCTTGTGGGTGTTCCGCCAGGGCTGTCTGGCCGAGGTCAAGTGGCGCCAGCGCTGGGGCGTACAGGCACCGTCCTATGTGTCTGTGAACGTATCCACGCGCCAGTTGAATGAGGCAACACTGGCGCAGGATTTCGCCGGGATATTGCGCGAGACCGGTGCCGATCCGACCCGCATGCTGATCGAGATCACCGAGACCTCGCTGATGGCTGATGTGGAGAGCAATCTGCATGTGCTGCGACAATTGGCCGAACTGGGCTTGCGTGTGGCGGTGGACGATTTCGGTACTGGCTATTCATCGCTGGCGCAATTGACGCGCATGCCGGTCAGCGTACTGAAGATCGACAAGGCTTTCGTCGATGGCGTGGACAAGCAGGCCGACAGCCGCACCATCATCCGCGCAATCATCGGCCTAGGGCGTTCGCTGGGCATGAAGCTGGTGGCAGAGGGGGTGGAGAACGAGGCGCAGTTGTTGGAGTTGCGCTCGAACGGTTGCGATTTAATCCAAGGCTATCTTTGCTATCGTCCGCTCGATGAACAGACTTTCATCGAGGCAGTGGACCGCGAGATGAGTAGCGAAATGAAGGGTGCCGAGCCGTCTTTGTATTTTCTGTTGTATGTCAGCCAGGCAGCCGTCGAGATGGATGAGGAGACGCTGGCAAACATCATCGGGGTGTCGCATCAGAACAATCAAGTTGCCGGCATCACCGGCTGCATGCTCTATCAGGATGGTTGCTTCATGCAGATGCTGGAAGGCAGTCGCGAGAACGTGCTGAAGCTGATGGAGTACATCCGGGCCGATACGCGACACAAGAATGTGAGCATCGTCATTGAAGGGCATGAGCGGCAGCGTGTGTTTTTGGACTGGAACATGCAGTTTCACGATATGTCCAGGGTCGCCGGAGCGCCGGACTTCAGCGAGTGGAACCGTAGAACTATCACCTTCCTCGAACTCGCCGAAGATGCACGCATCTGCTACAGCTATATCACCGCATTCAAGGGCCACGTCATGTAGCCCTGTTCGGCGGATACCCTTGATGGGTGATTAGCGGGACGTCTTGTTTGCGTCGTTTAGCTTGCCCTCCTGCCGCGCTTCCCGTGCAAGATCGCTGCGGAACTCTTCGAGTTTTTCATGGAAGTTATCCGCCTCGCCGTAGCCTAGAAACCGAGCATAGCGCGCATGCGCACCGAGCATCTTGCGCGCGTGTTTGATCGGGCAGAAATATTGCTCGGTGCGGGCAAGGATTTCGCTGGCATAGGCGATCATCCCGACGGCATATCCGCAGTAAATGCAGTCCGCCTTTTCAATGATATTCAGGTAGGCCAAGTATTGACGATCGACCAGAATGTAGTTGGAACGTTTCACTCTGGCAATGCCGTAGATCGGGAAGCAGGTCAGCTGATAGAAGCTGATGCACAGGTCGAGCAAGGCCAACGGAACGAGCATGCCGTAGATGACAGGCATTGTGAGGAAATTTTTGGGGCGTACGGTAAAGAACCAGACTAAAAAGTTCATCTTGGGCTTGAGCTTGCGGTGCGCCTCCCTGATGGCGGACTCGAACACCACGCGCTTGCCCTCGATCCGGTAGCGCACACGGCTTTCCTGCTCTGCTATCGCTGTGTCCAACTCGGCTTCCAAGGCGCTTATCTGTTTAAGGATCTTGCGTATATTGTCGTTCATGGCAATTCTCTCCGTTAGGTGCTTGATCGTATTGCCACATCTTTAAATTGCCTGCACTCCGGCAAGCTTGTCAGTTCGACAGCAGATTCACCAGACCGTCCAGCCCGACGAAGTTGAGCGCGTAGCTCGCTTGGGCGCGCACCACCGGCTTGGCGTGGTAGGCGATGCTGACGCCGGCCTGCGCCATCATCTTCAGGTCGTTCGCGCCGTCGCCCATCGCGATCACCTGCTCTGGCTTCAGTTCCAGTTCGTCGCGCATCTTCACCAGCCAGTCGGCCTTGGCCTGTGCGTCGAGGATGCTGCCCAACACTTTGCCGGTGAGTTTGCCGTCGACGATCTCGAGTGTGTTCGCATGCGCATGGTCGAGGCCTAGGCGCGTCTTCAGCCGCTCGGTGAAGAATACGAAACCGCCGGACACCAGCAGCGTCTTGATGCCGTGCTTCTTTAGCGCAGCGAGCATGATCTCCGCGCCGGGATTCAGTTGCAGGCGTTCGTCGTATACGCGCTGCAACGCTCCTTCGTCCAGACCTTCCAGCAGCGCCACGCGGCGGCGCAGGCTCTCGGCGAAATCGATCTCGCCGCGCATCGCCTCTTCGGTGATCGCTGCCACCTGCGGCTTCAGCCCCTGCATGTCGGCGATCTCGTCGATGCACTCGATGGAGATCAGCGTCGAATCCATGTCCATCACCACCAGCCCGAAGTCGGACAGGTGTTTGCCCTGCGGCACGAAGCCGTAGTCTATCCGGTGCTCGAAACAATAGTCGGCGATGTCGTCGTGCGGCTTTGCATCGCGCAGACGCCACGCATGGGGGGCGATCTGTTCGGTGCGCGTAGCACCGGAGAGTCTGGCGATATGCTCGATCTGGCTGGAAGGGATGTCGTGCAGGGCTAGTAGGATCAGGTTCATGGTTTGGTCGTCGATTTTTTAGACGAAAATCAAAGTAAGCGATCTGTAGGTTGGGTGGAACGAAGTGATACCCAACAAATGGAGCGGTGGGCGATGGGTATCGCGTTGCTCCACCCATCCTACGCACGGGTAGTTTCGTGTCGCGCGCATTTTAGCGGATATTGCCTTTTGCGTTCCCGTTTACGGTAGAGCAGCTTGGGGCAGATGTTGTTCGATGAAGCTTTTCGTTGCGCGTGCGAAGGGTTCCGCGTTCATAAAGAACAGGTCGTTGTGTCCGCCGCGCAGTTCCAGAAATCGTTTCGGTTCGCGCGCGGCGGCGTAGAGCGCCTGTCCGTGCAGAAAGGGAACGATCTCGTCTTCGCGGCTGTGCGCAATCAGCACCGGCGCATGCACATTCTGCAGATAGCGCTGCGTGTCGTAGCGGTAGCGGGTGATCCAGCGCACCGGCAGCAGCGGATAGAGGTCGGAAGCCAGGTCGGGAACGGAGGTGAAGGCGGAGGCGAGGATCAATGCGCCGGGTCTATGCTGCGCCGCGAGGTGCGCCGCAACCGACGAGCCCAGCGATTCGCCGAATACGACGATATGTGCAGGCGCGATGCCGCGTTGCGCGGTGAGATGCTGCCAGGCGGCTTCGGCGTCCCGGTAAGTGCCTTCCTCGTCCGGTTCGCCGCTGCTCCGGCCGTAGCCGCGGTAATCGAAGATGAGCACCGACAGCCCCATGTCGTGGAATAACTTTATTGAGTCCAGCCGGTGCGAGATGTTGCCGGCGTTGCCGTGGGCGTAGAGCAGCGCGCCGTGCGGATGTTCCGCGGGCACGAACCAGGCGGCGAGGCGAACGCCGTCGGAGGTGGTCAGCGTGACGTCCTCGTAGCTCAGGTTTTCCTGCTTGGGCGTGGCCTCGTATTCGCGGCTCGGCAGGTCGGGGTAATAGACGAGGCCGTCCTGCCGCAGGAACAGCACGAGCAGCATCACGCCATACAGCGTGGCGGCGAGGATGACGGCGTTTTTGAGGGTTTCCCAGAGCATGTTTGTGGCCTGTCGGGAACGGGCTATATAACGGAACTATCGCACATTTTTCAGTGCCAGCGAGGTTCTCGCGTTCCTCGCCGGTTCGGCCGCGGGCTGCGAAGCAGCGCCGCTTATGGCATAATCGCGCGCTCTTGAAATCGGGAATCGGGCAAGCGATACAACATGAGCGCACAGACTCTTTACGACAAACTCTGGAATTCTCACGTGGTGCGGCAGGAAGCCGACGGCACCGCGTTGATCTATATCGACCGTCAATTGGTGCATGAAGTCACCAGCCCGCAGGCCTTCGAAGGTCTGAAGCTGGCGCACCGCAAGCCTTGGCGCACCGCGTCCATGCTGGCGACGCCGGACCATAACGTGCCGACGAAGAATCTCGGCGGCGGCATCAAGGACCCGATCTCGCGCTTGCAGGTGGAGACGCTGGATGCGAACTGCGCCGAATTCGGTATCGTCGAATTCAAGCGGGGCGATGCGCGTCAGGGCGTGGTGCATGTGATGGGCCCCGAGCAGGGGGCGACCCTGCCCGGCATGACCGTGGTATGCGGCGATTCGCACACCAGCACGCACGGCGCGTTTGCGGCGCTGGCGCACGGTATCGGCACTTCCGAGGTCGAGCACGTGATGGCGACGCAGTGTCTGGTGGCGAAGAAATCCAAGGCCATGCTGATCAAGGTCGAAGGCGTGCTGGGCCGTGGCGTGACGGCCAAGGACATCGCGCTGGCGGTGATAGGCAGGATGGGTACGGCGGGCGGAACGGGCTACGCCATAGAATTCGCGGGAAGCGCGATCCGCGGCCTCAGCATGGAAGGCCGCATGACGCTGTGCAACATGGCCATCGAAGCGGGCGCGCGCGCCGGCATGATCGCCGCCGACGATACGACTTTCGCCTACATCAAGGGTCGTCCCTATGCGCCGCAGGGCGACAACTGGGACAAAGCTGTCGCGTACTGGAAGACGTTGCACTCCGATGAGGGCGCAGCATTCGACGCTGTGGTCGAGCTGGATGCGACTATCATCCGTCCGCAAGTGACCTGGGGTACGTCGCCGGAGATGGTGACGGATATCGATGGCAGTGTGCCGGACCCTGCTTCCGCACCCGATGCGGTGAAGCGCGGCGACTGGGAGCGCGCGCTGGCTTATATGGGGTTGACGGCGAATACGCCGATGACCGAGATCAAGATCGACAAGGTGTTCATCGGCTCCTGCACCAACGGCCGCATCGAGGACATGCGCGCGGCTGCTGCCGTAGCCAAGGGCAAGAAGGTCGCGGCCAACGTCAAGCTGGCGATGGTCGTGCCGGGTTCCGGTCTGGTGAAGGCACAGGCCGAGCAGGAAGGGCTGGATAAGATATTCGTCGAGGCGGGTTTCGAATGGCGCGATCCCGGCTGTTCGATGTGCCTGGCGATGAACGACGACAGGCTGGAGCCGGGCGAGCGTTGTGCCTCGACCTCCAACCGCAACTTCGAGGGTCGGCAGGGACAGGGCGGACGTACGCATCTGGTGAGTCCGGAAATGGCGGCGGCGGCGGCGATCGCCGGGCATTTTGTCGATGTGAGCAAACTGTAGGAGGCGATGATGAAGGCAATCACTTTATTGTTGGCAGTGTTGGTTCTGGCTGGTTGCAACACCATGGAAGGCCTGGGCAAGGACATCCAGAAGGGTGGCGAAAAATTGGAAAAGGCGGCTAACAAGTAATGCGTAAATTTACCTTGCTCGATGGACTGGTCGTGCCGTTGGACAGAGCCAACGTTGATACCGATGCGATCATCCCCAAACAATTCCTGAAGTCGATCAAGCGCTCCGGCTTCGGCCCGAACGCGTTCGACGAATGGCGCTATCTCGACCACGGCGAGCCCGGACAGGATTGCAGCAAGCGTCCGAGCAATCCGGACTTCGTGCTGAACCAGTCGCGCTATCAGGGGGCGCAGGTTCTGCTTGCGCGCGAGAACTTCGGCTGCGGCAGCTCGCGCGAGCACGCGCCCTGGGCGCTGGAAGACTACGGCTTCCGCGTCATCATCGCGCCGAGCTTCGCCGATATCTTCTTCAACAACTGCTTCAAGAACGGCCTGTTGCCGATCAAGCTGGATGCGGACAAGGTCGATGCGCTGTTCAAGGCGGTGGAATCCAACGTCGGCTACAAGCTGAAGGTCGATCTGGAGCAGCAGACCATCGCGCTGCCCGACGGTACGGCGTACAAGTTCGACGTGGATGCGCACCGCAAGCATTGTCTGCTGAACGGGCTGGACGACATCGGCCTGACGCTGGAACATGTCGGCGACATCAAGGCGTTCGAGGCAAAACATCGCGGGGCCCAGCCCTGGCTGTACGCCTGAAAATATATGTAGGTCGGGTTAGGCCGAAGGCCGTAACCCGACGCCCGCAATGTCGGGTTACGTACTTCGCGCTAACCCGACCTACGGTAAGTTTAAGAGAGGAAGTTGAAATGAAAATCGCAGTATTGCCGGGTGACGGCATCGGACCGGAGATCGTCGCGCAAGCGGTGAAAGTGTTGGAGGCGTTGCGCAGCGACGGCCTGAAGATCGAGATGGAACACGCGCACATCGGCGGCGCGGGTTACGACGCGGCGCAAGATCCGCTGCCGGAAGCGACGCTGAAGCTGTCGCAGGAATCCGATGCGGTGCTGCTCGGCGCCGTGGGCGGCTATCAGTACGACAACCTGCCGCGCCCAATGCGCCCGGAGCAAGGTCTGCTGCGTATCCGCAAGGGGCTGGGCCTGTTCGCCAACCTGCGTCCTGCGATGGTGTACCCGGAACTGGTCAATTCTTCCAGCCTGAAGCCGGAGCTGGTGTCGGGTCTGGACATCATGATCCTGCGCGAACTCACCGGCGACATTTACTTCGGCCAGCCGCGCGGCATCCGCACGCTGGACAACGGCGAGCGTCAGGGCTTCGACACCATGCATTACAGCGAGTCGGAGATTCGCCGCGTGGCGCATGTCGGCTTCCAGAGCGCAATGAAGCGCAGCAAGAAACTGTGCTCCGTGGACAAGGCCAACGTGCTGGATACCAGCATGTTCTGGCGCGAGATCGTCACCGAAGTGGCGAAGGAATACCCGGAGGTCGAGTTGTCCCATATGTATGTGGACAACGCCGCGATGCAACTGGTGCGCGCACCCAAGCAGTTCGACGTGATCCTGACCGGCAATATCTTCGGCGACATTTTGTCCGATGAAGCATCGATGCTGACCGGCTCCATCGGCATGCTGCCGTCGGCTTCGCTGGACTCGAACAACAAGGGCTTGTACGAGCCTTGCCACGGCTCCGCGCCGGACATCGCGGGCAAGGACATCGCTAACCCGCTGGCGACCATTTTGTCGGTGGCGATGATGATGCGTTACACCTTCGCACGCGAAGACATCGCGCAGCGCATCGAGACGGCGGTGCGCAAGACGTTGCAGCAAGGCCTGCGCACCGGCGATATCGCCGAGGCCGGCATGCCGAAGATCGGCTGCAAGGCAATGGGCGATGCGGTAGTTAACAGCTTGTAGCCCGTAGCTGGTAGCGAGTAGCCAAACCGGTTTCGCTACCAGCCACAAGCTACCGGCTACCAGCTTAAATTTTTAGAGAGAAATAAAATGAGCAAGCAATACGACGTATGTATCCTCGGTGCGACCGGTGCGGTGGGCGAGGCGATGTTATCCATCCTGGAGCAGCGCAAGTTCCCGGTGCGCAATCTGTACCCGCTGGCTTCCAGCCGCTCGGCCGGTTCGACCGTGACGTTCAACGGCAAGGAGATCACCGTGCTGGACGTGGAGGGTTTCGACTTCTCCCAGGCGCAGATCGGCTTGTTCTCGGCCGGCGGTAGCGTTTCCGAGAAGTACGCACCGATTGCTGCGGCTGCGGGCTGCGTGGTGATCGACAACACCGCGCACTTCCGCTATGACCGCGATATTCCGCTGGTCGTGCCTGAGGTGAATCCGCATGCGATCGCGCAATACAAGAACCGCGGCATCATCGCCAACCCGAACTGCTCGACCATCCAGATGCTGGTGGCATTGAAGCCGATCAAGGATGCGGTGGGCATCTCCCGCATCAACGTGGCGACTTATCAGGCCGTGTCCGGCACCGGCAAGGAAGCCATCGACGAACTGGCCGCGCAGACCCGCGCGCTGTTCAACTCCCAGGACACCGAGGCCGTGGTCTATCCGAAGCGCATCGCGTTCAACGTGCTGCCGCACATCGATGTGTTCATGGAGAACGGCTACACCAAGGAAGAGATGAAGATGGTGTGGGAAACCCAGAAGATCATGGAAGACGACACCATTCTGGTGAACCCGACCGCGGTGCGCGTGCCGGTGTTCTACGGCCACTCCGAGGCGGTCCATATCGAGACCAAGAAGAAGATCACCGCCGACGAGGCGCGCGCCCTGCTGGAGAAGGCGCCGGGCGTGGTCGTGATGGATACGCGCGAACCGGGCGGCTATCCGACGCCGGTCGATGCCGCCGGTACCGACCCGACCTACGTGGGCCGCATCCGCGAGGACGTGTCGCATCCGCTGGGCCTGAATTTGTGGGTGGTCAGCGACAACGTGCGCAAGGGCGCGGCGCTGAACAGCGTGCAGATCGCCGAGATCCTGATCGCAAAATATCTGGATTAAGCCGGGCCTGAATCGAGTCGGGTTGGAATTAAGCGCGGATGTGAACTTGAATTATCAGCTTGTGCTGATAACTCCATGATGTTATTTTACTTGTCCAATAAATAAGGTGAGGGTGGTAGCGTGCATAAATCACTACTGAAACTGCTCGGGTTTGTTGTCGCTCTGGCGCTGTCTGCATCGGTCTCGGCTCTGGGTCTGGGCGGCATAAACGTGGTGTCCGCGTTGGGTCAGCCGCTCAAGGCAGACATAGAACTGGTTTCCGTCGGCAAAGCCGAAAGAACCAGTCTCGTCGCACGCCTCGCTTCCGCCGATGCCTACAAGGGCGCCGGTCTGGAGTACCCCTACGGCAACAAGTTCAAGTTTCAGGTGGAGCATCGCGCCGACGGCAGTTCCTATCTCGTCGTGAACAGCGCGCAACCGGTCAACGATCCCTTCGTCAGCCTGCTGGTGGAGCTGACCTGGTCGTCCGGCAAGTTGCTGCGCGAATATACCTTCCTGCTCGATCCGCCCGATTACGTTCCGGAACAGCCAGCACCGGCCGAGGTCGTCGCCGTTGCCCCGGTGGCCCCCTCGGCTCCGGTCGAGGCCGTTGAACCGGCTGCTGCGCCTGTCGAACAGACCGAGCAGGAGCGCCAGTATCAGCAGGAGTTGGCCGCGTCGGCCAAGCCTGAGTCCGAGACCATGCGTGCCGAAGCGCCTGGCGACCAGAAGGCGCTGGCTAAGCAGCCTGTCGCTGTTCCTGCGCCCAAGCCGGTTGCCAAGGCGGCTCCGACTGGCGAGGTCGTCGTCAAGCGCGGAGATACGCTTAACCAGATCGCGGCCGAGAACAAGCCGGTCGACGTCAGCCTGGAGCGCATGCTGGTCGCGTTGTATCGTGCCAATGCCGAGCAGTTCGACGGCAGGAACATGAACCGCATCAAGACCGGCAAGATCCTGCGCCTGCCCGAGCAGAACGAGTTGATGAACGTGGCGCAAGCCCAGGCTGAGCGGGAGATACGCGCGCAGGCTGCGGACTGGAACGCCTATCGCCAGAAGCTCGCCAGCGCGGCACCGGCAAGCAGCCAGTCGCAGGACTCGCAGCAAGTCTCCAGCGGCAAGATCACCAGCACGGTCGCGGACAAGGCGCCGGTCGCCAAGGAGTCTGCCAAGGAAGTGTTGAAGCTGTCCAAGGGCGAAGCGCCCGGCGACCAGACCGCAACCGGCGGCGGCAAGGCTATGACTGCGCAGGACAAGAAGAACGCCGCGCAGGAAGAGGCAATTGCCAAGGCCAAGGCGATGGAAGAAGAGCAGACCCGTCTGGCGATGCTGGAGCAGAACCTCAAGGACATGCAGCGTCTGGCCGAACTGAAGTCTCAGGCTGCTGCCCTGACGCAGTCTGCCAGCGCGGTCTCGGATGTGGCCGCTGCCTCCGATGTCGCCGCAGCTTCGGCTGTGGAGGCGGCCAGCGAAGTCGCGGCGGCATCCGCACCGGTTGCCCAGCCCAAGAAAGTGGTCGCACCCAAGGTGGTCGAGCCTGAGCCGACTTTGGTCGACGAGATACTGGGCGAGCCGCTCTATCTGGCCGGCGGTGCGGCGGTGCTGCTTGCCCTGGGCGGTTTGGGCTACATGGCGCAGCGCCGCCGCCAGAGTCCTGCCGCCGCTTTCAGCGAGAAGCAGGAAGAACTGGGCGAGATCACCGGTCGCATGGCCACGCCTCAGGCGCCGTCTCCCGATACCGGCGATTTCACCGCGCTGGCCGCAACTTCCGAAGTCGCTAGCGTAGAGTCCGACGATGTCGATCCGATCAGCGAGGCCGACCTGTTCCTGAACTTCGGCCGCGATGCGCAGGCCGAGGAAGTGCTGAAGGAAGCGCTGCTGCGCACGCCGGACGATCACCGCATCCATCTGAAGCTGCTCGGCATCTATGCCAACCGCGTGGACGTGAATTCGTTCGCGACCATCGCACGCCAGCTGCAGGATTCCGGCGACGAGCCGGCCTGGGAGCAGGCTGCGGCGATGGGACGCAAGATGGAGCCGAACAATCCGATGTACGGCGGCGCATCCATAGAGGATGCGGCAAGCGCGACCATGCAGACGATGGTGCTGAATACGGCGCCCGAGATCGCATCCGAGGCCGCTGTGCCGGAAGTGGATTTCGATCTGGGCGCAGGCGATGCCGGGAAGACCATGATCCTGAATCCGGAAGAGATGCCGGCTGCACAGGAAATGGTGATGGACTTCGACCTGACCGCAACCAATCCGTCTCTGGCTGTGCCCGACATGGATTTCGACATCACTTCGACCAGCCCGTCGATGACCTCGTTCGCCGAGCCTGAGGCATCGTCGGTGCCTGCGGAATTGCCAGAGGTGTCGTCGGTCCCCGAGGAACCGGCTGAGGCGGGATTGCCCAATCTGGACGACCTGGTCTTCGACGTGACTTCCATGGAATCCGCCAAGCCGGTAGCCGAGAAGGAAGAGCCGAAGAAGGTCGAGCATGACGACGCGGATGTGATGGAGTTCTCGCTGGACTTCCCGGTCGAGGAAGAGGCTGCCAAGCCGTCTACACCGGCCGCGCCCGCAGCCGATATCGGCCTGTCCGGCATCAGCCTGAACCTGGACGATGTCGGGACGACCGCGCAAGCCGGTGCGGAAGTCGTCAAGGACGAGCGTTGGCATGAAGTCGCGACCAAGCTCGACCTGGCTCGCGCCTATCAGGAGATGGGCGACCAGACCGGTGCCCGCGAGATCCTCGAGGAAGTGTTGCGCGACGGCGACTCGGAGCAGCAAGATGCGGCTCAGGCCCTGATCGACCAGCTGATCTGATCGTGCGTTTCCTGGTGACGGCAGCTCGAAGTTGGGCTGCCGTTTTCTTTTTGTCCGACGCTGAGGGTTATGCGTGAGATTCCATCCTGCCACCCAGATACTCGTCTGGTGCCTGCTGGTTGCGATGCTGCAGCTGCTGGAGTTCGAGGTGCTGCTGTTCGCCGCCGGTTCGGTGCTGTTGTGCGCGGTCATGGTTTCCCGACACAAGTTCGCGCAATTGCTGCGCCGCACCCGCTGGATCATGCTGTCGCTGCTGCTGATCTATGCCTGGAGTACGCCGGGGCAGGCGCTGTACGAACCGTTCGGCGCGTACAGCCCGAGCCGGGAGGGATTGCTGGATGGCATGTCGCAATTGCTGCGTCTGCTGGCCGCGCTGGCCGCGCTGGCGATACTGCTGGATCGGCTGCATCGCATGCAGCTGATCGCCGGGCTCTATACGCTGTTCGCGCCGCTGCAGTGGATGGGCGGGTTGCGCGAACGCTTCGCGGTGAGGCTGGCGTTGACGCTGCATTACGCCGAGGCGGCGATGCTACGCGGCAAGCGTGGCTGGCAGGAGACGCTGGACGGCCTGCTCGAAGCTCATGGCGAGCCGCCGCGCCAGATGGAGCTGCCGCTGTACCGTTTCGGTTACGGCGATGCGCTGCTGTTGGGATTTGTGCTGTCGCTGTTATGGTGGAGTGTTCGATGAGGATCACTCCATGAGGATCGCACTGGGTATTGAATACGACGGCCGTCCGTTCTCAGGCTGGCAGAGCCAGCCTGACAGGGCGACGGTGCAAGACTTGCTGCAGACTGCGCTGAGCCAGATCGCCGGTGAAGTCATCGCCGTCACCGCCGCCGGGCGCACTGACACCGGCGTGCATGCGACCGAGCAGGTGGTGCATTTCGACACGCAGACCAACCGGCCGCTGACTGCCTGGGTGCGCGGTACGAACGGGCTGTTGCCGGAGAGCGTCGCGGTGCGCTGGGCGCATGAGGTGCCGGACGAATTCCATGCGCGCTTCTCGGCGCATGGGCGCAGCTACCGCTACCTGTTGCTGAACCGTGCTATGCGTCCGGCCATCCTGGCCGGGCAGGTCGGCTGGTTCCATGCGCCGCTGGATGTCGAAGCGATGCGGGAGGCCGCGCAGCACCTGCTGGGCGAGCACGATTTCAGCGCGTTCCGCGCCGCGGAATGCCAAGCCAAGTCGCCGGTCAAGACGCTGACCCGTCTCGACATCCGCCGCGAGGGCGACATGATCGTGTTCGACCTCAGCGCGGGTGCGTTCCTGCACCATATGGTGCGCAACATCGTCGGCTGCCTGGTCTACGTCGGCAAGGGCAAGCATCCGCCGGACTGGATGCGCGAGGTGCTGGAAGGCCGCGAGCGCCGTCTTGCCGCGCCGACCTTCGCGCCCGATGGCTTATACTTGCGCCGCATTCGATACGAGGAAAAATGGGGATTGCCGCAGATGGACGACCAAACGATGCCGGGAGAACTGCTGTGACGCGGGTGAAGATCTGCGGCATCACGCGCGCGGAAGACGCGCAGGCGGTCGCCGCCAGCGGGGCGGATGCGATCGGCTTCGTGTTCTATGCGAAGAGCCCGCGACATGTGAACGCCGAACAGGCGGCACGGCTGGTCGCGGCGCTGCCGCCGTTCGTTACCACGGTGGGGCTGTTCGTCGATGCCGATGCGGCTTTCGTGCACGAGGTGCTGGCCGCAGTGCCGCTGGATGTGCTGCAATTCCACGGCGACGAGTCGCCCGAATACTGCGCGCAATTCGGCAGGCCTTACCTCAAGGCGATCCGCGTCAAAGCGGGGGTGGATTTGCTACAATGCGCGGCGCGTTATTCCGCCGCCCAGGCGCTGTTGCTGGACGCTCATGTAGAAGGCATACCCGGAGGCACCGGGACGGCCTTCGACTGGACGCTGATTCCGGGGCAGCTGCCGTTGCCGGTGATCCTGTCCGGCGGACTGGATGCGGAGAATGTCGCCGAGGGTATCCGGCAGGTACGGCCTTATGCGGTGGACGTGTCCAGCGGTGTGGAGGCGGCAAAAGGAATCAAGGATGCGGCGAAGATCGCGGCATTCATGCAAGAGGTAAACAAGACAAATGTATAACTATCCCGATAGCACCGGCCACTTCGGCCAGTTCGGCGGTATCTACATGGCCGAGACGCTGATCCCGGCAGTGGAAGAACTGCGAACGCAGTATCTGCGTTTTCGTGACGACCCCGAATTCAAGGCCGAGTTCGCCTACGAACTCAAGCATTACGTCGGTCGTCCCAGCCCGATCTACCACGCCAAGCGCCTGTCGGAGAGCCTGGGCGGGGCGCAGATATACCTGAAGCGCGAAGACCTGAACCACACCGGCGCGCACAAGATCAACAACGCCATCGGCCAAGCCTTGCTCGCCAAACGCATGGGCAAGAAGCGCGTGATCGCCGAGACCGGCGCGGGCATGCACGGCGTGGCGACCGCCACCGTGGCGGCGCGCTTCGGCATGGAGTGCATCGTCTACATGGGCGCGGAGGACATCCAGCGCCAGGCACCCAACGTGTTCCGCATGAAGCTGCTGGGCGCGACCGTCGTGCCGGTCGAGAGCGGTTCTCGCACGCTGAAGGATGCCTGCAACGAAGCCATCCGCGACTGGGTGACCAACGTCGAATCCACTTTTTACATCTTCGGCACCGCGGCGGGCCCGCATCCTTACCCGATGATGGTGCGCGATTTCCAGTGCGTGATCGGCAACGAGGCCAAGGTGCAGATGCCGGAGATGATCGGCCGCCAGCCGGATGCGGTGATCGCCTGTGTAGGCGGCGGCTCCAACGCCATCGGCCTGTTCCATCCCTACATTGAAGTGCCAGATGTGCAGATCATCGGCGTGGAAGCGGGCGGGCACGGCATCGCCAGCGGCCAGCATGCCGCGCCGCTGACTGCGAACAGCAAGGTCGGTGTGCTGCACGGCAACAAGGTCTATCTGATCCAGGACGAGAACGGCCAGATCATCGAGACGCATTCCATCTCCGCCGGACTGGACTATCCCGGCGTCGGCCCCGAGCATTGCTTGCTGAAGGATATCGGTCGCGCGCAATACGTCGCGATCAATGACGACGAGGCGCTGGCCGCGTTCGACGCGCTGTGCCGTTTCGAAGGCATCATCCCCGCGCTGGAATCCAGCCACGCGCTGGCGCATGCGATGAAGATCGCACCGACGATGGGCAAGGATAAAGTGCTGCTGGTGAATCTCTCTGGTCGCGGCGACAAAGACATGAACACCGTGGCGAAGTTGAAGGGGATCACGTTATGAGTCGCATTCAGGCAACCTTCGATAGCCTCAAGCAGCAGCAGCGCAAGGCGCTGATTCCGTTCATCACCGCAGGTGATCCGTCGCTGCAACTCACCGTGCCGCTGATGCACGGGCTGGTGGCGGCGGGCGCGGACGTGCTCGAACTCGGCGTGCCGTTCTCCGATCCGATGGCGGACGGCCCCACCATCCAGCGCGCTTCCGAGCGCGCGTTGAAAAACGGCATGTCGCTGCGCGGCGTGCTGTCCATGGTCGCAGAATTTCGCAAGCAGGACGCGACCACGCCGGTGGTGCTGATGGGCTACGGCAATCCCATCGAGGCGATGGGATGGGAAGCGTTCGCGCAGCGTTGCGAAGAAGTCGGCGTAGACGGCGTGCTGACGGTGGACTTCCCGCCGGAAGAAAGCCACGAGGCGTTCGAGCATCTGCAACGCCACAACATCGCGCCTATCTTTTTGCTTGCGCCGACCACCAACGAGGCGCGCATAGAACAGGTCGCCAAGCTGGCGCGCGGTTATGTGTATTACGTGTCGCTGAAAGGCGTGACCGGTGCTGGCAACCTCGACCTGTCCGCCATCGAGCAGAAGATTCCCGAGTTGCGTAAGCACATCAAGTTGCCTATCGGCGTGGGCTTTGGCATACGCGACGCGGCGACCGCGCTGGCGGTGGCCAGGCTGTGCGACGGCGTCGTGGTCGGCAGCCGCATCGTGCAGGAAGTGGAGAATTCGACCGAACAGGATGTCGTCGCGAACGTCGGCAAGCTGGTCAATGAATTGAGACAGGCCATCGATAAGGCCTAAAAAAACTTGTCCGCAGATTACGCAGATTAACTGCAACGTAATTTGTAAGGTGTTTGTTTTTAATCTGTGTGAATCTGCGTAATCTGCGGATAAAAAAGATTTTAAGAATTCAAGGAGATCACCATGAGCTGGTTCCAGAAACTGTTGCCCCCGAAGATCAAGCGCCGCGACGGCGATGCGAAGAAGACCGTGCCGGAGGGCTTGTGGAGCAAATGCCCGAGCTGCCAGGCGGTGCTGTACCACTCCGATCTGGAAAAGAACCAGAGCGTCTGCCCGAAGTGCAGCCACCACCACCGCATCACCGCGCGCACCCGTCTCGACCTGTTGCTCGACAGCGAAGGACGTTTCGAGATCGGCGCGGAAGTGTTGCCTATCGACACGCTGAAGTTCAAGGACCAGAAGAAATACTCCGACCGCCTGATCGCGTCGAAGAAAACCACCGGCGAGGATGACGCGCTGGTGGTGATGCAGGGCAGCATCCATGCCGTGCCGGTCGTCGTCGCGGTGTTCGAGTTCAGCTTCATGGGCGGCTCGATGGGCTCGGTGGTCGGCGAGCGTTTCGTCCGCGGCGTGCAAGTCGCGCTGGAGCAGAAGTGCCCCTTTGTCTGCTTCTCCGCCAGCGGCGGCGCGCGCATGCAGGAAGGCCTGCTGTCCCTGATGCAGATGGCCAAGACCTGCGCCGCGCTGACGCAGCTCTCTGAAGAAAAACTCCCGTTCATCTCGGTGCTGACCGACCCGACCATGGGCGGCGTCTCTGCTAGTTTCGCCTTCGTCGGTGACGTGGTGATCGCCGAACCCGGCGCGCTGATCGGCTTCGCCGGCGCCCGCGTGATCCAGCAGACCGTGCGCGAGACCCTGCCGGAAGGCTTCCAGCGCGCCGAGTTCCTGTTGGAACACGGCGCGGTGGACATGATCATCGACCGCCGCGAGATGAAGAACCAGCTCGCGACGCTGATCACCTTGCTGACCAAGCAGGCTGCGGTGGCGGAGATCGAGGCGGCTTGATTCACAAGGAAATTACTTCAGTGGATCATACGTATGCACTGGAGAAATTTCTTCAGGCCGAAAGGATGTTATGTGAAGGCCTGGGAGACATAAAAGAGCGTCTTAGGGATGCTTACTTGTGTTTTCATGTACTTCATCAAGATGATATTCCAGATGAGTTAAAAGAAGAATTCCAATGGGTCATCAACCGACTTACTAGCAAGCCTCCACTTGTTCCTTTATTTAGTGACAAGGTGTGTTCAGGGCGAGTTGAACAAACCTTGCATTTGATGCGAAGAAAGACGGCTGGAGAAATTGCAGATCGTATCCGTTACCTTTGTCGACGGTTAAGTGAAATGGTCGAAAACGATAGCAAGGGTAAGGCGCAATAACCAACGGGCATTGCGCTGGATGTTTCAACGATATTTGGTGCAATACGCTCCGCTTCGCACCTACAAAACCAAATGCCCAACACTCTGCCTGACTGGCTCTCTTACCTCGAATCCCTGCACCCCAAGACCATAGCGCTCGGCCTGGATCGCGTCGCGCAGGTCAAGCAGCGCCTGGCTCTCCAACCCGATTTTCCGGTCATCGTCGTCGGCGGCACCAACGGCAAGGGTTCGGTGTGCGCGATGCTGGAGTCCATCCTGCATGCGGCCGGTTATAAGGTCGGCTGCTATACCTCGCCGCATCTGCTGCATTACAACGAGCGCGTGCGTATAGCTAAAAAGCAGGCGAGCGATGCGGAGCTGTGCGCGTCGTTTGAGAGCATCGAGCAGGCGCGTGGAGAAACCGCGCTGACTTATTTCGAGTTCGGCACGCTGGCCGCGATGTCTTTGTTCATTTCCCACAAGGTCGATGTCGCCATCCTCGAAGTCGGGCTGGGCGGCAGGCTGGATGCGGTGAACGCGTTCGATGCCGATTGCGCGGTGGTGACCAGCGTGGACATCGATCATGTCGATTACCTCGGCGACACGCGCGAGCAGATCGCATTCGAGAAGGCGGGCATCTTCCGCAAGGATCGCGTGGCGATCTGTGCCGATCCCGACGTGCCGCAGGCGATACGCGACCATGCGCGGGAGGTCGGCGCGGAGCTGTGGTGCATAGGCAGCGAGTTCGGTTTCAAATCGCATCAGGGGCAGTGGGATTTCTTCGGCAAGTCGGGTTCTCGTACCTCGCTGCCCATCCCGGCGCTGCGCGGCGCGTTCCAGTTGCACAACGCCAGCGCGGTGCTGGCGGCGGTTGATGCACTCAAGGAAAGGCTGCCGGTGAACATGGAGGCGGTGCGGCGGGGGCTGGTCGAGGTGCAGTTGGCCGGGCGCTTCCAGTTCGTGCCGGGCAGGCCGCAACTGATACTGGACGTCGCGCACAACCCGCATGCGGCGCGTTCGCTGGCGCAGAACTTGGGCAGTCTGCCGCCCGCGAAGACCTATGCGGTGTTCGCGATGCTGAAGGACAAGGACATGGCGGGCGTGGTGCGGGCGCTTGAGCCGCATATCGACATATGGCTGGTCGCGGGGCTGGACATGCCGCGCGGTGCGAGTGCGGCGGAGTTGACGCAGGTGCTGAAAGACTGCGGCGTGCATGGCGCTATCCGGACCTTAGAGACCGTCGCCGAGGCACTTCGTCTAGCCTGCAACGAGGCAGGCGAAAATGATAGAATCGCGGCCTTCGGATCGTTCCATACCGTGGCTGAAGCGATGCAGGCCCGGGAGCTTTCCGTCAATTGAGGATAGTGGCATGGCCAAAGAGCTGACAGACGACGAACTGAACCTGAGACGCAAGGCTCGCCGCCGCCTGATAGGTGCGATCGCGCTGACGCTGGCGGTGGTGGTGATCCTGCCCATGGTGCTGGAAAGCCAGCCCAAGCCCAGCGGTCGGGAGATCGAGCTGCGCATCCCCGCGCCGGAGAAGGTCGGCGAGTTCGTCCCGGCCGTTGCGCTCTCCGAAGTTCCATTGGCGCTGCCCGTTTCCGCCATCGTTGTAACATCCGCCGTCGCTGCGGTTTCCGAACCGGTCGCGGTCTCCGCCGTTGCGAGCGTTGCCGCTATTACGCCCAAGGCGGACGAATCCACACCCGCCGAATCAAAAGCCGTCGAACCCAAGCCTGCAGTCCAGGCCGCATCGGGCACGAAAGAAGACAAGGCTGTTACTTACGCCGCCCAGGTCGGAGCCTATTCCAATGCGAACACCGCGAAACAGGAGCTTGCCAAGCTGAAGGGCTGGGGCTTCAAGGCCTATACCGAGAAGGCCGGCAACAAGATACGCGTGCGCGTCGGGCCATATGAACAACGCGAGAAGGCCGAGAAGGCCGCGAAATTGCTGGAGAAGCATGGGCTGCATCCCAGCATCGTCAGCATCAAATGACCGGTTTCGATTACACCATCATCGCCATCCTGGTGGCGTCGCTGGTTATCGGCGTATGGCGCGGCTTGACCTACGAGTTGCTGTCGCTGGCCGGATGGCCCATTGCATTCCTGTTGAGCAAGTTCTTCGCCGCCGAGATCGCACCGGCGATGCCGGGCGAGGGAACGATGCGGATCGCGCTGGCTTATGCCGCAGTGTTCATCGCCGCGCTGATCCTGTGGAGCGTGCTGGTGTGGCTGTTCTCGCGGCTGGTGAAGGCGGTCGGCCTGGGTGGGCTGGACAGGGCGATGGGCGGGGTGTTCGGGCTGGTGCGAGGGTTGCTGGTGGTGCTGGCGCTGGTGTGGCTGGCCGGGTTGACGAGCATCCCGGAGCAGTCGTTCTGGCGCAATGCGCAGACCAGCCGGGCGGCGGAGGACGTCGCCTTGTGGACGCGAGGCTGGTTGCCTGACAGCGTCGCGCAGCGCATTCGCTATGGCGCTCGCGGTTGATGTGTAAGGGTTTTGCTGGACATTGAGTACGCGTCGGATGCGGTTCGATACATTTTTCGTTCGTCCTGAGTGCCGCGTCTAACGCGGTGTATCGAAGGAACGAACGAAAAAAACTCACCGCGAACGGTCGTATTGGGTATTACTGGTAGTTAACTTTTAGGATAGAACATCATGTGTGGCATTCTCGGAGTCGTTTCGCATACGCCGGCCAATCAGTTGCTGTACGACGGCCTGCAAGTGTTGCAGCATCGCGGACAGGATGCCGCCGGCATCGCCACGCTGGAGGGACGCACCTTCCACCTGCACAAGGGCAACGGTCTGGTGCGCGACGTGTTCCGCACGCGCAACATGCGCGCGCTCAAGGGCAACGCGGGCATCGCGCATGTGCGCTACCCGACCGCGGGTTCTGCGGTGGACCACAACGAGGCGCAGCCTTTTTATGTGAACTCTCCGTTCGGCATCGTGCTCGGCCACAACGGCAACCTGACCAACACCGCCGAATTGCAGAAGCAGCTGTTCATGGACGACCTGCGTCACGTCAATACCAACTCGGATTCGGAAGTGTTGCTGAACGTGCTGGCGCACGAGCTGCAATCGAAGTCCAAGGGCATGCGCCTGGACATGCCGACGATATTCGCGGCGGTGTCCGGCGTGCACCAGCGTTGCCGCGGCGCGTATGCCGTGGTCGCGATGATCGCAGGCTACGGCCTGCTGGCGTTCCGCGACATCTACGGCATCCGTCCGCTGGTGATCGGCGTCAACGAGAGCGCGCAGGGCGCCGAATATCTGATCGCGTCCGAGAGCGTCGCGCTGGATACGCTGGGCTTCAAGTTCCTGCGCGATGTGGCGCCGGGCGAAGCGGTGTTCGTCGATTTCGACGGCAAGCTGCACAGCAAGCAATGCAGCGATCACGCCAAGCTAAACTCCTGCATTTTCGAATACGTGTATTTCGCGCGCCCTGATTCGGTGATCGACGGCGTGTCGGTGTACGAGACCCGCTTGTACATGGGCGAGTATCTGGCCGAGAAGCTCAAGCGCACCTGGAGCGAGGTGGACATCGACGTGGTGATCCCCATCCCCGATTCCAGCCGCCCGAGCGCGCTGCAGTTGGCGAACCATCTCGACATCCCGTTCCGCGAAGGCTTTGTGAAGAACCGCTATATCGGCCGCACCTTCATCATGCCGGGACAGGCGATGCGCAAGAAATCGGTGCGCCAGAAGCTGAACGCGATCGGCGTCGAATTCAAGGGCAAGAACGTGCTGCTGGTGGACGACTCCATCGTGCGCGGCACCACCAGCCGCGAGATCGTGCAAATGGCGCGCGATGCCGGTGCGCTGAAGGTGTATTTCGCCTCCGCCGCGCCGCCGGTGCGCTTTCCCAACGTGTACGGCATCGACATGCCCAGCCGCACCGAACTGATCGCCACCGGTCGCAGCGACGAGGAGATCTGCCGCGAGATCGGCGCGGACGGCGTGATCTATCAGGATCTGGAAGACCTGAAGGCGGCGGTGCGCAAGGCCAATCCGGCCATCGTAGACTTCGATTCCTCCTGTTTCGATGGCATCTATATCACCGGCGACATCACCCCCGAATATCTGGACGCGATCGAGGCCGCGCGCGGCGCCAGCAAGTCCGACAAGGCCGTGGACGAGGATCAGATGGAGCTGAATCTGGCGATGAGCGCTTCTTCGATGTAAGGTGACCCGGATGAACGAAAAAGACCAACAATACCAGCCGGAAACATTGGCGATACGTGCGGGCTCGGTGCAGAGCCAGTTCCACGAGCACAGCGAGGCGCTGTTCCTGACCTCCAGCTTTACCTTCGACAACGCGGCGCAGGCGGCGCGCCGCTTCATCGGCGAAGAGCCGGGCAACATCTACGCGCGCTTCACCAACCCGACCGTGACGATGTTCGAGGAACGCCTCGCGGCGATGGAGGGTGCCGAGCAGTGCGTCGCGACCGCCTCCGGCATGTCGGCGATCCTCGCGTGCGTGATGGGCGTGCTGAAGGCGGGCGACCATATTGTCGCCTCGCGCAGCTTGTTCGGTGCGACGGTCAACCTGTTCAACAACATCATCAAGAAGTTCGGCGTCGAGACGACCTATGTCTCCGCGACCGATGTCGCCGAGTGGCAGGCCGCGGTGCGTCCGAACACCAAGCTGTTCTTCCTGGAGACGCCATCGAATCCGCTGACCGAAGTCTCCGACATCGCGGCAATCGCCGCGGTCGCGAAGGGTTGTGGCGCGCTGCTGGTGGTGGATAACTGCTTCTGTACGCCCATCCTGCAAAAGCCACTGGAACTGGGCGCGGACATCGTGATTCATTCCGCGACCAAGTATCTGGACGGGCAGGGCAGGGTGCTGGGTGGCGCGGTGCTGGGCAGCAGGAAGAACATGGAAGGCGTGTACGGTTTCCTGCGCACCGCGGGTCCGACGATGAGCGCGTTCAATGCCTGGATATTCCTGAAGGGCATGGAGACGCTGAAGATACGCATGGACGCACACTCGGCCGGCGCACTGGAACTGGCCCGCTGGCTGGAAGCTCAGCCCGGCGTCGCGCGCGTGTTCTATCCCGGCCTGCCGTCGCATCCGCAGCATGAACTGGCGATGCGGCAACAGAAGACCGGCGGCGGCATCGTGTCGTTCGAGGTCAAGGGCGGCAAGGATGCGGCCTGGCGCGTGATCGACAACACCAAGATGATCTCGATCACCGCCAACCTCGGCGACACGCGCACCACCATCACCCATCCGGCGAGCACGACGCACGCGCGCATCACGCCCGAGGCGCGCGCCGCCGCAGGCATCACCGACGGCCTGATCCGCATCGCGGTCGGGCTGGAGGCGGTCGTGGACATTCAGAACGACCTCGCACGCGGATTGGTTGCGTAGGGGCGCGATTCATCGCGCCCGGATTCGGAATGACGATGGACGTCCTTGCTGCACAAATCGGCGCATTGCTCAAATCCCACGGCCTGATGCTGGCGACCGCGGAGTCCTGCACCGGCGGCGGCATCGCCTATGCGGTCACCGAAGTGGCCGGCAGCTCGGCCTGGTTCGAGCGCGGCTTCGTCACTTATTCGAACCTCTCCAAGCAGCAGATGCTGGGAGTCTCCGAAGAGACGCTGCAGCATCACGGCGCTGTCAGCGAGGCAGTGGTGCGCGAGATGGCCGCGGGCGCATTGCGGCACAGCGGAGCGCAGGTCGCGCTGTCGGTCAGCGGCATCGCAGGGCCGGACGGCGGCACGCCGGAAAAGCCGGTCGGCACGGTCTGGTTCGCTTGGGCGCTGCGCGACTGCCCTGTCGTTTCCCGTATGCACAGACTGGACGGCAACCGCGCCGAAGTCCGCGTCAAGGCGGTGCGCATCGCGCTGCAAGGGGTCGCAGACCTGCTGGGCCAGCGCACCGAGATCGCCTGAAACAAGCCAAAAATAAAAAAGAGAACGAACGTTCTGTACAAATTAAAAACGATGTGCCACAATCCGGCCACATTTTTTGAAAGGGGATAAACATGGACGACAATAAGAGCAAGGCACTCGCGGCGGCACTGAGCCAGATCGAAAAACAATTCGGCAAGGGCTCGATCATGCGCCTGGGCGAGAGCGATGTCGCGAAGGACATTCAGGTGGTTTCCACCGGCTCGCTGGGGCTGGACATCGCGCTCGGCGTCGGCGGCCTGCCGCGCGGCCGCGTGGTCGAGATCTACGGCCCGGAATCTTCCGGTAAGACCACGCTGACCTTGCAAGTCATCGCCGAGATGCAGAAGCTGGGCGGCACCGCGGCCTTCATCGACGCGGAACATGCGCTCGATCCGCAGTACGCGCAGAAGCTGGGCGTGAAGGTCGAAGACCTGCTGATCTCCCAGCCGGACAACGGCGAGCAGGCGCTGGAGATCGCCGACATGCTGGTGCGTTCCTCTTCCGTGGACGTCGTCGTGATCGACTCGGTTGCAGCGCTGACCCCGAAGGCCGAGATCGAGGGCGAGATGGGCGACGCGCAGATGGGCCTGCATGCGCGCCTGATGTCGCAAGCACTGCGCAAGCTGACCGCCAACATCAAGCGTTCCAACACGCTGGTGATCTTCATCAACCAAATCCGCATGAAGATAGGCGTGATGTTCGGCAACCCCGAGACCACTACTGGTGGCAATGCGCTGAAGTTCTACGCCTCGGTGCGCCTGGACATCCGCCGCATCGGCGCGATCAAGAAGGGCGACGAAGTCATCGGCAACGAGACCCGCGTCAAGGTCGTCAAGAACAAGGTCGCGCCGCCGTTCCGCGAGGCGATGTTCGACATCCTGTACGGCGAAGGTATCTCGCGCGAAGGCGAGGTCATCGAACTGGGCGTGCAGCACAAGCTGGTCGAAAAATCCGGCGCGTGGTACAGCTACAAGGGCGAGAAGATCGGCCAGGGCAAGGACAACGCGCGCGAATATCTGCGCGAGCACCCGGAGATCGCTTTCGAGATCGAGAACAGGGTGCGCGAAGCGCTGGGCGTGGCGCTGCTCGATGGCGGCGAAAAGGCCAAGACCAAGGCCGCGGGCAAGTCGGCCGCGAAGGACGCAGCCGAATAATTCCCGTCAAATCGCTAGATATGTCCGGGTGCGCGGGTGAGGAAAAAGCCTGAAATAAGCCTGCGCACGCGCGCCCTGCAATGCTTGGCGCGTCGCGAATACAGCCGCGCCGAACTGCGTGCCAAGCTGTTGCCGCATGTGCAGGCCGACGAGGAATTCGACAGCGCATCGGCCCCCGACCTCGATGCGCTGCTGGATGACCTGACAAAGCGAGGTTGGCTGTCCGACGAACGTGCCGTTACACAACTGGTGCACGCCAAGCGCGGCCGCTACGGGACTCAGCGCATCACCTACGAACTGCGCCAGCGCGGCATAGACGAGACCCTGATCGCTGGTGCGTTGCCGGAGCTGAGGGAGTCCGAACTGGCGACGGCGCAGGAGGTATGGCGCAAGAAGTTCGGCGTGCCGCCGCAGGATGCGAAGGAGAAGGCGCGCCAGATGCGCTTCATGCAATCGCGCGGTTTCGGTTTCGATGTGATCGCACGGGTGCTGCGGCTGGAAGAAGCATCGGATTGATAGGCTCTCCTGTCAGGGTTGTTTTGCCTGGGCTGTCGTGCTTTATTTGACAGAATCCATCAAGTTTGCCAAGCTGCCCTCATGTCGAACCTGTCCAGAAAATTCGTTGCCGTACTGATGTTGCTGTGGCTGCCGCTGTCCGGCGGCAGCGCGCTGGCGGCTTCGATGGCGATGCAGGCGCAACAGGGTTCATGTCATCAGACGGTCGTGCAGCCTGACGACATGTCCATGCACCATCACGATGCCGCGCCGGAACAGCTTGCTCCGGACGAGCATGCGGCATCCTCCTGCGATTCCTGCGGTATCTGTCATCTGGCTTGCAGCGGTTATCTGGCGGTGCCGGACATCGCGGCACCGACCGCGCCGCAAGCCGCGGCTGCGATGACTCCCTACCTCGTTTCGTTTCACTCCGTCGTCTCGACGCCGCTCCTTCCTCCGCCTCTCGTATCCGCCTGACGCGGGACGAGTGTGTCTGAAATTCGTTAAAACGGTTTCGTAACCAACCTCGTTCCGCATCGTTCGGCGGCCGCATCGCGTCCGTCCGATGGAATCAACGGGCATGGCGAGACTTGCCACACCCGTTTCCCTCACCTCAATCCTCTCCCGCAAGCGGGAGAGGAGGCAAACGAATCGCTACGCGAGTTTTAAGTTAATGCGAGGAATGGATCATGAAACGAATACCTGTTTTCCTGCTGTTCTGCATGCTGCTAGTCCCGCTATCGGCGGTCGCCGCCGAGCTGGGCAGCGACGTCGCCGGCTTGCTGGCCTATGCGCGCGAGCACAATCCCGAACTGGCGGCGATGCGCCACGAGGCGGATGCCGCCGTGCAGCGTGTGCAGCCCGCAGGTGCGCTGCCCGATCCGGTGCTGCGCGCCGAACTGATGGATGTCACCAATCAGGGCAATAACAAATCTGCCAGCCTGTGGCCTTCCGAGGTCGGCAGTACGCGCTATCTGTTGATGCAGAGCGTGCCGTGGTTCGGCAAGCGCGGCATGCAGCGCGAGGTGGCCGAGGCACAAGCGGAGCAGGCCGACGGACAGGTCGTTGCAACCTGGGCCGAACTGGCTGCCCGAATCAAGGCGTCCTATGCCAGCTATTACTACCTGTCCGCGAGCGAAAAACTGGCGAGGCGTACGCTGGAGTTGCTGGACACGCTGGAGCGAGTCGCGCGTACGCGTTATGCCAACGGTCTGGGCACACAGCAGGAAGCGATACGCGCGCAGATCGAGCAGACCGGGCTGCGCGCGGAGCTGATCGAGCTGCAGAACGAAGGCCATCATCAGCAGAGTCGGCTGAATGCGCTGCTGTCTCGCCCGGCGATGGCCGAACTGGCGGAACCCGCGCGATTGCGGCCGCTGCCCGCGGCGGCGCGACTCGATTACCAGTCGCTGTCGGACAGGCTGCACGCGCGAAATCCCCAGCTGCAGATCGCCGATGCGCGCAGCAGCGAAGCAGGGAAGAACCGCGACCTGGCTCGCGTCAACCGCTATCCGGGGTTCACGTTGGGCGTCGCGCCCACGCAGAACGGCAGCAGCGTGCGCAGCTGGGATCTGATGGTCGAACTCAACCTCCCGTTGCAGCAGGAGTCGCGCCGTTCGCAGGAACGCGAGGCCGAGTCGTTGCTCGCGGCGGCCGAGGCGCGCAAGGAAGCGCTGCTCGACCGGATGCTGGGAGAGCTGTCGGAGAGCGTGTCCGGGCTGGAGGCGGCGCGGCGCACCGAGTCGCTGATCGCCACAAGGCTGCTGCCGCAGAGCGAACTGACCTACCAGTCCGTGCTGTCCGGCTATGAGACCGGCACCGTGGGGTTCGCGATGTTGCTGGATGCGCAGCGCCAGATACTTAACGCAAAACGGCAGTTGCTCAAGGCGCAACTGGAGGCGCAATTGCGTCTGGCCGAGATCGAACGCCTGCTGGGAGAAGAGCTATGAAGAACCTTTACGGAATATTCGTCACCATGCTGATGTTGCTCGGCGTGGCCGCAGGCGGTTACTGGCTGGGGTTGCGCAACTCTGCGCCGGAAGCACCGGTCGCACAGGCAGAACGCAAGCCGCTGTATTACCGCAATCCGATGGGTCTGCCGGATACCTCGCCGGTGCCGAAGAAGGATGCGATGGGCATGGACTATGTGCCGGTATACGAGGGGAAAGAACCCGCGAGTTCGACGATCCTCAACATAGGCAGCGACAAGGTGCAAAAGCTGGGCGTGAAGAGCGAGGCCGCTGCGTTGCGCACCTTAGACCGGACGTTGCGCGCGGTCGGGCGCATCGAGGTCGACGAGCGGCGCACTTACGCGGTCGCACCTAAGTTCGAAGGCTGGGTGGAACGTCTGTACGTCAATACCACCGGGCAGTCCGTCGCAAAAGGACAGCCGCTGTTCGACGTGTACAGCCCGGAACTGGTCTCGGCGCAGCGCGAGCATGCGCTGGCGCTGCAGGGCGTCGCGGCGTTGAAGGATGCCGACGGCGAAGCGCAGGACAGCATGCGCCAGCTCGCCGATGCCAGCGCCGCGCGGCTGCGCAACTGGGGGGTATCTGGCCGGGCCTCGGGCGGCAGGGCGCAGACTTTCCATGCGCCGGTCTCCGGCGTCGTGTTGGAAAAGGTCGCGGTGCAGGGCATGCGCTTCATGCCGGGCGAGACGTTGTACCGCATCGCCGACCTGTCTTCGGTGTGGGCGATCGCCGATGTTGCCGAGCAGGACATCGCCCGGATAAAAGCGGGCGATGCGGTGCGGATCAAGGTTGATGCCTGGCCGGAGCAGCGTTTCGACGGCAAGGTCGATTTCGTCTATCCGACACTGGACGGCGCGACGCGCACGACGTCGGTGCGCATCGCGCTCGCGAATCCGCAAGGCCAGCTGAAACCGGCGATGTTCGCCAGCGTCGAGTTTTTGTTGGGCAAGGGCGAACAGGTGCTGGCCATCCCGGCCTCGGCGGTGATCGACAGCGGCACTCGCCAAGTGGCGCTGGTGCGCCTCGATGAAGGGCGCTTCGAACCGCGCGAACTCAGGCTGGGTCGTCGCGGAGACGATTATGTCGAGGTGCTGAGTGGCGTACGAGAAGGCGAACAGGTCGTCACCTCGGCGAATTTCCTGATCGATGCGGAGAGCAACCTCAGGGCGGCGTTGTCGGGCCTGGGCGCTGCGCAAGGCGGGGCACCGACCGCCGAACCTGCGACGGTTAAAGCAGAGCCTGCTGCAGCGACTTCTATTCGGAAGAAATCGGTTTCGGTCGGGCATCGGGCGCAAGGCACCTTGGAGGCGATCAACCCGGACGGCACGGTCAGCATCACGCATGAGCCGATCGAGTCGCTGGGCTGGCCCGGCATGACGATGGATTTCGCGCTGGCCAATGCATCGCTGGTAAAGGGCATCCGGCCCGGCAGTGCGATCGGCTTCGAGATCGTCGAGCGCAAGCCGGACGAATGGGTGATTACCAGACTCAGTGCGACACAAGCGGAGGCTAGCCATGCTGAACACGATCATTGAGTGGTCGGCGCGTAACCGTTTCCTGGTGCTGCTCGCCACCCTGTTTGTCACGCTGGCGGGCATCTATGCGCTGGTGAAGACGCCGCTGGACGCGCTGCCCGACCTGTCCGACGTGCAGGTGATCGTCTACACCGAATACCCCGGGCAGGCGCCGCAGGTGGTGGAAGACCAGGTCACCTATCCGCTCACCACGGCCATGCTGTCGGTGCCGAAGTCCAAGGTTGTGCGCGGCTTCTCGTTCTTTGGCGCGTCGTTCGTGTATGTGATCTTCGAGGACGGCACTGACATCTACTGGGCGCGCTCGCGTGTGCTGGAATATCTCAACAGCATCGCCGGGCGCATGCCTCAGGGCGTGTTGCCGCAACTGGGGCCGGACGCCAGCGGCGTGGGCTGGGTGTACCAGTACGCGGTATTGAGCGAGAAACACAACCTCGCCGAACTGCGCACCATGCAGGACTGGTATCTGCGCTACCAGCTGACCAAGGCGCATGGCGTCGCCGAGGTCGCCTCCGTCGGCGGCTTCGTGCAGCAGTATCAGGTGACGGTCGATCCGGTGAAACTGCGCGCCTACAACATCCCGCTGAGCAAGGTTGCGCAGGTGATACGCGATAGCAACCGCGACGTCGGCGGACGCGTGGTGGAGATGGCCGAGACCGAGTACATGGTGCGCGGCAAGGGATACCTGCGAGGAAAAGGCGACATCGAGAATCTGGTGGTCAAGGCCGAGCGCGGCACGCCGGTGCTGCTGCGCGACATCGCGCGAGTCGAGCTCGGGCCGGACGAGCGGCGCGGCCTCGCAGAGCTCAACGGCGAAGGCGAAGTGGTGTCCGGCATCGCGATGGCGCGGTATGGGCAGAACGCGCTGGAGGTGATCGCGAACATCAAGGCCAAGATTGCCGAGATCGCGCCCGGCTTGCCGGAGGGCGTGACCATACAGGCGGTGTACGACCGCTCCGAACTGATCCAGCGCGCCATCGACACGCTCAAGCGCACACTGTTCGAGGAAGGCTTGATCGTCGCGCTGGTGTGCATGGTGTTCCTGATGCATGCGCGCAGCGCGCTGGTCGCCATCGTGATGCTGCCCATAGGTGTGCTGATCGCCTTCATCGCGATGCGTTTCCTGAACCTGAATTCCAACATCATGAGCCTGGGCGGGATCGCCATTGCCATCGGCGCGATGGTGGATGCGGCGATCGTGATGATAGAGAACGCGCACAAGCATCTGGAGCGGCTAAACCCAACACAAGCGGCAGTTCTCCCTCCTTTGGAAAAGGGGGGCTGGGGGGGATTTTTCTCTGCGCATCAAAGCACTTCAAATCCCCCCTCCCCCCCCTTTGGTAAAGGGGGGGCTAAGTTGCAGGAAGATGTCCGAGTGAGAGCCATCCTCGCCGCCTGCAAGGAAGTCGGCCCGGCGCTGTTCTTCTCGCTACTCATCATCACCGTCTCCTTCCTGCCGGTGTTCACGCTGGAGGCGCAGGAAGGGCGGTTGTTTGCGCCGCTCGCGTTCACCAAAACCTTCGCGATGGCGGGTGCTGCCTTGCTGTCGGTGACGCTGGTTCCGGTACTGATGCTGCTGTTCATCAAGGGCAGGATCAGGCCGGAAGCGGAGAATCCGCTCAACCGCTGGATGATCGCAGGCTACCGCCCGCTGATCGCCGCCGTGCTGCAACACAAGCAGGCCACGCTCGGCATCGCTGCGCTGGCATTGCTGCTGAGCGTGTATCCGGCGATGAAGCTGGGCAGCGAGTTCATGCCGACGCTGAACGAGGGCACGCTGTTCTACATGCCCACCACGCTGCCCGGTCTGTCGGTGACCAAGGCGGCGGAGTTGTTGCAGACGCAGAACAAGATCATCAAGAGCTTCCCTGAGGTCGCATCGGTGTACGGCAAGGCGGGACGCGCGCAGACCGCCACCGACCCAGCGCCGCTGGAGATGTTCGAGACGGTCATCAACCTCAAGCCGCAGGAGGAATGGCGGCCCGGCATGGACACCGACAAGCTGATCGCCGAGATGGATCGCGCGCTGCAATTTCCCGGCGTGGCGAACTCGTGGACCATGCCGATCAAGGCGCGCATCGACATGCTCTCCACCGGTATACGCACGCCTATCGGCATCAAGGTGTACGGCAAGAACCTCGACGAGATGGAGCGCTTGGCCCGCGAGATCGAGGCCGTGGTGCGCAAGGTGCCGGGTACGAGCAGCGCCTTCGCCGAACGCATCACCGGCGGTTTCTATCTCAACATCGAGCCGGACCGGCAGGCCTTGGCGCGCTACGGCCTGACCGTGGGCGAGGTGCAGGAGGTGATCGCTACTGCGCTGGGCGGCGAGAACGTCACCACCACGGTGGAAGGGCTGGAACGCTTCGGCGTGAATATCCGCTACCCGCGCGAGTTGCGCGGCACGCCGGAGCAGATCGCGCGCGAAGTGCTGGTCCCGACCCAAATGTCGGCCAATGGGGACGGGGCGATGATCCCGCTCGGCCAGATCGCAAAAGTGAGCATAGGCAAGGGCGCGCCCTCGATCCGCACCGAGAACGCGCTGTTGTCCGCCTACATCTACGTCGATATCCGCGAGCGCGACATCGGCTCCTATGTGGCCGATGCCCGCAAGGCCGTGACCGAACAGGTCAAGTTTCCCCCCGGCTACTACGCGACCTGGAGCGGACAGTTCGAGTACATGGAACGCGCCGCCGCGAAGATGAAGATCGTGATCCCGATCACGCTGTTGCTGATCTTCCTGCTGCTGTACCTCAACTTCAGACGCGTCACCGAGTCACTGGTGGTGATGCTGTCCGTGCCGTTCGCGCTGGTCGGCGGCGTGTGGTTGCTGTGGTTGCTCGATTACAACCTGAGCGTCGCAGTGGCGGTCGGCTTCATCGCGCTGGCGGGCGTCGCGGCGGAGACCGGCGTGGTGATGCTGATCTATCTGGAGAAGGCGTGGCAGGAAATACAGGCGCGCTGCAGCAGCGAAGGTCGCAAACCGGCTGCTGCCGATCTGCATGCGGCCATCATGGAGGGTGCGGTGGAGCGTGTGCGCCCCAAGATGATGACCGTGGTGGCGATCATGGCCGGTCTGCTGCCCATCCTGTGGAGCAGCGGCACCGGCTCGGAAGTGATGCGCCGCATCGCCGTCCCCATGGTCGGCGGCATGATCTCCTCGGCGGTGCTGACGCTGCTGGTGATTCCGGTGATCTATGCGCTGGTCAAGCAATGGGAAATGGCTCGGGAGCATAAATAACCATGTTACCGACCCCTATTTGAGGTATTACCTGATGCCGCCGGTTGCTAGTATCACGTGAGAAGTTGACAAGGCCGTGCCGCTTCATGCCGGTAAGACGGACCGATAACGATTAAGTGCTTGATCAGGGAGATGTCGTGCAGAACAAGAACGCCTATGTTTCACAAAAGGAAGTGCCGTTCCCACCGAACACGGTGTTGATCTCGCGCACCGATACCAAGGGCATCATCACCTACGTCAACGATACCTTCGTCGAGATGTCTGGCTATACCCGCGAGGAGCTGATCGGCAAGAGCCACAACATCGTGCGCCATCCGGACATGCCGCCGCAGGCATTCAAGTGGCTTTGGGATACGTTGAAGGAGCGCCGCCCATGGCGCGGCACCGTCAAGAACCGTTGCAAGAACGGCGACCACTACTGGGTGCGCGCGACCGTCGCGCCGGTGTTCGAGGGCGGCGAGGTGATCGGTTATTCCTCGGTGCGCCGGCCCCCGACACGCGAGCATATAGCCGAGGCTGAAACCCTGTATCGCCGGGTAAATCAGAGCGGCGAGCAACTGGTTTCCCGCTTCGAGCGCTTCAAGTTCGACAACTGGACGCTGTCGCGCAAGCTGCAGTTCGCGATCCAGATCACCCTGCTGGCTGCGCTGGGTTACGGTCAATATTCCGTGTTCCAGCACATGAAGGAAGATGCCAGGGCGGTCGCGGTCAGCGATGCGAAGAAGCTTTCCAACGAGATCATCGACAGTTCCAACATGCTGATGGTCGCCGGCCAGATCGGCAATCCCGATCTGCGTCAGTTGCTGATGAAGAAGATCGCCGCGTCCGACGGCGTCAGGTCGGTGCAGCTGGTGCGCGCCAAGCCCGTCGTCGATCTGTACGGTCCCGGTCTGCCGGAAGAACAGATCGCAAACGACGTGCAGCGCCGTGCGATAGAGACCAAACAGCAGATCGTGACATTCAACGAGGACGGCACACATGTCCATGTCGTGACGCCCTACCTGGCCAGCAAGGATTTCCACGGGACAGATTGCACCGGCTGCCACCAGGTCGAGGAAGGGGCGGTGCTCGGGGTGTCCGAGCTGGAGATCGATGTGACGCCGCAGTTCGATGCGATCTCCAAGCTAGAGCAGCGCACGCTGGTCGGACAGATCGTGTTGCAGGTGTTCCTGTTCTTCTATCTCGCCTTCCTGGTCAAGAAATATGTCGCAAATCCGGCCGATGTCGCTCAGCGCGATTTCGAGAAGCTGATGCAGGGCGACATGAACGAGGAGATCGACATCTCCGGGCGCGACGAGCTGGGCGTGTTGCTGTGCGGGGTGCAGACGATGCAGTCCTATCTGCGCACCATCGTCGACGAAGTGGTTACGCCGGTCGGCAAGATGCAGAAGCGCATCTCCGACATGGGTGCGCGGGTGTCTAGCGTTGCTGACAACGCGGCGAACGAACACCAGCATATCCAGCAGATCGTCGGCACGATGGAGGGATTCAGCCGCTCGGTCGCCGGGGTCGCCAACATGGCCGGGGATTCGCTCGGCGATGCGCGGGCGATGCAGCAGGTGGTCGAGGAGAACAGCCGCAACATGGAACTGAGCATCGCCGCGACCAGCAAGGTGGCGGATACCGTGCGGGGCACCAGCCGCACGATCTCCGACCTGGGTAGCGCAGTGGATAACATCGGTTCTATCGCCAACGCGATCAAGGAGATCGCCGAGCAGACCAACCTGCTGGCGCTGAATGCGGCGATTGAAGCCGCGCGTGCCGGCGAGCAGGGACGCGGCTTCGCCGTGGTCGCCGACGAGGTGCGCAAACTGGCGGAACGCACCGCGTCCAGCACCAAGGATATCGCCCGCACCATAGGTGAGATCAGCACGATCTCGGATGCGGCGGTGGCATCGATGCAGGATGCGGTATCCGAAGTGGAGACCGGCATCTCGCTGATACGCAAGAACGGTGAGGGCCTGAAGGAGATCATGCAGGCGACCAACAGCGTCTCGCAGCGCATCGAGCATATCGCCGGTGCGTCGAGGGAGCAGTCCGAGGCGGGCGTGAGCGTGTCGGCCAGCCTCGAGAGCATCAGCTCCCTGGTGGACAGCAATGTGCAGGCCGCTATCGAGGCCAAGGCCGAGGCAGAGGAGCTGTCGAAGGCGGCTGTAGAATTGAGGAAGGCCGGTTATCCTCTGACCAAGTGCGCGATCGGCTGACGCGGGAGGTCGGTGTAGCGGTGTGAGCGTAAGCGGTTATGCAGCGGGCATGGCCGCTTTCGATGTTTGTGGATTGAGGGGAGTGCGATCATGAAATTTGTGCCCAGCATTTCTCCGCCCGGAGCTATCGGGGTGAGGGACAGAATGACGGTGAGCGCCCTGACGGCGGTCAATGGGGTGAAGGCCGTGCAGCCGCGCACCTTGCCGCCGCTGGTGACGATGCCGCACGAACATCACGAGCCGCCGCAGGAATCGGCGGAGCGGCGGCATGATCCCCAAATCCAGGGCGAGCGTCGCATCTACTGCCGTCGCCTCCAGCATTTGCCGGTGCTGCTCGAATTGCGCTCCGGGCTGGAACGCAGACACCACAATCAGCGCGCCGGCGATCCGACCGAACACATCGATATCGAGGCGTGAAGGGACGCCAAAGCGAGGAATATTTTCTGTTAGACTCCCCGGTGAATAGAGTTAATCCCGATATGGTCATTCGATAAATTTTCCGTGAATCTAAGACATAAGTTCTCTCTGCTGATCTTCGGTCTGCTCCTCGGCTTTTCGACGCTGGCGTGGTTCTTCTCGCTGCAGCTGCTGACGCAGGTGAACGAGAAGTGGGCGGAGTTGTTTGCCGGACGCCAGGTGATGTTCGACAAGCACCGGACGCTGTTGCCGTTGACGCGGGAAATCGCGCTGGCCAGGCAGATGGCCGCCGATCCGGCGCTGCTGGACATGGCGATGCACGAGGACGATCCGGCGGTGCGGGCGCGAGCGATCAAGGTGCTGGAGACTTACCGGCTGAATTTCCGCGACCAGAGCTATTTCGCGGCATTCGCCGGTTCCGGGCATTACTATTTCAACGATGCGGCCAATCAGTTCTCAGGCAAGCAGCTGCGCTACAAGCTGTCGCCGACTAATCCCAACGACAAGTGGTTCTACTCCACCCTGAACGGCGGCAAGGACTATCAGGTCAACGTCGATCCGGATGTACATCTGGGCGTCACCAAGGTCTGGATCAATGTGCTGATCAAGCAGGGCGATCAGGTGCTGGGTGTGATCGGCACCGGTATCGATATCACCGATTTCCTCCGGGAGACTGTCGATATCCATCAGCCGGGCGTGCACAACCTGTTCGTCGACCGCGACATGGCGATACAGCTGTATCGCGAAGCGGAGCTGATCGATTACGCGAGCATCACCAAGGATGTGAAGCTCCGCAGCAGGGTCGATGCGTTGCTGGAGAATCCGGACGACATCGAAAATCTGCGTAAGACGATGCGTAGTCTGGAGCAGTCGGGCGATGCGGTGTCCACGCTGTGGGTGACCTTCCGCGGCGAGCGCTATCTGCTGGGTGTCTCCTGGGTGCCGGAGATCGGCTGGTTCGACCTGACGCTGATGGATACGCACACCCTGTTCTCCTCGCAAAACCTGTTGCTGGTGCCGCTGCTGTTCGGCGTGGCGCTGGTGTTGGCGCTGTTGCTGGTCGGCTGGCTGGTGCATCGCTGGATCTTGGCTCCGGTTGCAAACCTGCGCGCTTCGATGGCCGAAGTCCAGCATGGCAGTTACCAGGTCGATCTTCCGGCGATAGGCAAGGGCGAGATCGGCGAGCTGTCGCGAAAATTCACCGACATGATCGGTGTGGTGCGCGATACCCGGAACGAGCTCGAAGACAAGGTCAGGCAGCGCACCGAGGAATTACTGCGGCTGACCGAGGTCGATCAGCTGACCGGTCTGTTCAACCGGCGCGGCATGCAGGAGCGCTTCGACCAGGAGCTTGCGCGCCAGAAGCGGCAGGGCGGAGCGCTCGGCCTGTTGTTGCTCGATCTGGATCACTTCAAACAGATCAACGACCACTACGGCCACGAGGCTGGCGATATTGCGCTGTGTGCGACCTCTCAGGTGATCCTCGATTCGATACGTGGCTACGATCATGCATCGCGCTGGGGCGGCGAGGAATTTCTGGTGCTGCTGACGGAATGCGACGAAGGCGCGCTGCTCGGCGTGGCCGAGCGCATGCGCGCCGGGATAGAGAAGCTGGAGATCCCCTGCGGCGAGGGAATGTTCAGCTGCACGATCAGCATAGGCGCGTATTACGCCCCGGCACCCGAAGAGCAGGACAGCCTGTTGCGCAAGGTGGACAAGGCTTTGTATCGAGCCAAGGAAGAAGGGCGCAACTGCATACGCTACATCGCCCAATAGTCTCGCAGATGAAACATCCATGGGATAAGGCTGCCTTGTTGCGATCGCCGTTGTTCCGGCCGTTGCATCCGGCTATCGAGGGTCTGTCCATCGATAGCCCGGCCGCAGATGGCTTCCCGTCGTTGCAGGACTGTAATGACCTGTCGGCATCCGGCGCCATCACCGTGCATAACGGCCTGCCGCTGCGCTTCGTGGCGCAGGAATACGGCAGGCTGCCGTTCGAGGCGCAGTACGAGCCGCGTTGTTATCTAAAGGGCGAGGTGCAGACCCGGGCCGACAACTGGCACGACCTGCTCAATGCATTGGTGTGGCTGGCTTTCCCCAAGGCCAAGTCGGCGATCAACGTGCGTCACTACGAGGCGCTGACCGTCGGGGATGCGCCTACCGGCGCGTCGCCGGGAGAGGCATCGCGCAGCCAGCGCGGTTCGGTGCGCGACATGAATACGCTGTTCGATGAGTCCGGTGTGGTCGTGGCCTATGCCGATCGGGAGCTGGCGGGGCTGTTGCGGGATTTTCGCTGGAAAGAGCTGTTCTGGTCGCGGCGGGAGCGGGTGCGCGAAAACATGGGGTTCTTCCTGTTCGGCCATGGCCTGTACGAGAAGGCGCTGCAGCCTTACGTCGGAATGACTGGCCAAGGCTTGCTGCTGCAGGTCGAACCGGCCTTCTTCGACTGGCCGCTGGGGCGCCAGATGGCGTATCTGGACGAGTCGCTGGCGCATTACCTCACCGCCCCGGAGCATTGCCGCCGTACCGCGGAATTGACGCCGGTGCCGCTGCTGGGCGTGCCGGGCTGGACGCCGGACAACGAAAACGCGGCATATTACGACAATAGCGCTTATTTCAGGCCGGGCCGGAGCCGCCAGCCAGCCTGATCCTGCCGTCCGGACAGCCGTTCCGGATCGGGGGCTGGCTGCGACAGCATAGGCAAAGCCTGATAGAATCTCGCCCTCAGAAATTTCTGATTAACTTTAATCATTTGGAGAGTAGCAATGGCTGTTGAACGTACCCTGTCGATTATCAAACCCGATGCAGTTGCCAAGAATGTTATCGGTCAAATCTATACCCGTTTCGAGGGCGCTGGCCTGAAGGTCGTGGCTGCGCGCATGGCTCAATTGTCCCGCGCCGAAGCCGAAGGCTTCTACGCAGTACACGCAGCACGCCCGTTCTTCAAGGATCTGGTTGACTTCATGGTCTCCGGCCCGGTGATGATCCAGGTGCTGGAAGGCGAAGGCGCGATCCTGAAGAACCGCGACCTGATGGGCGCGACCGATCCCAAGAAGGCAGACAAGGGCACGATCCGCGCCGACTTCGCCGACAGCATCGACGCGAACGCAGTGCACGGTTCCGACTCGGCCGAGAACGCCGCGATCGAGATCGCCTACTTCTTCCCGGCACTGAACGTCTACTCGCGTTAAATAAATGGCATCGCCAGAAATCGTGATGAGCAGTCCGAGTACAAGGAGCCGCGCAGTGAATGCCGAGACATACCTCATAGGTAGGCGAGGCATGAACGAGCACGCGACGCAGTAATCGGGCTGCGCAATAGATTTATGGCGATGACAAAGCAAAACCTCCTCGACTTCGATGTCCAGCAGCTCACTGCATGGTTCGCGGAACACGGCGAAAAGCCGTTCCGGGCCAAGCAGGTGCTGCGCTGGATCTACAAGTCCGGGGAGTCCGATTTCGATGCGATGAGCGACCTTGCGGTCTCTCTTCGCGAAAAGCTCAAACAGATCGCCTGTGTGGAAGCGCCGAAAGTGATGCGCGAAGAGCTGTCCGACGACGGCACGCGCAAATGGCTGCTGGACATGGGCACCGGCAACGCGGTCGAGACCGTGTATATCCCGGAGGAGACGCGCGGCACGCTGTGCGTTTCGACGCAGGCCGGTTGCGCGCTGGACTGCGCGTTCTGTTCCACCGGCAAGCAGGGCTTCAATCGCAACCTCAGCGTGGCCGAGATCATCGGCCAGGTTTGGTGGGCGAACCATGAGCTGGGCAAGGACGCAGATGGCAACTGGCCGATCAGCAACGTGGTGCTGATGGGCATGGGCGAGCCGCTGCTGAACTTCGACAACACTGTGAGCGCGCTGCGGCTGATGCTGGACGATCATGCCTACGGCCTGTCGCGCCGTCGCGTGACGGTGTCCACCTCCGGCATCGTGCCGGCGATGGATCGGCTGCGCGACGAGTGCCCGGTGGCGCTGGCGGTGTCGCTGCATGCGCCGAACGACAGGCTGCGCGACGAGCTGGTGCCGATCAACCAGAAGTATCCGCTGAGCGAGTTGATGGCGGCCTGCCAGCGCTATCTGGAAAAGGCGCCGCGCGACTTCATCACCTTCGAATACGTGCTGCTGGAAGGCGTCAACGACCGCGACCAGGATGCGCGCGAACTGGTGAAGCTGGTGCGCGACGTGCCGTGCAAGTTCAACTTGATTCCGTTCAACCCGTTCCCGCAGTCGCCTTACCGCCGTTCGAATCCGGAGACGGTGCGCCGCTTCCGCGACCTGCTGATGCAGGCGGACATCGTGACCACGATACGCAAGGTGCGCGGCGACGACATCGCGGCGGCCTGCGGCCAGCTGGCCGGGCAGGTGCAGGACAAGACCAAACGAACCATGCAACGTTTAACCGAGGTGCATTGATGAAGAAGCTTTCCATTATCGCGTTATCGCTGTTCCTCCTGTCTGCGTGCGGCACGCCGTCGGGCGGCGGCGGATCGCAGGCGCCGGCGCAGAACAACAGCCGCGCGACCGCGAGCGCCAAGGTGCATACCGAACTGGCGGGGATGTATTACGAGCGTTCGCAGCTCGGTATCGCGCTGGGCGAGATCGCCATGGCGCTGCAGGCGGATCGCAACTACGCGCCGGCCTACAACGTGCGCGGCCTGATACACATGGCGTTGCGCGAGGACAAGGAAGCTGAGGAAGATTTCCAGCAGAGCCTGCAGCTGGACAAAAGCGATTCCGATGCGCACAACAATTACGGCTGGTTCCTGTGCCAGCGCGAGCGGGCGAAGGAATCCATACCGCATTTCATGGCGGCGCTGAAGAACCCGCTGTACACGACGCCCGAGCGCGCCTACCTGAATGCCGGCGTGTGTTCGCAGAAGGCGGGCAAGTTGAAGGACGCCGAAGATTTTCTGCAGCGCGCGCTGCTGGTGCAGCCGGGCAACCCGCAGGCACTGCTGGCGCTGGCCGAATTGAGCTTCTTCAACGGAGACTATCTGGTCGCGAAGAAGTATTTCGCCGGTTTTGCCGAGCGCACCGAGTCGCCGACCGCCGAACAGCTGTGGCTGGGCGTGCGCATCGAACGCAAGGTCGGCGACCGCAATGCCGCAGCCAGCTATGCCGTGCAGTTGCGCAAACGCTACCCCGAGGCCCGTGAAACCCAATTGATGATGCAGAGTGAGTGATGGAACAGCAGACCGAAAATAACGCCGTACCTGTCGAAAACGTTAGCGCACCGGTATCTGCCCTGCCGGGGGCATTGTTGCGCGAGGCGCGCGAGCGTCTCGGCCTGAGCATCGCGGATGCGGCTGCGCATACCAAGCTGGCGCCGCGCCAGATCGAGGCGCTGGAGGCGGACGATTACCAGCACCTGCCGGAAATGGCCTTCGTGCGAGGCTTCGTGCGCAGCTATGCCAAATTGTTGCAACTGGATGTGCCTCCGTTGCTGGCAGCATTGCCGCAGACCCACTCTGTTTCGCATGTGTCGCCGGACTCGGTCAATGTGCCGTTCCCGGATGCGCGTTCGCCGCAGTTGCAGAACCTGATCTGGCTGGGTGCGGCATTGTTCCTGTCGGTGGTCGTCGTTGCAGTCGCGGTGTGGAACTTCACCTCGCCGAGCTCTCCGGCTGAGCCGGATCAGCCGAATCAGCCGGTCGAGGCGGCGCTTCCGTTGCCGGTGGAGATGCAGGTCATCCCGGCTTCCGAGGTCGCGGAGACGGCCGCATCGTCCGTCGTCCCTGCCGTTGCACAGTCTGCTGTGCCGGTCGCCGAGGCAGTGAGTGCGCCGGTTGCAACACTGCCTGCAATTAAACAGCCGCAGCCGGTATCGGCGGTCAAACCGGCGCAGCCCGCAGCTGCGGCTAAGCCTTTGCCGACAACGCCTGCAGTCAAACCGGTTCCTCTTTCCGCCGTGTCTGCGGTCAAATCCGCGCCGGTCGCGGCGAAGCCGACCCCGACCCCGGTTGTGCCTGTCGCCAAGCCTGTGGCTCCCGCTGCAACGAGTGCCGCGCAATCCGCCAACCTGCGCCTGACGTTCGGCGAGGAGTCGTGGACCGAGGTGCGCGACAAGAACGGCAATATCGTTTCGTCGCAACTGAATCCGGCGGGCAGCGAATTGCGCCTTTCCGGCCAAAGCCCGTTCACGCTGGTGGTCGGTCGAGCCAGTTCGGCGCGCCTGACTTACAAGGGCAAGACCGTTGATCTTAAACCGACCACCAATGCCACCAGCGACGTGGCGCGTGTGACGCTGGAATAAGCATGAGTGCAGCGATCCAGCGCCGCCCGTCGCAACGGGTGCAAGTGGGCAAGGTCATGCTGGGCGGCGATGCTCCCATCGTCGTGCAGTCGATGACCAACACCGACACCGCCGATATCGGCGCGACCGTAAAGCAAGTCTACGAATTGGCGCAGGCCGGTTCCGAGCTGGTGCGCATCACCGTGAACACGCCGGAGGCCGCTGCCGCGGTGCCTGCTATCCGCAAGCGCCTCGATGCGCTGGGCTGTGACGTGCCGCTGATCGGCGACTTTCACTACAACGGCCATCGTTTGCTGACCGAGTATCCCGAGTGCGCGCAGGTGCTGGCGAAGTACCGCATCAATCCCGGCAACGTCGGGCGCGTGCGCGAGGAGGCCGATCCGTTCACGATCATGATCGAGACCGCGATCCGCTATAACAAGCCGGTGCGCATAGGTGTGAACTGGGGCAGCCTGGATCAGGGCGTCGTCGTGCGCATGATGGACGAAAACTCGCGTCTGCCCGAGCCCAAGGATGTGAAGGAAGTCACGCGCGCCGCGCTGATCGCCTCCGCCGTCGAGAGCGCGAAGCGCGCCGAGCAGCTCGGCATGCCGCACGACCGCATCGTGCTGTCGTGCAAGGTCAGCGAGGTGCAGGATTTGATCGCGGTGTATCGCTCATTGACGCAGCAATGCGACTACGCGCTGCACCTCGGCCTGACCGAGGCGGGCATGGGTTCCAAGGGCATCGTCGCTTCGACCGCCGCGCTTTCGGTGCTGCTGCAGGAAGGCATAGGCGACACGATACGTGTGTCGCTGACACCCGCGCCGGGCGGCTCGCGCACCGAGGAGGTGGTGGTAGCGCAGGAGATATTGCAGACCATGGGCTTGCGCGCGTTCGCACCCATGGTCACCGCCTGTCCCGGCTGCGGTCGTACCACCAGCACGGTGTTCCAGGAACTGGCGCAGAACATACAAGCGCACCTGCGCGAGCAGATGCCCGAGTGGCGAAAACAGTACGATGGCGTCGAGAACATGACCGTCGCGGTGATGGGCTGCATCGTCAACGGCCCGGGCGAGAGCAAGCTGGCGAACATCGGCATCAGCCTGCCGGGAACCGGCGAAACACCGGCAGCGCCGGTGTATATCGACGGCGAGAAAGCGGTGACGCTGCGCGGCGACAACATCGCGGCGGAGTTCGTGCAGATCGTGGACGAGTATGTCGCAAGAAAATATGTGAGGAAGAGCAGCCAGTAGCTCGTAGCTCGTAGCTCGTAGCCAGTTTTGCTACAAGCTACAAGCTACCGGCTACGGGCTCAGGGTATTTATGAGCAAAGAAACACTACAAGCCGTACGCGGCATGAACGACATTCTGCCGGAAGAGGCGGAGCTTTGGCTATGGTTCGAAGAGGTGGTGCGCGACTGGTTGCATGGCTACGGCTATCGCAACATCCGCATGCCGCTGGTCGAGCCGACCGCGCTGTTCAAACGCGCGATCGGCGAAGTCACCGACATCGTCGAGAAGGAGATGTACAGCTTCGAGGATAGTCTCAACGGCGACCACCTGACGCTACGTCCGGAAGGTACGGCATCCTGCGTGCGCGCGGTGTTGCAGCACAATCTGCTGTATAACGCGCCGCAACGGTTGTATTACAGCGGCCAGATGTTCCGCCACGAGCGTCCGCAGAAGGGGCGCTACCGCCAGTTCCATCAGGTCGGCGTCGAGGCGCTGGGCTTCGGCGGGCCGGACATCGATGCGGAGCAGATCATCATGTGCGCGCGGCTGTGGCGCAAACTGGGACTGCGCGATGTCACGCTGCAGCTGAACACGCTGGGCGACAGCGCCTCGCGTCAGCGTCATCGCGACAAGCTGATCGCTTATTTCGAGCAGCACAAGGAAGTGCTGGATGCGGACGCGACACGACGCTTGCACAGCAATCCGCTGCGCATCCTCGACAGCAAGAATCCGGCGATGCAGGACATCATCGCGGGCGCGCCCAAGCTGATGGATGAGCTGGAGGAAGATGCGATCAAGCATTTCGAAGAGTTGCAGGCCATACTCAAGCGCCACGACATCGCGTTCGAGATCAATCCGCGACTGGTGCGAGGGCTGGACTATTACAATCGCACGGTGTTCGAGTGGGTCACGACCCGCTTGGGCGCGCAGGGCACGATCTGCGCGGGCGGACGTTACGACGGCCTGGTCGAGCAGATCGGCGGCAAGCCTGCTCCGGCGATGGGTTTCGCGATGGGTGTGGAGCGCCTGCTGGCATTGGTGCAGGAAGACGGTATGATCGCGCCCAAGCCGGAAGTGGACGTGTACGTGGTGCATCAGGGCGAACTGGCCGGTCAGATGGCGAGCAGCGTGGCGGAGCAACTGCGCGACGAGAAGCTGCGCGTGCTGCTGCATTGCGGCGGCGGCAGTTTCAAGTCGCAAATGAAGAAGGCCGACGGCAGCGGCGCGCGTATCGCGCTGGTGATAGGCGACGACGAGGCGCAGGCGAACGAAGTCAGCATCAAGCCCATGCAGGGCGGCGATCAGGTAAGGGTGAGCGTGCAGAACCTCATCGCAACAATCAATCAAATCATCAAGTAGGAGTTGAACATGGCGGCATTGGACTTGCAGGAACAGGAACAGCTCGAAACGCTCAAGGCGTGGTGGAAAGACAACGGCAACTTCTTGCTGGGCGCGCTGCTGGTAGTCGTCATCGCGATGGGCGGCTGGCGCGGCTGGCAGTATTACCAGAACAAGCAGTCCGCCGAGGCGGCGACGCTATATGCGGAATTCACCCGCCAGCTGGAGAGCAACGACGCCAAGCGCGTCAACGACGCGGCCGCCGCAGTGATGAGCAAATATGCGGACACTGCCTATGCTTCGCGCGCGGCCCTGCTGGCGGCTCAGGTCAACGAGTTCAGCAAGGACGTGGCGCGCGCCAAGACGCAGCTGCAGTGGGTCATCGACCATGCCGACGAAGCGACGCTGAAGGATGTCGCGCGCCTGCGTCTGGCGGCGATCCTGCTGGACGAGAAGGCTTACGAAGACGCGATTAAGCTGCTGAACGCCGCTCATCCGGATTCGTTCAACGGCCTGTATGCCGACCTTAAGGGCGACGTGCTGAGCGCGCAGGGCAAGATCGACGAGGCGCGCACTGCCTACAAGCTGGCTTACGAGAAGACTGACGCGAAGAGCATGTACCGCAACCTGATCCAGATGAAGATGGACGCGCTGGGAGCAGCAAAATGATTTCGATGCGCCTGGCCCTTGGTCGCCGCTCAGGACCGGCTATGTTGTCCGGTCTGCTGTTGTTGAGCGGATGCGCTGCGGTGGACACCGTGCAGGGCTGGATGGGCAAGCCGGGCGTGGTCGAACCGGCAAAGCTGGTTGATTTCACCGAGGCCGCGAAGTTCGAGGTGCGCTGGCATGCCGAACTGGGCGAGTCCGGCGCGACCTTGTTGCAGCCTGCGCTGACGGCCGATGCAATCTATGGCGCGTCCGGCGACGGCGCGCTGACGCGCATTGAGCGTGCGACCGGCAAACAGCTGTGGCGCGTAGACATCGGTATCGCCGTCAGCGGCGGCGTCGGTGCGGGTGAAGGGCTGGTGCTGGTCGGCGGCGACAAGGGTGACGTGCTGGCTTACGACGAAGAGGGCAAGCTGCGCTGGAAGAGCAAGGTCTCCAGCGAGGTGCTGAGCGTGCCGCGCGTCGCCGAAGGCGTGGTGATCGTGCGCAGCGGCGACGGCCGCATTGCCGGGCTGAATGCGGCGGACGGCAAGCGCCTCTGGCTGTACGAGCGCAGCACGCCTGCACTGGTGGTGCGCAGCCATGCCGGCATGACCATACAGCGCGGTGTGGCCTTTGCCGGTTTTGCAGGCGGCAAGCTGGTTGCGATGAAGGTCAAGGACGGCTCGGTGTTGTGGGAAACCTCGGTGTCGCAGCCTCGCGGCAACACCGAACTCGAACGCATCAGCGACATCACCAGCGACCCGGTGGCGGACGACGAACAGGTGTGCGCGATCGCCTTCCAGGGACGTGTAGCCTGTTACGATGCCGCGCAGGGCAGTCCGTTGTGGAACCGCGACATCTCCAGCGACAAAGGCATGACCTTGCTGCGCAAGTTCCTCTACCTGAGCGATGCGACCGGTTCGGTGATCGCGTTGGACAAGACCAGCGGCAGCACGCTATGGAAGAACGAGCAGCTGTTCATGCGCGATACCGCGGCGCCGCAGACGCTGGGCGAGTACGTCGTGGTCGGCGATTACGAAGGTTATCTGCACGGCCTGAGCCGCGAGGACGGGCGTTTCACTGCGCGCATCAAGCTGGACGGTGCGATTCAGGCTGCGCCGCAACAGATGGACGACGGTCTGCTGGTGCAGACCCGCGACGGCGATCTTTATTCGCTGTCGATCAAATAAGGAAAATTTAAGAATGTTGCCTACATTGGTTTTAGTTGGTCGTCCGAATGTGGGCAAGTCCACGTTGTTCAATCGCCTCACGCGCAGCCGCGATGCACTGGTCGCCGACTTGCCCGGCCTGACGCGCGACCGTCACTACGGCCGCGGCCGCGTCGGCGAGCGCCCCTATCTGGTGGTGGACACCGGCGGTCTGGAGCCGGTCGCGAAAGACGGCATCCTGTACGAGATGGCCAAGCAGAGCCGCCAGGCGGTGGACGAGGCCGATGCGGTGTTGTTCCTGGTGGACGGCCGCGCGGGTTGTACGCCGCAGGACGCGATCATCGCCGAGCAATTGCGCAAGACCGGCAAGCCCATCCTGTTGCTGGTCAACAAGGCCGAAGGCATGCAGCGTTCCAAGGTGACGGTCGACTTCTTCGAACTGGGGCTGGGCGAGCCGATACCGATCTCATCCGCGCACGGCGACAACGTGACCGAAGTGGTCGAACTCGCGCTGGAAAATTTCCCGCTGGAGAGCGAAGAAAAGGTCGAGGAAGAGCAGAAGCCCAAGCTCGCCATCGTCGGCCGCCCCAACGTCGGCAAGTCCACATTGGTGAACGCCATTTTGGGCGAACAGCGCGTGATCGCGTTCGACCAGCCGGGTACGACGCGCGACTCGATCTACATCGACTTCGAGCGCGATGGCAAGCAATACACCATCATCGACACCGCCGGCGTGCGCCGCCGCGGCAAGGTTGACGAAGCCGTCGAGAAATTCTCGGTGATCAAGACCATGCAAGCCATCGAGGATGCCAACGTCGTCGTGCTGGTGGTGGACGGCGCCGACCAGATCACCGAGCAGGATGCCCACGTCGCCGACTTCGTGCTGCAAGCGGGCCGCGCACTGGTGCTGGCGGTCAATAAGTGGGACGGTCTGGACGCGCACCAGCGCGACACTGTCAAGAACGACATCGAGCGCAAGCTGCACTTCCTCAGCTTCGCCAAGCTGCATTTCATCTCCGCGCTGAACGGCACCGGCATCGACAAGCTGCTGGTCTCGGTCAACGAGGCCTACACCGCCGCGATGATCAAGCTGCCGACGCCCAAGCTCACCCGCGCATTGCTGACCGCGCTGGAGAAACAGCAGCCGCCCAAGGGTTCGCGTTTCCGTCCCAAGATGCGCTACGCCCACCAGGGCGGCAGCAACCCGCCGCTCATCATCATCCACGGCAGCGGCTTGGATGACGTGCCGGCCAGCTACCAGCGTTATCTGGAGCGCGCGTTCTGCGAGATGTTCCGCCTGCAGGGCACGCCGCTGAAGATCCAGTTCAACAGCAGCGCGAATCCTTTCGAAGGCAAGAAGCGCGTGCTGACCGAAGAAGAGCAACGCCGCGCCCACCGCGCCCGCATCATCAGCCGCAAGAAGTGGGGCTGATGTAGATCAGAATGCCATTTTCTGACTGCCGATAAATAAAGGCGGACTCCAAGAGTCCGCCTTTCGGCCTAAGCGGACTATTTCAGAGTCCGGCAGGAATGTCAGTAATGCGCTCGATAACGGTCGTTCAATCTTACCGGAAGCAGACATCAGGCGTAATAAGCGAAGCACGGTACGCCGAACGTTTTGGATCCATCCGGCGCAATCCAAGCGAGAAGGGGGCGGCTTCTGACATCCTGAAGCGTAACAGGCGCTCTGTCCTGGGGTTCTTCCTCGTACTTCGAAAAAATGACGCGCACGTTGAGACGGTTATGCCTTTGGGGTAATGGATTCATCCAATCACGTGGAAGCCGCGCCGGTGGTCGTCGGGACGATATAATGCAAAAAATGTATGGACAATAATTATTGACCCGATGTGGTATTTACATCATAAATAAAGGCAGGGCGGCTGATGCGACTTGGATTCCACGTTTTCCCCAGAACGGTAGCTGAATATCTTCACGACTTGGGTGCGGCCGTAGAAGATGCAAATACTTTAGTGTTTCTTGATACGAATATTCTCGCGTATATCTACAAGCTTCATGGCGCTGCCAGGAAAGACCTTTTTAACTGGGCCAATGACTTGGGGACGGATCAGAAACGCCTGTTCATTCCCGGATGGGCGGCCAATGAGTATTTGGCTAAATTCAAAAGCGGAAAGCTTGCGGAATATGCCCCGGCGCGGCCTGAGCAAGTTTTCAATTCGCTGAATGGCTTGATGGAGACGGCGGGACTTTTCGTTGATGAGGATAGTCTAAAAAAAACTGGTATATCCGGGACACGTGAGACTTATCTTGCAGAATTCGATGAGGCAATTGAAGGGCTAAAGAAATATACATCGGTTTTTAATCAGCAGTTTGATACATGGAGCGTGCACCATGAGATCACATCAAACCTTTCCCAGTACGTTCTGAACTCAAATTTGGCGGAGCTCTGTTCCAGGGCCGTATCAGAAGGCGAAGCACGCATTACTCATCGACTGCCGCCAGGTTTCAAGGACTCAGGAAAGGGCGAGAACAAGCATGGGGACCTAATTATCTGGTATGAGATATTGGAGAAATCGAAAGAAAAAAAATCTCAGGCCGAAGGCGCTTCTCCGTGGCAGGTGGTTTTCGTAACAAACGATGAAAAGCCAGACTGGGTGTATGCACCGCAAAAGTGCGAGCGCGAACACAATGGAAAGAGATTTAGCGTCAGTAATAAAGATCCAGTAATCAAACTGCCAGACCCTAGATTGGTTGCTGAATTTCATAGATATGCGGCGCACGACAACTTACACATTACTACCCTGCCAATGCTTGTTAAGGCGCTGTCAATTGTTCGGCCGAAGGACTTCGAAAACTTAGCGTCGGCAATTCAAATCGTGGGCGAAGATCAATCAGAGGCGCCAGAAACGCCAACGTCAAGCGAGGAATCACCAGAGATCAAGATGCCATCGGCAGAGGAGCCATTGGTTGAAATGGCGGCGGCGATGTCCGAAGCGGAAACATTTAGTTTCCAGCAAGCAATAGCCGCGCCTGAGATTTCTGATAGTGCAGCGGTTCCCCAAGTGCCAGTTACGGGCGCGGAGTCTCAAGTTGTTTCCGCAAGCAGCGTTGCTGCAATGCCGGCGGTACCATCCGGCAATGTTATTGGCTTCGAATACCCGCCAGATGCTCTTCGCGATGGCGCATACGAGGACGACGCTCCAAGTGCGATTAACGATGCAATCCGAGCGTTACGTTCGCATAACTGGTACACGCAGAATCCCAGCTTCCAGATGCTAAAAGAATTCAGGGATGAGCCGTTTGAGCCGGGGCAGTGGTTTGTGCTTGGGCGAAACGTATATCAGGCTGCATGTGGAAATGCACAAAAGGCCTTGGAGTTCCTGAAAAATCTTGACATAGAGCTTTCGCGATTTCCCGAGCAGACTGCCAATCATTTGCTGAGCGGCATGCTGTTTGAAGTATATTTCACCTCAGACGGGACTTTTCGCCGTCACCCAAAGGCGACGCATATGGATCAGATAATGCGTGAGGTGACAAAACCAAGGTATCAGCAGAGCCGCGATTCGTTACTCTCCCATTTAGCCCCTTACGATTCTCTTCTTCCATTCAAGCCTGGTGATACTGTTCCGTTGATCTTGGAGATTACTGTTGCAGAAGTAGCTGGCGAGGGAGGGACGGTAGGAACGGTGGAGCTTCAATCCGTGAAATTTTGCGGGGAAGAAAGGCTACGTGCGGTGCCGCCCGATGCGCAGTTGTTAAATCGATTATGGTTTATTAGGGGATACTCTGCGAAACGCATCAAAACAGAGTTGTGTGGAAATTATGCTATTCCGGCGTGGGGATTGGACATTCAAATGAATTTGCCAGATTTCGCGGATGCCACCCTCGCGATGCCGGAACATCATGTGCTCAATCTTGGGCGGACAGACCAGCAGTAACCCTTGCCTCGCTGAATCGCGGAAGTGGGCAACAGTGTTTGCTGTCGCTCAGCAGCTGAATTCGGGGCATAACTGGGGCACAAGGCCGATATTTATTCCGCACTGTTCTCACTCTGGCTGGGTTATTAGCTTGAAGTATGGTTGACTCCGCTGCAACAGCCATGTGGGCAAAGACCAAGGGCATGCCCACGCTGAACTGAACGGTGGGCAACCTACGCTTTTTGCCTGCCCTCAGCCCTGTCTGCTTTCTTGCCACGCTAATGACTGGCACCTCCCTTGAAGTCGCTCCCCTTACGTCCGCTATCGCGCGCGCAGCAGGCATTTAACCGACACACTTTGCAGTTCCGCTATGGCCGAATAGTGCCCCTTCTATCAGCGATAGGCCTCAGCCCAATTCCTTGAGGAAATTCACGATCGCCATCACCCGCTGCTTCAGGTCCTCGTGCTTCAGTTCTATCCTCAACTTGTCTTGTCCCGACATCTTCACGTAGCGCCGGCTCTGGATCAGGGTGATGATCTTCATCGGGTCTATCGGCGGGTTGGGGATGAACTGGATGACGATGGCTTCGCTTGAAGCGTCCAGTTTGCTGATGCCCAGGGGCTTGGCGAGGATGCGCAGGCGATGGCTGTCGAGCAGGGTCTGGGCGGGTTCGGGCAGCAGGCCGAAGCGGTCTATCAGTTCCTGGTGCATCTCGTCGAGATCATCCTGTGTCGCGCAGTTCGCTAGCCGCTTGTAGATCACCAGTCGCTGGTGGATGTCACCGCAGTAGTCGTTCGGCAGCAGGGCCGGGCTGTGCAGGTTGATTTCGGTGGTGACGCCCAAGGGGTGGGTCATGTCGGGTTCGCGGCCCTGGCGCAGCGAGCTGATCGCGGAATTCAGCATGTCGGTGTACAGGCTGAAGCCGATCTCCTGCATCTCGCCGCTCTGCGATTCGCCGAGCACTTCGCCCGCGCCGCGGATCTCCAAGTCGTGCATCGCGAGGTAGAAGCCGCTGCCCAGTTGCTCCATCGCCTGGATCGCCTCCAGCCGCTTCTTCGCCTGCGCGGTCAGCGCTTCGGTCTCGACCAGCAGATAGGCGTAGGCCTGGTGGTGTGAGCGGCCGACGCGGCCTCGTAGCTGGTGCAGTTGCGCGAGGCCGAAGCGGTCGGCGCGGTTCATGATGATGGTGTTCGCGGTCGGCACGTCGATGCCGGTTTCGATGATGGTGGTGCACAGCAGCACGTTGAATCGCTGGTGGGTGAAGTCGCGCATCACCGACTCCAGATCGCGCTCGCCCATCTGACCGTGCGCGATGCGTATGCTGGCCTCGGGCAGCAGCGTGGTCAGCCTCTCGGCCACGTTGTTGATGGTCTCGACCTCGTTGTGCAGGAAATACACCTGGCCGCCGCGCTTGAGTTCGCGCAGCACCGCTTCGCGGATCACGCCGTTGTCGGCCTGCGCGACGAAGGTCTTGATCGACAATCGTCGCTGCGGCGCGGTGGCGATCACCGAGAAGTCGCGCAGTCCTTCCAGCGACATCGCCAGCGTACGCGGGATCGGTGTCGCGGTCAGCGTCAGCACGTCCACTTCGGCGCGCAGCGCCTTCAGTCTTTCCTTCTGCTGCACGCCGAAACGGTGCTCTTCGTCGATGATGACGAGGCCGAGATTTTTGAATTTCACATCCTTCTGGATCAGCTTGTGCGTGCCGATGACGATGTCCAGTTTGCCGTCCGCCAAGTCCTTCAGCGCCTGCGTGGTTTCCTTCGCGGAGCGGAAGCGCGACAGCTCGGCCAGCTTCACCGGCAGGTCGGAGAAGCGGTTCGAGAAGTTCTGGAAATGCTGTTCGGCCAGCAGCGTGGTCGGCACCAGCACCGCGACCTGCTTGCCGTCCATCGCCGCGACGAATGCTGCCCTGAGTGCAACTTCGGTCTTTCCGAAGCCGACATCGCCGCACACCAGCCTATCCATGGGCTTGCCGGATTGAAGGTCGGCGACCACCGCCTCGATGGCGGCTGCCTGGTCGGGCGTCTCCTCGAAACCGAAGCCGGCGGCGAACGCCTCGTAGTCGTGCGGCGTCAGCTTGAATTGATGCCCCTTGCGGGTCGCGCGCTGTGCATACAGGTTCAGCAGCTCGGCCGCGGTGTCGCGCACCTGCTGCATGGCGCGGCGCTTGGCTTTGTCCCATGCTCCGCTGCCCAGCTTGTGCAACGGAGCGGTGTCCGCTGCGCCGCCGCTGTAGCGGCTGATGACGTGCAGTTGCGCGACGGGCACGTAGAGCTTGTCCTCGCCCGCGTATACCAGCAGCAGGAATTCGTTTTCGCCCTCGCCGAGGTCCAGGTTAACCAGCCCCTGATAGCGCGCGATGCCGTGCTGCTCGTGCACCACCGGGTCGCCGACCTTGAGTTCGGACAGGTCGCGCAGCATGCCCTCGACGTTGCTCTTCTTCGCCGCGCGCGCCGCGCGGCTGCGCGGTTGCGCCGCATACAGCTCGGTCTCGGTGACGATGGCGAGCTTGTCTTCTGTCAGCAGGAAGCCGTTCTGCAGCGGGCCGACGCCCAGCATGAACTTCTTCTTGCCAGCGAGGAATCCTGCGTAGTCTTCGCAAACCTCGGGCGTCAGGCCGTATTCCTTCAGGTAGCCGGAGACCAGCTCGCGTCGCCCGAGGCTGTCGGTCAGCAGCAGCACGCGGCCTTCGTAGCTCTTCAGGAAGTCATCGAACTTTTGCGTGGGGACTTCCGCGCGGCGGTCCACAGAGATGGGCGGGATCGCGGCGGTGGGGCAGGGGGTCAGGTTTTTACCTCCAGCCGGGTCTTGTAGGAGCGAGCCATGCTCGCGACCTGGTGCCATGTCGCGAGCATGGCTCGCTCCTACGGACGTTTCGAGTATGTCGATGCGCGCGAACTCCTTCGCGCGGACGAAGAATTGCTCGGCATCGAGGAACAGTTCCTTCGGCTCCAGCAGCGGCCGTTGCGGGTCGCCGCGCAGCAGGTTGTAGCGCGAGGCGGCATCCTTGCCGAAGGTGGCGATGGCGTCGTCGATGTCGTGATGCAGGCATAGCGTCGCATCGCTCGGCAGGTAGTCGAACAGCGTTGCGGTCTTGTCGAAGAACAGCGGCAGGTAGTACTCGATGCCGGAAGGCGCGATGCCCTTGCTGACGTCTTTGTAGATGCGCGACTTGGACGGATCGCCCTCGAAGCGCTCGCGGAAGTTCTGGCGGAAGGTTGCCTGGCCCTTGTCGTCCAGCGGGAACTCGCGCGCCGGCAGCATGCGTATCTCCGGCACCGGGTACAGCGTGCGCTGGGTGTCCACGTCGAAACTGGCGATGGTCTCGATCTCGTCGTCGAACAGGTCGATGCGGTAGGGCAGCACGCTGCCCATCGCGAACAGGTCGATGATGCCGCCGCGCACGCAGTATTCGCCGGGGGTCAGCACCTGTTGAACATGGTTGTAACCGGCCAGCGTCATCTGCTGGCGGAAGGCGTCGAGGCTCAACGTCTCGCCCTTCTTCAGGAAGAAGGTGTAGGCCGCGAGGTAGGACACCGGCGGCAGCGGGTACAGCGCGGTGGTGATAGGCACGACGATCACATCGGACGAGCCGCTGCGGATATGGTGCAAAGTCGCCAGTCGTTCCGAGATCAGGTCCTGATGCGGCGAGAAATGATCGTAGGGCAGCGTCTCCCAGTCCGGCAGTAGGTGCACGCGCAGTTTCGGGTCGAAGAACGGTATCTCGTCGACCAGCCGCTGCGCCTCCAGCGCGTTCGCGGCGATGACGACCAGCGGCGATTTCGTCGCCGCGAGTTGCGCCAGCCCCAGCGCATCGGAAGAGCCTTGCAGCAGGGTGTAGCGCGGACGGGAATGTTTGGAGGTAAACAGCATCGGGAACGGCCTGCAACAAAGGCGCGCATTATAAGCCAAGCGTAAAGCTTTCATTTACAATCGCGGCCATGTCCGAATTCCACGCCTTAGTCCCCGCCGCCGGTTTCGGCGCGCGCATGGGACACGAAAGCCCGAAGCAATATCTCCCGCTCGCCGGCAAGCCGATGATCTGGCATGCGCTGACCACGCTGTGCGCCTGTCCCGATCTCGCTACGGTGTTCGTCGTGCTGTCGCCTGACGACACGCTGTTCCACGGTTACGACTGGTCGCATTGCGGCGAGAAGCTGCAGCCGCTGTATTGCGGCGGCGAGACGCGCGCCGAGAGTGTGGCGAACGGCTTGCTGGCCTCCGAGCTGGAGCCGGACGACTGGGTGCTGGTGCACGATGCGGCGCGTCCCTGCCTGACGCAGGCGCATCTTGCGAAGCTGATCGCCGAACTGCGCGACGATGCGGTCGGCGGCATCCTTGCGGTGCCGGTTGCGGATACGCTGAAGCGCGCCGACGGCCAGCAGCGCATCGATTGCACCGAGCCGCGCGAGGGTCTTTGGCAGGCGCAGACACCGCAGATGTTCCGCGCGGGTTTGCTGATGCAGGCACTGCAGCAATGCAAGGCGGTGACCGACGAGGCTTCCGCGATCGAAGCGCTGGGCCTGCAACCCAAACTGGTGGCGAGCGAATCGACCAACTTCAAGGTGACTTATCCGCAGGATTTGCTGCTCGCGGAGTTGCTGCTACAACAAGGAAAATAATCATGCGTATCGGACAGGGATTCGACGTCCATCAACTGGTGGAAGGGCGCAAGCTCATCGTCGGCGGGGTAGATATTCCCCATGAAAAAGGGTTGCTCGGGCATTCCGATGCGGACGTGCTGCTGCACGCGATCTGCGACGCGCTGTTGGGCGCGGCGGCGCTGGGCGACATCGGCAAACATTTTTCCGACACCGACGCGAAGTTCAAGAACATCGACAGCCGCATCCTGCTGCGAGAGACGCTGCATCTGGTGCGCGCACAGGGCTATCGCGTCGCCAATGTGGATGCGACCATCATCGCGCAAGCACCGAAGATGGCCCCGCATATCGCCCAGATGGTCGCCAACATCGCCGCCGACCTGCGCATCGAGAAGAGCGCGGTCAACGTGAAGGCGACCACCACCGAAAAGCTGGGCTACACCGGGCGTGGAGAGGGCATCGCGGCGCAGGCCGTGGTATTGCTGTTGGCGGACTGATGCGAATTCTTGCTCTCGAAACTTCCACCGAATATTGCTCCGTCGCGTTTTGGCAGGACGGCGAAATCGTTTCGCGCTGCGAGGCGGTCGGGCAGAAGCATTCCGAACGGCTGATGACTATGATAGACGAGCTGCTGCAGGCTACCGGCCACAAGCTGCAAGCCATGGATGCCATCGCGTTCGGCATGGGGCCGGGCTCGTTCACCGGTGTGCGCATCGCCTGCGGCGTGACTCAGGGGTTGGCCCTCGGGGCGAACCTGCCGGTGGTCGGCGTCTGTACGCTGGAGGCGTTGGCCGAGGCCTCCGGACACGACAAGGTGATCGCGGTGCTGGATGCGCGCATGAGCGAGATCTATCACGCAGCTTACGAGAGAGCTGGCGACGACTGGATCGCGGTGAGCGAGCCATGCCTGTGCAAGCCGGAGGATGCGCCAGCCTTGTCCGGAGACGGCTGGTTTGCCGCAGGCAGCGGATTCGCGGTGAACGGCACGGCACTGGAAGTGCGCTATGCCGGTCAACTGCTCGGAGTGGACGGAACCGTCGTGCCGCAGGCCGCGGCGATCGCAGCCCTCGCGGCGCGGCGTCTGGCGTGGGGCGAGGGCGCGGATGCTTCGCAGGCGTTGCCGCTGTATTTGCGCGACAAGGTGGCCCTCACCACTGCGGAACGCGAATGCGCGAAATGACGCCCGCCGATCTGGATGCTGTGCTGGCCATCGAGCAATCGGTGCAGCATTATCCGTGGACGCGCGGCCAGTTCGCCGATTCGCTGAACGCCGGTCACTGGTGCCAGGTCGATGAGGCCGATGGCGGGTTGCGCGGCTATGCGATCCTGATGCCCGCGGTGGACGAGGTCGAGTTGCTGACGATAGGCGTGGCGGCATCGCAGCAGCGCAAGGGCTTAGGGCGCACGATGCTGCGCGAAATGCTGGAACTGGCTCGCGAGAGAAGTATGCGGCGCGTATTCCTCGAAGTGCGGCCGTCCAATACCGCGGCGGTCTCGTTGTATCGCAGCGCCGGTTTCGCCGAGGTCGGCCTGCGGCGCGGCTATTACCGCGATGCAAACGGCAGCGAGGACGCGTTGGTGATGGCGTGCGATCTAGGTGGGGATGGAAATGGATAGAAACGAAGCGGTATTGCGCGAATTGAACCTGTATCCGCAATGGGTGCGCAGGGAACAACCTGCGACCGCAGACGAGGTTGGGGTCGATGGTAGGGGCACGGCGCGCCGTGCCGATGTCGACGCCGGAACGGAAGCCTCATGCGTCTCCGCGGAAAATATGGCTGCATCCGTAGCTGATACCCCACAATCTGTAGCAGTCATTGCGCAGCCTGTTCCGGATGCGGACGAGGCTTTGGGAACCCCGCCGGTCGAAGCCGCTGCCGAACCCATGCGCGTAGCGGGCGTCGAGAGCGAGGAACAAAGCCGCGAACAGCGCATCGCCGAACTCGACTGGCCGGAACTGAAGGCCATGGTGCGCGACTGCACCGCCTGCCGTCTGCGTGCGGGTTGTAGGCAGACGGTGTTCGGCGTCGGCGACCCGCAGGCAGACTGGCTGTTCGTCGGCGAAGGGCCGGGCGCGGACGAAGACGAACGGGGCGAGCCGTTCGTGGGCGAGGCTGGCAAGTTGCTCGACAATATGTTGCTGGCGCTCAGGCTGAAACGCGGCAAGAACGTGTACATCGCCAACGTCGTTAAGTGCCGTCCGCCGGTCGAGGCCTCGGGCAAGCAATCGCCACCCAAGTCTGACGAGATCACTACCTGTTTGCCGTATTTGCAACGCCAGATACGACTGATCCAGCCCAAGGTGATCGTGGCGCTGGGCAAGACCGCCGCGACCGCAATGTTGCGGACGGGCGACGTCACGCTGGGTTCGTTGCGGGGCCGGACGCACGACTTCGACGGCATACCCCTGGTCGTCACCTATCACCCGGCCTACTTGCTGCGCAGTCCGCTGGAAAAGGCTCATGCCTGGCAGGACTTGTGTCTGGCGCAACAGACGATGCGGGACGAATAAGCCGCCAGGCTCCGCTCATAGGCAATTCCTTATTCGTATAGGGATGCGTTTAACATCCCTTGCAGGGCCGATTTCTGTAGTACGATGAATCCACACTGTTCTGTGGAGCGCACCGATGCTGAGTGTTACCCGTCTATCCACGCGCCTTGCCATCGGCTTGATATTCATGCTGATCGTGAGCGCGTTGGCGATGTGGTATATCGAACATTCGCGCCTGCGCGAAGCCTATGTCAGCGAACGTGCCGCTCATCTCGACAAATCCATCCAGTCGCAACGCCTGAGGCTGGACCAGCGAATCGACACGTTGCGCCGCGATGTGCTGTTCCTGTCCAACACCCCTCCCGTTTCCGGCATCATCCGCGCCACGCAGAACCGCGGCGTCGATCCTCGCGACGGCAATAGCCGGGCGAAATGGGAGGAGCGCCTTCAGGAGATTTTCTCCGCCTTTTCCACGACTCATCCAGATTACTACCGGATACGTTATATCGGTGCGGATGGTGACGGGCGCGAGATGGTGCGTGTCGATAGCCGCGGCGGCAAGATCCTGTCGGTGGCAACGGACAAGGAACGCAGCTATGTCGCGCGCGATTTCTTCGCTCAGGCATTGAAGTTGCGCAAGGGCGAGGTCCACCTTTCCGAATTCGAGTACCAGTATGAACCACCTCGTTCCGGATTCGGCCGTCTCCAGACGCTGCGTGCGGCGACGCCGGTCTATGACTCGTCCGGGAAATTATTCGGTGTGGTGGTGCTCAGCCTGGATGTGCGCGGGTTGCTGGAGTCGTCCGGTGAGGGGATGCCGGCGGAAGTGCAGACCTACGTCACCAACAGGGCGGGGCAATATCTGCTGCACCCGGATGCGGGGCGCAGCTTCAGCTTCGGCGTGCCCGGCCGCGACACGATCACAGACGATTTTCCTATCTTGATGCAGATGTTCCGGCCTCTTTCCGACGGGAAACAGCCGATGCAGGCGATGACCCTGAGCGAGGACGAGCAGTTGTTCGCTGCCACCCGTTTGTATGTCGATCCCGGGAATTCCGGCCGCTTCCTGGTGCTGATGTATCGCATCCCGGATGCTCTGGCCGGCATGCCCATGTTCGCGCTGCCGGTGGCCCATGTCGCCGTCGGGCTGGCAGGGTTGTTGTTGATCGGAGTGATCGCGATGCTGCTGTTGCGCCGCTGGTTCGCTCCGCTCGAACAATTGGCGCTGGCCGCCGACAGGATTGCGGCCGGGGGACATGATGTCGTATTGCCGAAACAGGGCGTTGCGGAGATCGGCAGGCTGACGCAGGCGATCCGGGTCATGTTCGGTGAATTGTCGCGGCGCGAACAGGATATGCTGAGCGCCAATCTCGAGCTCGAGGACAGGGTCAGGCAGCGCACCAGCGACCTGACCTTGAGTAACGAATTGCTGCAGTCCGCGATCGAAGAGGGCCAGAAGCGATCGCAGGAAGTGCTGGCGCAGCTGCGGCGCAACCAGGCGTTGATGGATACCTCGATGGACGGCATCCATGTGATGGACATGCAGGGCAATATCGTCGAGGCCAACGAGGCGTTCTGCCAAATGCTGGGCTACAGCCGCGAGGAAGTCGCCGGATTGAATGTCGTCGACTGGGACGCGCAATGGTCTGCGGAAGAGTTGCAGGGACGCTTCCAGCTCCTGATCGGCAAGGCCGAATTGTTCGAGACCGTGCATAGACGCAAGGATGGCAGCCTGATCCAGGTCGAGATCAGCTCCGCCGGAGTCGAGATAGAAGGGCGGTCTTTCCTGTTTGCCTCCAGTCGCGACATTACGGCCCGCAAGCAGGTCGAAGCCGTGATGAAGCAGCATGAAAAAGTCATCGAAACCGCGATAGACGGCTTCTGGATGACCGACATGACCGGCAAATTGCTGGAGGTCAACCAGGCTTACGCGGACATGTCCGGCTACTCGATGGATGAGCTTGTCGGGATGTATATCAGCCAGCTGGAGGCCAATGAGAATCCGGAAGACACCCGCGCACATATCGCCAAACTGATGGAGCAGGGCTACGACCGCTTCGAGACCCGGCATTGCCGCAAGGACGGCACCATCATCGACATCGAAGTGTCGGCCAAATATATGCCCGAGTGCGACTGCCTGTTCGTGTTCTGCCACGACATCACTCGGCGTAAACATGACGAACAGGCGCGGCAGATCGCGGCAGTCGCATTCGAGACCCAGGATGCCATCGTGATCACCGATGCCGATGCCAATATCGTCCGGGTCAATCGCGCGTTCGAGCAGATCACCGGATACAGCGCCGCCGACGTGGTGGGGCATAACCCGCGCTTGATGAGTTCCGGCCGTCACGACAAGCGCTTCTACCGCGAGATGTGGCAGCGCCTGAACGACGAGGGAGTCTGGGCGGGCGAGATATGGGACAGGCGCAAGAACGGCCAGATATACCCTCGCTGGATGACCATCACGGCCGTCAGGAACGACAGGGACGAAATCACCCATTATGTCGGCGTGTTCACTGACATCACCGAGCGCAAGCAGGCCGAGGAGGAAATACGCAATCTGGCGTTCTACGATGCGTTGACCGCGCTGCCGAACCGTCGCTTGCTGCTGGAGCGATTGCGCGCCTCGCAGGCCGCGTCCTCGCGCCGTCGCAATTATGGCGCGCTGCTGTTCATCGATATGGACAAGTTCAAGGTGCTCAACGACTCGTTCGGGCACGATTACGGCGACCTGATGCTGATCGAGGTCGCCAATCGTCTCAAGTCCTGCATACGCGAGATGGATACCGTGGCCAGGCTGGGCGGCGACGAGTTCGTGGTGCTGATCGAGGATGCCGGCAGCGACAGGCAGGATGCCATGCGCAAGGTCGCCACAGTCGCGGAAAAGATACGCGAACTGCTGGCGCGTCCGTATCGGCTCTATGAGCATGAGCATCATAGTTCGCCCAGCATCGGCGTCGCGCTGTATCTCGGCAATGAAGAGACCGTGGATACGCTGCTGCGCAACTCGGATCAGGCGATGTATCAGGCCAAGAAATCCGGGCGCAATGCGGTGAGATTCTTCGAGCCGGAGATGCAGGTCGAAATCGAGAGCGCCGATGCGCTGGAAGACGATTTGAGCCATGCAGCAGAACGTGGCGAACTGCAGTTGTATTATCAGGTACAGGTCGATGGCGAGCGTCGTCCGATAGGCGCGGAAGTCCTGCTGAGATGGGACAGGCAGGGTAAGTTGGCGATGCCGGACGACTTTCTTCCGGTCGCGGAACAGGGGATGTTGATCGTGGAGATCGACCGCTGGGTGCTGAGCGAGGCTTGCGCCCGGCTCGCCCGCTGGAGCGGCGACGAAGAAACGAGCGCGCTGACGCTGGCGGTGAACATCAGCGCCAGATTCTTTGCACAGCCGGGTTTCGTCGATTATGTCGTTTCCATGCTGGAGACGCACCGCATCAAGCCCGAACTGCTGATACTGGAAATGACCGAGCGCATCGTGCTGGAAGATCTGCCCGACGCGATCCGGAAGATGGAGGAACTTAAGGCGCGGGGCGTCAGCCTGTCGATGGACGATTTCGGCAGCGGCTACTCTTCGTTGACCTATCTGAAACAGTTGCCGCTGGACCAGGTCAAGATATGCCGGTCCTTCGTGCAGGGTGTCGAGGTCAACGGCAACGATGCGCTGCTGGTGCAGGCGATCATCGACCTTGCCAACAAGTTCGGACTGAGCGTGCTGGCCGAGGGCGTAGAGACCGAGGCGCAACTGGCCTTTATCAAGCGGCACGACTGCTTGGCTTATCAGGGTTTCCTGTTCGGGAAAGGCGTTCCGATAGCGGAGTTCGAGGCGTCGTTGAATACATAGGGAAACTCTGGATAAGTGTGGTTTTGTCGTTCCCGCGAAAGCGGGAACCCAGTTAAATCAACAAGCTGGATTCCCGCTTTCGCGGAAATGACGACTTAATCAGAGAGTCCATAGTCTTTTGCAGCCATCATCTTCGCGGTTGTGAAATAATGCCCTCAAACGATACGACCATTAATTTTCAGAGGCGAAAATGGCGACAATGGAGGGGAGAGGTTTTTATCGTGGCGCGCTGATCGCGCTTTTGCTAGCTTTGCCACTGCTTTCGTCTTGCAGCAAAGAGCCCGCTACGCCGTTGCGCATCGCCAGCAGTCCGTGGCCTGGCTATGAGCCGCTTTATCTGGCGCAACAGATCGGTTATTTGCCGGAGAGCAAGGCGAATATCTTCGAGTTGCCCTCTTCGGATATCACGCTCGAGGCTTTCCGTAACCGATCTGCCGATATGGCAACGCTCACCCTGGATGAGGCGATGGATCTGCTGCAAGGCGGGGTCAGGCTGCGTATCGTGATGGTGCTCGACACCTCCAATGGCGCGGATGCGGTGATGGCTACGCCCCAGGTGAAGACGCTGGCCGATCTCAAGGGCAAGCGCATCGGCATTCTCAACATTCCGCTCGGCGTCTATATGCTGAGCCGCACGCTGGACGCGGCAAAGCTGACCCGTGCCGACGTGGAAGTGCTCCCCAGCGCCGAAAACAAGCATGAAGAGATGTATCGGCAAGGCAAGGCCGACGCCTTTATCACCTTCGATCCTTTCAAGACCAGACTGGCCGATCTCGGTGCACATGTCATATTCGACAGCAGCCGGATCCCGAATGAGATATTCGATCTGATGCTGGTGCACGAGGATGTCTATCAGAATCGGCGCGAGGATGTGTGCAATGTGGCGCGGCAATGGTTCCGTACGCAGGCCTACATGAAACAATCGCCCGACGAGGCGGCGGCTTCCATAGGCAAGCGTCTCGGCGTGTCGGCGACGGAATACACCGCCATGGTGAGCGGCATCAAGACGCCCACGCTGCAGGACAACCTGGAGCTTATCGGCGGCGTATCCCCAAGCATACTGGCGCCGGCGAAGCGGTTGAACGAAGTGATGTTGCGAGAAGGCCAGACCAAAGCGTTCGTGGATGTGAAACCTGCGCTGGATGCCGAGCTGGCGGTCTGCATTTCGGATTGAACGGCGTTAAATGAAGAAGCGTTTTTCCATACTCATTCCGCTAATCCTGATGGTCGTTTCGATCCTCAGTTCCATGCTGGTATTCCTGCAGGAAAACAGAGAGAACGAAAGATATATCAGGCAGCTGGCCGAGCGGGATGTCCGGCTGGAAATGGGCCAGCTGCAGAATATCCTGTACAACCGCCTGACCGAAGGCGACGAGGACGAGGCGTTGCTGAGCCTGTCGCTTTCCGCGATGCGTCCGGGGATGCGCACGCTGTTGCTGGCGGACACCGGTCACCGGGTGATGATGGGCAATCGTTTCAGGTGGAAGGGCGAGCAGGCGGCGGCGGCTTCCTCATACTCGGCGACAGATGCGTTCATGGCCGCCCAGAGCGGGACCGCCCGCGTCTCATTCAACCGGGAAGAGCCTGTGTTGTTGCAGGGCTATTTCCCGCTGGTCGTCTCGTATCTGCGCGGCGGACTGGAAAAGGAAACCGGCGTGCTGTATGTCGAGTCCGATATTTCGGAACGCCTGCAAGAGGCCAGGCAAGCCGCTCTTGAGCAGTCGCTGGTGTTCGGCGGGATATCCATGATTGCAGCGCTGCTGATCGCATTCATCCTGCATCTTCTGGTCAGCAAGCGCATCGGCAGGCTGGTCGATGCCTCTGCGCGTCTGGCGGCGGGCGACTATTCCGTCAGAACCGGGCTGCGGGGCGACGATGAACTGACCGAACTGGGGTGCGCCTTCGACGGCATGGCGCAGAAGGTGAGCGAGAACATCTCGTTGCGCGAGAAGGCGACCGAGGTGCAGAAGCGAGTGATCGACACTGCGGTCGACGGTTACTGGCATGTCGATTGCAATGGCCGATTGATCGATGTCAACGATGCCTATTGCCGGATGTCGGGCTATAGCCGCGAGGAATTATTGCGTATGCGCATCACCGATCTGGAGGCGAAGGAAAAGACGCCGGAAGAGATCGGGACGCACCTGGAATACATTTTCGAGCATGGCTCGGATTGTTTCGAGACCCTGCATCGCCACAAGGACGGACATCTGTTGGATGTGGAGGTCGCCACAACCTATTGGAAGGATACGAACCAGTTTTTCGCTTTCGTCAGGGATATCAGCGAGCGCAAGCGTTTCGAGTACGCGCTGCAGGTGAGCAAGGATCAGTATGATCGCCTGACGACCAATATCCCGGTTGGCGTCTATCTGTTGCATACCAGCGCAGCGGGCACATTCACCTTCAAGTATGTCAGCTCGCGTTTCTGCACCATGCTGGGAACGACTGCCGAGGCGATTTATGCGGATCCCGGGGTGGCTTTCCAGACTATCCATCCGCAGGACTTGCCGGACTTCATCGACCGCAATCGGGAGGCGGTGCGAACCCGAGAGCTGTTCTCATGGGAGGGCCGGGTATCGGTCGATGGCGATACCCGGTGGTTGCATATCGAATCCAGGCCGGAGTCGTTGGAGAATGGCGATTGCATATGGGATGGTGTGATGGTGGACATCACCGAGCGCAAGCTGGCGCAATTCGAGTTGCAGCGCGAGGGCGAACGGCTGGAGGAGGCCGAGAAGATCGGCGAGTTCGGCAGCTGGGAGCTGGATCTGGTCTCCGGCAAACTGGTCTGGTCTGACGAGATATTCAGGATATTCGAGATAGACAATACCCAATTCGGCGCTTCCTACGAAGCATTCCTGAATGGCATTCATCCCGAGGATAGAGACAGGGTCAATCAGGCCTATATCGATTCTCTGGTGGATCGGAAACCTTATCAGATCACGCATCGTTTGCAGATGCCGGACGGCCGCATCAAGTGGGTGGAAGAGCGTTGCAGCTCCCGTTTCGATAGCGATGGGGAAGCGTTGCGTTCGATCGGTACCGTGCAGGATGTGACCAGGAGAGAATCGCTTGCGACGGAATTGCGCATCGCGGCCGTTGCATTCGAGACTCAGGAGGCGATCCTGGTGACGGATAAGAAGGCCACCATCATCCGGGTGAATACCGCTTTTCAGGAGATCACCGGCTATTCGCAAGAGGAAGTGCTGGGAAAGAATCCGCGCCTGCTCAGTTCCGGTCGGCATGACAAGGCGTTCTACCAGGAGATGTGGGATGCCATCAATCGCGATGGGCGCTGGTCCGGAGAGATATGGGACAGGCGCAAGGACGGCGGCATCTACCCCAAATGGCTGACCATCACCGCAGTGTCCAATGCCAGCGAGATCACACATTACGTGGCCGTGTTCGTGGACATCACCGAACGCAAGAAAGCCGAGGAAGAGATCCGCAATCTGGCTTTCTACGACCCGCTGACTCATTTGCCCAATCGCCGTCTGATGCTGGATCGCATGCATGTCGCATTGGGGCAGAGCGCGCGCAGCCGTCATTATTGTGCGCTGCTGTTCCTCGATCTCGACAACTTCAAGGTGCTGAACGACACCAGCGGGCACGAATACGGCGACAAGATGCTGGTGGAAGTGGCGGCGCGACTTGGCGCCTGCGTGCGGGAGGCGGACAGCGTGGCGCGTTTCGGCGGCGACGAGTTCGTGGTCTTGCTCGAAGGATTGAGCCAGTCCCAGGAAGAGGCGGTCGCCCAGACCGGCCGTATTGCCGAGAAGATGCGGGAGTCCGTGGCGCAGCCCTATCATCTGGACGATGTGGAGCATAACAGCTCGCCCAGCATCGGCGTGGTGTTGTTCAATGGCGACGAAAACCCCATCGACGAGTTGCTCAAACAGGCCGACATGGCGATGTATCAGGCCAAGGCGGGCGGCCGCAACATGGTGCGCTTCTTCGAGCCCTCGATGCAGGCGGTGCTGGAGTCGCGCGCCCTGCTCGAGAATGCGCTGCGCCAGGCCTTGCCGAACGGCGAGCTGGAACTGTTCTATCAGTTGCAGACCAACGAGGCGAAGGAATTGCTGGGTGCGGAAGTCCTGTTGCGCTGGCACAGCGCGACGCTGGGCACCGTGCCGCCGGCACAGTTCATTCCCTTGGCCGAACAGACCAAGCTGATACTGCCGATAGGGCTATGGGTGCTGGAGACGGCATGCAAACAACTCAAGGCATGGGAGACAGATCCGGTGCTGAAGGATATTCATCTCGCGGTGAATATCAGCCCTGTGCAATTCCATCAGCTCGACTTCGTTCGTCAGGTTAAGTCGATACTGGCAGACATCGGGACGGATCCGCGCATGCTCGAACTCGAGTTGACCGAGAATCTGGTGCTGGACGATGTCGCCGAGGCGACCGCGAAGATGATGGCGCTGAAGGAGATAGGCGTGCGCTTCTCGATGGACGACTTCGGCACCGGTTATTCTTCGCTTCAATACATCAAGCAACTGCCTATCGACATGTTGAAGATCGACCAGTCCTTCGTGCGCGATATCCTTACCGATCCGGGCGATGCCATGATGGTGCAGACGATTTCCAGCATGGCGCACAACTTCGGTTTCAAGGTCATCGCCGAAGGCGTCGAGAGCGACGAACAGTTGTTGCCGCTGATCGAACGGGGTTGCGGGCAATTCCAGGGATATTTATTCAGCAAGCCGGTACCTCTGTCCGAGTTCGAGAGTCTGGCAGCCAGGTGGGACAGGGATTGAGCGAACCGGCCGGATGCAGTTTATGCTCCCGGGTTGCGATGGATATTGAGTCGGCAGGAGACGGATTGCCGGACGGAAAAAACGCGAACCGCATGGTTCCGGAAGATAACGAATCTTGAATATGGATATCAGCAATCGATCGACCTCAGGCAATGCATTATCCAAACCGGGTTACAGGCTGGTGCTGGGCATGGTGGGCGTATTGGCGATATTCCTGCTGGCTGGTGGGCTGCTGTTCGCCAATCTGCGCGAGGCCGTCAAGAACAGCCAGAAGGAAAAGATCGCGGCGATCGGCATACTGAAAGCCAGCCAGATCGGGGAGTGGCTGGACGACCGTCATTCCGACATCAACACCCTGGCGATCGATTCCTACTTTGCCAGCGAAGTGATGCAATGGCTGTCCGCCGGAAAGAACGACGGCATCCAGAGTACGCGCATCGAAAACCGCCTGCGCGCCTTCATCGATGCCCACCACTACCATTCCGTTGCGATCTACGATGCCGCCGGTCGCGTCGTATTGCACGTCGGCAGGCAGATCGAGCATAAGGAAGACCTGTCGCAAGAGGCGCTGAAGGCGATGCGCACGGGACGCATGCACCTGGTCGACCTGCATCGTCACGACGACCGTCGCCTGCCGGTCGGTCTCGGATTCATGAGCCCGTTGAGCCTGAAGGGGAAGGCTAGCGGTGCGATCTATTTCTCCGAGGACCCGGAGCGCTATCTCTTTCCGTTGATAGAAACCTGGCCGGTCAGGAGCGAGAGCGCAGAGACGCAGCTGGTGCGCATCGATGGCGACAGGGTGCAGTTCCTGAGCCGCTTGCGCCATCGGCAAGAGGGGCCGATGGATTTCAGCCTGCCGCTGGACACGCCCGATCTCGCCGCCTCACAGGCGTTGCAGGGCAAGAGCGGCCTGCTGGAGCACGCGCACGATTATCACGGCGACCAGGTGCTGTCGTTCGCCACGCCCATCGCGGAAACTCCATGGGTGCTGATCTCCAAGATGTCGGAGCAGGAGGCGTACATGCTGGTGGAGCAGGTAGAGCTGCTGGCGTCGGCGCTGGCCTTGTTCATCTTCACGACTTCGGCCGCATGGCTATGGCAAAGGTGGCAACGCGAGCTGACCGCGCAGCGGGCGATCTTGCTCGAACACAAGGTGCATGCGGATGCCGCGCTGCTGAAAAAAGAGCGGCAGTATCACAATCTGTTCGATAGTGCAGCCGTGCCTATCCTCGAGGAGGATTTTTCGCAGGTCAAGATCCGGTTCGAACAACTCTCCGCAGCGGGCGTACGGGATTTTCGTGGCTATTTCAAGGAACATCCCGAGGAGGCGAAGCAATGCGCAGCGAGTGTCCGGATACTCGCGGTCAACCAGCAGGGGCTGGATTTTTTCGGCGTGAAGAGCCGGGACGAACTGAAGCAGCACCTGCCCAGATATTTTCTGGAAGACTCATGGGAGTGCTTTGCCGAGGAGCTGGCGGCGCTCGCCGAGGGGCAGTCGCGCTTCTCTTATGAAGTCCCGGTTCGCGATGGCTGCGGAGAAAGGAAAGAGCTGCTGCTGAATCTGTCGGTGGCCGAAGGTAGTCTGGATACGCTGGATCATGTGCTGATCTCCTTCATCGACATCACCGCACGCAAGCAGGCCGAGTCGCGCATCAACTTCCTGGCCTATCACGACCGGCTCACCGGTTTGCCTAACCGGGCATTGTTCTTCGACCGCCTCTCGCAGGCCATGTCGCAGGCGCGCAGGCGCAAGAACCATGTCGCGCTGCTGTTCCTGGATCTGGACGGTTTCAAGCCGGTCAACGACATGTACGGACATGAAGCCGGCGATGCGGTGCTGAAGATGGTCGCCCAGCGCTTGCTGGCCTGCGTGCGCGGCGTAGATAGCGTCGCGCGGCTGGGCGGCGACGAGTTCGCCATCGTTGCCGGAGAGATCGAACATCCGGCCGAGATCGAGAAGGTGGCCGAAAAGATATTGCAGGCGTTCGCGCAGCCGATGGTGCTGCCGAACGGGCTGGCGTGCAATGTGGGCGCCAGCATCGGCATCGGCATCTTCCCGGACAACGGCAACGAAATGGACAGCCTGCTGGCCGCGGCCGATGCCGCGATGTACGACAGCAAGAACAGCGGCAAGAACACCTACACCTATTTCGGCGGCAAGCCATTCGCCGAGAGCGACCCGGAGGCCTGGATCGTGTTCGACAGCGAACATCATGTCGGCGTCACCGAGATAGACGAGCAGCACCGCGAACTGGTGCGGCTGGTCAATCGCCTGAACGGCGCGATCAGGAACCGCGAGGGCGACGAGGTGTTGCACAAGCTGTTCGAGGATCTGCTGTCCTTTACGGCCTTTCACTTCGCGACCGAGCATCGCCTGATGGAGCAGTACGGATACAGCGAGATCGCAAGGCACGATGCGGAACACGACCAGCTGGTGAAAGAGGCCGCCCATCTGCAGACCGGATTGAGCCATGGCGGCGAGTTGCTGGCGTTGCAATCGATCAAGGACTGGCTGTTGAACCACATCCAGTATGCGGACAGGCCTTTGGGAAGATTCCTGATCGGCAAGGGGCTGGATTAGAATGAACCAACCGGATGGACGCTCCTCGTAACGGACGAAAATGACTTTTGCAAAAAACCATAAGTGGCTGCTTGTAGCAATTGCAGCCGCAATCCTGCTGGCGGTCGCGTTGCTGCAACTCCGGGACGGAAAACCGGCGGTCAGGATAGGCGTGCTGCATTCGCTGACCGGCACGATGGCGGCCAGCGAAACGCCGCTGGTGGATGCGATCCGGATGGCGGTCGAGGAGGCGAACGAGGCTGGCGGACTGGACGGCGCAAAGATCGAGATGGTCGTCGAGGATTGCCGTTCGGACGCCGGGTACTGCGCGCAACGCGCGGAAAAACTGATCGTTCAGGACAAGGTGCAGGCGTTGTTCGGCTGCTGGACCTCGGCTTGCCGCAAGGCGGTCAAGCCCGTCGTCGAAAAGCACCGCCACCTGTTGTTCTACCCTATGCAGTACGAAGGTCTGGAGCAATCCCCGGACATCGTCTACACCGGTGCGGCGCCCAACCAGCAAATCATCCCGATGTCGCTGTGGGCAATGCGCGAGAAGGGCAAGCGCTTCTACCTGATCGGTTCGGATTACGTGTTCCCGCGCACCGCCAACCAGATGGTCAAGGACGTGCTGCTCGCGCAGGGCGGGCAGCTGATGGGAGAGCGCTATGTCCCGATGGGCGCGACCGATATGGATGCGGCGGTGCAGGACATCGTGCGGCTGCGTCCGGATTTCGTGCTGAACACCCTGAACGGCGACGGCAACCGGATTTTCTTCAGGGCGCTGCATGCAACGGGGAACACCGCGGAACAGATTCCCGTGTTCTCGACCAGCATCGCCGAAGTGGAGCTGGCGGCGATGGGGACGCAACTGGTGGCCGGGCATTATGCGGCGTGGAATTATTTCCAGAGCGTGGATAGTCCGGAGAACCGGGAGTTCGTCGCGCGCTTCAAGCGCCGCTTCGGTCCGCAACGCGTGCTGGACGACCCTATGGAGGCGAGCTACGTCGGCGTGCAACTGTGGCTGAACAGCGTGCGCGAACTGGGAACGACCGACCTGGTGCTGGTGAAGACCGCGTTGGCCCATCAGTCCATGCTGGCGCCCGAAGGGATGCTGGCGGTGGATTTCGGTAACGGCCACCTGTGGAAGTCGGTGCGCATCGGCCAAGCGCTCCCTGACGGGCAATTCCGCATCGTTTGGGAATCCGCTGGCGCGGTGCAGCCTGCGCCGTTCCCGTTCTATCGCAGCCGTCCAAAATGGTTGGCGGTGCAGCAGTCCTTGATGGGGGAGGCGCGATGAGATTCGCTACGCTGACCCGGCGGTTCCTGCTCTGGTTCGTGGTCGTCGCATTGCTGCCGCTGTCGCTGTTCGGCGTGCTGACGCTGCTGGAGAGCGAGGCCACGTTGCGCGAGGAGGCGCTGGGACGCATGTCGCGCCTGGCGGACCGCAGGCTGCTGCTGATCAAGACTTATCTGTCCGAGCGCGTCCGCGATGCGCATATCCTGGCGCGTGAGCCGAGCACCGCGCAGGCGATGGGCGAGCTGCTGGGCGCGTACCGGCAGCATGGCCCGGACTCGCTGCAATATCGTCAGGCCGACCAAGCCATACGCGATCATCTTTCCACTTATATCGACGATGGCACGTTGTTCTATGACGTGTTCCTGATTTCCCCGGAAGGCGATATCGTCTATACCGACAAGCATGAGGCGGATTTCGCGACCAACCTGCTCGACGGGCCTTACCGCTCCTCGCAGCTCGCCCGCGCATTCGGCCAGACGCGCATGACGCTGGAGAGCAGCATCTCCGATTTCGAACCCTATGCACCTTCCGGCGCGGCGGCAGCCTTCATCACCGCGCCCGTACTGCGCGGCGGCAAACTGCAGGGGGTAGTCGCGCTGCAACTCGGCACTGGCAGCATCTATCGGGTGACGGGGGATCTGAACGGCCTGGGTGCGACCGGGGAGACCACGCTTGCCAAGCTGACGGACAGCGGAGAGGCGTTATTCGTCGCCCCGATGCGTCACGATCCGCAGGCGGCGATGAAGCTCAGGATAGACCTCAAGACCTCGGTCAGCCCGATGCGCTTCGCCTTGCAGGGGCTGCGCGGCAGCGGACTGGTCACCGACTACAGCGGCAAACAGGTGGTCGCCGCCTGGCGTTACCTGCCGGAGCTGCGCTGGGGGGTGGTGGTCAAGATGGATGCCGACGAGGCATTCGCGTCGCTTTACCGGCAGCGTGCCTTGCTGTCCGGGGCGCTGCTGACGCTGACGCTATTGGCCGGTCTGGTCGCGCTCTACTGGGGGCGTGCCATGGTGCAATCGCTCAGGGACTTCGCCCATGCGGCGGGCCAGATCGCCGGGGGGGACTTGTCCCGGCGGGTGGACGAGTCCGGAACGGACGAGATCGGCATACTGGCGCGCGCCTTCAACCGCATGGCCCAGAACCTGCAGGTGCTTTACCAGTCGCTGGAAGAGCGCATCGAGGAGCGCACCCGCGAGTTGAACGTGACCAACGAGCAGTTGCAGGAAGAAGTCGTCGAGCGCATGCACACCGAGCAGACCTTGCAGGTCAGCAACAACGAACTGGTGCTGTACAAGCGATTCATGGACAGTTCGTCGAACGCGATGGGCATGGGGCTGCTGGACGGGCAGCTGACCTACGGCAACCAAGCGCTCTGCGAGTTGCTGGCGGTGCCGCCGGAAGTGCTGGGCGAGCATCGTATCGATGACTTCCTGCGCGGCGCGCAGTTGACGTACTGGCGCGATACGGTGCTGCCGACGGTGCTGCGCGAGGGTATCTGGTCCGGCGAGATATCGCTGACCGATAGCCGCGGCGACTTGCGCGACACGGAGTCCGAAGTGTTCGTGGTCAACGATGCCAACGGCCAGCCATATGCGCTGGCCGCGGTGATCGCAGACATCACCGAGCGCAAGCGCGCGGAAGCGCTGCTGCTGCGCCACAAGATCGTGCTGGATACCGCGCAGGAAGGGTTCTGGGTCACCGATACGCAGGGCAAGCTGATCGAGGTGAACGAGGCTTACGCAAAGATATCCGGCTATTCGGTGGACGAGCTGCTGACGATGCACATCAGCCAGCTGGAGGCGCAGGAAGCCAGCATGGATGTGCGTGCGCATATCGAAAAGATCATCGCGCAGGGATATGACCATTTCGAGACCCGCCATCGCCATAAGGATGGGCATGTGATCGACATCGAGGTTTCGACGACCTATGAGTCTGAAGCGGGGCAGTTCTTCGTTTTCTGCCGCGACATCACCGAACGCAAGCGTGCGGAGATCGAGTTGCAGCACAATCAGGAAATGCTGAACGAGGCCCAGCGGCTGGGGCAGTTGGGCAGCTGGGAGCTGAACCTGGTCAGCGGAGAATTGCGCTGGTCGGACGAGATATACCGCATCTTCGAGCTCGATCCGGCGCAGTTCTCGCCGTCCTACGAGAACTTCCTGAATGCGATCCATCCGGATGATCGCGACAAGGTCAATCAGGCCTATACGCAGTCGCTGACGGATCGCCAGCCCTACGATGTGGTGCATCGCCTGCTGACGTCGGTCGGGCACGTCAAATGGGTGCGCGAGCACTGCAGCAGCGATTTCGACGAGTCGGGAAGGCCGCTACGCTCGCTAGGCGCGATGCAGGATATCACCGAGCAGAAGCTCGCCGAGGACAGGTTGCGTATCGCGGCGGCGACCTTCGAGACGCACGAGGCGATCATGATCACCGATGTCGACGGCAATATCCTGCGCGTCAATCATGCCTTCGAGGAAACCACCGGTTACCACGCCGAGGAGGTGCTGGGCAAAAACCCGCGCATCCTAAGCTCCGGGCGGCAGGACAAGGCTTTCTATGCCGAGATGTGGCGGCAGCTGAAAGAGGATGGCGGCTGGACCGGCGAGATGTGGGACAGGCGCAAGGGCGGGCAGGTCTACCCGAAGTGGCTGACCATTACCGCCGTGAGGAACACGCAGGGGGAGACCACCGAATATGTCGCGATCTTCAGCGACATCACCGCGCGCAAGCAGGCGGAGGAGGAAATACGCAACCTCGCGTTCTACGATGCATTGACCCAGTTGCCGAACCGCCGCCTGCTGCTGGACAGGCTGAACCTGGCGCTGTCGGTGTCGGCACGCAGCCAGTCCTGCGGCGCGCTGCTGTTCCTCGATATGGACAGGTTCAAGGTGCTGAACGATACGCTGGGGCATGATTACGGCGACCTGCTGCTGATCGAGGTGGCCCAGCGCATCAAGGGCTGCGTGCGCGAGGTCGATACCGTGGCCAGACTGGGCGGCGACGAGTTCGTGATCCTGATCGAGGAGCTGGGCAGGGATTTTGCCGAGGCTTCGCAGCGTGTCGCGCTGATCGCCGAGAAGATACGCGTATCGCTGGCCGAGCCGTATCAGCTCAAGGACAACGTGCATCGCAGTTCGCCGAGCATAGGCGTGAGCCTGTACCGGGGCAGCAGCGAGCCGGTCGAGGTGTTGCTCAAGCAGGCCGACATGGCGATGTATCAGGTCAAGGAATCCGGCCGCAATGCGGTGCGTTTCTTCGATCCGGCGATGCAGCTCGCGGTGGAGACCCGCTCGATGCTGGAAGCGGATCTGCGCAACGCGATCCCCAACCGAGAATTGCAGCTGTATTACCAAGTGCAGGTGGACCGCGAGTTCCGTCCGCTGGGCGTGGAGGCGCTGGTGCGCTGGCTGCATCCCAAGCGCGGCATGGTCGCACCGGGTCAATTCATTCCGATCGCCGAAGAGAGTTCGCTGATCCTGGATATCGGTGGCTGGGTGCTGGAGACAGCCTGCGCCCAGCTGGCGAGATGGTGCAATTACCGAGTCACGCGCGAACTGAGCATCGCGGTCAACGTCAGCGCGGCGCAGTTCCGCCAGCAGGATTTCGTTGGGCAGGTCTCCGGTCTGCTGACCCGGTATCGTATCGATCCGTCGCGGTTGAAGCTGGAGCTGACCGAGAGTGTGGTGATGAGCGACGTCGCCGACGTCGTCGCCAAGATGCATGCGTTGAAGGCGCTGGGCGTGAAGCTGTCGATGGACGATTTCGGCACCGGCTATTCCTCGCTGTCCTATCTCAAGCAGCTGCCGCTGGACCAGCTCAAGATCGACCAGAGCTTCGTGCGCGACATCGCCAGCGATACCGCCGATGCGGTGATGGTGCGCACGATCATCGACCTGGCGCAGAACTTCGGGTTGGATGTCGTCGCGGAAGGCGTGGAGACCGAGGTGCAGCACATGTTCCTGAAGATACATGGCTGTGCCGCCTATCAGGGCTACTTGTTCAGCAAGCCGGTGCCGGTGGAGGAGTTCGAGAAGTCGCTGGGCGGGTTGCAGTAGCGATGTTTGCTGTGCAGGCTCTTAGCAGACTGCTGAGAAACGTAGCGAGGATGGCCAGATGCAAGGCGCACGGAGCGCAGAAACCGGAATGTACTTTCAGTACATGAGGATTTCGAGCACCGCGCAACGCCGCAGATGGACACCGCAGTAGTTTATCAACAGTCTGCTACATCTGCCCTTTGTCCTGGTCGTGCCCGTGCCGTTTATACAGCGCGGTCATGATGCCGGACAGCAGCAGGCCGAACACCAGGATGATCAGGTAGATGTGGAACTCCATCTTCTGCATCACCGCATACAGTCCGAGCATCGCGAAGATGCTCAGGTTCTCGTTGAAGTTCTGCACAGCGATGGAGCGTCCGGCGCCCATCAGCAGGTGGCCGCGATGCTGCAGCAGTGCGTTCATCGGCACGACGAAATAGCCGCCCATCGCGCCGATGGCGATCAGCAGCAGCACTGCCAGGGTGCTGTCCGTCACCGGTATCATCAGCAACACCATCACGCCCATCGCGATACCTACCGGCAGCACCTTCACCGAATGTTCCAGCTTGATGTACCGGGCCGCCAGCACCGAGCCGATGGCGATGCCGATCGCGACCCAGGCGGTGAGTTGGGCCGCCTGGCTGATGTCGTACTGCAGCGCGATGGCTGCCCAGCCCAGCACCAGCAGGCGCAGCGTCGCACCTGCACCCCAGAACAGCGTGGTCACCGCCAGCGAGACCTGGCCCAGCGGGTCTTTCCACAGCAGGCGGAAACAGTGCCAGAAGTCCTTGGTCAGCGCGATCGGGTTACGGCTGAACGGCTTGTGGTCGATAGGCACATGCGGGATGTAGAGATTGAACAGCGCGGCGGCGATGTAGATCAGCACGATCACCAGGATCGCCAGTTTGGCGATGCTGTCTATCATCGGGATGTTCAGTGTCTGCAGCAGCGGCGCAGACAGGGACGGGCTGATCAGGATGCCGCCTACGATTGCGCCGAGCACGATGGCCGCGACGGTCAGGCCTTCCATCCAGCTGTTTGCCTTGACCAGTTGGTCGGGCGGCAGGTATTCGGTCAGGATGCCGTATTTGGCCGGCGAATAGGCCGCCGCGCCCAGGCCGACCAGGCCGTAGGCCAGCAGCGGATGGACGCCGATCAGCATCGCGATGCAGCCCGACAGCTTGATCAGGTTGCTGATGAACATCACCCGCCCCTTGGGCAGCGAATCGGCGAACGCGCCGACGAACGGCGCCAGCACGATGTAGGAGAAGATGAATCCTTGCTGCAATACCGGCGTATGCCAGGCCGGCGAGCTCAGGTCGCTGAGCAGGGCGATGGCGGCGAACAGCAGGGCATTGTCGGCGAGCGCGGACAAGAACTGGGCTGCCAGAATGATGTAGAAGCCGCGATTCATGTTCTTTCGGCGGAAGCTGATGTGCGCAGCACGTTAAAGACTGCGGAGCAGTCCGGCCGTAACCGGAGAGAATGCGCCGCAAGGAGGATGTAGGGACCGGGATTCATTCAACGGAAGTTTTTTAATCAGGCCGTTTTATATCACGAAAGCATTGCCCCTGCTATCATTCGCGCCTATCTAAAACACTTGTCACTGCCCCGTTTTCATGCCCCGCCCGATACTAGCCCGCATCGACCTCGATGCCCTGAAGAACAACCTGCGGGTCGCGCGCCGTGCCGCGCCTGCCACCCGCATGATGGCGGTGATCAAGGCGAACGGCTACGGTCACGGCCTGCTGCGCGTGGCCGAGGCGCTGTCGGATGCGGAAGGCTTTGCGTTGCTGGACATCCAGGATGCGATACGGTTGCGCGAGGCGGGCTACCGCCAGACGATACTGCTGCTGGAAGGTTTTTTCGAGGCGGACGACCTGCCGCTGCTCGCCGAATACGACATCGCCTGCGTGATCCACAGCGATTGGCAGATCGATCTGCTGGACGCCTACCCCCGTCGCGGTGCGCTGGATGTCTGGCTCAAGGTCAACAGCGGCATGAATCGCCTGGGGTTCGCGCCGCAGCAGCTGGGGCAGGCGGTGGAGCGCCTGAAGCGTCACGGCGCGGTGCGCGAGCTCACGTTGATGACGCACTTCGCCAACGCCGACGAAGTGCGCGGCGTCTCCGCACAACTCGACTTGTTCAATGCGGCCGCGGGCGCATACCGATTGCCGCGTTCGCTGGCGAATTCCGCCGCACTGCTGCGCTATCCGCAAACCCACGGCACCTGGGTGCGTCCCGGCATCATGCTCTACGGCGCGTCCCCGTTCGCCGACAAGACCGCGGCGGAACTCGGCCTGCGTCCGGCGATGACGCTGAGCAGCCGCATACTCGCGGTGCAGGAACTGCGCAGCGGCGACGAAGTCGGCTACGGCTCGCTGTTCCGCGCAGAACACTCGATGCGTATCGGCATCGTCGCCTGCGGCTATGCCGACGGCTATCCGCGGCATGCACCGAACGGGACGCCGGTGCTGGTCGGCGGGCAGCGCACGCGCACGCTGGGACGCGTGTCGATGGACATGCTGTTCGTCGATCTGAGCACATTGCCGCAAGCCGGCGTCGGCACGCCGGTCACGCTGTGGGGCGAGGGCATGCCGATAGAAGAAGTGGCGACCTCAGCCGGGACGATCAGCTACGAGCTGATGTGCGCGCTGACCGCGCGAGTACCGGTAAAGACATAACGAACCAAAAGGGAGAGAAAAACATGCTGGGTATCATCGGCGGCAGCGGTGTCTATAACATCGAAGGGCTGGAGAATACGCGCTGGGTGAAGGCGGAATCGTCTTTCGGCGAGCCGTCCGACGAGGTGCTGATCGGCGAACTGAACGGCCAGTCCATCGCCTTCCTGCCGCGCCACGGGCGCGGGCACAAGCTGTCGCCGACCGACATCAACTTCCGCGCGAATATCGATGCGTTGAAGCGTCTCGGCGTGACCGACATCGTCTCGGTCAGCGCGGTCGGCTCCTTGCGCGAACACCTGATGCCGGGCATGTTCGTCATCGTCGACCAGTTCATCGACCGCACCTTCGCACGCGAGAAGAGTTTCTTCGGCAACGGCCTGGTCGCGCATGTGTCGATGGCGCACCCGGTGTGCGGACGCTTGGGCGAGCATCTCTACGATGCGGCTCAGCAGATCGGCATCCAGGTCGCACGCGGCGGCACCTACTTGGCGATGGAAGGCCCGCAGTTTTCCAGCCTCGCCGAATCCGAGCTGTACCGCACCTGGGCCTGCGACGTGATCGGCATGACCAATATGCCCGAAGCCAAGCTCGCGCGCGAAGCGGAGATCTGCTACGCCACCGTCGCGATGGTCACCGACTACGACTGCTGGCACCCCAATCACGACGACGTCACCGTTGACGCCATCGTCAAGGTGCTGCTGGAAAACGCCGACAAGGCGCGCGCACTGGTGAAAAGCGTCGCACCGAGAGTGTTGGGCGACGCCGCGGCCTGCCAATGCGGCTGCCGCAGCGCACTGCAACACGCCATCCTCACCGCCCCGGAAGCACGCGACCAGGCGCTGGTTGAGAAACTGTCCGCAGTCGCAGGCCGCATGCTGAAACAGTAGGAGCGGGCCATGCCCGCGAACAGACAAACAATCGCGGGCATGGCCCGCTCCTACAATGGATGTTGTTACAAGATCAAATTAATGCTCTTAAATTAGAGGAAGAACATATGCCTATCAAATCCCGTATCCGCACCGTCCCGCACTATCCCAAGCAGGGCATCATGTTCCGCGACATCACCACGCTGCTGAAAGACCCTATCGGCCTGCGCGCCACGGTGCAGGAGATCGCCCATCGCTACAAGGACATGAAGATCGACAAGATCGCCGGCATTGAATCGCGCGGCTTCATCGTCGGCACACCGGTCGCCTACGTGCTGGAAAAAGGCTTCGTGCCCATCCGCAAGAAAGGCAAACTGCCCGCCGAGACCATAGGCCGCGATTACGAACTCGAATACGGCACCGACCGCATCGAGATCCATACTGACGCTATCCAGAAGGGCGACCGCGTGTTGCTGGTGGATGATCTCATCGCTACCGGCGGCACCGCCGAAGCCGCCGTCAAACTCATCGAAGACATGGGCGGTATCGTAGTGGAATGCTGCTTCGTCATCGACCTGCCGGATATCGGCGGCAGGGCGAGGCTGGAGAAGATGGGACAAAAAGTCTTTGCCCTCTGTGAGTTCGAGGGAGATTAAACGTAGGTCGGGTTAGGCGTTTTGCGCCGTAACCCGACGAGGCGGATTGATGACGCAATGCGTCGGGTTACGCTGCGCTAACCCGACCTACGAGACTGCGAATTCGAGAGCGATCAATGTAGTGGCGCGATTCATCGCGTCCTTTTGGGAATGGCAACAAATCCGGGCGCGATGAATCGCGCCCCTACGAGGACATCATGAAAGTTAACGGCAAACCCTATCGCACGATCTGGCCCACCGCCGACGGGGCGGTGGAGATCATTGATCAAACCAAACTCCCGCACGAGTTCGTCACGGTGCGGCTTGAAAACATGCGCGACGCGGAGCGGGCGATACGCGACATGTGGGTGCGCGGCGCGCCGCTGATCGGCGTGACGGCGGCTTACGGCGTGGCGCTGTCGATGCGGCATCACGCATCGGATGCGGCGCTGGAGGCGAGTTGCGGCGTGTTGCTGGCGGCGCGGCCGACGGCGGTGAATCTGCGCTGGGGCGTGGAGCGCATGCGCGCGTTTCTCGCGCCGTTGCCGGAATCTGAGCGTGCGGGAGCCGCCTGGCTGGAGGCGGCGCGCATCGCCGATGAAGATGTAGAAATCAATGCGTCCATCGGTCGGCACGGTGCGGAGCTGATACGCGATATGCACGCTGCCAAGCTGCGCGACGGTCGCAGCGGCGTGGTCAATATCCTGACCCATTGCAACGCCGGCTGGCTGGCGACGGTGGACTGGGGCACGGCGCTCGCGCCCATCTATGCGGCGTTCGACGCGGGCGTGCCGCTGCATGTGTGGGTGGACGAGACGCGGCCGCGCAACCAGGGCGCGAGCCTGACCGCTTGGGAACTGGGTCAGCACGGCGTGCCGCATACGGTGATCGTGGACAACGCGGGCGGTCATTTGATGCAGCACGGACTGGTGGACATGGCTATTGTCGGCACCGACCGCGTGACAGCGACGGGCGATGTGTGCAACAAGATCGGTACTTACCTGAAGGCGCTGGCCGCGCACGACAACAATGTCCCGTTCTACATCGGCCTGCCGACGCCGACCATAGACTGGACGCTGAACGACGGCGTGAAGGAGATTCCCATCGAGGAGCGCGCGCAGGAAGAAGTGACGCATATCGCCGGGCTGTGCGACGACGGGCAGGTGCGCAGGGTGCAGGTCACGCCGACGGGGTCGCGCGCGGCGAACTACGGCTTCGACGTGACGCCCGCGCGGCTGGTGACCGGGCTGATTACCGAGCGCGGTGTGGTTGCGGCGAATGCTGGGGCGATGCTGATATTGAAATAACCCTCTCCCCCGGCCCCTCTCCCGCTTGCGGGAGAGGGTGGCCGAAGGCCGGGAGAGGGATCGCGATGGAGTGTTTGAAATGAACGAAAACCAACTACGCGGCGAGCTCGCGCGCGTCGCGAAGAAGCTGGACGCGCAGGGACTGAATCGCGGCTCGTCCGGCAACCTCAGCGTGCGCTGCGGCGACGGCATGCTGATCACGCCGTCCGGTATGGGCGCGGAGGGGCTGACCGGCGACCATATGGTGTTGTTGTCGTCGGACGGCGAGGCAAGCGGCACACTGAAGCCTTCGAGCGAGTGGTTGTTCCATCGCGACATCTACGCGCATCGCCCCGAGCTTGGCGCGGTGATCCACACCCATTCGGTCGCGGCGACCACGTTGGCCTGCATGCGTCGCGACATCCCGCCGTTCCATTACATGATCCTGATGGCGGGCGGCGACTGCATCCGTTGTTCGGGTTATGCGACCTTCGGCACCCAGGCGCTGTCCGATGCGGTGCTGGAGGCGATGCAAGGCCGCCGCGCCTGCCTGATGGCGAACCACGGCATGATCGCGGCGGGGAAGAATCTGGCCGATGCGTTCAAGCTCGCGGTCGAGGTCGAGACGCTGGCCGAGCAGTACCTGCGCGCGTTGCAGGCGGGCGGGCCGGTGCTGCTGACGGCGGACGAGCTGCAGGATGCGCAGCGGCAGTTCGCCGAGCTGCGTTACGGCGAGCAGCCGGCCGCCGCCGCGCGCTAGTTTCTAGGGGGCTGTTCCGAGCGTTTTTCCGCGTTGCAGCAGCAGGTCCAGTTCTGCGGCGGGAACCGGTCTGGAGAACAGGTAGCCTTGCGCGTAGTCGCAGCCGGCCCGCTTGAGCAGGTCGCGCTGCGCTTCGGTCTCCACTCCTTCCGCGATGACTTTCAATCCCAGTTTGTGCGCCATCACGATGATGGCTTCGCATAGCGCCAGCGCATCGGGATCGTTCTCCATGTTGCGCACGAAGGACTGGTCGATCTTCAGGTGGTCGATGTCGAATTCCTTCAGATAGGCCAGCGAGGAATAGCCGGTGCCGAAGTCGTCGATGGCGATCTGTATGCCGGCGTCGCGGTAGGCGCTCAGTTTGTGCTTGGTATTTCCCTCTGCGTTCAGCAGCAGGCCTTCGGTGATTTCGATAGAGATGCCGCGCCCGCCCAGACCCAGTTCTTCCAGCAGCGGCAGCCATTTGCTGGAAGCTGAGGTGCCGCTGCGGAACTGCGCCGGAGATTTGTTCACGCTGATCTGGAATGCGGCGTTGTGGGCCAACTGCCAGCGTTTGCTCTGGCGGGCGGCCTGATGGAATACCCAGTCGCCGATTTCGACGATCAGGCCGCTTTCTTCCGCCAGCGGGATGAAGTCGGTCGGGCCGATCAGGCCCTGGGTCGGATGCTGCCAGCGCACCAGCGCCTCGGCCTTGTGGATGTCGCCGGTCGCCAGTTCGACGATGGGCTGGTAGTGAACGATGAGTTGCTCGCCGGCCAGCGCGCTGCGCAGGTCGTTGGTGAGGTGCAGGCGTTTCAGCGCGTTTTGCTGCAAGGCGGGGGTGAAATAGCTGTAGCGGTTGCGCCCTTGGTCTTTCGACTGGTACATGGCCTGGTCGGCGTGCTTGAGCAGCGATTCGATGTTGTCTGCGTCGTCCGGATAGAGCGCGATGCCTATGCTGGCCGAGACGTAGGCGATATCGTGCCCCAGCGTGAACGGGGAGGTCAGCTTGTCGAGAATTTTTTGCGCGATACGTTCGATGCTGTGGATGTTCTCCAGCTCGGACAGGATCACGGTGAACTCGTCGCCGCCCAGACGGGCGACGGTGTCCGATTCGCGCACGCAGCCGACGATGCGTTGCGCGGCCTCGACCAGCAGCTTGTCGCCCATGTCGTGGCCCAGCGTGTCGTTCACTTCCTTGAAGCGGTCCAGATCGATCAGCAACAGCGCCAGCGGCAGGGTGCTGCGGTGCGATTTGCTGATGCCCTGTTCCATCCGGTCGCGGAACATGTGGCGGTTGGGCAGGCCGGTCAGCATGTCGAAATTGGCCTGGTGCCAGATCATGTCTTCCGCCTGTTTGCGCGCGGTGATGTCCATCGAGATGCCGATAATGCCGGTCATTTCGCCGCGCGGGTCGCGCAGTTTTGCCTTGGTGACCTCCAGCACATGCAGGCGGCCATCGGTCAGCGTCAGGGTTTCCTGCGAGACATGCGGCTGTTCCTGTGCGAGGCATGCATGATCGGAATGCAGACAGCTCTCGGCCATCTCACTGCCCATCAGCTCGCGCAGGTTGTCGGTTTCGAGAAAACTTTGCTCGGGGACGCCGACCGCATCGCAGAACTGCTTGTTGACGAAACGGTAGCGCCCGTCGGTGCCGACCAGCCAGATGCCGACCGGCGCATGGTCGAGGATGGCCTGCATCTGCGCCTGGCTCTCGGCCAGTTTGCGTTCGTTCAGCCTGCGTTCGCGGAAGATCGTGCCGAGGACGATGCCGACGAAGGAGCCGGTCATCACATAGGTCCAGTAATTGACGAGTTCCGTCTCGGCGATGTCGTTCGCGAAATGGCCGGTTCCGCCGATCGCGCCCAGCAAGGCCTGGAGCGCGGCCTGCAACAGCAGCAGCGACACGCCGTGGCGACCGAAGCGGATCGCGGCCCAGGTGATCGGCAGCATCATCAGGTGGGAACGCTGCGTCAGATCCAGCAGTTCGCTCAGCCAGCCGTTGAATATCATGCCCGCCAGCAATATCGAAGAACCGATCAGCGCCGCGGTTTCCAGTATGCGCGCCGGGTTGTTGAACCATCCGGCGGGCCAGGTGCGCCAGATCAGCAGCAGCGGTGCGATCAGCACGATGCCCAGCAGGTTGCCCATCCACCACAGCATCAGGCCGTGGGGGAACTGGGCGGGGGTGACGATGCCGTTGAACAGCAGCGTGGAGACGCCCATCGCCGCCGCGACGCCGGAGGCGAACGTTCCGGCGATCACCAGCCAGAGATAGTCCGTCGCCTTGTCCAGCTTCAGATCGAAGCGCCCGGAACGCGACAGCAGCCATGAAACCAGCAACGGTTCCGCAACATTGCTCAACGCGACCAGCGACGAGGCGGCAAGCGGTCTGCCGATGGAAAGGTAAGTGAGCAATGCGCCGAAAAAAACAGGCAGCAGGTATTTGCGTCCGCCGAGCAGTACTGCCGCGACGCCCAGTCCGCTGGGTATCCATACCGGCGAGATATTGCCGTCCGTGGTCAGGTAGGCCAGCACCAGTTTGACGAACAGCGCGTACAACAGGGCAAAGCCGATCAGTGCGGCGATGTCCTTGGTACGCAGGGATGCGAGCGGATTTGGCATGGTTCTGGTCGAGTCGCTGTATCGTCGGTGTCGTCCCGACTTGTTAGTGTCGCGTGATTATACGCTTCTGCCGGTTCCGGCTTGCTAAGGCGCTGGGTTCGGATAGACACGGTGCACAGCCTCGATGCGCTCAAGCACCTCGGCGGACAGTTGCAGCTCCATGCTGTCCAGGTTCTGCTTTAACTGGGCCAGGCTGGTCGCGCCGAGGATCACGCTGGCTGTGTACCAGCGGGTGCGCGCCCAAGCCAGCGCCATCTGTGCGGCAACGAGTCCAGCTTCGTTGGCGATGTCCACGTACTCCTTCGTCGCGGCGGGCACGTTGGGTTTGTTGTAGCGCAGGCCGAAGTTGGGATAGAGCGTCAGGCGGCCATGCGCCTGCGGGTCGGCGAGGTATTTTCCGGTGAGCCTGCCGAACGCCAGCGGGCTGTAGGCGAGCAGGCCGACGTCCGTGTGGCGGCAGACTTCCGCGAGGCCGCTCTCGAAGGTGCGGTTCATCAGGTTGCAGGCGTTCTGTATCGACACGATCTTCGGCAGGCCGAGCTGTTCCGCGCAGCGCACGAATTCCATCACGCCCCAGGGCGTCTCGTTGGAAAGCCCGATATGGCGCACCTTGCCGGCCTGCGCCAGTTCCGCCAGCACCTGCAATTGCTCGGCGATGGGCGTGCTGTCGCGTTCCTGCGCGGCGTCGTAGCCGGTCGCGCCGAACATAGGCACATAGCGGTCCGGCCAGTGGATCTGGTAGAGGTCGACGTAGTCGGTCTGCAAGCGGCGCAGGCTGGCGTCTATCGCTGCGTTGACCTGTTCGCGGTCGATGCGCGGGCCGTTGCGTATCCACGCGAAGCCGCGTCCGGGACCGGCGATCTTGGTGGCGACGATGAGCTTGTCGCGTTGCTGGTGCTTCAGCCACTCGCCGATGTAACTCTCGGTGCGGTGCACGGTCTCGGCGCGCGGCGCGACCGGGTACATCTCGGCGGTGTCGATGAAGTTCACGCCGCGCGACACCGCGTAGTCGAGCTGGGCATGCGCCTCCGCCTCGCTGTTCTGTTCGCCAAAGGTCATCGTGCCGAGGCCCAATGCCGAAACATGCAAGTCGCTTGCGCCTAGTCGCCGGTATTCCATGATCGTTGCTCCTGAATTTCAGGCTGCATTTTAGCCGGAAGCGATTCGGCATGTCGGCATGCTAGGATGCCGACAAAAATTTATACGCTCAGGAGATGACTATGATGCCGGTGCTGTTTCTCTCTCACGGTGCGCCCTCGTTGCCGCTGAACGGCGGCGAGACTGGCGCCGCCTGGCGGCTGCTAGGGGAACGCCTGCCCAGGCCCGCCGCCGTCCTGATGATTTCGGCGCATTGGGAGACCCCCGTCCCGACCGTCAGCCGTGCCGTGCGGCCAGAGACCATCCACGACTTCAGCGGTTTTCCCGCCGATCTGTTCAAGTTGCGATATGCCGCACCGGGCGCGCCGCAGATCGCCGAGGCTGCCGCAGCGGCCTTGCAGCAAGCCGGCATCCCGACGCGAGTGGATTACATGCGCGGCTTCGACCATGGCGCATGGGTGCCGCTGAGCTTTATGTATCCGCAGGCGGACGTGCCGGTCGCGCAGCTTTCGATACAACCGAACCGGGATCCAGCATGGCATGTCGCGCTGGGGCGCGCGTTGCGTCCCTTGCGCGAACAGGGCGTGCTGATCGTCGGCAGCGGCGGCATCACCCATAACCTGCCTGCCGTTTTTCGGCATCCGGAAGATGAGCCCGCGCCCGCGTGGGTGACGGAGTTCCTCGACTGGATCGCGCAGCGGATCGCGGAAGGAGACCTGCAGGCGCTGCTCGAATACCGCCGCCGCGCGCCGCATGCCGAGCAGAATCATCCCGACGAAGAACACCTGCTGCCGCTGTTCGTCGCGCTGGGCGCGGCGGACGACATCCGCAACGGAGAGCACCTGAACAGGGTGAAGACGTTCGGCATGCTGGCGATGGATGCGTGGCTGTTCGAGGGTTGAGGGGCGACTGCCCCGATATGGATCAGCTTCGTAGGTCGGGTTAGCGTAGCGTAACCCGACATCTTCTGTGCAAATGTTTATTCGTCGGGTTACGGCCTGCGGCCTAACCCGACCTACGAGCTATATCGCTGGTTAAATCGCATCTCTACAGTTGTTTGGCCGCCTCGCACAGTGCGGCATGCGACAGGTCGTTCAGCGTCAAGGTCTGCGCCTCGGGCAGTTTCGGGTAGTGTTTGGTCAGCGAGCGGAAGTAGGTCGGGTCGTAGTGCTGCGTCAGCAGTTCTTCGACGAATGCGGCAAAGTCCCCGGCATTTATCAGTTCGCTCCAGTGCTGCAACTTCTCGCCGCCGTGGAACTGGTGCAGCGATTGCAGCTGCGCGATCAGCGCTGCCGGGTCGTTGACGTAATGGAGGTAGTCTTCCTGCAGGCCCGCGACGCGCACTTCCAGCGGCGTTTCCACCACCAGGCAATCGGCTGCGTGCATCGCATCGAAGAGTGCTGCGGGCAGGGCGACGCTGCCGATCTTTTTGCTTTCCGATTCCACGTACACCGGGCGCGCCGGGTCTAAGCCTTGCAGTGCTGTCAGCAGCAGGCTGTCGAACCACTTCTGCGAGGGTTGCGGATGCTGCGGGATATTACCCAGCACTGAGCCGCGATGTCGCGCCAGTCCTTCGAGGTCCAATACCTGATGTCCGGTCTCGGCGAGTGCCGCGAGCAAGCGGCTCTTGCCCGAACCGGTCGGGCCGCAGACCACGCGGTAGTTCAGTTGCTGCGGCAGTGTCTCCAGCCGATCCAGCACGTCACGGCGGTAGGTCTTGTAGCCGCCTTCCAGCTTGTGGGCCATCCAGCCGACTTGTGCGAGGATGATGCTCATCGCGCCGCTGCGCTGGCCGCCGCGCCAGCAATAGACCATCGGTTTCCATGATCTCGGCTTGTCGTGGAACACGGTTTCCAGATGGCGTGCGATGTTCTTTGCGACCATTGCGCCGCCTACCTTGCGCGCCTCGAACGGCGACACCTGTTTGTACAGCGTGCCGACGGTGATGCGCTCCTCGTCAGACAGCACCGGGCAGTTGATCGCGCCGGGGATGTGGTCGTCGGCGAACTCCGCGGGCGTGCGCACGTCGATAATTTCGTCAAATTCGCCCAGCTGTGATAGGTTCGCGGTTTTGAAAAGCATAGTCGGGTAAGGTAATGAATGCATCTGAAGTGAAGTTGACCCAATTGTCTCACGGCGGCGGCTGCGGCTGTAAGATCGCGCCGGGCCTGCTGCAGCAAATTCTGGGCGAAGCGAAGGCGAAACTGCCGTTCCCCGACCTGCTGGTGGGCACCGAGACCAGCGACGATGCGGCGGTGTACCGCCTCAACGACCAGCAGGCGATCATCGCCACCACCGATTTTTTCATGCCCATCGTGGACGACCCGTTCGACTTCGGCCGCATCGCTGCGACCAACGCGCTGTCCGACGTGTATGCGATGGGCGGCACGCCGATCATGGCGCTGGCCATCGTCGGCATGCCTATCAACAAGCTGCCGGTAGAGACCATACGCTCCATCCTGCAGGGCGGCGAAGCGGTGTGCAAGGCCGCGGGCATCCCGCTCGCGGGCGGCCATTCCATCGACTCGGTCGAGCCGATCTACGGCCTAGTGGCGATAGGTGTCGTGCATCCTGACCGTTTGAAGATGAATTGCGCGGCACAGGCGGGAGATGTACTGATCCTCGGCAAGGGAATCGGCGTGGGCGTGCTGGCTGCGGCGCTGAAGAAGGACATGCTCTCCGCCGAAGGTTATGCGCAGATGATCGGCGCGACCACGAAGCTCAACCGGGTCGGCAGCGAACTTTCCGGCATCGAAGGCGTGCATGCGCTGACCGACGTGACCGGCTTCGGCCTGCTGGGCCACCTGCTGGAGATCTGCCGCGGCTCTGCGCTGGGTGCGGAAGTGAAGTTCGACCGGGTGCCGGTGCTGTCCGAGGCTCTGCCGCTGGCGCAGCAGGGCATAGGCCCCGGTGCGATAGACCGCAACCTCGCGAGCTACGGCCACGAAGTGGATTTCGCGCCGGAACTGGAAACATGGCAGCAGCGCCTGCTGGCCGATGCGCAGACCAGCGGCGGTCTGCTGGTGAGCGTCGCACCCGAGGCAGCGGACGCAGTGCTGCGTTGCTTCAGGGATGCCGGTTTCGAGCAGGTCGCTGTCGTCGGGGCTATGCGCGAGGGCGCGGCGCGGGTGGCGGTATCCTGAAATGAAATCGAACGTCGCGATCATCGGCGGCGGTCCCGCCGGGCTGATGGCGGCGGAGGTGCTGGCACAACGCGGTGTGCAGGTCGACCTCTACGACGCGATGCCTAGCGTGGGCCGCAAGTTCCTGATGGCGGGCAAGGGCGGCATGAACATCACCCATGCCGAGCCGCTGGACGATCTGCTTGCGCGTTACGGCTCGCGCCGCGCACAGATCGAACCTATGGTGCGCGCCTTCCCGCCGCAAGAATTACGAGCATGGATGCAGGGGCTGGGCATAGACAGCTTCGTCGGCAGTTCTGGTCGCGTATTCCCCGTCGAAATGAAAGCCGCGCCGCTGCTGCGCGCGTGGCTGCACCGGCTGCGCGAGCAGGGCGTGCGTTTCCATGCGCGCCATCGCTGGTGCGGTTGGGATGCGGACGGCGCGTTGCGTTTCGAAATGCCTCAGGGCGAGACGACGGTGCGACCAGATGGCGTCGTGCTCGCGCTGGGCGGAGGCAGCTGGCCGCAGCTCGGATCGGACGGCGCATGGCTGCCGTGGCTTAAGCAGCGCGGCATCGCGGTCGCGCCGCTGCGTCCGTCCAATTGCGGCTTCGACATCGAGTGGAGCACGCACTTCCGCAGCCGTTATGTCGGCGAACCGTTGAAGTCCGTCGCCGCCGCATGCTCCGACGGCGCGATGCAGCGCGGCGAATGCGTAATCACCGAACGCGGCATCGAAGGGGGGCTGATCTATGCGCTGTCCGCCGCGCTGCGCGATGAGATCGACCGCGCCGGTCATGCGGTGCTGCTGCTCGACCTGCTGCCGGACTGGAGTCAGGAACGCGTGCAGGCCGAGGTCAGCCATCCGCGCGGTTCGCGTTCGTTATCCAGCCATCTGCAAAGCCGTCTCGGACTGAAGGGGGTCAAGGCCAACCTGCTGCGCGAGGCATTGAGCGCCGACGAGATGAACGATCCGTTGCGGCTGGCCGCGACGATCAAGGCGCTGCCGCTGCGCCTGATCGCCCCGCGTCCGCTGGCCGAAGCCATCAGCAGCGCGGGCGGTGTGCCGTTCGAGGCGCTGGACGAAGGCCTGATGCTGCGCGAATTGCCTGGCCTATTCTGTGCGGGCGAGATGCTGGACTGGGAAGCCCCGACCGGCGGCTATCTGCTGACTGCCTGTTTCGCCAGCGGACGCGCGGCGGGGCAGGGGATGGCGGACTGGCTGGCGGGGCGATGATACGCCGCATATAGGGGTGTTGCGCCGCAGCCCCTCAGTATTCCGTGTACTTCTTCGAATTGCCGCGCACCTGTTCCGCCGGATATTTCTTTGCGTTCTTCTCCAGTTTTTCCAGCGCGGCCGCTTTCAGGTCCACGCCCAGTCGGTCGGACAGGCGCACCAGATACAGCAGGCAGTCGGCCAGTTCTTCGCCGACCTCCTGTTGCGTCTTCGGCGGCAGTTCGGTCGATTGCGCCTCGGTCAGCCACTGGAAGTGTTCCATCAGTTCGGCGACTTCCACCATCAGCGCCATGCTCAGGTTCTTGGGCGAGTGGAATTGTTCCCAGTCGCGCTCGGCGGCGAAGGTACGCAGCCGGTCGCGCAGCGTAATCAGGTCGGATCGTTCGTTCATGTCCGTCACAGCAGCGCGTTCTTGTTCTCGCCCTTTTCGTACACCACATGGGCGCGGCCGACCAGCAGCGGATCCAGCGGGGCGACGTGGTCGATGTCCTTCTTGTCATACGGGAGCTTGTGCAGGATGTAGCGCATCGCGTTCAGGCGCGCGCGCTTCTTGCAGTCCGATTTGATCACGGTCCACGGCGAGTCGGCGGTGTCGGTGTAGAAGAACATCGCCTCCTTGGCCTTGGTGTAGTCGTCCCATTTGTCCAGCGAGGCGAGGTCGATAGGGCTGAGCTTCCATTGCTTCAGCGGATGCACCTTGCGTTCTTCGAAGCGGCGGTGCTGTTCCTTGCGCGAGACCGAGAACCAGAACTTGATCAGGTGGATGCCGCTGCGCACGAGGTTGCGCTCGAACTCCGGCGTCTGGCGCATGAACTCGTTGTATTCGTCCGGGGTGCAGAAGCTCATCACGCGCTCGACCCCGGCGCGGTTGTACCAGGAGCGGTCGAACAGCACGATCTCGCCGGCGGTGGGGAGGTGCTCGACATAACGCTGGAAGTACCACTGGCCGCGCTCGACCTCGGAGGGTTTTTCCAGCGCGACCACGCGCGCGCCGCGCGGATTCAGGTGTTCCATGAAACGCTTGATGGTGCCGCCCTTGCCGGCGGCATCGCGCCCCTCGAACACGATGACGACTTTCTGTCCTGTCTCCTTGACCCAAGCCTGTAGCTTCAGCAACTCGACCTGCAGCGAGTATTTCTGTTTCTCGTAGGTCCTGCGCGACATCAGGTTCTTGTAGGGGTAGCCGCCTTCGCGCCAGTCTCCCGCGAGCTCGTCGTCCGGATGGGCGGCGCCCCTGGTCGTCGGCTGTTGCAGCAGCGCCTTGCGCAGCACGGCGGCGTCTTCCGGCGAAGCGCCGGCCATGATCGCTTCCAGCGATCTCGCGAGGCTGGGCGTGTCGCTCTGGCCGAGGGTTGCGACGATGTCTTCGACGGCCGCGGTTTTGGCGAGCGTGGCGGCGTCGACCGCTTCATTCACGACGAAGTTATCTATGCCTTCGCGGTTCTGCTCGGGCGAAATGTCGCCCTGTCCAACCTGTCTGGTCGCGGTCTTTGGGGTGCGCGGTTTGCGGGGTGCCTTATTGGATGGTTTAGTCATGTTGAGCTCTGCGCTGAATGTGGTTCTTTAAAGTTGTTTGCTGATCTTGATGATGCCCTGGTCGTCGTCGCTGGTCTTGCTGCTGAAACCCAGGCGGTTGATGAGCTTGAGCATGTTGTGGTTGTTCTTCAATACCTCGCCCTCTATCGTTTTCAGGCCGCTGGCGCGCGCCGCTTCCATCAGCGAGGTCATCAGTTTCTGCCCCAGCCCCTTGCCGGTGATGTTGTCCGCCACCACCAGCGCGAATTCGCAGGTATCGCCGTCCGGGTTGATCGCATAGCGCGCGACGCCGAGTTCGACTTCCTTGTCTTGTTCGACAGCCACGGCGATCAGCGCCATCTCGCGGCTGTAGTCGATCTGGGTGAAGCGCACCAGCATGGTCTCGGTGAGTTCCTGCATGCTGTTCATGAAGCGGAAGTACTTGGATTCTTCCGACAGGTCGTGCACGAACTTCTGCACCAGCTCGGCGTCCTCGGGGCGGATCGGGCGTATCGTGATGTTGGTGCCGTCGGCCAGCTGCCATTGGCTCACCAGATGCGTGGGGTAGGGATAGATCGCCATATGCGCGTAACGGTCGGCGCTGGGCTGGCGGTATCCCACCACCACGCGCGCATCGGCGGCCAATGCGCCGTTCTCGTCGAGGATCAGCGGGTTGATATCCATCTCTTGCAGCAGCGGCAATTCGCAGAGCATTTCCGAGACGCGCAGCAGCACGTCTTCCAGCGCCTCCATGTTGGCGGGCGGCATGTTGCGGAACGCGCCCAGCATCTTCGAAATGCGCGTTTCGCCGATCAGCTCCTTCACCAGGAAGTTGTTCAGCGGCGGCAGCGCTACGGCGCGGTCGCCCATGATCTCGACTGCCGTGCCGCCCGCGCCGAAGGTGATCACCGGGCCGAACACCGGGTCGCTGGTCACGCCTATCATCAGCTCGCGGCCGTTCGGCTTGACGATCATGGGCTCGATGGAGATGCCGTCCATCTTGGCGTTGGGGCGATTGCGCTGGATGTTGTCGTGGATGTGCTGGTAGGCGGCGCGCACTTCGTGCGCATTGCCCAGATTCAGCATCACGCCGCCGGCATCGCTCTTGTGGGTGATGTCGTGCGAATTGACTTTCATCGCCACCGGGAAGCCCAGTTGCTGCGCGATCAGCAGCGCCTCGTTCGGCGAGTGCGCGACCATGGTCTTGGCCACCGGAATGTGGAAGGCCGACAGCACCGCCTTGGATTCCATCTCGGTCAGCACCTTGCGGTGCTCCTGCATCGCGCCTTCGATGATCAGGCGGGCGCTTTCGACATCCGGTTCGATGTGATGCGCGAAGGGGCCGGGCATCTGCATCAGCAGCCTTTGGTTGCGGTAGTAGGCGGACAGGTGCGAGAACACCTCGACCGCCGGTTCCGGCGTGCGGAAATGCGGCTTGTGCGCCTGCGCAAAGGCGTTGCGCGCCTCCGCGACCTGAGACTCGCCCATCCAGCAGGTCAGCAGCGGCTTGCTGTGGGTGTTGGAAAGTTCGATCAGCGCCTGCGCCGATTCCAGCGGTTTTGTCATCGCCTGCGGCGTGAGGATGGCGAGCACGCCGTCCACGTTTTCATCCTCCAGGCAGGCCTTCACCGCATGGTGATAGCGGTCCGCCTGCGCGTCGCCGATGATGTCCACCGGGTTGCTGTGCGGCCAGTTCGGCGGCAGGTGCTGGTTGAGGTATTCGATGGTGCCGTCGGACAGCGTGGCCATCGCCAGCCCCAGATCGGCGGCGCGATCCGTCGCCATCACGCCGGGGCCGCCGCCGTTGGTGACGATCGCGAGGCGGTTGCCCACCGGGCGGAAGCCGCAGGACAGCGCCTTTGCGGCGGTGAACAGCTGGGTGATGGTCTGCACGCGCACCACGCCGACGCGGCTGACGGCGGCGTCGAAAACATCGTCCGCGCCCACCAGCGAGGCGGTGTGCGACATCGCGGCCTTCGAACCCGCCGCATGGCGGCCGACCTTGACCAGTATCACCGGCTTGATGCGCGCGGCGGCACGCAGCGCGCTCATGAAGGTGCGCGCGTTGCGTATGCCTTCGATGTACATCAGGATGCTGCTGGTCTTGGGGTCGGAGATGAAGTAGTCGAGGATCTCGCCGAAGTCCACATCGGTCGATGAGCCCATGGACACCACGCTGGAGAAGCCCACATCGTTGCTCTGCGCCCAGTCCAGGATCGCGGTGCACAGCGCGCCGGACTGCGAGATGAAGGCGATGTTGCCGGTGTTCGCGCCGCCCTTGTTGAACGTGGCGTTCAGGCCGATGGAGGGGCGCATGATGCCCAGGCAGTTGGGGCCGACCAGACGGATGTTGTAGCGCCTGGCCGCTTCGATCAGCTGTTTTTCCAGCGCGACGCCGGCCGGGCCGGCCTCGCCGAAACCAGCGGTGATGATGACCGCGGCCTTGACGCCGTGGATGCCGCAATCCTCGATGATGCCGGGCACGGTCTGCGGCGGCGTGGCGATCACTACTAGCTCCACCGGCTTGCCGATGTCGGCGATGCTGGCATAGGCGCGCTTGCCCTGCACCTCGGGGCTTTTCGGGTTGATCGGGTAGAGCTCGCCCTGAAAACCGCTCTCCAGCATGTTCTGAAACACGATCTGGCCGACCGCGTCGGTTCGTTCGCTGGCGCCGAATACGGCGACGGATTTTGGAGCGAACAGCGTGTTGAGGTAGTGTTTTCCCATGATTTTTTAGCTCTGGTTATGGATTCGTTGGATATGATAGCACCTGAGTATTACACTTCCTGCGGCCTCTACAGAATTCATTGCCATGCATACCGCCTACATCAGCCATCCGCTCTGTCTCAAGCACGACATGGGCGCACACCATCCCGAATCCCCGGCGCGCATCCATGCGATCGAGGACCAACTGATCGCCTCCGGGATACTCGACCACCTGCAACGTTACGAAGCGCCGGAAGTCACCCGAGATCAGCTGCTGCGCGTGCACGACGCGGCCTATGTCGATGCGGTCGAACTGCTGGCGCCGCGAGAGGGTTCGGTATACCTCGATCCGGACACCTCGATGAACCCGTTCAGCTACAAGGCCGCATTGCGCGCGGCCGGGGCGGCGGTGCAGGGCGTCGATCTGGTGATGTCGGGCGAAGTCGTCAACGCCTTCTGCAACATCCGCCCGCCCGGCCATCACGCCGAACGGGGCAGGGCGATGGGCTTCTGCATCTTCAACAACGTCGCGGTCGCCGCGGCGCATGCGCTGGCGCACCACGGCCTTAGCCGCGTCGCCATCGCCGACTTCGACGTGCACCACGGCAACGGCACCGAGCACATCTTCCACGACGACCCGCGCGTGATGCTGTGCTCCACCTTCCAGCACCCGTTCTATCCCTATGTCGGCGCGGGCAGCGGCAACGACCACATCGTCAACGTGCCGCTGCCCGCCGGTACCGGCGGTGCGGAGTTCCGCGACGCGGTGACCCAGCACTGGCTGCCGGCGCTGGACGCTTTCCAGCCGGAATTTTTGCTGATCTCCGCCGGCTTCGACGCTCACCGCGACGACGACATGGGCATGATGGGCCTGACCGAACGCGACTATGCCTGGGTGACCGACGAGCTGATGAAGGTTGCGGCGAAACATGCCCAAGGCCGCATCGTGTCCATGCTGGAAGGCGGCTACGAGCTGCATGCGCTGGGGCGGAGCGCCGCGGCGCATATCAAGGCGCTGGCGGCGCTGTGACATCAAACTTGGGCTGACGCTTTAATTTTGTCTTAAATTTGGGCGTACATCATGACTACATCCCGTTGGACTACAGATCAACTTAAGCTTGCATTTCATCTCTATTGCCAACTTCCGTTTGGAAGATTGCACAGTCGAAATCCTGAAATTATTCAGCTCGCAAAACTGATTGGACGAACGCCTGACGCATTAGCGATGAAACTCGTTAATTTTGCGAGTCTTGATCCTGCAATAACAAGCTCGGGCCGGAAAGGCTTGAAAGGTGCGTCTAATCTTGATCGTGAGGTATGGGCCGAATTTCACGCCGATTGGGAAAAGCTTGCTTTGGAATGCGAAATGCTCAGGCGTAACCTTGATCGCACGCAGCCGTCTGAAGACGAGTCAGACGAGCAGCTTGTTCCAGAAGATTACACGGGAGAAACGAGACGGGTTGTTACCGAACAGCGCATCAAACAAAGTTTTTTTCGTCGTGCTGTGTTGAGTAGTTATCGGGGGCGTTGCTGCATGTCTGGTTTGTCCGAGCCTCGCTTGCTGATTGCCAGCCATATCGTGCCTTGGAGTAAAGATAAGGCGAATCGCTTGAACCCAAGCAATGGACTGTGTCTATCGGCGATTCATGATCGAGCTTTTGACAAAGGGCTAATAACGCTCACCGATGATTTCAAGATCATTGTGTCAGAAGAGCTCAAGCGGCGTGACGAGCCATTTATAAACGATGTTCTAGCGCCACTGAACGGGAAGTTTATTGAGTTACCAGAGCGATTCATGCCGAGCGTCGAATTTCTTTCGCGCCATAGAGCAGATTTATTTGTCGATAATCAAATCAGCAAAAATGACTGACGCGCTAACACCACTCATTTTGCATGAGGATGCTTTTTACAAGTTCTTTGTGCCTTATCGCCATCCCAAAGCATTGCATGATATTTGGGGTGGGCTCGGCCTTGAAACCTTCGGGGCTGATTTGGAGTTGGTTCGCAGCCTTGATAAAAATTATGTGTGGACTGTGGTGGAAAGCGGTTGTGACAACGATCTATGGATCACATCCGGGTTTCATTATGTGAATCGGATTTGCTACTTGGTGACCGAGAAGGCGCATAACGGACTGGTTGCTGATTTTCGAGTCCCGCATAACATGCGCTCGTTGACTCCCTTGGGCCTCAAAAGACAGATGTTAAAAATTGAGCGCAGCTTAAATCTGTGTAATCAGTAGTCGTAGGGAGATTTCAATTGTTGATGAGTAAATCGCCAGCTGCGCTTCGAGCCGGAATTGACCCCAATGACGGCTGCTTTTCGCGGCATCCGCAAGGGCCGCGGATGGTATGATGCGCGCTGTCCCGGCCGGTCTGGATCGGCCTGAATCGAAACGCATTAAGTGATTGGTGAGTAAATGAAAAGCAGTGAGATACGTCAGAAGTTCCTCGATTATTTCGCCTCCAAAGGCCATACCGTAGTCGCCTCCAGTTCGCTGGTGCCGCATGAAGACCCGACGCTGTTGTTCACCAACGCGGGCATGAACCAGTTCAAGGATGTGTTCTTAGGCTTCGACAAGCGGCCCTATACCCGCGCCGCATCGTCGCAGAAATGCGTGCGCGCCGGCGGCAAGCACAACGATCTGGAGAACGTCGGCTACACCGCGCGTCACCACACTTTCTTCGAAATGCTGGGCAACTTCAGCTTCGGCGACTACTTCAAGCGCGACGCGATCAAGTACGCGTGGGAGTTGCTGACCGAGGTGTTCAAACTGCCGAAGGAAAAGCTCTATGTCACCGTGTATGCCGAGGACGACGAGGCCTACGACATCTGGACCAAGGAGATGGGCCTGACGCCGGATCGCGTGATCCGTATCGGCGACAACAAGGGCGCGCGCTACGCGTCCGACAACTTCTGGATGATGGGCGACACCGGCCCCTGCGGTCCTTGCACCGAGATTTTCTACGACCACGGCGAACACATTCCCGGCGGCCTGCCCGGCAGCCCTGAGGAAGACGGCGACCGTTACATCGAGATATGGAACAACGTGTTCATGCAGTTCAACCGCGACGAGGCGGGCGTGATGCATCCGCTGCCCAAGCCCTCGGTGGACACCGGCATGGGGCTGGAGCGCATCTCCGCGGTGTTGCAGCATGTGCATGCGAATTATGAGATCGACCTGTTCCAGGCGCTGATCGCGGCCGCCGCGCGTGAGACAAACTGCGCCGACATGGATTCGCCTTCGCTGAAGGTGCTGGCCGACCACATCCGCGCCTGCTCCTTCCTGATCGCCGACGGCGTGATCCCCGGCAACGAAGGTCGCGGCTATGTGCTGCGCCGCATCATCCGCCGCGCGATTCGCCACGGTTACAAGCTGGGCGCGCGCGATGCATTCTTCTACAAGATGGTGCCCGATCTGGTGGAGCAGATGGGCGCGGCTTACCCGGAACTGGTCGCCGAACAGGCGCGCGTGAAGGGCATCCTCAAGCTGGAAGAAGAGCGCTTCTTCGCGACCATCGAGCACGGCATGGCGATCCTCGAAGCCGATCTGGCCGAGATGGACAAGGCGGGCGTGAAGGTGTTCAACGGCGAGACCGCGTTCAAGCTGCACGACACCTACGGCTTCCCGCTGGACCTGACCGCCGACATCTGCCGCGAACGCGGTGTGACGGTGGACGATGCCGCGTTCACCGCGGCGATGGCGAACCAGAAACAAATGGCGCGTTCCGCAGGCAAGTTCAAGATGGCGGCGAACCTCGAATACGAAGGCCCGGCGACCACCTTCCACGGCTACGACACGCTGGAGCACAAGGGCAACATCCTCGCGCTGTACAAGGATGGCGCGTCGGTGAACGAACTGGTCGAGGGCGAGATGGGCGTGGTCGTGCTGGACGACACCCCGTTCTATGCCGAATCCGGCGGACAGGTCGGCGACAGCGGCGAGCTGCGCAGCGTGCACGGCATCTTCGCGGTCGAGGACACGCAGAAGATACAGGCGGCCGTGTTCGGTCATCATGGTACGGTTACGACCGGCAAGCTGACCGTGGGCAACGGGGTCACCGCGAAGGTGGATGTCGCGGCGCGTAGCCGCACCATGCGCAACCACTCGGCGACGCACCTGATGCACAAGGCTTTGCGCGAGGTGCTGGGTACGCATGTGCAGCAGAAGGGCTCGCAGGTCGATGCCGACAAGACGCGCTTCGACTTCGTGCAGACGCAGCCGATGACCGATGCGGAGATACGCCGCGTCGAGGCGATAGTCAATGCCGAGATTCTGGCGAATGCCGAATGCCAGTCGCGCGTGATGGCGATAGACGATGCGCAGAAGACCGGCGCGATGATGCTGTTCGGCGAGAAGTACGGCGACGAAGTGCGCGTGCTGAACATCGGTTCCTCTATCGAGTTGTGCGGCGGCACGCACGTGAAGCGCACCGGCGACATCGGCCTGTTCAAGATTGTCGCCGAGAGCGGCGTCGCTGCCGGTGTGCGTCGCGTCGAAGCGGTGACGGGCGAGGGCGCATTGGCGCTGGTGCAGCAGCAGCAAGACCAGTTGCAACTGGTCGCCGATGCGGTGAAGGCGCAGCCGCAGGAAGCGGCGGCGCGCATCGCGCAGGTATTGGACAACGTGAAGGCGCTGGAGAAGGAACTGGCCGCGTTGAAATCGAAGCTGGCTTCCGCTCAGGGCGACGAACTGGTCGCGCAGGCGCAGGACATCAATGGCGTGAAGGTGCTGGCCGCTGTGCTGGAAGGCGCGGATGCGACAGCTCTGCGCGAGACTATGGACAAGCTGAAGGACAAGCTCAAGTCTGCGGCCATCGTGCTGGCGGCAGTCGCCGACGGCAAGGTGTCGCTGGCGGCCGGTGTCACCGCCGACTTGACCTCCAAGGTCAAGGCCGGCGATCTGGTCAACTTCGTCGCGCAGCAAGTCGGCGGCAAGGGCGGCGGCAGGCCGGACATGGCGATGGCGGGCGGCACGCAGCCGGAGTTGCTGAGCGCGGCGCTGGCGGAAGTGCCGGGCTGGGTGAAGGCCCGCACCTAGGAGAGAGCGGTGACCACGGCGAAATCGATACGCAAGGTGCTGTTGATCGGAGACGATCAGCAGCTTGCGGATTGGGCGCAACAGGCTGCGGCCGATCCGGCGCTGCGTATCGAGTTGTCTGTGCTGCCGGTGGGGACTTGCGTGCTGGATTGGCTGGGGAGCATCGGCCGTAAGCAATTGCCGCATCTGATCCTGCTGGATCTGCAGTTGCCGAAGCTGGACGGTCTTGCGGTGCTGCGCACCTTGCGCAACAACGTCTCGACCCGCGAGATACCTGTCGTCGGCGTTTCGGCCGAATACACCCAGGAAGACGTGCAGATGGGTTACAAGGTCGGCGCTAACGTCTGCGTCGCCAAGCCCGCGAGCCCGGAAGAGTTAGCTGGGCTCCTCGTGCAGCAGCTGTCGTACTGGCTGGAACCGCGCCAGCGCGAGCTGGCGTTAGCGACCAAGTAAGTCTTGATGCCCCGCGTTCGCGGGGCTTCTTCATTCAGAACGGCAGTTGCAGCGTCGGGTTGCCTTGCAGCAGCACGCGGCGGAAGTCGTTCTGGATGCGCTTGAGCGCGGCCTCGTCGTCCGCCTCGAAACGCAGGGAAATCACCGGCGTGGTGTTGGAGGCGCGCATCAGGCCGAAGCCGTCGGCGTATTCCACGCGCAGGCCGTCCACGGTGATGATGTCGCGCGCGCCGGTGAACTTCGCTTCTTTCGCCAGCCGTTCGATCAGCGCATGGCTCTCGCCCTCCTGCAGCTTGATGTGCAACTCGGGCGTGCTGATCGCATCGGGCAGCTCGTTCAGCGTGGCGCTGGCATCGGCGACGCGGCTCAGAATCTCCAGCAGGCGTGCGCCCGCATACAGGCCGTCGTCGAAGCCGTACCAGCGTTCCTTGAAGAACACGTGGCCGCTCAGTTCGCCCGCGAGCAGCGAGCCTGTCTCCTGCATCTTGGCCTTCATCAGCGAGTGGCCGGTCTTCCACAGCAGCGGCTTGCCGTTATGTTCGCGTATCCATGCAAAAAGATTACGCGTGGATTTCACGTCGAAGATGATGTCCGCGCCGGGGTTGCGGCTGAGCACATCGGCGGCGAACAGCATCAATTGGCGGTCCGGGTAGATGATCCTGCCGTCTTGGGTGACCACGCCGAGGCGGTCGCCGTCGCCGTCGAAGGCGAGGCCCAGTTCGTTGCCGTTACCCTCAAGTGCTTCGATCAGGTCTTGCAGGTTATGCGGGTCGGAAGGGTCGGGATGGTGGTTGGGGAAGTTGCCGTCTACCTCGCAGTACATTTCGGTGACGGTGCAGCCGAGGCCGCGATACAGTTTGGCGGCGAAGTCGCCCGCGATGCCGTTGCCGCAGTCCACGGTGATCTTCATCGGCCGCGCGAGCCTGATGTCGCCGACGATGCGGGCGAGGTATTCGGGTGCGATGTCGTATTGCGAGTAGCCGCCGCTGCCGTGGACAAGGTCGCCGGTCTCGATGCGCGCGCGCAGGCTCTGGATGGCGTCGCCGGATAGCGTCTCGCCCGCTAGAACTATCTTCAGGCCGTTGTAGTCGGGCGGGTTGTGGCTGCCGGTGATCATCACGCCGCAGTCGGTCTTCAATTGGAACGTGGCGAAATACACCATAGGCGTGGCGACGCGGCCCAGATCGACGACATCGATGCCGCTCTTGCGGATGCCGCGCGCCAGCGCCTGGGCGTAGCCCGCGCCGGACAGGCGGCCGTCGCGTCCGATGGCGATGGTGTGCTGCTTGCGTGCGATCGCTTCCGATCCGATGGCGTGGCCGATCTGCTCGACGATCTCGTCGGTCAGCGTCTTGCCCACGATGCCGCGGATGTCGTAGGCCTTGAATATCTCTCGGGAGATGGAAGTCATCTTGCTACTGCGTCATCAACGGCTGAAGTTCCTGCCACACCCGGTCAGGGGTGAGTTGCATCATGCAGTTGAAATGGCCGAGCGGGCATACGCGCTTGAAGCAGGGGCTGCAGGATATGTCGAGTTTAAGCACATGCGCGCTATCAGATAAAGGCGGGGTGAATTGCGGGCTGCTGGAGCCGAAGATCGCGATCATCGGCCTGCCGAGTGCGGCGGCCATGTGCATCAGGCCGGAGTCGTTGCTGACGGCGAGCTTGGCGCAGGACAGCAGTGCGACCGCGTCGCCGAGGTCGGTGCGTCCGCACAGGTTGACGCAGGCGTTGCCGCTGAGTTGGTCGATTTCGTCCGCGACGGCTTTGTCCTTGCCTGAGCCGAACAGCCATACCGCATAACCCCGCGCGATCAGGCGCTGCGCCAGTTCGGCGTAGTAGGCGGGCGGCCAGCGCTTCGCCGGGCCGTATTCCGCGCCGGGGCAGAATGCGGCGACGGGTTTATCCAGCGTCAGATGGAGCTTGTCGAGTGTCGCATTGCGTTGCGCATCGGAGACGTTTAAATACGGATCGGCCAGCGGGCGCGGGATGGTGCCATGCTTGTCTTCGGCCAATTGTGCGAAGCGCTCCACCATCAGCGGCAGCGCCTGCTTGTCCAGCTTGCGCGCATCGTTCAGCAGGCCGTAACGCATCTCGCCGACGAAGCCGGTGCGCAGCGGGATGCCGGCGAAGAATGCCACGAGCGCAGATTTCAGCGAATTGGGGGTGACGATGACTTGATCGTAGCGCGCTGCACGCAGCGATCTGCCGAGGCGGTAACGGGCACCGAGTTGCAGCGCGCCGTGCGGGAATGGGTTGACGATGACGTCTGATACCTCGGGCATCAGGCGCAGCAGCTTCTCGGTCCACGGCGGAGCCAGCACGTCGATGCGGCAGTGCGGATGGCGCTGAACGAGGCGCTTCAGCATCGGCTGCATCAGCATGCAGTCGCCGACCCAGCTTGGTGCGATGACGAGGATTTTCTGCATTGGAGCTTGCAGCCTGTAGCGGGTGGCTCGTAGCAAGCTTTCGCTGCAGGCTACAGGCTACCCGCTACCCGCTGGTTTCAGTGATGTCCCTTGTGCTCGCCCTTGAAGCGATACAGCTCGCCGCAATACGGGCAGCGGACTTCGTTGCCGTCCTTGAACGAGAGCGACACCCTGGGATGCGAGTTCCACAGGCTCATGTTCGGCATCGGGCAGGTCAGCGGCAGGTCGTTCGCGGTGACTTCGATGTAACGCTGTGTGATGTCCTGGTTGCTCATGAAGGCGCTCCTCAGACGTAATCCAGCCAGTCGGTGTGTTGCGGATGCTTGCCCGCCACGCAGTCGAAGTAGGCCTTTTGCAGGCGTTCGGTGATCGGGCCGCGCGAACCGATACCGATCTTGCGCTGGTCCAGTTCGCGGATAGGCGTGACTTCGGCGGCGGTGCCGGTGAAGAAGGCTTCGTCGGCGCAGTAGATTTCGTCGCGGGTGATGCGCTTCTCGATGACCTCGATGCCCATTTCCTTGGCCAGCGTGATGATGGAGTCGCGCGTGATGCCTTCCAGGCAGGAGGTCAGGTCGGGGGTATACAGCTTGCCCTTCTTGACGATGAAGATGTTCTCGCCCGCGCCTTCGGCCACGTAGCCGTCGACGTCCAGCAGCAGTGCCTCGTCATAGTTGTCGTTGGCGACTTCCTGATGCGCGAGGATGGAGTTCGCGTAAGTCGTTACCGACTTCGCACGGCACATGTTCACGTTGACGTGATGGCGGGTGAAGCTGGAGGTCTTGATGCGGATGCCGCGGGCCATGCCTTCTTCGCCGAGGTATGCGCCCCAGGGCCAGGCCGCGACCGCGACATGGGTGGACAGCGTCTTGGCGGCGATGCCCATCGCCTCGGAGCCGTAGAAGGCGATCGGGCGGATGTAGCAGGATTTCAGTTTGTTGGCGCGCACGACTTCGCGGTGCGCCTCCATCACGGTTTCCTTATCCCAGGGCATCTTCATCTGGAAGATGTGGGCGGAGTTGAACAGGCGGTCGGTGTGCTCTTTCAGGCGGAAGATCGCAGTGCCTTTCTCGGCCTCGTAGGCGCGCAGGCCTTCGAATACGCCCATGCCGTAATGCAGCGTGTGGGTCAGCACATGGGTGGTGGCATCGCGCCAGGGCACGAGCTTGCCGTCGTGCCAGATAAAACCGTCGCGGTCAGACATCGACATAATCAGGGTTCCTTAATGATGGGCCGGTTGCAAAGCGTGGATTCTAGCGTTTCCGCCCGGAATTATGAAGCGGCAGCTTGAAATTTACGTCGATTCGGGGACTTTTATGGCCGATTAAATCGGGTATGATGAAGCCGACTGCATCACTACCATGCAGTCGGCCCGATCTTCAGACGATGGCAGCGACGACCGCTCAAGATGACACAACTTCCTGAAATCACCGCAGAGACGACCAGCACGCAAGAAGATAAATTGCGCCGCGATTTGCTGATCTTTGCCTGTGCGTTCATGAATCTGGCGGTGGTGCTGTGGCTGGCGATCTACTGGGCGATGGGATTGCATTTCTCGACCAATATCCCGCTCGGCTACCAGCTGGTTTCGCTGGGTTCTTTGCTGTACTACATCAAGACCCGCGATTTCGTGGCGTTTCGCTTCATACAACTGGGGCTGTTCCTGTTCGTCCCCTTCGTCATGCAATGGAGCATAGGCAGCTCGGTCACTTCCAGCGGTGTGATGCTGTGGGCGCTGCTCGCACCTATCGGCGCGCTGGTGGTGTCCGGTTGGCGCGACTCGGTGCCTTGGTTCATCGCCTATATCGTGATGACCGTGATCTCCGGCTTCTTCGACTATTACCTCGGAGGTGGCGGGCAGAGCGGCATTCCGATGAAGACCATAGGCTTCTTCTTCGCGCTGAACTTCGCCGCGATGTCCTCGATCATGTATTTTCTGGTGCGCCACTTCGTCGTGGAGATGGACAAGATCAAGATCCAGCTCGATCTGCAGCACCAGTTGCTGGCCGAGGAGCAGAAGAAATCCGAGCGCGTACTGCTTAACGTGCTGCCCAGCAGCATCGCACAGCGCCTGAAGGACCATCAGGGGCTGATCGCGGACGGTTATGCGGACGTGACGGTGATGTTCGCCGATCTGGTGAACTTCACGCAGCTGACGGAATCCCTGTCTCCGGAGCAGATGGTCTCGATACTGAACACTATCTTTTCCGGTTTCGACGAACTGAGCGAAAAGTACGGCGTCGAGAAGATCAAGACCATAGGCGACGCCTATATGGTGGTCGGCGGGCTGAATCGGGAGCAGAGCGACTACACGCGCGATATCGCCGACCTTGCGCTGGAGATGCGTGAGTTCATGAGCAATCATCCCGAGCTCACCCGGTTCAATCTGGGAATACACACCGGCATCGCCACCGGGCCGGTCGTCGCCGGCGTGATCGGCACCAAGCGATTCATCTACGATCTGTGGGGCGATACCGTGAACATCGCCAGCCGCTTGACCGACGAGGCGGTGCAGGACGTCATCCAGGTGGACAAGACCACTTACAACCGCATTCGCTACGGCTATGCCTTCGAGCCGCCGGCCACGATCAACGTCAAGGGCAAGGGCGAGATGGTGATGTACCGTCTGACTGCGCGCCTGGACGATGCGCTTGTTCTGCAGAAGGCTGGCGCGGCCCCGGCGATGGCGCCTTGAGAATGATGCTGTTACGATTCCGCAACACTGTTTAACTAACGCGAAGGAGGTGCACCATGCAGGATAATCAGGGGCAGGCGGCGAACGGTCGCGAACTGCTGACGTTCACGCTGGGCAGCGAGGAATACGGCATCGACATCCTCAAGGTGCAGGAGATCCGCGGTTACGATGCGGTCACCACGATCGCCAACGCGCCGGAATTCATCAAGGGCGTGATCAACCTGCGCGGCATCATCGTGCCTATCGTGGACATGCGCATCAAGTTCAACCTCGGCAACGTGACTTATAACAATCTCACGGTGGTCATCATCCTGAATATTGCCAGCCGCGTGGTCGGCATGGTGGTGGACGGCGTGTCCGACGTGATCGCGCTGACGCCGGACCAGTTGAAGGCCGCGCCGGAATTCAGCGGGGCGATGGGAGCCCAGTACATCACCGGACTGGGCACCGTGGACGACCGCATGATCATCGTCGTCGACATCGAGAAACTGATGACCGGTCGCGACATGGATCTGGTCAACGTGGCCGCCGCTTAACAATTCAAGAATATCAATCGAAAGGGGGAGCATCATGTTCAAAAACCTTACCATCAAGGCCAGGCTGATTTACTTGGTTGCCTTTTTGTCAGTCGCTTTGTTGATCGTCGGTTTCGTCGGGCTGCGCGGCATGAGCCAAGCTAATGACGGACTGCGCTCGGTCTATATCGATCGGGCGATTCCGCTTGGGCAGATCGCCGAGATCTCCGACCTGATGGCGGAAAACATCCGTCAGCTGCATCTGGCCAGCATGCACGATTCGCGTATGGAAGAAAGCAAGCTGCACGACCATCCGATCGCGATGCATACCGACAAGATCGAGAAGAATATCGCGGATATCACCAAGGTCTGGGGCGGCTATATGGAGTCTTACCTGACGCCGGAAGAGAGAGCGATGGCCGAAGAGTATCTGGCAGCGCGCAAGGATTTCGTTCAGAACGGACTGCTGGTCGCGATGGATCTGTACAAGCAGGGGCGTTACGCCGAGGGCAATGCGCAGATGGTCAAGGTCGTCGGCCCAAAAGGAGCCAAGGCGATGGACTTGGCCGACGGACTGAAGAACCTGCAGATCAATGTCGCCAAGGAAGAATATGAAAAATCCGAGGCAGCCTACGCTAGCGCCCGCATCATCTCTTTCGTTTCGATCACGCTCGGCATCGGCCTTGCCGTGTTCATCGGCTTCATGCTGATACGCAACATCACGCGTTCGATGGAAACTGCCCAGAAGGTCGCAGGAGCGATCGCCGGCGGCGACCTGACTTCCAATATCGATACCAGCCAGCAGGACGAGATCGGCATACTGCTGCGGTCGATGAAGAATATGCAAGACAACCTGCGCGCCATCGTCGCTGAGATCAAGAACATCGTCGAAGCGGCGGCGATCCGCGGCGACTTCAGCGTCAAGATGGACCTGACCGGCAAGGCGGGCTACACCAAGGAACTGTCCGACCTGCTGAACAGCCTGTCCAACATCTCCGAGACCGGTCTGAACGACGTCACCCGCGTCGCCACCGCACTGGCCAACGGCGACCTGTCGCAGAAGATCACCAAAGAGTATCCGGGCGTGTTCGGCCAGACCAAGAATGGCGTGAACGGCACCGTGGACGCGCTGACCAAGATCGTCGGCGAGATCAAGGCCATCGTCGAAGATGCCGCCGTGCGCGGCAGCTTTGCCACCAAGATGGATCTGACTGGGAAGGCGGGCTACACCAAGGAACTGTCCGACCTGCTGAACCAGCTGTCCGACGTGACCGACACCGGCCTCAGGGACGTGCTGCGCGTCGCCAATGCGCTGGCCAAGGGCGACCTGACCCAGAGCATCACCAAGGACTACGCCGGGGTGTTCGGCGAGACCAAGGATGCGGTCAACGGTACCGTGTCCAACCTGAAGTCGCTGGTTGGCGACATCAAGGATGCCACCGATACCATCAACACTGCGTCCAAGGAGATCGCATCCGGCAATAGCGACCTGTCGCAGCGCACCGAGGAGCAAGCCTCCAGCCTGGAAGAAACCGCTTCCAGCATGGAAGAGCTGACCTCGACCGTGAAGCAGAACGCCGAGAACGCCAAGCAGGCGAACCAGCTGGCGATCGGCGCCTCGGACGTGGCGGGCAAGGGTGGTGCGGTGGTCGGCCAAGTGGTCACTACGATGGATTCGATCAATGAATCGTCACGCAAGATCGTGGACATCATCTCGGTGATCGACGGCATCGCGTTCCAGACCAACATCCTCGCGCTGAATGCGGCGGTGGAAGCCGCGCGAGCCGGCGAGCAGGGCCGCGGCTTCGCGGTCGTGGCGGGCGAAGTGCGCAACCTGGCGCAGCGTTCTGCTGCGGCGGCGAAGGAGATCAAGACGCTGATTGGGGATTCGGTCGAGAAAGTCGAAGGCGGCAGCAAGCTGGTCGCTCAGGCCGGATCGACGATGGAAGAGATCGTGGTCAGCATCAAGCGTGTGACGGACATCATGTCCGAGATCACAGCGGCATCGGTGGAGCAGAGCGCGGGCATCGAACAGGTGAATCTGGCGATCACGCAGATGGACGAAGTGACGCAGCAGAATGCGGCGCTGGTCGAGGAAGCGGCGGCGGCGGCCGAGTCTCTGGAAGAACAGGCACAGAACCTGTCGGTGGCGGTGGCGACGTTCAAGGTGGACGAGAGCGGCGGTTCCGCGCTTGCGGTGCGTCGCGCCTCGGCAGCGACACCAGCTCGCAAGGCTGCTCCTGCCAAGGCCTCGTCTGCGAAGGCCCCGGCCAGAGCGCTGGCCAAGCCCAAGGCCAAGGCGGACGGCGAAGAGGAGTGGGAAGAGTTCTGATCGACTCGGGGGCGTGTTCATCACGCCCCTGCTTGCCTTTAATCGAAACACATTGGGTATGAGCGTCTGTGATGTTCGCTCATACCCAAGTCGTTTCAAGAGGCGGCCTGGATCGATTCGATGCGAGAGCTGTTCACAGGCTCAGCAAGAATAATTAGTTGGAGGATGCCATGCGTACAAATCTGCCCGTGACCCAGAAAGAAATCCTCGTCGGCGAAGACGTCAATATCGTCTCATCGACCAATCTGAAGGGTGTCATCACCCAAGTCAACGACGATTTCGTCGAGATCAGCGGCTATACGAAGGACGAGCTGATCGGCCAGCCGCACAACATCCTGCGCCATCCTGAAATGCCGGCGGAGGCGTTCGCCGACTTGTGGCAGACGGTGAAATCCGGGCATGGCTGGGAAGGCATCGTCAAGAATCGCTGCAAGAGCGGCGATCATTACTGGGTGCATGCGCATGTGACGCCGACCCGAGAGGGCGGCGAAATCGTCGGTTATACCTCGGTGCGCCGGCGTGCGACCGCCAGCGAAATCGCCCGTGCGGAAAAGCTTTATCAGACGATCCGGTCAGGCAAGAAGGTGGATCTGCATGCCGGCGAACACTCGCTGCTTTCGGCGGTTCCGCTGCGTTTACGCCTGTTGCTGTTGCTGTTTTTCCCCATCATCGGCTTGCTGTATTTCTCCGCCAACAGCGTATGGGAAAAATCGCAGACGCTGAACGAACTGCGGTCTATGCAGGTGATCACCGAGCTGGCGGTGAAATCCAGTGCGGTGATACACGAGACGCAGAAAGAGCGCGGCATGTCGGCCGGTTTTCTGGCTTCCAATGGCGCAAAGTTCTCCAGCGAGCTGCCCATGCAACGCAAGGAAACCGACAAGCGCATTGTCGAGTTGCGCGCGCTGATCTCGACGCTGGATCAGGGCCGCTTGCAGCCGGGCTTCATCGAGACGCTGACGAAGGCGCAGGAAAGGATAAGGGCCCTGGAATCCAGCCGCGCCGACATCTCCAATCTGCGATTGGCGCCGAAGGACTCGTTCAACTTCTATACCGGGCTGATCGGGGATTGGCTGAATGTGATTTCGTATACGGCCAAGATCAGTTCGAATCAGGAACTGGCGCGCTCGACCACCGCATACCTGATGTTCCTCCATGAGAAGGAGATGGCCGGGCGCGAACGGGCGACCGTCAACGGCGCGTTCGCGGCGGACAGGTTCGACGGGGATGCCTATCAGCGCTTCATCGGTTTGCTGGCCAACCAGAAGACCTATTCAGATATGTTCCGCGGTTATGCCAGCAAGGCGGAGCTGGAGGCTTATCAGGGAAAAGTGAACAAGGACGCGGTTGCCGAGGTGGAGCGTCTGCGCGGAATCGCCATCGAGAAGGCGGCGACCGGTGGATTCGGCGTGGATCCGGGACACTGGTTCAAGACCATCACGCAAAAGATCGACGGCATGAAGCAGATCGAGGATGGGCTTGCCGGGGAACTGGGCGAGTTGGCCGGCCGGCTGGAGGCGCAGGCGCGCCACCAGTGGTGGACGTTCCTGATGCTCACCGTGTTCGCATTGTCGGTGACCCTGATCTTCGCGGTGTGGATCATCCGCGTGCTGTTGCGCGAACTGGGCGGCGAGCCGAACTATGCGCGCAAGGTTGCGCAGGCGATCGCTGGCGGCGACCTGAATTACAGGATAGATGCGCGCGAGGGCGACAGCTCCAGCCTGATCGCGGCGATGCGCAGCATGCAGGGTACGCTGGTGTACATGGTACGCGAGGCGCAGCGTGTGTCGGACGAGGCATTGCGCGTGCGCTCTGCGCTGGACGATGCGACGGCCAACGTGACCATCGCTGACACCAACGGCAAGATCGTTTACATCAACCGCACTGCAGAGAGCATGTTCAAGGACAACGAAGAGGCGATACGCAGGGTGATGCCGCATTTCGCTGCGAACAAGGTGCTGGGTTCGAACTTCGACAGCTATCACAAGAACCCGGCGCATCAGCAGGCGATGACGAAACAGTTGAGCGGTCTGCACAGGGCGACGATCAGGATAGGCGACCGCACCTTCAAACTGACGGCGATGCCGGTGAACAATGAGAAGGGGCTGCGCATCGGCACCGCCGTGGAATGGCAGGATGCGACGCTGGAACTGAAGGTCGAGTCCGAGGTGAGGTCCATCGTGGAAGCAGCGAAGAACGGTGATTTCACACGGCGCATCGATCTTTCCGACAAGGAAGGTTTCATGCGCGAGCTGTCGCAGAATGTGAACGGCCTGGTGGAAACTTCGGACAAGGGTTTGCAGGAAGTGGTGCGCATGCTCGGAGCCCTGTCGCGCGGCGACCTGAGCGAGCGCATCACCAACGACTACAGCGGTACCTTCGGGCAGTTGAAGGACGATTCCAATGCGACGGCGGAGAAGCTGGGCGGGATCATCCGCGAGATCAAGGCGGCCACGGACACCATCAATACCGCGTCGCAGGAGATCGCAGCTGGCAACAGCGATCTGTCGCAGCGCACCGAAGAACAGGCTTCCAGTCTGGAAGAGACCGCATCCAGCATGGAAGAGCTGACCTCGACCGTGAAGCAGAACGCCGAGAACGCCAAGCAGGCCAACCAGCTTGCCATCGGTGCTTCCGACATCGCGCTCAAGGGCGGGTCTGTCGTGCACGAGGTGGTCACGACGATGGATTCGATCAACGAATCGTCGCGCAAGATCGTCGATATCATCAGCGTGATCGACGGCATCGCCTTTCAGACCAATATCCTCGCTTTGAACGCGGCGGTGGAAGCGGCGCGTGCGGGCGAGCAGGGCCGCGGTTTCGCGGTCGTGGCGGGCGAAGTGCGCAACCTGGCGCAACGTTCCGCGGCGGCGGCCAAGGAGATCAAGACCCTGATCGGCGACTCGGTCGAGAAGGTCGAGGGCGGCAGCAAGCTGGTCGCTCAGGCTGGATCGACGATGGAAGAGATTGTGGTCAGCATCAAGCGCGTGACGGACATCATGTCCGAGATCACGGCGGCGTCGGTGGAACAGAGCGCGGGCATCGAACAGGTGAACCTGGCGATCACGCAGATGGACGAAGTTACGCAGCAGAATGCGGCGCTGGTCGAAGAAGCGGCGGCGGCGGCGGAGTCGCTGGAAGAGCAGGCGCAGAACCTTTCCGGGACTGTGGCGATGTTCAAGCTGGAAGAGGGCGGAGGTAGCGTCATGCGTCGTACATCGTCTCGAAGGGACTCGACAAAGATGCTCGCCAACCCGCAAGATTAATAAGCCGGTTGATTGTGCTGCAATTAAAGTATGGATGTGCCGATTAAGTCGTCATTTCCGAGCAAAGGGGTAAGCAGACAAACTGCGTAGCGGCTGCCCGTAGAAATCAAATACAAGAATTCAAAATCCGGAGAAGAGTATGCGTAACAACCAGCCCGTAAATGACAAAGAATTCGTGATGCAGGACGGTGATTTGCTGGCCTCCAAGACCGACCTGAAGGGCATCATTACTTATTGCAATGATGCTTTTGTCGAAGCCAGCGGCTTTACCCGCGAAGAGTTGATCGGTGCGCCGCATAATATGGTTCGCCATCCTGATATGCCGCCCGAGGCTTTTGCCGATCTGTGGAAGACACTGAAGCATGACAAGCCTTGGACCGGTATCGTCAAGAACCGGCGCAAGGATGGCGGTTTCTATTGGGTTCAGGCCAATGTCACGCCCTTGTATGAGGGGCCGAAAACCATAGGTTACATGTCGGTACGCAGCAAGCCGACGCGCGAGCAGATTGCATCGGCGGAAGCCCTGTATCGGGATATGCGTGCGGATCAGCACAAATATCGTTTGCATGAAGGCATGCTGGTTTCGCCCGGCATTCTCAATCATCTGTATTACTGGGTCGATCAGATTTCGATCAAGGCGCGCTTGTTCTCCATGCTGGGGTTGATGCTGATCGCGATGCTTGCACTGGCGGGTTATAACCTGCAGGGACAGACCGCCAGCAATGAAATGGCAACCTTGCATATGGAGCGGGCGACCAGATTGACGGGAGCGGTGAATCTGGCGCGTGAGGCGCAGGTGGATTTCAAGGAGCAGATTCAGGAATGGAAGAATCTGTTGTTGCGCGGCCACGATGGTGAGCAGTATGCCAAATATCGCAAGGCGTTCGACAATAAGGGGGCTGAGGTTTCCGATGATCTCAACAAGCTGAAGCCGATCATGAAGGAACTCGGTGTAAAAACCGAGGGGGTCGATGCCTTGCTCGTTTCGCATGCCGAGCTGATGAGCAACTATCACCGGGCCTTGGGTTCCTTTGAGGGTGGCAACGTCGGCAGTAGCAAGGTAGTCGATGGCCTGGTCAAGGGCATGGACCGTAAACCGACCGAGCAGATCGGCAATCTGGTTGAAATGATGATTGCGAAAGACGCGGAGCAAGCCCAGCAATATCGTGCCGAACTGGATCGGAATATGCAGACTCAGAGATCGGTGTCGATGGTCGTGTTGCTGGCAGTCGTACTGCTGATCGCCGGGTTCGCGATGCTGGTGTTGCGCAGCATCCTGCGACCGTTGCGCTTCGCGATGGTGACTATCAACGAGATCATGCGTGGCGATTACCACATCTCGATCAAGACCCAGCCGAATACTGAAATCGGCCGCATGATGAACTCGATGAAGTCGATGCAGACTTTCCTCGGGATCAATATCGTCGAAGCGCGCAAGGAAGCCGACGCCAATCTGGGCATCCGCATTGGCTTGGATAATGTGTCGACCAGCGTGATGATCGCCGACACCAATCGGCAGATTGTTTACATGAACAAGGCCGTTGAAACGTTGATGCAGAAAGCCGAAGCCGATATCCGGAAGGCGTTGCCGAACTTCACCGCAAGCAAGTTGCTCGGAGGCAGCATCGATAATTTCCACAAAGATCCGGCGCATCAGAAATCCATGCTGGCTTCGCTGAACGGAACTCATCGCACCCAGATCATGATCGGGGGGCGCACTTTCGCATTGGCGGCTAATCCGATTGTCAACAATCAGGGCATACGCCTCGGCTCGGTAATGGAGTGGAATGACCGCACCGCCGAAGTCGCCGTCGAAAAAGAAGTGGCCGGTATTGTGGAGGGCGCGGTAGAAGGCGACTTCTCCAAGCGGATTGAGATGCAAGGCAAGGAAGGTTTCTTCGAGAAACTGAGTATGGACATCAATCGCCTGATGCAAACTTCCGATGCCGGCTTGCAGGAAGTGGTGCGCATGCTGGAGGCGATGGCGCACGGCGATTTGACTGACCGCATCACCAATGACTATAGCGGCACCTTCGGCCAACTGAAGAACGATTCCAACGCTACGGCTGAGAAGCTCAGCAGCATCATCGGTGACATCAAGATCGCAACGGAAACCATCAATACTGCCGCACAGGAAATCGCTGCCGGTAATAGTGACTTGTCGCAACGCACCGAAGAGCAAGCTTCCCAGCTTGAGGAGACTGCTTCAAGCATGGAGGAACTGACCTCGACCGTGAAGCAAAACGCCGAGAACGCCAAGCAGGCCAACCAGCTTGCGCAGGGAGCATCGGACGTTGCCTCTAAAGGCGGGACGGTCGTCAAGCAAGTCGTTACCACGATGGATTCGATCAACGAATCCAGCCGCAAGATTGTGGATATCATCAGCGTGATCGACGGCATCGCGTTCCAGACCAACATCCTCGCGTTGAACGCGGCGGTGGAAGCCGCGCGTGCGGGCGAACAGGGCCGCGGCTTCGCGGTCGTGGCGGGTGAAGTGCGCAACCTGGCACAACGCTCTGCCGCAGCGGCGAAAGAGATCAAGACCCTGATCGGCGACTCGGTCGAGAAGGTCGAAGGCGGCAGCAAGCTGGTCGCGCAGGCCGGTCAGACGATGGAAGAGATTGTCACCAGCATCAAGCGCGTGACGGACATCATGTCGGAGATCACCGCGGCGTCGGTGGAACAGAGCGCGGGCATCGAGCAGGTGAACCTGGCGATCACGCAGATGGACGAAGTGACGCAGCAGAACGCGGCGCTGGTCGAGGAAGCGGCAGCGGCGGCCGAGTCTCTGGAAGAGCAGGCGCAGAACCTGTCTGTTTCGGTGGCGACGTTCAAGGTGGACGAGAGCGGCGGCAAAGTGGCGGTGCGTCGCGCGCCGACTCCTGCGCACGTTGCACCGGCCCGCAAGGCGGCTCCGGCGAAGGCTCCGTCCAAGCCCAAGGCCAAGCCGGTGGACGGCGAGGAGTGGGAAGAGTTCTGATTCCGGGCAGTATCGTTTGGCGTATCAACAAGGCCGCTCGTATCGATACGAGCGGCCTTTTACATGATGGAACGATATCCTGATGGCGGGTGTCAGCTCTCGCCGAACAGTTCCAGCCACAGTCGGCGGCAGGCGCGAGTGTCGATCTCGTCCTGGGCGATGCGGCAAGGCGCCGCGCTGTTGAGGCGCATCCGGTGCTGGGTCTGGCGCAGCGTGCGATATAGCTCGCGAACCTGCTCCGCAAGCTCCATCGGGATCAGCTCCAGTTCGCCTGCGAGCTTGAGCAAGGCCAGATTGCCGATGTTCGCCGTCAATTCCGGATGCTCGTGTGCGTGCGCCAGCACGAGGTATTGCACGATGAATTCGATGTCTACCATGCCGCCGCTGTCGTGCTTGATGTCGAACAGTTCCGTGGCGTTCGGGTGGCCGTCGTGCATCTTCTGGCGCATCGCGACGATCTCGTCGCGCAAGGTGGCGAGGTCGCGCGGCTGGCACAGCACTTCCTGGCGTATCCGCTCGAATGCGGCGCCGACCCCTGCATCTCCGGCACTGAAGCGTGCGCGCGTCAGCGCCTGATGCTCCCACACCCATGCCTGGCTGCGCTGGTATTCGGCGAAGGCCTCGATCGAGCTGACCAGCAGGCCGCTCGCGCCGTTAGGGCGAAGGCGCAGGTCGGTCTCGTACAGGCGGCCGGAGGCGGTGTGGCTGCCCAGCACGGTGTTGATGCGCTGTGCCAGTCGCGCATAGTTCTCCTGCGCATCCGGATGGTCGTCGTCGTACAGGAAGATCAGGTCGAGGTCGGAGGCGTAACCCAGTTCCTTGCCGCCCAGTTTGCCGTACGCGACGATAGCGAATTTCGGCTGGTCGCAATGGCGTTTGCGCGAGGTCGCCCAGCCCAATGCCAGCACATGGCGCAGCATCAGATCGGCCAGATCGGAGAGGTGGTCGCTGAGTTTCTCCAGCGGCAGCAGCCCTTGCAGGTCCATTGCCAGCAGGTGGAAGGTCTGTTCCTGCTGGGCTTGGCGCAGCACGTCGAGCTGGCGCTCCGTGTCTTCGGCGCAGTCGGCCAGACGTTGTTGCAAGTCTGTGTCGATCTGTTGCCATTGCGGCGGCTGGTACATCTCGCGGGCATCCAGCAACTCGTCCAGCAGTGCCGGATGTTGCGTCAGGTATTCGGCCACCCAGCTGCTGGAGGCGATCAGGTTAACCAGCCGATGCAGCGCCTGCGGATACTCGGCCAGGAAGGCGAGGTAGGCGGCGCGGCGGCTCACGCCTTCGATCAGCCCGAGCGAACGCGCCAGCGTCGTGTCGGGTTCGCCTGTGCGTGCGCTGTGTGCGATGAATTGCGGGATCAGCTTGTCCAGTCGCTGGCGGCTGAGATCGGGCAACTGGCGGTAGCGCACGCCCTCGCGCAGTTGCAGCAGGCGTTGTGCGGTCTCCGGTGCGGCGCGATAGCCGAGCCCATCCAGATGCGCGGTCAGTTCTTCGGCGGTCACACCCTCGCGCCATATCGGTGCGTCGTTCTTTTCGTCCTTCTGTTCGCCGAATATCTGTTCGAACTGTTGTGAGACCAGCGTGCGATGGCGATTCAGCGGTTCCAGCAACGCTGCATAGTCCGCATAGCCCATCGCATCGGCGATGACCGCTTGGTCCTCGGGCTTCTCGGGCATCTCCTGAGTCTGCTGGTCGTCCAGGTATTGCAGCCGGTGTTCCAGATTGCGCAGGAAGACATAGGCGTCGTCCAGCCCGGCCGCGACTTCTGCGTCGAGCTGCTGGGTGGTGACCAGATGTTTCAAGACTTGCTGTGTCGGGCGGATGCGCAGTTTGGCGTCGCGCCCGCCGCGGATCAGCTGGAACACCTGCGCGGTGAACTCGATCTCGCGGATGCCGCCGGGGCCGAGCTTGATGTTGTTCAGGCGGTCGCGGCGCTGCACTTCCTGGCGTATCTGCGCGTGTAGCTTGCGCATCGAGTCTATCGCGCCGAAATCGAGGTATTTGCGGAACACGAAGGGCTGGACGAGTCCGGATAGTTCCCCTATCTCGGGATGCTCCGCCGGAGAAATCACGCGCGCCTTGATCCAGGCGTAGCGTTCCCATTCGCGCCCCTGGCTGACCAGATATTCTTCCAGCGCCGCGAAGCTCATCACCAGCGGGCCGCTGTCGCCGTAGGGGCGCAGCCGCATATCGACGCGGAACACGTAGCCGTCGGCGGTGAGTTCGTTGATGACGTTGATCAGGCGGCGTCCGAGCCGGGTGAAGAATTCGTGGTTGCTCAACTGGCGCGGGCCGTCCGTCTCGCCGTCCTCGGCGTAGACGAAGATCAGGTCGATATCGGAGGAGACGTTCAGCTCGCCGCCGCCCAGCTTGCCCATGCCGATCACCAGCAGCTCCTGCGGCGTCTTGCTGGACTCGCCTATCGGGCTGCCGTACTGCACAGCCAACGACCGCATCAGGCAGGCCTGAGCCTGCCGCACGCATATCTCGGCGAGCGCGGTCATCGCCTGCATCACTTCGTTCAGGTCGGCCAAGCCGTTCAGGTCGCGCAGGATCAACTTGACCATCACCTGCTTGCGCAGCAGGCGTACCGCACGCGAAAGCGCAGCCTCGTCGTCCAGATTCAGACCGGACTGTTGCAGCAACGCCAGCATCTCGCTGCGGTCGCAGGGAGTGGCATGGCTGGCCTGCAACCATGCCGCCAGTTGAGGGTCTGATTCCAGCACTCGTCTGGCATAGCGGCTGCACGACAGGGTCCTTTGCAGCATCGTGTCGAAGGCGGGGCGGGGGGCGGTATTCATCAAGGGTTTCACGCTAGAATGTCGACCCTTGAGATTATAAGTCCCAGACTATCATTTAGGCGCGTCGCGCCCTGACTATCGATGCTGAATTCGCTTCCTGTCCGCCTGCTATGGCACAGCCTGAACTGGCTGACCCGATTCGCGATTATCGCGTCGGCTGCCTGCGCCGTGCTGATGGCGGTCGCCATCGTCGCGCTGCGCTACTGGATCATGCCGGACATCGGGCAGCATCATGACCGCATCGTCGCCTCGCTGTCCGCAGCGATAGGCAGTCCGGTGACCATCGCCCGGATAGAAGGAGACTGGCAAGGGCTGCGTCCGCGCCTGAACCTGACCGACGTGCGCATCCTCGACAGCCAGGGCCAGCCCGCGCTGACGCTGCCGCGTATCGACGGCAGCGTGTCCTGGCTGTCGCTGCTGACGGCGGAATTGCGGCTGGCCAGTCTGGAGATCGACAAGCCCGAGTTGCTGGTGCGTCGCGATGCGCAGGGCAACTTCTTCATCGGCGGTGTGGCGCTGTCCAGCCAGGGCGGAGACAACGATCTGGCCGACTGGCTGATGCGTCAGTCGCATATGGCCGTGCACGATGCGAACATCGTCTGGCTGGACGAACGCCGCGCCGCGCCGCCGCTGGCGTTAAGCTACGTCAACCTGCGCGTCGAGAATTTTTTTGGCAGGCATCGCTTCGCCTTGCAAGCCTTGCCGCCGACCGAATTGTCCACGCCGCTGGACGTGCGCGGCGATTTCCGCGGCGAGAGCTTCGACGATCTGGCCGAGTGGCGCGGTCAGATATACACAAGGCTGGATTACACCGATGTGAGCGCATGGCGTCCCTGGCTGGACCTGCCGCGCGAATTCAGCCGCGGGCGCGGCGCGTTGCGCGGCTGGCTGGGAATCGCGCAGGGCAGGGTGAATGAGATCACCGCAGATGTGGAGCTGCGCGATGTGGTGACCCGCTTGGCCGAGGATGTGCCGGAGCTGGCGCTGCTGGATCTGCGCGGTCGAGCAGCATGGAAAGAGATCGATGGTGACCTGGAGGTATCCACGCAGCGATTGTCGATGCGCCTGCAGAACGGCATTGCCTTGCCCCCCACCGATTTCTACCTGCGCATCGCCGCAGGCAAGGCCGGGCATGCGGGCGGAGAGATGCGCACCAACTTGCTGCAACTGGAAACACTGTCCGGTCTGGCGAGCTTCGTGCCGCTGGATGCAGGATTGCGCGCGCAACTGGATGCCTATGCGCCCAAGGGTAGCCTTTCCGCCCTGAGTCTGCGCTGGCAGGGGCCGTTGGCCAACCCGGCGGAATATCGTATCAAGGGGCGCTTCGACGATCTCGCCGTGCGTAGGGTCGGGCAGATACCCGGATTCTCCGGACTGTCGTTCGACGTGGACGGCGACGAGGAAGGTGGCAGTCTGAGCATAGACTCGCGCAATCTGGTGGTGGACGCGCCGGAGGCGATGCCCGAGGCTTTGTCGTTCGCGACTCTGACCGGCCAGGTCGGATGGGAGCGCAAGCGCGGCGAGATGTGGGTGGATGTGGATAACGTCGCATTGGCCAACGACGATCTGGCAGGTAATCTGCATGGCAGTTACCGGACGCAGAAGGGTACGCCGGGCGTGCTCGACTTGACCGTCGCACTGACGCGCGGCGATGTTACCAAGGCATACCGCTACACGCCGCTGGTCGCGCTCGACAAGGAAGACAACGACTGGCTTAAAGGCGCCTTGCTGGCCGGACATACTGAGGATTTTCGCGTGCGGGTGAAGGGCAATCTGAGCGATTTCCCGCTGGACGGCACCGAGGATGCGCTGCTGGAGATAGGCGGCCATGCACAGGACGCAGTGCTTGAGTTCGGCAAGGACTGGCCGCGTGTCGAACATATCGAGGGCGATTTCTGGATACGGGGCAACAAGCTCGAGGTCAAGGCGCCTGCCGCAACCATGCTGGATGCCCGGTTGCAGAACCTGACCATCGCCATTCCCGATTTGATGAGCGCGGACCTGCCGCTGGAGATCAGGGGCGTGGCCGTGGCATCCAGCGCCACCTTCCTGCAGTTCATCCAGCAGAGCCCGGTGCGCGGTTATATAGACGGTTTCACCGATGGCATGAGCGCGACGGGCAGCGGGCAGCTCGATCTGTATGTGCGCGTTCCGCTGCAGGGCGAGCAGCCGGTGAAGGTCACCGGTTCGTTCCAGGTGCAGGGGAACGACATCGATCTGGGTGGCGGCGCGCCGTTGCTGCGCGATACGCGCGGGACCCTGTCGTTCACCGAGGCTGGCGTGTCGGCGGAAAAGGTTCAGGCGCTCATATTGGGCGGGCCGGCCACGATAGACGTGCAGAGTGCGGAGGGCGGCATGCTGCATGCCAGTGCGCGAGGGCGTTGCGACTTCGATGCGCTGTACAAGCTGGCTCCGCATCCGGGGCTGCGCCGATTGCGCGGCAGTGCGCCATGGGATGCGGATATCACCGTCGTGAAGAAGTCCGCGGAACTGGTCATCAACTCCAGTCTGCAGGGCGTCGCTTCGACGCTGCCTCAGCCTTTCGCCAAGCGTGCGGGCGATGCGATGCCGTTGCGCGTCGAGAAGCGCATCGTGGCCGACGGGCAGGATACGATAGAGATACAGCTGGGGAAATTGCTGAGCGCGCGATTGTTGCGACGCGAAGAGAACGGCGCGATGGCGATCAAGTACGGCGTCGTCGCCTTCAACCAGACGGGCGATACCGGAAAATGGCTGCGCAGGGAGGGCGTGTGGCTGGTCGGACGCGTGCCGCAGCTGTCGCTGCAGGGATGGGGGGGGCTGCTGGGAGGCGCGGACGATGGGGCAGCTGGTTTGCCCATAGGCGGAGCCGATCTGCGTGTCGGCAGGGCTTCCGGTTTCGGCATGCAGGTGGACAATCTGGATATCGATGCCAGCGCTCGCGGAGACGGCTTGGCTGCGCGCCTGTCCAGCAACGTGCTGAACGGCGAACTGGAATGGCAGCCGCGCGGCGACGGCAAGCTGACGGCACGTTTGCAGAACGTCGAATGGACCGAGAGCAGCCGTGTCACGGGGAGCACGGCGCAACCGGAGCTGCCCTTGGATGCCGTTGCAAACCTCCCCGCGCTGCAGATATCGGTGGAGAACCTGAAGATCGACGGGAAACAGGTCGGGCGTTTCGATCTGGTTGGTCACCCCGAGGGGCGAGACTGGCGTTTGCGTCGCTTGAGCATCGTCAATCCGGACGGCAGTCTGGTCGGCGACGGGGTATGGCACGGCTCCGAGCGCAAGGCGCGCACCGATGCCAATCTGCAATTGCAGATCAGCGATGCTGGCAAGATCCTGTCGCGCTCGGGTTATCCCGACACCGTCAAGGCGGGCAAGGGCAAGCTGGTCGCGAACGTTTCTTGGAGCGGAGCGCCGCAGGATTTCAACTATGCGACGCTGGACGGCACGCTCAGGCTGGAAGCCGAAAAAGGCCAGTTCCTCAAGATGAAGCCGGGGATGGGCAAACTGCTCAGCGTGCTCAGCCTGCAATCCTTGCCGAAACGCATCACGCTGGATTTCACCGATGTGTTCAGCGACGGTTTCGAGTTCGATAGCATCAACGGCAATGCAATCATCCGGCGCGGTGTGATCCAGACGCAGGATTTCCGTATCGACGGCTCATCCGCCAAGGTGACGATGAAGGGGAGCGTCGATCTGAATCAGGAGACGCAGGACTTGCGCGTGGCGATATTGCCTACGATAGGCGACAGCGTGTCCCTGCTGGGCGCTTTCGCGGCCGGCCCCGCAGTCGGCATCGGTGCCTTGCTGGTCAACAAGGTGCTGGGCAATCCGCTCGATAAGATCGTGTCGTTTGAATACAATGTCGGCGGCACATGGGATGATCCATCCGTAACCAAGGCGGGACAGGCCGTAGTCAAACAGAACACTCAAAAATAGCAGGGACAGAATCATGCCGGACGGAAATTCCACTCAGCAACGCATCGCCGCACAGGCCAACGCCTTCAAGGTAGCCGCTATCCAGATGGCCTCCGGGCCCAATGTCGACGGCAATCTGGGCGAGGCGCGGCGGCTGATCGCCAAGGCCGTAGAGCAGGGGGCGAAGCTGGTCGTGCTGCCGGAGTTCTTCGCGATCATGGGCATGAACGAACAGGACAAGGTGGCGGTGCGCGAGCAGCCGGGACGGGGGCCGATCCAGTCCTTCCTCGCCGAGACGGCCAGAAAGCACAGGATATGGCTGGTGGGCGGCTCCATCCCGCTGGCGGCGAGTTCGCCGGACAAGGTGCTGAACAGCTGCCTGGTGTTCGACGAGACCGGTGCGCAGGTCGGCCGCTACGACAAGATCCACCTGTTCAATCTGGAGCTGGGCAACGAGAGCTACAACGAGGCGCGGACGATAGAGCCGGGCAAGCAGGTCGTCGTGATCGACAGCCCGTTCGGCCGCATCGGTCTGGCGATTTGCTACGACCTGCGCTTCCCCGAGCTATTCCGCTCGATGCAGGACGTGGACATCATCGTGCTGCCGTCCGCGTTCACCGCGACCACCGGCAAGGTGCACTGGGAGCCGCTGGTGCGCGCCCGCGCGATCGAGAACCTGTCCTATGTGATCGCCGCAGCGCAGGGCGGTTATCACGTCAATGGCCGCGAGACGCACGGCCACAGCATGGTCATCGACCCATGGGGGCGGATACTGGATCAGTTGCCGCGGGGTTCAGGTGTGGTGGTCGCCGACGTCAACCCGTCGTATCAGGCCAGCCTGCGCGCCAGCCTGCCTGCGCTGTCGCATCGCATCATCTACGGTTGCGGAAATGAATGACATGAAAAAAGCAGCACCGTTCGACACCCTCTTCGCCACCGCCCAGCAATCGCTGCTGACGCCGTATTCCATCGAGTCGCAGCACATCGAGAAGGTGTTCGCCAGCATGATGGCGCACCGGCTCGACTACGCCGACCTGTATTTCCAGTACAGCCGCGCCGAGAGCTGGTCGCTGGAAGAGGGCATCGTCAAGTCAGGCAGCTTCCACATCGACCAGGGCGTCGGCGTGCGCGCGGTCAGCGGCGAGAAGACCGCGTTCGCCTATTCCGACGATATCAGCCTGAACGCATTGGAGAGCGCGGCGCAGGCGACCCGCGCAATCGCGCGGCAGGGCGGCGCGCAATCCGTGCCGGCGATGCGTCACGGTTCCCGGCGCGCGATCTATTTGCCGCACGATCCCATTGCCAGCCTGAAGGACGCCGACAAGGTCGCGCTGCTGGAGCGCGTCGAACGCTACGCCCGTTCGCTCGATCCGCGCGTCACCCAGGTGATGGCCAGCCTCGCGGGCGAATACGAGGTGGTGATGGTCGCTCGCAGCGACGGCCTGATGAACGCCGACATCCGTCCGCTGGTGCGCCTGTCGGTGCAGGTCATCGTCGAGAGCAACGGCAAGCGTGAGCAAGGCTCCGCGGGCGGCGGCGGGCGTTTCGACTACGGCTATTTCGACGATGCGATGCTGCACCGCTATGCCGAACAGGCGGTGCATCAGGCGACGGTCAACCTCGACGCGGACCCGGCACCGGCGGGCGAGATGACCGTGGTGCTCGGTAGCGGCTGGCCGGGCATCCTGCTGCACGAGGCCATCGGTCACGGACTCGAAGGCGACTTCAACCGCAAGGGCAGTTCCGCGTTTTCCGGTCGCGTCAGCGAACGCGTCGCGGCTCCGGGCGTCACCGTCGTCGACGACGGCACGATAGCGACAAGGCGCGGATCGCTGCAGATGGACGACGAAGGCAACCCCACGCAAGTCACCACGCTGATCGAGGACGGCATCCTCAAGGGCTATCTGCAGGACAGCCTGAACGCCAGACTGATGAACGTGCCGGTGACCGGCAACGCGCGGCGCGAATCCTACGCCCACCTGCCGATGCCGCGCATGACCAACACCATGATGCTCAACGGCGACAAGACCCGCGAAGAGATCATCGCCTCGGTGAAGCACGGCCTGTATGCGGTGAATTTCGGCGGCGGCCAGGTGGATATCACCAGCGGCAAGTTCGTGTTCTCCACCACCGAAGCCTACATGATCGAAGACGGCAAAATCACAAGACCGGTCAAGGGCGCGACGCTGATCGGCAACGGCCCTGACGCATTGACGCGCGTCGCGATGATAGGCAACGACATGGCCCTCGACCCCGGCGTCGGCACCTGCGGCAAGGAAGGCCAGAGCGTCCCGGTCGGCGTGGGCCAGCCTACGCTGCGCATAGACGGGTTGACGGTGGGCGGTACGGCTTAGGGGCGCTCATATGAAAACCGTGGTCCGTTCCTGAGGTTTTTCCGAATTATCTAGGCCGTTTGGCATATTGCCCACATGTCGCTTGGGTGATAGTCTGCCGCACAGTATCTTTAACTGGAAAACTCACATGACCGTCTACCATGCGCATCTCGAATACGGTAACTCAGGCCATTTATGGGCCAATCATTCCGAAGAAAGAATCACTGAGAGTTTGGTTCTTCCATTTATCAATGGCCAAGTAATTTCACTAAATACGAGTGCGGGAGAAGAAAAAAAAGTAAAGCTCTTCAACATGAAGAATGCTACTTTCCTTAGGATATTTTCAACGGGCGAAAGGCTCACGGCAACCGCCGAAAAAAGTATTTTCCAGCAAATTAGGGAGTCTGAATTTCAGGAGAAAAATGATTGCACATCGAGTTTTCTAAATAAGATCAAAAAGGACAGTGCGAGCATACCCACAACATCTCTGTTGCAAAAGGCATTCCAGCCTCCTAAGGCTCAGGCATTTGTCGTCATGAAATTTGGTGACGAAGTTCTCAATTCTGCTTACACATCGGTAATTAAACCCGTAGTCAAAAAATATGGTCTTACTTGCATAAGAGTTGATGAGATACCAGATTCAGGGAAGATTTCCGACCAGATTCTGGAAGCGATAGCGGAGAGCAAGTACGTTATTGCTGATCTATCCGGAGCTAGACCAAATTGCTACTACGAGGCTGGCTTTGCTCATGCTTTAGGTAAGGAAATCATTTTAACTATTCGGGATGGCGAATCTGCCCATTTTGACCTTCAAGGCCATCGATTTATTCAATGGAAAACAGAATCTGATTTTAAGAAACAGCTAACTAAACGGCTAAAAGCACTAGAGGAAGCAAAGGGCACTTCCGCTGATTCAGATTAGCTATTTTGGGGGCCAGCTAACAAAACAGGGAACAAACAGGGGACCACGGTTTTAAATAAAGAGGCTGATGTTTGTTCTGAAGCACCTCCTGCACCGGATAGACGGCCTGAGCCGTCCATCCTGTGACCGGCATCACGCCACCGTCACCTTCTTGTCCAGATACACATCCTGCACCGCATTCAGCAGCGCGATGCCGTCCGGCAGCGGCTTCTGGAACGCCTTGCGGCCGAGGATCAGGCCCATGCCGCCGGCGCGTTTGTTGATGACGGCGGTGCGCACGGCCTGGTGCAGGTCGTCCTTGCCGGATTCGCCGCCGGAGTTGATGAGACCCGCCCTGCCCATGTAGCAGTTTGCCACCTGGTAGCGCACGAGGTCGATGGGGTGGTCGGTGGTGAGGTCGCTATACACCTTCGGATGGGTCTTGCCGAATTTGATCGCGTTGTAGCCGCCATTGTTCTCGGCCATCTTCTGTTTGACGATGTCGGCGTTGATGGTCGCGGCGAGGTGGTTGGCCTGGCCGGTCAGGTCGGCGGCGACGTGGTAGTCCTTGTCGCCGACCTTGAACGCCGGGTTGCGCAGATAGGCCCAAAGGATGGTCGCCATGCCGAGCTCGTGCGCGTGTTCGAACGCCTCGGAGATTTCCTGTATCTGGCGGCGCGAGTGTTCGGAGCCGTAGAACACCGTCGCGCCCACCGCGACCGCGCCCATGTCGAACGCCTGGTCGACGCTGGCGAACAGCGTCTGGTCGAACATGTTGGGGTAGGTCAGGATTTCGTTGTGGTTGATCTTCACGATGAACGGGATCTTGTGCGCGTAGCGGCGCGCGACCGAGGACAGCACGCCCAGCGTCGAGGCCACGCCGTTGCAGCCGCCTTCGAGCGCTAGCTTGACGATGTTCTCCGGGTCGAAATACATCGGGTTGGGCGCGAACGACGCTGCGCCGGAATGCTCCACACCCTGATCCACCGGCAGGATGGAGATGTAGCCGGTGTTTGCCAGTCGTCCATGTCCATACAGTGCCTGCAGGCTGCGCAGCACGCCGACCTTGCGGTCCTTCATCGCCACGACGCGATCCACATAGTCCGGTCCCGGCAGGTGCAACGATTCTTTCGGAATGCCTGCGCAACGGTATTGCAACAGATGTGCCGCTTCATCTCCCAGCAACTGCTCGACGTTCGTCATGATCTCGCTCCTCGTGGTTGAAATGGATGAGGACATGCTACTCCTCCGGGCGTTCAAGTAAATAGTCTTACCCCTAGGTATAATCAGGCGATCCGAAATCCATCTTCTGCGCCTTATGAAACAGACTACACTCGGCACCCCGCTGTCCTCTTCCGCCACCAAAGTGATGCTGCTCGGCAGCGGCGAACTCGGCAAAGAAGTCCTGATCGCATTGCAGCGCCTCGGCGTCGAAACCATCGCGGTGGATCGCTATGAAAATGCGCCGGGGCATCAGGTCGCGCATCGCGCCCATGTGATCAATATGGCGGACGGTGCCGCCTTGCGCGCGTTGATCGAACAGGAGAGCCCGGACATCGTCGTGCCGGAAATCGAGGCCATAGCCACCGACATGCTGGTGCAGATCGAGCAGGAAGGCTTGGCGCGCGTCATTCCGACCGCGCGTGCGACGCAGCTCACGATGAACCGCGAAGGCATACGTCGTCTCGCCGCCGAGACGCTGGCTCTGCCGACCTCGCCGTACCAGTTTGCGGACAGTCTGGAAGAGCTGCGTGCCGCGACCGAAGTCGTCGGTTTTCCCTGCATCGTCAAGCCGGTGATGTCCTCGTCGGGCAAGGGGCAATCGAAGGTCGATAACGCGGGCGAGGTACAGGCCGCGTGGGACTACGCCGCTTCGGGTTCGCGCGTGAACCAGGGCAGGGTGATCGTCGAGGGCTTCATCGACTTCGACTACGAGATCACACAGCTCACGGTGCGCGCAGTCGGCATCGACGGCAACATCGAGACGCATTTCTGCGAACCGATAGGCCATGTGCAGGTGCACGGCGATTACGTCGAGAGCTGGCAGCCGATGGCGATGTCGCCGCTCGCCTTGCAGCGTTCGCGCGTGATCGCGAAGAAGGTCACGGACGATCTGGGCGGACGGGGCATCTTCGGCGTGGAGCTGTTCGTGAAGGGCGACATGGTGTGGTTCTCCGAGGTCAGCCCGCGCCCGCATGACACCGGCATGGTGACGATGTGCAGCCAGCGTTTCAACGAATTCGAACTGCATGCGCGCGCGATCCTCGGCCTGCCGGTGGATGCGAGCCTGCGCGAGCCCGGCGCGTCGGCGGTGATCTACGGCCAGCTGGAAGACAAGGGCATCGCTTTCACCGGTGTGGACGAGGCGCTGCGGGTGCCGGCATCCGACATCCGCCTGTTCGGTAAGCCGGAGTCGTTCAAGCGCCGCCGCATGGGTGTCGCGCTGGCGAACGGCCGCGACACCGACGAGGCGAGGACGCGCGCGAAGATGGCGGCAAGCAAGGTGGTCCCGGTTACGGGGCGATGATCGCCGACCGATGATTGCTATCTGATGATATTGGGCATCCATCACGCGACATTCCTGAGCAGCGACCTGGCGCGATCCCGCGACTTCTACGAAGGCGTGCTCGGCCTGCGCCCCGATCCGGATCGTCCGCAGATGGGCTTCGAGGGCGTGTGGTACGACGTCGCGGCCAGCCAGCAGATTCACCTGATGGCGTTGCCGAATCCCGAGGCAGGATTGCAGCGTCCCTCGCACGGCGGACGCGACCGTCATGTGGCCTTGGGTGTCTCCGATCTTGGAGCGTTGAAAACGAAGCTGGATCAAGCGGGAATCGTTTACACGATGAGCCAGTCCGGACGTGCAGCGCTGTTCTGTCGTGACCCGGATGGCAATGCGCTGGAGTTCATCGTCAGTTGATGGCGAAACAGGCCGGGAAGGGGCGAAAAACCGTCTTTTTCCACGATTTGTGAAAAATGCCTTGACGCATTCGGATTAACCACGTAAAAGGCTGGCTTGTGTTTGATTCAAAGTCTGTGCTGTACTGTTTCTCATGTGCAATCTTCGATTCAAATAGTCCCGCGGGGGGGATTTCCCCGTTTTTCTAGTAAGGAAGTAACAACATGGCAAATGGTACAGTTAAGTGGTTCAACGACGCTAAGGGCTTCGGCTTCATCACTCCGGATGACGGTGGCGAAGACCTGTTCGCGCACTTCTCCGCGATCAACATGAGCGGTTTCAAGTCCCTGCAAGAAGGCCAAAAGGTCTCCTTCGAAGTGACTCAAGGCCCGAAGGGCAAGCAAGCTTCGAACATCCAGGCTGCTTAATCGATCTAGAATCGATTGTCAGAAACGCCACCTTCGGGTGGCGTTTTTGTTTTGTGCGACGAAAAGTCGGAGCGCGATATGTTGCACAATCCGGGGTGTCGTCTGGTTACAATAGCCGCTGGTCGTATCGCATGTTCACAGACATCACGGGGGAAGCATGGCCTTGCCGCAGCACCGTAATCTCACGTTCCGTTATCTCGCCTGGGCGGCAGCTGCCGTGCTGCTGGCGGGTGCGTTCTGGTTCCTGTCGCGGCCGGAGCCACTGCGCGTGGCGCTGGTGAAGGTGGAGCATGGCACGGTGGAAGCGACGGTCAGCAACACCCGCGCGGGCACGGTCAAGGCTTGCCGTCGAGCCAAGATGTCGCCTCCGGCGGGAGGGCAGATCGCGCATCTGCTGGTGAAGAAGGGCGAACGGGTCAAGACCGGTCAGGTACTGCTGGAGTTGTGGAACGACGACCTGCAGGCGCAGGCACGTCTCGCCGAGCAGCAATTGAGTACGGCCTCGTTGCGTGTCGATGAGGTGTGCACGCTGGCCGACCAGAGCAGCAAACAGGCGGTGCGCGCGCGCCAGTTGCGCGAGCGCGGCTTCATTTCAGCCGAGGGGCTGGAGCGCGCCGAGGCGGATGCCAAGGCCAGGCAGGCATCCTGCACCGCTACGCGCGGCGAGATCGGGCAGGCGCGTTCGCGCATCGCCGTGGCGCAGGCCGGGTTGCGTCGCATGGTGCTGCGCGCGCCGTTCGACGGTGTCGTGGCGGACATCAGCGGCGAACTGGGCGAATACGCTACGCCTTCTCCGCCCGGCATCCCGACGCCGCCCGCGATCGATCTGATCGACGACAGCTGTTTGTTCGTCAGCGCGCCTATCGACGAGGTGGATGCCTCCCATGTGAAAGAATCCCTCCCGGCACGTATCACGCTGGATGCGATCAAGGACAGGGCTTTCGCGGGTACGGTCAAGCGCGTCGCGCCCTATGTGATCGATCTGGAGAAACAGGCGCGCACCGTCGAGGTCGAGGTCGATTTCACCGAGCTGCCGCAACTCGACCAGTTGCTGGTCGGTTACAGCGCTGATGTCGAGATCGTCCACACCGTGCGCGACAACGTGCTGCGCATCCCGACCCAGGCCCTGCTGGAAGGCAAGCGCGTGCTGGTCTATCGCGCGGCCGACGGCGTACTGGAAGAGCGCACCGTGAAGACCGGGCTGACGAACTGGGAATACACCGAGATCATGGATGGCCTGAAGGAGGGAGACCGCATCGTGACCGCGCTGGATCAGGCCGGCGTGAAGGCGGGCGTGAAGGTGCAGCCGGAAGAGGCAGGGGCGCAGCGCGCCGTGCCCGTAAGATAAAACAATGATCGAACTGCAGAACGTCTGCCGCACCTTCACCGTCGGCGACCAGCAAGTCGCCGCGCTGCGCGACATCGACCTGCGCGTCGATGGCGGCGAATACATCTCCATCATGGGGCCGTCCGGCTCCGGCAAGTCCACTTTGCTCAACATGCTCGGCCTGCTCGACAGGCCGAGTTCCGGCTCTTACTTATTGGACGGGGGCAACGTCACCGACCTGGATGACGAGCAGCAGGCGCGCGTGCGCCGCGAGAAGATCGGTTTCGTGTTCCAGTCCTTCCATCTGGTGCCGCGCCTGACTGCCGCGCAGAACGTCGAGCTGCCGATGATCCTCGCGGGCATCCCGGCCGAGGAACGCAAGGGGCGGGTCGAGGTGCTGATGCGCAACTACGGCCTGTCCGATCGCGCCGACCATAAACCCGACCAGCTTTCCGGTGGCCAGCGCCAGCGCGTCGCGATCGCCCGTGCGACGGTGATGAATCCCACCGTGCTGCTGGCCGACGAACCGACCGGCAATCTCGACCGCAACACCGGCTGGGAAGTGCTCAAGCTGCTGGAAGGTCTGCTGGAGCAAGGCATCTCTCTGGTTGTGGTGACGCATGACGCCGAGATCGGTGCGCGCGCGCATCGCCAGATACATATGCTGGACGGCCGCATCCTCTCCGACGAATATCCCGCGAAATGAGATTCGCCGACACGCTGCAATTCGCAACCGGCAGCCTGCGCGGCAGCCCGACACGCACGCTGTTGATGATGCTGGCGATGTCCATCGGCGTCGCCGCCGTGGTGGTGCTCACCGCGCTGGGCGAAGGCGCGCGCCGTTATGTCATCAACCAGTTCGCTTCGCTGGGTACCAATCTCGTGATCATGCTGCCGGGACGCACCGAGACCGCGGGCATCGGCCCCGGTATGCTGCTCGGCCAGATTCCGCGCGAGATCACGCTGGACGATGCGACGGCCATTCTGGGCAGCACCGCAGTCAAACGCATCGCACCGCTGACTGTCGGTTCGGCCTCGTTGTCGCGCGATGCGCTGAACCGCGAAGTGGTCGTGCTCGGTTCCACAGCCGACTTCCTCGAAGTGCGGCACATGAGCATGGGGCTGGGGCGCTTTCTGCCTGCGGGCGACATCCGCGAAAGCGCGTCGGTGTGCGTGCTGGGCAACCAGATGAAGCGCGAACTGTTCGGCAACGAACCGGCGATAGGGCAGTGGGTACGGCTGGGCGACCGGCGCTTCCGTGTCATCGGCGTGCTGGCGCCGCAGGGCGAATCGATGGGCTTTAACACCGACGAGATCGTCATCGTGCCGGTCGCCTCGGCGCACCAGTTGTTCAACACCTCCGGCCTGTTTCGCGTGCTGATCGAAGCCAAGAGCCGCGATGTCATCGAACAGGCCAAGCATGATGCCGAGCAGATCATGTTCCAGCGCCACGGCGGCGAGAAGGACGTGACGGTCATCACGCAGGACGCGGTGCTGGCGACTTTCGACCGCATACTGACCGCGCTGACCATGGCCGTCGGCGGCATCGCCGCGATCAGCCTCGCGGTGGCGGGCGTGCTGATCATGAACGTGATGCTGATCGCCGTCGCGCAACGCGTGAAAGAAATCGGCCTGCTCAAGGCGCTGGGCGCGCCGGGTAAACAGATACGCGGACTGTTCTTCGCCGAAGCCGCGCTGCTCTCCGGCATCGGCAGCGTGTTCGGCCTGATGCTGGGTTACGCGGGCAGTACGGCCATCGCACTGATGTATCCCAGCCTGCCGGTCTCGCCGCCGTGGTGGGCGGTGCTGGCGGCGTTCGGCACCGCGCTGGGTACCGGCATCCTGTTCAGCGTGTGGCCGGCGCGGCGCGCGGCGAAGCTCGATCCGGTGGCGGCATTGGCGGGACGGTAAACTATGGCAAACGTCACGATGAGTCAGTCCAGAGACAATGCAGGCGGCCCAATAGCCATTCGCGGCTATCTCGTGCAGACGCTGGTCGCTTTGCTCGATATTGCCCAAGCCGATCCGCCTTTCAGCGAAATTACGCTTGAACCTGCTCATGCGGATGAACAGTTCGATTTTGTCTGGAACAATGCTTACGGTGCATTTGCCGTCCAAGTGAAATCAACTGTCAACGAATTCCAGAAAAGTGCAGTGGAAGATTGGGCGGCCAAGCTGCAAGCCGCGCGCAAGCATGAGAAATGTCGCCTCATGCTGGTCGGCAATTACCACACGAGTCTGGCGAAAGTGGAAACCATCGGCGGGGTGGAGATCGAAAAGAAGAACCTCGATCTTCCCGGTCTGTTCGATCAAGCGGCCCACCGGATAGCAAAGTTCATCCATGCGCAGGGACTCGATGCGGGTACGCCGGACGAGCACGAGTTGATTGCCGAGAGTCTTGTCACCCGTTTGTTGCGTAATTCCGTCAGTCGCGAGCCGCTTGGTCGCGATGCGTTCATCAAGTTGCTTGCCGGATGGATCAGGGAAGCTCCGCGAGGCAAACTGCACGTTGATTTCGATCACTTCAACGTTTTCAAATATGCCCCCGAAAACCTCATCGGACGCGAGGCCGAGACGGGCTGGCTCGACGACGCTTGGAATAAGGCCGTCAACGGTGAAGCAAACCGCCCGCGTGTGTTGACCTTTGTTGCGATGGGCGGCGAGGGCAAGACCTCGCTGGTGGCGAAGTGGGCGGCGGAACTTTCAGGCAAGGACTGGCCGGGTTGCGAAGCGGTGTTCGCGTGGTCGTTCTACAGCCAGGGGATCAGCGAATCGGCCTCGTCCGACCTGTTTCTCAAGGAAGCGCTGGTGTTCTTCGGCGACGAGGAAATGGCGAACAGCGCGCGTCATGTCGCCGAGAAGGGAAAACGGCTGGCGCAGCTTGTCGGCGCTAAACGATCGTTGCTCATACTCGATGGCGTGGAGCCGCTGCAATACGCCCCCACCGCCGCGATGCCTGGGGAGCTCAAGGATTACGGCATTTCCGCGTTGCTTAAGACACTGGCCGCGAACAGCCGGGGGCTGTGCGTCGTCACCACGCGCTATCCGATCCCCGACCTGAAGGCATTTCGGCAACGTTCAGCGCCGGAAATCGAACTCAAGCACCTGTCGAAAGAGGCGGGTGTGGAACTGCTCGAATCGTTGGGCGTGAAGGGGGCGCAGCGCGAATACGAACAACTGGTCGAAGACGTAAAGGGGCACGCGCTGACGCTCAACCTGCTCGGCACCTATCTGCGCGACGCGCATGCGGGCGACATCCGCAAGCGCGACCAGGTAAAGCTGGAAGAGGCTGATGCCGAAGAGCAGGGCGGCCATGCCTTCCGCGTGATGGACGCCTATGTGCAATGGCTGTCCGCCGACAGCGGCAACATAGAGGAAAACAAAAAGGCGCAACGTGCGCTGGCGATCCTGCAACTGATGGGCCTGTTCGACCGGCCCGCCACGGCGGATTGTATCCACGCGCTGCTGAAAGCGCCCGCCATCAAGGGGCTGACCGAGTTGCTGGTCGAAAAGAACGACGCGAAACGCAACATGGCGCTCTCGCGGCTGGAGACCGCAAAACTGATCTCGGCAAGCCACGATGCGTCGGGCGCACTGGTTTCGCTGGATGCCCACCCGCTGCTGCGCGAATACTTTGCCAAACGGCTGCGCGAGCAGCAGCCGGCGGCATGGCGCGAGGCGCATCGGCGTATTTACAAACAGCTTATCACGACAAAGGAAGGCGATAAGCCTACGCTTGAGCAACTGCTTCCTCTGTACCAAGCGGTGGTGCACGGGTGTTTGGCAGGGGAGCCGAAAAAAGCATGCAATGAGATTTATAGGGATCGGATTTTGCGAGGAAATCAGACTTACAGCTTGCATAAACTTGGTGCTGCAGCTTCTGATTTGGGAGGGCTAGCTAGTTTTTTTGAACGGCCTTGGCGATTATTTTTGCCGGGGCTCTCTGAGAATGCTCAAGCATTTTTGCTGAATAGTGCGGCATTTTATTTGAGTGCCTTAGGCCGACCAGCCGAGGCATTGGAGCCAATGCAGTATGGACTGGAGATGGCTATCGAACAAAATGATTGGGACAATGCCGCAACAGGTGCAGCTAATTTGAGTCTGCTGGAGTTGCTTCTGGGGCGTGTGGAACAAGCATTAGCAAATGCCGAGCAGATGACAGCACATGCTGATCGTAGTAAGGATGAATTTCAAATAATGGTTGCTCTCGCAGCTAATGCATACGCCTTGCACCAAGCTGGTCATCCTGTCGAGGCTGTTAAATTGTTTGAGGATGCGGAACGCATGCAGGCGCAACGTCATCCGTTGAGTCCATACTTGAATTCGTTACAAGGGGTTATGTATTGCGGAGCATTACTTGCAAAAACGGAACGTGAGGCTTGGCGTGTACAGTGCAGTGCTATACCTTTGCATCAGGTCGATTTGTTGAGTTTTTCCAGCTTGAGCGAGCTGGCAGTACGTGCGGAACAAATGCTTAAGGTCGCGGAAATAAATGAGGTACGTATTGCTATTGCTCTCGCTCGGTTAACACAAGGCCGTATCGTGCTTTACTCTAATGTGTTTGGCATGGATGCAGATGACGTCGCAGAGACTATTGAGGCCGCGATGGGTGAATTGCGTTATGCAAGCCAGATGGACCATCTTCCCGATGGATTACTTACCCGTTCTTGGCTGCGTGTGCGGCAAGGCGATCTGAACGGCGCACATGCCGACCTCGACGACGCCTGGGAAATCGCCGAGCGCGGCCCCATGCCTCTGTACCAGGCCGACATCCTTATGCATCGCTCTCGGCTGTTCTTCCGCGAGGCGGAATACCCGTGGCGCAACGACGACGGACCTCCCCGCACCGCAAAGGACGACATCGCCGAGGCGCGGCGGCTGATCGAGAAGCACGGCTACTGGCGGCGCAAGGAAGAGTTGGAAGACGCGGAAGCGGTGATAGGGAAGCTTGCATAGGGAGTTGCCATGAATCAATCAACCGGACCAATCGCTATTTACCAGACCGCCGACGGTCAAACGCGGATTGATGTGCGCTTTGAGCAGGATACGTTCTGGCTGTCTCAGGCCCAGATGGCGGAGGTATTCGACAAGGACAGCGACACTATCGGCTTGCACTTGCGGAATATTTACGAATCTGGCGAGCTGGATGAGGACGCAACTACCGAGGATTCCTCGGTAGTTCGCCAAGAAGGCAAACGGCAAGTCCGGCGCAGTATCCGTTTTTACAATCTGGATGCCGTCATATCGGTAGGCTACCGGGTTAATTCCATTAAGGGCACGCAGTTCCGCATCTGGGCAACCCAGCGTCTGCGCGAATATCTGGTGCAGGGCTATACCCTGAATCAGCAGCGCCTCGAAGCGCAACGGGAGAAACTCGCCGAACTCAGGCAGGCGATTGCGCTGTCTGCCCGGTTGATCCACAACAAAAATCTGTCATCCGATGAATCGCGCGGGATTCTGGCGATTCTGGAGAAGTACAGCCACGCGCTGACGGTGCTGGACGATTACGATCACCAGCGTTTGCAGGTGGTGGGAACGCGCACGCTGGAGTTGCCGCGCATCACTTACGACGAGGCGATGGGGCAGATTCGGTTGTGGCGCGAACTGGAGAATCTCGGCGGCTTGTTCGGCAATGAAAAAGATGATTCCTTTAAAAGCTCGCTGGAGACGATCTACCAGACTTTCGATGGCAAGGAGCTGTATCCCAGTATCGAGGAGAAGGCCTCCAATCTGCTGTACTTTATCGTCAAGAACCATTCGTTTACCGACGGCAACAAGCGCATCGCCGCCGCGGTTTTTGTCTGGTTTATGGAGCGCCACGGTTTTCTGTATAACGCTGTGGGCGAGAAACGCATCGCCGATAATGCGCTGGTCGCGTTTACTTTGCTGGTTGCCGAGAGCAAGCCGGACGAGAGGGAGATCATGGTCAAGGTGATTATCAATTTGATTAACGGTGAGAATGCATGAATGCGCAGCCTGATAATTCATTCGACCGTCATTTCGGCCCTTCGATAGGCTCAGGACAGGCTGACCTCCGGTCAGGCCGGAATCCAGCAATAAAGAACAGGCCGCGAGTGTTCGCGGGAATGACGATCTAATGCTGCTTCGCGACCTGGTCACGCTGACCACCTCCAGTTTCCTCACCTACCGGATGCGCAGCTTCCTCACCGGGCTGGGTATCGCCATCGGCATCGCGGCGGTGATTCTGCTGACTTCCATCGGCGAGGGCTTGCACCAGTTCGTGCTCAACGAGTTCTCGCAGTTCGGCACCAACATCGTCTCCATTCAGCCCGGCAAGACGCAGACGCAGGGCAGCAATGTCGGCGTGTTCGGCTCTGTGCGGCAACTGTCGCTGGAGGATGCGATCTCGTTGCGCGGCCTGCCTTATGTCGAGAACGTCAACGCCAGCGTGATGGGCAACGCCGAGTTGCGCGCGAACGGCAAGACGCGCCGCACCACGGTGTTCGGTGAGGGGCGGAATTTCGCGCAGGCATTCACGATGAAGGTGCAGAGCGGCAGCTTCTGGCCGGACGAGGACAACGAGCAGGCGCGCGCCTTCGTCGTGTTGGGTTCGAAAGTGCGACAGGAGCTCTTCCCCGACCAGAACCCGCTGGGCCAGTACCTGCGCGTCGGCGGCCAGCGCTATCGCGTGGTCGGCGTGATGGAGCCGAAAGGACAGGTGCTCGGCCTCGATCTCGACGATGCGGTGTTCATCCCGGTGGCGCGCGCGATGGAGCTGCTCAACCGCCCCGGTCTGATGGAAATCCAGGTGAGCTACCGCCCGAGCGCCGATGCCGACACGGTGATACGCATCATCACCGAGCGTCTAAAGGAGCGCCATGGGCGCGAGGACTTCACCGTCATCTCGCAGGAGCAGGCGCTGGAGGTGCTGGGCTCCGTGCTGGACGTGATCACCTTCGCGGTCGGCGCGCTGGGCGGCATCTCGCTGCTGGTCGGCGCGGTCGGCATTCTCACCATCATGACCATGGCCGTCACCGAACGTACCGCCGAGATCGGCCTGCTGCGTGCGCTGGGCGCGCGCGAACGGCAGGTGCTGACGCTGTTCCTGAGCGAGGCCATTCTGCTTTCGGCGATGGGCGGTCTGATGGGATTGGCGCTAGGCGTCGGCATTGCGCAGGGGCTGCACCTGCTGTTCCCCGCGTTGCCGGTGCATACGCCCTGGCTGTTCGCTGTACTCGCCGAACTGACAGCGATCACGATAGGCCTCGCGGCAGGCGTTGCACCGGCACTGCGCGCGGCCAGACTGAACCCGGTGGAGGCGCTGCATGCGGAATGAGGCTGGTTTGCCGCAACGGTGTGACATCTTCTGCAACGTCATCGACAACTACGGCGACATCGGCGTGTGCTGGCGGCTGGCGCGACAACTGGCGCATGAGTTCGGTCTGCAGGTGCGGCTGTGGGTGGACGATCTCGGCAGCTTCGCGAAGCTGTGTCCCGAGGCCGATGCGGTGCTGGAATCGCAGCATCAGCGCGGTGTCGAGATAAGGCGCTGGCGCGATCCGTTCCCGGAGGTCCAACCAGCCGGGCTGGTAATCGAGGCGTTCGGCTGCAAGCTGCCGCAAAGTTATGTCGAGGCGATGGCGCAAACAAGCAAGCAATCCGTGCCAGAGGCGAAGATGGATGCTAGGCGGCAAGGCATAGCCGAAGGAGATAGTACAGAGCGGTACAGCGAGGGAGGCGATGCCGCAGCCAACAACGCAGACGCTTCGCCTGTGGTACGGAAACCGGTGTGGATCAATCTGGAATACCTTTCCGCCGAAGACTGGGTGCATGGCTGCCACAGGTTGCCGTCGCCGCATTCTTCGCTGCCGTTGACCAAGTATTTTTTCTTTCCCGGATTCACGAAGCAGACCGGCGGGCTGCTGCTGGAGCGCGACTTGCTGGCTCGGCGCGATGCCTTCCTGGGCGATGTCGCACAGCGGCAGGCGTACTGGCAGTCGCTAGGCCTGGCCATGCCTGAGGCGGATACGCTGAAGATTTCGCTGTTCGCCTATGAGAATGCCGCGCTGGCCGGGCTGTTCGATGCCTGGGCGAATGGACAGCAGCCGGTGCTGTGCCTGGTGCCGGAAGGGCGCGTCTTGCCCCAGGTCGGGGAATATTTCGGCGATGCCGAATCCTGCGCAGGCAAGGGCTACCGGCGTGGCAGTTTGGAGGTGCAGGTGCTTCCGTTCGTCGAACAGGAACGTTACGACGAACTGTTATGGGCATGCGATGTCAATTTCGTCCGCGGCGAGGACTCTTGCGTTCGCGCGCAGTGGGCGGGAAAACCGTTCGTGTGGCAGATATATCCGCAGCACGATGCGGTGCATTGGGAAAAGCTGCAGGCCTTTCTGAGTCTGTATAGTGCGTCGCTCAGTCCTGCGGCAAGCGAGGCGGTGCAAGGCTTGTGGCGGGAGTGGAACGGCGAAGGAGCGGCCGGTGCGGCATGGTTGGCATACGCCGCCGTTAGCGGCGAACTGGATGCCCGAGCCCAAGACTGGGCGCGGGAATTGGCGAAAAATAATCTGGCGTTGAATTTACTGGATTTTTATCAGGAAATCGGTAGAATGCGCGCCTTCGAAATTGAGGGGCAGTAAACATGAAAACAGCACAAGAACTTCGCGCCGGTAACGTCATTAATGTGAGTGGCGAGCCTATGGTCATCCTGAAGGCCGAATACAGCCGTTCCGGCCGTAACGGTTCCGTCGTCAAGATGAAGATGAAGAATCTGCTGACCGAGGCAGGCAAGGAGACTGTGTACGCCGCCGACGACAAGTTCGACCAGATCATCCTGGATCGCAAGGAAGTGACTTATTCCTACTTCGCCGACCCGATGTATGTTTTCATGGACGGCGACTACAACCAGTACGAGATCGAAGCCGAGAGCATGGGCGATGCGATCAACTACATCGAAGACGGCATGGCTTGCGAAGTGGTGTTCTACAACGAGAAGGCCATCTCCGTCGAACTGCCCAACACCATCGTGCGCGAAGTCGTTTACACCGAGCCGTCGGTGCGCGGCGACACTTCCGGCAAGGTGATGAAGCCGGCCAAGCTCAGCACCGGCTTCGAACTGCCGGTCGCGGCATTCATCGAAATCGGCGACAAGATCGAAATCGACACCCGCACCAACGAGTTCAAGAAGCGCGCTTAATCGCTGCAGTACGAACCCGAAAAAGGCCAGCCGCAAGGTTGGCCTTTTGTTTTGGCGTCCGGAATATATAGGCCGGATTGCATAGATAATCCGGTCTATTCTTATTCCGCTGGGAAGTTGCTACGATTTACGCGCAAAGTCCTGACATGCCGACATGGGGCGGCTGATTGTGGCGATGACACAGACGGGAGGCGATATGGAACCGGAAAAGGGGCACAGCTTCAGCATACAGGCCGAATTGATCCGGCAGATACAGGAAGAGCAGGGGCAAACGCCCTGCTATGCGACGCCGACTGCGGACAATTGCAGCCGGAAGAAGGAAGAGCAATGCCGTTGGCGTCACGATTGCTATTGCGAGTCCGAAGAGGACAATGCAAGACGAGGCGTCGGGACCCGCTGATTCCTCAGGTTCTGTACCTTGTCGGGCGAAGGCCAACCTTTCGGTTGGCCTTTTTGTTGGAGGTTGTTTTAAGCGCGGAAATATTCGGCATTTCAGGAATAGACCATTGCAGGAGTCGACGATTCAAGTTGAATTCGCGAGAGATTGGGGGTATAAAATAATTGTGGTTGTTTTAAACCACGGGGTTGTGGAAAGTTGACCAGCAAGGGAGGCATTTATCGAGACCGGGACGATTGATTTTCTCTAGTTGTTACTTCCATCAGCAATTCGCTTGCTGACACGGTCGGCACCCCATAAGCCGACACATAACGCCGCTTGATACGGCGTTATTGCTTTCTGGAGCCTGAGCCCTCTGTGGCGACCACTGCGGTGCCGGGATTAAGAGTAGTGAGGTATACGTGGATGAATTTATGCTCGCCGCTATCGAAGAGGCGGAAAAAGGATTGTTGGAGGGCGGTATCCCGATAGGTTCGGTTCTTGTGCACGAGGGGCGCATCATCGGCCGGGGGCATAACCGCCGGGTACAGAATGGCAGCGCCATCCTTCATGGGGAAATGGATGCGCTGGAGAATGCCGGACGACTGTCGGCAAGAATCTACAGGGAGTGCGTTCTCTATACCACCTTGTCGCCCTGTGCCATGTGCAGCGGTGCGATAATGCTCTATGGCATCCCCAGAGTGGTCATCGGCGAGAATGAAACTTTCATGGGCGAAGAAGATGCGCTTCGCGCTCGGGGTGTGCGGCTGGATGTGCTGCAGGACGGCGCCTGCATCCAGATGATGAAGAGTTTCATAGATCGGCATCCGGACTTGTGGAATGAGGACATCGGGTCATAAAACTGGCCTGCCCATATTCATGTTCCCGGTTGAAACCTCGATAAATTCCGAATTTCCGCTGTATATCGTTTAACAATAGGAGTGGCAGTTGAGCGTCAATTACGATGAGTCGTCATTCAAGGTTCTGCGCGGGCTGGAACCCGTGCGCCAGCGCCCCGGCATGTACACGACGCTGGACAATCCCAATCACATCATCACCGAGGTAGTCGATAACGCCTGCGACGAGGCGCTGGCCGGGTTCGCGAAGAACATCGTCGTCACCGCGTTTACCGACGGCTCCGTGTCCGTGCAGGACGACGGGCGGGGCATCCCGGTCGGCATCCATCCGGAAGAGGGCGTGTCCGTCGTCGAGGTCGCGTTCACCGTGCTGCACTCGGGCGGCAAGTTCGACAAGGAGGCGGGCGGCGCATACAAGTTCGCGGGCGGTCTGCATGGCGTCGGGGTGGCGGTCACCAATGCGCTGTCGACTGCGGTCGAGATCACCGTGTATCGCGACGGCGGCGAGCACTACCTGCGCTTCGAGAAGGGCGTCGCGAAGAGCCCGCTGGCGAGGCTGAAAGAGAGCCCGAAGCGCAAGACCGGTACCACCGTGCGGGCGTGGCCGGATGCCAAATATTTCGACGCGCCTGCGGTCAATCTGTCGCAACTGGAACGCGCGCTGCGATCCAAGGCGGTGCTGCTGCCCGGCGTGATCGTTACGCTGCATATCGAGAAGACCGGCGAGACCAAGGCTTGGTCCTATCCCGACGGCTTGCGCGGTTACCTCACCGAGGCGCTGAATGCGCAGGAAGAGGGCGGCACGCTGGTCGCGCCCATTTTCTCGGGCGAGCGCTATGTCCCCAAGGGCGACGACAACTACGCCGAGGGCGAAGGCGCATCTTGGGCGCTGGCGTGGAGCGAGGAAGGCGCGATCACCCGCGAGTCCTATGTGAACCTGATCCCGACCTGGTCGGGCGGCACGCACGATTCCGGTTTGCGCGACGCGATGTACACCGCGGTGAAGAGCTTCATCGAGCTGCACGGCATGATGCCCAAGGGCGTGAAATTGACCTCGGACGACGTGTCGAATCGCGCCAGCTTCGTGCTGTCCGCCAAGGTGCTCGACCCTTCGTTCCAGGGGCAGACCAAGGACAGGCTGGTGTCGCGCACCGCGCTGAAGCTGGTCTCTTCCATGGTCAGCGACCCGCTGCTGCTGTGGCTGAACGAGCATATCGATTACGGCAAGCGCATCGCCGAGATCGTCATCAAGCAGGCGCAGAGCCGGATGAAATCGGCGCAGAAGGTCGAGAAGAAGAAGGGTTCTTCCGTGGCCGTGCTGCCGGGCAAGCTGACCGACGCGGCGGATTTCAATCCGGATCGCAACGAGCTGTTCCTGGTCGAGGGCGATTCTGCGGGCGGCTCCGCCAAGCAGGGCCGCAACAAGGAGTTTCAGGCCATCCTGCCGCTGCGCGGCAAGGTGCTCAACACCTTCGAGGTGGACCGCAACCGCCTGTTCGCCAACGCGGAAGTGCACGACATCGCGGTCGCGATCGGCGTCGATCCGCACGATGCGAACGAGAAGGCCGACCTGTCCGGCCTGCGCTACAAGGGCATCTACATCATGGCCGATGCCGACGTGGACGGCTCGCATATCGCGACGCTGCTGCTGACGCTGTTCTTCAAACACTTCCCGCAGGTGGTCGCCAACGGCCACATCTTCTTAGCGCAACCGCCGCTGTTCCGCGTCGACGTGCCCGCGCAGGGCAAGAAGCCGATACGCAAGATCTACGCGCTGAACGAGGACGAACTGGTGTCCATCGAAGACCGTTTGCGCAAGGACAAGGTGCGTGAAGGCGCGTGGTCCATCTCCCGCTTCAAGGGTCTGGGCGAGATGAACCCGGAGCAGTTGTGGGACACGACGATGAACCCCGACACGCGCCGCGCGTTGTGCGTAGCACTCGATAGCGGCTCCATCGAAACGACGGAGCGCACGATGACCATGCTGATGGCAAAACAGGAGTCGGGCTCCAGACGCGCCTGGCTCGAATATCACGGAAACGAGGTAACGGGCGATGTCTAACCTTCCGCAAAACGATCTGTTCGAAGGCGTCGAAAGCGAGCAGCCTGCCGACGATATTCAACCCGAACAGGAAGTGATTGAACCCGTAGCGAGCAGCGGCGGCGGTAATGTCCGCCAGTTCGCGCCGCTGCCGCCGCCGCCCGACGGCGATTCCGTGCCGCTCGCGCAGTACGCCGAGCGCGCCTATCTGGAATACGCCGTGTCGGTGGTCAAGGGGCGTGCCTTGCCGGACGTGTGCGACGGACAGAAGCCGGTGCAGCGCCGCATCCTCTACGCGATGCGCGAGATGGGGTTGGCGCACAACAGCAAGCATGTGAAGTCGGCGCGCGTCGTCGGCGAAGTGCTGGGTAAGTTCCATCCGCACGGCGATTCGTCGGCCTACGAGGCGATGGTGCGATTGGCGCAGGGTTTCTCGATGCGCTACCCGCTGGTCGATGGTCAGGGCAACTTCGGCTCGCGCGACGGCGACAACGCGGCGGCGATGCGTTACACGGAAACGCGCTTGACGCCGATAGCCGACCTGTTGCTGTCCGAGCTGAGCATGGGCACGGTGGATATGAAGCCGAACTACGACGGCCACTTCCAGGAACCCGCGATGCTGCCGGCGCGCCTGCCGATGGTGCTGCTCAACGGCGCATCCGGCATCGCGGTGGGTATGGCGACCGAGATCCCGTCGCACAACCTGCGCGAGATCGGCACGGCTGCCGCGCTGTGCGTGCGCAATCCGGACTGCTCGGATGCGGAGCTGATGGCCTCGATCAACGGCCCTGACCTGCCCAGCGGCGGACAGATCATCTCGTCGCCGCACGAAATACGCGAGTGCTACCGCACCGGACGCGGCTCGCTGAAGATGCGCGCGCGCTGGAAGATCGAAGAGATGGCGCGCGGCCAGTGGCGCGTGGCCGTGTACGAACTGCCGCACGGCACCTCCGCGAAGAAGATCATGGAGGAGATCGAGGAACTGACCAACCCCAAGGTCAGGGCCAATAAGAAGGCATTGTCGCAGGAACAGGTGCAGAGCAAGCAGCTGCTGTTGTCCGTGGTGGATAGAGTGGCCGACGAATCGGACAAGGATCAGGCGGTGCGTCTGGTGTTCGAGCCGAAATCCAGCCGCCAGTCTGCCGACGAGCTGATGACCATATTGCTCGCGCACACCAGCCTGGAAAGCTCGCTGCAACTCAACATGGTGATGATAGGCCTCGACGGCAGGCCGAAGCAGAAGCCGATGGCCGAGATCCTGCGCGAATGGGCGCAGTTCCGTTTGGCCACGGTGCGCCGCCGCTGCGAGCATAGACTCGCTCAGGTCAACGACCGTATCCACATCCTCGACGGCCGCATGATCGTCTACCTCAATCTGGACGAAGTGATCGCGTTGATCCGCGAGTCCGACGATCCCAAGGCCGCATTGATCGCGCGCTTCGAGCTGACCGACCGGCAGGCCGAGGACATCCTTGAAATTCGCCTGCGCCAGTTGGCGCGGATGGAAGGCATCAAGATCGAGCGCGAGCTGCAACAGCTGAAGGACGAAGGCGCAGAGCTGGGCAAGCTGCTGGGCTCCGATTCCGCGATGCGCCGCCGCGTGGCGAAAGAGATCGACGACGACATCAAGACCTTCGGCGACGACCGCCGCACGTTGATTGAGCAGGCTGAGCGCGTCGTGCTGACCACGCAGGTCGTGGACGAGCCGGTCACCGTGGTGATCTCGCGCAAGCACTGGGGGCGCACAAGGCAAGGCCACGGCCTCGACCTCTCCGGCGTCTCATTCAAGGAAGGCGACGGCCTGCTGGCCGCGTTCGAGTGCCGCACCACCGACCATTGCATCGTAATCTGCAGCAACGGCCGCGTGTGCAGCATCCCGGTGCACCAGTTGCCGGGCGGTCGCGGCGACGGCGTGCCGCTGTCCACGTTGATCGACGTGGCGACCGGCGCAAAGATCGTGCATGTGATCTGCGGCAACGCCGAACAGCATGTGCTGCTGGCGACCTCTGCCGGTTACGGCTTCAGCTGCACGATAGCCAACATGATCGGCCGCAACAAGGCCGGCAAGCAATTTATCAGCGTGGAAGGCGAGCAGATACTGCAGCCTGCATTGTTCGCTCCTTCGGAGAAGTCGCTGGTCGTCGCGGCCTGCCGTTCGGGCCGTTTGCTGGCCTTTTTGCTCGCCGAGATGAAGCAGCTTGCGGGCGGCGGCAAGGGCGTTGTGGTGATGGGTATCGCCGAGGGCGACGAGCTGGCCGCGGTCACCGTCATCGTCAGTCCCAAGGTCACGGTGAGCGCGACCAACGGTAGCCGCGAGCAGGTCATACAGCTTAACGACAAGGACCTGCAAGGCCATTTCGGCAAGCGTGCCCGCATGGGCAAGATGCTGACCATGAAGGGCAAGTCGTCGGTGGTCTCGCTGAAACCTTAGGTTGTCAGGAGCATAGGGGAGGAGGCTGGCTATCGTCAGCCTCTGCTTTGAGGCGGTGCGATCCGGGGCAACGGGCGGCGAGCGCAAGTTTTAATCGGTCTGGGTACCGGCCTGTCTCCACAGGAGATTTGCCGCTTATCCACATCTCTTCCACAGGGGCATCCACGGTAATTGTGGGAAACTCATGCGCCCGGACTATCGGGGCGCTTACGAATTGATTCGAATATGGCACGCCGCAATCACTACAACGTCTATGTGATCGAATTGTCCAGTCGAGTGCTGGACGAGGGCAAGTTCAAGAAGTGCAATCCCGGCTACATCACCGGTAAGCCTTGCGTGTATGTAGGCATGACCGGACTGGACCCGGACTTGCGCTTCGACAAGCACAAGGCGGGTATCCAGTCCAACAGGTACGTTAAGCAATACGGACTGCGCTTGCTGCCAGATATATACGAGGGGTTCAACCCGATGTCTTATGACGAGGCCTGCGACAGGGAGATCGAGATCGGCATAGATCTGCGGAGTGCCGGGTTCGGGGTCTGGCAGGCGTGATGGCCTCGCACCCGTTCCCCGCTGCTTTCCTTGGCGGCTTAAGGTGCGCGAGATTTCAACTGGAGCCGAGCATGTAGGGGGAGGCGAGCCGCTCATTGAGGCAGTCGCTGTCTCCCGCCTGATAGTCGCGGCAGATCATCGGGCGGCGCTCATAAATCCTGCACAGCATGGTGTTCCGGTCCAGTGCCGCACACCAGCCGTCGTCCAGGCGCATCATGACCCATCCGCCCCAGCGATCCTGTTCCGTCAACTCGGCCGGAATGTCGTCGTCGCCCATCAGCATCACTTCCAGACGGCAGCAGCAGGCCTTGCATGAGGCGCACGTTATGGTAGTCATGGCATTATCCGATAGGCATCCATCGTGACCGACTCGACACTGTCTCCCAGCATGAGCACTTGTCCTTCTATCCTGGAATCGCCGGTTTCGCTGAATTCGAAACGATAGCTGCGGCGGAATATCCTGCGTCCTGAGTGGTCGCGCGTCATCGCCATGCTGGTGCTGGCGACCGTATCGTCCAGGAATTGCACATCTGTCCTGATACAGGCTTTTTTGGCAGCATCCCGGGCTATCTCAAGGATGCGGAGGCTGTGCAGCCAGAAGCTGCCGAGTGCCGCCAATAGCAACAGGATAAATAAGGTTGAGAAGTCCAATTCGTGATTTCCGTTGCTGAACAATGGGTCGGGAAAGTGCCAGCCTTCAGCCGATGGGTGCGAACCGCGGGACGATTTTTCCTTCATGTTGCACAAGCTCGAAGAACGCGTCGCCAGGCCTAGTCCAGATCAAACCCTCGTCGGATTTGTAAACGATCATGATGATATCGGGATCGGACTCAAGGCGCGCTTCGCAGATTATTTCGTAGATGCCGCCTTTGTAGTGACGATATTTCATGGTTTGTCAGTCTGTCGAGATGGAGGCGGGGTGGGGCGAGTTTATGCGATATAGCGGAACGATGCGCGATTTCAGGACTGTCGTTTGTTCGGCCGAGGGGGCAATCATGCCGCCATCGCGATAGCGGAAGCGGGTCAATAGCGTTCAAGCGCGATCCGTATGCGCGCTATGGTGTCTTCCGTACGCGCTTTTCTTGATACCTCCAGGCCTAGGCCTTCCGCGATCCTGCTGATCCTGGCTGGATCGAGCGGTATGCCGCCAGCGTCGATGGCCGAGATCAATTGCCGGGCCCGTCGAATTTCGGTCGGTATATCGTCTTGCGGCTTGAGCCGGTTCAATAAGCGGGAGATGAGTGCAAGCATGCTGTCGGCTAGTGTTGGATGATAAACGAGGTAAACAGGACATCCGCGATGATACTTTTCTTCATGCCGGAAGTTTCGGTCGCTTTACGATACCCCATGACATGCTCTGTGTGCTCTTTTATCTGCTTGGCGAGAAGCTGTTTGCCTTCGTGGGTGGACAGTTCCGTTGCGGTCAGGGTCTGCAGCAGCATGTTCACGTGATGCCTGATCTCCGGAATGCTGGCCTCGATCGATTCGATGTATCCGGGTTTGCCCAGTTTGAGCGAGATCGAAGTCTTCAGGAATTGGGGACGATCCTCTCCGTTAAGGTTGATCAGGAATTCCCCCAAGTGGACAAATTCCGGTTTTTCATCCGATGAGACTTCGCTGGTGTCGGGATTATCCCCGGCATTAAGGTGAGCGGGTGTCTTGTGATTCATCTGGGGCAGATACAGCAGCGCTGCGACCGCCAGTAGCAACAAGGCTGAGATCAGGATGACAATCGGTTTCCAGTATGTCATGGAGCTCTTTCGATTTATTGCCTCTGCATTTCAAGGCTGCCGGATTCCAGCGGCGGCGGGAGCAGGGGGCGGAAGATTTGCCGACGCGCTATTGCGAGACGACTGCTCGGTCAGGGCTTGCGCTAACGAGAGCTATCAACCCTCGTGATAACAATCGTAGCGCCAGCAGCATTTCTCCAGAGCTTTCTGGCTGCAATGTTCAGCGACAGGCGTGGCGTAGCAAGGCTCATGGCCTTCTTGAGCCTGTAGCTCCCTGATCAACTGGGCCTGGACGCTGAATGTCTGTGAGGTGTTCTTTCCCATCGTGATGCTCCTCCTGCAAAATATGCAGCGATACCCGTGATATGCGCTGTTCTTTAATTTCAACTATGAGGACGCAACAATCCGAAATCGAATGGATTCAAGCAGTCACTGTGTATCGTGAACTGGCAGCCCGGCTGGCATTGGATGATCCATTAGCCCCGCGGCATTGCGTCCTTGTCTTTCGGCAAGTTTGCCCAAACCGCATATTCCGGTTTCGGAGCATGGAAAACAATAGACCTGAATATCTATATATCCAGGTCTAGGAGATTGCCTAGATGTTTGGGGTGATATCGTCGAACTGGTCGCGGAAAGGGAGCGATCTGAAAATATTTAGGCCGAAGAGGCTATTCGCAGGGGGAGGGAGGTTTGAAAAATGGGTTGCGGAGATTTTCTAATTCAATGTTCGAGTCTTATTGGGCAAGCACACTGATGCGTACATCGCCTAGCGATACGACCGAGCCTGCGCGTATCTTGGCGGTCTTGCGCAACTCTATCTGACCATCGACGGAAACGACGCCTTCCGCTACCAAGGCCTTGCCTGCACCGCCGCTGTCGCATAAGCCGACCATCTTGAGGAGTTGGTTGAGTTCTACAAATTCGCCGTTTAGCTGGAATTCAATTTGTTGCATGGATGAAGGCCTCCGAATTTTATGGGTCTTGTAAATCGATCGTCGGTCGAGCCGAATGGCTGGATAGTAACCGCTTAACGTGCCTTGACGATGAGCCATCGGCCATCTTGCTCAACAATATCCACCAAGCCGGACTCCCTTATGAAGGGCGACTCCTTTTTCACGGATATCTCACGCCCGTTATACAGAACAACGGCGGTGTCGTCGGGATTCCATCGCACAACCTTGACGGTGACGGACTGGTGTTCCGAGTCGTCATCAGCCTGATTTTCATGCTGCGGGTTCTTCACATATGCCAGGGATGTCCACATTAATCTCCTGCAGCAGTCGAAGCGAACCCGAACTTGCCGCAAGCTGAACCTGCGCCGATGTCAGAACCGGAAAACTGGAGGGGCAGCGAAAAACTGTAAACCTGAAATTCTGAAAACCTGCTTATTCTGAATTCTGATTTTCGAAATCGAACTGCAATACAGTTTCGTAAGCCTGCCCACCTTAAATACGGGCAGTACAGACGGTGTACGTTGTTACTCTCAATGGCTCAGTGCTTTTTCGAGTGAGTGGGCAAATTTCACTGCGTCGTGTTGTATCACACGATATTTCACCGTTGTGCCGGTTATCAGCTTGGGACAGGAATTCACCAACTCCATCTCGATAGGATATTTGTCAGTAGCGATGGCCGCATTTAAAAAACTTAACCTATTGGCTGCGTCTTCCAAAGTAATGCAGAAGTGATGTTCATCATCGGTGATGCTGATACTTTTGATGCCTGCGTGAGTAACCGATTGGCAGTGAAACCGTTTTTTAGACATTCTGTATTCCTGAGTTACTGCATATTTGCCAATGTGTGGCAGTCTGCGCGTCGCCATCTTGCATGTCAAACTGGGAGGACAGAAATTGCCGGTGAGATTTCCCAAGAAGCTATTGCCAACTTTCGAGGTACTAGTGAGAGCCGTCTTTGCAAATTCACATTAATGGAGGTGATTAGGCAGCCTCCACCTGCATCCCCCCGAAAATTTCCCCATGGCCCCCGTCATCTCCCCGCATGGGGGCAGCCATTCCGCCTCCTCGAAACCGCCCACTCGGCACCCCTATGGCCCACGTCGGGTGTGTCTGCCGGGGGACGGCAAGGGCGGGGCAGGCAGCCTACCCAGCTTTTCAGGTTTTCAGTTTCGCAGGTTTTCAGTTCTCGCAGCCATCCCCCAAGGATTTCCCCGAGGCATTACAATGCCCTCATGAAGCGCATTGCCATACCCCACTCACGGACTAGTGGGACACTCACCATCGGATTTTTTTGCCTCTGGAACCATTGCAACGCATGGTTTTCAATGCCGAGCTGCGGACTTTCGAATGTCGAGCGCAAAAGAAAAGGCCTTGCATTGCTGCAAGGCCTTGATTTTCTTGGCTCCCCGACCTGGACTCGAACCAGGGACCTGCGGATTAACAGTCCGTCGCTCTACCGACTGAGCTATCAGGGAATGAAGAGGTGCGCATGATAGTGATTTTGCCCAGTTCGGTCAACATCAAATTTGGATTTTTATGCGTTTGCTGAAGCGCCTGCTGATTGCTCTGCTCGCCTTGTTGATGCTGGCAATGCTTGCGGTCTATTTGACGCCGTTGAATACCTATATCCCGGAGGTGGAGCGGACGCTGAGTGCGCGGCTGCAGGTTCCGGTTCGTGTCGCGAGCCTGCGTGCGGCCGTGCTGCCTTTGCCGCATCTGGAGTTGCGTGATGTGTTGCTGGGCGGGCAGGACGGCATCGCGTTGCGCTCGGTCGATGTGTCGCCGGTCTTGTCGGATTTGCTGACCGGGGAGTTGGCGATGAATGTCGAGGTGCGGGATGGTGCGGCACACTTGGCTCAATTGAGTCGACTGGCGGATGCGTTCTCCAATGCCCCTGTCGTCAAGCAGGGTGCCGCCGTGCGCGAGTTGAGGCTGTCGGGGTTGATTTTGCTGGCACCGGAGATGGCGATCGGTCCGCTGGAAGGCAAGCTCGAGTTCGCCGGGCCGGGTGTGTTGCCGCGAGCATGGTTTGCGTTGGATGACCAGAGGCTGAATGTCGTTCTGTCGCCGTTGCCGGATCGGCGTTTCTCCGTGCAGGTGCGAGCCAGGGACTGGATTGCGCCGCAATTTTCCCGATTTTCGAAATTGCCTATCGACGAATTGCAATTGGACGGAGAGTTAGGGCGGGAGGAATTGGTGGCGCAGAGATTCTCGGTCGTTTCGCAGGGGCTGCGCATCGAGGGTGGCGGGCGACTGGGATTCTTGAATGGACTCGATGTGCGTGCCCAGATAAGAAAGGCCGAGGTTCCTCTGGAACGGTTGATGGCGTTGCTGGGCAGGCCGGTAGGGTTGACCGGCTTGCTGTCATTCAAGGGCAAGCTTGATTGCCGTGCCGATAGCTTGAATGGCTTGGCGGAAGGTGCGCGTTTCGCCGGCGACTTGCGTATGACCGGTGTCACGGCGCTGGTTTCCGAAAGTTTCAGGCAGCCTCTCGCAATAGACTCCATACAATCACATGTCGTGCTAAGTCCGGCGCGGCTTGATCTGACCGGGTTGAAAACTGCGCTGTATGCGGGGAGTCTTTCCGGCGAGGTGCGCATGGACAGAAGGAAATCCGTGCTGAATGCCGACCTCTTGGCGCGCAACATCAGCATGCGTCCCTTGGTTGAGGCGCTGACCAACGAGGTGTTGTTCACCGGGCGTATGGAGAGTCAGACGAGGCTGTCGATGAATCTGGACAGACTCGACCGCTTCCCGGAGAATCTGAAGCTGGCAGCGAAGTTCCATTTGCGCGACGGGACGCTGAGCAAGGTCGATCTGGCGCAGGCCGTGAGCAATTCCGGCAAGGCTGCGGGCGGTGTGACCCGCTTCAGCGACTTGACCGGATCGTTGAACGTGGATGCTTACGGTTACCATTTTGGAGAACTGAAGATATCGTCCGGCGCCCTGAATGCAACGGGTAGGATAGACATGAATCCGGCGTTGCAATTGAACGGTGTGCTGGATGTGGATGTGAAGGGAACCGTCGGTCTAGTCAGCATGCCGCTGGTGGTTGCAGGTACGCTGGAGCATCCGCAGGTTCATGTCAGCAGGGCGGCCCTGGCCGGAGCTGCAGTCGGTACGGCTGTGCTCGGCCCCGGACTGGGTACGGCGCTTGGGGTCAAGCTGGGCGGCTTCATGAACAAATTGTTCGGCAACAAGGCGAACGGCAAGCAAGTCGCGCCAAAATCAAAAGTAACGCAGTGATTTCGATCGAGCGGCAAGTCAACGGTTAATATCAAGATATGGATAGCAAAATCATTTTCGTCAGAACGGACAAGGGCGAAGAAGAAATTCGCGGCAGAAGCCAGTCGTTGTCGGGGGACATCAGACGCGCCCTGCTGATGGTGGATGGAAGTTCGTCGTTCGGCGAGATCGGCAAGCGCGCGGCCCCCAGTCTGCGGGCGATTCTGGACGATGCCTTCAAGGATCTGCTGCGATTGGGTTTCATCCAGGACAAGGCACGTGCGGCGCACGCCGGTAATGTTCCGAAGATGGTCGTTCCTGTCAAAAAACCTCCGACTGCCGCTTCCGGGGTATCTCCCGCGATGAAGCAACCCTCGGTGGCTAATCTCGACGAGCTGGATTTCACCGCTGCGTTCCGTGCGCCCACTCCCGAGGCACTGGCCGCCGAGGGGGCGAAGCTGGAAGCCGAAAGGTTGAAAAAGGATGCTGAGGCGCAAGCCGAAGCGGTAAGGTTGAAGGCGGAGCAGGAGACAGCCAAGGTGCGCGCTGAATTGGCGGAGGCTCAGGCAAAGGCCGAGGCCGAGGCGCGTGCGCATGCCGCGGCGGAGGCCAAGGCGCGCAAGGAAATCGAAGTCGCGACGTTGAAGGCGCAGCAGGAGGCCGAAGCGGCGCGCCTCAAGGCCGAGCATGAAGCGGCTGGCGCTCGCAAGGTGGCCGAACAGGCCAGAAAACTGATGGCACAGGCTCAGGCAAAGGCCGAGGCCGAAGCGCGCGCGCATGCCGAGGCGGCAGCCAGTGCGCGCAAGGAAATCGAGGCGGCTAAATTGAAGGCGCAGCAGGAAGCAGAAGCGGCGAGTCTCAAGGCGGAACAGGATGCGGTTCGGGCGCGGGAAGAAGCCGAGGCGGCAAGACTGAAAGCAGAGCAGGAAGCTGCCCAGATACGGGCCGAGCTCGCACGAGCCCAGGCGAAAGCCGAAGCAGAATCGCGTGCCTATGCCGAGGCGGCGGCCAGCGCGCGCAAGGAGATAGAGGCGGTGAAGCTGAAGGCGCAGCAGGAGGCCGAAACTGCGCGTCTCAAGGCGGAACAGGAGTCGATCGCCGCGCGGGAGGAGGCCGAGCAGGCCAAGCGGCAGGCGGCAGAAGCCGCGCGTCTGAAGGCGGAGCAGGAGGCCGCTCAGGCAAGAGCAGAGCTGGCCGGGGCGCAGGCTAAGGCGGAGGCTGAGAAAGCCAGGCAGCAGGCTGCGGAAGCCCAGGCCAAGGCCGAGGCCGAAGCCGTTGCACATGCCGAGGCAGAAGTCAGGGCGCGCAAGGAGATCGAGGCGGCGAAGCTGATGGCGCAGCAGGAGGCAGAAGCATTGCGCCTGACGGCGGAACATGATGCGGCCCTGGCAAGGGAAGAGGCCATCACGGCGCGCGAGGAGGCCGAGCAAGCCAAGCGTCTGGTGGCGGAGGCGCAGGCCAGAGCGGAAGCCGAGGCGCTGGCGCACGCGGAAATAGAAGCCAAGGTTCGCGAGGAGGCGGAGACGGCGAAGCTGAAGGCGCAGCAGGAGGCAGAAGCCTTGCGCCTGAAGGCAGAGCAGGATGTGGCCACGGCGCGCGAAGAGGCCGAGCAGGCCAAGCGTCATGCCGAGGCTGCCGCTCTGGCACGCGAAGAAGTCGAGCAACGGGCCAAGACGCAAGCGGAAGAAACGCGACTGAAAGCGGAGCAGGAAGCTGCGCGGGCGCGAGCCGAACTCGTCGAGGCACAGGAGAAGGCAGAGGCCGAATTATCCAAGCGGCAGGCAGCAGAGGCCGAGATTGAGATCGACGCCGAAGCCGCGATGTTGCAGGTGCTGCAGGAAGTCGAGACGGCGCGGGTCAAGGCGGAGCAGGATGCCGAGCAGGCGCGCGAAGATGCGGAGCAACTCAAGCGTCAAGCGGCAGAGGCCAAGGCGCAGGTGCATGAAGATGCCGGGCAGAAGGTGCAGCGGGAAGCCGATGCGGCACGCATCGAAGAAGCGTCGCTAAAGGCCGAGCAAGAAGCGCAGCGGCTTGCCAGAATGGCGGCCACGCTGAAGTCGGCCGGGGCCGAGTACCAGCGTTCGACCAGCGCGACGGTGCTGTTCTTCGATGTGGTCGGCTATACCAGGCAGCCGGTCAACAAGCAGATCAAGATCAAGAAACTGTTCAATCAGCTGGTGTCGGATTGCCTGGCGAAGCTGGGCGACGACGAGCGCATCATCCTGGATACCGGCGACGGTGCCGCGATCGGCTTCCTGCAGCATCCTGAAGATGCGCTGCAAGTGGCGCGGGAGTTCCGTGAAGTGGTGACGGGTCATCAGCACAAGGATTACCCCGAGCTGGAGGTGCGCACCGGCATTCATCTGGGGCCGGTCAGTATCGTCAAGGACATGAACGGTCAGAGCAACATGGTCGGGGACGGCATCAACGATGCGCAGCGCATCATGAGCTTCGCCGGCATCGACCAGATCTACATCTCGCGGCCGTATTACGATTTCATCTCCAGGCTGAGCGAGGAATACGCGGACCTGTTCCAGTATCGCGGGCAGCAACAGGACAAGCATGGGCGCGAGCATGCGGTCTACGAACTGGTCGATCCTTCCGTGGCGGAAGTGAAACCGCATACTGTCGAGACGCTGCCGCCGATCACGCTCGATCCGTTCGTTTTTTCCGCAAGCGAGACCGGCGTCACTTCGAATGCACCGCCGGAACAGGCAGAGCCCATATCTCCGCCCGAGCCGGTGTCGCGGGCGTTCACCGAGATCACGCTCATGGATATGAACGAGGTCTCTCCTCCGAAAGCGCCTGCGGTAGAGGCGCCGCCACAGGCTGCGAGCGTCGAGAAGGCCGCTCCGCCCGCACAGGTCGAGCCGCCCGTCAGGCAAGAAGCGAAACCTGCCGCCGCTGCGCATATGCCCAGCGAGGAAGATGTCGCGGCAATGGCGGCGGCGCAGGCCAAGGTCTGGAGCAAGGCTGAGCAGCGTGCCGCCATGAAGAAGGAAGAGCATGCCGCTCATGCGCCTCAGCCGGTGCCGCGCGAAGAAAAGCCGGTGGTTCGCGCGCGGCGCAAGCCCATCCATTGGGGCAAGGTCGGTGCGGGACTGTTCGTTTTGATGATAGTCGCGCTGTTCGTCGCGCCTTTCGTGTTGCCGATGCGTGACTATGCGAACGGTATCGAGCAGACGCTTGCTATGCGACTGAAACAGCCGGTGCATATCGGGCAGATATCCGGCCGGATACTGCCGATGCCGCGGCTGGAAATGAGCGATGTCTCGATAGGCGAGGCCGGGCAGGTTCAAGTGAAACTGGCGCGGCTGGACTTCGCGATCTCTGCCTTGTTCTCATCGACCAAGGCTATCGACAGCCTCGCGCTGGATGGGGTTCAGGTCAACGGCGCGGTGCTGCCGCAGTTGCCGGACTGGCTGCTGCAGATGGCCGTCGATACTCAATATCCCGTGGGGCATGTCGAGTTGAGCCAAGGCACGTTGCAGGCCGACGGCCTGCAACTATCCGGCATTGCAGGCGAGTTGAATTTCGATGCGACGGGGCTGTTCACCAAGGCGAAATTGCATACCGCCGATGGCAAGCTGGCACTGGACATCGATGCCGTGGCGGAGGGCAGGATGAAGGCCGTGATATCGGTGCGCGGCAGCGCGTTGCCGCTGTTGCCGGCCTGGACGTTCGACGAGCTGATAGCCACCGGCGAACTGAGCCGCGATCGGCTGATCGTCTCCGAATTGGACGGCAGCATCATGGACGGACGCTTGCTCGGCAATCTGGATATATCTTGGACCGACGGCTGGCAGGCCAAGGGCGATCTGGTCGCCAAGGTCGTCACCGTGCAGAAGCTAGGCACGGCACTGAGCGGCGACATGGATGGCTCGGCCCGTTTCCGGATGAAGGCGGACAGCCTGGCGAAACTGGTCGATTCTTCAATCATGGAAGGCTCGTTCGTCGTCAGCAAGGGCGTGATCAGCGGCTTCGATATCGTCGAGACGACACGGTTGCGCAGCCGCGAAAGCCAGCCGGGGGGGCGCACCCACTTCGACGAACTGAGCGGCGACCTGAGTTTCGAGAACGGCAGTTATCGTTTCCGCAGGCTGCGGATGAAGGCCGGTGTACTGAGCGCTACCGGCTCGCTGGATGTGGCGAACCAGCAACTGTCCGGCCAGGTCGGCGCAGACTTGTCTATGCGTTCGGGAAGTGCATCGGCCGGGTTGCTGGTCGGCGGAACCACCAGCATTCCGACGTTGCGCGTACGCTAGGATCGGATTCGGCTTGGATTCGATCCGGATGTCTGTCAGCCTGGCAGCCTAGGCCGGGTGCGAGGCGGTGATGAGCAACAGGCTCTTTACCGCAGCGAGTTGCTCGGTGTGGTTGGTCAGGAAGCGGCGGCAGTCGGCCAAGTAGTAGCCCAGCTTTTCCGCGGCCAGCATGTTTCTCCAGGGGATGTTTTCTTGCTGGTCATGCGCCTGCAGCTTGGCTATGGTCAGCACATTGATGTAATCCGCGGATTCGATGTTGCCCGGATATTTCTGGGCGGCATGACCGGCGACGATCTCGATCAGCTCCTCCGGGAAATTCCAGTTCTTAAGCAAGCGTGGTGTGATAGCGGCGGCGTATTCGTTCACCAGACTTTCCAGCGTCTCCGGTGCTATCTGCGGGTAATAGCGATCTGCGCACATGTACAGCGGCAATGCCCCGATGTTATGCACCAGCCCTGCCAGCATCGCGACCTCCGGCTTGATCCGGGACTGGTCGCGCGCCAGCACGTAACTGTTTGCGGCGACCTCGCGGCTGTGTTTCCACAGCTCTCTCAGCTTGGCGTCGATGAGCGGGCTGGCGGCCCGGAACAGCCGATTGAGCGTGATGTTGATGATCATCCCGTGCAGCATGCGATATCCCAGTCTGGAAACGGCATCGCGCAGGTTGTAGACCGGATGTCCGGCCGATAGCGCGGCACTGTTGGCGGCGCGGATGACATGCAGGGCGATGACGGGGTCGGTAGTTATCAGGCCGACGACCTGCTCGTTGGAGAAGTCGGGATCGTCCAGCATGCCCTTCAGTTTGAGCGCGATGTCCGGCAGCGTGGGCAGTTCGGCTTGTCCGCTCTCCAGCTGGGCGATCACCCGGGATGCGATTTCCGTTTGTGTGGCGTCCATGTCTTGCTCCTGTCGGTCTGAGCAGGCCAATCGCGGAAGCCTGCATGCGCGTGATTAGAGCAGGTCGCCGGGCAGTAAACCATATGCCGGAATATATAGGCAATGAGTCCTAGGACGAATCCGAGCAAGGCTAGGCATCGATGCAGGCAGGTAAGAAAACGGCTCCCATCTTGCGACGGGAGCCGTTGAGGAACAGTCAGTTTAACCTGAAGATACAACCCTTAAGACAGCGCTTTCGCTATGCGTTCAAGCGCATTCTCGAGGTTTGCCATCGAGGTGGCGAAGGAGATGCGGAAGTAGCCTTCGCTGCCGAAGGCCGAGCCGGGCACGACAGCGACGCCGGCTTCCGCCAGCAGGTATTCGGACAGCGCGATATCGGTGCTGTCCTTGATCTTGCCCTGCTGGTGCAGTCTCGCAATCGCCTCGCGCGCATCGGGGAAGGCGTAGAACGCGCCACCCGCCTTGATGCACTTCAGGCCGGGGATCTTGTTGAACGCATCGACTACGAATTCGTGGCGTTCGCGGAACGCCGCTATCATCGGAGCGAGGCAGTTCTGGTCGCCGTTCAGTGCGGCCTCGGCGGCCACCTGCGAGATCGAGGTCGGGTTCGACGTGCTCTGCGACTGCACGTTCTCCATCGCGGTGATGATGTCCTCCGGACCTGCGGCGTAGCCGATGCGCCAGCCGGTCATCGCGTATGCCTTGGACACACCGTTCAGCACCATGGTGCGCGGATACAGGTCAGGGCAGGCATTCAGGATGTTGTAGAACTTGTCGGAGCCTAACTGGATGTGCTCGTACATGTCGTCGGTCGCGATCAGGATGTTCGGATGCTTGCGCAGCACTTCGCCCAGCGCCTTCAGGTCTTCCAGCGAGTACATCGCGCCGGAGGGGTTGCTGGGGCTGTTGATGACGATCATCCTTGTGCGCGTAGTGATCGCGGCTTCCAGTTGCGACGGCGTCAGCTTGAAGCCCTGTGCGATGTCGGCCTGCACGATCACCGGCTTGCCCTCGGCGATGATCACGATGTCGGGATAGGACACCCAGTACGGCGCGGTGATGATGACTTCGTCGCCGGGGTTGATGGTCGCCAGCACCAGGTTGAAGAAACTCTGCTTGCCGCCGCAGGACACCAGGATCTGCTTCGCGGTGTAGTCCAGCCCGTTGTCGCGCTTGAGCTTGGCGATGACCGCCTGCTTCAGCGACGGCGTGCCGCCGACCGCGGTGTACTTGGTGAAGCCCTTGTTGATCGCGCCGATCGCGGCATCCTTGATGTGCTGCGGCGTATCGACATCCGGCTCGCCGGTGCCCAGCCCGATGATGTCCTTGCCTTCGGCCTTCAGCTTCGCGGCGCGGGCGGCGACGGCAAGGGTGGGGGAGGGCTTGATGGCTTGTACGCGAGTGGAGAGAGACACGATTTTTCCTGATCAGGTTTGAGGTTGGGGAGAATTATACCGATGCCGTGGAAAGAGTGAATCGGCGAACAGAAGGGAATTTCGCGTGCAGATCACGCGCGGAAGGTCTTGGCGACAAGCCAGGCACCGAGCAGGCTTTCCGTCAGATAGAGGATGCTGGACAGCCCGTGCCACATCCGGAACCTTTCCGCGAAAGCGCTTTGCATTACATCCAGCGGCAACGCCTGAATTTTCAAATCGGCCATCAGCGGCTGGATGCCGAACTGAATGAACAGGGAGATGACGAGCATCGCCGCAATCGCCGAAAACAGCGGCTCGCGCAACGCTGCTTGGCCGGATATGCCCAAGCGCAGCAGCAACAGATAGGTTCCGCTAATCATCCCGACATAGCCCAGCGCGACAAACATCTGCCCGGCGAGCATCCCCGCGAGTTGCTTGTCCGGCTGGCCGTGGAACAGCACGGGAACGGCCAGATAGCCGATGGCCCACAGACCGCCGACCCAAACGACGATAGCCAATGCCGCGAGGTATTGAGGGATGGTTTTCAAGATGACTCTTTCAGGTGAGGAGCGCGTCCACCGCATGGCATGCAGTGGATGCTTTGCATCAACCCGGCTTGCGGAACAGCGCCGGTATCTGTGCCTTCGGTTTGCTTTCCGGCTTTTCCGGTTCGCTCGCTGCTATGGCATGAGCCATGTTAGGCACATAGGGCTTGTCGAACCACTGGTCATGGCTGGGTTTTTGCGGTTGCGGCTTGTGGAATTCGCGGTGGTGTTCCTGCTGTTCGGCGCGCGGTGGGCGTGGCGGTTTCGCCAGCGCAGGCAGCGTCTCGCGCTTGATCTCCTTGTTGATCAGCTTCTCGATGTCCTGCAAATATCTTTCCTCGTCCGGCGATACCAGCGAGATCGCGGTGCCGGAGGCGCCGGCGCGACCGGTGCGGCCGATGCGGTGCACATAGTCTTCCGCGGCATGCGGGATCTCGTAGTTGATCACCATCGGCAGGCTGTCGATGTCCAGGCCGCGCGCGGCGACGTCGGTGGCGATCAGCACGCTGATTTTGCCCTGCTTGAATGCGTCCAGTGCCTGGATGCGTTCGGACTGGGTCTTGTCGCCGTGGATCGCGTCGGCGGCGACGCCTTCGCGCTGTAACTGCTTGGACAGGCGGCTGGCCGTGAGTTTGGTCTTGGTGAACACGATCACCTGCTTGGCGTCGTCGCCGCGCAGCAACTGCGTCAGCAAGGCGTGCTTGTCTTCGTGCCCGACCAGATAGACCTTCTGTGCGATGTTCTCGGCGGAGGCGTTGCTGCGCGCCACTTCGATCAGCGTCGGGTAATTCATGAAATCTTCCGACAGCTTCTTGATCTCGTCGGAGAATGTCGCGGAGAACATCAGGCTCTGGCGCTGGCGCGGCAGCAGCGCGAGGATGCGCTTCAGCGCGGGCATGAAGCCCATATCCAGCATGCGGTCGGCCTCGTCCAGTACCAGCATCTGCACCGTGCCCAGTTGCACGGTCTTCTGCTCGATGTGATCCAGCAATCGTCCCGGCGTCGCCACCAGTATCTCCACGCCGTTCTTCAGGTGCGGCGTCTGGGTCTTGATATCCACGCCGCCGAACACCACCAGCGAACGCAGCTTGGAGTGTTTCGCGTAAGCCTTGACGCTCGCTTCCACCTGGATCGCCAGTTCGCGCGTCGGCACCAGGATCAGCGCGCGCACCGGATGGCGCGCCGGCGAGGTGCTGGAACTGGCATGCGGCAACAGCTTCTGCAGCATAGGCAAGGCGAACGCCGCGGTCTTGCCGGTGCCCGTCTGCGCGCCGGCCATCAGGTCGTGTCCCTCCAGCACCAGCGGAATGGCCTGTTCCTGAATGGGGGTGGGCGTGGTGTAACCGGACTCGGTGAGCGCCTTGAGGATCTCGGGCGCGAGTTTCAGATCGGCAAAACTGACGGTGCTCAATGTAGTGTCTCTTATCGGATAGCAATCATGGGGTTGGCGGCATTATACGCCGCGCGGGCTTTCAGGACAGACATCATGCAAAAGCACCTCCCGTCTCGCAGTTTGGCAATCATGCCTTTCCCCGTACAATGCGCGGTTCATCATGAACATCAAGACCTTCCCCAATAGCCCTTACCGCCTGCACCAGCCATTCGAGCCGGCGGGCGACCAGCCCACGGCCATCGCTCAGCTGGTCGAGGGCATAGGAGACGGGCTGTCGTACCAGACGCTGCTGGGCGTGACCGGCTCGGGCAAGACCTACACCATGGCGAACGTCATCGCGCGCACCGGGCGTCCGGCGATCATCATGGCGCCGAACAAGACGCTGGCGGCGCAGCTGTATTCGGAGATGCGCGAGTTCTTCCCGGAGAACGCGGTCGAGTACTTCGTCTCCTATTACGACTACTACCAGCCTGAAGCCTATGTGCCGTCGCGCGACGTGTTCATCGAGAAGGATTCCAGCGTCAACGAGCAGATCGAGCAGATGCGGCTGTCCGCGACCAAGGCGCTGCTGGAGCGGCCGGACGCGGTGATCGTCGCGACAGTGTCGGCGATCTACGGTATCGGCGACCCTGTGGATTACCACGGCATGATCCTGCACCTGCGCCACAACGAGCGCATGCCGCAGCGCGACGTGATCAAGCGCCTGACCGAGATGCAGTACGAGCGCAACGACATGGACTTCACGCGTGGCACGTTCCGCGTGCGCGGCGACGTGATCGACATCTTCCCGGCGGAAAGCAGCGAGCATGCGCTGCGGCTGTCGTTGTTCGACGACGAGGTGGAGCAACTGTCGCTGTTCGATCCGCTGACCGGCCATATCCTGCAGAAGGTGCCGCGCTATACGGTGTATCCGTCCAGCCACTACGTCACGCCGCGCAGCACGGTGTTGCGCGCGATCGAGACCATCAAGCTGGAACTGGCCGAGCGCATCGCGACCTATCAGCGCGAGGGCAAGCTGGTCGAGGCGCAGCGTATCGAGCAGCGCACCCGCCACGATCTGGAGATGCTTGCCGAGATCGGTTTCTGCAAGGGCATCGAGAACTACTCGCGCCACCTGTCGGGCCGCAAGCCGGGCGAGTCGCCGCCGACGCTGATGGACTACCTGCCGCCGGACGCGCTGATGTTCCTGGACGAGAGCCATGTGATGATTCCGCAGGTCGGCGGCATGTACAAGGGCGACCGCGCGCGTAAAGAAAACCTGGTCAACTACGGCTTCCGCCTGCCTTCCGCACTGGACAACCGCCCGCTGCGCTTCGACGAATTCGAGAAGATCATGCGCCAGGCGATCTTCGTCTCCGCGACGCCTTCGGTCTATGAGGCCGAACACGCCGGGCAGGTCGTCGAGCAGGTGGTGCGTCCGACCGGCCTGATCGACCCGGTGATCGAGGTGCGCCCTGCGACGCATCAGGTGGACGACCTGATGTCCGAGGCGAACCTGCGCATCAAGCAGGGCGAGCGCGTGCTGGTCACCACGCTGACCAAGCGCATGGCCGAGCAGCTCACCGAGTATTTCTCCGAGCACGGCATCAAGGTGCGCTACCTGCATTCCGACATTGAGACCGTCGAGCGCGTCGAGATCATTCGCGACCTGCGTCTCGGCATGTTCGACGTGCTGGTCGGCATCAACCTGTTGCGCGAAGGGCTGGATATTCCCGAAGTGTCGCTGGTGGCGATCCTCGATGCCGACAAGGAAGGCTTCCTGCGTTCCGAGCGTTCTCTGATCCAGACCATAGGCCGCGCCGCCCGTCATATCAACGGCAAGGCGCTGCTGTACGCCGACCGCATCACCAACTCGATGCGCCGCGCCATCGACGAGACCGACCGCCGCCGCACCAAGCAGGTCGCGCATAACGAGGCGCACGGCATCACGCCGATAGGGGTGCAGAAGCGCATCAAGGACATCATCGAAGGCATGTACGAGCCGGATGCCGCGCGCAGCCAGCTCAAGGCCGCGCAGGCCCAGGCCAAATACCTGGCGATGAGCGAGAAGGAAGTCTCCAAGGAGATCGGGCGGCTGGAGAAGGAGATGCTGCAGGCCGCGAAGAACCTGGAGTTCGAGCGCGCCGCCGAGATGCGCGACCAGTTGAAAAAGCTGCGCGAAGCGGTGTTCCTGTCGCCGCTGTGATAGGGATGGATGCTTGCAATGAAAGGCGGTGCGGCATGCGGATAGTCCGTCTGGGGTTGGCGCTCCTGTTGTCGGGTCTGGTCGCGTGTACGACGACGGCTCCGCCCATCGACGGCAAGGTCGTTCCGCAGAATGCGGATACCGGGATGCTAGGCCAGTTGGCCAAGACCGACATGGACAGGCTGGCCGATATCGAGATGAACGAGAACACCGCCAGCTTGCGCCGCCTGATGCTTAAGCTCTACAAGCGCAACCCGCGTGAATGGAAAAAGAGCGATGCGGCCAGCGCCGAAGAGCGGGTGAGCGCGATATTCGACGGGCGCACGGACTGGCGCATGGCCGAGCTGAATGGCGAGCAGGAGATCGCGGCGATCCACCAGTCTTTCCGCCCGGACTATGCCGGGGATCGCGTGCTATCTCTGATCGTCGGCCTGCAGACCATGCTGATCAAGGCGCACGGCGGGAAGTCGGAGTTCTACCTGACCGATTCCATCGATCCCCAGTCCCTTTACAATGTGGCCCGCAACGTCGAGATCGCCGTGTGGAAGCTTTCCAACGCAAGGGACGAGCAGGGGCAACTGCTGTTGCTGACCAACGAGATCAGCGAGACGGACCGCAACCTGAGCTTCGAGCGCGAGTTCGGCAAGATCGTGGGCCGCCTGGACCTGATGGCCGCGACGCTGGCGGAGAAGTCGAGTCGCAAGCTGGTTCAGGCGGTGCAGACGATGGCGTCGGCGCTTTTTCTTCCTTTCTGAATGGGCATTTGAACGATACGAATATGGGTAAAGACAAGATGGTTTCGGTGATTTTCGTCTGCATGGGCAACATCTGCAGATCGCCCACTGCCGAGGCGGTGTTCCGCCATTATGTCGAGAGCGCGGGCCTGTCTGGCCGTATCCGGATCGACTCGGCCGGCACGCACGACTACCACATCGGCGCGCCGCCTGACCTGCGCACCCAGCGCGCTGCAGAGCAGCGCGGCTACGACATGAGCGCGTTGCGCGGGCGGCAGGTGGAGGCGGCGGACTTCGACCGATTCGACTACGTGCTGGCGATGGACCATGCCAACCTGGCTATCCTGCAAAGCCTCGCGAAGCAGGGCCACGGCAATCCGCACCTGTTCCTCGAATACGCCCGCCACCACCAGGAGCGCGAAGTACCCGATCCTTATTACGGCGGTGCGGACGGCTTCGAGCGTGTGCTGGACATGGTGGAAGATGCGGCGGAAGGGTTGCTGCAGCATATCCGGGAAAGGCACTTATCTCGTTAATCCTTACGGGGCGGCCCCTTCGATACGCCCGCGATGCGGGCTCCTGATAAAGCTACTAGCCATTCGACTAAGCCAGCAAGCTGGCAAGTCGCTGGTTATCAGGGCGAACGGGCCATTTATTCGAATGCTCTCCACTCCGTTCGTGGTGAGTGCCTTGCGTAGCAAGGTGTATCGAACCATGAATGGAGTGGAAGCGGCGTTATTCAGGCTCGGGTCTGAGCACTATTCACCGAGGTTCATCCGCCGGATGTAATGGCAGGTATAGCCCTGCGGATGCTTGACCAGATAGTCCTGGTGATATTCCTCGGCGCGGTAAAACGCCTTGAACGGCACGACCTCGGTGACGATCTTTGCCTGCCATTCGCCCGACGACTCCACGGTGCGGATGACTTCCTCGGCGGTGCGTTTCTGTTCCTCGCTCACATAGAAAATCGCCGAACGGTATTGCGTGCCGAAGTCGTTGCCCTGGCGGTTCTTCGTGGTCGGGTTGTGCATGCGGAAGAACTCGAACAGCAGGTGGCGATAGGTCAGCCTGTTCGGGTCGAACACGATTTTCAGCGATTCGGCGTGGCCGGTATGCCCGTTCTTCACGACCTCATAGGTCGCGTTCGGCGTCTCGCCGCCGGTATAGCCGACCTCGGTCTCCAGCACGCCGGGAATCTGGCGCACCAGTTCCTCCATCCCCCAGAAACAGCCGCCGGAGAGGTATGCGGTTTGGGTGGGTGTGGGCATGGGGGCTCCTTGGGCGGTGGGGATGAGCGAGAAGAACAGCGGCAGGATGAACAGCGCGAGGCGGCGCATTACAAATCGTCCGGGGCGAGCCCCGTATGCTTGGCGATGCGCGCCAGCATCTTCGGCCCGACCTCGTCGCCATCGTGGAAGGCGAAAACGTAATCCGGCCAGTCGTCGCGGGAAAGTGTTTTATGCGAACCGCTCTGGCGTTTTACCTGCCAGCCGAGTCGGCGTAGCGCCGCCAGCAGGCGCTTCGCCTTGACCGAAGGCCATACGCTCATGCTGCAATGGGGATGGAGATATTGATCGAGAGCGGTTTGCTCTCGTTGTTCTCAAGACGCTCTGCAATCACGCGCAGCGCAAGAATTTCGACCTTGGAAACGGCATCGGCGGCGGATGCGCCGTAGGCCATCACGCCCGGCAACTCCATCACCTCGGCCAGCCATCGGCCATCGGCTTCCTGTTCGTGTTCGATGGTGAAGTTCATTGGCGTCTCCTGTATGAGTCGAGCAACTGGCGGGAGTTTACTCCGAAAAAAGAGTCCATATGAGTTGCCAGCATTCGGTGCAATGCGCTGGGCTTATTGCAGCCTACGAGCTTAGAAGTCATTCAGGGCAGCCATTAACGGTGCATTCAAGAAACTCTTCAATTTTGGCAGCCCGCTGCATTGTTAAGCGCTCTACGCATTGGTCGTATTCCATAGGAAATTTCGAGCCCCCCTCTTCACTCGAGCCTTGTGCTTCATATAAGCAGTTGGCATCACGAAACTTCAACCACGCTCTCTGTGCGGCAAGTAAGCGTTTTTTGTTGCTGCTCTTCGTGAGCTGTTCGTAAAGCTGCTGATAACGTTCGTTTAGTAGCTCGTCAGCCTTTGCTGCCGAAAATGAGGCGCACATATTGGCACTTAGTTGATTTTCTTGACAGTCGACCTCGTTCTCGGCGGCAACCTGCTGACTGAACGAACCAAGCGCTATGAGCAAAATTGTGAGAGCTATTCGCATGTGCACCTCTACCGTAAAGTAGGTGGCAAAAACGCCAGATATTCAGGAATGAACTGTCGCATAAGCTGTTTCATGGTTTGCATCCCATTGATTGTTTCGGTGGAGCAAAACATAACACAGTCACTGGGGCTTCGGTACGCATGGGCGCTTGTGGCTACGGCCGCCCGCTTTGCGGGCTTAATCTGCGCAAGCGCAAACAACACGCCGCAGGCTTGTTGCGGCGGAGACTAACCTTCAGGTTATGTCGGAGCCAATAGCCTACGCCGTAAGAGAGCGAGTCTTGCCTACCGGCGTTCCTTCTTCATCGCCGCAGCAGCCTCGCGTTTCGCGTCCTTTTCCTTTTCCGTTGCGCGCTTGTCATGCTGCTTCTTGCCCTTGGCGAGGCCGATCTCGAGTTTTGCGCGGCCGCCCTTGTAGTGCATGTCCAGCGGCATCAGCGTGTAGCCGGCGCGCTGGACCTTGCCGATGATCTTGTCGATCTCGCTGGCGTGCAGCAGCAGTTTGCGGGTGCGGGTGGGGTCGGGGAGGATGTGGGTGGAGGCGCTGGTCAGCGGGCTGATGTGCGAGCCGATCAGCCAGAGTTCGCCGTCCTTGACGACGACGTAGGCTTCCTTGAGTTGCACGCGCCCGGCGCGGATGGCCTTGATCTCCCAGCCTTGGAGCATGAGGCCGGCCTCGTATTTATCTTCGATGAAGAAGTCGTGGAAGGCCTTTTTGTTCTGGACGATACTCATGATTCCAATCCAATTTCTTCGGTGATACGGCGTTGATTTCCTCGCTCACTCCTAGTCGTGCATCAGCACTGCCCGCCTCGTTCGCTCGTCATCGCCTTGTCTGACCTTCGAAATCGAATTGGAATATGAATTAGGTGAGTTTTGCGGTGTGTTCGGCTATTCTACCAGCCTTTGATTAGGCAGCTTCGGTAAGCAATGGCACTGGTGGAGAAAACGGTACTGGTTTCGCACAGCGCGGAACAGATGTTCAACCTGGTGGATCGCGTGGAGGAATACCCGCAGTTTCTGCCCTGGTGCGGCGGCGCGAGCGTCTCCGAGCTGGACGGGGAGTTGGTGCATGCCACGGTGCATATCGACTATCACCATATCAAGCAGCATTTCACCACCGAGAACAGGCGCACGCCGCCGCACCGGATAGACATGACGCTGAAGGACGGGCCGTTCCAGCAGCTCGACGGCAGCTGGCATTTCATCCCGCTGAGCGATTCGGCCTGTAAAATAGAATTCCGCCTGCATTACGAGTTCTCCAGCAAGTTGCTGGAGAAGCTGGTTGGGCCGGTGTTCCATTACATCGCAAACAGTTTCGTGGATGCTTTCATCCACCGTGCGGAAAAGATTTATCCAGAGATATGAACGAGACCATCAACATCGAAGTGGTGTACGCATTGCCGCACGAGCAGGCCTTGCTGCGGAAGAGCGTTCCCGTCGGCACGACCGTGGCCGATGCGATCCAGGGCAGCGGCATCCTGCAGAAACACCCCGAGATCGATCTGGCGGCCAGCAAGCTGGGCATCTTCGGCAAGCTGACCAAGGCCGATGCGGTGCTGCGTGACAAGGACCGCATCGAAATCTATCGTCCGTTGATCGCCGACCCCAAGGAGGTGCGCCGCAAGCGTGCCGAAGAGGGCAAGGTCATGAAAAAAGGCGGCGGCGACATCTGATGCTCGACTATGACCTGCATTGCCATTCCAACGTATCCGACGGCACGCTGACGCCGACCGAACTGGTCGAGCGCGCGGCCGGGCGCGGCGTGAAGGTGCTGGCGCTGACCGATCACGACGATGTGGACGGTCTGGAGGAGGCGCGCGCCGCAGCGGCGCGGCACGGCATGGGCTTCGTCAACGGCGTGGAGATCTCGGTGACCTGGCGCACGCACACGCTGCATGTCGTCGGCCTGGCCATCGATCCGCGCTATCCGCCGCTGGTGGCGGGGCTGCAGGCCGTGCGCAGCGGACGCGGCGCACGCGCGCAGCAGATGGCCGACGAGCTGGCCAAGGCCGGTATCGGCGGCACGTTGCAGGGCGCATATCGCTATGCGGCCAATCCCAACATCATCGGGCGCACGCATTTCGCGCGCTATCTGGTCGAGGCCGGGCACTGCAAGGACGTGAAGAGCGTGTTCAACCGCTATCTGGCGAAGGGCAAGCCCGGCTATGTGCCGCACGAATGGGCCAGCCTGCCGGATGCGATCAGCTGGATACGCGGCAGCGGCGGCGTTGCGGTGCTGGCGCATCCGGGTCGCTACATGGTCGGGCGCCATAGCATGGGCAAGAAGACCATGCACGAGCTGCTGGTCGAGTTCGTCGAGTGCGGCGGGCAGGCGCTGGAGGTGGTGACCGGCAGTCACACGCAGGAGCAATACGCCGAGTTTGCGCGCTATGCGGAGGAGTTCGGGTTGCTGTGTTCCTGCGGTTCCGACTTTCATAGCCCGAACGAGAGCTATCGAGACATGGGACGTTTGCCGGACCTGCCGATGAGCTGCCGTCCGGTGTGGGATAACTGGGCGACGACGCTGTCGTCCCCGATACAGAAGGTGGCTTGATGTCGCAACATTTCGTGATCCATCCGGACAACCCCAACATGCGCCTGATCCGTCAGGCAGCGGAGATGCTGCGCGACGGCGCGGTGATCGTCTATCCGACCGATTCCGGCTATGCGCTGGGTTGCCATCTCGACGACAAGGACGCGGTGGCGCGCATCCGCCAGATACGCCAGCTCGACGATCATCACCACATGACGCTGGTATGCCGCGACTTGTCGGAGATATCGCGCTATGCGCGGGTGGACAACGTCAAGTTCCGCCTGCTGAAGAACAATACGCCGGGCAGCTATACCTTCATCCTGGATGCGACCAAGGAAGTGCCGCGCCGCTTGCAGCACCCCAAGCGCAGCACGATAGGCATCCGCGTTCCCGATCATCCGGTGGCGCTGGCGCTGCTGGAGGAACTGGGCGAGCCGCTGGTGAGCACGACGCTGATCCTGCCGGACGCGCATCATCCGCTGACCGATGTGGACGAGATACGCGAGTATGTGGAGCGCAGCGTCGAGCTGGTCGTCGAGGGCGGCGCGGTGGGGCTGGACCCGACCACAGTGATAGATCTGACCGGCGATGCGCCGGTGCTGCTGCGACGCGGCCGCGGCGACATCGTCCCGTTCGGCATCGTGGAATAAGGCGATGGACGAACTGATCCAGACCATCAGCCTCGCGGCGATCCCGGTGCTGTTCGCGATCACGTTGCACGAGGCGGCGCACGGCTATGTGGCACGCCACTTCGGCGACATGACGGCTTACCAGCAGGGGCGCATCAGCCTGAACCCGATACGCCATATCGACCCGATAGGCACGGTGCTGGTGCCGTTGCTGACGATGCTGGTCGGCGGCATCCTGTTCGGCTGGGCCAAGCCGGTGCCGGTGAATTTCGCCGCGCTGCGGCGACCCAAGCAGGACATGCTGTGGGTGGCACTCGCCGGTCCGGCATCGAACCTGGTGATGGCGCTGGGCTGGGCGCTGGTCTACAAGCTCGCATGGACGTTCCCCGACAATTATTTCGCCGAGCCGATGCTGGGCATGGCCGAGTGGGGCATCAAGATCAACGCGGTGCTGATGGTGCTGAATCTGTTGCCGCTGCCGCCGCTGGACGGCGGGCGCGTCGCGGTCAGCCTGCTGCCGTACCGGCAGGCGTTCCAGCTGTCGAAGGTGGAGCCGTACGGCATGTTCATCCTGATCTTCATGGCGGTCACGCCGGTGTTGGGCTGGATACTGCTGCCGCTGGTGAGGCTGGTTTATAAATTGATTTCTGTTTTGTTTGGGATATAGGCACATATGTTTGCGGATAGGGTTTTATCGGGTATGCGCCCCACGGGCAGTTTGCATCTGGGCCATTACCACGGGGTGTTGAAGAACTGGGTGCAGATGCAGCACGAATTCGAGTGCCTGTTCTTCGTGGCCGACTGGCACGCGTTGACCACGCACTACGATACCCCGCAGGTGATCGAGCAGAGCGTGTGGGACATGGTGGTGGACTGGCTCGCCGCCGGCGTCGATCCGGCTCATGCGACGATGTTCATCCAGTCGCGCGTGCCCGAGCATGCCGAGCTGCACCTGCTGCTGTCGATGATCACGCCGCTGGGCTGGCTGGAGCGCATGCCGACCTACAAGGACCAGCAGGAGAAACTGTCCGGCAAGGACCTTTCCACTTACGGCTTTCTCGGCTATCCGCTGCTGCAGAGCGCGGATATTCTCATTTACCGCGCGACCCAGGTGCCGGTGGGCGAGGACCAGGTGCCGCACATCGAATTCACCCGCGAGATCGCGCGCCGTTTCAACCACATCTACGGCCGCGAGCCGGGCTTCGAGGAGAAGGCCGAAGCCGCGGTGAAGAAACTGGGCAGCAAGAAGGCCAAGCTCTACAGCGAATTGCGCGTGCGCTTCCAGGAACAGGGCGACGACGAGGCGCTGCTGTCCGCCAAGGCGTTGCTGGACGAACAGCAGAGCCTCTCCCACGGCGACCGCGAGCGCCTGTTCGGCTACTTGGAAGGCGGCGGCAAGATGATCCTGTCAGAGCCGCAAGCGATGCTGACAGTCGCTTCCAAGATGCCGGGGCTGGACGGCCAGAAGATGTCCAAGTCTTACAACAACACCATCACGCTGCGCGAAGACGAGGTCAGCGTCGGCAAGAAGATACGCACCATGCCGACCGATCCGGCGCGCATACGCCGCACCGATCCGGGCGATCCGGAGCGCTGCCCGGTCTGGCAGCTGCATCAGGTGTATTCCGGCGACGACACGAAGCAATGGGTGCAGCAGGGCTGCAAGAGTGCGGGCATAGGCTGCATCGAATGCAAGCAGCCGGTGATCGAGGCGGTGCTGGAAGAACAGCGCCCGATGCGCGAACGCGCGCAGTTGTATCTGGACGATCCGGCGCTGGTGCGCAACATCATCGCCGACGGCTGCGAGAAGGCGCGCGAACTGGCGCGCGAGACCATGCGCGACGTGCGCGAGGCGATGGGGCTGAGCTACAGCTAGGCGCTATGAGCGGAACCCAGCTGCCATTGCATCCCATCGCGCATATCCACGGCGAGCCGCTGCTGGAGATGCCGCTGGACCTGTACATCCCGCCGGATGCGCTGGAACTGGTGCTGGAAAGCTTTCAGGGGCCGCTCGACCTGCTGCTGTACTTGATCCGCAGGCACAACCTCGATGTGCTCGACATCCCGATGGCGGAGCTGACCCGGCAGTACATGAGTTACATCGAGCTGATGCAGCAGAACCGGCTGGAGCTGGCCGCGGAATATCTGCTGATGGCCGCTGTGCTGATCGAGATCAAGTCGCGCATGCTGCTGCCGCGGCAGCCCAAGCTCAGCGAGACGGGGCCGGAAGATCCGCGCGCCGAACTGATGCGCCGCCTGCTCGAATACGAGCAGATGAAGGAGGCCGCGCAGAAACTCAACGAGCTGCCGCAGGCCGGGCGCGATTTCCAGATCGTGCAGGTGCTGATCGAACGCACCGTGCAGGAGCGCCTGCCCGAGGTCAGCGTCGAAGATTTGCGCCAGACCTGGATGGGGCTGCTGGCGCGAGCCAAGCTGAACAAGCACCATAAGGTGCGCCGCGAACAACTGTCGGTGCGCGAGCAGATGACGCATGTGCTGCGCTGTTTGCAGGGCGGCGAGTTCGTGCTCTTCGATAAGTTGTTCGATCTGGATGGCGGCGTGCCGAAACTGGTGGTGACTTTCATCGCCGTGCTCGAACTGGCGAAGGAATATCTGGTGGAAATCCAGCAAAGCGAAACATTTGGGAGTATCTATGTCCGAACAAGCCGAGCCATTGAAGCAGCAGAGTGACGTCGCTCCCGCAGGGGGTGATGATGCCAGCGCGATCAGCGTCGATCTGTTCGGCGGGAAGATGAACACCGAGCAGTTCAAGATCGTGCTCGAAACCGCGCTGCTGACCACGACCGAACCGTTGTCGGTATCCGAACTGAAGAAGCTCAGCGACGTGTCGCTGGACACTCGTCAGATGGAAGCCTTGCTCGAATCGCTGGCGCTGGACTGGCAGAGGCGCGGCGTCGAACTGACTCGCGTCGCCAGCGGTTGGCGCTTCCGCGCCAGGCCCGAGATGCAGCAATACCTCGATCGCCTGAATCCCCAGAAGCCGCCGCGCTATTCGCGCGCGGTGCTGGAGACGCTGGCGATTATCGCCTACCACCAGCCGGTCACGCGCGGCGACATCGAGGAAATCCGCGGCGTCGCGGTGTCATCGCAGATATTGAAAACACTGGAGGCGCGCGGCTGGGTCGAGGTCGTCGGCACCCGCGATGCGCCCGGCAAGCCGGAGCTGTTCGCGACCACGAAGCAGATGCTGGACGACCTGAATCTGCGCATGTTGAGCGATCTGCCGTCGCTGCAGGAGATAGGTTCGCTGCTGGAGCAGGAAGCAAGGATCGAAGCCGCGCCCGCGCCTGCTCCTGAGCAGATGGCGGAACCCGAATCCGTCGCGATACCGGCATCCGCCTCGGTGCCGATCCCTAGCCTGCCGCATGCGGAGACGGATGCCCCCGAAGGTTGGCCTTTCGGTCCTGACGACGCGGCGACCGACCGATCGTGAACCGTAGGGGCGCGATTTATCGCGCCCATAATAATCACGATACGCAAATTGATGTATTCACGAATCCGGGCGCGATGAATCGCGCCCCTACAAGGAGGAATGTCTTGCACATGGAAATGCGAATCCCAGCATCCGTAGGGGCGTGATTCATCACGCCCAACCCCCTGTGCGATTTAGCATGCCCGATACGCCATCATTCGATCCTTGCATTCACCATCGCCGTTCAATCCGTCTGCGCGGTTACGATTATTCGCAGGCTGGGGCGTATTTCGTCACATTGTGCGCCCATGAACGGGCCTGTTTATTCGGTGCGGTGGATGGTGATGTCGTGAGGTTGAACGAGGCCGGACATTTGGTGCAGCGTCTTTGGGATCAATTGCCTGAATATTTTTCGGGTATCGAACTGGATGCGTTCGTGGTGATGCCGAATCATGTTCATGGTGTTGTGGTGCTGAACGATTTGGGCGCGATGAATCGCGCCCCTACGGTTGGGGATATCGTCCGGGCATACAAGGCGCGTTGTACTCATGGCATTAATAGGTTGCGCGGTATGCAAAGCGTATCGATTTGGCAGCGCAATTATTACGAGCACATCATCCGCAGCGAATCCTCGCTGCAGGAGATTCGCGAGTACATTGCCAATAATCCAGCGCAATGGGCAATCGACCGCGAAAATCCAGATGCCCCCGTTGGGGCGCGATTTATCGCGCCCAATGACGATGGGGCGATGAAATCGGGCGCGATAAATCGCGCCCCTACAGAGAAAGATGACAAGCAATGAAACTGATCCAGTCGCACGACAATCCCTTTTTTAAAGAACTCGTCAAACTCGCCGGTTCGGCGCGTCAGCGCGGCAAGGCCGGGCAGACGCTGCTGGATGGAACGCATCTCCTTGCGGCGTATCTGGATTCGGGCAAGCTGCCGCTGAATATCCTGCTGAACAGTGCGGCGCTGAAGGACGATGAGGTCGAGGCCTTGCTGAAGCGAGCCTCCGGCGTGGCTATGACGCAGCTGGACGACAAGCTGTTCGCCGAACTCACCGAGCTGAAGACGCCGACCGGCATACTCGCGCTGGTCGATATCCCGCAGCCGCTGCCGGCCGACAGCCGCTTCGCGTTGTTGCTGGAAGACATTCAGGACCCGGGCAACCTCGGTTCGATGCTGCGCTCGGCGGCGGCGGCGGGCTGCGATGCGGTGTATCTGTCCAAGGGCTGCGCCGACGCCTGGTCGCCTCGGGTGTTGCGCGCGGCGATGGGCGGGCATTTCGCGCTATCCATCTACGAGGCATCGGACTTGTTGGCGGTCGCGGCGACGCTGCCGGGAACCGTGTTCGCGGCTTCGTTGCAGGCCGACGCCGGGCTGTACGATTGCGACCTCGGCGGCGATCTCGCCTTTGCGGTCGGCAACGAGGGGGCAGGGCTGTCCAAAGCCTTGCAGGACGCGGCTACACGGCGTTTCACGATACCGATGCCCGGCAAGGTCGAGTCGCTGAACGCGGCCGCCGCGACCGCGGTCTGCCTGTTCGAGGCGGTTCGGCAGCGTTCGCTGGTCGTCGCGTAGGCTCGATGTCCTTGACCTGTCTCGCTTTTTCGTTATAATGCGCGCCCCGTAGAGCCGATGGTCGGCTCTCGACCTTGCTCCACCGCTACGCATGGCGGGGGGCTTTAACCGTAAGGAGATGTAATGCGTCATTACGAAATCGTGTTTATCGTGCACCCCGATCAGAGCGAGCAAGTGCCCGCGATGATCGAGCGTTATCGCACACTGGTCACTTCCAAGACCGGTCTGATCCATCGTCTGGAAGACTGGGGCCGTCGCCAGTTGGCCTATCCTATCCAAAAGATCCACAAGGCACACTACGTGCTGATGAACATCGAATGCAACCAGGAGACCCTGGACGAGCTGGAGCATGCATTCCGCTTCAACGACGCGGTGCTGCGTCATCTGACCGTCAAGACCAAGGCTGCCGTCACCGAGCCTTCCGCGATGATGAAGGAAGAGAAGCCCCGTTCCATGTCCAGCGAAGCGACTGCACCGGCTGCTCCGGCAGCAGAAGCGGCAGCAGCGTAAGCATTGGCGCGTAACCAGGTCGTCATCGGCGGAGAGCTGATCGCACTGGATGGTTTGAGGTACACCCCGGCTGGGGTAGCGAGAGTGGAACTGACGTTACGTCACAGCTCGCAACAGCCCGAAGCGAACGGAAGCAGGCAGGTGCAGTGCGAGATCGATGCACTGGCATTCGCCGAAACGGCCCACAAGGTCGCCGGATTCGCGATAGGGCAAACCGTCAAGGTGAAAGGTTTTCTGGCTCAGCGCAGTATGCGCAGTCGACAACTGGTTTTGCATATCAACGATATTATTTTGGAATAAGGAAACATCATGGCTCGTCCATCCGACAAGAAGAAAGATGACAAGAACAAGCGTTCTTCCCGCAACAATCTGTTCAAGCGCCGCAAGTTCTGCCGCTTCACGGTAGATAAGATCGCGGAAGTGGATTACAAGGATGTGAACATCCTCAAGGAATTCATCTCCGAAAACGGCAAGCTGATCCCGGCTCGCATCACCGGCACCAAGACACGCTACCAGCGTCAATTGAGCACCGCCGTGAAGCGCGCTCGTTTCCTGGCATTGCTGCCGTACACCGACCTGCATTAAGAAGGAGCAGAACATGCAAATCATTTTGATGGAAAAAGTGGCCAACGTTGGTCAATTGGGCGATGTGGTCAAGGTCAAGAACGGCTATGCCCGTAACTTCCTGATCCCGCAAGGCATGGCTAAGCGCGCAACTGCCGCCAACATGGCTGAGTTCGAAGCGCGTCGCGTCGAGATCGAGGCAGCCGACAAGGCCAAGCTGGCCGATGCACAGGCTCGCGGCGAGAAGCTGGCCGGTCTGACCGTGCAGATCGCACAGAAGGCAGGCGTGGACGGCAAGCTGTTCGGTTCCGTCACCAATGCCGACGTCGCTGCTGCGCTGGTTGCTCAAGGCCACGCTGTGGAGAAGTCGCAAGTGCGTATCGCTGGCGGTCACCTGAAGCAGATCGGCGACTACCCGGTCAGCGTTGCGTTGCACACCGATGTGGTCGTGGACATCACCGTCTCGGTGCTGGGCGAACACTAATTCGTCTTGTATCGCGGCAATGCAAAAAAGGACTGGCGACAGTCCTTTTTTGTTTTTGTCGGGGCGATATATCGTGCCTTCGATGTCGCATGACAGTAGAGTGGGGGCGTGAATCGCGCCCCTACGTCTCCTTGCAACTAAGGTAAAATGCATCCCGATTACACCTCAGGCCGACATCCAACAATGAACAATTTCACGGGCGCCGACGCGCAACTCGACCAGATCAAACTGCCCCCGCATTCGGTGGAGGCGGAGCAATCGGTGCTGGGCGGTCTGCTGCTCGAGTCGGGCGCGTTGGACAAGATCATCGATCTGATCACCGATGGCGACTTCTATCGTCACGAGCACCGCTTGATCTATCGCCAGATCGTGCGTCTGAGCGAACAGGCCAAGCCGGTGGATGTGATCACCGTCGCCGAGGCGCTGGAGAACAATGGCGAGCTGGACAAGGTGGGCGGTCTGCCTTATCTGGGCAGTCTCGCGCAGAACGTGCCGTCCGCCGCGAATATCCGCCGATACGGCGAGATCGTGCGGGAGCGTTCGATCATGCGCAAGCTGGTGGAGGTCGGCAGCGACATCGCCAGCAGTGCCTACAACCCGACCGGGCGCGATGCCGCGCAACTGCTAGATGAGGCTGAGAGCAAGGTGTTCGAGATCGCCGAGGCCGGGTCCAAGGGCAAGCAGGGGTTCTTCTCGATGCCGCCGCTGTTGACGCAGGTGGTCGAGCGCATCGAGACGCTGTATGGTCGCGAAGACCACAGCGAAGTGACCGGCACTGCCACCGGGTACACCGATCTGGACCGGATGACGTCGGGGTTGCAGGCGGGCGATCTGGTCATCGTCGCCGGGCGTCCGAGTATGGGCAAGACCGCGTTCTCGATCAATATCGCCGAGAACGTCGCGTTGGAGGGCAAGTCGGTTGCGATCTACAGTATGGAAATGGGCGCGGCCCAGTTGGTGATGCGTATGCTGGGCTCGGTCGGCAAGCTCAATCAGCACGACCTGCGCACCGGTCGTCTGCAGGACGACGACTGGGGGCGTTTGACCCATGCGCTGGGCAGGCTCAACGATGCGCCTATTTTTATCGACGAGACGCCGGGCTTGTCCGCGCTGGAATTGCGTGCGCGTTCGCGCCGCCTGCACCGGCAGCAGGGCGAGCTGGGTTTGATCGTGGTGGACTATCTGCAGTTGATGAGCGGCAATGCCGGCAAGGCGAGCGAGAATCGCGCCACCGAGATCTCTGAGATATCGCGTTCGCTGAAGGCGCTGGCGAAGGAGTTGCGTGTGCCGGTGATCGCGCTGTCGCAGCTGAACCGCAGTCTGGAGCAGCGTCCCAACAAGCGCCCGGTGATGTCGGACCTGCGCGAATCTGGTGCTATCGAGCAGGATGCTGACTTGATCCTGTTCATCTATCGCGACGAAGTCTACAACAAGGATTCTCCGGACAAGGGCAAGGCCGAGATCATCATCGGCAAGCAGCGTAACGGTCCTATCGGTACCGTGGGGTTGGCGTTCCGCGGCGAGTACACGCGTTTCGAGAATCTTGCGGCGGATTATTGAGTCATTGTTCGACACAGTAAAAAAACGCGAGATTTAGTTTGAAGCGCGAAATCCTTTTGTGTACAATGCGGCCTCTTTAGGCGCGTAGCTCAGCTGGTTAGAGCACTACCTTGACATGGTAGGGGTCGTTGGTTCGAGTCCAATCGTGCCTACCAACACTTCGAGTGCGGCAATGCCGCACTTTGTATTTTCAGGAAGCAAAAACATGCCAGTCATCACTTTGCCGGATGGTTCGCAGCGCAGTTTCGATCAATCCGTCACCGTCGCCGATGTCGCAGCCAGCATAGGTGCTGGCCTCGCCCGCGCCGCGCTGGCGGGCAAAGTGGACGGCAAGGTGGTCGATACCTCGCATCTGATCGAGCAGGATGTGCAGCTCGCGATCATCACCGACAAGGATGCCGACGGCGTCGAAGTCATTCGCCATTCGACCGCTCACTTGCTGGCGCATGCGGTGAAGGAGCTGTTTCCGGATGCGCAGGTGACTATCGGTCCGGTGATCGAGAACGGCTTCTATTACGATTTCTCCTACAAGCGACCGTTCACGCCGGAAGATCTGGCGGCGATCGAGAAGCGCATGGCCGAGATCGCCAAGCTGGATCTGCCGGTCGCACGTCGCGTGTTGCCGCGCGACGAGGCAGTCAGCTATTTCAAGCGTATCGGCGAGCAGTACAAGGCCGAGATCATCGAGTCCATTCCCGCAGATCAGGATGTGTCGCTGTACAGCGAAGGCGAGTTCACCGACCTGTGTCGCGGTCCGCATGTGCCATCCACCGGCAAGCTCAAGGCGTTCAAACTGATGAAGGTCGCCGGTGCCTACTGGCGCGGTGATTCGAAGAACGAGATGCTGCAGCGCATCTACGGCACGGCCTGGGCGAAGAAGGAAGAGCTCGAGGCCTATCTGCATCAGCTCGAAGAGGCGGAGAAGCGCGATCACCGCAAGCTGGGCAAGCAGCTTGAGTTGTTCCATATGCAGGATTCTTCTCCCGGCATGGTGTTCTGGCATCCCAAGGGCTGGACGCTGTGGCAGGAAGTCGAGCAATACATGCGCCGCAAATTCCGCAGTCACGGCTATCAGGAAGTGCGTACGCCGACCATCATGGACAGGTCGCTGTGGGAGAAGTCCGGCCACTGGGATAACTATCGCGACAACATGTTCACGACGGCATCGGAGAATCGCGACTACGCGGTGAAGCCGATGAACTGTCCGGGCCATGTGCAGATATTCAATCATGGCCTGCACAGCTATCGGGACCTGCCGTTGCGTCTCGCGGAGTTTGGCTCCTGCCACCGCAACGAGACCTCGGGTTCGCTGCACGGTCTGATGCGCGTGCGCGGTTTCACCCAGGACGATGCGCATATCTTCTGCACCGAAGATCAGGTGCAGTCCGAAGTGTCGAATTTCATTGTGATGCTGAACGAGGTGTATCGCGACTTCGGCTTCAACGAGGTGCTGGTCAAGTTGTCGACTCGTCCGGAGAAGCGCGTCGGTTCCGACGAGACTTGGGACAAGGCCGAGGCGGGTCTGGCGGCCGCGTTGCAGCAGAATGCGCTGGCCTACGATCTTCAGCCGGGCGAGGGCGCGTTCTACGGCCCCAAGGTCGAATTCACGCTGAAGGATAGTCTCGGTCGTCTGTGGCAGTGCGGTACGATACAGCTGGATTTCAACTTGCCGGTGCGTCTGGATGCGGAGTTCGTCGACGAGGACAACAGCCGCAAACCTCCGGTGATGCTGCATCGCGCGATTCTCGGGTCGATGGAGCGTTTCATCGGCATCCTGATCGAACACCACGCTGGCGCGTTCCCGTTGTGGCTGTCGCCGATGCAGGTGGTGCTGATGAATATCTCGCAGGCGCAGGAGGAATATGCGGCGGAAGTCGCGCAGATATTGCGCGACGCTGGGTTGCGCGTGCAACTGGATTTGCGCAACGAGAAGATTACCTATAAAATACGTGAACATAGCTTGCAGAAGTTGCCCTATCAGCTGATCGTCGGCGATAAGGAAATGGCTGGAAGATTGGTGGCCGTGCGTACCCGTAGTGGTGAAGATCTCGGACAGATGTCGCTGGAAGCATTGTTGCAGCGACTCGGGGCCGAGATGAAATCGGGCAGCACGGTTTAATTTTGCCTAACGGAGATAGCAATAGCACAAGATAAATCGCAGCGCTTGAATGAGATGATTACCGCACCGCAGGTGCGCCTCATTGGAGCAGAAAAAGAGCCCCTCGGGATTGTGTCTAGCGCGGAAGCATTGCGTCTGGCGGAAGAAGCTGAGCTGGATCTGGTAGAGATCTCGCCGCTGGCTGATCCTCCGGTATGTCGCATTATGGATTTCGGCAAGTTCAAGTATGCCGAAAGCAAGAAGCTGCACGAAGCCAAGCTCAAGCAGAAACAGGTTCAGATCAAGGAAATCAAATTTCGTCCGGGTACCGACGAGGGCGATTACAACATCAAGTTGCGCAACCTGATCAAGTTCTTGGGCGAGGGCGACAAGACCAAGATCACGCTGCGTTTCCGCGGTCGCGAGATGGCGCACCAGGAAATCGGCATGCGCCTGATCGAGCGTATCAGGGCAGATCTGGACGAGCACGGTGTGGTTGAGCAGTATCCGAAGATGGAAGGCCGTCAGATGGTGATGGTGCTGTCGCCCAAGGCGAAGAAAAAATAAGTATGGATTAGGTACGCTTTAAGCGCGTAACCCGACATCAGGAATGAATTGTTTCGACAGCAAGGGGATGGTCGGAATGATGTAGCAATAGTTCCCCGATAAAAAGTGGTGTACGGGTCGTCAAGTTTTTCCATCGGAAAACACCTTCCACCATAACTTAAGGAGTAGTCATGCCTAAGATGAAAACCAAGAGCGGCGCGAAGAAGCGTTTCGTCGTCCGCGCGGGTGGCAGCATCAAGCGCGGTCAAGCGTTCAAGCGCCACATCCTGACCAAGAAGACAACCAAGAGCAAGCGTCAACTGCGCGGTGCAACCGGTGTCCATGAAACCAACACGGCGTCCGTGCGCGCCATGATGCCATACGCATAAGGAGTAGAACATGCCAAGAGTAAAACGTGGTGTAGTAGCGCGCGCAAGTCATAAGAAGGTTCTGGCTCTGGCCAAGGGTTACCGCGGTCGTCGCAAGAACGTCTATCGCATCGCCAAGCAGGCGGTGATGAAGGCAGGCCAGTATGCCTACCGTGACCGTCGCCAGAAGAAGCGTCAGTTCCGTACACTGTGGATCGCCCGTATCAATGCGGCGGCTCGCGAGCAGGGCATGACCTACAGCGTATTCATGAACGGCCTGAAGAAGGCGGCTATCGATGTCGACCGCAAGGTACTGGCAGACATCGCCGTATTCGACAAGGCGGCCTTTGCACAATTCGTGGTGCAAGCTAAAGCCAGCCTCGGCGTTTAAGCGCAAGCTAAATCAAAAAAGGAGGCGTGAGCCTCCTTTTTTGTTTCAAGAACCGAAGATGTTCAAAAGCAACGAGTCAACGAACGACGATGCAAGAACTACAACAAATTCTCGATGACGCGCTGAAAAGCTTTGCCGCGATAGAAGACGCGACCGAGCTGGAAAATGCCAAGGCGCGTTATCTCGGCAAGGAAGGCAGTCTGACCGGCCTGCTGAAGGGCTTGGGCAAACTTTCCGCCGAAGAGCGCCCCGCGGCCGGTGCGCGGATCAATCAGGTCAAGCAGCAGATCGAAGTCGCCTTGCAGGCCCGGCGCGACGCGATTCAGCAGCGTGCGCTGCAGGCCAAGCTGGCCGCGGAATCGCTGGACGTTACGCTGCCGGGTCGCGCAGCGGGCGTGGGCGGACTGCATCCGGTGACGCTCACGCTGGAGCGCATCGAAACGCTGTTCCACTCGATCGGCTACGACGTTGCGGAAGGTCCGGAAATCGAAAACGATTTCTACAATTTCACCGCGCTGAACATCCCGGAAGACCATCCGGCGCGCGCTATGCACGACACCTTCTACATCGACGAGCAGCATGTGTTGCGCACGCACACCTCGCCGATCCAGATCCGCTATATGCAGGCGCATGTGGCGAAGTACAAACACATGGAAACGATGCCGGATGTGCGCATCATTGCGCCGGGCCGCGTCTACCGCGTGGATTCCGATGCGACCCATTCGCCGATGTTCCATCAGGTAGAGGGCCTGTGGGTGGGCGAGCGCGTCAGCTTCGCCGACCTGAAGGGCGTGATTGCCGATTTCCTGCAGAACTATTTCGAGACAGAAGACATGCAGGTGCGCTTCCGTCCTTCGTTCTTCCCGTTCACTGAGCCTTCTGCCGAGATGGACATGAGCTGGAAGGGCGGCTGGCTGGAGATCGGCGGCTGCGGCATGGTGCATCCCAACGTGCTGAAGCATGTCGGCATCGACAGCGAGAAATATATCGGCTTCGCCTTCGGCATGGGCGTCGAGCGTCTGGCTATGCTGCGCTACGGCGTGAATGACCTCAGGTTGTTCTTCGAGAATGATCTGCAATTCCTGAAACAATTTAACTGATATGCAATTTTCCGAATCCTGGTTGCGCACCCTCGTCAATCCATCGCTCACCAGTGAGGAGTTGTCGCATCTGTTGACCATGGCCGGACTGGAAGTCGAGGAGATGACTCCGGTCGCTCCCGTCTTCGAGAAGGTCGTCGTGGCCGAGGTGCTGACTAAAGATAAGCATCCCGATGCGGACAGGCTGAATGTGCTGACGGTGAACGTTGGGCAGGCGGAGCCGCTGACCATCGTGTGCGGCGCAGGCAATGTGGCCGTAGGCATGAAGGCCCCCTGTGCGCTGGTCGGCGCTAAGCTGCCTGGCGACTTCAGCATCAAGCAGGCCAAGGTGCGCGGTGTCGCGTCCTTCGGCATGATGTGTTCCGACAAGGAACTCGGTCTGGCAGAAGAGAGCGACGGTTTGATGGTGCTCGCTGCCGATGCGGTGGTGGGCCAGAGCATACGCGAGCACCTCGATCTGGACGATCATCTGATCACGCTCAAGCTCACGCCGAACCGTAGCGATTGCCTTTCGCTGCAAGGCATTGCGCGCGAAGTGGCCGCGCTGACCGGCACCGCGATGCAAGCGGTGCCCGCGGGCTCTTTCAGCCAGACAGGCAGCCAGGGCCGCAAGGTCAAGGTCAGCGCTGCCGCGGCCTGTCCGCGTTACATCGGTCGCGAGATTTCCGGCGTGAACGCGAAGGCGGCGACGCCGGCCTGGATGGTCAAGCGTCTGGAACGCAGCGGCCTGCGCAGCATCAGCGCGCTGGTCGACGTGACCAACTATGTGCTGCTGGAACTGGGGCAGCCGCTGCACGCCTTCGACCTGAACAAGCTCAATGGCGATATCGAAGTGCGTTTCGCCCGTGCCGGAGAGAGCCTGAAGCTGTTGAACGAGCAGACGGTGGAGCTGCAGGACGACATGCTGGTGATCGCCGACGGCAAGGGGCCGGTTGCGCTGGCCGGTGTGATGGGCGGTGCTGACAGCGCGGTCGACGATGCGACCACCGACATCTTTCTCGAGAGCGCGTTCTTCGCGCCGAGCGTGATCGTCGGCAAGTCGCGCCGTATCGGCTTCGGATCGGACTCGTCCTACCGGTTCGAGCGCGGAGTGGACTTCGCTGCCACGCAAGTGGCGCTGGACCGGGCGACCCAATTGATACTGGACATCTGCGGCGGACAGGCCGGTGCGGTGACCAAAGCGCAGGGCGAGCTGCCTGCGCGTCATTCGGTGAAGCTGCGCACGTCGCGCGTGCATCGCGTGCTCGGCATCGCACTGGAGTCGGATGCGATCGCGTCTATCCTGTCGCGTCTCGGCATGGCCTTCCAGCGTCAGGGTGACGAGTTCTCGGTGATGCCGCCCAGCTATCGTTTCGATATCGCGATCGAAGAAGATCTGGTCGAGGAGATCGCGCGCGTACATGGCTACGAGCACATCCCGGCAGTGCAGACCCAGGCGCGCATGAGCATCCTGCCGCGGGTCGAGGCCGAGCGTCCGCTGGCGAAGCTGCGCCAAACGATGGTGTCGCGCGACTATCAGGAAGCGATCAACTATGCGTTCGTCGAGGCCGAGTGGGAACGAGACTTGTGCGGCAATAGCGCGCCCGTCGCGCTGAAGAATCCCATCGCCAGTCAGATGAGTGTGATGCGCAGCAGCCTGCTGGGCGGGCTGGTCGGCGCGTTGCGTTCCAATCTGGCGCGCAAGCAGCCGCGCGTGCGTTTGTTCGAAATCGGCGGCTGTTTCGCTGCCGAGGCCGGAAGCTATATGCAGCACGAGCGTCTGGCCGGATTGGCCTATGGCGATGTCCAGCCCGAACAATGGGGCGTCTCGGCGCGCAGCGTGGACTTCTACGACGTCAAGGGCGACGTCGAGGCGCTGTTCGCACCGCGTGCGCTGAGCATCCAGGCGGCAGCTCATCCGGCGTCGCATCCCGGACGTTCGGCGCGCATCCTGGTGGACGGGTGCGCAATCGGCTGGATAGGCGAGATGCATCCGCAATGGCAGCAGCAATACGGTTTGCCGCAGGCGGTGGTCTGGTTCGAAGTCGAGCTGCCGGCGTTGATGCAGTCGCATGTGACCAGGGCGAAGGACATCTCCCGCTTCCCGCCGGTGCGTCGCGACGTGGCGGTGCTGGTGGACGAGTCGATAGATGCACAGACCTTGCTGGATGCGATGCAGGGTGCTTCCGCCCCTTACGTTGCCGATATCGGATTGTTCGATGTATATCGCGGCAAGGGTGTGGAGCAAGGCAAAAAAAGCCTTGCATTCCGTGTGTTGTTACAAGATACTCAAAAAACACTTACGGACTCGGAAATCGAGCCAAGCGTCGCGTTGCTGGTAGCGGCGTTGCAACAGAATGGTGCGCAGCTGCGCATGTAGGGGAGAAAATGATTTCGACGTTGACCAAGGCCGAACTGGCCGATTTGCTGTTTGACAAGGTTGGGCTCAATAAGCGCGAGGCCAAGGATATGGTGGAGGCATTCTTCGAGGAGATCCGTTCCCAGCTCGAAAGGGGCGAGAGCGTGAAGCTTTCCGGCTTCGGCAATTTCCAGCTGCGCGACAAGCCGCAGCGTCCGGGCCGCAATCCCAAGACCGGTGAAGAAATTCCGATCACCGCGCGTCGCGTCGTGACCTTTCATCCCAGCCAGAAGCTGAAGACCATGGTGGAAAAGTCCTATCATGGAACCCCACAAGCCTAATTCCGAGCTCCCGCCGATCCCGGCCAAACGCTACTTCACCATCGGCGAAGTCAGTGAGTTGTGCGGGGTCAAGGCGCATGTGCTTCGCTACTGGGAGCAGGAGTTCACCCAGCTCAAGCCGGTCAAGCGCAGCGGCAACCGCCGCTATTACCAGCACCACGAGGTGCTGCTGATACGCCGCATCCGCGAGCTGCTGTACGAACAGGGATTCACGATCAGCGGTGCGCGCAATCGCCTGGAGAATCAGGCGCACGGAGCAGTCGACGATTCCGCGTCTGCCGTCTCCGCTACATCGGCCGTATCCGCCGCATATGCGAATGTCGATCTCGCCGCGGTGCGCCGCGAAATACGCGACATCATCTCGCTGCTGGGAGCATAAAACGCTGGCTCATTCGCGCCGCTCTGCTATAATCCGCGCCCTCGGGGCGTAGCGCAGCCTGGTAGCGCACTTCGCTGGGGGTGAAGTGGTCGGAGGTTCGAATCCTCTCGCCCCGACCAGATAAAAATCCCAGATTAAATTCCGGACACAATCTCAACTTTCCCTGCATTTCCGAATGCCTCTCACCAGCCGATGCGCATCCTGATCAGCAATGACGACGGTTATTTCGCACCCGGCCTGGCTTGTCTGGCCGAACATCTTTCCTATGTCGCAGAAGTCGTCGTAGTCGCCCCCGAGCGCGACCGTTCGGGCGCTTCCAATTCGCTGACGCTGGATCGCCCGCTCAAGCTGCGCAAGAGTCCCAACGGCTTCTACTACGTCAACGGCACGCCGACCGATTGCGTGCATCTGGCCGTCACCGGCATGCTGGAATACCAGCCTGACATGGTGGTTTCCGGCATCAATGCCGGGGCGAATATGGGCGACGACACGATCTATTCCGGCACGGTGGCGGCGGCGACTGAGGGATTCCTGCTCGGTATTCCCTCCATTGCCGTTTCGCTGGTCGGCAAGGAACTCGTCCATTATGAGACTGCGGCGCGGGTCGCGACCGGGCTGGTGCAGCGCTTTGCTGCGCAGACGCATAGCCATCCCTGGCTGTTGAACGTCAACGTGCCGGATGTGGCGTACGAAGACCTGCAGGGTATCGAAGTGACCCGCCTGGGCAAGCGTCACAAGGCCGAGCCGGTGATCAAGGCCAGCAACCCGCACGGTGAGACCGTGTACTGGGTGGGCGCGGCGGGCAAGGCGCAGGATGCAGGCGAGGGTACGGATTTCAACGCGCTGGCGCAGCAACGCGCATCGATAACGCCGCTGCAGATCGACCTGACGCAATACGGTCAGCTGGACGCGGTGCGCGACTGGATGGGGCAGCGATGAGCGCGAGGATCAACGGCATCGGTATGACCTCGCAACGCACCCGGATGCGCATGATCGAGCGCTTGCGCGAGCAGGGGGTCAAGGACGAGGTCGTGCTGGCGGCGATGTTCGAGACGCCGCGTCACCTGTTCATCGACGAGGCGCTGGCGAGTCGCGCCTACGACGATGTGTCGCTGCCGATCAATTACAACCAGACCATCTCCCAGCCTTATATCGTCGCGCGCATGATCGAGATCATGCGCAACGGCAAGCAGCTCAGCCGCGTGCTGGAGGTCGGCACCGGCTGCGGTTACCAGGCGGCGGTGCTGGCGCCGGTGGCGAAGGAGGTCTATACCGTCGAGCGCATCCAGCCGCTGTACGAACGAGCCAGGAAGCAGCTGCGCGACCTGAAGCTGCGCAACGTCAGCGTACGCTATGCCGACGGCACCGCCGGCTTGCCGGAACTCGGTCCGTTCGACGGCATCATCATGGCTTGCGCCGCACCGGCATTGTCCGCTACTTTGCGCGAACAGCTGGCGGTCGGCGGTAGAATGGTGATCCCGGTCGGAATGCAGGAACAATGGCTGTATTTGGTCGAACGCGACGAGCGCGGTTTCCGCGAGACCAGGTTGGAACCGGTGAAGTTCGTGCCATTGTTAATGGGAAAAGCATAATCGGGTTGATGGGAAAAGCATGAGCAGAGTGATCCGTATATTTGTCTTGCTGGTTGCGGCGGTCATCTTGGCCGGTTGTGCATCGAGCAAGCAGCGCGCGCCGGTGCAGGAGCGCAGCGGCGCAGCCTCGAAGGCCGCGGTCGCTGCAGAGGCTGCGCGCAAGAAAGCGCCGCGCGAGAAGGACTGGCGCCCGCAGGTGCATGTCGTGCAGAAGGGCGAGACGCTGTACAGCATCGCCTTTAATTACGGTTTCGATTATCACGAGCTGGCCGAACTGAATGCCATCGCCGATCCGAACGTGATCTCGATAGGACAACAGCTGCGTCTGTTCCCCGGCGCGGCAGCCCGCGCCGTTCCCGCTGTGGAGGGCAAGCCGTCCGAGCCTGCGATCAAGGACGAGCCCAAGCTGGTGAAGTACGCTTATAACGATACCGCCCTCGCCAAGCTCAGTCAGCCGGCCAAGTCGGAGAAACCGCTAGCCGCTCCTGCCAAGGTCGAGCCCAAACCGCAAGCTGCGGCCAAGCCCGTCGAAGGCAGCGCCGAAGTCGAGCCAGATGCCGATATCGAGTGGAGCCAGCCGACGCAAGGCAAGGTGATCGCCGGATTCTCGGAAGCGGCCAATCGCAAGGGAATCGACATCGCCGGCAAGCTGGGCCAGCCGGTCAGCGCCAGCGCACCCGGCAAAGTGGTTTACAGCGGCAGCGGCCTGCGCGGTTACGGCAAGCTGGTCATCATCAAGCACAACGACACTTTCCTCAGTGCCTATGCCCACAACGACAAGGTGCTGGTCAAGGAAGGGCAGAGCGTCACGCGCGGCCAGAAGATCGCCGAGATGGGCAACACCGATGCGGATCAGGTCAAGCTGCATTTCGAGGTGCGCCGCTTCGGCAAGCCGGTCGATCCGGCGAAATACCTCTCCCTCAAATAAAGGCACGAAAGACATTTGTTCCGGCATCGGCACGGCGCGCCGTGCCCCTGTGAATTTTGGGGGCTTCCTTGAACGATACGAAACTCAGCACCACCGACCATGACCGCGACAGCGCGAATTTGCGCTACGTCTATCCGGTCGTCTCACGCCGTGCCGGCGGTGTCTCTGTCGGCATCAACCTGAACACCAACAGTGCCTGCAACTGGCGTTGCCTCTATTGCCAGGTGCCGGATCTGATGCGCGGCACTGCACCGCCGGTCGATCTGGCGCTGCTGGAAAGCGAGTTGCGCGGTTTCCTGCACGAGCTGCTTCATGGCGACTTCATGCAAGCACGGGTGCCGGAAGGCGCGCGCCGCATCAACGACATCGCTCTGTCCGGCAACGGCGAACCGACCAGCGCCGCGGAGTTCGCCGGGGTCGTCGAACTGATCGCCCGCGTGCGTCGCGAAACAGATTTACCAAAGGAAGTTAAGACCGTACTGATCACCAACGGCAGCCTGCTGTACCGCGACGATGTCCGGTGCGGTCTGCGCGAATTGGCGAACATCAACGGCGAAGTGTGGTTCAAGCTGGATCGCGCTAGCGAGGCGGGAATGCAACGGGTCAACGACACCCGCAGCAGTCTGGATAAGGTGCGCGCCAACTTGATCGCTGCAATCGAGGCCTGTCCGACTTGGCTGCAAACCTGCTGGTTCGCACTGGACGGCATCCCGCCGACCGGGCAGGACGAAGAAGATTATCTGAAATTCATCGAAACGCTGCTGCGCGAGGGGCACAAGTTGCAGGGGGTGTTGCTGTATGGTTTGGCGCGCCCCTCACTGCAACCTGAGGCCACGCGCCTGTCCAATCTGCCGGAAGATGCGATGCAGCGTTTCGCCAATCGCATCCGCGGGTTCGGGCTGGAGGTCAGGGTCTCGGCTTAACGCTGAAAGCGGTACATCTTGCGCAGGAAGAGATCCACATCCATGATTCTCGGTACGGACGGCATCTCCACATGTTCTGCGCCCACTTCGCGCAATCCCAATGCGGGAACCCAGCCGACGTTCATGACTTCGTCGCCATACCCGGAAACCGCAGTCTCGCAGCGTTCGACCTCATAGCTGCTCATATCCATCGTCAGTACGCTCATGATGCCCTCCTGTTGCCTGGTGAGAGCCGCGAAATGCGCCGCTCTTGATAGATGTATCGGCCGCTGCCGGTGGAAATTTAGCACTCGTTTCGGATATTTCGAGGCCTCCCTTTGGTATCATGGCAGCCTTTCCGGCAACACTTCAGCAGTCCCCCATGTTAAGCAAGCTCAATGAAGTCCAGCGCGATGCCGCGTCCTATCTTGGTGGCCCCCTGTTGGTGCTGGCCGGTGCAGGCAGCGGCAAGACGCGCGTGATCACTCACAAGATCGCCTATCTGGTCGAGGAGTGCGGCTATGCGGCGCGCAATATCGCGGCGATCACCTTCACCAACAAGGCCGCCAACGAGATGCGCGAGCGCGTCGCCACGCTGCTGCCGGGCGGCAGCGCCAAGGGGCTGGTGGTCAGTACCTTCCATTCGCTGGGGATGAACATCCTGCGCGCCGAGGCGGGGTTGCTGGGCTACAAGCCGCAGTTTTCGATCTTCGATTCCAGCGACAGCTGGAAGATATTGAGCGAGCTGACCAACGCGGGCGACAAGCAGGAGATACGCGACCTGCAGACGCAGATATCGAACTGGAAGTCGGCCTTCGTTTCGCCGGAGCAGGCGGGCGCACAGGTGGAGGACGATGTCGCCAAGGTGCAGGCGCGTATCTATGCGCGCTATCAGGAGACGCTGCGCGCCTACCAGGCGGTGGATTTCGACGACCTGATCCACTTGCCGGTGGTGCTGTTCCGAGAACATGAGGAAGCGCTTGAACGCTGGCAGCACCGGCTGCATTATCTGCTGATCGACGAATACCAGGATACCAACGACTGTCAGTATCAGCTGACCCGGCTGCTGGCCGGCAAGCGCGAGGCGTTCACCGCGGTGGGCGACGACGACCAGGCGATCTATGCCTGGCGGGGGGCCAGCGTGGAGAATCTGCACAACCTGCGCAACGACTATCCCAACTTGCGCGTGATCAAGCTGGAGCAGAACTATCGTTCGTCGCAGCGCATCCTCAAGGTGGCCAATCACCTGATCAACCACAACACCAAGGTGTTCGAGAAGAAGCTGTGGAGCGAGCACGGCATCGGCGACCCTATCCGCATCTACGCGGCACGCGACGACGAGCACGAGGCCGAGAGCGTGGTGATGAAACTGATGGCGCACAAGTTCGAACACCAAACGCGCTTCGCCGATTACGCGATCCTGTATCGCAGCAATTATCTGGCGCGCGCGTTCGAGGAGCAGTTGCGCGCCCAGCGCGTGCCTTACACCGTCAGCGGTGGCACCTCGTTCTTCGATAAGGCGGAGATCAAGGACATCACCTCCTACCTGCGGCTGATCGCCAACCCGGACGACGATCCGGCTTTCATCCGCGCGATCACAACGCCGAAACGCGGCGTCGGCAACACTACGCTGGAGAAACTGGGCAGCTATGCCGGTAAGCGCAAGATCAGCCTGTTCGAGGCGGCGTTCGAGTCGCCGATGGCCGACGAGTTGCCGCCGCGCCAGTACGAAGACTTGATGCTGTTCTGTAACTTCATCAATCGCATCGAGGATCGCGCCGATAAGGACCCTTGCGGCGAGCTGCTGGACGAACTGCTGCGCGCGATCAACTACGAGACCTGGCTGTACGATTCGCACGAGTCCAGGCAGGCAGAGACCAAGTGGAAGAACGTGTCGGACTTCATCGACTGGCTGAAGCGCAAGTCGGAAGCCGACGAGAAATCCCTGATCGCCATGGTGCAGACCATCGCGCTGATCAACATGCTAGAAGGCAAGAACGAGGAACAGGATGCGGTCACGCTGTCCACGCTGCATGCCGCGAAGGGACTGGAGTTCCCGCATGTGTTCATCGTTGGCGCGGAGGAAGACATCCTGCCGTTCCGCGACAGCGACGAAAAGGGCGTCGAAGAGGAACGCCGGCTGATGTACGTCGGCGTCACCCGCGCGGAGCGCAGCCTGCAGATCAGCTATTGCAACCGGCGCCGTCGCGGCAAGGACTGGAATGCCTGCGAGCCCAGCCGATTCCTGGAGGAGATGCCGGAAAGCGAGCTGGTCTATGCCGGCGGCCATGCGGAAGCCGCGCCTACCGTGACCAAGGACGAGGGACTGGACAAGCTGGCGCGACTGAAGGCGATGCTGAACAAGTCTGTCGCGGAATAAGCATGGAACGGACGGCGCCGGAATTAAGATCGGCCGCGCTGTACTGGCTGGCGGAATGCGATGCGCCGCGGAAAGTCTTGGGTGTGCGCATTCTGGCGCAATCATGGATCGCGGACGAGATCGAGCTGGATGTCGTGACGGCATGGGCTGCGAATCAGGCGATTCCCGGCCACCCGAAAAAGCCCGAACTGGTGTCGCCGCTGCAGGTGAAGCGCCGCGCGATGAACACGCCGGAAGGACGAGCGGCCTTGATCCATGCGCTGGTGCATATTGAATTCAACGCGATCAACCTCGCGTTGGACGCGATCTGGCGTTTTCCCGGCATGCCGCGGCAGTATTACGCCGATTGGCTGCAGGTTGCCGACGAAGAGGCGCTGCATTTCACCTTGCTGGCCGATCATCTGAACGAACTGGGTTATGCCTACGGCGACTTCCCCGCGCACAACGGTCTGTGGGATATGGCAGTCAAGACCGAACACGACTTGCTGGAGCGCATGGCGCTGCTGCCCCGGACGATGGAGGCGCGCGGGCTGGATGTCACGCCGGGATTGCGCGCCAAGCTGGTGCAGGCGGGAGATATCGCCGTCGGCGCGATACTGGACATCATCCTGCGCGATGAGATCGGCCATGTCGCGATAGGCAACCGCTGGTACGATTACCTTTGCGATCAGCGCGGACTGGAGCCTGTCGCAACCTACGCCCGGCTCACCGCCGAACATCATGCCTCGCCGCAACGTGGACCGTTCAATTTGGAAGCGAGACGCGCGGCTGGGTTCAGCGAGCGGGAACTGGAAGCGCTGGGGAAGTAGCCTCTCAGGCCGTAAAAAAGCCCACCGGAGATCGGTGGGCTTTTTGTCGATGTCGCGGCATTTGCCGGAGACTTCGTCCTTACTTGCAGTGTATTTCGACGAGCTGCTTGGCGATGATGTCGTGATTCAGCCAGATGACCGGGGCTGCGGGTGCCGAGGTCTCGTAGAACATCAGCGGCCCGGTTCCTTCCAGCACCAGCGCGCTCAGCAGGTCGGTCACCAGCGCTTTGCGATCCTTGTGCATCTGGGTGATCCCGTCCGAGGTGCCTATCATCAGGTCGGCCAGTTCACGGCTGTTGTCCATCGGCCAGGCTTCGTAATTCCGGAACGCCGTCATCACGTCGCTCGCGTTGTAGGCGTCGATCTTCTGCAGCAGGCCTTCCAGCGTGGAGCCTTCTTGCAGCAACTCGTGGCATGCCTGCCATTGGGACTCGGCCCATGCGCCACCGGCTTCCTTCTTCAGCGCGTTCAGCAGCGGGAACAGCGAGAGTTCGACACCGACGAAGATGTCGGAGGAATTGGTGCGGATCTCGGGGCAGTTGTATACCGTCGCCTTGATCCCGTTGGCCCAGGCGGATTCGGCGACGCGCTCGAGACGCATCTTGGCACGGCCCTGGGTGTAGTTTGTGTAGGTCTGCCACTGGTAACGGCCGTCGATCAGTATCTCTGTGCCGTGATAACCATAGGCTGTATAGCGCACCTGTCCGCCGGTCTTTTCCACTCGCGCCCGTATCGCGGCGCTGCCTTCGATCAGGTACTGGAAGGTGTTGGCGGTGACTTCGTCGAAGTTCATCAGGATCAGTTTGCCCAGATCGCTGTCGATCAGCGCGCGCGAAGACAGGAAACGCTCGCCCTGTCCCTTGTAAATGCGGTTTGCGATCGCCAGGAACACCTTCACCTTGGGAATGCCGCCCGCCATCGTATGGGCGAAGAACACGTTGCTGCCGTCCGGGATCATGCCGTCCAGCTCGGCCATCACTTCGGCCACGGAGTCCTTGAAGCGCTTCACGCCCACTTCGCGGCATTTCTCGATATGCGGCCAGTCGAGCTTGTCGTCCTGCCAGCTCTTCAGCGTCATGCCGCTGAGCATGTCGGTTGGTGTAGGCTCGCCGGCGGGCGCGTCCAGATCGAATCCTGCCATCAGCGGAACATTGATAATGCGTCCGCCAAGATTGGCTTCGGCCACAGCCAGCTCTTCTTCGGTCAGCGGTCGCAGGGCATTGTTCTCGTCGCGGCGACCTACGGTGATCCCGACGATGGTCATGCCCGTCTTGCGTGCTTCGTCGATCAGTCCGTTGGCATAGCCTCGACCGAACAGCTCGCCAAACAGCACAAAGACATCTCCCTTGCGGAACATATTGGTCTTGGGGATATCCCGCAACGAAACTCGTGAACTCATAGAATCTGCCTTCCGTTTATCTGACGATTGAATCACTGTGCAATGATAGCCTGAATTGCCGTTTATCCAAACCCGCGCGTTCATGTCGTACCCGCAAGAACGTTGCCTGTCCCATTGAAAAGCCCTGCAGTGACAGGGTAATCGAGCGGTTCGGTAGGTTTTTGGAAGAACCATCGTATATAATCCCGCGCTGTTCAAATTCCGGATCTTCTCCTCATGCTGGAAGTCAGCAATCTTGCCTGCAGTCGCGGTGACCATCGTCTGTTCTCCGGGTTGAGCTTCGAGCTGCATCCGGGACAGATCATGCAGGTGCAGGGCGAGAACGGCAGCGGCAAGACCAGCTTGCTGCGCACCTTGTGCGGCTTTCTGATGCCGGATGAGGGCGACATCCTCTGGAACGGGGGCGATATCCGCGAGCTGGAAGAAGAGTATTACGCCGACATGCTGTATCTCGGCCATTTGAACGCGATCAAGGACGAACTGAGCGGGCTGGAGAATCTGCGTATCTCGGCAGGACTTTCCGGCGTCGAGCTTGACGAGAAGGAAGCGATCGCTGCGTTGCGCCGCATGGGGCTGAAAGGCCGCGAGCTGCTGCCGACCAAGGTGCTGTCGCAGGGGCAGCGCCGCCGCGTCGCGCTGGCGAGATTGCTGGTCAGCGATGCAAAGTTGTGGGTGCTGGATGAACCATTGGCGGCACTCGATGTCGGAGCCGTGGCGCTGATACAAGAGTTGATCGCCGAGCATCTGGCGCGGCAGGGGATGGTGATCTTCACCACGCACCAGCCGCTGCTGGTCTCGGGGATGGAGATGCGCACGCTGACGCTGACCCGTGCTGGATCGGGAGCGGGCGGGAGGATGGCGTGAAGAAGGAAACGATGTCCGGTTTGTTTATGCTGGTGATACGGCGCGACTTGATGCTGGCGATGCGCCGCCGCGCCGACGTTTTGACCACGCTGATCTTCTTCGTGATGGTGGTGAGCCTGTTCCCGCTGGGTGTGGGGCCCGAGATGGATATGCTGCGCAAGATGGCGCCGGGGGTGTTGTGGGTTGCGGCCTTGCTGTCCTCGATGCTGTCGCTGGGACGTTTGTTCTCGGCAGACCATCTCGACGGCACGCTGGAACAGATGATGCTGGCGCCGCAGTCGCTTTCGATGCTGGTGCTGGGCAAGATGGCCGCGCACTGGATGGTGTCCGGTCTGCCACTGGTGCTGATGGCACCGGTGCTGGGGATACAGTTCGATATGTCGGCGGAAGCGCTGGGCATATTGATCGTCGGCCTGCTGTTGGGGACGCCGATCCTGAGCATGATAGGCGGCATTGGCGCGGCGCTTACGCTGGGACTGCGCGGCGGCGGAGTGTTGCTGTCGTTGCTGGTGCTGCCGCTGTGCATACCGGTGCTGATCTTCGGCACCGGCGCGGTCGAAGCTGTGTCGACCGGATTGAGTGTGGCATCGCACCTGTCGTTGCTGGGTGCGTTGCTGGTGTTGGCTTTGGCGTTCACCCCCTGGGTGACCGCGCAGGCATTGCGAATTTCGATGGAGTGATAAGTTGGCGATTAACTGGTTCAAGTATTCCGCACCCACCACGTTCTACGGCCTCGCCGGGAAGCTGATCCCGTGGTTCGGCATCTCCGCCGCGATCTTGTTCGCTGTTGGCCTGTATATCGGCTTCTTCGTCGCGCCGACCGATTACCAGCAGGGCGAGTTCTACCGCATCATCTTCATCCACGTGCCGTCCTCGATCATTTCGATGTTCCTGTATCTGATCATGGCCGGGTATGCGGCGATGGGCCTGATCTTCAACACGCGGCTGTCGTCGATGATGGCGACCGCGATTGCGCCGACCGGCGCGCTGTTCGCTTTCATCTCGCTGTGGACCGGCGCGCTGTGGGGCAAGCCGATGTGGGGCGCATGGTGGGTGTGGGACGCGCGCCTGACATCTGAACTGATCCTGTTGTTCCTGTATCTGGGCTACATCGCGCTGCACGCGTCCATCGACGATCCGCGCCGTGCTGACCGCGCCAGCGCCTTGCTGGCCATCGTCGGTTCGGTGAACGTGCCCATCATCTATTTCTCGGTGCAGTGGTGGAACACCCTGCACCAGGGTTCGACCATCAAGTTCAGCGGCACCAGCATGCATGTCGCGATGCAGCAGGCGATGTTCATCACACTGGTGGCCTGCTGGCTGTATGCCATCGCCGTGATACTCGCACGCGTGCGCAGCATCATCCTGGAGCGCGAGCGCCACACCAAATGGATAACCGAATTGCCGGAGGTAAAAAACTGATGAATGGTCTGGATATCTGGATGCGCGAGAACCCGATCACCTATGTGGTGCTGGGTTCTTACGCGGTAGCTTTTCTGATTTTCGCGGTCGAGATCGCGATGGTCAGGCACAAACGTAAAATCACTTTGCAGCAGGTACGCCTGATGCGCGATGCAGGAGACGAGGAATAAATGAAAGCACGTCAGAAGAGATTCGTATTCATCGCCGTGGGCGTCGCCGCCGTGGGCCTGGCAGTCGCGCTGGTGCTGAATGCGCTGGATGAGAATGTCAGCCTGTATTTCACGCCGACGCAGGTGTTCAACGACGAAGCGCCCCATGGCCGCAGCTTCCGTATCGGCGGTCTGGTCGAGGAGGGCAGCGTCAAGCGTGAGGCAGACGGCTTGACGGTCAACTTCGCGATCACCGATACGCACAAGCGCATCCCGGTGGTGTACAAGGGCATCCTTCCGGACCTGTTCAAGGAAGGTAAGGGCGTGGTCGCGCAAGGCTCGGTCGGACCGGACGGCGTGATGAAAGCCGACGAGGTGCTGGCCAAGCACGACGAGAACTACATGCCGCCCGAGGCTGCCGATGCCTTGATGAAGGCAGGGGTCGCCAACGCCGCCGCCGCGAGTGCAGTTGGCGCCGCCAGTGCGCCTGCAGCCGCATCCGCCGTCAAATAATTCCTGAAAGTTTCGAGATGATTCCAGAGATAGGCAATTTTGCGTTGATCGTCGGGCTGTTTCTGGCGATCACGCTGGGCGTGCTGCCCATCGTCGGCGCGGCGCGCAACAACGCGGTTCTGATGGGCGTCGCGCGTCCGCTGGCCGCCGGGCAGTTCGTGTTCCTCGGTGTCGCGTTGCTCTGCCTGACCTACGCCTTCGTCGCCAACGACTTCTCGGTGCTGTATGTTGCGCAGCATTCCAATACGCAGCTGCCGACGATCTACCGCATCTCTGCAGTCTGGGGCGGCCACGAAGGTTCGCTGCTGCTGTGGGCATTCTTGTTGTCCGTGTGGACGCTGGCCGTCGCCTTGTACAGCAAGCACCTGCCGGAAGAGATGGTCGCGCGCGTGCTCGGGGTAATGGGCTTGATCGCGGTCGGTTTCCTGCTGTTCATGCTGTTGACGTCGAACCCGTTCGACCGCCTGCTGCCTGCCGCCGCCGACGGGCGCGACCTGAATCCGCTGCTGCAAGACCCCGGTCTGGTGATACATCCGCCTATGCTGTACATGGGCTATGTCGGTTTCTCGGTCGCGTTCGCGTTCGCCATCGCCGCACTGCTGGGCGGCCGACTGGATGCCACCTGGGCGCGCTGGTCGCGTCCGTGGACGACCGTGGCTTGGGTATTCATGACGCTGGGCATCGCGCTCGGTAGCTGGTGGGCGTATTACGAATTGGGCTGGGGCGGCTGGTGGTTCTGGGACCCGGTCGAGAACGCATCCTTCATGCCTTGGCTGATCGGCACCGCGCTGATGCACTCGCTCGCGGTCACCGAGAAGCGTAACGCGTTCAAGAGCTGGACCGTGCTGCTCGCGATCACCGCGTTCTCGCTGTCGCTGCTGGGCACCTTCCTGGTTCGCTCCGGCGTGCTGACCTCGGTGCACTCGTTCGCCTCAGATCCCAAGCGCGGCATCTTCATCCTGACCTTCCTGGTGATCGTGATCGGCGTGTCGTTGCTGCTGTTCGCATGGCGCGCACCCAAGATCGGTCTGGGCGGCAAGTTCGATCCGCTGTCGCGTGAATCGCTGCTACTGTCCAACAACGTGCTGTTGTCGGTGGCCGCTGCATCGGTGTTCATCGGCACGCTGTATCCGCTGTTCATGGATGCGCTCGGTCAGGGCAAGCTCTCTGTCGGCCCGCCGTATTTCGAGGCGGTGTTCGTGCCGCTGATGATTCCCATGATATTGATGATGGGCCTAGGGCCGCTGGCGCGCTGGAAAAAAGTCGATGCGCCAGAGCTGGCCAAGCGCGTGCGCTGGGCGTTCGGCGCCGCACTGGTGATCGCGCTGCTGCTGCCGCTGACGATGGGCGAGTGGAACGTGATGGTCTCGCTGGGGCTGCTGCTGGCGTTCTGGATCATCACTTCGGTGAGCCTGAGCCTGTACGAGCGCCTGGCCGGTCGCGACGATTTCATGCAACGTTTGCACGGCCAGTCGCTGAGCTATTACGGCATGCAGCTCGCCCACCTCGGTGTCGCGGTGTTCATCATCGGCGTGACGATGGTGAAGGGCTACGAGACTGAGCGCGATGTGCGCATGGATGTCGGCGACGTATTGAACACCGGCGGCTACGAGTTCCGCTTCAACGGCGTGACCGAGGAGCAGGGGCCGAACTATGTGGCCGGGCGCGGTCATGTGACGATCAGCAAGGACGGCAAGGTGGTCACCGAACTGTATCCGGAGAAGCGCCAGTACAACGTGTCCGGCATGCCGATGACCGAGGCGGCGATCGACGCCGGTGTGCTAGGCGACCTGTACGTGTCGCTGGGCGAACCCATCCCGGACAGCAACGGCGCCTGGGCCGTTCGGGTCTATATCAAGCCGTTCGTGGACTGGATCTGGGCAGGCTGCTTGCTGATGTCGCTGGGCGGCGTGCTGGCGATCAGCGACCGTCGCTATCGTATCCACAACAAGCGTAAGGCGGCGGCGCCACTGGAGGAGAAGACAGCATGATGCGTTTCATATTGCCGTTCGTCGTGTTCGTGGTGCTCGCCGTGTTCCTTGCGATCGGCCTGAACCTGAATCCGCGCGAAGTGCCGTCGCCGCTGGTCGGCAAGCCCGCGCCCGCGTTCACGCTGCCGCAGCTGCACGAGTCGACCAAGCAGTTCTCGCCGTCGGACATGAAGGGCCAGGTGTGGTTGCTGAACGTGTGGGCGTCCTGGTGCGTGTCCTGCAAGGAAGAGCATCCGGTGCTGATGGAGCTGTCGCGCCGGAACATCGTGCCGATCTACGGCCTGGATTACAAGGACAAGCAGGCGGATGCCGAACTGTGGCTGAAAAAGGGCGGCGACCCGTATGTGCTCAGCGTGGCTGACACCGAGGGCCGCATCGGCATCGACTACGGCGTGTACGGCGTACCCGAGACCTATGTGATCGACAAGCAGGGCGTGATCCAGTACAAGCAGATCGGGCCGGTGACGCCACAGAGTCTGACCGAAAAGATCCTTCCCTTGGTAGCGGAGCTGCAAGCGAAATGAAATATCTCCTGATACTGTTGTTTACCCTGTTGCCGGCGTTCTCCTATGCCGGCGAAGCCAAGGATATGGCCGCAGACCCGGTGCTGGAACAGCGCATGATAGGTCTTGCCGAGAAGCTGCGCTGCCTGGTCTGCCAGAACGAATCGCTGGCCAGCTCGCATGCCGAACTTGCCGAGGACTTGCGCCGCGAAGTGCGCGAGCAGATGCAGAAGGGCATGACGGACCAGGAAATCATCGACTATCTGGTTTCGCGCTACGGCGACTTCGTGTTGTACGACCCGCCGGTGAAGGCCTCCACGCTGGTGCTGTGGTACGGCCCGTTCGCGCTGCTGCTGATCGGCGCGGGCGTGCTGGTCTTCCAGTTGCGCAAACGCAGGAGCCAGATCGCAGAACCGCAACTCTCCGACGCAGACGCACACCGTGCGGCTGAACTGCTGGAGCAATCGGAAAAGCCTGAAGAACTGATGAAGAAAGACCCGCAAGCATGACCATATTCTGGATAGTCTGCGCAGTGCTGCTGGTGATCGCACTGCTATTCGTGGTGTTGCCGCTGTGGCGCGCGACCTCCAACAACAACGACGTGCTGCGCGATGCCGCCAACCTCGAGATCCTGCGCGACCAGGCCGCCGAAATGGATAAGGACCTGCATAACGGCTTGCTGACGCAGGAAGCTTACGAGCAGGGAAAACTCGAACTGCAGGCGCGCCTGCTGGAAGAAGTCCAGACCACCGGGCAGGGCGAGAAGCTCGCGCACAACCCGGCGCGTAAATTGGCGATCGCGCTGGCCTTGCTGCTGCCGCTGTTCGTCGTGTCGCTTTACTTCGTCGTCGGCAACACCAAGGCGCTGCAGCCGCAGGAGGAACTGGCCGTTGCTGACGGCTTCGGCGTGATCCGTTCCGAGGCGGCATTGCAGGAACTGGAAAAGAAGATGGAGCGTCTGCCGGAGAATCCGGACGGCTGGGTGATGCTGGCGCGTTCTTACGTCGAGATGGGGCGCTATGCCGATGCGGTGCGCGCCTACGGTAACCTGGTCAAGCTGGTGCCGAACGAGTCTCAGCTGTGGACCAACTACGCCGATGCGGCCGCGATGAACAACAACCAGTCCCTGCTGGGCGAGCCGACCAAGTACCTTAACAAGGCGCTGGAACTCGATCCGGACAACACCTCCGCGCTGGCATTGTCCGGCTCGGCGGCGATGGAGCGCGGCGACTACTACATCGCAGCCCTGCATTGGCAGAAACTGGTCGAACTGCTGCCGCCGGACTATCCCGATATTCAGATGATCCATGAGGGCATAAAACAAGCCAAGCAGTTCCTGTCCATGCAGAAGGGCGGCAAGCAGAAGCTGGCGCAGCTCGAAAAGATGAAGGGTGCTGCTCCCGCGCAACCGGCTGCCGATCCGGCGCAGGCGATCACCGGCCGCGCATCGTTCGCGGCGGGCATGGCCGGAATGGCGTCGCCGACCGACACCGTTTTCATCCTCGCACGCGCCGCGTCCGGCCCGAAGATGCCGCTCGCCGTGTTGCGCAAACAGGTGAAGGATCTGCCGCTGGAATTCACGCTGGACGACAGCCTGGCGATGCAGCCAGAACTGAAACTGTCCGGCTTCGACGAAGTCGTCGTCATCGCCCGCGTGTCCAAGTCCGGCAGCCCGATGGCTCAGCCCGGCGACCTGGAAGGCAGCGTGCAGGCGGTCAAGCCGGGTAGCAAGAACCTGAGCTTGGTGATCGATCGGGTCGTGAAGTAAGACTCAAAGGTAGAGATCGAAACGGCATCCTTCGCGAGACGGATGCCGTTTTTTTATTTGCCGTCAGTCGAACGGCACGGAAGCTTAGCGGTTAATATTGACCGGCAGATTCGGGCCTGAAGCCGATAGCTGCTGATTGTTATTCCTGAATGTGGCGCAGTATCTGCGTTTCCTCGCGGCGAATCTGTCTCGCCGATATCCGACAGCCATCAAAAATCATCCGTTCGGGTGATGCGGGCGTTTCCGGAAACTCGTAGCCTGACTTCCACAGCTACCGAAAGGAGATAGACCATGCCATCAGCCGCCTTGCCCAACCCGACCGAGGGAAAGGTGATTTCCGTTCCGACTCGTTTTCACTTCGGGCGTTTGCGCGCGTTGCTGCGCAGAAAGGCGAATTCCGGAAGTGGCGGCACGATGCCCCATTCCGGCGGGGTAAGTGAGGTCGAATATCTGAACAGGGCGAGGCTAATCGCTGCCGCATGCCACGATATGCGGCAGCCTCTCCAGGCTTTGTCGCTTTTTTCAGAAAGCCTGAAATCGATAGTTGCGACCCCGCCTCAGCATGTGCTATCGCACAAAATTAGCCAATCGGTCGGGATCCTGCACGACATGGTCGACCAGATGCTCATGATGCTGCAACTAGACGCCTCGGCATATCGAGCTGATATCACTCAATTCTCTATTGGTGAAGTGCTGATCCAGGTGGAAAACGATTTCGAACCGCAGGTCCAGGGCAAGGGGCTGCGTTTTGAGATCGAACGCTGTTCCGCTTTGGTTCGCAGCGACAAGGTTCTGCTTTATCGCGCGATAAGTAACCTGGTGTCCAACGCTGTCACCTATACTCGAAGCGGACAAATTACTGTGCGCTGTCATCAACTGCCGGGAAAGCTGAGCATCGAGATCGTCGATACAGGAATAGGAATCGCGGTCGAGGACATTCCTCATATTTTCGATGATTTCTATCGGGTTGATGGCATCCGATCCGGCTGCCACCTGGGGTTGGGGTTGGCAAATGTACGCCGCATCGCCTCGCTGCTGGGAGTGCGGCTGGATGTCCGCTCCGAGCTCGGGGTCGGCTCGATTTTCATGATGGAAATGACTTTGCCCTCGGACTGATCCACTCGTTCTCAGGAAAACGGGTGAGCGGACTCATGGACACATGCCATATGCTCGATTAGACTTTTGCACGCCAATCACGGCCTCATTTCGTCAGGAGAAGTTGACGTGCAGAATGCCGCATCAAACGCCGAGCTCGCCCGCCTGAGCGAACTGATCGACTCCATCTATCAGGGCGCGACCGACCCCGATCACTGGAACAATGTCCTTCCGGCCATCGCGGACTGGGTCGAGGCACCCAGGGGAATGCTCATCACTCCGCAACATACCCCAGACGATGGGGGCTTCTGTTTTTTGCACAATACGCCGGAGCATTTCTTCCAGCTGCTGGCGACGAAATACATCGGCCAGGATATCTGGACGAACCGCGCTATCGAGCGCGGACTGATCTTTGAAGGAAGTGTAGTGATCGGCGACGAGGATCTGATCCCCTTCGAGGAATTACGCCGCACCGATATCTATCAGAACCTGTTTGCTCCGTTCGATGTCGCTCATCTGCTGACCAGCGTCGTATTCGGCATGGAGTCGACGAATAACATGCCATGGGTGGCCTGTGCATGGTCCAGAGGCGTGAATGATCCCGGCTTCACCTCGTTCGAGCGGGAACGCCTGCGTTTGCTGATTCCGCATATCTCCCGTTCTCTCGGCGTGATGCTCCGTCTGCGCGACATGGAACTCAGGATCGCCTCCAGTCTGGCTGCGCTAGACCTGTTGAGTATCGGCGTATTGCTGTTCGATGTGCGCGGACTGGTTACTTTCGCCAACCGCGCGGCCCATCGTATTCTGGAGGAGGGCGATGGCCTGCAGTTGCGCCACCGCTTCGGTGATTCTTCCCATGGTGAAGTTGTTGCCGGGGACAATAAATCCCAGGCCGAACTGGCTTCAGCGATTCGTAGCGCCGTTTCACCGGACATTCTGGAGACCGCCCATTTCTCGCGTGCGATGACGGTGTCGCGTCTTTCCGGGCGGCAGGAATACACGATGAATTTTTCGTCGCTGGCCGCCGAGAACGAATTTGGCTCCGGTGCCGATGTTCCCCGCGCAATCGCGTTCATCACGGACAATGCAGAGCCGATTCGGCTGGATGAAGAATTGCTCAGGAAGACCTATGGCCTGACGCCCGCCGAGATACGCCTGGCGGAACTGATGGCAGAGAGTCTGACACTCGAAGAGACAGCAGAACGGCTGGGTGTCAGCCGGCACACGGTGAAGACGCAACTGCAAAGCGTCTACATGAAGACCAATACCAACAACCGGGCAAAATTGATGCGGCTCATCATGTCGTTATCGCAGGTAGCGAACTGACGCGAGTTGCCAGCATTCATTTGACACGCTATACCCGGCGACATAGGATTCGTCGCGACACATGGCGTGCGACAGCATCGACAATATCCAGCACGCCGTGCTGCATCCCAATCCGATAGAACCATCAGGATGTTAAACGCGCCGATCACCTCTCGCTCCAATGCATTGCCGGATATCCGGCCCGGTGCAAATCCGCGCGAACTGCGCTGCACCGGCGAGTGGTTGTTGCGGTCGGCGGCGCGGATCGATGTGCGCATCGATACCTGCTTGAGCGTGATGCCGCTGCCAACCGGCGGAGAAATGCTGATCGATGCACAGGCCGTTACCGCGCTGGACACCTCGGGCGCATGGCTGTTGCATCGCACAAAATGCGATCTGGAGCAGGGCGGATACACCGTGCGTTTCACCGGCCTGCGTCCTGAGTTCGAGGCGTTGCTGCGATTGATCTCCGCACGCACTTCACCCGCGGTCACCGCGCCGTTGCCGGAGCCCGGCATGCTGGCCCATATCGGCGGCAAGACATGGCAGAGCCTGCATGGCGCATTCGGATTGCTGTCCTTTCTGGGCGCCAGCTCGATCGCGTTGATGCGCGCACTGTTTCATCCGCGCCGCATCCGCTGGAAATCCATCCTGTACAACTTGCAGACCGCCGGCGTCGCGGCGCTGCCGATCACCGGCCTGCTCGCCTTCCTGCTTGGCATCGTCATCGCTTATCAGGGCGCGGAGCAGTTGAGCCGTGTCGGCGCAAACATCTATATTGCCGACCTGGTCGGGCTGTCGATGGTGCGCGAGCTGTCGCCGCTGATCACCGCGATCATCATCGCGGGCCGTTCCGGTTCGGCCTATGCGGCGCAGATAGGCACGATGAAGGTGACCGAGGAGGTCGATGCGCTGCGCACCATAGGCATTGCTCCGATTGACCTGCTGGTGTTGCCCAAGGTGATCGCGCTGGTGATAGCGCTGCCGCTGCTGACGGTCTATACCGACATCATGGGCATACTCGGCGGCATGGTGATGGCGCGCGCCCAGCTCGACGTGGGTTACTCCACTTTCATCGACCGGCTCGACGACGCGGTCAGCCTGACCTCGTTCCTGATCGGCATCGGCAAGGCCCCGGTGTTCGCGATGATCATCGCGCTGGTCGGCTGCTATCAGGGATTCCAGGTGAACGGCAGCGCCGAGAGCGTGGGGCGGCAGACCACGAAGAGCGTGGTGCAGGCGATCTTCCTGGTGATCCTCGCCGATGCGCTGTTCTCCATCGCGTTCAGCTGGCTGGATATATGAGTGCCGACACCGTCATCGAGATAACTGGCCTGAACACGCGTTTCGGCGATGCGGTGGTGCATCGCGACGTGAACCTTGCGGTGCTGCGCGGCGAGATATTCGCGCTGGTCGGCGGTAGCGGCTGCGGCAAGTCGACCATGCTGCGCGAGATCATCATGCTGCAACAGCCGGTGTCGGGCTCGATCCGGGTATTTGGCGGCGAGGTGGTCGGGCTCTCCGACGAGCAGGCGCTGCCGTTCCGGCGCCGCTGGGGCGTGATGTTCGAGCGCGGTGCGCTGTTCAGTTCGCTCACGGTGATGGAGAACGTCTCCATGGTGATACGCGAGCACACCGACCTTGATCCGGTGCTGGCCGATGAGATCGCTGTGCTCAAGATCGCGCTTACCGGCCTGCCGGCCGACGCCGGACGCAAGCGTCCGAGCGAACTCTCGGGCGGCATGAGGAAGCGCGCGGCGCTGGCACGGGCGCTGGCGCTCGATCCGGAGCTGTTGCTGCTGGACGAACCGACGGCTGGCCTCGATCCGCTGAGTGCGGTCGGCATCGACGAACTCGTGCGCAACTTGCGCGATGCGCTCGGCCTGACGATCATGATGGTCACGCATGACCTCGACCTGTTGTGGCGCGTCGCCGACCGGGTTGCGGTGCTGGGCGAAGGGCGTATTCTGGGTGTGGGGACGATGCAGGAACTTTCGCTCTCCGAAGACGCGACGATACGGGAATATTTTCACGGCCCCAGGGGGCGAGGGGCGATGGAGCAGGCATGGAATCGAAAGTGAATCTCGCGGTGGTCGGACTCTTCGTGCTGGTGCTCGGCGGGCTGCTGATCGGCGGTGTGTTGTGGCTTTCCGGAGGCAAGACCTACGGCAAGACCTACGACACCTATAGGGTCTACATGAGCGAATCGGTGTCCGGCCTGAGCCTGGATGCGCCGGTGCGCTATCGCGGCGTGCAGGTCGGCGGCGTGCGCAGCATCGAGCTCGCGCCGGGCAACGTCGAGCTGGTGCAGCTGACGCTGGATATCGAACGCGGCACGCCGGTGAAGCAGGACACCGTGGCGGTGTTGCAGGTGCAGGGCTTGACCGGCATCGCCCATGTCGATCTTTCCGGCGGCAGCCGCGACTCGCCGCCGCTGAAGGCCAAAGCGGACGAAGACTATCCGGTGATCGCCACCGGCCCGTCGCTGATGTTGCGCCTGGATACTGCGGTCACAGCGCTGCTGACCAACCTCAACCGCAGCAGCGAGAACATCAACGCCTTGCTGGATCAGGATAACCGTGTCGCGTTGCGCCATACGCTGGCCAATCTCGAACGACTGTCCGGATCGCTTTCGGGCGCCGAATTGCCGCAACTGCTGCAACGCCTGCAGCGTAGCGCCGATGCCTTCGACCGTATGGCCAACGAGGCCGCCCGCGCTGGCGCGAGTACCGCGGACGCCGCCGACAGCGTGCGCGCCGAAGCCCTGCCGGAAGCGCGCCAGGCCATCGCCGAACTGCGCGAACTCACCGCCTCGCTGCGCCGCTTCAGCGAAGCGCTGGAGCGCAATCCCGGCCTGCTGGTGCAGGGCAAGGGAAATGCGAAGCCGGGGCCGGGCGAATGAATCCCGATAACGGAGCCGACCATATGAAATCCAACGATACGACATGGCCTATGCGCATCGCCGCATTGGCACCGACCGCGGCGATCCTCGCGCTGGTCGTCGGCGGCTGTACGGCGTTACCTCCTGCACCGCCGCCGGACAACATCTATGTGCTGGAAGCGACTACATCGCAGGCGACGGGCAAGGCATCGGCCAAGCGCGATGTCGTACTCACCGTCGATCTGCCGCGCGCGCGCGCCGGTTTCGATACCGCGCAGATGATCTGGGTGCGCCAGACGCACGGACTCGAAAGCTATGCGCGCAATCGCTGGGCGGACACGCCGGCACACATGCTCGCACCGCTGATCAAGCAGACGCTGGAACGTTCCGGCGCGTTCCATGCGGTGGTGCTGTCGCCATCCGGCGTACCGGCGAAGTTGCATCTGGACACCGAACTCGTCCGCCTGCAGCAGGACTTCACCGTGAAGCCGAGCGTAGTGCGCTTCACGCTGAGCGCACAACTCATCGACACCGCCACGCAACGCGTGATCGCCACCGCAGAATTCGACGAGACCGAGCAATGCGAGAGCGAAGACGCCTACGGCGGCGTGCGCGCCGCCAACCGGGCGCTGGTGCGGCTGCTGGTCAGGGTGGCGGAGTTTTGTGCGGGTGCATCCCGGTAACGTTTCCTCCACATATCCTGTACATGTGATGCGATAGTCTGCAAGGTGCTATTTATGACCGCCTCTCCGGCAATTCCAGTACAGCAGCGTTTTTAGGTATCTTTTTGATTTCTCTTGCACTTAATCCGCACAAACCTGCGGATTTCCCCCTAAATATCCGATTGAGCATTAGAATATTATCAATTACGAAAGTAATTGCGGTTCGCTATGGATTCAAAACGGTAGAGATAGCAAAATCAAACAAAAATAAATGGAAACATAGGAGAGTGTGATGCGCAACAATCAACCGAACACCGGACGTGAACATCCGTTTCCTCAAGGGGAGACGGTAATCTCTTACACCAATCTGAAAGGACAGATTACTCGTGCCAATGATGCCTTCGTCGAGCTTTCCGGATTTACCCGAGAAGAGTTGATTGGGCAGCCGCACAACCTGGTGCGTCACCCGGATATGCCGCCTGAGGCATATCGGGATCTTTGGGATACCTTGAAAAAAGGACGCCCGTGGAGCGGTATCGTAAAAAATCGTCGCAAGGATGGAGATCATTATTGGGTCCGGGCATATGCATCGCCATTGGCCGATCAGACTGGATATGTTTCGGTTCGGGTCGCTGCAACTCGTCAGGAGATCAGTGCGGCCGAGGATTTGTATGCCCGTATGCGAGGAGATGCCAGTATCAGGCTGGATGAGGGGCAGGTGATCAGCAGCAACATATTTGCGAAGCTGGTTCGAAAGTTTAACGACATGCGTATCATCTCGCGCTTATGGCTGCTTGCAAGCAGCGGATTGGCGGGATTCCTGATTTCTATTGCAGTCGGTTGGTATGGCCTTTCCTCGTCATCCGCGGCACTTAGAACAGTATATGAAGACCGTGCGGTACCCATGTATGACTTGGGACAAATCGAAGCCGATACTCATAAAGCCTACACCGATATATTGCTGGGTTTTCAACATGACCCCGCTGGGCCTGTTGCGGGAATTCATGACCATCCGCTCGACAAGCATCTGAACGCCATCAGCGAACGACGGACTGCCGAGGATGCGCTATGGAATAAGTACATGGCGACATTCCTGACTGAAGACGAGAAGATGTTGGCGGCAGATGTGGTGCAAAAACGAGCTGCATGGCGTGCCAAGCAAGACGAGGCCGTTGCTGCTCTTGCGGCGAAAAACTTTAGCCCGGCGATATTGGCGACCTATCTCAAAGCGGGGAGGGAGGAGCAACAAGCCTTGCATGATGCTTTGGACAAGCTGATCGCCTATCAAACCGAGATCGCCAAATTTGAGTACGAAAATTCTCGCCGGACATCAGAACTTGGCTTGTTGCTATTTGCAGTTTTAATTGCAGTAGGTTCGATCGGTTTGCTGACGCAGTCTTATCTGATCATCCGCAAGATAAAGTCCGGACTGCAAGAGGCTCAGGATGCGGCTAACTCGATTGCAGCTGGCGATCTGACGCGTCAGTTGCCTGCGGCTTCCAAAGATGAAATGGGAGCTTTGGTTGCCGCGCTTTCAGTGATGCGCAACAACCTCCATGAGTTGATCGCCAGTGTTCGTGAGGGTATTTCTGCCTTGAACAAGACTTCCGCCAGCGTTTCGGTTTCTGCTCAAAATAGTTCGAGAGTGACGGAGCGCCAGTCTGAAGATGCGTCAGGTATGGCTGCGGCCATGGAACAGCTTTCGGTCTCTATCGACCAAGTGAGCGAACATGCGGGCGATGCACATCAGGTCAGCCAGCGATCCAGCGAACAGGCAAGCGAAGGCGGTCGTGTCATTCACGGAGCAGCGACAGAGATGGAAAACATAGCTACGGCTGTGAATCATGTCGCTGAGACCATTCGCGGATTGGAGAACTATTCTGCACAGATATCCGGCATAGCCAGCTCGATACGTGAAATTGCCGACCAAACGAATCTGCTTGCATTGAATGCCGCTATCGAAGCCGCTCGCGCAGGTGAACAAGGGCGCGGATTCGCTGTAGTCGCCGATGAGGTTCGTAAGCTGGCAGAGCGTACTGCAAGCTCGACCACCGAGATTACCGGCATGATCGGGAAGATACAGGAAGGTACCAAACAGGCAGTCAAGGAAATGGAGGTCGGTGTAGTGCGCGTAAATGAAGGCGTCGGTCTTGCCAGGCAAGCAGGCGATTCTGTCGGTGCTATTCGGGATGCGGCACAACAGGCGGCAAGAGCGGTCGATGATATTACGATCGCTATTCAGGAGCAGTCTCTGGCGGCTCGTGACATAGCGCGTCGAATCGAGAGCATCGCTCAGGGTACGGAGGAAAACAGTATGGCTTCTTCGCAAACCGCTGCATCGGCCAAGCAAATGGCTCATCTCAGCAAGCAGCTCGATGAACTGGCCGGGCGATTCAAGATCGCATAGTCTTCCTTAAGGAGATTGTTAGTCAGAACCGCCGTCACTAGGGATAGTCCGGCGGTTTTTGATTTCCGATTTCAACGGCAGTCTCCCGCCATAGGCCCCGGATCTGGAGTCGGAGATGGGGTGGCTTATCCCTTCGTCCGCACCAGGAACACCGTCACTTCCTCGCGGTCGTGGTAGAGCTGCTTGGCCTGCATGCGGTAGTTGATGCCTTCATCGTCCAGTTGTTTGCGGATGTCGTTCAGCGCGCCGTCCACCGCAGTGAGACGCTGTTTCATCGGCAGCTTGAGGTTGAAGATCGCGTGTTTCGCGTAACCGGCGACGAACCAGTTGCCGATCAGCGCGCCGACCTTGGCGGGCTTCTCCACCATGTCGCACACCAGCCAGTCCACCGCCTTGCGCGGCGCGTACTTGAAGCCGTCTACGCGCAGGTGTTCGACCAACGGGTGCTTGGCCAGCACGCCCTTCATCGGGCCGTTGTCCACCGCAGTGACGCGGATGCCGCGTTTGACCAGTTGCCAGGTCCAGCCGCCGGGGGCCGCGCCCAGATCGACCGCGGTCATGCCTTGCCGCATCAAGCGCGTCTGTTCGCTCTTGTCCATGAACATCTCGATGGCCTCGGCCAGTTTCAGCGTCGAGCGGCTGGGGGCTTCCGCGGGCATGGATTGGCGCAATATGCCCATGTGCCAAGGCGCGCTGTTGTAGGGTTCGCTGGTACCGATCAGCGCGGTGGACTTGTCGGGGAAAAACACATGCAGGCGCGGCAGCTTGCGGTCTACCTCCAGCCCTTCGGCCGGCAGCTTGCCCTGCGCGCGCAATGGTTCCTCCAGCAGCGGCTGGAAGCGACGGGTGAACGAGGACAGTGTCTTGCCGTCGTTGGTGTCCGGCGTCTCCAGCCACAGCGTGCCGAAGGTGTCGGGCAGTGCCCCGATGGCTTCGACTAGCGGCGTCAGACGGTCGCGCTCGGAGAGTTCCTCGATGATGTATTGCAGCCGGATCAGCTGGCGCGCGAACACCAGTTCGCGGTAGTTCGGCTTATGTTCGTTGAGTACGACGACGACATAGCCGCTGTCGTTGACGACAGGCGGCTGGTCGGCGATCACAGGCTTTTGAAATCGAGCCTGACGCAGCGCTTCCTGCGCGCAGTCCTGTTCGAAGCCGGGGCGGCAGTAGAGCAGCCAGTGGGTGGTCTCGGGTTTGTGCATATGGGCCTCTGTGTAAGTTAAACGTCCGAGCGCAGGCGCGGAAGGTGGATGTGCCAGCGTATCGCGGCCAAGCGTATCGTCACGATACAGACCATTGCGAACAGGATAGCCTGGCTGTGTGGCAGGCCTGCACGGTCGAGCGCGATCAGCAGCAGCGCGCCGACGAACGAAGCGGTGGCGTAGATGTCGGTGCGGAAGATCAGCGGGACTTCGTTGCACAGGATGTCGCGGATCACGCCGCCGAACACGCCGGTGATCACGCCCATCAGTGCGGCGATCAGCCAGGGGACATCGAGCTGCAGCGCGATGCTGGTGCCGATCACGGTGAACAGCGCCAGACCGATCGCATCGGGGACGAGGAAGAAGTCCTTAGGCAGGCGCAGGCGGCGGACGAGGAAGAAGGTGAGCGTACCCGCGACCATGCCGACCACGACATAGATCGGGTCGTGCACCCAGTAAACCGGCAGGCGTCCCAGCAGCAGGTCGCGCACTGTGCCGCCTCCGATGCCGGAGATCACCGCAATCACGACCACGCCGAACAGATCCAGCTCGCGTCGGCGAGCTTCGAGCGTGGCGGTGATCGCGCAGACGGCGACGGCACACAGGTCGAGGAGGTAGATCAGGTTCATGGCGCGGGCAAGGAGGCAGAGGGGCGCATTATACGAGCCGGGGCGTTTCTCCGCGTGCGCTATTCGGCTCGGCTGGAGTATTCGGATGGAGGCGGTCGGCGTGGTAATATCCGCGCCTCTTTTTTCGGCAGTTTGTCATGACCAAGCGTTACGATCTGATAGTGTTCGACTGGGACGGCACGGTGATGGATTCGACGGCGGTGATCGCCGGTTCGATCCAGGCCGCGTGCCGCGACCTTGGCTTGAATGTGCCCAGCGACGAGGCGGCGCGCCATGTGATCGGGCTCGGGTTGGTGCAGGCCTTGCGCCATGCGGTGCCGGACGCGCCGGAAGCGATGTACGAGCCGCTGGTCGAGCGCTACCGTTATCATTTTCTGTCGCAGGATCTGGCGATCCCGCTGTTCGACGGCGCGCGCGAGACTATCGCCGAGCTGCGCGATGCCGGTTACTGGCTGGCGGTCGCCACCGGCAAGAGTCGCGCCGGTCTGGAGCGGGTGATGGAATCCAGCGGCATGAAGGATTATTTCCACGCGACGCGCACCGCCGACCAGACCTTCTCAAAGCCGCATCCGGCAATGCTGATGGAACTGATGGACGAATTGGCGGTCACTCCTGACCGCACGCTGATGATAGGCGACACCACGCACGACGTGCAGCTGGCGCAGAATGCGGGCGTGGATGTGGTCGCTGTGGCCTACGGCGCGCATCCGCCGGAACAATTGCTGGAACTGCAGCCGCTCGCGCTGGTAGGCGATTTCGACGAATTGCGTGCATGGCTGAAGGTCAACGCTTAAAAAATTTTCAAAGGAACCATCATGGCTGAAGACAACAACTGGGAACGCGGCGTACTCGAAAAGCTTGCGATGTCGGCGATACAGGAACAGCGCCGCGCGCGGCACTGGGGCATCTTCTTCAAGGTGCTGACCTTCGGCTATCTGTTTCTGGTGTTATTTCTGATCATGGGCTGGTTCGACAACAAGGAAGCGGTGCTCAGCGACAAGCACACCGCGCTGATCGACATGCAAGGCGTGATCGCGCCGGACTCTGCGGCGAGCGCCGATTTCATCATTCCCGCGATGCAGGAAGCGTTCGAGGACAAGCGCACGCAAGGCGTTATCCTGCGCATCAACAGCCCCGGTGGCAGCCCGGTGCAGGCGGGACAGATCAACGACGAGATCCGCCGCCTGCGCGCGAAGCATCCTGATATCCCGCTATACGTCGTGGTCGAGGACATCTGCGCCTCCGGCGGCTATTACGTCGCGGCGGCGGCCGACAAGATATACGTCGACAAGGCCAGCCTGATCGGCTCCATCGGGGTGTTGATGGACGGCTTCGGCTTCACTGGCGCGATGGAAAAGCTGGGCGTCGAACGCCGCCTGTTGACCGCGGGTGCCAACAAGGGCTTCCTCGATCCGTTCTCGCCGGCGAATCCCGAGCAGCAGGTCTATGCCCAGCAGATGCTGGGCGAGATTCACCAGCAGTTCATCGATGTGGTGCGCCAGGGGCGCGGCAAGCGCCTGAAAGAAACGCCGGACACCTTCAGCGGTCTGGTGTGGAACGGCCAGCGCGGCGTAGAGATGGGCCTGGCCGACGGCTACGGCAGCATCGAATCGGTCGCGCGCGATGTGATCAAGGCCGAGGAAATCGTCGATTTCACGATGAAGGAAGACTTCACTGAGCGCCTGGCGAAACGCTTCGGTGCGGGCGTGGCGAGCGCGCTGGGCTATTCGGCGCAGGGCGGGGTGTCGTTACGGTAAGGAAATAATGAACCCCACCGTTCGAGGTGAGTTCCGTAGGTCGGGTTAGCGTAGCGTAATCCGACGATCATCGAAAATGTCGGGTTACGCCCTTGGCTAACCCGACCTACAGTACCTTCAATAATTCTTCGATATCGCCGACCGGCGGCAGGCATTGCGTGCCGCGACATAGCCAGCCGGTAGTCTGTTCACGCACCGGCTTGTCCAGGGCCTCGGGCAAGTCGCTCGTCTCGTCGCTCAATACGATGGTCATCACGTCCGGCAGGTAGCGTCGTTGCAATGCCGCCTGCCACGCTGTCGCTTCATCGCCGCGCAGCACCAGCAGGCCGGGCGGTTGCAGCCGTTCGGCGAGCGCCACGCACAGACTGCAGTGGTAGCCCGCGGCCTGACGCAACGCGGGGAAGAACAGCTGCACGCAGCGTTCCGCCGCCGCATGATATTTCTCGTCCCCGGTCAGCAATGAGAGTCGCAGCAGCGACTGTGCGGCGATGCCGTTGCCGGACGGCGTGGCGTTGTCCTGCGCGATCTTGTTGCGCTGGATCAGCGCCTCGTGGTCGTGGCTGGTGAAGTAGAAGCCGCCGCTCTGCTTGTCCTCGAATCGTTCCAGCAGCGCATCGGCGAGCTGTACGGCGAAGTCCAGATCGGTCTTCCTGAATGCAGCCTGCATCAGTTCCAGCGCGGCGTTCAGCAAAAAGGCGTGGTCGTCGAGATAGGCGTTGAGATGCGCCTTGCCGTCTTTGCAGGTTGCCAGCAGCTTGCTGTCGCGCCACAGAGTTGTGCGCACGAAGTCCATCGCGCGCTGCGCGGAATGCAGCCAGTCTTCGCGGCCGAACACCCGCGCGGCGCGTGCCATGCCTGAGATCATCAGCCCGTTCCACGCGCCGAGTATCTTTTCGTCGCGGCCGGGACGCACACGCTGCTCGCGTGCGGCGAACAGTTTTTCCTGTGCGGAAGTTAGCCGCGCATCGGCCTGCTCCGTCGAGATGCCCATGCGCTTGGCGATGTCGCCCAGCGATGCGCTGACGCGCAGATTCCACGCGTGGTTCTCGAAGTTGGGCGTGCTGTCCAGGCCGTAGTAAGGTTCGGCGACGGCGTATTCCTCGGCGCTCAGCAGCTGGCGCACTTCCTTGCGTTGCCATACATAGAACTTGCCTTCCTCGTGTTCCGAGTCCGCATCCAGCGAGGAGTAAAAACCTCCGTCCGGCGATTGCATCTCGCGCATCGTCCAGCCCGCGGTCTGCTCGACCACACGCGCGAACAGCGGCTCGCCGCTTTCCTGCCAGGCGGCGCTGTACAGCCCCAGCATCAGGCCGTTGTCGTAGAGCATCTTCTCGAAATGCGGGATGTCCCAGCTCGCATCGACGCTGTAGCGGCAGAAGCCGCCGCCGAGTTGGTCGTACAGCCCGCCATGCGCCATCTGTTGCAGCGTGTGGCGCACGATGTGCTGCGCCTGTTCATCATGCGTCGCATGGCCGCGGCGCAGCAGCAGGTCGAGCTCGGCAGGGTGCAGAAACTTGGGCGCGCCGCCGAAGCCGCCGTCGACCTCGTCGAACTGCTGGCCGAGTTGGTGCAGTGCTTGGGGCAGCGGCTCGATGTCCAGTGCTGTCTCCCCGCCGCGCACCGGCCGGATGTCGCTCAGCGCCGCGACCAGCTGCTTGCCCTGTGCGACGAGTTCCGCGCGGTTCTCTGCGTATACCTGCGCGACGCGACGCAGCAAGTCGGCAAAGGCGGGCAGGTTGTAGCGCGCCTGTTTCGGGAAATAGGTGCCGCCGAAGAACGGTGTGCCGTCCGGTTCGAGGAACATCGTCAGCGGCCAGCCGCCGCCGCGCTGCGTCAGCATCGCATGCGCGTTCTGGTAGATATGGTCGAGGTCGGGGCGCTCCTCGCGATCCACCTTGATGTTGACGAAGAGCCGGTTCATCAGCGCCGCGGTCTCATCGTCCTCGAACGACTCGTGCGCCATCACATGGCACCAGTGGCAGGCCGAGTAGCCGATGGACAGCAGGATGGGTTTGCCCTGTTCGCGTGCGAGCCGTAGCGATTCCGGGTTCCACGCATGCCAGTCCACCGGATTGTCGGCATGCTGCTGAAGGTAAGGACTGGTTTCCTGCGCCAAATGGTTCGTCATCGGTCGCCCCTTTCAAGTCGGCGCGTTCAGCGCAGCAGCGGTTTCAACGTCTTCAGCACGTTCCGCATCAGCAGCGGTTGCGCCGCAGCGGTCGGATGCAGGTTGTCCGGCTGGAACTGTTCCGGCGGCACGCCTTCCAGCAGGAACGGCATCAGCCTGACGCGGTGTTTCTCCGCGAGGCGCGGATAGAGATTGCGGAACTGCGTGACGTAAGGCTCGCCGTAGTTCGGCGGCAAGCGCATGCCGACCAGCAGCACGCGGGCATGCACCCGTTGCGCGGCGGCGACGATCTCGCCCAGATTCGCCGCGATGTCCGCCGTGCCGTAACCGCGCAGCCCGTCGTTCGCGCCTAACTCGATCACCACCACCGCCGGGCGATGCTGCTGCAATGCCTGGGCGATGCGCTGCCGTCCGCCCAGCGTGGTTTCGCCGCTGATGCTGGCGTTGACCACGCGGTATTTCGAGCCGTTGCGTACCAGTTCCTGCTGCAACAGCGCCGGCCAACTTTCCGCTACTGCGATCCCGTATCCGGCTGATAGACTGTCGCCGAACACTAGGATGTTCTTCGCGGCGTGGGCGGTGCAGGGCAGACCCAGTGCTACGATTAACAAAACAAAATTTATTGTTGTGGTTCCCGCTCCGCTCATGCTTCGATACGCCTTGCTGCGCAAGGCACTGGTGATGCAACTAGCCAGCCCACTAAGCAACCAGAAAACGGTTGCCAAGTGGTTGGTTATCAGCACGAACGGAGCAATAGCAGGCCGTTCGCCCTGAGTAGCCCGCACAGCGGGCGTATCGAAGGGGAGAGGGCTTCCAGCAAACATTGTCGAAAATGGATTTTTCATGGCAGCGATTGTGCAGGCAGTTGGATTGGGCAAGCAAGTGCAGAGCGGCGACCAGCCGCTGACCATCCTGCACGAGGTGAGTTTCGCGGTCGAGGCGGGCGAGAGCCTCGCGATCCTCGGCGCGTCCGGTTCCGGCAAGTCTACGCTGCTGGGCCTCCTGGCCGGGCTGGACGTACCCAGCAGCGGCAGCGTGCACTTGGCCGGCGCGGACCTGTTTGCGCTGGACGAAGACGGACGCGCAAGGCTGCGGGGCGCCGCGGCAGGCTTCGTGTTCCAGTCGTTCCAGCTGCTGCCCGCCTTGAGCGCGCTGGAAAACGTGATGCTGCCGCTGGAACTGCAAGGCGCATCCGACGCGCACGAGCGCGCCGCCGACTCGCTGCGCCAGGTTGGGCTGACCGAGCGCATGCACCACCTGCCCAAACACCTCTCCGGCGGAGAACAGCAGCGCGTCGCACTCGCCCGCGCCTTCGTCACCCGCCCCAAGATTCTGTTCGCCGACGAACCCACCGGCAACCTCGATGCGGCGACGGGTTCACAGGTTATCGAATTGATGCTGGAACTCAACCGCGCGCAGGGCACGACGCTGATCCTCGTCACCCACGACGAGGCGCTGGCGAGGCGCTGCGGCAGGCAGTTGAGGCTGGAGGCGGGGAGGGTGGTGTAACAACATGACGAAACACAATAAACCATCAACTCGGCCCGGCCTTGAAACATGCCTTGATATGTATGAAAAGCTGCAATGGGAATCGCAGAGACTGGAATGTGGCTGGAGTGTCTATGACACTTTCAATTTTGTTGTTACGGTCAATCACCTTTATGTTGATTGGATACGGGACTGCGGTAGTCAAGAGGCGAAAGATAAGAAGGCCGCTCTTCCCGAGTTTGCATTGTTGGTCATGCAGGCCGTTGTGGATCTTTCTAATGGTGCCAAGCATTGGCAAATGACGAAGGATCATAGTTTGAAAAATCAAGTAATCACGAAAGCCCCCGAGCGAGGTATCAATGATTGGCATGCATATTTCATTTCAGGCCCAATGTTGTATGTCGAGTTCGGCGATTACAAACTCAGCATGAGGGAATTGAGAGACCAGGTACTTGGGTATTTCAAATGGATTTTCGTTGATGGTGACAGCGATTTTCCGAAGACGCTTCAAAGTCAATTTGAGAAATGTAGGGTTTGCGGTGAATAAAAAATGAATCTCCTCCGCCTCTCCCTCAACCTGTTGCGCCGCGACTGGCGGGCCGGGGAGTGGCGCGTGCTGTTGCTGGCGCTGGTGCTGGCGGTGGGCAGCCTCGCGACGGTCGGCATGTTCGCCGACCGCGTGCGGCAGGCGTTGCAGCAGGAGGCGACCAGCCTGATCGGGGCGGACTTGCGCATCACCTCGACGCGGCCGCTGCCTCCCGCCTATCGAAAGAGCGCCGAGGCGCGCGGGTTGCGCGCGGTCGAGAGCCGCAGTTTTCCGAGCATGGTGTCGTCGCGCGAGCAGGCGTTGCTGTCGGAAATGCAGGCGGTGGAGGAGGGGTATCCGCTGCGGGGGAAGATAGCGATTGATTTAGGGAATGGGGTTGGGGGGAATTCGACGTTTTCACCCTCTCCCCAACCCTCCCCCATCGAGGGGGAGGGGGCGGCTGGATCGATTCCATTGCGTGGCACGGTGTGGGCGGACGAGCGGCTGCTGCGCCGGCTCGACCTGCAGGTCGGCGACGAGGTGGGCATAGGCGCGATGCGTTTCGTCGTCGCGGCGCGGGTGGTGAAGGACATCGACCAGTCCATCGGTTTCTCCAGCTTCGCGCCGCGCGTGCTGATGAACGCGCAGGACCTCGCGGCGACCGGGCTGCTGCAGGAGGGCAGCCGCATCACCTACCGGCTGATGGTCGCGGGCGAGGCGCAGCAGGTCACCGCGCTGCGCGATGAACTCAAGCCGAAGCTGTCCGGCAACGAGAGGCTGGAGGACGTGCGCGACGCGCGGCCCGAGATACGTAGCGCGCTGGAGCGCGCCGAGCATTTCCTCGGCCTCGCGGCACTGACCGCGGCGATCCTCGCGGGAGCTGCGATCATGCTGGCGGCGCGGCGTTTCGTGCAGCGCCATCTCGATGGCTGCGCGGTGATGCGCTGTCTGGGCGCGCAGCAGGCTCAGGTGCTGCGGCTGTTCCTGTACCAGTTCCTGCTGCTCGGTTTCTTTGCGGTGCTGGCCGGTTGTCTGCTGGGCTACGTCACGCAGGCGATGCTGATCTCCTTCATCGAAACGATGCGCGATGCGGCGCTGCCGCAGCCTTCGCTGCTGCCCGCGCTGAAGGCTGCGGTCAGCGGTTTCGCGCTGCTGCTGGGCTTCGGCTTCCTGCCGCTGCTGCAACTGCGCCGGGTGTCGCCGTTGCGCGTGCTGCGCCGCGAGTTGGGCGCGCCGCAGCCGAACACCGTGCTGGCCTATGGCGTCGCGCTGCTGGTGCTGGCAGGACTGTTCCTGTGGCACTCGGGTTCGGCCAAGCTGGGGTTGGCGATGCTGGGCGGCCTGCTCGCCGGACTGGTGGTGTTCGGCGGCCTGGCCTGGTTGATGCTGCATGGGCTGGCGCGCTATTTCCCCTATCTCGGCAGCCACTGGCGGCATGCGGTGAACAACCTGGTGCGGCACGGGCGCAGCAATGCGCTGCAGGTCGTCGCGCTGGCGCTGGGCGGCATGGCTTTGCTGCTGCTGACGCTGGTGCGCGCCGACCTGCTGCAGGGCTGGCAGGACAGGCTGCCGCCGGACACGCCCAATCGTTTCGTCGTGAACATCCAGCCGCACCAGCAGCAGGCGCTGGTCGATTTCTTTGCGCGCGAGAAGCTGCCGCCGCCGGAGTTGCAGCCGATGGTGCGCGGTAGGTTGGTCGCAATCAACGACAGGCCGGTCAGCGGCGACAGCTACGCCGATACGCGCGCGAGCCGTCTGGTGGAGCGCGAGTTCAATCTGTCGTACATGGAGCAGATGCCGGAGTGGAACAAGCTGGTCGGCGGCAAGTGGTGGACTGCGGGGGCGAATGGGGAGTTGTCGGTCGAGGAGGGTATCGCCGAGACGCTGGGCATCCACTTGGGCGACACGCTGACCTACGACGTGGCCGGCAGCCGTTTCACGGCGCGAGTGAGCAGTTTGCGCAAGGTGGAGTGGGACTCGATGCGGGTGAATTTTTTCGTGATCGCGACGCCGGAGTTGCTGCGCGACTATCCGGCGAGCTACCTGACCAGTTTCTACCTGCCGCCGGACAGCATTCGCGCGGGCGACCTGCTGGCGCGCGAGTTTCCCAACGTGCTGGTGATAGACACCGGTTCCATCATCGATCAGGTGCGCCACATCATGGACCAGATCACGCAGGTGATGGGGGCAGTGTTCCTGTTCACGCTGCTGTCCGGCTTCGCGGTGCTGTATGCCGCGCTGCTGGCGACGCAAGACGAGCGCAGTTTCGAGGCGGCGGTGCTGCGCACGCTGGGCGCGGACGGGCGTTATCTGCGGCGGCTGCACTTGTCGGAGTTCGCCGTGCTGGGCGGGTTGAGCGGCTTGTTCGCGGCGGCGGGGGCGGTGTTGCTGGGCTGGGTGCTGGCGCTGCGCGTGCTGGAGATTCCATACCAGCCGAATGCGGCGATCTGGGCTATAGGCGTGTTCGGCGGTATGGCGGCGGTGATGCTGGCCGGATGGCTGGGCACTAGGCGGCTGGCGTCGCTGCCGCCCTTAGCCATCTTGCGCGAGTAACAAACACGCTGACAGGATGCTTCGAAACCGTAGCGAGCGGCTCGAGTGTAAGGCGCACGGAGCACAGAAACCGGAATGTACTTTCAGTTTGCCGCTTTGCGGCCCCGGATTTCGAAAACGAAGTTTCGGTGCAGGCTCATGCGCAAAGCGCGTGATGCCGAAACCAACACCGCGCAACGCCGCGAGCGGTTGGGTGGCGGCGAAGCCGCCGGGCACCCACCGGCCTGCCCCTTGCGGGTAAATCGAGTCGTGCAGTAGGTTTTAAACCACCAAGTCCACTTGTTGCAGAGTACCGGCCGTGCCATCTTCGTTCAGATAGACGCCGCTGTTGCGCACTTGTCCTTGCAGGTCGTTCGCGCCGTTCTTCAGGTCGAACGGGGTGGCGACGTTGCCGAGGTAGAGCGCGCCGACCTTGCGTTCCGTCAGCGTGCTCAACAGGTCGTTCCCGCCGCCATCCTTGCTCCATATCCGCAGTTTCGAATACACCGCGTCGTTCTCGTCTATCCACTGGTTGCCGTCGCTGTCGTAGGCCGCCAGGTCGGCGAAGCCGTTGCCGCTCTGCGTGCCGAACAGTTCGGAGCCGTTGTCGATAGTGCCGTTGCCGTTCTTGTCCAGCGCGAGGAAACCGCTGCCTGAGCCGACGAAGGACATCTGTTCGGCCTTGCCGTTGGAATCGAGGTCGAACTCGAACTTGGTGTCGGTGAGCTGGGCGGCGGCACCTGCGAAGTTAATCACCAGCGGATCCTTCTTCACACCGTCGCCTGCGCGTATGGAAATATTGGTCTCCTGATAGAACTCGCGGCTCATCTCCAGCGAGAGTTTGAAGCTGATCTCTCGCCCGTCGCTGGTCTTCACGACGCCCTCGGCATCGAAGCGCGTGACTTCCACTTCGTGCAGTGTCTCGCGCCTGTCGTATTCCACGCCCCAGCCCTGGCGGCGGTTCTCTGCGGCCGGCGCCTGGTGGGTTGTTGCAACGGGGGCGGCTGCTTCGTCGCGTTTCATCGCGCTGGCGTTGAACAGCTTCACCTTGTGTCCGGTCAGCGCCTCGATCAGGCCGATCAGCAGTTGCATCTTGGGGTCGTTCGCGGTCTGGTCGGCCGCCTCTTCGGTCGCGGAGGCGGCCTGGGCGTCATTGGCTGACGCTTGAGCCGCAGCCTGCCGCCCGGCATCGGACAACGTCGCCACGGTCTGGCCTGCCCATGCCCGCAAGTCCTGGGCGCGCGCTTCGTTGCGCCGCTCGAAGTCCGGGCGTTGCTCGCCTACCCAGGCACGCAGGGATTCCTCGACCGTATGCTGTCGCGAACTGGCGTGCTGGCCGGTGAGGCCGATAGTGGAATTTTCGATTTTCATTACAATCACCTCCATGCCGGTAGAGTCGGTTTGCCTATAACCCGGTTATCGACGCAAAGAACTCGCGGATTAGATTGGTGTTAAATCACTACATCAAAACGCGCCATGTGCATGGCGTTTAAGGAAAATCACTCGAAATATGCTCTGGGTGCGGTTTCGGCAGGGCGGTTCGCCCTGTCTTGTCGTACAGGTTGAGTGAAACCGGGCTTGGTGCTAGAATGCGCGCCGCTTCGGAACAGGTTCTTAATTTCTTCCGGGGCTAATTTCCCGCTCGCGCAAGTTGGGGTGCTCACGGAATCGCCGTGGGTCAGGCTGGCGAGTGGTAGTTAATAACCCTTACGTTAGGAGTAATCATGGCTGTAACTATGCGTCAAATGCTGGAGGCAGGTGTCCACTTCGGTCACCAGACCCGTTTCTGGAATCCCAAGATGGCACCGTACATCTTCGGCCATCGCAACAAGATTCACATCATCAACCTGGAAAAGACCGTCGCCAAGTTCGCCGAGGCTGAAGCCTTCGTGCGCAAGCTGGCAGCCAAGAAGGGCACCATCCTGTTCGTGGCGACCAAGCGTCAGGCACGCGACATCATCCAGGAAGAGGCAGTGCGCGCGGGTTCCCCGTTCGTCAACTACCGTTGGCTGGGCGGCATGCTGACCAACCACAAGACCGTGCAACTGTCGATCAAGCGTCTGCGCGATCTGGAGCAGATCACTGCCGAAGGCGCGACCGAGAAGTATTCCAAGAAAGAAGCGCTGATGATGTCGCGCGAACTGGAAAAGCTGGATCGTAGCCTGGGCGGCATCAAGGACATGCAGGGTCTGCCGGCAGCGATCTTCGTGATCGACGTCGGTTACCAGAAGGGCACCATCGTCGAAGCGCAGAAGCTGGGCATCCCGGTCATCGGCATCGTCGATACCAACAACTCCCCGCTGGGCGTGGACTATGTGATCCCTGGCAACGATGACTCGACTCAGGCTATCCGCCTGTATGCTCGCGGCATCGCCGACGCGATCCTGGAAGGTCGTGCTCAGGCGCTGACCGAACTGGTTCAGGAAGTTTCCGAGCCTGCGGCTGCTTAAGCTTCGGCACCGCGCAGAAAGGGGCGCGAGCCCCTTTTTTTATAAGTTTTTTATGGAGTAGAACATGGCAGAAATTACCGCAGCAATGGTCAAGGAACTGCGCGAGGCTACCGGTCTCGGCATGATGGAATGCAAAAAGGCGCTGGTCGAATCCAACGGCGACTTCAAGGAAGCTGAAGAGCAGCTGCGCATCAAGAGCGGCGCGAAGGCCAGCAAGGCCGCATCGCGCGTGACCGCCGAAGGCCTGGTCAGCTCGTTTATCGCGGCTGACGGCAAGACCGGCTCCGTGGTGGAAGTGAATTGCGAGACCGACTTCGTGGCCAAGAATGACGACTTCATCGCATTCGCCAAGAACGTCGCCGAGACGGTGACGAAGAGCAATCCGGCCGATATCGAAGCGCTGTCCGGCATGGCGCTGGTTAACGGCTCCGGCACCGTCGAAGAAGTGCGCAAGGCGCTGGTGATGAAGCTGGGCGAGAACCTCACGATCCGCCGCTTCGAGCGTTACGAGACTTCCACCGGCACGCTGTCCAGCTACCTGCACGGCAGCAAGATCGGCGTGCTGCTGAACTTCACCGGCGGCGACGAGGCCATGGGGCGCGACATCGCGATGCACATCGCTGCAAGCAAGCCGAAGTCCATCGATGCATCCGGCGTGAATCAAGAAGACATCGCGACCGAGCGTCGTATCGCGATCGAGAAGGCCAAGGAATCCGGCAAGCCGGAAGCGATGCTGGAGAAGATCGCCGAAGGCACCGTGCAGAAGTTCCTGAAGGAAGTGACGCTGCTGGGCCAGGTGTTCGTCAAGGCTGAAGACGGCAAGCAGACCATCGAGCAATTGCTGAAGAGCAAGGGCGCTACGGTGACCGCGTTCCAGATGTTCGTGGTCGGCGAAGGCATCGAGAAGAAGGTGGAAGACTACGCAGCTGAAGTGGCCGCTGCCGCTGCCGCCGCTCAGGGTTAATTGTCATGAAGCCAGCCTACAAACGCATCCTGCTCAAGTTGTCCGGCGAAGCCCTGATGGGCGAGGACAGCTACGGCATCAACCGTGAGGTGATCGAGCGCATCGTCGGCGAGATCGCCGAAGTGGTGGGCTTGGGTGTGGAAGTGGCGATCGTGATCGGCGGCGGCAATATCTTCCGCGGCGTGGCTCCGGCCGCGGCGGGGATGGATCGCGCGACCGCCGATTACATGGGTATGCTGGCGACGGTGATGAACTCGATGGCGCTTCAGGATGCGATGAAGCGCGCCGGGCTGGACTGCCGCGTGCAGTCCGCGCTGAGCCTGGAGCAAGTCGCCGAGCCGTTCATTCGCGGCAAGGCATTGCGTTATCTGGAAGACGGCAAGGTGGTGATCTTCGCGGCTGGCATCGGCAGCCCGTTCTTCACCACCGACACCGCCGCCGCGTTGCGCGGCGTGGAGATGTCCGCCGATGTGGTGATCAAGGCCACCAAGGTGGACGGTATCTACACTGCGGATCCGAAGAAGGATCCGAATGCGATCCGCTATCAGAGCCTGAGCTTTGACGAGGCGATCAGCAAGAATCTCAAGGTGATGGACGCGACGGCGCTGACATTGTGTCGCGACCAGAAGCTGCCCATCATCGTATTCAGTATTTTCAAGCCCGGCGCGCTGAAACGCGTGGTATTCGGCGAAGGCGAAGGCACGCTGGTGCGTATAGATTGATTCAGGAGGGAACCGTGATTGCTGATCTGAAAAAAACTACCGAACAGAAGATGCAGAAGTCGCTTGAGGCGTTGAAGAACGACCTCGGCAAGGTGCGCACCGGGCGCGCACATACCGGCCTGCTCGACCACGTGATGGTGGACTACTACGGCAGCATGACCCCGGTGAACATGGTTGCGAACATCACCCTGGTCGATGCGCGCACCATCGGCGTGCAGCCTTACGAGAAGAATATGGTCGGTCCGGTCGAGCGCGCGATCCGCGACTCCGACTTGGGGTTGAACCCGGCTAGCCAAGGTGAACTGATCCGTGTGCCGATGCCGATGCTGACCGAGGAACGCCGCCGCGACCTGATCAAGGTGGTCAAGAGCGAAGGCGAAGATGCGAAGATCGCGGTGCGCAACATCCGCCGCGATGCCAACACACATCTCAAGGACGCCCTCAAGAAAAAAGAAATCTCCGAGGACGACGAGCGCCGCACTCAGGACGAGATCCAGAAACTGACCGACCGCTATGTCGCCGAAATCGACAAGGCGCTGGCCGCCAAAGAAGTCGACCTGATGGCGGTGTAATGTCCCCGCTGCCGAGTTCCACTCGCACCATTCCCGACATCCCCAGTGTCCCGCGCCACATCGCCGTCATCATGGACGGCAACGGGCGTTGGGCGAAGAAACGCTTCATGCCGCGCGTGATGGGCCACCAGCGCGGCGTCGAGTCGCTGCGCGAGGTCGTCAAGGCCTGCCGCGACATGGGGGTCGAATACCTGACCGTGTTCGCCTTCAGCAGCGAGAACTGGCGGCGTCCGGCCGACGAGGTCTCCTTCCTGATGTCGTTGTTCCTGAAGGTGCTGGAGCGTGAAGCGGCCAAGATGCACAAGAACAATATCCGCCTGAAGATCATCGGCGATCGCAGCCATTTCGACGACAAGCTCAGCCGGACGATGCTGGATGCCGAGCAGCTGACTGCGAACAACACCGGATTGACGCTGACCATCGCCGCCAACTACGGTGGACGGTGGGACATGATGAATGCGGTGCAGTCCATGCTGAAGGAACATCCGCAACTGGCGCAGGGCTTCGCCGAAGAGGATCTGGCTCCTTATCTGTCTATGAGCGATGCGCCCGAGCCCGATCTGTTCATCCGCACCGGCGGCGAGCAGCGCATCAGCAACTTCATGCTGTGGCAACTTGCCTACACCGAACTGTATTTCACCGAGGAACTCTGGCCCGAGTTCGGCCGCAAGGAGCTGGAGGCGGCGGTTGCGTCGTACCAGAAACGCGAACGGCGCTTCGGACGGACCAGCGACCAGTTGAAGGGCGATCAGCCTCAGGGAGAGTCCGGTGCTTAAGTCGCGCGTGATCACCGCTATCGTGTTGCTGGCGCTGCTGCTGGCCGCACTGTTCCTGCTACCCCCCGCTGTGTGGGCATTGCTGGTCGTCGTGATGGTGATGCAGGGGACGTCTGAATGGTCGCGTCTGTCCGGCCTGGGCGGCAGCAAGGCCAAACTGTACTGGGGGCTGACGCTGGCGCTGATGCTGGGCGTGGTGTCGCTCGACGCCTATGCCGCCGATACGGTGAATTTCTACGTCCATCTGGCGATCTATCTGGTGTCCGCATTGCTGTGGCTGGTCATCGTGCCGACCTGGCTGATCGTGGGCTGGAAGGTCGAACGACCGCTGTTGATGGCGCTGGTCGGTTGGGCAGTGCTGATCCCGACCGGTGCGGCGATGATGGATCTGCGCGAAGCCGCGCCCAGTCCGTGGGTGCTGTTGTTCGTGATGGGACTGGTGTGGGTCGCGGACATCGCGGCGTATTTTGCCGGGCGGCGTTTCGGCAGGAACAAGCTCGCGCCGAGCATCAGCCCGGGCAAGACCTGGGAAGGCGTGGCCGGTGCGATGTTCGGCGTGTCGGTCTATGTGGTGCTGGTGTGGGGTTTCAGTCCGCATTTCTCGACGCGCGAGATATTGCCGCCGTTGCTGCTGACCGCTTGGTGGTGGGTGGCGCTGGCGGTGATCGGCGATTTGTTCGAATCGGCGATCAAGCGTCAGGCCGGGGTCAAGGATAGCGGTGCGTTGCTGCCCGGACATGGCGGTCTGCTGGATCGCATCGACGCGCTGACCTCGACGCTGCCGCTCGCCGCATTGGCGATGCTGTTCCAGAGGATAGGCTGAGATGCAGCGCCTGACCGTTCTCGGCTCTACCGGCAGCATAGGCACCAGCACGCTGGATGTGGTGGCTCGCCATCCCGACCGCTTTCGCATCGTCGCACTGACCGCGAATTCGCAGGTCGATCTGCTGTTCAAGCAGTGCGAACAATTCAAACCTGATTATGCGGTGCTGCTGGACGAGATGGCTGCCGCAGGATTGCGCCAACGCCTGAAGGATGCGGGAATATCCACCGAGGTGTTGTGCGGTGTAGCCGCGCTGGAACAGGTCTCGGTGCTGCCCGAAGTGGATGCGGTGATGGCGGCCATCGTCGGCGCGGCTGGCCTGCGCCCGACGCTCGCGGCGGCGCGCGCAGGCAAGAAGATATTGCTGGCGAACAAGGAGACGCTGGTGACGGCGGGCAACGTGTTCATGGAGGCGGTGCGCGCCAGCGGCTCCGCGCTGCTGCCCATCGACAGCGAGCACAACGCGATCTTCCAGTCCTTGCCGCATAACTATCGCGGCGACATGAAACATAGCGGCGTCAGCAAGATACTGCTGACCGCCTCCGGCGGGCCGTTCCGCAACACGCCGCTGGCCGAGCTGCACGACGTCACGCCGGAGCAGGCCTGCGCGCATCCGAACTGGAGCATGGGCCGCAAGATATCGGTGGACTCCGCGACCATGATGAACAAGGGGCTGGAGGTCATCGAGGCGCACTGGCTGTTCAATGCGAGTGCGGACGACATCCAGGTGGTGGTGCATCCGCAGAGCGTGATCCATTCGCTGGTGCAATATGTCGACGGCTCGGTGCTGGCGCAGCTCGGCAACCCGGACATGCGTACGCCGATCGCCTACGGCCTGTCCTGGCCGGAGCGTATCGATGCCGGCGTCGCGCCGCTGGACCTGTTCAAGGTCGCGACGATGAATTTCGTCGCGCCCGACTTCGAGCGTTTTCCCTGTCTGGCGCTGGCCTATCAGGCATTGCGCGCCGCGGGTACCGCCCCGGCGATCCTGAATGCGGCGAATGAGATCGCGGTGGATGCCTTCCTGAATCGCCGCATCGCTTTCCTAGACATCCCGCGTGTCATTGACAGCGTTCTCGACGAATTGCCGGTCAGTGCGGTGACCTGCCTGGACGACGTCATCGGCGCGGACGCCGAGGCGCGTCGCGCCGCGCTGCAACATATCCCGCAATGACCACTCTGCTGGCCTTCATCGTCGCAATCGCGCTGTTGGTGGTGTTCCATGAACTGGGGCACTACTGGGTGGCCCGCCGTTGTGGCGTCAAGGTGCTGCGCTTTTCGGTCGGTTTTGGCAAGGTGATCTATAGCAAGCGCAGCTCGGACGGCACCGAATGGGCGATCTCGGCGATCCCGCTGGGCGGTTACGTAAAGATGCTGGATGAACGCGAAGGCGAGGTTGCACCGGAGGAGCTGGATCGGGCTTTCAACCGCAAGCCGGTGTTGCAGCGCATGGCCATCGTCGTGGCCGGACCATTGTCGAATTTCCTGCTGGCCATCGTCCTGTATTGGGCTTTGTTCGTCCACGGCGTGCCCGGACTGAAGCCGGTGCTGGGCGAGGTGCCGCCGGCTACGCCTGCCGCTGCGGCATCGATGCAGCCGGGCGAAACCATCCTGAGCGTCGACGGTGTGGCGATCCCGAGCTGGCAGGAGCTGCGCTGGACGTTGCTGGACGAGGCCCTGCAACAGTCCGAAGTGAAGATCGAGGGCCGCAGCGCGCAGGGCGAACAGCTAACCCATGTGCTGGACATGCGCGGGCTGGAAGCGAACGAGCTGGACGGCGAGTTCCTCGGCAAGCTGGGCTTGCAACTGCACCAGCCGCTGGTGCTTCCCGTCATCGGCAAGCTCACCGAAGACGGCGTCGGGAAGCAGGCCGGACTGCAGCCGGGCGACTTGATCCTGCACGCCAATGGGCGGGCGCTGCAGCAATGGCGCGAACTGGTCGAAGTGGTGCGCATGCATCCGGGACAGGCGGTGCAGCTGGATATCCGGCGCGGCGAACAGGTGTCGAGCGTGACGGTTGTGCCGAGCGCGGTGGAGGAGGGCGGGAAGATGGTCGGCAAGATCGGCGCCGCACCTCAGGTCGACAAGGCGGCTTGGGAGGCGATGCTGACCGAGGTCAGTTATGGGCCGTTCGACGCATTCGGACAGGCGTTGCGCAAGACCTGGGAGACTTCCATCCTCAGCCTGAAGATGCTGGGCAAGATGGTGCTGGGCGAGGTGTCGATGAAGAATCTGTCCGGGCCAATCACTATCGCCGATTATGCCGGTCAGTCCGCGGAGATGGGGCCGGTGGCCTATCTGGGTTTCCTCGCGCTGATCAGCGTCAGCCTGGGCGTATTGAATCTGTTGCCCATCCCCTTATTGGATGGGGGACACTTGCTGTATTATGCTGCCGAACTGGCAAAGGGAAGCCCGGTCTCGGAACAGGCGTGGGAGCTTGGGCAGAGGATAGGCATCGCGCTGCTCGGCACGCTGATGGTGTTTGCTATATATAACGACATAACTCGGCTTATCTCAGGTTGAAAATGAAACTGAAAAAACTGGCGGGGCTGATTTCCCTGCTCTGCATGTCGCCCGCCTGGGCGATCGAGCCATTCACGGTCAAGGATATTCGCGTCGAGGGCATACAGCGCACCGAAGCCGGCACGGTGTTCAGCTATCTCCCCGTCAAGGTAGGCGATACCATGGACGATACGCACGCGGCGACTGCAATCCGTGCGCTGTATGCCACCGGCTTCTTCAAGGACGTACGTCTTGAAGTCGAGCAGGGCGTGCTGATCGTGCTGGTGCGCGAGCGTCCTTCCATCGCCAGTATCGAACTGAACGGCATCAAGGACTTTCCCAAGGATCAGCTCAAGGACAATATGAAGTATGCCGGTCTGGCCGAGGCCCGGATCTTCGACAAGGGGGCGCTGGAAAAGGCGACCCAGGAACTTAAGCGCCAGTACGTTGCGCGTGGCAAATACAGCGTAAGCGTGACGACCTCTGTCACCGAACTGGAACGGAATCGCGTGGCGATCGTGTTCAATGTGGTGGAGGGTGAAGTCTCCAAGATCAAACAGATCAACCTGGTCGGCAATCAGGCCTATGGCGAAGAGGAATTACTCGATCTGATGAAGCTCAGCACGCCGGACTGGATGAGCTGGTTCAGCAAGAACGACCAGTATTCCAAGCAGAAGCTTTCGGCTGACATGGAAGCGATGCGTTCGTTCTACATGGATAACGGCTATCTGGAATTCAATATCGACTCCACGCAGGTCTCGATCACGCCGGACAAGGAAGATATCTACATCACGATCAATTTCACCGAGGGCGCGAAATATACCGTGTCCAGCGTGGCGGTCGTCGGCAATACGCTGGTGCCCAAGGAAGAGATCGAACAGCTGATTCAGGTCAAGTCGGGAGACACTTTCTCGCGCAGTGCGCTGACCGATGCCAGCAAGAAGGTCAGCGAGCGTCTGGGGCAGGAAGGTTACGCTTTCGCTAACGTGAATGCCGTGCCGACGATAGACAAGGAAAAGCATGAGGTGGCATTCAGCTTCATGGTCGATCCGGGGCAGCGCGTGTATATCCGCCGCATCAATATCGTAGGCAACGACAAGACTCGCGACGAGGTGATTCGCCGGGAGTTCCGCCAGGTCGAGGGTGCCTGGTTCGACGTGGACAAGATCAAGAAGTCCAAGCAGCGCGTGGACAAGCTGGACTTCTTCGGGGAAGTGAACGTCGAAACGCAGCCAGTTCAGGGTACGGCTGACCAGATGGACGTGAACATCGCCGTGGAAGAAAAGTCCACCGGCAACATCTCCGTGGGCGCAGGTTTCTCCGATGCGGAAGGCCTGGGGCTGACCGGAAGCGTCAGCCAGAACAACCTGTTCGGCAGTGGTAATCATGCGGCGGTACAGCTCAACACCAGCAAGACCAATCAGGTTTATTCGTTCTCTTATACCAATCCTTATTTCACCGACGAGGGTGTTAGTCGCGGTTTCGATGTTTACAAGCGTAACAGCGATTCGACTAATACTGCGGTCAGTCAATACGGGTCCAATACCTTGGGTGGCGGGGTGCGTTTTGGCGTGCCGATCGCCGAGGATGAATCTATCAGTTATGGTTTGTCAGCGGAAAGCACCAAGTTGACTTTGTCAGCCAACCCGCCTGCGCGCCTGACTCAGTATGTCAACACTTTCGGTGCCTCCAACTCGAATCTGCTGGGTACGGTCGGCTGGTCCAGCGATACTCGCGACAGTGCGATCTACACCACCGAGGGGCTGGTGCAGCGAGCTTTTGTCGAGGTTGCATTGCCGGTGTTCGACATGCGCTATTACAAACTGAATTTCCAGTACCAGTGGTTCTATCCGGTAGCCAAGGATGTCACGCTGTTGTTGAACGGAGAGTCGGGCATCGGGGGGGGCTATGGCGGCAAGCAACTGCCGTTCTTCAAGAACTTCTACGGCGGCGGCACTGGTTCGGTGCGCGGCTACGAATCCAATTCGCTGGGGCCGCGCGACATCAATAATGCGGTGCTGGGGGGCACGGGCCGTGTGGTTGGCAACGTGGAGTTGATGGTGCCTTTCCCGGGTTTCGAAAAGACCAAATCAGTACGTCTCAGCGGCTTCATCGATGGCGGCGGGGTGTATGGTCCGGGCGACCTGCCGGGCAGCGAAGGACTGCGCTATTCTGCGGGCGCTGCAGTCATCTGGATATCTCCGATGGGGCCGCTCAAGCTCAGCTATGCCGTGCCGCTGAACAAGCAGCAGGTGGACAAGGTGCAGGCATTCCAATTCAATCTGGGTTCGATGTTCTGATAAACAGCTTGGTTGGTCCGGAATAAAGATTACGATGAACAAGGAGTATGTGATGAAGACGAAGATCATGATGGCAGCGCTGGCTTTTGGGCTGTGTGCCGGGTTGGCTCAGGCTGCCGATTTCAGGGTTGGCGTGGTGGACACCGAGCGCGTGTTGCGCGAGTCGGCTCCGGCACTGAAGGCCGAAAAGCGCATCGAGAAGGAGTTTTCCGGCCGCGACCAGGAGATCAAGAAGCTGATGAAACAGGCCAAGGATTTGCAGACGCAGCTGGAGAAAGAAGCAGGTACGATGTCGGATGCGGACCATCGCAACAAGGAACGCGAGTTGACGGCGATGAACGTGAACCTGCAGCGCATGCAGCGCGAGTTCCGCGAGGATCTGAACCTGCGCAAGAACGAAGAGCTCGCCATCGTGCTGGAGCAGGCCAACAAGGCGATCCAGGCCATCGCCGAGTCGGAAAGATACGACCTGATCCTGCAGGAGGCGGTCTATCGCAATCCACGCATAGACATCACCGACAAGGTGATCAAGCACCTCGCGCTCGAAAAATCTGCTGCCAAGGATGGCAAGTAGGCGGTATCTTCGGTATGTCCGTCACTTATAGTCTGTCCGGGATCGCCGCACAGTTCGGCGGGCGCGTGCTGGGCGACGGCGAGGTGCGCGTAGCCCAGATCGCGACGCTGGATAGCGCGCAGTCGCATCACATCAGCTTCCTGACCAACAGCAAATATCGCGCGCAGCTGGCGACCACCAAGGCAAGCGCGGTGATCCTCGCCGAGGCGGATGCCGACGCGACCGAGCTGCCGCGCATCGTCTGCGCTAATCCCTATGCCTATTTCGCCCGGGTTTCGGCGCTGCTCAATCCCTTGCCAGCAATCCGTCCGGGCGTGCATCCTTCCGCGGTGATCGGCGTCGGTGCGCAGATAGACTCGACCGCCAGCATCGCTGCTACTGCGGTGATTGGCGAGGGTGCCAAGATAGGCGCGGATTCGGTGATAGGCGAAGGCTGCTGCATCGGCCCCGACGTAGTCATTGGTCGGCGTGCGCGGCTGTATCCGCGCGTGACGGTCTACCACGGCTGCGTGATCGGCGACGACCTGATCGCCCATTCCGGCTGCGTGATCGGCTCCGACGGCTTCGGCATCGCGATGGACGAAGGTCGCTGGATCAAGATCCCTCAGATCGGACGCGTGGTGATCGGCAACGATGTCGAAATTGGCGCGAACACCACGATAGATCGAGGCGCGTTGAACGACACGGTGATCGAGGACGGCGTCAAGCTCGACAACCAGATACAGGTCGCGCACAACGTGCGTATAGGCGCACACACCGCGGTGGCCGGTTGCGCCGGCATCGCCGGCAGCGCGGTGATCGGAAAGTACTGCCTGATCGGCGGCGGGGCGCGTATCCTCGGCCATCTGCAACTGGCCGATCATGTCGAGGTCGCCGCGCATACGCTGGTCGGCAAGTCGATCCGCGAGGCTGGCTCCTATGCCGCGATCTTCCCGCTCGCGAAACAGGAAGACTGGCGCAAGAATGCCGTACACCTTCGCCATCTCGACGAGATGGCGAAGCGTATCAAGGCATTGGAACAACAGATGGCATCTTTGAAAGCAACACTGAAAGGAACAGAAGCATGAGCACCACCATGGACATCCACGCGATCCTCGAGCAACTGCCGCACCGCTATCCCTTCCTGCTGGTGGACCGCGTGCTGTCGGTCGAACCCGGCAAGAACATCGTCGCGCTGAAGAACGTCACGATCAACGAGCCGTTCTTCCCTGGCCATTACCCGCATCATCCGGTGATGCCCGGCGTGCTGATCATCGAGGCGATGGCGCAGGTCGCGGCCTTGCTGTCGTTCAAGTCCATGGACAGCAAGCCGGACGAGAATTCGGTGTACTACTTCGCCGGCATCGATGGCGCGCGTTTCAAGCGTCCGGTCACACCGGGCGATCAGTTGATCTTCAAGGTGGAACTGACGCGCAGCATGCGCGGTGTGTTCAAGTTCAAGGCCATCGCGGAAGTGGACGGCCAGCTGGCCGCCGAAGCCGAGCTGATGTGCACCGTCAAGTCGGTCGCGTAGCGCCAAGAGGCATCCCATGATTCATCCGACCGCGATAATCCACCCCAACGCCAGGCTTGCCGACGACGTCGAGGTGGGGCCGTATTCGATCATCGGCGAGCATGTCGAGATCGGCGAGGGCACGGTGATCGGCCCGCATGTGGTGATCAACGGCCACACCCGCATCGGCAAGCACAACCGCATCTTTCAGTTCTGTTCGCTGGGCGAGATTCCGCAGGACAAGAAATACGCCAACGAGCCGACGCGTCTGGAGATCGGCGACCACAACACCATACGCGAGTTCTGCACCTTCAATCTCGGCACCGCACAGGATGTCGGCGTCACGCGCGTCGGCAACCATAACTGGATCATGGCCTACGTGCATCTGGCGCACGATTGCCAGGTCGGCAACCACACGATCTTCGCGAACAACGCGCAGCTCGCAGGTCATGTGCATGTCGGCGACTACGCGATTCTCGGCGGCTTCACCGTGGTGCATCAGTTCGTCAGGATAGGCGCGCACATCATCACCGGCATGGGCACCATCCTGTTCAAGGACGTGCCGACCTACGTGCTGGCTTCCGGCAACCCCTGCGCGCCGCACGGCATCAATGCCGAAGGGCTGAAGCGCCGCGGTTTTTCTGCCGAAGCGATTATCGCGATCAAGCGCGCCTACAAGACGCTGTACAAGTCCGGCCTGGGTTTCGAAGAGGCCAAGGCCGAGATCGAGGGCCAGCTGGCCGAGCATCCGGAGTTGCAGCCGCTCTCCGAATTCCTTGCTACATCTACCCGCGGTATCGTTCGTTAGATCGGACAACACAAAGGTTTCTCCATGCAGCAGAAAAAAATTGTAATCGGCATCGTCGCGGGCGAAGCGTCCGGCGACATGCTAGGCAGCCATCTGATGACGGCATTGAAGGAAGCGCGTCCCGACATCCATTTCGTCGGTATAGGCGGACCGAAGATGCAATCGGCCGGAATGGAAGTGATGTACCCGATGGAAAAGCTGGCCGTGCGCGGCTACGTCGAAGTGCTGCGCCATTATCGCGAGATCGTCGGCATCCGTAGTAAGCTGCGCGCGCATTTCCTGAATAGCCGCCCGGACCTGTTCATCGGCGTGGATGCGCCGGATTTCAATCTCGACCTGGAGCTGGCGCTCAAGGCGAGCGGCATTCCCACGATTCATTATGTCAGCCCGTCGATCTGGGCATGGCGCAAGGAGCGCATCAACAAGATCGGTCGTGCGGTGTCGCGCGTGCTCGCGCTGTTCCCGCACGAGCCGAAACTGTATCGGCAGGCCGGAATCGCAGTGGATTACGTCGGCCACCCGCTCGCCGATATGCTGCCGGAATTTCCTAAGCGCGCCGAGATGCGCGAGACCATGCGCATTCCGCTGCACGCGAAGGTGTTCGCCTTCCTGCCCGGCAGCCGCCAGAGCGAAGTTAAACACCTCGCGCAAACCTATATTGAGACCGCGAAACTGGTGCTGCAGCAGATCCCGGATGCGCGCTTCCTCGTTCCGCTGGTCAGCCGCGAGACTCGCGGCATCTTCGAACAGGCGCTTTACGACTGCGACGCGGAACAACTGCCGATCACTTTGCTGTTCGGCCATGCGCAGGACGCGATGATCGCCGCCGACGGCGTGCTGGTCGCCTCCGGCACCGCGACGCTGGAGTGCGCGCTGCTGAAGCGGCCGATGGTCATCACCTACCGCATGCCGGCATTCTCCTGGTGGATGATCAAGCGCAAGCGCTACCAGCCGTATTTCGGCCTGCCCAACATCTTGTGCGAGCGCTTCGTCGTGCCCGAGCTGATACAGGAAGATGCGACGCCGGAGAACCTGACGCAGGCGCTGCTGAACCTGGTCAACAACGGCGAGGCTGTGGCGGAGTTGGAGGAGACCTTCCACGAACTGCACCGGACGCTGCGCCAGAACACCGCGCAGAAAGCCGCGGCGGCGATCCTGCCTTATTTGCCGGCATGATCGTTTCTGCCACTATGCATAAAACCATCCTGATCTGCGGCGTAGACGAAGCCGGACGCGGCCCGCTGGCCGGGCCGGTCAGTGCGGCGGCGGTGATACTCGATGCGGCAAATCCTATCGAGGGACTTGCCGATTCCAAGAAGCTTTCCGAGAAACAGCGCGACCGCCTCGCGCCGGTGATACGAGAACGCGCGCTTGCCTGGGCGGTGGCTTACGCCGAGGTCGGCGAGATCGACGAGCTGAATATCCTGCAGGCCACGCTGCTGGCGATGCGCCGCGCGGTCGAGGCGTTGCCGATCCGTCCGCAGCAAGTATTGGTGGACGGCCTGTATTGTCCGCAGACCGGCATCCCCAGCGAGGCCATCGTCAAGGGCGACAGCAAGGTCGCGGCGATCTCGGCGGCCTCTATCCTGGCGAAGACCGCGCGCGACGAGCTGATGCTGCAGTTGCACGAACAGTATCCGCATTACGGTTTCGCCGTACACAAGGGTTACCCGACCGCGGCACATCTCGCCGCATTGCGCGAACACGGCGTGTCGGCGGTGCATCGCAGAAGTTTCAGACCTGTGCGCGAGATGTTGCCGTAAACCTGATTGCTGTACACTCAACGGAATATTTCGCAAGGAGAATGCCATGGCACTGTTCAAAATGATCCATCTGCTCGCCGCGCTGGTCTGGGTCGGCGGCATGTTCTTCGCCTATGTCGTGTTGCGTCCCGCCGCGGTCGAGACGCTGCAGCCGCCGGAACGCCTGCGCCTGTGGGACTCGGTGTTCCGGGGCTTCTTCCATTGGGTGTGGCTGGCGATCGGCCTGCTGCTGGTCAGCGGTTTCTATCTGGTCTATCTGTATGGCGGCTTCGCTCATGTGCCGCGCCATGTGCATATCATGCTGGCGACGGGGCTGGCGATGATCGCGATCTACGTCTATGTTTTCTTCGCCTGCTACGTGCCGCTTAGCGTGCATGTCTCCAAGCAGCAGTGGAAAGAGGCGGGCGAGCAGCTGGGCCGGATACGCAAGCTGGTCGGCCTGAACCTGGCGATAGGGCTGTTGACCGTGGGTATCGCCTCTCTGGGCGTAGCTCTGGCCTGATAGTCCGAGGCATCGCCCGACTTGAAGCGGCTGACCGGATCAGCCGCTTTTTGTTTTGGGGCGCCGTGCGCGACCTGCCTTTCTTTCGCCGCAACTTCACCGTTCTCTATGCCGCCGGCACGCCCAATCCGCGATGCGCAGCTTTGCGTATCGGATTGCGATGAGCTGCGGTAGACTTCCCCCTATAGCGCCAAAGACGTTTCGTTGCTAGATTGCTCGGTATGGTTGTTGCGGGCTCGTGATGCCGGAGTGTCGCGAGCGTCGGTCTGGATTCATCCTATGGAGGTGTACAGTGGACAGCATCGTAAAGGCAGGAAAACAGGTCTTCGCATTCGAAGAAGGCGACGGCAAAAACAAGAAACTGCTGGGCGGCAAGGGCGCCAACCTGTGCGAGATGACCCAGATCGGGCTGAACGTGCCGCCCGGCTTCGTCATCAGCACCGAGGCCTGCCTGAGCTATCTCGCGGCGTCGGGCGAGGAGTTGCCGAAGTCGCTGCTGGACGAGATCGACGCGCAGATGAAGGCGCTGGAGATCAGGACCGGCAAGCGCTTTGGCGATGCCGCAGCACCCTTGCTGGTATCGGTGCGTTCCGGTTCTGCGATGTCCATGCCCGGCATGATGGACACCATCCTCAACCTCGGCCTGAATCCGCAGACGTTGGCCGGCGAGATCGCCCAGACCGGCGACCCGCGCTTCGGCTATGACACCTACCGCCGCTTCATCCAGCTGTTCGGCAAGATCGCGCTGGATATCTCGGACGAGCTGTTCGATGCGGAACTGAGCGCCGTCAAACTGGATCGCGGCATCAAGGAAGACCTGGCGCTGACCGCCGACGACCTCAAAGAAATCAGCGAACGATTCCTGCGCGTGGTGCAGGAACAGACCGGCAGGCCGTTCCCGGAAGATCCGTATGAACAGCTGATCCTCTCGGTCAAGGCGGTGTTCCGCTCGTGGATGGGCAAGCGTGCGGTGGACTATCGCCGCGAATTCCACATCACGCCGGAGATGGCCAATGGCACCGCGGTGAACGTCTGCACCATGGTGTTCGGCAACCGCGGCAACGACTCGGCCACCGGCGTCGGCTTCACGCGCAATCCGGGAACCGGCGAGAATCATATCTTCGGCGAGTATCTGGTGAATGCGCAGGGCGAGGATGTCGTCGCCGGCATACGCACGCCCAAGCCTATCGACATGATGGCGACGGAGATGCCCGACCTGCACCGGCAGCTGATGGAATTGCGCGCGAAGCTGGAAGCTCATTACCACGAGGTGCAGGACTTCGAGTTCACCATCGAGCGCGGCATCCTGTATTGCCTGCAGACGCGCAACGGCAAGATGAACACCACCGCGATGGTGCGCACTTCCGTCGAGATGGAGAAGGAAGGGCTGATCACACGCCGTCAGGCGTTGATGCGCATCGCGCCGGACAGCCTCGCGCAGATGCTGTTCCCGCGCCTCGATCCAGCCGCGAAAGCCAGGCCGCTGGCCAAGGGCCTGCCCGCTTCGCCGGGGGCGGATTTCGGTCATGCCGTGTTCGACGCCGACCGCGCCGAGGAGCAGGGCAGGGCAGGCAAGCCGGTGATCTTGGTGCGCGAAGAGACCAAGCCGGAAGACATCCACGGCTTCTTCGCCTCGCGCGGCATCCTGACCAGTCGGGGCGGCAAGACCTCGCACGCCGCGGTGGTCGCGCGCGGCATGGGCAAACCCTGCGTTGCAGGTGCCGAGGGTATCGAGGTCAACGTCACGTTGCGTCAGGCGACGATAGGCGAGACGGTGATCCACGAGGGCGACATCATCACCATCGACGGCACCACCGGCATGGTCTATCTGGGCAATGTGCCGACCATAGAAGCCGAGATCACCGACGAACTGAACGTGTTGCTGGGCTGGGCCGATCAGGAAGCACGGCTGGCGGTGATGGCCAACGCCGACACGCCGGACGATGCGAAACGCGCGCTGCAGCTCGGTGCGAAGGGCATAGGCCTGTGCCGCACCGAGCGCATGTTCAACGCCAGCGACCGCCTGCCCATCGTGCTGGACATGATCATTGCCGAGGACACGCAGCAGCGTCAGGCCGCACTCGACCGCCTGCAGCCGATACAGCGCGGCGACTTCAAGGGCTTGCTAAAGACTATGGCTGGTCTGCCGGTGACGATACGCCTGCTGGACCCGCCTATTCACGAATTCTTGCCGTCGGAGCAGCAACTGATAAAGGAACTCGCCGAGTTGCAGCATTTGCACCGCACGGCCAGCGGCATGGAAATCCTGTCCGGCACGCTGGATCTGCTGGGGGATGCGGAGCTCAGTGCCGCCGATATTGCGAAAATCAGATCGAGCACGGTCAATTCGCACGTCGTCGAACAGGCCATCGAGAAGAAGCAGGCGATCCTGAAGAAAGTGCGCTCGCTGCATGAGGTTAACCCTATGCTGGGACATCGAGGCGTGCGCCTCAGCGTGACCTATCCCGAGATCTATGCGATGCAGATACGCGCGCTGGCCGAGGCCACCGTCGAATGCGTCAAGGAGGGGGCTGACGTACATCCGGAGATCATGGTGCCGCAGGTGTGCACCTCGGTCGAACTGCAATACGTGAAACGCATGGTCGATAAGATTGTCGCGGAAGTCGAGCAGGGCAGCGGCGTCAAGGTGAAGATCAAGTTCGGCTCGATGATGGAAGTGGTGCGCGCCTGCGTGCGTGCCGACAGCTTGGCGAAGGAGGCCGAGTTCTTCTCTTTCGGCACCAACGACCTGACCCAGGCGACGTTCTCGTTCTCGCGCGAGGACGCCGAGAACAAGTTCCTGCCGGATTACATCGATCAAGCCATCCTGCGCGACAACCCGTTCGAAGTGCTGGACACGCAGGGCGTGGGCAAGCTGATGAAGCTGGCGATCGAAGGCGGTCGAACCACTCGTCCGGACATGAAGATCGGCATCTGCGGCGAACACGGCGGACATCCGGCCTCGATCGAGTTCTGTCACCAGATCGGGCTGAGCTATGTGTCCTGTTCCGCCCCACGCGTGCCGATCGCAAGGTTGGCCGCGGCGCATGCGAAGCTGAAGGAAGCATGATGGTTGCAGTGGCGCTGCGGGAAACCGCTGCGTCTGTTGTAGAATCCGTGCCATGAGCAAGGCATTCACCAAAGAAACCGATGGCGACGACGATGACGAACTGGAACCGTCGAGTCCGCTACCTGCGGGCGTCAAGAATTACCTGACGCCGGGCGGCTACCAGAAGCTGCGCGAGGAGCTTGATCAGCTCTGGAAAGTCGAACGGCCTGCGCTGGTGAAGACCATCACCTGGGCCGCTTCCAACGGCGACCGCTCCGAAAACGGCGATTACATCTACGGCAAAAAACGCCTGCGTGAGATCGACCGTCGCGTGCGCTTTCTGCGCAAACGTCTGGACATGGCCGAGGTGGTCGATCCATCCACGCGCGGCGAATGCGACCAGGTGTTCTTTGGTGCAACGGTCACGGTCTGCGACGACAACGGTTGCGAGAACGTCTACAGCATCGTCGGCGTGGACGAGGCCGATGTCGGCAATGGCAGGATCAGCTGGGTGTCGCCGCTGGCGCGCGCACTGATCAAGTTGCGCGAGGGCGAGGTGGCGAGCTTGCGCACGCCGGTCGGCATAACGGAGCTGGAGATCGTGAACGTGGTCTATTGCACTCTCGATTGATGTCACCCGTGCTCGGCCTTGCTACAATGCCGTCGGATAACTACTCAACCAATGCATAGAGGGAATTCTCCATGAAGAAAGTCGAAGCGATCATCAAGCCGTTCAAACTGGACGAAGTGCGCGAGGCCTTGTCCGAACTGGGTGTGAGCGGTCTAACGGTCACCGAGGTCAAGGGCTTCGGCCGCCAGAAGGGACATACCGAGCTGTATCGCGGCGCGGAATATGTTGTCGATTTCCTGCCCAAGATCAAGGTCGAGGTGGTGGTTTCGACCGAGTTGCTCGACACTGCGGTCGAGGCCATCATCAAGGCGGCGCACACGGGCAAGATCGGCGACGGCAAGATTTTTGTGTCGACGGTGGAGCGCGTGATCCGCATTCGTACCGGCGAAACCGACGAAAGCGCGCTGTAATCGTATTCACTCTAATCGGGCGAACGATTTACTGGTCCGCCCGGCATGCGTATAATGCGCGCTTTGCCGAGGGCCGTTTGACATGCGCATTATTCAAAAAGCACTGACCTTTGACGACGTTCTGCTCGTCCCTGCCTATTCCAATGTGTTGCCGCGCGATGTCACCCTGCGCACGCAGCTTACCCGCAATATCACGCTGAACATCCCGCTGCTGTCCGCGGCGATGGACACCGTTACGGAATCCCGTCTGGCGATCGCGCTGGCCCAGGAAGGCGGCATCGGCATCGTGCACAAGAACATGACCGACAAGGCGCAAGCCATGGAAGTCGCCAGGGTCAAGCGTTTCGAAAGCGGCGTGGTCAAGGATCCGATCACGATCACGCCGGATATGACGGTGCGTAACGTGTTGAGCCTGACCAGACAGCACAAGATATCCGGCCTGCCAGTGGTGCAGGACAAGCAAGTGGTCGGCATCGTGACCAACCGCGACCTGCGTTTCGAGAGCAACCTCGATCAGCCCATCGGGAACATCATGACGCCGCGCGAGCGGCTGATCACCGTCAAGGAGAACACCAGTCTGGACGAGGCTCGCAGCCTGATGCACAAGCATCGCATCGAACGCGTGCTGGTGGTCAACGACACATTCGAATTGCGCGGCCTGATGACGGTCAAGGACATCTTGAAATCCAACGAGCATCCGCGTGCCAGCAAGGATAGCCAGGGCCGACTGCGGGTCGGCGCGGCAGTCGGCGTCGGTGCGGGCACGGAGGCTCGCGTCGAGTTGCTGGCCGAGGCTGGTGTGGACGTGATCGTCGTGGATACCGCGCACGGCCATTCCCAAGGCGTGCTGGATCGCGTCAAGTGGGTCAAGGATAATTTTCCGCAGGTCGAGGTGATAGGCGGCAACATCGCCACCGGCGGCGCAGCACGAGCCTTGCTGGATCACGGTGCGGACGGCGTCAAGGTCGGTATCGGCCCCGGTTCTATCTGCACCACGCGCATGATCGCAGGCGTCGGCGTGCCGCAGATCGCGGCGATCCAGAACGTGGCCAAGGAACTGCAGGGTACAGGCGTGCCGCTGATCGCCGACGGCGGCATCCGTTTCTCCGGCGACATCGCCAAGGCGATCGCCGCAGGCGCGCATGCGGTGATGCTGGGCGGCCTGTTTGCCGGCACCGAAGAGGCACCGGGCGAGATCGAATTGTTTCAGGGCCGTTCGTACAAGTCCTATCGCGGCATGGGCAGCTTGGGCGCGATGCAGCAGGGTTCCAGCGACCGCTACTTCCAGGAAGGCGAAGCCAACCAGGACAAGCTGGTACCGGAAGGCGTCGAAGGCCGCGTGCCTTACAAGGGCAGCGTGCTGGCGGTGATCCACCAGTTGATGGGCGGCCTGCGCGCCAGCATGGGCTACCTCGGTTGTGCCGACATCGCGACGATGCACGTGAAGGCCGAGTTCGTCGAGATCACCTCGTCCGGCATCCGCGAGTCGCATGTGCACGACGTGCAGATCACCAAGGAAGCGCCGAATTACCATATTGACTAGCTGGTAGCGGGTAGCTTGTGGCGGGTAGCCGGTAGCCAACAGCGGGAGGGCGGCAAATGCCGATAGAGTCGTACCGTTCGCTGTTGGTCTGGCAGAAGGCTGTGGATTTTGCCGTATTCATCTATCGGTTGACGGCAGAGTTTCCCAAGCAAGAGATGTATGGCATCGTCAGCCAGATGCAGCGGGCTGCGGTTTCCATTCCTTCGAATATTGCAGAGGGAAAGGAGCGCCAATCGGACCGGGATTTTGCACGCTTTATAACGATTGCATTGGGATCTCTGGCCGAGCTTGAAACGCAACTTTTGATTGCCCGGCGGCTAGACTATCTGAGCGAGTCAGGTTGGCAAGAAGCAACGATACAAGCCGACGAAATTGGAAAGATGTTACGCAGCCTGCGCAAGACACTAAGCATTACAAACTAACCATGAGCGGCCTCCGCCGTTCGCTACCTGCTACAAGCCACCAGCTACGAGCTATATATGCACAAAAAAATCCTCATCCTCGACTTCGGTTCCCAAGTGGCGCAGCTCATAGCGCGCCGCGTCCGCGAGCAGCAGGTGTATTGCGAGCTGCATCCCTTCGATGTCAGCGAAGAGTTCATCCGCGAATTCAATCCGCAGGGTGTGATTCTTTCCGGCGGTCCCAACTCGGTCTATGAAGCCGAGGAATGGAAGGCCCCGGACATCGTGTTCAAGCTCGGCGTGCCGGTGCTGGGCGTCT
>JAUXOL010000020.1 GCA_030682375.1 Gallionella sp. | reverse complement strand
CCTTCTTCGCTACCGGCTTCGCAACGACTTTCTTCGCTACCGTCTTCTTGGCTGCTGGCTTGGCCGCTGCCTTCTTCGCTACCGGCTTCGCGACGACTTTCTTCGCTACCGCCTTCTTGGCTGCTGGCTTGGCTGCTGCCTTCTTCGCTACCGGCTTCGCGACGACTTTCTTCGCTACTACCTTCTTGGCCGCGGGCTTAGCTGCTACTTTTTTTGCTGCCGGCTTCTTAGCTGCCGTAGCTTTCTTTGCTGCTGGTTTGGTTTTCTTCTCTGCTGCCATTTCAACCTCCTTGCGATAATGAAAGTTAACGAAATACAACACCTGCCCTTACTACACCCTCAGCATACCGCACTGCGGCATGTCCGAAGCCTTTTAACCAGCAACTTGTCAGCTTTTCTGCTGATTCAGTTGATTGGCTATGCAACAGTATCCAGCGACTCGGCTGGCATTCTCGGCTGCCCCATCAAAACGAGTCAACCACAAAAAACAACGCGCCACCGCTGGATACGGTGACGCGCTTGTCAGCAACCCCGCGCACTCCGCTCCGAGTGTCGTCGGAGCGCTACGGACTCATGCTTCATGAATTTAATCTCCAATCTCAATCCCACGACAACGCCCCCCCGCTCTGATACTCGGTCACGCGCGTCTCGAAGAAATTCTTTTCTTTCTTCAGGTCGATCATTTCGGCCATCCATGGGAACGGATTGGTTGCGCCCGGATACAAGGTATCAACACCAATTTGCTGGCATCGGCGGTTCGCGATGAAACGCAGGTATTCCTTGAACATACCGGCATTCAGACCCAACACGCCACGCGGCATGGTGTCTTCGGCATAAGCGTATTCCAGCTCGACACCTTTCTGGAACAGGCTGCGAATCTCCTCGCGGAACGCCGGTGTCCACAAGTGCGGATTTTCCATCTTGATCTGGTTGATTACATCCACGCCGAAATTCAGGTGCATGGATTCGTCGCGCAGGATGTACTGGTATTGCTCCGCAGCACCTGTCATCTTGTTCTGGCGTCCCAACGCCAAAATCTGCACGAAGCCCACATAGAAGAACAGGCCTTCCATGATGCAAGCGAACACGATCAGGCTGCGCAACAGCGCCTGATCCGCTTCTTGCGTGCCGGTCTTGAATGCCGGGTCGGTCAGCACGTTGATGAACGGGATCAGGAACTCGTCCTTGGCGCGGATGCTGGGCACCTCGTGATACATGTTGAAAATCTCGCCCTCGTCCAGCCCCAGGCTCTCGACGATGTACTGATAGGCGTGGGTATGGATCGCCTCCTCGAACGCCTGACGCAGCAGAAACTGGCGGCACTCGGGATTGCTGATGTGGCGATAGGTGCCGAGCACGATGTTGTTCGCCGCCAGACTGTCCGCGGTGGTGAAGAAGCCCAGGTTGCGCTTGACCAAGCGGCGCTCGTCCTCGGTCAACTTATTGCCCTTCCACAGCGCGATATCCGCGGTCATGTTCACTTCCTGCGGCATCCAGTGATTCGCGCAGGCGGCAAGGTACTTTTCCCATGCCCATTTGTACTTGAACGGCACCAACTGGTTCACGTCGGCGCGCGAATTGATAATCGCCTTGTCCTCGACGCGCACGCGTCCGGTGGAGACCGGCGCGGAGGTCTCAGCCTTTTCCTCCAGGAAGTCGGCGCCGCTCGAAGGCGAACGCATCGCACCAAACGGCATCGCGGACGATTTGATGTCTTCTTCGAATGTCAGCATAGTATTCATCTCCCGTGTTTATCGGACATTTCTGTCCATATTTCATAGCCTGCGAGACGCAGACTCAAATTTTATTCTGCCGCCCGATTCGGCCGGGCGGGATTGTGGCTACGACATAACCTGAAGGTTAGTCTTCGCCGCAACCCGGGGTGCGAACCTGCCTATTGGCAGGCTTCGCACTCCGGGTTGTCAATCGAGCAGAACTGAGTCTCTTCGACCACACCGCCATGCGTCGGCACCGCATTCAGCGCACCGGCGCGGCCGGTGGACTTCTCGGCGGAAGTCGCCCCCATCGTGCGCAGGTAGTACGTCGTCTTCAGGCCGCGCACCCAGGCTAGCTTGTAAGTCTCGTCCAACTTGCGACCGGATACGCCTGCCATGTAAATATTCAGCGACTGCGCTTGGTCGATCCACTTCTGGCGACGCGACGCCGCTTCGATCAACCAGCCCGGCTCGACTTCGAAGGCCGTGGCATAGAGACTGCGCAATTCTTGCGGCACGCGGTCGATCTTGGCCAAGGTGCCGTCGAAATACTTCAGGTCGGCGATCATCACTTCATCCCACAATCCCAGCTGCTTCAAGTCGGCAACCAGATGCTCGTTGATGACAGTGAACTCGCCGGACAAATTCGATTTCACGAAAATGTTCTGGTAGGTCGGCTCGATACAGGCAGAGACGCCGATGATGTTGGAAATCGTCGCGGTCGGCGCGATCGCCACGCAATTGGAATTGCGCATGCCGTGCTGCTTGATGCGGGCGCGCAATGCGTCCCAATCCATGCTGACCGACATATCGACTTCGACATAGCCGCCGCGCTCCTCGCGCAGCATATCCAGCGAGTCCTGCGGCAGGATGCCGCGATCCCACAGGCTTCCGCGATAGCTGGCGTAACGCCCGCGCTCTTCGGCCAATTCGGTGGATGCCCAGTAGGCGTAATAGCACACCGCCTCCATCGAACGATCCGCAAACTCCACCGCCTCTTGCGAGGAATAAGGAATACGCAATTCGTGCAGGCAATCCTGGAAGCCCATGATGCCCATGCCGACCGGGCGATGCTTCAGGTTGGAGTTGCGCGCCTTGCCCACCGCGTAATAGTTGATGTCGATCACGTTATCCAGCATGCGCATCGCGGTGTTGACAGTGCGGCGCAGCTTGTCATGATCGATCTGCCCGGCCTTCTCATGCCCTTTGGGATAGAGATGGGCCGCCAGATTCACCGAACCCAGGTTGCACACGGCGATCTCGGTGTCGCTGGTGTTCAGCGTGATCTCGGTACACAGGTTAGAGCTATGCACGACGCCGACATGCTGCTGCGGCGAACGGATGTTGCAAGGGTCCTTGAAGGTGATCCACGGATGACCGGTCTCGAACAGCATCGTCAGCATCTTGCGCCACAGGCTGGCCGCGGGAATCTTCTTGAACAGCTTGAGTTCGCCGCTGGCCGCTTTCGCCTCATAGGCAACATAAGCGCGCTCGAAATCGGCACCAAACTTGTCGTGCAGATCAGGCACGTTGGACGGCGAGAACAGCGTCCAGTCGCCGCCTTCCATCACGCGCTTCATGAACAGATCGGGAATCCAGTTCGAGGTATTCATGTCGTGCGTGCGGCGGCGGTCGTCGCCGGTGTTCTTGCGCAGATCGAGGAACTCCTCGATATCCAGGTGCCAGGTCTCCAGATAGGCGCACACCGCGCCCTTACGCTTACCGCCCTGATTCACCGCGACCGCAGTGTCGTTCACCACCTTCAGGAACGGCACCACGCCCTGCGACTCGCCATTGGTGCCCTTGATGTGCGCGCCCAGCGCGCGCACCGGCGTCCAGTCGTTGCCCAGACCGCCGGCGAATTTCGCCAGCAGCGCGTTTTCCTTGATCGCCTCGTAGATGCCATCCAGATCGTCCGCGACGGTGGTCAGGTAGCAGGAAGAAAGCTGCGAACGCTGCGTGCCGGAATTGAACAGCGTCGGCGTCGAACTCATAAAGTCAAAACTGGACAGCAGGCGATAGAACTCGATCGCACGCGCCTCGCGGTCGATCTCGTTCAGCGACAGGCCCATCGCGACGCGCATGAAGAATGCCTGCGGCAATTCGATGCGCTTGCCCTCAACATGAAGGAAGTAACGGTCGTACAGTGTCTGCAGGCCGAGATAACCGAACTGCAGGTCGCGCGACGCATCCAGCTCCGCGGCCAGTCGCGGCAGATCGAACTGCGACAGGCGCACATCCAGCAACTCGGCCGCGACACCGCGTTTGATGTACTCCGGGAAATATTCGGCATAACGCGTCGCCATTTCGCCGGGAGCGACATCCTCGCCCAGCGTCTCGCAGCACATATTGTTCAACAACAGGCGCGCGGTGACGAAGTTATAGGCCGGCTCCTGCTCGATCAGCGAACGCGCGGCGAGAATCAGGCATTTGCTGACCTCCTGCTGCGATACGCCGTCGTACAGATCCTTGATCGCCATCTTGATGACTGCATCCGGGCTGACCACGTCGCCCAACCCCTCACAGGCGGACACCACCAGCGCGTTGAGGCGCTCCAGATCCAGCGGGCGCATTACACCGTCCACGCCCTTCACATTGATGATATGCGCGGGCTCGATGCTCTTGACCTTGGCACGCGAGCGGGAACGCTCTTCGCGATACAACACATAGGCGCGGGCGACATCGTGTTCGCCGGAACGCATCAGACCGAGCTCGACCTGATCCTGAATGTCCTCGATATGCAAAGTCCCGCCGTGCGGCTGGCGGCGCATCAGCGCGGACACCACGCCGCCGGCCAACTGCTCGACCAGCTCACGCACGCGGGCAGAACCGGCGCCTTGGGCGCCATTGACGGCGATGAACGCCTTGGTCAATGCGATGGAAATCTTGCTCGGCTCGAACGGGACCACCGAGCCATTACGGCGGATCACCTTGTATTGATCGAGCGTGCTGGGTTGAGACTGAACGGAATCTGAAACGTCGGTGACATGCATCGGAGACATGGTGACACCCTCGGCGGCTACAGCGTGCAGCATAAGCTTACTCCCTTGAATTCTTGATTAGCCCGAAAAACGAAAAACCACTACATCTAGTATTTTTTTTGAGCGGCGGAGCTAATTGTAGTGTCCAAGGGAAATATTGCAAGCAGAAAAAAGGCCTATATATTTTCCCCAATTCGACGAATCGGCGACTGTTCGGCAGGAAGCCCCGCCAGATAGCGCATCCAGTCGAAACAGGGACCGGGATCGGTCTTGCGCTGCGGAGCGATATCGCTGTGCCCGGCAATACCGCGGATCGGATAGACCTCGCGCAGCGCCTTGGTCAATTCATCCAGCGCAAGATACTGGGCATCGGCGAACGGTATTTTATCGCCACCTTCCAGCTCGATGCCGATGGAAAAATCATTGCAGCGCGCATGCCCCTGCCAGCTCGACAGCCCAGCATGCCAGGCTCGCGAGAGACAAGGAACGAACTGGATGATTTCCCCGTCGCGACGCACGAAGAAATGCGCAGACACCTTCAATCCGGCGATGTCCTGATAATAAGGGTGCTCGCCCGCATCCAGCGTATTGGTGAACAGACGCCACACCCCGTCGCCGCCGAATTGGCCCGGCGGCAGGCTGATGTTGTGTATCACCAGCAACTCGATCTCGCACGCGGGCCGCGGATCGCAGTTGGGCGACGGGACATATGTGCCGCCGACCAGCAGCCCCCCGGCATCGATACGCATGGGCGAGTCAATCCGCATCGCTACCGTCCTGCGCCCCCTTGATACCCAGCCGCTCCATGCGGTAACGCATGGTACGGAACGTCAGCCCCAGCAGCTTGGCTGCCGCCGTGCGATTGAAGCCGGTGCGTTGCAGCGCCTCCAGCAGCGCCTGCCGCTCGACGCGATCCAGATACTCGGGGAGCGGGCACTTGTCGCCCAGTTCAGATGGTTCGGCGCGCCCTTGGGCGACTGGCGCAAGCTGCAGGTCGTCCACCGCGATCACCCCGTCGGAACACAGCGCCAAGGCTCGCTCGACAATATTCTCGAGTTCGCGCACGTTGCCCGGAAACTCGTAGGCCTGCAACAGACGCAATGCCTCGCCGGAGAATTGCACCGGCGCTCCGTCGCGCAGTCGCTCCAGCGTCTGCTGGGCGATCGCGGCGATATCCTCGCGCAAGTCGCGCAACGGCGGCATCTGGATCTGGATCACGTTCAGGCGGTAGTACAGGTCTTGGCGGAACTTTCCCTGCTGCACCAGCTCGCTCAGGTCGCGATGGGTCGCACTGATAAGGCGCACGTCCACCGCATCCTCGGCTGTAGCGCCGATCTTGCGCACGCGCTTCTCCTGGATCGCGCGCAGCAGCTTGACCTGCATCGTCAACGGCAGGTCGGCCACCTCATCCAGGAACAGTGTGCCGCCGTCGGCAGCCTGAAAGAAGCCGTCCCGGTCCTTGTCCGCACCGGTGAAAGCCCCCTTCTTGTAACCGAAGAACTCGCTCTCCATCAGAGTCTCGGGAATCGCGCCGCAATTCACCGCGATCACCGGCTTGTCGCTGCGCGAACCGCTTTGCACGATCAGCCGTGCCGCCAGCTCCTTGCCGCTGCCGGATTCGCCGGTGATATGTACAGGCGCCTGGCTACGCGCCACGCGCGCTATCAGTTCGCGCACTTTCTGCATCGCAGGCGCCGAGCCGAGCAGCCCACGGTCTGTCGCTGCGCCCGCCGACGGCAGCGTCAGCGCGGATTTCACCAGCGCGCGCAACTGGTCGAGCGATACCGGCTTCGCCAGATAATCGAACGCGCCCGCCTTGAGCGCAGTGACGGCATTCTCCATATTGCCGTGCGCCGTGATCACGGCCACCGGCACATCCAGATTGTGCTGAACGATGTACTGCACCACTTGCAGGCCATCGCCGTCCGGCATGCGCATGTCGGTCAGGCACAGGTCATAGCGACGCTTTGCCAGCCGCTCCAGCGCCTCGCCGACGCAACCGGCCCTATCCACCTCCAGCCCCATCTTGTGCAAAGCCAGCTCCAGCAACTCGAGGATGTCCGGCTCATCGTCGACCAGCAATACCCGGTGACTGTCGGTTCGTGAATTATTGCCCATGTCCATGCTCCTGCCCGCCCGCAGCCGGGCTTGCAAATGTTATCCGGAAACAAGCGCCGACCGATTGCTGGTCGTCGCGGTATTCCAGCAGCGCGCCGTTCGCCTCGCACAGTTCTCTGGCGATATACAGCCCCAGCCCGGTACCGTCGCCGGCGGTAGTGAAGAAGGGTTCGAACAGCTTGCCTTGCTGCTCCGCAGAAATGCCGGGGCCATCGTCCAACACGTCCAGCACCGCTCGCCCCCGCTCATCGCCGACCACGAGGCGCACACTGCCGGGCGAACCGCTGCCATGGCGCAATGCGTTGCGGCAAAGGTTCCACAACACCTGGCGCAGATGACCCCGATCGAACGATACCGTCGCACCCGCCTCGCCCGACACGGCCAACACCCCCCGCGCTATGCGCTCGGCCTGCTCGAACTCGTCGACCAGGGCCTGCAGCATCGCCTCCAGCTCGAACCGCTCCGGCTGCGCACGGTCTCGCCGGTTGATCTGCATCACATCCTGAACGATGCGGTTGATGCGCCGGGTATTGTCCAGCACGATCTGCAACAGCCGTTGCTGCTTCGCATCGCCCTGCTCTTCCTGCATCAGTTCGGTCGCATAGCTGATCGACGACAGCGGATTGCGCACCTCGTGCGCGATGTTCGCCGTCAACCGCCCCAGCGCAGCCAGCTTGATCTGCTGCGCCTCGGCCTGGGCGCGCTGCATGTCTTCGAGGAAGATCACCACACCGCGCGCATCGTCGCGATCGATCGCGACAAAACGCAATCGAGCCTGCGCCCCTCCACCCAGCTGCAGGGCCTCGCGGCTCGCATTACCGCTCTGCTTCCATACCGCATACTGGCCGTACAGAATGGGGAAGTTTTCCGACAGTGATGCCCCGGGACTGACGCTCTTGCGCAACAGCCGCTCCGCGCCCGGATTCATTTGCATGATCATCCCGTGATCGTCGACCACCAGCACCCCGTCCTGCATATCGCGCATCACCAATCGGTTCGCCTCCGCAAGGCTGGCAAGCTCGAGCGCCCGGCGCTGCGCCAGTTGCTGGCTCTCTACCGCATATTTCGCCAGCACATGAGCCAGCCAGGCCACCGCAAAATATGACACACACAGCAACCCGACCTGCAGATACTGCGACACATCGGCGTCACCGTGCAACACCGCATAGGAGTGCTCCAGCAGCGCGGCGATACTGGCCAGTGCGGCGAAGAACAGCGTGACCCTGCCGCGACTGATCATCCCCGCCGACGCCAACGACACCAGCAACAATAGTCCGATATTGCTCTGTATCCCGCCGCTGGCATAGGAAAGCACCGACAGCCCGATGATATCGACGCCGATCTGGCCGGCCAGCTGCCAGGAGAAGCGCGGACGGCGCAGCCACAACGGCACGAAGGCGAGCATCACCACGGCCGCATAGATCACGCTGACGCTGAAGAACGCCTCCCAGTTCCGCGCACCCAGCGAAAGCGACGGGCCAAACGTCCCGGCCAAGAACACGAAGAAGCTGCTCAGCACCAGACGGTACAGACTGAAATAGCGCAGCGAACGCCAGAAGTCGACGGCAGGAGAGCCCGGTATCGATTGGTCTTCCATCACGCCCAAGGGAACCTCACGCAACGGTTAGCCGCGCCCGGCATCGCAATGCTCCGCGCTGCAATAGAATTTATCGCCCGCCTTGATGCTCTCGCTGCGAGGCAGATGCACGCCACAGTGCGCGCAACGCACCATGTCTTCGGCGACCGTCTCTTTTTGCTGCAGCTCGCTCTTCCGGCGGTACGAGCGTATCAGCAGATAGACGGCCGCCGCGATGACGGCCAGCAATAACAAGCGACTCATACGAGCGACCTCACATGGCTAAGGATGGATTTCGCGGCCGCTACGCCGCATGTCCTGAAGATTATATACATGCCGCAGCCTACGCCTTCGGTTTCGCGTGTGCCGGACGGAAGGCCTTGCACTGCTCGGGATCGGATTCGAAATACGCCCCCTCGATCAGGTCGATGCAATACGGGGTCGCCGGAAATACCGCGCTCAGGCAATCGTCTATCGCCGAAGGCTTGCCCGGCAGGTTGACGATCAGGCTCTTGCCGCGGATACCGGCGGTCTGGCGCGACAGGATCGCGGTCGGCACGAACTTCAGCGAAGCGGTGCGCATCAGCTCGCCGAAGCCCGGCATCATCTTCTCGCACACCGCCTCGGTCGCCTCCGGCGTCACGTCGCGCAGCGCCGGGCCGGTGCCGCCGGTCGTGACGATCAGGCTGCAGCCTTCGACATCGCTCAATTCACGCAACGCGGCCTCGATCTGCGGCTGCTCGTCCGGAATCACCCGCGCCACCGCCTCCCAGGGCGAGGTCAGCACGCGGGCGAACCACGCGTGGATCGCCGGACCGCCCTTGTCCTCGTATTCGCCGCGGCTGGCGCGATCCGAGACCGTCAAAATACCGATGCGTGCTTTCTGCATGCTTACTCCCTGAAACCCATCGAATCCTGAAACTCCGCGCCATCGAGCAGCTGCACGGTGACTGTCTCGCCCGCCGCCAGGCCGTTGCTGTCGCTCGGGGCGACCAGCAGGCCGTCCGCTCTGGCCATGGACAGCAGCGCGCCGCTGCTCTGATTGCCGGTCGAAGTCGCGAAATAGCCCTCGCCATCGCGACTCAGCACGACACGCACGAACTCGGTGCGGCCAGGACGCATCTTGACGGGATGCGCGAGGCGCGCGCTCACGGTGCGGCGATGCAGCCGTGCATGGCCCATGATGCTGCGCAATGCGGGGACGACGAATTCCTCGAAACACACCATGCTGGACACCGGATTGCCGGGCAGCCCGAACACCCTGGCCTTCGTGCCGTCCGCACGTTCCAGCACGCCGAACGCCAGCGGATGGCCGGGCTTCATCGCGACGCGCCAGAATTTCATCTGTACGCCGAGCGCCTCTACTGTCGGCCGGACGTAGTCGTGCACGCCGACCGAGGTGCCGCCGGAAACCAGCAGCATGTCGTATTCCAGTCCCTGCCGCAGATAACGCTCAAGCTCCACCGGATCGTCGCGCGCGATGCCGAGCAGCACCGGCTCTATGCCCAGCGCCTGCACCTGCGCCATCAGCGCGTAACTGTTCGCATCCGGTATCTTGTTCGGATCGACCGGCTCGTCCATCCCTTCCAGCTCATTCCCGGTGGACAGGATAGCGATGCGCGGGCGGCGATAAACCTGGAACTGCGCGCACTTCACGGTCGCCAGCACGCCGACGACACCGGGCGTGATCTCCGTACCCGCAGCCAGCACGACATCACCGTTGCGCATGCCTTCGCCGCGCAGCCGGATGTCCATGCCAGACGGAGCGGGTCTGGTGAATCGCACGCGCCCATCGGACAACGTCTCGCTATCCTCGACCCGCACGACCGCATCCGCGCCTTGCGGCACAGGCGCGCCGGTCATGATGCGCGCGCACTGCCCGGCTTGTACCGTCTTGGTCGGCATGTCGCCTGCCTTGATGTCCTCGACGACTTCGAGCTCAACGGAGCCGCCCGCCAGGTCGGTGCTGCGCACTGCGAAACCGTCCATCGCCGACACGTCGTAGGGCGGCAGGTCGCGATTCGCACAGATGTCCTCCGCCAGCACCCGCCCCAGCGACTGTTCCAGCCTGATGGTCTCGATACCCATCGCCGCGACCGACTCGAGTACGCAGCGTTGCGCCGCACTCACCGACAAATATTCCATCAACTCACTCCATTCGACACCGCCGCGACATCCGCGGGCGTATCCAGATCGAAAAAACTGCGCAGCTGCGGATCGAACTCCCTCAGCTGCGCCTCATCCACATAACTGACATCCAGCCGTTCCAGCAGCGCACGCAGGCTGCGCTTGCCGCCGCCCGCCTGAATTTCGCGTATCGCATCCAGACAATCGCGCGCGTAGAACGCCGCCAGCGGTTGCGGATGCCCCTGCGCCACCGGCACGACCGCCTGATGTCCGAGGCGCTGAAGCGCCAGCGCCTCGATCACCTCTGGCGAAACAAACGGCATATCGCATCCGACCGCGAACAGCCACGGCGTCTCGATGCTTTCCAGCGCGGCAGCCAGACCGGCCAGCGGCCCTCCATCTGGCAATGCATCGCAGACCTGCGGCAGACCCAGCCCGGCACGGGGCTGGCGCACGCTGACGAGCACCTGCGGAAACACCTGAGCCACCGAGTCCGTCACATGCTGCAACAACGTGCGGCCATGCAGCGACAACATCGCCTTGTCCTGCCCCATGCGGCGCGAATCGCCTCCGGCCAGGATGACTGCGGTGCAATCCGCTATCATCGCCCCGCGCGCGCCAGCAGGAAATCTACGATGCCGCTTGCATCGTCCAGCGCGAAATGCGGCAGCTGCGGATAGATCCCGTCCATATCGGTCACCATCGCAACCAGCCCGTCTGCTATTGCGCAGCGTGGCTCGTTGTTGCAGGCCAGTCGCAACACTTCTATCTTCTCTCCGGCGGCATGCGAGAAGCCTTCGGCCAGCACGATGTCAGCCTCGCCGAGAAAGCGTTGCGCCAGTTGCAACGGCTCGCGCCTGTCCACCGCCTCGGCGACCAGCTGCAATTCGTTCGATGTCACCAGCATGCTCATCGAAGCACCCGCCTGCTTGTAGCGCCAGCTGTCCTTGCCGGGCGTGTCGAGCACCACCTTGTGATGCGCGTGTTTGATCGTCGCGACGCGCAAGCCGCGCCGAGTCAGCTCGGGGATCAGTTTTTCGACCAGCGTGGTCTTGCCGCAGCCAGAGTGGCCGACGAAGATGAAGACGGGCGGACTCATAAATACCTTTGTACAACGTCACGAGCGCCGGTCAGGCGCGGAGAAAGGCGGCGAGAAACCGGAGTGTATGTGGATATACATGAGGATTTCGAGCCGCTTTTCGACAAAGCATCACCAAGCGCAGTAGTTGTACAAAGGTATTTCATGGATGAGGTGTTACCCATGCGTCACCTTGAGGGGAGACTTCTTTCTTCCAGATCGGCACGCGCTGTTTCAGCTCGTCTATCATCCAGCGACAGGCATCGAATGCCGGGCCGCGATGCTCGGCGCCAGCGGCAATGAACACGATCTGCCCGCCCGCCTCTATCGTGCCGATACGATGCACGATGCGCGCATCCAGCAGGCCGAAGCGGGTCATCGCTTCATCGCGCAGTCTGTTCATCTCCGCCAGCGCCATGCTGCCGTAGGCCTCGAAGCCTAGCCGAGTGACTGCGCGATCCTCAGAAAAATCACGAGCGCAGCCGAGGAAGGTGGCAATGCCGCCCATCCGCTGTGAACTCGATTTCAGCGCGCGTATCTCCTCGTCCTGCGAGAAGTCTTCCTGCTGTATGCGCACCGCGTCCTTGATTCCGTCCATGTCAGCCCCCGGAGAATTTCGCCATGAACGCGACCTCGTCGCCGTCCGCCAATGGACTCTGCTGATCGCGGATCTGTTCGCCGTTCACCGCGGTGAAGCAGACGATCTCGAACGCCTGCGGATGGCTCGCGGCGAGCTCGTCGCGCAACTGCTGCAATGTCAGCCCAGATCGATGCCCGAACTGCAGCGTCGCCGTACCGGCGCGCTCGGCGACCGGCCCGAACAGCAATACCGAGATCATGCGCCGTCCCCTCGCCGCCACACACCGCTCTTGCCGCCGCGCTTCTCTTCCAGTTGCACGCATTCGATACGCATGCCGCGATCTATCGCCTTGCACATGTCGTAGATCGTCAGCAACGCGACATTCGCGGCGCACAGCGCCTCCATCTCGACGCCGGTCTGGCCAACGCAGCTTGCCGTCGCAAGCACTCTGATGCCGACGCAGCCTTGCGCGTCCGGCTCGACGATCTCGGAGAACTCGACCTCGACGCCGGTCAATGCGATCGAATGACACATCGGGATGATGTCCGGCGTGCGCTTCGCCGCCATCACCGCGCCGACGTCCGCCACCGTCAACACATCGCCCTTGGCTATTTTGCCGTCACGGATGCGTTGCAGCGTCGCGGACTGCATGCGCAGAATGCCGCTGGCGATCGCAACGCGCTGAGTGCTCGCCTTGTCCCCAACGTCCACCATGCGCGCGCGCCCTGCCTCGGAAAAATGGTTCAGTTCATTCATCTGTTTACCTTCAGTCTTTCCCGCCACAAGCGCAGCAGGATTCGTCCCGGCTCAGGTTGCTGCGCACGATGCGCATATCCAGCGCGTCTATGGTCAGCAACTTGCCGCTCAGACCGCGCTCGATACCAGCCAACAGCTTCAGCGCCTCCGCCGCTTGCAAACTGCCTACGATGCCGACTAGCGGTGCGAACACTCCGGTGGTCGCGCAACGCAACTCGGCGGCCTGGCTGTCCTCGGGGAACAAGCAATTGTAACAGGCCGCTTCCGGCAGCCGATGATCGAACACCGCCACTTGCCCGGAAAACTGGATCGCCGCGCCCGACACCAGCGGCTTCTTCAACGCCACACAGGCCCGATTGACCGCATAACGCGTCGTGAAGTTGTCGCTGCAGTCCAGCACCACATCGGCCTGCGCGACCAGTTCGCGCAAGCGCGCCTCGTCGGCACGGATAGCCAATGCGACGCAGACAACTTCGGGATTGATATCTTCCAATACTGCCTGCGCCGACAAGACCTTGGGCTGACCGATGGTCGAGGTGCGATGAACGATCTGGCGCTGCAGGTTGCTGACATCCACGGTGTCATGGTCGCACAGCGTCAAATGCCCGACGCCGCTGGCGGCCAGATACAGCGCGGCGGGCGAGCCCAGCCCGCCAAGACCGACGATTAGCGCGCGAGCATCCAGCAGGCGCTGTTGCCCCTCGATGCCGATCTCGTCGAGCAGGATGTGGCGGCCGTAGCGCAGCAATTGTTGGTCGTTCATGGAATCGAAGCAGGCTGTTTTGGGAGATTCAGCGCTTGAGATCGCGATAAAAGTTTTCATGGGGGCCGATGGCCTCAAGGTACACCAACCTTACTTCTGCTTCGATGCTGTACCCCAGCAGATAGAGTTGTCCCTGACTACGGAACTTGTGGACATACAAGTCGGCGAGATCGCCTTTTTTTCGCTCCCCGATCAAAGGTTGCTTGCCAACTTCTGCCACAGCGTCATCGACATCTGCCGCCACGTTGTCATGCAGCTTCTTGTATTGACGGGAAAACCGCTTGGTCTGCTGGATGCTGAAACTCATGCCCGGCGTATGCGAGGTACAAAAGACGTCGATTGTTCCCGAGGTTCGCGCATCGAGGCCAATGCTTCCGCCACAAAACTTACCGGCAGATCAGGATTGTCCAAGGCTGCCCGCCCCACTGTTGCCCAGTATTCGATTTGCCCTGCAATCGTGCGGTGCTCCACCTGCGCCTCGGTACGCGCAAGTTCATACAATGCATCATCGATTCTGACCGGCATCCCCATTTCAATCCCCTCACTACAAAAGTAGTGGCATTTTAGACATAACGGAAAGAACATTGCAACCCGCATCAGCCGTACCCAATGTAACTAAGCGACCGCGCTCATCTCTATGAGGCACAAGTGAGACTGAAATTGCAAAAATAAAAACGGGCCTCCGAAGAGGCCCGTTTAGTTTCTAAACCATCGCACCCTTGCGGATGCCCGAGATTAGAAAGTGTGCTTCATGCCGAACGAGAAGGCTGTCGGCTTGGCACCGGCGCCGCCAACTGCAGGGGCACCCGTACCGTTAGGGGACAGCAAGTATGCACCGGCAGTGTCATTGCTCAACTGCGTGTACAGAGCATACACGGTGGTGCGCTTGCTCAGGCTATGGTCGAAACCGACGGTCACTTGAGTCGCGCCAGTATTGCCACCCATTGCCAGAGAGCCTGCGTCAGCATAAGCCAGCTTCACAGCGTTGCTGCCGAAGTTGTACTTGCCGGACAGGTAGTAAGCACGGTGGCCCAGAACGTCGGAACCTGCCGCCAATGCGCCGGTACCCAGAGCAGCCTGACCGCCGAAGTTGTCGCTGGTCTTTTCGTAGATACCGTTGATTTCGAACTCGGCAACCTTGTAGCCGCCGCTGATGCTCCACGCGGACTCCTTAACAGAACCGACTACGCCAGCGACGGGACCCAGAGTTCCTGGAGCATTGCCGATGTTGTGGACTTCGTAAGCGAAGTTAGCCGAGATCGGGCCATTGCCGTACAGAGCAGCCAACGACCATGCGCTACCCTTGGTCTGAGCTGCCAGAGTCTGGCCTTCTGCACCTGCCACATAGGCGACTGCACCGGTGAAGCCGCTCATTGCTGGCGAAATGTACGCCAGCACGTTAGGCTGACGACCATTGAACGAAGCACCAACCGTAGTCAGTGCCGTGCCGCCGCCCATGATGGAGCGATTATCGGCCAGACCGTCAGCGAACAGGTCGTACTTGCGGTTAGAGATGTTGTACGGCGTATCGTGACGACCCATCAACACGGTACCGGCGGATGCGCTGCTCAGGCCAGCAAAGGTGTTGCGGTTAGCCAGAGTATTACCGGCTGCAGTTTGACCGTCGATCTGGATCAGCGACTCGATCTGCCAAACAGCCGACAGGCCGTCACCCAGATCTTCGTTGCCCTTGAAACCCAGACGGGAAGTGTTGCTGGATACCTTGTTGCTGCTGAAGTCAGTGGCAGCAGCTGTGGAACCAGTCTTGGTCATGTCGTAAGACACGTTAGCCACGCCATAAACGGTAACGTTGCTGTCGGCGAAAGCCGGTGCGGATACTGCGGCTGCGATAGCCAGAGCGATGATTTTCTTTTGCATGTAATACTCCTAATGAAATTTCCGGTTATGGTCGCAAAGACTGCCGACCCCTCGAAAACTCTCAATACCTCAGAGAATTCTGAATCGCATTATCCATAACTAATATTCGGTACGGTAGCCATTGTTGCAATATTGTTAAATTGTGTTGTTTTTCTGCAACAAGGCTGACGCCAATCTGACAATCCGCATAGCTCACTATCCGCCGATATAGGACATTTCGATCTTCTGGGCCACGATCCCACCCCCCGCATGGCGCAGTTGCGAATAGCGGTCGCCGCGCCGCCGCCAGCAGGCGGCGATTGATTCAACCAGCTCGCCTTCCGACATCCCGCCGCGCAGCGGCGCACGCAAGTCCAGCCCATCGGTAGCGAACAGACAGGTGTAGAGCCGACCGTCGGTGGACAGCCGGGCGCGGGTGCATTCGTGGCAGAACGCCTGGGTGACCGAGGCGATCACGCCGATCTCGCCGCCGCCGTCGGCATAAAGCCAGCGTTCCGCCACCTCGCCGACATAGTTGGGATCGACCGGTCGCAGCGAATAGCGCGCGGCGACGCGATCCAGCATCTCGCGCGCCGGAACGACCTCGTCCATGCGCCAACCGTTGCTGCAACCGACGTCCATATATTCGATGAAGCGCAACACCATGCCGCTATTGCGGAAGTGTCCGGCCATCGCGACGATCTCGTGATCGTTCACGCCGCGCCTGACCACCATATTGACCTTGACCGGCGCGAGCCCGAGGCGTTGCGCCTCGGCGATGCCGTCCAGCACCGTCTGCACCGGTGTATCGGTATCGCTCATGCGGCGGAAAGTGGCCTCGCTCAAACCGTCCAGACTGACGGTGATGCGAGTCAATCCGGCATCCTTCAGCGCCTGCGCCTTTTTGGCCAGCAGCACGCCGTTGGTGGTCAGCGCGATCTCGACCGGCGCACCAGCCGTAGTCTGCAACCGGGCGAGGCGCTCGACGAGTTGCTCGATGCCGCGCCGCAGCAGCGGCTCGCCGCCGGTCAGACGTATCTTCCGCACCCCGAGCCCGACGAACTGTCGCGCCAGACGCTCGATCTCCTCGAAGCTCAGCAGCTCGGCGCGCGGCAGGAAGCTGTGGTTCTCGTCGAACACCGCGCGCGGCATGCAATAGGTGCAGCGCAGGTTGCAGCGGTCGGTGACCGAGATGCGCAGGTCGCGCAAGGGTCGCCCCATCACATCGACGACGGGCGCATCGATAACAGGCGACATGCCGCGATCCGGCTGCGCAACGACGTAAGATTTCTCAGATAGTTCTGACATGAACGCGATCTTGCAGGAGTCGGCCTGGTTCCACAATCCCCCGCATGGCGACACTGCGAATTCAAACAATTCGCAGCCGCCGCGCGCGATTTGCTAAAATCCGCCCCCTCACAGCTTTCGGCAACATCCCAATGACCACGCGCAAAATCCTCGTCACCTCCGCGCTGCCCTACGCCAACGGCAGTATCCATCTCGGCCATCTGGTCGAATACATCCAGACCGACATCTGGGTGCGCTTCCAGAAGATGCGCGGCCATGAATGCCACTACGTGTGCGCCGACGATACCCACGGCACGCCCATCATGCTGCGCGCCGAGAAGGAAGGCGTCACGCCGGAGCAACTGATCGCGCGCGTGTGGCAAGAACATTTCGACGACTTCAAGGCGTTCCACGTCGAGTTCGACAACTACGGCTCGACCAATTCGAATGAGAACAAGGAATGCGCACAGGGCATCTACCGCACGCTCAAGGCCAACGGCCTGATCGAGGTGCGTTCCATCGAACAGTATTACGACCCGGTCAAGAACATGTTCCTGCCGGATCGCTTCATCAAGGGCGAATGCCCGAAGTGCCACGCCAAGGACCAGTACGGCGACAACTGCGAAGTCTGCGGTGCCGCCTATGCGCCTACCGACCTGATCGAACCTTTCTCCGCGGTGTCAGGCGCGAAACCGGAACTGCGCAACTCCGACCACTATTTCTTCAAGCTCTCCGCCGACACCTGCCAGCAGTTCCTGCGCGGATGGACAACAGGAAAGCTAACTAAAGAACCACCGCTACAACAAGAAGCCGCCAACAAGATGCAGGAGTGGCTAGGCGCCGAGGGCGAGAACAAACTCTCCGACTGGGACATCTCGCGCGATGCGCCCTACTTCGGCTTCGAAATCCCGGATGCACCGGGCAAGTATTTCTACGTGTGGCTGGACGCGCCGGTCGGCTACATGGGCAGCTTCCAGCAACTGTGCAAGGCCAAGGGTCTGAACTTCGACGACTACTGGAAGCCGGATTCGGACGCCGAGCTGTACCACTTCATCGGCAAGGACATTCTGTATTTCCACGCGCTGTTCTGGCCCGCGATGCTGCAACACGCCGGCTTCCGCACGCCGACCAAGCTGTTCGCCCACGGCTTCCTCACCGTCAACGGCGAGAAGATGAGCAAATCGCGCGGCACCTTCATCACCGCGCGCAGCTATGTTACGCACATCCAGAACACCGAATACCTGCGCTACTACTACGCCGCGAAACTCAACGGCACGATGGAAGACCTCGACCTCAGCCTCGACGATTTCGTGGCGAAGGTGAACAGCGACCTGATCGGCAAATACATCAATATCGCGAGCCGTTGCGCTGGCTTCCTGACCAAGTTCTTCGACGGCAAGCTCGCCTTTGCCGACGGCAAGCCCCTGCTGGATGGCGCGATTGGCAGCGGGCACACTGTCTCCGAATCGTTCGAGAATCGCGATTACGCCCGCGCGCTGCGCGACATCATGGCGCTGGCCGACCGCATCAACGGCGAGATCGCTGCCGCTGCCCCTTGGACGTTAGCCAAGGACGATACTCAGCGCGACGCGCTGCACGACGTTTGCTCGCGCGCCCTGCACGGTTTCTATGTGCTCTCGGTCTTGCTAAGTCCGGTATTGCCCGCGCTGACCTCGCGCGTTGCGCGCGAACTGTTCTGTCTGGAGCGCGACTTCGCATGGAACGACCTCGCCGTATTGCCTACTCGCATCAATGCTTATCAACATCTGGCGACCCGCCTCGACCCCAAACTGATCGAGGCGATGGTCGCAGCCAACCAGGAAAGCCTGAAACCCATGACTGAAGCACACTCCGAGACTCGCCACGCCGAACACCAGCAGAACGCTATCGCCCCCATCGCCGACACAATCAGCATCGACGACTTCATGAAAGTCGATCTGCGCGTGGCGCACATCGTCAACGCGGAACATGTGGAAGGGGCGGAGAAGCTGCTGAAGCTGACACTGGACATCGGCGAGGCACAGCCGCGCACGGTGTTCGCCGGCATCAAGTCGGCTTACGATCCGGAGAAGCTGAAGGGACGCATGACGGTGATGGTCGCCAACCTGGCGCCGCGCAAGATGAAGTTCGGCATGTCCGAAGGCATGGTGCTGGCTGCCTCGGGCGAGACGCCGGGGCTGTTCGTGCTGTCGCCGGATACCGGCGCTCAGCCGGGAATGCGCATCAAGTAACTCCGCAATCCTTACGAACAAAACCCCTCGCGGTGCAAACGGCGAGGGGTTTTGTTTTGAGATTCCGCACAAGCGAATCTCTGCAATGACAGAAATCCGGAAACTCAGAGTATCCCAGCCCCAATCTCGTGGCGTGTGTAGAACACTTTTGCATTCTGGGCTTGCACGCGCTGCATCATCTGCCCGGCCAGAGTGTCGTCGAGGATGAACTCCACCTTCACCGCCAGCTCTCCAGCCAGTTCGAAAAACATGTCGTCATGCAGGCGCCCATGTCGCCCGAAGCCCGCGATGGCGCGGAACGCAGAACCGCCATGCACACCCAGCTCCCGCGCCTCCTTCAACAACCATTCGTATAACGGCATCCCATCGTGATGTTGTTTCTCGCCAACGTAGAAAGTCAGTACATTCATCATTGCGCTCCTTGTAACCACTTAACGGTTTGAATTCCCATTACGGTCATCAGCAGCGAGCCGCCCAAGTGCGCCGCGATGATGCCTGCACCCCACGCATACTGCCCGCGCAACAACAGCGTGACAGTCTCCGCCGAAAATGTCGAGAAGGTCGTTAATCCGCCGAGGAAGCCGGTGATGATGAACAAGCGCCACTCCGGCGAGATACCGGGATGCTGCAGAAAGAAGGCTATCGCCAGCCCAATCAGATAACCGCCGACCAGGTTGGCCGACAGCGTGCCCAGCGGCAGTTCCGGCAACGACGGATTGAGCCATAGCCCCAGCCCCCAACGCGCCCATGCGCCGAGCGCCGCACCGATACCGATTGCCAGAAACGAATAGATCAACATGCGGGCATTCTACTCGACCACGCGCACCGGCGCGAAGCCGCCCCCCGGCGTGCGAAAGTTAGTGGTCTGCCCCTGATAGAGCCGCGCGGCAATCAATTGCACCTGACCATCATAGGTATAGCAGCGTACGTCGTATTTCAGCAATTGCGGTTCAACGTCCGGCTGGCACACCTTGCGCTCGCCGGGGGGCGCCATTCTTTGCGCGACATAGTCGGACTGCATGATCTCGCCGAACACCCGCTTGGTGAGTTTTTCTCCGCGATAAGCCCCCTTGCTGCCGAATCCCGTGTTGGGCTTGAAGAACCACTGCTTGCGTTCCGCCCACAGCATGTCTTCCAGAGCCGGTTCCACGGCTATCGTTCTCGGCACGCCCGCCAGCAAGACCGCGACATCGGTATCGCTCGCTCCCAGCCTGTTCAAGGTATCTGCATCGCTCAACCTTGCGAGATTGCGTTTGTCGGCATAACGCTCGTAATGCGCAGGGTTGGGCGTCATCACAACACAGCCATCGAGATACGCCTGCCGCAATACGGGATGCTGCTGCAGCGAGAAATCGGTCAGGCGGTTGTAAACCAGGTCGATCTTCTGCTCGCCGAAATACAATCCATCGCCCCGCACTTGCAACGCCGACGGGTCGGCGATATGGGCCGCGATGCCCGCGCGTTCGAACATGCGTTGCGCCAGCAGGAATTCGGGATAAAGGTATTGCGACTCCGGCTGCTCGTCCACGATTGCGACGGACTTGAGCGCCTCATCGCCGCGCGCCAGCCGATACTCGTCGCGGAACATCGCGAGGAACTGCTGCTCCAGGTTTTCTTCTGCCGCCGCCGCACCATACAACACCGCCTCGCGCTGACTATCGATCAGCAGCGCATTGAGGAAAGCTCCGCCCGCGTTGGTGTTGATCTCGATCAGGTGCGCACCCTGCTCGTTGAGGTGGAAGTCGTAACCGTAGAACACCCCCTTGGTCGTGCTCGCCCCCTCATGCCAGCCCGGCAGCGCCACCACCCGCTCCACCGCCGCGATGACCGCATTCATTTGCTGCAACTGTGCATTGGTAATAAAAACTGGCGCGGCGGCGAACAGATGCGGACAGCGGTCGGCGACCAGCGCATACCACTGGTCGCCCTGCACGCGCAGCGCCCGCTGCAGCGCATCGCCGTCCATGCCAGCCCAGTCGTGGCACTCGCCGTTCAAATGTTCGATCAGCGCGTGATCCACGTCGAAATAAGTTGGAAAACCTTGTTGATTCATATGAAGTTCTTGTTGATTGTTCGCCGGCATCTACAACGCCTCAAAGATACCCGCCGCCCCCATGCCAGTGCCTATGCACATGGTCACCATGCCGTATTTCTGTTTGCGGCGACGCAGCCCATGCAGCAAGGTCGCGGTGCGGATCGCACCGGTCGCGCCTAGCGGATGGCCCAGCGCGATAGCCCCACCGAGCGGATTCACCTTTTCACGATCCAGTCCGACATCATCGATCACCGCAAGCGACTGCGCGGCAAACGCCTCGTTGAGCTCGATCCAGTCCATGTCCTGCAATTGCAGGCCGGTCTGACGCAAGGCAAGCGGAATCGACGCCTTCGGGCCTATGCCCATGATCGCGGGTTCCACCCCCGCCACCGCATAGCCCAGGAACTTGCCGATGGGCGTCAGGTTGTAACGCTTCAGCGCCGCCTCGCTGCACAACACCACCGCCGCCGCGCCGTCCGACATCTGCGAACTGTTCCCGGCTGTCACCGAGCCTTTCTGCGCAAACACCGGGCGCAGCTTCGCCAGCGCTTCCAGCGTGGTGTCGGCGCGCGGACCTTCGTCCTGCATCGCGTTGCGCGTGATGCTGCGCAGCTCGCGGGCCACGAGGTCGGATTGATGTTCGGCGATGGTATACGGCGAGATCTCGTCGAGGAACGATCCTGCGGCGATGGCCTGCAATGCACGGCGATGACTCTCGTGCGCAAACCCGTCCTGCGCCTCACGCGATATCTTCCAGCGCTCCGCCACCTTTTCGGCGGTAATGCCCATGCCGTAGGCGATGGATACATTCTCCTCTTGCGCGAATATCTCCGGGTTGAACGCCACCTTGTTGCCCATCATCGGGATCATGCTCATGCTCTCGACCCCGCCCGCGATCATCACGTCCGCCTCGCCGAGGCGGATGCGGTCGGCCGCCATCGCCACCGCCTGCAGGCCGGAGGCGCAAAACCGGTTCACCGTCACGCCCGGTACACCATGCGGCAACCCCGCCAGCAGCAAAGCGATGCGCGCCACGTTGATTCCCTGCTCCGCTTCCGGCATCGCGCAGCCGACGATCACATCCTGCACCGCCCCCGACTCCAGATCGGGACATTGCATCAGCACGCTTTTCAGCACATGAGCGAGCAGATCGTCCGGTCGTGTGTTGCGGAACATGCCGCGGGGGGCTTTGCCCACCGGCGTGCGCGTCGCGGCGACGATGTAGGCTTCCTGGATCTGTCTGGTCATGCGCGGCCTCCCGAATTCGAATCTGGCGAAAGAATACCCGATTGAGCCGGGTCCCTGCACGCTAAACCCCGCCCGCTTCCAAGCAAAGCGCCCCGCCGTTAGCGGAAGGGCGTTGTTGTGAACTCTGCGGAAGTGCAAAAACAAAAAACCCCCACCATTTCTGGAGGGGGTTGATTGCTTGTAAGGAGTCTGACGATGACCTACTTTCACATGGGTAAT
>JAUXOL010000015.1 GCA_030682375.1 Gallionella sp. | reverse complement strand
CACGTCGGACAGCTGGTTCAACAGGTCGGACAGTTCCTTGGTGTAACCGGCCTTGCCGTTCAGGTCCATCTTGGTGGCGAAGCTGCCGCGCACCGCGGCGTCTTCGACGATGGCCTTGATCTCGCCGACGATCTTGGTCAGCGCGTCCACGGTTCCGTTCACGCCGTTCTTGGTGCGGTCGAACACGCCAGCATAATCGCCGGTGATCTTCTGCGACAGGTCGCCGTTGGCCAGCGCGGTAGCGACACGGGTGACGTCGTTCAGGCCGGTCTCGGAGACGTTGGACAGGCTGTTCAGCAGGTCGGACAGTTCCTTGGTGTAACCCGCCTTGCCGGTCAGGTCCATCTTGACGCTGAAGTCGCCGCGGATAGCCGCCGCCTCGACGATGTTCTTGATCTCGGCGACGATGGCACGCAGGCTGTCCTGCATGGTCTTCAGCGAGTACAGCAGGCTGCTGGTGTCACCCGGCTTGATATCGAGGTTGTGGGTCAGGTCGCCGCCGGCGATCTTGTGCACCGCTTCGGCCGCGTAGTCCGGTTCGCCGCCCAACTGCTTCATCAGGTTGCGCACGATCATCATACCGATCACGATCGCTGCGATCAGTGCGATGATGGATAGCACGATAATCATCATGATCGCCCGATTCACGCTGGCTTCAGTCTCGTCACCGATCTCGTTCAGCCGCTCGGTTTGCAGATCGATCAGCTTGACTACAGAATCAAGATAGACGCGTTGCTCGGCGCGAATGCGGCTCAGCAGCAACACCTTGGCCTCTTCTTGGCGTCCGCTGTTCATCAGCTTGATGAATTCATCCTGCGAACCGACATAAGCGCCGCGCGCATCTTCGACGACCTTCAACGCAGCCAAACCCTTCTCGGACTTGATGCTTTCTTTCAGTTTCTCGAGATTTTCCTTGATGATGGAGCGCTCTTTCTCGATGCGCTCCATTTCAAGACGAATCTTTTCCGGCGCCGTTTCCAGCAAGGCGTTGCGCATCGAACGGGCGATATTGTTGATGCCGTCGATCATGTTGTTCGCCCACACGGTCTTGGGAAATTCCTTTTGGACGATAGTTTCGATCCCCATATCGGCACTGCGCATGCTGGTGATAGCCAGCACCGCGATGACGATCATCAGCGTGATCACTGCGCCGAAGCCCAGGCCCAGTCGTTTTGCTACTGTCATACTTGCCATGATGATTCTCCTGTTATTGTTCGATACGTAATCAAGCAGCAGCCATTTCGACCAGGTCCATGTCGCGGCTGGTCATCAGTTTTTCGATGTCGACGACGATGATCATGCGGTCGTCCACGGTGCCCAGCCCGGTAATGTACTGGGTATCCATCGTCCCGCTGAATTCCGGCGCGGCCTTCAGCTGCTCCGCCGTCAGCGCGATCACGTCGGACACGCCGTCCACCACCATGCCGACGACGCGGCTGGCGACGTTCAAGATAATCACGACGGTAAGATTGTTATAGGTCACGTTGCCGAGACCGAACTTGATGCGCATGTCCACGATAGGCACGATGATGCCGCGCAGATTGATCACACCCTTGATGAAATCCGGCGAGTTCGCGATCGTGGTGACCGCGTCGTAGCCGCGTATCTCCTGCACCTTGAGGATGTCGATGCCGTATTCCTCGCTGCCCAGCGTGAATGTCAGCAGTTCGCGGCTGTCCGCCGCCTGCCCCTGATTCTCTTGCATGATGCCCCCTCTCTATTGCCCGTTGATCTTCATTCAAAAACCATGGTTGCTGCGATTGATGCGGTTCATTCGACTGCGTTACTGCGATTCCTGTGTGCGTACATCAGGCCTGCGACATCTTGATCATCGCCGTGACGTCCATGATCATCGCGACGCGCCCGTCGCCCATGATGGTCGCGCCGGAGATTCCCGACACGCGACGGTAATTAGTCTCCAGACTCTTGATGACAACCTGATGTTGGCCCAACAATTCGTCCACGAACAACGCGACCTTCTTGCCCTCGCCCTCCAGCAGCACCAGGATGCCGTCGGCCGGATTGGTCACCCGGGGCGTAATGCCGAAGACTTCGTGCAACGCGACCATGGGCACATATTCGCCGCGCACATGCACGACCTGCCCCTGCCCACTGATCTCCTTGAGGTCTTCGCTCTTGGGCTGCAACGATTCGCTGATAAAGCTGAGCGGGATGATGTAGATCTGGTCGCCGACCGCGACCGACAATCCGTCCAGGATCGCCAGCGTGAGCGGCAGCCGGATCGTTACGGTGCTGCCCTGGCCTGACCTGGATGACAGCTCGACGCGACCGCCTATGCCCTCGATGTTCTTCTTGACCACATCCATGCCAACGCCGCGCCCGGAGACGTCGGTGACGACGGCGGCAGTCGAAAAGCCGGGGGCGAAGATCAGCTGCCACACTTCGGCGTCGCTGGCGCTATCGCTGATCGGGATACCCTTTTCCTTGGCCTTGGCCAGGATGCGCTCGCGGTTCAACCCGGCGCCATCGTCCGTCACTTCGATGACGATGTTGCCGCCCTGATGTGCTGCACGCAACGTGATCGTGCCCTGCGGGTCCTTGCCCTTGGCAATGCGTTCCTCCGGCATCTCGACGCCGTGATCCAGACTGTTGCGCACCAGGTGGGCAGCGGATCGCTGATCTTTTCGATCAGGCCCTTGTCCAGTTCTGTGCCTTCTCCGACCAGTTTGAGCTGCACCTGTTTGTTCATTTTGCCGGCCAGATCGCGCACCAGCCGCGGGAAGCGACTGAACACGAAGTTGATCGGCATCATGCGCACCGACATCACCGATTCCTGCAGCTCGCGGGTGTTGAGTTCGAGTTGCGCCAATCCGCTGACCAACGACTCATGCAACACCGGGTCGAGATGCGAGGCGATCTCCGCCAGCATGGACTGGGTGATCACCAGTTCGCCGACCAGGTTGATCATCTGATCGACCTTCTCGACGCTAACGCGGATTGAGGTCTCGGCGGCAGGGGCGGCCCTGTCGGTAGCGCGGCGATGCGGGGTCTCTCCCGGCGCCAAGTCCGCGGCCGGGGCGTTTGCGCTCGTCGCAGCAGACTCCACGGGAGGCGTCACCTCGGTGAAGAAGCCGTAGCCCTGCGCATTCTCGGCATCAGCCTTGATCTGCTCGGGCTCGACGAAGAAGCCGTAACCCTGCTCGTCCTCGATACCCGCCTTGATCTGCTCAGGCTCGACGAAGAACCCATAGCCGTCCCCGTCCTCGGACGAGGAGATTGCATCGCCCTGCAGCGTGATCGTCAGCTGCTCCGGCTCCAGGAAGAAGGAGAAGATGTCGCGCAATTCCGCCTCGCCCGCCCAGGCGGTCAGCGTCAACGAGACTGAATCCTCGGCTATCTGCTGATTCTCGATCTTGCCTAGGTTGCCGAGGTCTTCCAGCAGATTGGTGAGTTGTGCCTCGGAAGGGAAGATCGCCGGCGTCTTGGCGAAACGGATGCTATAGGTATGCTGCGAGGATGGGGCGGCAGCCGCAGGAGCCGCCTCGACTGGTGGCGTCGCCACGGGTGCGGCCTTGCCGCCTGAATCGCCCGTGAGCCTTTCCAGCTTGACCTTGACCTCGGCCGCGGCAGCCTTGTCTGCCTCGCCGCCGTTCTGGTGCGCGTCTAGCATGCCGTGAAGCACGTCACCCGCCTCCAGGAAAGCATCTACCATCGCGGAAGTGATCGCGATCTCGTGCTTGCGTATGCGATCCAGCAAGGTCTCGAGCACATGCGTGACCTCGGTCATATCGGTGAAACCGAAGGTGCCGCTGCCGCCCTTGATCGAATGTGCGGCGCGGAAGATCGCATTCAGCTGATCGTCATCCGGTGCGGCGAGATCCAGCCCAAGCAGCAGGCTCTCCATGTTCGCGAGATGTTCCCCCGACTCCTCGAAGAACACCTGATAAAACTGGCTCATGTCGATAGACATTGGCTTCCCCTGGTATGCATTGTGGCGTGTGCCGGCGCATAGCTAACCGGCGTGCACTGCGATGTTCTAGCCGACGACTTTCTTGACGACCTCGAGCAGCTTCTGCGGGTCGAACGGCTTGACCAGCCAGCCGGTCGCGCCCGCTGCCTTGCCCTGCGATTTCATCGCATCGCTGGATTCGGTCGTCAGCATCAGGATGGGCGTGCTGCGGTATTGCGGCAGGCCGCGCAACGCCTTGATCAGGGTCAGCCCGTCCATCTTGGGCATGTTCTGGTCGGTCAGCACCAGATTGACGGCGTTGGTCTTGGCCTTGTCCAAGCCTTCCTGCCCATCGGCCGCCTCGATGACGGTATATCCGGCAGACTTCAGGGTGAAGGCCACCATCTGGCGGATGGAGGCGGAATCGTCGACAGTCAGTACGGTTTTTGCCATGTTTTTCACTCGTTCTGGTTATAGGTGCAAGGGTCGCTTGCACAGGTTTACAGATTGCATGAAGCAATCGAAAAATGCAATCAGGGAGAGACTAAAGTAGCAACGGAGAACGTCAGAACAGCTCGATGTCGCCCGTATCAAAATTGTCCTGGGCGACCGGATTGGTCTTCTTCGCATCCAGCCCCATCACATGCTGGTTCAGCGAGTCACGGTAAGCGGCGATCTGCTGCAAATACATGTCGCGACTGGGGCTATCGGCCCCGGCGCTCATCTGGCTGGCGACTTCCTGCAGTGCCGCGATTCGCATCTGCGCATGGGCGATCAATTGCGAGCTCATATCCTGGAACTGCAGCGTGGACACCGCCACACCGACGTTCTGTTCGACCTTCTCGTTGATTACCCTCAGCTCGATGGCATTCTGCGCGATCGTCGCATTCAGCGCGCTGAGATCGGACATCATGCCCTGGACATGCTGCTTGGAATCCATCACGAAGGTCATGTCGCTGGCCGCGAGCTTGTTGATGGATTGTTCGGCGTCGACCAGCGCATCGTTGACGTTATGCACCAGCGAACGTATCTGCTTGCTGAACTTGTTGGTGTTCTCCGACAGGTTGCGCACTTCGTCGGCCACGACTGCAAACCCGCGCCCGGCCTCGCCCGCACGCGCGGCCTCGATCGCCGCGTTCAACGCCAGCAGATTGGTCTGCTTGGCGATGCCCTCGACCTCGTTCAGGATATTGAGGATGCTGGAGACCTCGTGATTGATCGCATCCATCTTCTCAACCAGCTCCATCGCATGCTTGCTGTTCTGCACGGTGCTGTCGACGAACTCGTTCATCGCATCCGACGTCAGCTTCACAAAATGCTCGAACTTCTCTTTCGCATCGTGACCGCTATCGTCTTTTTCGCCGCCGGAGATATACATGGTCAGCGCCTGCTGTGCGCGCACATCGTCCGCCAGTGCGGTAAAGGTGCTGACCAGCTTGCCGATGGCATCGCTGAGGATCGCCTGGGTATTGCCCAGCTCGGTATGCGCCGAAGCGAGCTGATTGGCCACCTCCTGCCCAAGCTGCACATGCAGGCCGTTGCTCTCGTGTATCAGCGCCACATCGCCCTGATCCGCCTGATCACGTTTCACCTCGACACTTTCACTGGCCGCAAGTCGCAGCAAGTAACCCCAGCCCAGCACGATGGCGACGAACAGCAACGCATCCGCAAGCGCGACGCCGACGGTACGGAAATACAGCGCATGCCCGGCCAGCAACACCGCGCTGAGCAATGCCCCGACGACGATCCGACTGTTTGAGTTTTTCATTGGCATTCCGATTTTGTCATCCGTGTTGCAGCATCAATGCCCGCGCACGTCGCTCAGCAGTTCCTTGATATCCAGGATCAGCACGATGTCGCCTTCGCTGGACATCGTGACGCCCGCCACGCCCTTTGGCCGGAAGGTGTCGAGCGACTTGATGACCACGTCGTCGTGCCCGGCGAATCCGTCCGCCGAAAGGATGAAGCTGTTGCTGCCGAACTGCATCAGCACGCCGACTTCCGGCGGTACGTCGCTGGCTTCCCAGCCTATCAGTTGCGCCAGCGGCAGTACCGGCAAGACTTCGCCGCGAACCACCATGGTCGCCCGCCCAGAGACCTGCTGAAGCTGCTCGGGCGTCACCGACAAAATTTCGCGCACCATAGACAGCGGCACGGCAAAAGACTGGTCGCCCAGACGCAGGATCAGCACCGGCAGGATCGCCAGCGTCAGCGGCAAGGCAATCGTAAAGACGCTGCCCCGGCCCGGCTCTGAATGGATATCTATCGTGCCGTTGAGTTTCTGGATGTTGGTCTTCACCACGTCCATGCCCACGCCGCGGCCGGATACGCTGGATATTTCTTCCTTGGTCGAGAATCCCGGCAGGAAGATCAGTTCCATGCATTGCTTCTCGTCCAGCGTGTTGGCGATCTCGTTGGTGATCAGCCCCTTCTCGATGGCCTTGTTGCGTATCACTTCGGGGCGCATGCCGCGGCCGTCGTCGGTGATGGTGATCAGGATATGGTCGCCCTCCTGACGCGCGGAGAGTTCGACGATGCTCTTCTCCGGCTTGCCGGCGGCGACACGCCCCTCGATGGTCTCGACGCCGTGGTCCACCGCGTTGCGAACCAGGTGGACCAGCGGATCGTTGAGATCCTCGATCATGGTCTTGTCCATCTCGGTCTCTTCGCCGACCAGCACCAGTTCGACATCCTTGCCCAGCGAGCGGGCGAGGTCGCGCGCCAGGCGCGGATATTTCTTGAACAAACGGCCGATGGGCTGCATGCGCGTCTTCATCACCGCGTTCTGCAGGTTGACCACCAGCATGTCGAGCTGGGTGACTGAGCGATCGAGTTCGCGCAACGTATCGACATCGTTGCGACCCTGCAGGATGTCGGAGCGCAGATGGGTCAGGCGGTTCTTGGTCAGGCCGATTTCGCCGGACAGGTTGAGCACCTGGTCGAGGCGATCGGTATCCACGCGTATCGTGGTCTCCTTGGCCTCTTTCGGCGCCACATCGCCGTCGCGACGGCCGACCGTGGTGCCGGGCGCATCGGCGCCGCGGCGACCGAATGCCTTCTTCGTGGATTCTTCCTCGGATATCGCCGAGGCGATCTTCTCTTGGTCGCGCGTAACGCCGACGGTGGCAACGATATCGGTCCCGGTCAGCGCGGTGTATAGCGCATTCCAGTCGACGCCATCGGGCGCCTTCGCACCCGGCGCGGTATCGGCGGCGGGCTGCGAGGCCGGTGCGGCTGCCGCAACCTTGACTATGGCTTTCCCGTCCAGTGCCGCCTTGAGGTTCTCCAGTATCTCGGCGGGCGCCGCCGTCGGCTGCTGGTTCTGCTGCAATGCACTGAACATCTTGCGCACCTCGGCGGTCGCCGCGAATATCGTGTCCATCAATTCGGCGCTCAGCGTCAATTCGCGGTTACGCAACTTGTCGAACAGATTCTCGGTCAAGTGGCACAACGCCACCAACTCGGTCGCATTGAGAAAACCTGCACCGCCCTTGATGGTGTGGAAGCCGCGAAATATCTCGTTGAGCAGGCTGGCATCGTCCGGACGTTTCTCCAGTTCCATCAGCTTGCTGTCCACATCGGAAAGCATCTCTCCCGCTTCCAACAGGAAATCGCTCAACAACTCCTCCATGCCGGCAAAATCGTTCATTTTCTTCTCCTTGCGTAGGGGCACGACCGCAATGTGTAAAAGCTCGGCGCGCCGCAATGTGTACGGGCACGGCGCGCCGTGCCCCTACGTAATTAAAATCCCAGGCTCTCGAGCAGATCGTCCACCTGGTCTTGGCTGGTCACCACGTCGCTGCGTCCTGCCGCATTGATGACCGGGCCGTTCAACAAGCCGGTATCGAACTCCGCCTTCACTTCGGGCGGCGCGCTCTCCAGCAGCAGCGACACCAGCTGCTGCTCCATGGTCTTGGTCACTTCGATGATCTTCTTGATCACTTGTCCGGTCAGATCCTGGAAATCCTGCGCCATCATGATTTCCATCAAGTGGGTATTGGTCGCCTTGGTCTGGTTCGGCACATCGTTCAGGAACGCCTGGGTCTGCATCACCAGATTCTTGAACTGCTCGACGTCCAGTTTCTTGTCGAACAGCATCTGCCACTGTCCGGCCAATTTTGCCGACTCGCTACCCATCTTGTCGACGATGGGTTGCGCCGCATCGGTGGCGTTCAGCACGCGTTCCGCGGCCTTTTCGGTCAGGGTCGCGACATAGTTCAGGCGATCGCGAGCATCAGGGATGGTCGAAGCCGCCTTCTCGATCTCCTTGTTCAGGCCCAGTTCGCGCAGCGTGTTGTGCAGCGTACGCGTCATGTGGCCGATCTGATTGAGGACCTTGTCGCCCGTCACATCGGCGGCGGGGGCCGTGGCGTCTCCGCCGGATTCGGCAGTGTGTGCTGCAACGATGCTATCGAACAGCGATTCGAGTTCGTCGGAATCTTGGGTTTCGTTGGCGCTCATAGCATGGCTCACTTGTTAAGTTGCGGATTTGAGGCGAATATCTTCTTCAACTTCTCGTCCAGTGTCGCCGCGGTAAACGGCTTTACCACATAACCGGACGCGCCCGCCTGGGCGGCCTCGATGATGTTCTCCTTCTTGGCCTCGGCCGTCACCATCAGCACCGGCAGGTGCTTCAGCTTGGCGTCCGCACGGATGTTGCGCAACAGTTCGATGCCGGTCATGTTCGGCATGTTCCAGTCGGACACGACAAAGTCGAACTCATCGGCGCGCAGCTTGGCCAGCGCATCCACGCCATCCTCCGCCTCTTGCACGTTATGGAATCCCAGTTCCTTGAGCAGGTTGCGGACGATGCGGCGCATCGTCGAAAAATCGTCTACCACCAAATATCTTGTATTTTCTATTCCCATACCAACTCCTCGAATTCCGCCAATGTAGCCTGGCCGACTGCAACCACTAGGCCGCCTTGCCGGTCACCTTGCACTCGCATCACCTCTCCTGAACTCCTACTCTCACGAACGGCCATTTCTCATCGCCGCTTCATCCCGCACTTGCTACCGACAGGTCGTCAGATCAGCAACGGCCGCAGCGTCGACGACAGCACACCGGAATCGAACTTGGGCACATAATAATCCACGCCCACCCTGCGTCCCGTGGCCCGATTCGCCTCGGACGACAGCGAGGAATGCATCACCACCGGTATGCCCTCGAAACGCCGATCCGATTTGACGTGTTGCGTCAACACATAGCCGTCCATCTGCGGCATCTCCGCATCGGTCAGGATCACCTGGATCTGTTCGCGCAGATCGGTGCCCGACGCCTGGGCCGCATCGGCCATCGCCTTGAGCCTGTCCCACGCCTCGTCGCCGTTGTTCGCCTGGATGTGTTTGACGCCCATCTTGTCCAGCACCTCGGCGATCTTGCGGCGCGCCACCATCGAATCGTCCGCGAAGAACACGCACAAGTCGTGAGCGGAATCGACGCGTTCCACCGCCCCGACAACGCCCTCGCCGAAAGCATTGGCGAGTATCTGTTCGACATCGAGGATAGAGATCAGCGAACCGTCGGGCAACTCGGTGATCGCGGTGATCAGCGCCCCCTTGTCGGAAAGCATACCCTCGGTCGCGCGTACCTTGTCCCAGTCCACACGGATGATGCGATCCACTTTCTCGACCAGGAAGCCCAGGATGTGGTTGCTGTATTCGGCCACCATCATGGTCTGGTGCCTCTCGGCGGTATGGATGTCCATGAAGTTCGCCAGATTCAGCACCGGCATCACATGCCCGCGCAACGATACGATACCGTCCACGCCTGACGGCATGTTCGGCGTACGCGTGATCTTGCCGGCCGGACAGACTTCCTTGACCTTGAACACGTTGATGCCGAACTTCTCGCCGCTGCCCAGACTGAACAGCAGGATCTCCATCTTGTTGGAGCCGGCCAGACTGGTACGCGCATCTATCTGGCCCAGCAGGCCATGATGCTCATCGTTCGACATATCTTCCAAATAACTCATCTCTCTCTCCCAGACAGGATCACGGCGCGCCGTGCACCCATTACCATCAGCCCAACAACCGCGCCAATGTCTGCGCCAGCTTCTGCGCCTCGAATTTCGGCACGTATTCGTCCACACCCACCGCCTTGCCCATCTGTTCGTTCGAAGTGCTGGAAAGCGACGAGTGCATCAACACCGGTATTCCGGCAAAACGCTTGTCCGACTTGATCTTGCGCGTCAGCATGTAGCCGTCCATCTCGGGCATCTCCACATCGGTGAGGATGACCTGAATCATGGTCTTCAGCGGCTGACCGGTCGAGTCGGCCAGATCCGCCATCTTGGTCAGCTCGATCCACGCCTGCCGTCCGTTGACCGCGGAGATGGAATTCACCTGCATAGCCTCCAGCGTGCGCTGGATCTGGTTGCGCGCCACCGACGAGTCGTCGGCGAAGAACACCGTACGGCCTTCCTTGCCCAGCGGCTGCACGCTCCTGAACACGGCATCGTCGCTGTCGAAGTGGCCGGTCTCGGACAGCACCTTTTCCACGTCCAGCATCATCACCAGCCGCTTGTCCTTCAACTCGGTGATCGCCGTCACCAGCCCGCCCATCTCGGCGGTCAGCATCGCCGGCGGCACGCGCATCGCCGACCAGTCCAGCCGCAGGATGTTGTCCACCGCCTTGACGAGGAATCCCTGGGTATGGCCGTTATATTCGGTGACGATCATGATCTCCGGCACACTGTCGGTCTCCATGCCGATGTACTTGGCCAGATCGATCACCGGCACCAGCTGGCCGCGCAGGCTCACCATGCCTTCGACTGCCGTGGGCATCTCCGGCGCGCGCGTGATCGGGGGGATGCGCATCACCTCGCGCACCTTGAAAACGTTGATGCCGAAGGTCTCCTCGCGCCCGTTGCGCATGTCCTTGCCGAGCGAGAACATCAGGATCTCCAGCTTGTTGGTTCCCGCCAGCTTGGTGCGCGCATCGATATTTCTTAACAAATCCGACATTTCTTCTCCTCACTTGAGCAGCAGCCGAACGCAGCGCCGCTTCCTCCTGCTTTTTTTAATTCATCGCACACTTGGTCAGCGGGTAGCCGGCCTTGCGCAATTCACCGGCCGATCTCGACAATTCGTCCATCGCCTGTTTGGCCGCACTGGCCGATTGGGCGTTATTGTCCACCAAACCATTGATCCGTTCCAGACTATTCGCCACCCCCTCGCCGGCAGCCGACTGCTCGCTGGATGCCGTGGCGATGTGTTCGATGCGCCCCGCGACGTTGATCGTTGCGTTCATGATCTCCTTCAAACCCTCGCCGTTCTTGCGTATCAGGGCGATGCCGGTCTCAACTTCGGACACCGCCTCGTGCATGGTTTTCACCGCAGCATCGGAAACGGCGTTGATCTCGCCTATGGTGCTGGCGATGTCCTTGGTGCTGGCCGCGGTGCGCTCGGCCAGCTTGCGCACCTCGTCGGCGACAACCGCAAAGCCGCGTCCCTGCTCGCCAGCACGCGCCGCCTCGATCGCGGCATTCAGAGCCAGCAGGTTGGTCTGCTCGGCAATCTCCTTGATCGCGTTCGCGATCGTGCCGATCTTCTCGATGGAGACCCCGAGATCGGAAATGGTCCGGCTGGACGACTGGACGGTATCGGCCACCCGGCTGGTCGCCGAGATGCTCTGCTCCATATTGCCGTTGTTCTGCTCGACGATGCGCTGCATCACGCGGGCATCCTTGAGGGAATCCGCCGCCATATTCGCCACTTCGACGACCGACTGGCTAAACTGCTCCATCGTCGCAGCGATGGTCTGGATATGGTCCTGCTCGATCAGCGCATTGGCAGCCACCCCGCCGACCTGCCCGTCCACATCCTGGATGCGGCGCTGCATCGCGGTGACCGGCGTGACGATCTCGTCGACCATGGTGCGCAGATACGCCTGCATGGTCTGTATCTCGCACAGCAACTCGCCCATCTCGTCATGGATGGAAATATCCAGTTCGGTGTCGAGATTGCCTTCCATGATGTTGCGGAACTCGCGCCCGACATCCGCCATCGGATTGCGGATGAACCTATCCACGCACCAGCCGATGAAGAAGAACAGGAACACCTGCAACGCGAGCTGCCCCAGGAGCACATTGAATTCCATCGCCTGGATGCGCGCGAAGTCCGGTTTGAGATCGATCAGCACATCCGAGGCGCCGGTGACGCTGCCTTCAGGCATCACGTGACAAGTCGTGCAATCGGTGCCATGGAAGTTCTTGCTGGCCAGATAAGGCGTGACGATGCGCATCACCGGGTCGCCGGCGGCATCCTTGGTGAACAGCACGCTGGGCTTCTTGCTTTCCATCGCCTGACGCTGCACCTCATCCTTGATACGCTCTTCCGGCAAGGCTCCGTATTGTTCGACCAGTTGCGGCGCGCGCACCACGGTGGCTGACTTGATGTTACCGGATGCGGCCACCTTCTCCAGCAACAGCTTGCGGGTCGCCACGTCGCCGATCTGCCCGGTCACCATCAGCATGTTGGAACTGTCGATGATCTGGTTGGCGATCTGCGCTCCCTTGTCCGCTGCCAGCCGCAACGCATCGTCCTTCAGCGCATCGGTGATATAGAACTGCGCGACCGACAGGATCACCAGCAGCGGTATCTGGATCGCCGCCTGCAGCTTGCCCTTCATCGACCAGTTCTTGATCCTGAATTTCTCGTATTTCGAAACGATCTGCGCGCCAGACTGATTCAGCTCGCGGTACATCTTCTCGGCCTCGGCGACCTGAGCACGGGTCGGCGGCTTGCGGATAGAGACATAGCCGATGATCTTGTCGTCCTCGATCACCGGCGCGACAGTGGCGCGCACCCAGTAGTAATCGCCGTTCTTGCAGCGATTCTTGACCATGCCGCGCCAAGGGCGCTCGGACTTCAGCGTATCCCACAGCCATTTGAACGCCTGCGGCGGCATGTCCGGATGGCGCACGATGTTATGGCTCTTGCCTATCAGCTCATCGCGATTAAAACCCGAGATATCAACGAACGCATCGTTGCAATAAGTGATGATTCCCTTGGTGTCAGTCTTGGACACCAGTACCGTACCGGCCGGAAACGGCACCTCGTTCTGCGTCACGTTTGCATTCTTGTTTTGCATGCCACCCTCGCTCTGTCTATGTCTGGCCGCGCCTCGTACAGGCACGGTCACCGCATATCTACACCTTGAACCGACTCACCGCCTCCTGCAAATCCCCGGCCAATTGCTCCAGGCGCCTTATCTCCTGGCTGTTCGACTCCACTGCCGCATGATTCTCCTCGGACATCTGCGCGATCTTTTCGACGTTGCGCGCGATCTCGGTGCTGGCCAGCCCCTGCTCGGCCACCGACGAAGCGATGTCGCTGACGCCGTGGCTGGACTGCGTGACCGCGGAGCTCGCCTCGTTCAGCACCGTCGATACCTTCTCGATATGCGCCTGCGTCGATTGCAGCGAACGCAGGCCGGCCTGCACCGTGGACTCGACATCGTTGGACTTCTGGTTCAGCGAACTCGTCACCTGATCGATCTCGTTGGCCGACTGCGCGGACTTCTCCGCCAGCTTGCGCACCTCGTCCGCCACCACCGCGAAGCCGCGCCCCTGCTCGCCCGCGCGCGCCGCCTCGATGGCCGCATTCAGCGCCAGCAGGTTGGTCTGCTCGGCGATATCCTTCACCTGCTGGGTCATTCCGGCGATCGCACGCGTGCTGTCGACGAATTCCTTGACCGATGCGGCGATCTGGTTGACCGATTCCTGCACGTTGCGGATCTCGCCTATCATCTCGTCCACATTCCGGTTGCCCTGCTGGGTCTGCGCCAGGCTAAGCTCGGACAGCTTGCGCACGTCGTCGGTGTTCGCCGCAACCGAGTTGATGCTGACGGTGATCTCCTCGACCGCCGCCGCAGTGGCTGCAGCGGCTTCGCTCTGGGCCTGCGATCCCTCGGCGATCTGCTGCGAAGCACTCGCGAGACCCAAGGCCGCATCGCCCACTTGCCTGGCCCTGCCTTGCACGTTTGCGATCATGTCGCGTAGCGCGCCCTGCATCTGATAGGCGTTTGCCAGCAGGCTGCCCGCAACCGGGCGCTGGGTCGGCTGCCGCGAGAAATCGCCCGCGGCCATGATATTGACGATCTGAGCCACATCGCTGGGCTCGGCCCCCAGTTGCTGCATCACATTGCGTATGATGCCCATGCCGATAAGCACCACCACCGCTAGCACCGCCGCTCCCGCCACAAGCAGCGTGATCGTGGTCGCCTTGCTGGTCGCGTCGAAGGCATCCTGAGCCTCCTGCGCTTCCGTCGCGAGAGACACCTTGATCTTGTTCATGTTTTCGGAGATTTTCGCAGCCTGCACATCCAGCTTGGCATCCACCGCCGAGATGGCCGCCGCTTCGCCTTGTCCCGCCCGCAAGATCGGCAGCATTTCCTTTTCGTAGACATCGACGAGCTCGCCGTATGCCTGATGCGCAGCCTTGGCCAGATTTCGCTCTTCGTCGGTATCGACCAGCTGCCCGACCTCCGTCATCTGCTCGCCCGCCTTTGTCTTGGCCGCAGCCCAGCTTTTCGCACTTTCATCTAGGTTGCGATTGATGACGCTGTCGGCGACGATCTGATACATCTCCGCTCCGATGAAAGAGGCTGCAGTGATCTTCTCGCCATCGACTGCGCGGCTGTGCGCCTCATGCTCGAGCCTGCCAAGCTCGCTCTGCCCATACCAGGACAACACAACCAGACCCAGCATGCTGATCGCAAACAATGCAATCAGCATGAATATCTTCTTTTTCATCGCCGTCTCTCTTTAATCTTCGATACTTTCATCAACACAATCCGACTACCCCGCCCGCAATGCGCGAAGGCAAGCGGATACCTTATACCTTGAACCGCCCCACCGTCTTGCTCAGATTTTCCGCGAGTTGCTCCATCGCCTTCACTTCCTCGACGGTGCGCCGGACCACCTCGTTGCTGCGGCTCGCCATCGCCGCGATCGCATCGATGTTCTGGGCGATCTCCTGAGTGGAGTCCCGCTGCTGGTTGATGGACGCGGATATCTCCTCCAGCCCCTTATTCACGCTGCCGACCGAGGCATTCGCCTCGACCAGCACTCCGGTCACTTCGCGCACATGCGCCTGACTGCTCTGCAACGCGCTCATGCCGCGCTGCATCGCCTTCTCCACCTGACCGGACTGCATGCCGAGCGACTGAGTCACGTCATCGATCTCGTTGGCCGACTGCGCGGACTTCTCCGCCAGCTTGCGCACCTCGTCCGCCACCACCGCGAAGCCGCGTCCCTGTTCGCCCGCGCGCGCCGCCTCGATCGCCGCATTGAGCGCCAGCAGATTGGTCTGCTCGGCGATGTCCTTCACCTGCTGGGTCATGCTGGTGATGCTCTGGGTGCTGCTGACGAATTCGTTCACCGCGGAAGCGATCTGGGTCACCGCGCTTTCGACTCGCTCCAGCTCCTGCACCATCTCGTGCAGACTCTCCTGACCGCGATTGGCGCGCTCCAGACTGTCGGTCGACAGACGCGCCACGCGCTCGGCGCCGTCGGCGACCTGGCCGATGCTGGAGCTGACCTGTTCGACCGCGGCGGATGCGGAAAGCGCCGCGTCATTCTGCTGCTGGGCGCTGCGCGCCAATTGCTCGGCATCCCCGGCCAACGAATGGGCTGCATCCGCCACCCGCGAAGCATGCCCTTCCACCTGGGCGACGATCACCTGGAAGCCGGCCGTCAGGTCGTTGAACGCCTTCGCCGTCATGCCGATCTCGTCCTGATTGTGCACCACGGCGCGCTTGCCCAGATCGCCGTCGACCTGCATGGTCTGCATCACCTTCTGCAATTCGCGGGTCGGACGTATCACCAGATCGATCAGCCAGCCGATACCGAACCACAGGAATATCTGCACACCCAGCTGCACACCCCACAACACGAGGTTCGCACGACTCATCACCGCATATTCGTCGGTGAGATCCACGGTGACGCTGGCTGCGCCGTTGACCGTCCCTTCCGGCACGGTATGGCACATCAGGCAATTGGTGCCGCGGAACTCCTGTTTGGCGATGAACGGCACCACCACCCGCAGCGCGCGCACCCCGTTCTGGTCGACCAGCGCGGTCTGCTGCAGGCCGGACGACAGCACCTTGCGGTCGAGCTCGTCGACCGGCTGTTCGGAAGGCATACCCGGTCCGTACTGATCCTGCACCGGCTTGCCGCGGATCACGCGCAACTCGATCATGCGGTCCGATGCGCCCATCTTCTTGACGTACATCTCGCGCTGTTCGACATCGCTGATCAGGCCGTTGAGCATCAGCATGTTCAGGCCGTTCAGCACGCCGTCCGCGGCGACCACGGCCTTCTGTCGCGACTCTTCAAGGACATAGTGCTCGAAGGTCTCCAGCGCCGAGCGCTGACCGACCACCATGATGCCCAGCAGCAGCAACTGGATAGGAATCTGCAACTTGTTCTTCAGCGAAAGCTTACTCCACCAGTAGTTCATTCTCATCTCCCTGAAACATACAGCATTGAGTTATATCGCTGCGCCTACTTTAACGGCTATGACAACCTATCCTTATTCCGAACAAACGAACAAACCCATGCCAATTCGCTGGCTATAAGTCCTTTATGGGGCGGCAGGAACGCCAGACTGCGCCCCCGCGCCGCCCTTGACCGCATCTTCCAGCCGCTCGCCCCCTTCGGCATCGACGATGCCGCCGTCGTGCTGCGCCGCCTCTTCGGCACGCTTGTTCATCACGATCATGCTGATGCGGCGATTCATCGGATTCAACGGCTCCTCCTTGACGAACAGCACGGCGGAAGACAGCCCGACCACGCGCACGATCTTCTCCGCATCCATTCCGCCCGAGATCAATTCGCGACGCGAAGCATTTGCGCGGTCGGAGGACAATTCCCAGTTGCTGTAGCCCTTGTTGCCGCCGCCGTAGAGCGCGGCATCGGTGTGGCCGGACAGGCTCACCTTGTTGGGCACCTCGTTCAGCATCCGCCCGATTTCGCGCAGGATTTCTCTGGTATAGGGCTCGAGTTGCGCGCTGCCCAACTGGAACATCGGCCGGTTCTTTTCGTCAACTATCTGGATGCGCAAACCTTCAGTGGTCATATCCAGCAGGATCTGGTTCTTGAACTTCTTCAGGCTCGGATTGCTCTCGATCGCCTTCTCGATATTCTGCTTCAGCTGCTTGAGCTTCTCGACTTCCTTGATGCGCTCCATGCGCGCGATCTCTTTCTGCACGTCTTCGATCTTGGCGACCTGCTTCGCATCCGCCAGCGACACCTGCCCCGCACTCTTGGTGATGTTGTCGCCGCCGCCCTTGATGATGCTGGTCGCATCGCCCGACCCGTCGCCGCCAAGCAACGCGACCTTCAGCGGCGTCTTGAAGTATTCGGCGATGCCCTGCAGATCGCCCTTGGACGTCGAGCCCAGCAGCCACATCAGCAAAAAGAACGCCATCATCGCGGTGACGAAGTCGGCATAGGCGATCTTCCACGCCCCGCCATGCGCCATGCCCGCCACCTTCTTGATGCGCTTGACGACGATGGGTTTCTTGTTCTTGTCCTGACTCATGCTCTAGACATCACCCAAAAAATACGGCGACGGACTGATCGCCCGCCGCTGATCCAAAAAACGCAGAGAAGTGATATGACAAAAACGGTGAACACGAAACAGATGGCACGCAATCTCCCTTAGCGCTTCTGTTTGACATGCTCTTCCAGCTCGAGGAATCCGGGCCTGTCCCTGGAGACCAGCACCTTACGGCCGAACTCCACCGCCATCGCCGGTGCATAACCATTCAGGTTGGCCAGCAACGTCACCTTGATGACGTTGAATATCCGCGTACTCTCATCGGCCTTCTGCTCCAGGACCGTCCCCAACGGACCTACGAAGCCATAAGCCAGCAGGATGCCGAGGAAGGTTCCCACCAGCGCATGGGCAATCAGGATACCCAGCTCGGCAGGCGGCAAGCCGACCGATTCCATCGTGTGCACCACGCCCATCACCGCCGCGACAATACCGAAAGCGGGCATCGCATCGCCCAGCTTGGCGACTATGTGCGAGGGCGCAAGCGCCTCGTGATGGTGCGTATCGATTTCCACATCCATCAGATTCTCGATTTCCATCGCATTGAGGTTGCCGCTGACCATGACGCGCAGGTAATCGGTCATGAATTCGACGACATGATGATCAGCGGCAATCTTGGGATATTTGGAGAATATCTGGCTTTCATGCGGACTCTCGACATCTCCTTCGATGGACATCAGACCTTCCTTGCGCACCTTGTTAAGCAACTCGTACAACAACGCCAGCAGCTCCATGTAGACGGCCTTGTTGTATTTTGCGCCCGCAAAGACTTTGGGGAGCGCCCCGATCGTCGCCTTGATCGACTCCATAGTATTGCCGACCAGGAAGGCGCCGACCGCGGCGCCGCCGATCATCAGCAGCTCGACGGGCTGAAACAAACCCGCTATGTGTCCTCCAGCGATCACATAACCGCCGAATACTGACGCACATACCACGATATAACCAAGAATGACCAACATAACTGCGCCCCCTGTTTGCTCGCATCTTCACCAACAACATCGACGAATCTCCCGACGCATTCTAAAGCAATTCCGCGTCGTCAGGGACTACAACCGGGGCTCAGACAGCTCGCTCTATGACATCCAGCGCAGCCTGTCTGGCCGCCCTAGTCTTCCCGGCGCGTGCCGGAGGATGACAAATGCCGCACACATAGTTGTCGCACAGCTCGTTGATATGCGTGACGAAATAACCGCCACATTCCTTGCAGGGCGAAAGCTGCATCATCCCGGCCTTGAAGAAACGGATCAGGAACCACGCGCGGGTGATACTCAGGATAGGCTCGGAATCTTCGATACCCTGCATCTGGTCGAGATACAGGCGATAAGAACAGATCAGCGCCTGGACGCCTTCGACGCCGGCATGCATGACCAGAAAACGATAGATATCCATGAACAGGGATGCATGGATATTGGGCTGCCAGCTCATGAACCAGTCGGTTGAATAGGGCAGCATCCCCTTGGACGGCGATTCGCCCTTGACCTCCTTGTAGAGGCGCAGCAGACGCTCGCGACTCAGCGAAGTTTCCTCCTGCAGCAACTGGAGACGCGCCCCCAGCTCGATCAGATCGATCGCGACCTGAACCTGCTTGGCCTCGCCTGCTACGGTTTTGGCTGCCGGATCGCCCGCCCTGTTAAGCGAGTTCTTCAACGGGTTGCCCCGACATCAGAATCGCCGCATGGGCACGCGACATCATGCGATCTCTGCTGTAATCGCTGACCATATTGAGCAGCAACGTTTCATCGAAACGGAAGCGGCACAGCAGCATGTTGGAGGCAGCCATCTTGACCACCTGCGCAGGCGACAGGCCGGCGAGCACATCCACCAGATCCTGACTGAGGCCCAGACGAAAGATCGCAGCGGCCCTGTCTTCCTTGATCATCTGCTGCGCCAGCATCAGATAAGTCAGATTGAGATCACGGACACCTTCTTGCAATTGCGTGCTGTTCATATAGCCCCCTTGTAAGCCCCTGCAGGCGGATAACCCGCCAATCGCGCCACTGTCGGCGACGCGTTCGTTGCGAACGCGCACTACCTATTTATGACGTCTCGATTATTGCGAATCGGGGGCTTGCGGATAATTGGACGAGGGCCAATTTTCATGTAGGACTACAGACTCGGGGATGTAGGATTTCTTCCTACACGACATCCATTGCATTTCGGACAAAGCAACCGGATATCGCGCCTTATTTAGCGACCACCACACGGTTGCGCCCGGCTTCCTTGGCCGCATACAGACAGGCGTCGGCGCGAGCCAGCAAGGCATCCACCGACCCCATATCCGAACTCCGCTCCGCCACGCCGACACTGATGGTCAGCGCAAAGCCGCGCCCCCGGTGATCCAGTTCGGACACTTTCTGTCTCAGGCGTTCCGCGCACTGGGCGGCCGCCTTCAGGTCGGTGTCCGGGCAGATCACCACGAACTCCTCCCCGCCGTAACGGCACACCAGATCCTGCGTGCGCGCCGAATGGCGCAGCGCCTGAGCCACGCTCTTCAACACCTCGTCGCCGGCCTGATGCCCGAGCTTGTCGTTGATCGCCTTGAAATGATCGATATCGACCATCATGCACGACAACATGCGCTCGCCGCGCTGGGCCCGCGCCCACTCCTGCTCGAGACGCTCCACCGCGGAGCGGCGGTTGGGCAGCTCGGTCAGCACATCGGTCAGCGCCAGCCGTTGCAGACGCTCGTTCGATGCCGCCAAGTCCCGCGAGAAGCGCAACAGCTGCTCGCGATCGTAGGCCAACTCTTCCTGCAGCTGCACCACCCGCTGGGCGGCGCGCAATCGCGCGAAGAACACTCGTTGCGAGACCGGCTTGACCAGATAATCGTCCGCGCCCGCCTCGAATGCCTCCACCAGACTATCGGCAGTCTCCTTACCCGTCAGGATGAACACATACACATCGCGGCGCTCCGGACTCTCGCGCAACTTGCGGCACAACGTCACGCCATCCATCACCGGCAGGTTCCAGCCGGTGATCACCAGCTGCGGACGTTGCGCCTCGACCACCTGCAGCGCCTCGGCACCGTTGCGCGCCGTCAGCACCTCGTGCCCTGCGGCCTTGAGCATCGCCTCCAGCAACACCAGCATCGCCCGGTCGTCCTCGACGACCAGCACGCGCATCTTGTAATGGTCGCGACCGACATCTATCCATTGCGGCACATCGACCGCCACGTCGGGCACATCGGGCTGGCTCAGCATCTCCCCGAACGGCGGGATATGCATCATCTTCATGCCCAGCAGCTCCAGCCAATCCAGCCAGTCCTGTATGCAGGCATCGCCGATCTCGACCAACTGGTCGCCCTCCACCGCCACGCGCGCAGCGGACAATCTCAACTTGGCCACCAGCCTGCCGCGCGCGTCCGGGCCGGACAGACAGGCATCCGCAAGCTGAGACGCGACATGCAACAGGTGCATCAGCCGCCACTCGCGCGACCCCTCCACCAAGCTGCTGTTCTCGGGCAACAGGTAATCATGCGCCAGCGTCTGGAAGACCTTGGGGAAGCTCATGTCGGCGAGGATGGCGCTGCTCAGCTCGGCTTCGTCGCAGCCGAGCTGATCCTGCTCCTGCCGATGCAGCTCATCCAGCGGCATCTCACCAACCCGAGCCATCAGCTTGCCGTACTCGTCAGGGAATGCCGTGGCAAGGGCCAGCCGCCCGATACTGCCGAGCAGGCCCAGCACGAATATTTCTTCGGGAACCCCCAGCCGCGCCCGCGCCACCAAGTGCTTCGCGGCAATACCGGTCAGCAGGGAGTGCGCCCAGAAATTCTGGTAATCGAATTGTTTGCAGGGGCCGTTGCGGTAATCCACGATCAGCGCGATGCCCAACACCAACTGACGCAGCGCGCGCGCGCCGAGCACCGTCACCGCATCCGTGACGGTCGCGATCGGGCGCGAAGGATTGGACAACAGTACGTTCGCCGCCTTCAGCACGCGCGCGCTCAGTGCGGGATCGGCGCTGACCATACGAGCTATCTCGTGATTCGAGACATCCTCCCGCTGCGTCAGGTTGATCACCTCCAGAGCCACCCCTTTGGGCGTAGGCAACCGGTCGGCCACCTTCAAGCGCATCAATGTCGAGTTTTCAACGGCAGTCATCCCTCAAGCTCCCCCTTTTTTGGGGCAGTCTACCGCAACGACGCGCGATTTCCCATCAGCCATCGGCTGATAATTAAACCTGCAGACAGCAAAAAGCCCGCATGCGTGAACATGCGGGCTTTTTGCTGGCCCGTGCGACCGGGCTGAATCTGGTGGTGATAGGTGGACTTGAACCACCGACCCCAGCATTATGAGTGCTGTGCTCTAACCAACTGAGCTATATCACCGCGAAGAGCGCGGCATTCTCCGGATTTCCCCCCGCCTTGTCAATGCGTGCAGGAAACTTGTTTGAGTTCGCTGTCCTGAAAGTCCTTCCGCATCGCCGCCAGCCTCTCCGCCGTCGCGGCATCCAGCCCGTTCAGCACGAACACCGTCACCTTCAGCCTGCTGCTGCGCTCGCCGACCTGCGCGCTGCGCACGCCTTTGGCGCGCAACTGGCCGACGAAGTTCTGCGCCGCCTCCCGTGTCTTGAACACGCCCAGCGAGATCGCGTTCAGCCAGATACCGGCCTCCTGCACGACGAAGTATTCCTCTACGCCCCGCGCCTTCAGCTGCTCGATCTTCTGCGCGACCGTCTCCTTGTCCTTCAGCGGAGGGACATATACCCAGTAGCCTATGTTGTACTCGACCTCGCGCTGCCCCAGGCGGTTGCCCAGACGCAACCCGTTCAATGCGGCCGTCGCGCGGGCCAGATCGTCGCCGGAGAACTCGCCCCACTCCATGCAGGCGCGGGCCTCGCTCTTGGCGGCGGATGCAACTGCCGGAACGGCGGAGGCGGCGACTTCCACCGTCGCGGACTGAGGCACGGCCGACGGCGGCGCGCCCAGCAGGCGTATCTTCTGCTCGTTCAGCGCCGCCTGCACCGGGGGAGCGTCCGGCTCCGCCGTCAACAAACCGCCCCATTGCATGGCCGCGAAGAAGACCGCGTTCCCCGCCAGCAAAATCCAGAATACTTTTTTCATCATGAGTTCGCTTCCCGTGCGATTAGCCATAATCCCTGCAACACCAGATCATCTTCCAGACGCAGCGGCAGATTAAGCCGCCCGCGCAACGATTCCGCGGCACCGCCGCCCAACACCACCGGCGCATCGCCGAGCAAGCCACGCTGCCGTTCGATCGCACCGCAAACGGCCTGCACCGCACCGCTGAACATCGCGTCTGCGGTGTTACGCGGGAACGCATCATAGCTGCCCTGCGAAAGTTCCAGTTGCGCCGTCGCGCCGCACAGGCTGCGCTGCATCAGCTCGATACCGGGCAGGATCAGCCCGCCGAGGAACTCGCCGTCGTCCGACAGCGCATCCACCGTCGTCGCCGTGCCGCAACTCGCCACCAGGCAGCGCGCACCGACCAGGTGCCATGCCGCGATCAGCGCCGCCCAGCGGTCGCTGCCGAGCTGCGCCGGCTGCTCGTAGCCGTTGCGCACACCGCATTGTCGCTCGCAGGCCGCGACGAAATGCCAAGCATCGGCGGAGATGGCCTCGCGCAACGCCCGCGCGACTGCCTCGCCCGCGACGTTGCTCACCCACGCCTCACGGACGGACGGGACCTCGGCGAACTGCGCGGACAACTCCGCCGCGCGGGCGGTCGGCAACGCGCCGCTCTGCAGCCACTCGTCGCCGCGCGTCAGCGCCCACTTGATGCGCGTGTTGCCCGCATCGACCAGCAATCTCATCGCCGCACTCCCACTTCTCCCGAATTGAAACTGCGCATGCCCTGTCCGGTCTCCAGGCGCAGCTCGCCGCTGTCACCGACCCCGCGCGCGATGCCGTTCACTTCGCTGCCGTCCGCGAGACACAGGCGTATCTCCTCGCCCTGATGGATATGCCTGCGTTCCCAGTCGTCGCGCAACGGCACGAATCCGTCCCGCACGAACTGCCGCAACACCGTCGCCAATTCCTGCAGCAACAGCGCCAGCAGACGGTTGCGCTCGGGCAGTTCCGCGCATAGCTCGTCCAGCGCACAGGCCGGCTGGTCGATCTGGCGCACCAACGATTCCGGCAGATGGCAGTTCAGGCCGATGCCGATCACCACCGCGCTGGGGCCCAGCATATCGCCCTGCGCCTCGATCAGCACGCCGCCCAGCTTGCCCTGCGCGCTGACGATGTCGTTCGGCCACTTCAGGCCGACGCCCTGCGCACCCGCCTTGTCCAGCGCGCGCACGACCGCCACGCCGACCGCCAGGCTCAGCCCGGACAGCGCATTCAAGCCGCAATCGAAACGCCACAGCAGCGAGAACGTCAGCGCATTGCCCAGCCCAGAATGCCAGGTCCGCCCGAGACGACCGCGCCCGGCGCTCTGCAGCTCCACCGCGACGACGCTGCCGCCCGGCGCGCCGAGTGCCGCGCGCTGCAACAGCAAGGAGTTGCTGGAGGCGGCCTGCGGCATGACTTCGATGTCGAAACTCCCGCCGTCCGCATCCAGCCAGTGCAATATATCGTCGCGACGCAACGGCTGCCAAGGGCGCGCCAGACGGTAACCCCGACCCCGCACGCGCTGCACCGCGACGCCGCAACCCGCCGTGTCGACCAGCGCATTGAACACGCTGGCGCGCGACACGCCCAGCCGCTGCGCCAGCACCTCGCCGGAATGGAAGCGCCCGTCCGCCAGAATGTCCAGCAGCTGCCAGGTTCGGGCGCGCAGAGCCTCTGCCGTCATTGCGGTATCTCGTTTTCGTGCCGGGATGGAACACCGAGGAAACGCACGATCTCGTCGCGCTGTTGCTGCGCATCGCGATAACCCAGCTCGATCAGCGCCCGGCAATACTTCCGTTCCGACAGCAGGAAACTGACCAATGCCGAACCGTGTCCGCGCGGCGCCGCACCGGCCAGCCGCAACAACAGGCGTATCGTCCACGGCAACTCGGTCATGTAACGTTCGGCAATCTTGTCTATCGATTCGCTGGGCTTGATCACCAGCAGTTCGACATACTTCAGACCGGTCGCATCGCGCATCTCGTCCGGCATCAGTTCCACCAGCCGGTTGATCGTCTGCACCCGCTCCAGATCGACCTCCATGCTGTCCATGAAGATGCTGTTGAGCGCATGGCCGGCAATCTGCGCCAGCGAGGGATAGCTGCCCGGCTCGCTGCGCCGCGACAACTCCAGTGCATCGTTGGTCGCACTGATCACCATGATTCGTGTAGCCCCCAGATGCAGCGCCGAACTGACAGGCGCGATCTGGCGCATCGAACCGTCGCCGAAATATTCGCGATTGATCAACGTAGCGGGAAAGATGAAAGGGATCGCCGACGAGGCGAGCAGATGTTTGATTTCGATATTGGTCGGCACGCCCACACGGCGGGTGCGCCACCAGGGCTCGATGTCGCCGACGCCCTGATAGAAAGTGACCGACTTGCCGGATTCGTAACCGGAAGCCGTGATGCTCAGCGCATGCAGCAGCCCCGCGTCTATGCTCTGCTGTATCTTGTCGCAGGGCAGGATCTCGTCCAGCAGCTCGGCCAGAGGCTTGTTATCGAGCAGCGACACCCGCGTCAACCGGTTGATCCCCAGCCCGCTGAGCACCAGCCCGGCCAGCCACAGCATCGTGTTGTTGAACACGCCGACCACGTCGGTACGATAGACCTCGTAGGTATGGAAGTTCCGCCAGATACTGGTGAGGTAACGCACCCCGCGGCGGAAATTGTGCGCATTCACCGCCAATGCCGCGGCATTCAGCGCGCCCGACGAGGTGCCGCAGATCACCGGAAAAGGATTGTGCGCCTGGCGCGGCAGATACTCGGCGATCGCCTTCAGCACTCCGACCTGATAAGCCGCGCGCGCACCGCCGCCGGTCAGGATCAGGCCGATGCGCTCGCTCATGCGCGCCCTACTCGAGCTCGGCCTGCACCGATTCGAGCGCGTCCTTCAGCGTCTCCTCGGGCAGCGCATTCAGCGTCTCGGACAACATTTCCGCAGCATTCACCGCGCCCGAAGGCAGCTTATGCGCCTCGGTGTTCGCCACCAGCACCGCCGCCGCTCCGACCACCTTGAGCAGGCGTGCGCGCTCGTTCATCAGCATCTCGACTTCCTGACGCAGCAGCTCTGTTTCCTGTTTGTTCATGGCAGCCTCCTAATGTGTCCTGACGCCGGCAACCGCCAGCGCGCTCATGTTGACTATGCGTCTCACGGTAGCAGTATTGGTCAGGATATGCACCGATTTCGACGCACCCAGCAGCACCGGGCCGATGGTGATACCGTCGCCGGCCAGCACCTTCAGCAAGTTGAATGCGATGTTGGCCGCATCCAGGTTGGGCATCACCAGCAGATTGGCATCGTCTTTCAGGCGCGAGTTCGGGAACACCTGCGCGCGGATCGCGGCGGACACCGCAGCGTCGCCGTGTATCTCGCCTTCCACTTCCAGCCCCGGCGCCTGCTGCTCCAGCAGCTCGCGCGCACGGCTCATCTTGCGCGCCGAAGCGTCGTCGAAGCTGCCGAAGTTGGAGTGCGACAACAACGCGACCTTGGGCACGATGCCGAAGCGGCGCACTTCCTCCGCGGCCAGCATCGTCATCTCGGCGATCTGCTCCGCGGTCGGATCGAGGTTCACATGCGTGTCGCAGATGAACAGCGTGTGCTCCTTCAGCATCAGGATATTCATCGCGGCGAACACCGAGGCGCCGCTGCGCAACCCGATCACATCGCGCACCGGGGTGAGGTGGTCCTGCGGCGTACCGCCGACGCCGCACAGCATCGCGTCGGCGCGGCCTTCGCTCACCAGCGTCGCCGCGATCTGCGTCGGATGGCGCGCGTCTTTCGAACTATCCACCAGCTCGTAGTCCTGGCCGGCCGTCAGTCGCAGACCCAGCTTCTCGATACGGCGTGAGATGACGTCGGCATCGCCGACCAGCACGGGCTTCGCCAGGCCGTCGTCCACGACCGTACGCACCGCATGCAGCACGCGCTCGTCCTCGCCCTCGGCGTAGACGAGGCGTTGCGGATGGCGCTTCGCCATGTCGAACACCGGCTTCATCAACATGCCGGACTGGTAGACGAAATGGGATATCTGCTCGCGGTAGGTCGCCATGTCGGCGATGGGGCGCGTCGCGACGCCGCTGTCCATCGCGGCCTGCGCGACCGCCGGGGCGACGCGCTTGATCAGGCGCGGATCGAACGGCTTGGGGATCAGGTAGTTCTCGCCGAAATTCAGCTCTTCCTCGCCGTACACCTCGGCCACCGCATGCGACTTCTCGGCGCAGGCCAGCTCGGCGATCGCGTGCACTGCGGCGCGCTTCATCTCCTCGTTGATCGTCGTCGCCCCCACGTCCAGCGCACCGCGGAACATATAGGGAAAACACAGCGCGTTGTTGACCTGGTTCGGATAGTCGGAACGGCCTGTCGCGAGGATCGCATCCGGACGCACCGCCTTGGCGTGCTCCGGCAGGATCTCCGGATTCGGGTTCGCCAACGCGAAGATCAGCGGGCGATTACCCATCTGCGCGACCATCTCCGGCTTCAGCACACCGCCCGCCGACAGGCCGAGGAACACGTCCGCCCCGGCGATCACCTCGCCCAGCGTGCGCGCGGAGGTCTCTATCGCGAAGCGCGCCTTGTTGTCGTCCATCTCCTCGGCGCGCCCCTTGTAGACCACGCCCTTGATGTCGGTGACGGTGATGTTCTCCATCCGCACGCCCAAGCCCACCAGCATGTCCAGACAGGCCAGCGCCGCGGCGCCAGCACCGCTGACCACCAGCTTGATCTTCGCGATATCCTTGCCGACGACCTTCAGGCCGTTCAGCAGCGCCGCGCCGACGATGATCGCCGTGCCGTGCTGGTCGTCGTGGAAGACGGGAATCTTCATGCGCTCGCGCAGCTTGCGCTCGATGTAGAAACACTCGGGGGCCTTGATATCCTCGAGGTTGATGCCGCCGAAGGTCGGCTCCAGCGACGCGACGATGTCCACCAGCTTGTCCGGGTCGTTCTCGGCGATCTCGATGTCGAACACGTCGATACCGGCGAACTTCTTGAACAGCACGCCCTTGCCTTCCATCACCGGCTTGGAGGCCAGCGGCCCGATGTTGCCCAGCCCCAGCACCGCGGTGCCGTTGGAGATCACAGCGACCAGGTTGCCGCGCGCGGTCAGGCTGCGAGCCTCGTTCGGGTCGCGCACGATCTCCTCGCATGCCGCCGCCACGCCGGGAGAATAAGCCAGCGCCAGGTCGCGCTGGGTCTGCATGGGTTTGCTGGGAACGACCGAAATCTTGCCCGCTGGTGACTGGCGGTGGTATTGCAGCGCGGCTTCGCGCAATTGCTTGTCCATAACTTGCCTCGATAAAACGTTGTCCCCGATTATAACGCAGCGCACTCAGCCTCCCGACACCGTCTGGTAAAATTCGCCCGATGTATCCATCCCTCACTCCGCAACGCGAACGCTACCTGCTGCTCACACTCGCCGGCATCCAGTTCAGCCATGTGATCGACTTCATGATCATGATGCCGCTGGGTCCCATCCTGATCGCCGAGCTCGGCATCACCACGCACGAGTTCGGTTTACTGGTCGCCTCCTACAGCTTCAGCGCCGCGCTGTCCGGCCTGCTGACCGCGGTGTTCGTCGACCGCTTCGAACGCAAACGCATGCTGCTGACGATGTTCGCGCTGTTCGGCATCGCGACGCTGGCCTGCGGCCTCGCGCCCGGCTACGCCACGCTGCTGATCGCGCGCGGGCTGGCCGGGGCGTTCGGCGGCGTGATGGGCGCGATGACGCACACCATCATCGGCGATGCGATCCCGTTCGAGCGCCGCGCAAGGGCGGGCGGCATGGTGTCGGCCTCGTTCTCGGTCGCCACCGTCGCGGGGGTGCCGGTGTCGCTGTGGCTGGCTAACCATTTCCAGTGGCGCGCGCCGTTCGTCTTCATCGCCGCGCTGGTCGTGCTGTTCATCGTCGTCGGCCTGCGCGTGCTGCCCGAGTTGCGCGGCCACATCAGCACCGAAAAACGCGCCCATCCGTTCGCCCCGATGTTCGACGTGCTGCGCGACGCCAATCACCTGCGCGCGCTGCTGTTCTCCGCGCTAATCATCTTCTCCGGATTCACGGTGATCCCCTACATCACCGTGTATGCGGTGCACAACGTCGGCATCACGCAGCTCGACCTTCCATACATCTATTTATGCGGCGGCGCTGCCACGCTGGTCACCGCGCGACTGATCGGCCACTGGGCCGACCTGCACGGCAAGGTGAAGACCTACCGCATAGTCGCCCTCTCCGCGCTGCTGCCGATACTGGTGGTGACGCATATCGGCGCCACGCCGCTGTGGCTGTGGCTGATCTGCACAACGATATTCTTCGTGCTGGTCTCGGGACGCATGATTCCGGCGATGGCGATCATCACCTCGGCATCGCAGCCGAAACTGCGCGGCACCTTCATGTCGCTGAACGCCACCACCCAATCGCTGGCGATGGGTCTGGCAACTACGCTGGCGGGCTACATCATCTCGCAAGATGCGAGCGGCCAGATCGTCGATTACGGCGAGGTGGGCTTTGCGGCCGTGATCGCCAACCTGCTGGCGATCTGGTTCGTCTCGCGCATCGAGATGCACGACCAACGCCCGCCGGCGATAGAATGACCATCCGCACCCCGGAGAACCTCCCATGAACCGGAAACTCATCATCGGCCGTTTGCTCAAGGCGCGCGAACATCTCGCCGAAAAGCTCGCGCAACTGTGGAAGCACAGCTTCTACCTCTACCTCGCCGCGCTGTTCAGCGTGTTCGCGGCACTCGATGCGACGGTGCTGCACGCGACCTCCGAGATGCGCCAGGCCGCGTTCGACACCATGGTGCGCCACCGCATCATCGTGCCCCAGCCCGACCCCGACATCGTGATCGTGGACATCAACGAGGCCAGCTTGGCGGCGCTGGCACAGGAATACGGACGCTGGCCATGGCCGCGTCAGGTGCTCGGCGAGTTTCTCGAACAGCTCGAAAAGCAGCAACCCAAAGCCGTCGTGTTCGACATCCTGTTCAGCGATGCGGACGTGTACAACCCGGACAGCGACGCTTATTTCGACAACGCCATCGCAGCGACGAACAACACCTATTTCCCGATGCTGCGGCTGGATCCGTCCAGCGACCATCTCAGCCAGATCAAGCCTGCGATGATCCCCGGCGTGGCGCCGCATCCGAACATGCAGCCCGACGACAAAGCGACTGTCGCGGTAGTGCTGCCGCACTTTCAAAGCGCACTGGACGGCGGTCGCCTCGGCCTGCACAACATCTATCCCGATAGCGACGGCGTGGCGCGCCGCTACAGCGTCTACCGCGAAGCCTACGGCTGGGCGCTGCCCTCGCTGCCGACGCGCATCGCGCGAGAACAGGGCTGGATCGAGCCGGATGCGCAACAGGTGCTGCTGAACTGGCGCGGATCGCCGTTCACCTATCGCTACGTCAGTTTCAGCGACCTGTACGCCGACCTGACCAGCAAGGACAAGAAACGCCCGCAGGACGAATTCAGGGACAAGATCGTCATCATCGGTTCGACCGCGCCCAGCCTGTTCGACATCAAAGCGACGCCGATGGATCGCATGTTCCCCGGCGTGGAAATACTCGCCACCGCGATAGACAACTTCAAGCATGGCGACGCGCTGCGCTACCCGGAAGGACGGGGGTGGTATCTGCTGATCACGCTGACCATCGTGTGGCTGACGGCCTGGGGCTTCTACCGCGATGCCGGGCGCGACAAGATAGACCGCGTGTTCGGCCTGTCTCAATTCATCCTGATCGGCATCACCTACGCCAGCATCAACCTCACCAACGTCTACATCAACCTCACCGGCCCGGTGACTATCGGACTCGCCTTCTTCACGCTGGCGCGCCTGTACGCGATGGCGACCGACAAGGCGCTGGCACAGAACATGGTGCGCACGGCCACGGCAAGCCGCGGCGAATTGCAGGCGACGCTGCTGCTGATCCGCCTCGATAGCGAACTCAACATGATCCGCGCCGGGGCGCTGGAGAAGATACGCCACGAGCTGGAGAAGGCCGGCACCGTAGCCAAGAGCGTCGAGGCACTGATCGGCGACCAGAAAGGGCTGTGGGATTTGTTCGAGCACACGCTGGCGATCTCCTGGGTCGCAGCGGCAGACGATCTCGATGCGCAGGAGGCGATACGGCGCGACACCGAAGCGGTGCTGGCTGCACTACCGATCATATTGCAGCGCCATCTCGCCCAACCGGACAATGCCGCCAGCCACTACATCCACAACGGGCGGTTGGACGGCGGCGCGGCAGCGGCCGCAGGTTGGCGCATAATGTTCGCCGAAGCATTGCTCGAGTGGGACCAACAGGAAAACAAACACATGTAGGATGGGTTGAGGCCGAAGGCCGATACCCATCGTTTCGATACGTGAACAAAATTGATGGGTATCGCGAAGCCTGTCCTGAGCCTGTCGAAGGGCTCAACCCATCCTACGATGATCGTGAATTCACAAAAGTAAGGACACCAGATATGAAAACAATGCGATGGCTACTTGCGCTAAACGCCCTGCTGCTGAGCGGCGCACTGCATGCCGCCGAGAGCGGCACCGCGCTGAAGAGCGACGACATCAAGGCCGAACCGTTCCGCGACGCTAAGACCGTCGCGAAGCTGGCGACCGGCGACAAGGTGGAGATCCTCAAGAAGGATGGCGGCTGGTACCAGGTGAAGAGCGCGAAGACCAAGGGCTGGGTGCGCATGCTGAGCATACGCAAGGGTGCCGCGACTAAAAGTGGCAGCAGCGCCTCCGGCCTGCTCGCGCTCGGCTCCGGCCGCGCCGGCACCGGCAAGGTTGTCGCGACCACCGGCATCCGCGGCCTGAACGAGGAAGAACTGAAGGCGGCGAAGTTCGACGAAGCCGAACTGAAACGCGCCGAGTCCTACGCCACGAACAAAAACACCGCGGCCAAATTCGCCGCGTCGGGCAAACTGACCGCGCGCCCGTTCGACTACCTGCCTGCACCGAAATGAGGAGAGCCGCCATGAACAAAAATACTACAACTCAAGGCTCCTCACCCTTCGATACGCTCGCTACGCGAGCTACTCAGGGCGAACGGATCAAATCTCATTTCAACGCACTCCCGTTCGTCCTGAGTAGCGCAGTTTCTCGCGCGTATCGAAGGATAACGGGAGCTCAATCTCTGCTCGTAGTCTCGCTCACCCTGTTCTCCGGCAGCGCATATGCCGCGAACCCGTTCGAGCAGCAACTGCTGAACACCATCAAACAGGGCGTACAGGAGAAGGTCACCGGCAAGTCCGCGACTCCGGTCGAGGAAGAGATCGCCATCGGCAGGCAGATCGCCGGCAACCTGCTCGGCGCGGCGCCGCTGGTCAAGAACGCGAAGCTGCAGAAATACGTCAACAACGTCGGCCGCTGGGTCGCCGACCAGAGCGAGCGCCCCGACCTCGCCTGGCACTTCGGCGTCATCGAGTCGAACGACGTCAACGCCTTCGCCGCGCCCGGCGGCTACATCTTCGTCACCAAGGGTCTGTACAAGCTGCTGCAGAGCGAAGCCGAACTCGCTGGCGTGCTCGCGCACGAGGTCGGCCACGTGATCCGCCAGCATCACCTGAAGATATTGCAGCAAAGCAAGCTGATCGACCTGGGCAGCCAGGCGCTCGCGCAGAACCTGGGCGGCGGCAGCGACAAGGCGCAGAAGCTGATCGGCAGCGGCGCGGAAATCGTGTCGCGCTCGCTCGACAAAGGTGCCGAATTCGAAGCCGACCGCATCGCCGTCGTGCTAGCCACCCGCGCGGGCTACGACGCCTTCGGCCTGCCCGCCGTGCTGCAGCAGATCGGCCACTACGCGAAAGATGATGGCGACGTCGCGCTGCTGTTCAAGACCCACCCGCACCCGGACGAACGACTGGGCAAACTGGGCACCGCGATGGACGACCGCTTCGACGGGGTGAAGGGGAAGACGCTGGAGAAGAGGCTGTATCGGATCAAGTAACGAGTAGCCCGGATGGAGCGTAGCGCAATCCGGGGTTATCTCCCCGGATTCCATTGCATTCCATCCGGGCTACGCCCGCTTGCACTCGGTTATTCAACATCAAAACCGTCGGGGGTTGCCCGACAGCAAGTCACTTTTCTCGTCTTGCCGAGAAAAGTAACCAAAAGAGGTCGCCCCCGGTTTGCCGCCCGCTACGCGGGTTCCCTGCGTTGCTCGACTGGTCAGGCGGCTGCGGAACTCGCGCTACGCGCTCAGACAGTCCTCGCCGAAATCCCCTGACCAGCCTGCGCTACTCGGCGGCGCACAGGGGAAGAAAAGCAAACCAAAAGCAGAAGGCATGGTGAGCTGCGCCCACCATGCCTTCTATTCGACTGCTTGAGATTAAATGCAAAGCTGACCCTTTATATTCAGAGGGGCGCGCCGTAGGCGCGTCCCAGCGACCGAAGGGCGCGAACTCGAACGCAGGGTTAAGTATCTTGCCCCCTTGTATCAACTAGGGCTCCTCTTGAACTCGACTTTCCCATTACGAATAGCGTCAATGAGTTTGTCGACATTTCCATCGCTCGGCTTGCGACGTTTATAGTCTTCGAGGTATTTCAAGGCTTGCTCTTTGTCTCCGAGGGTTAAGTGCGTCATGCCGATAGCGAATGCGGCATCAACGACACCTACGGAAAGCGCCTTCTCAAGATACGGGAGCGCCTCCTTGAATTTTCCCACACCTGCCAGGAAGGTACCATACATGTAATTTCCTCTTGGATCGGAAGGCGCTGTGGCGAGCAGCCGCAAGAAGATTGAGGAAGCCTTTTCGGCTGCCCCAGAAATATTGAGATTGTGACCAATGCTATTTACGTAGCCGGCTCGAACAAGAAGTTCAGGGTTTGGGGTTGGGACGTTAATCAGAATGTCGAGCATTCCCGATAGTGTCTTCACGTCTTGGGTGGCGCGCTGTTGGTCTTGGGGCGTATCGAATTGTGGCGGATAGTTTTTCGCATGGACCGATAGATCATTCAGCATTTGGTCAAAAAAAGCGCCATCGAAACCATATTGCTTTCCTGAAGGTGTTTCCGTAACTGTGAGCAAGCGCTTGGGATCGTAATTCCCATATTCTTTGGCACTTGCGTTGGAAGAAATAAGTACGACGAGAAAGGTGAGAAGTAGTTTGCGCATGATGTAGATACCTAACGAATGAAAGGGACTTCCCAAATATTAAAAGGGGTCAGCTTTATTAAAAGGGGTCAGCTTCGCATTGTTTTTCTGAATCACACCCGTTTCCAAACTTCCCGGAAACCAATTCGAAGCCGCCCCTGTTAGCGGTTGACCGCAGTGCGGTTTATTTTGCGGAGGTGCAGCTCCCATTTATGCCATTGGTGGCTGTGGTTTGCCGGTTTGTCACCGCCTTGATCGACGCGCCTTGAAGAGAGGTCGCACCCGGCACCACCCCGCTCCAGGTGAAACTGCCGTTGGCCGGCAGCGGCTGATTGATTACCAGCGGGGTTGAATTCCCGTTCTGTTCAACATAAAGGGAAACGTTTGTTGCCGGAATCCCCTTGGAGCCGGTCGCTTGGCCTGATACCGAAACGGCACAAATGACATTGGCGGGGTTCACGGAAATCGATATTGCCTGTGCCGCCGCGGACGCGCCCAAAAGACCCAGGCCAAGGAAAATACTCGGAATGCAGTTGTATTTCATGGAACATCTCCTATCGGTGATTACCGGGCTTATTCGGAAATATCGGCAGCGCCCAGGGACTGCCGAAATACCTTGGTTCTACGAACACTCGGCCCGACGTTAAGCAGCCCCCGATAAAAGACCCAATCTTTTCAGGACAGTCGGATAGAGAATTTTGAATAAGCCGCTCAGCCAGCTAATCTATGGCTGATGCAGTCTTGGCGCGCCCGCCTGAGGATGACAAACCTGTGAAACACACTTTCGCCGAACTCAATTCAAACTGGCCGCCACCGTATCCGACCCACCACCTGAAAACAATAGACCGAAATGCATAGATAATTCGGCCTAGTCAGCTTGCTCCAGCACCACCTCATACCCCACGCAGGGATCGAGCGACAGCGCCAGCATGCGCGCCTTGCGCTCCGCATTGTCCGACGCAGTTATGAGCATCGCCTCGCGCGCATACGCACCCTGCGGATGGAAGTTCCATTCGGTGGGGGCGACGGCGGCGTATTCGGCGATCAAACCATGCTCGACGCGCACCCGATGCAGCAGCACGCCGCGCGCGGTCTCGACCCGCGCGAGACCTGATCCGTCGGCGCAGCGGACGGCATCGACCCAGTCGCACGCGTCCCCGGTCTCGCCGCAAGCCCATTGCGCCAGCTCGACCAGACGCGCTGCGATTCTGGCTTCGATGTTGCGCCCAACAGCCGACAGCGGCGACACCAGCGGATGTTCATGTTGGCGCGCGAGCGCGCCGGTCTCGCGCGGCTCGCCTTGCCAGGTCGGCGCGGCGCAATAGGCTGGCGTAGCGATCTGCCGCTCCAGCACCAGCCAGTCGGCGGCGGTCGTATGCGGCAGCAGCGCGGCATGCACTCCGGCGACATCTTCCGCACCGCGCAGCAGCCGCGCGCCCAAGGAGGATGAATCGTCGCGCCATGCGTCCCATTGCCCGAGATGCAGCCAGTCTCCGGGCGGCATGTCCAGCAGATTCGATGTCAGAATGTTCGCCAGCACGGCGGCGTGTTCGTCGTCCGATTTCGCTTGCTGCAATCGCCTGCGGCAGTCGGCGTATTCGCGCTCCAGCCTGTCCAGCCCGTATAGCGGCGGCCATGCGAGCATCAGGTGCCACAGGTGTTCGGCGGCGGCTTCGCGCCGCACCGTCGCGGCCCAGTCGGCCGATTGCCGCGCATCCGGCGTCTTGCCTTGCGCAGCCTGCAATGCGGCCTGCGCCGCGACGCCCTGTGCGCCGCCGCACAGGCTGAACAGCAGGGGAACGAGGCGCACCGCTTGTTCCGGCGTCCGGCCTGCGAGCAACACCGCGGCCTGCGGGCGCGCAGATTCGATCTCGACGTTCTCCACCTTGCCGCCTCGAAGACGCAAGCGCAGTGTCAGTCCGCCGACGAGCATCCCGCTCATCGCGGTTGCTCCAGCATCGCGAGCATCTCGTCGTACAGCTCCCAAGCGAGCCGCGCATCCTCTGCCGACATCTTCTGTTGCGCATAGCCGGTGTGCACCATCACGAAGTCGCCGACCGCGAGCGGCTCGTCCTGCATCAGGAACAGGCTCACGTCGCGCGACTGTCCCTTCGCCTCGCAGCGGGCGTTGTAGCCGTCGATCTCGACGATCTGCATGGGGATGGCAAGACACATGACAGGACACCTGAATCTCGGGGGTTCCAGTATAGCGGAAGGGTTTTAGCCCAAGAGCGCGGGGCATCGTTCTTTCCCGATTGACTTTGACCTTGGGGATGATTACGGTGTGCTCATGTTGTGCCCGTCGACCGGCCGAGTCTTGCCGGTTATTTTCCGGTCAACCTCAACCGTATCCGATGCCATGACGCCAAGTCGCAACGTATTGATATTGGGAATAGGCAATAGCCTGCTGCGCGACGAGGGCGCGGGCATCCATGCGCTCAACCGCCTGCGCGAGGAACTGGCCGGGCAAGACGACATCACCTTCATCGACGGCGGCACGCTCAGCTTCGCGCTCGCCGGCCACATCGAAGACAGCTCCCATCTGATCGTGATCGACGCCGCGCAGCTCGATGCCGCACCCGGCTGCTCACGTGTGTTCGAAGGCGAGGCGATGGACGCATTCCTCGGCAGCAACCGCAAATGCAGCGTGCACGAGGTCAGCCTGCTCGACCTGATGGCCATCGCGCACCTCGCCGACCACCTGCCGGAACGGCGCGCGCTGATCGGCATCCAGCCGGCCGAGATGGATTGGGGAGAGCATCCTTCCGCCGCGGTCGCGGCGGCGATCCCGCAGGTCTGCGCGCAAGCCAGACATCTCATAGAGGAGTGGCGAACATGAGCATTCAGGACATCCAGATCAAGGTCGCGGACGCGCACTCGATCGGCAACATCAACGCCATCCTCAACGAGATCGCCACCCACCTCGGAAATCTCGTCGCGAGGGGCGATAACGCGCTGATAGACCTGAAGAGCCTGCCGTTCTCGCCCGACGAATACGAAGGGCTGCGCGCAATGCTGGGGCGCGGCGAGGTCACCGCGCGGCTGGATTCGATAGGCGACTCGGAGATCTACGAGACGCATTTTCCCGGCGTGTGGTGGGTGACGCATTACAACGTCGAGGGCGACATCGTCGCCGACCTGATCGAGATCGCCGATGTACCGGCGATATTGCACAGCCAGTGGGAGGATGTGCGCACCGGGCTGGGACGCCTGCGCAACATCCTTTCCCAATCCGAATGACGAGGTGAGCCGATGAGCGAACACGAAACGCTGGAACAGCGGCTGAGCGAACAAGGCGTCAGCCGCCGCGCCTTCCTCAAGTTCTGCGCCGCGCTGGCGACGATGATGGCGCTGCCGCCTTCCAGCGCGAGCGCCATCGCCGCCGCGCTGTCTCAGGCGAAGCGCCCCTCGGTGATCTGGCTGTCGTTCCAGGAATGCACGGGCTGCACCGAGTCGCTGACGCGCTCGCACTCGCCCACGCTGGAGAGCCTGATCTTCGACATGATCTCGCTCGACTACCACCACACGCTGCAGGCCGCCTCCGGCCACGCCGCCGAGCAGGCGCGCGACGACGCGATGAAGGCGTTCTACGGAAAATACCTGCTGCTGGTGGACGGCTCCATCCCGCTGAAGGACGGCGGCGTGTATTCCACCATCGCCGGCCGCACCAATCTCGACATGCTGGAAGAAGCAGCGAAAGGCGCGGCGGCCATCGTCGCGGTGGGCAGCTGCGCGGCGTTCGGCGGCCTGCCCAACGCACAGCCCAACCCGACCGGCGCGGTGGCGGTGTCCGACATCATCAAGGACAAGCCCATCGTCAACATCTCCGGCTGCCCGCCCATCCCCGCTGTCATCACCGGCGTGCTGGCGCATTACCTGACTTTCGGCGAACTGCCCGCGCTAGACGAGCTGGGACGACCGAAGGCGTTCTACGGCGAGACCATCCACGACCGCTGCTACCGCCGCCCGTTCTACGACCAGGGCAAGTTCGCGAAGACCTTCGACGACGAGGGCGCGCGCAACGGCTGGTGTCTGTACGAACTCGGCTGCAAGGGCCCGACCACGCACAACGCCTGCGCGACGACCAAGTGGAACGGCGGCGCGGGCTTCCCCATCGAGGCCGGCCACGGCTGCATAGGCTGCTCGGAGCCGAAGTTCTGGGATGCGGGCAGCTTCTACACGCCGCTGTCCGCGCCCGCCGCCGATGTCGCCAGCATATCGCAGGCCGCAGCCGTCGCCGGTGCGGGTGCTGCCCTGGCATTGAGCGCGACGGATCGCGCGAAGCGGCAACAGGTACAGCAGTCGCGCGAGAAGCTGACGCTCGAAGACCTGAAAGGGAACTGACGATGGATCAGGAATTGTTGCTCTGGGTGCGCGGCGCGGGATTGCAGATCGCTACAGCGGTGTTCGTGCTGGGCATGAGCTACCGCATGCTGCATCTGCTGATGCTGGGCCGCAAGAAATCGCTGGCCGCGGCACGCGGTTCGGAATGGGCGGGTGGCCTGCGCACGATGTGGCGGCGCAGCTTCGTGCTGCCGGAGCTGAGTCCGCGCGGCCGGTTCACCGTCGTCTCGGGCTACCTGTTCCACATCGGCTTCTTCGTCACTTTTTTCTTCCTGAGCCAGCACATCGCTTTGCTGCGCGCAGTGCTCGGCTTCGGCTGGCCGGCGCTGCCGCGCGGCGTGATCGACATCGCGGCGGTGCTCTCCCTCGCCGCGATGATCGCGCTGCTGGCGCACCGGCTGGTCGATCCGGTGAAGCGATTGCTGTCCGACTTTCAGGACTACCTGACCTGGACGCTGTCCTTCCTACCGCTGCTGACGGGTTTCATGCTGCTGCGCGAGATCGGCTTCGAATATGTGACGCTGCTGACGCTGCATATCGCCAGCGTCGAACTGCTGCTGGTCGCAGCTCCGTTCACCAAGCTCGCGCACATGTTCTCGACCTTCATCGCACGCTGGTACAGCGGTGCGGCGAACGGGTTCAAGGGGATAGACGCATGAGCACCTCGCTCCAGCGCGGCATCGCTTCCTTCATCGGCCAGATCGACGCGCCGATGGCCAGCTTCTTCACCTCCTGCGTGCATTGCGGCCTGTGCGCCGACGCCTGCCTGTTCTACACCGAGACGCAAGATCCGAAATACACGCCCATCCACAAGCTGGAACCGCTGCGCCGCGTATGGCAGCAGGAATACACCTTCTGGGGCAAGCTGATGAAAAAGGCCGGACTGTCCAAGCCGGTCACCGACGAGGAGCTGGCCGAGTGGGAGCCGCTGGTCTACGACAGCTGCACCTTGTGCGGCCGCTGCTCGTTGGCCTGCCCGGTGGGCAACGACATCGTCTACATGGTGCGCAAGATGCGCGAAGGCATGGTCGCCTCCGGCCATGCGCCGGAAGGGCTGAAGGGCGCGACGCAACGCGCGGTCGAACTCGGCAGTCCGATGGGCGTGAACATCAACACGCTGAGGGCGCAGATCAAACATGCGGAGAAGGAGACCGGCCTGACGGTGCCGCTGGACGTGGAAGGCGCGGACTACATGCTGGTACTGTCCTCCGCCGAGGTCGCAGATTATCCCGAGGTCATCTCTGCGGTAACACGCATCTTCCAGCAGGCGGGCGTGTCGTGGACCATCGCCTCGGACGGTTTCGAGGGCACCAACAGCGGCATCCAGATCGGCTCCTCCGACCTCGCGGCGGAACTGCTCGGCCGCATCGTACGCGCCGCCGAACGGCTCAAGGTCAAGTACGTGATCAGCCCGGAGTGCGGCCATGCCTACACCGCGCTGCGCTGGGAAGGCCCCAACCTGATCGGCCGCCCGTATCCGTTCGAGGTCGTCCACATCATCGAGCTGCTCGACCAGTTGCGCAGCGAAGGACGCCTGAAAACCGAAGGCATGGACGAGACGCGCATGACCTTCCACGACCCCTGCCAGATGGTGCGACGCGGCGGCGTGGTCGAACAGCCGCGCAACCTCATGCACATGGTCGCACCCAACTTCGTCGAGATGCCGGACGCGGGCGTGCAGAACTGGTGCTGCGGCGGTGGCGGCGGCGTCAGCGCGAACCACAGGGCAGAGCCGGTGCGCTTGCAGGTGTTCAGCCGCAAGAAAGCGCAGCTCGATGCGATAGACGTGAAGACCATCGTCACCTCCTGCTCGAACTGCCGCACGATGCTGATGGACGGACTGGAACACAATCACATGCCGCATGAAGTCGTCGGCCTGACCGAACTGGTGGCCGCGCATCTCGCAGATGACAAGGGAGGAAATACGCCATGAGCCGAACCGTCGTCGTCGATCCCATCACCCGCATCGAAGGCCATCTGCGCATCGAGGCGGAGACCGATGCCGAGGGACGCATCACGCAGGCCTCCAGCGCAGGGACGATGGTGCGCGGCATCGAGATCATTCTCAGGGGGCGCGATCCGCGCGACGCCTGGGCGTTCGCGCAGCGCATCTGCGGCGTGTGCACGCTGGTGCACGGCATCGCCTCGGTGCGCGCGGTCGAGGATGCGCTGAAATACGAGGTACCGGCGAACGCGCAACTGATACGCAACCTGATGACCGGCGCGCAATACATCCACGACCATGTGATGCACTTCTACCACCTGCATGCGCTGGACTGGGTGGACGTGGTGTCGGCGCTGAAGGCGGACCCGAAGGCTACCTCGGAACTCGCGCAGACGGTCAGCCCGTCGTATCCGCGTTCGTCGCCCGGCTATTTCGCCGACGTGCAGAAGAAAGTGAAAGGCTTCGTCGAAGGCGGCCAGCTCGGCATCTTCGCCAACGGCTACTGGGGGCACCCGGCCTACAAGCTGCCGCCGGAGGCGAACCTGATGGCGGTCGCGCATTACCTCGATGCGCTCGCCTGGCAGCGCGACGTGGCTAAGCTGCACACGATCTTTGGCGGCAAGAACCCGCACCCGAACTTCCTCGTCGGCGGCGTGCCCTGCGCGATCAGCATCCATCCGGAACAGGAAGGCAAAGGCCGTGGCCCGCACCATAGAGGTGGAGAAGGCGCGACCTCGCTGAACATCGTGGGGCTGGCGAACGTGCAGAACATCATCAAACAGATGCGCGAATTCGTCGATCAGGTGTATGTGCCGGACACGCTGGCCATCGCCGGTTTCTACAAGGACTGGAGCACGCAGGGCGAAGGCGTCGGCAACTTCATGACCTACGGCGACTTCCCGGAAAAGGGCATCTCCGACCCTTCCAGCTACCTGATCCCATCCGGCGCGATCCTGAACCGCGACCTGTCCGTCATCCACCCGGTGGATCTGCATGCCGAGAACGAGATCGAGGAGTTCGTCTCGCATTCCTGGTATGACTACAGCGTCGGCAAGGACAAGGGCCTGCATCCCTACAAGGGCGAAACCACGCTGCACTACACCGGCCCTAAGCCGCCGTACGAAAACCTCGACACCGCGAAGGATTACTCCTGGCTCAAGTCGCCGCGCTGGAAAGGCAAGGCGATGGAAGTCGGCCCGCTGGCGCGCGTGCTGATGATGTACGCGAAGGGGCACGCGCAGACCAAAGAACTGGTGGACATGACGCTGAGCAAACTGGACTTGCCGGTGACCGCGCTGTATTCGACGCTGGGCCGCACCGCCGCGCGCACGCTGGAGACCAAGATCATCGCCGATGCGATGCAGGGCTGGTATGACCAGCTGATCGCCAATATCAAGGCGGGCGATGTGCGCACCTTCAACGAGACCAAGTGGGATCCGTCCACCTGGCCCGCCGTCGCGAAGGGCGCGGGCTTCATGGAAGCGCCGCGCGGCGCGCTGGCGCACTGGATCGTCATCAAGGACGGCAAGATAGACAACTACCAGGCCGTGGTGCCCAGCACCTGGAACGCCGGGCCGCGCGACCCGCAAGGACAGGACGGCCCCTACGAAGCCGCGCTGAAAGGCCACAAGCTGCACGACCCGAAACAGCCCATCGAGATACTGCGCACCATACACAGCTTCGACCCCTGCATCGCCTGTGCTGTGCATGTGACCGACCCGGACGGCGAAGAGCTGGTCAAGGTCAAGATCAAATAACCCACCAAGGAGAACATGACATGAAACTCGCAACCAGACTCTTCGCCCTCTCCCTGCTGCTGGCCAGCGGCACCGCCGGCGCGCATACCGGCCACGACACATCCGGACTCGCCGCCGGGTTGGCGCACCCCTTCGGCGGCATGGATCACCTGCTCGCGATGCTGGCGGTCGGCCTGTGGGCTGCGCAGACGGGCGGCCGCAGGATATGGCTGCTGCCTGCCGTGTTCATGGCGATGCTGGCGCTGGGCGCAGGCGTCGCGCAATTCGCCCCCGCGCTGCAACTGATCGAACCGGGCATCGCCGCCTCGGTGCTGGTGCTGGGCCTGCTGGTCGCCAGGGCGTCGCGGTTCGCGCTGCCGGCCAGCCTCGCGCTGACCGCATCGTTCGGGCTGATGCACGGCTATGCACACGGCGCCGAGATGCCGGGCGCTATCGAGCCTGCGGCATATGCGCTCGGTTTCCTCGCCGCGACCGCCGCGCTTCATCTGATCGGCATCGCGATGGGCGTGGCCTCGCGCGAGCGTTACGCAAGGATCGCGGGCGTCGGCATCGCCGCGAGCGGCATGTGGATGCTGGCTACGATCTAAGCTGCAAGAGGGGAGATTTCGGCTCGCCGGAACCGGCAAGGGATGCTGCGGGAACGGCGCGGATACTGGAGCGGGTGAACGGGATCGAACCGTCGTATGCAGCTTGGGAAGCTGCCGTTCTACCATTGAACTACACCCGCTTGGTGTAGAATGCGGCGCGCATTCTAACACGGCAATTCAAGAGATACCCAAAGTGATAACGGTCAACATCAACGGCGAACCCCGCCAATTCCCGCAAGCCATCAGCATCGCCGCACTCATCGAGGAGATGGGACTCACTGGCAAGCGCATCGCGCTGGAACGCAACGGCGAGATCGCGCCGCGCAGCACCTTCGCGACGCAGCAACTGGCAGACGGCGACAAGCTGGAGATCGTGGTCGCGGTGGGCGGCGGCTAAACTGAGCCTTAAATTCCGTCATTCCCGCGAAAGCGGGAATGACAACCCAGTAAGAGATTAAGGAAACGACATGAACGACAAACTCATCATCGCAGGCAAGAGCTATAACTCCCGCCTGCTGGTCGGCACCGGCAAATACAAGGACTTCGCCGAGACCCGCGCAGCACTGGACGCCAGCGGCACGGAGATCGTCACGGTGGCGATACGCCGCACCAACCTCGGCCAGAACGCGAACGAGCCCAACCTGCTCGACGCCGTGCCGATGTCGAAGTTCACCTACCTGCCGAACACCGCGGGCTGCTACACCGCCGACGACGCGGTGCGCACGCTGCGTCTCGCGCGCGAGTTGCTGGACGGCCACTCGCTGGTGAAACTGGAAGTGCTGGGCGATCCGCAATCGCTGTACCCCAACGTGATCGAGACCATTGCCGCGGCAAAGACACTTGTGGCCGAAGGCTTCCAGGTGATGGTGTACACCTCGGACGACCCCATCGTCGCGAAGCAGCTGGAAGACATCGGCTGTGTCGCGATCATGCCGCTTGCCTCGCTGATCGGCTCCGGCATGGGCATCCTGAACCCGTGGAACCTGCAACTCATCATGGATCGCGTGCAAGTGCCGGTGATCGTGGATGCGGGCGTGGGCACGGCTTCCGATGCAGCCATCGCGATGGAGCTGGGCTGCGCGGGCGTGCTGATGAACACCGCTATCGCGGGCGCGCAGAATCCGGTGCTGATGGCCTCCGCGATGAAGAAGGCCACCGAAGCCGGACGCGAAGCCTATCTGGCCGGACGCATGCCCAAGAAGCTTTACAGCGCCAGCCCGAGCTCGCCGACCGCGGGCATCATCGGTTCGGTACGCAGCTAAACACATCTGTAGGGGCGCGATTCATCGCGCCCTTGTTGTTCGAATAGTTCAAGGGCGCGATGAATCGCGCCCCTACAATCCACATGACCGATACCACCGACCTCAAGAACAGGCATATCCGCAGCTACGTGCTGCGTCAGGGACATCTCTCCCATGCGCAGCAGCGCGCTGTGGATACGCTGATGCCGCGCTACGGCATCGCTTACGAGAACAAGATACTGGACCTCGAGCAGGCTTTCGGCCGCAACGCGCCCAAGATACTGGAGATCGGTTTCGGCATGGGCGACAGCACCGCGGCCATCGCGCAGGCGCATCCCGAGAACGATTACCTCTGCCTGGAAGTGCATACGCCGGGCGTGGGCAATCTATTGAAGCTGATCGACGCCCAGCAGATCACCAACATCCGCATCATCCAGCACGACGCGGTGGAAGTGCTGCGCGACATGATCGCGGATGCATCTTTCGACGGTGTGCACATCTTCTTCCCCGACCCATGGCACAAGGCGCGCCACAACAAGCGCCGGTTGATCCAGTCGCCGTTCATCGCGAAGCTGGTGCAGAAGATCAAGCCTGGGGGTTACATCCACGCCGCGACCGACTGGCAGGACTACGCCGAACAGATATTGCGCGTGTTCGGCGATGAGATACTGCTGGAAAACACCGCGACGGACTATGCGCCGCGCCCTGAATACCGCCCGCTCACCAAGTTCGAGAAGCGCGGCATCAATCTGGGACACGGGGTGTGGGATCTGGTGTTTCGGCGCAAATAGAACCGAGAAGCATCCAGTTTTTTAGCTTTCATCGAACTCCTGCGTCGGCGCACGGCTGAGCAGATCCGTGATCACCTCGGCGACCGGGGTGTGTTCGTAGATCACGCGGTAGACACCCTCGCAGATCGGCATCGCGACGCCCAGGCGCTGCGCCAGCTGGTGCACTTCGCGCACGGTGTAGACGCCCTCGGCGACATGACCCAACCGATGCAGTATCTCAGGCAGATCCAGATGCTGCGCGAGCAGCAGGCCGACCTGGCGGTTGCGCGACAGGTCGCCGGTGCAGGTCAGGATCAGGTCGCCGACGCCGGACAGGCCGCCGAGCGTCTCGCTGCGCCCGCCCAATTTCAGCCCCAGCCTTGCGATCTCGGCCAGGCCGCGCGTCAGCAATGCGGCGCGGGCGTTATGCCCCAGCCCCATGCCGTCGCAGATGCCCGCCGCTATCGCCATCACGTTCTTCACTGCCCCACCGACTTCGACACCGACGACATCGCTGCTGGCATAGATGCGCAGACGCGCGTGGTGCAGCGCCAGCGCGGTGCTGCGGGCGTACTCCTCGTCGGCGGAGGCCAGCGTCAGCGCGGTAGGCTGGCCGCAGGCGACTTCCTGCGCAAAGCTGGGGCCGGACAGCACGCCGTGACGGAAACGCGCAGGCAACACCTCGGCGACCACCTGATGCGGCAGCAACGAAGTCTCGGCCTCGAAACCCTTGCACAGCCAGACCACACCGAAACTGCCGGGCAGTTGGGCGATCTGCTGCAGGATGGAACGGAAGGAGTTGGTCGGCACCGCAACGATGGCCAACTCGGCATCTGCAAGTGCTACGGAAAGATCGGAGCTCAGCTCGAGATCGGTGGGCAGCGGAATGTCCGGCAGGTAACGCCGGTTGCAGCGCTCCTTGCGCATCGCCTCGACCTGGGCGGCGTCGCGCGCCCACAGCGTGACGCGGTGATGCGCTGCCAGACTGATCGCAAGCGCGGTGCCCCAGGCGCCTGCGCCGATGACGACGATATTCATATCCTTACTCGCCCCAGACGTCCGTGCTGCGCACATACCCCGTTTCGCCGTCCTGATGCCGTACCTTGAGCCAGCCGGTGCCGGTGGATTCGAGGCGCTCCAGCGCGACCTGCTGGCGAGCCCTGAAGACCACGGGAGCCGAGAAGTCGGCCGACGCGCGTACGTCAAGCAGCGGCGGCAGCGCAAACACGTAACGCTTGTTGCCGAGCACGCGCTTCTCGACCCAGTACAGACCGCCGGAGCGGTCGCGCACCTTGACCCAGCCTTCCAGCACGACCACCTGCTCGAACGGCATGTAGCGGTTCACGACGAACTGCTTCTTTGCCTTCAGCGAAGGCGCATCGTAGAGAATAGCGTTGTCCTCGACGACAGAGACGAAATCCACCGCGTGCGCCGCGCCGCTGCCGCAGAGCAGCAGGATCAACATCAACGAACGCAGCGAAGCGGTGTACATCGTTAGTGGGTGGTAGCGGGTGCAGCGGCGGCGGCTTGTGCCTGCTGTTGCTTCTGCTGCTGGTACAGCACCTCGAAGTTGATCGGGTTCAGCAGCACGGGCGCGAAACCGGCACGCACCGCAACGTCGGAAACCACTTCGCGCAAATACGGGAACAGGATGTTCGGGCACATCACCGCGAGGATGGGCTCCATCTCTTCGAGCGGGATGTTGCGCACCTGGAAGATGCCGGCCTGTTTGGCCTCGATCAGGAACATCACCTTCTCGCCGATCTTGGCGGTCACGGTGCTGGTCACCGACACTTCGAACACGCCCTCTTCGATGGAAACGGCCTGGGTGGTCAGCTGCACGTCGACCTGTGGGCTCTCGCGATCCAGGAAGATTTGCGGCGCATGCGGGATCTCCAGCGAGAGATCCTTCACATAGAACTTTTCCATGTTGAACAGGGGTTGGGTATTTTGTTGCGCTGCTTCGGTCATGCTCACTCCTCCTTGAAATTATTCTGCGAAATCATCCAGCCAACAGCTGGTCCAGCTTGCCGGCCCGGTCGAGCGCGGCCATGTCGTCGTATCCGCCGACGTGATGCTCGCCTATGTATATCTGCGGCACGGTGCGCCGCCCGGTCTTTTCCATCATCGCCTCGCGCAACCCGGGTTGCAGGTCGACGCGTATCTTCTCGATCTCCGTCACGCCCTTGCGCGCCAGCAGCTGTTCTGCACGGACGCAATACGGACAGACCTCGGTGCAATACATCACGACCTTGACCATCATTTCTTCACCGGCAGGTTGGCCTTCTGCCAAGCGATCATGCCGCCCGCCAGATTGTAGACCTCGGCAAATCCCTGCTTGCCCAGCAACGCGCAGGCGTTGGCGGAACGGGCGCCGCTGCGGCATACCACGACGACAGGTTTGTCGCGATACTTCTCCAGCTCGCCGATGCGCTCGTTCAGCTTGCCCAGCGGGACCAGCTTCGCGTTCAGCACATGGCCAGCTTTGTATTCGGACTCTTCGCGCACATCCAGCACCAGCGCGTTCTTGTGGTTGATCAGCTGGGTCGCGGCGACGGAATCCACTTCCTTGATGCCACGAATGCGATTGCCGAACATCGACCAGAACAGCATCATGCCGCTCAGGAAAGCGATGGAGATGGGGAAAACATTGTCAATGACGAACTGCACTTGCGTACTCCTGTTCTTTTTGGAGGGCGAATTCTAGCAGAGCGGCGTAACGTCCGGGCTCCTTCTCCGCCAGTTCGGTCAGTCGCTTGCGCGTGGCGGCGAATTCGCCCGGATACGACCATAGCGCCTGCTCCAGCACCGTTTGGGCCTGCTGCGGCATATCGTTCAGCGCCAGCAGCAGCGACTGGCGATAGACCACATGGCCGATAGGCACGAAGCGCATCACCCTGGTGTTCAGTTCCAGCTTGTCGCGCTTGCGGTCTTCGCCGATCTCTATCATCGAGCTCATGAACAGCTCGGCGTAAGGCGACAGCAGCGAACCGCCGTGGATCGCGACCAGGCCGTCGCGCATGCGCTCGAACACGCCGCTGTCCGCCGCCGATGCCTGTCCTGAGCTTGTCGAAGCGGCCGGACGCATGCGCAACACCTGCTCCAGTTGCACATAACTGGTACGCAGTTGCAGCAGCGTCAGCAAGCCCAGCAACAGCATCGCCGCAACCGACAAGCGCCCCACCGAGCGCAACTGCAAACGGTAGCGCGTCTCGTCCAGCGCGCCGAGCAGGATAGAGGCGACCGCGACGAAATAGGTGTACCACAGCGGATATTCCAGCAGGCTGTGGATCGCCAGCACGCCCAGCGCCGCATAGCCCCACCAGTGCGCGGCGTCGCGCGGCGCGCGGCGCAGGCCGTTCAGCCACATGCCCAGCGAAACGAACAGCAACAGCAGGCCGGAGATGCCAGTCTCCACGGCCAACTGGAACACCAGGTTATGGGCGTTGTTGTACAGCCCCTGAATGTTGCCCGGTTGCAACACCGGCAACATCTGCAGGTGATGCCAGGCGAACTGCCCGAAACCCACGCCCATCCACGGCGACTGGCCGAATATCAGCCAGGACTCGCGCCACAGATACAGGCGGATGCCCCCGCTCGCATCTTCGCCGAACATCCGCTGCATGGTATCGACGCTGCTGCCCGCACCGGCCATGAAAGGCAGCTGCACCACCATATGCATCGCGCCGAAGCCGGCCAGCAGCGACAGGCTGTAGCGCAGTAGCGGACGCTGTGCCGCATCGCGCCAGCCCCACCATGCGGCGAGTGCGCTCATCAACAGCAGGTACAGCCAGGTGCTGCGCGAGCCGCTCAGCGTCATCGCCAGCAGCAAGGGCAGTGCCAGCAGCGCCGCATAACGCCCTTTCAGGCCATGCTGCTGGAACAGCAGCCCGAGCGAGATCAGCCCGAGCGCGATGTAGTCCGCGAAATGGTTGCGCTGCGCGAGGTTGCCGAACACGTCGGAAGAGACCTTGGCGACAATCACCGAGTCGAACGGCGTATGCCAGCGAAAGTGCTGCAACACGCCTATCGCCGCGCTGATCTCGGCGCCAATCAGCAGGCAAATCGCCAGCACCTGCGCCAGCCGCGCAAAGCCGAAGATGTCGCGCAGCCACGCGCCCAGCATCATCAGCAAGGCCGCGAACAGCAGGTACAGCGTATACAGCAGCGCCTGGTCGAAATAGGCCATCTTGCCCAGCGCCAGCTGCAGCAGCGCGATGGCGGCGAGCCCGACCGGCAGCTGCGCGATGCGCGGGATCTCCGGCCGTTGCCAGTACGCGCGCCCGACCAGCAGCGTCAACGCCGCGACGCCCAGCAATGCGCTCCACCATTCCTGATAGAAGGTGGTCAGCGGATACCGGTGGACATAGTGCAGAAACGGGAAAACCCACATCAACCCGACCAAGGCCAGGCTGATGTGGGCCAGACTCAACGAGCGCAGCCGCAGGGATTGCAGCTTTTCTCTTAGCAAGAACCGCCCTTGACGCCGAACTTTGCGAGGATGTTGTTCAGCGGGCATATCTGGGTGAAGCCGCTCTGAAACAGGTTGAAACCGACGAAGGCGGTGAAGAACAGAAAATACTGGCTGACGAACAGCGGGCTGGCTTCGACGCCCAGCGCCAACGACAGCATCACGAAGAAACCTGCAACGATACGGACGATACGCTCTGCATTCATAACTTATTGCTCCTTAAAGAATATTGCCTTTCTCGCTTGCCCCCGCTCCCGCAAGCGGGAGAGGGTTGGGGAGAGGGCGGGGTTGATGGATTTTACGGGAATTTCTTGTACAGCGTGGCGTAGTACAGCACCGGGATCACCACCAGCGTCAACAAGGTGGAGACGAGGATGCCGAATATCAAGGCCAATGCCAGACCATTGAAGATCGGATCGTCGAGGATGAACAGCGCGCCCAGCATCGCCGCCAGCCCGGTCAGGATGATGGGCTTGGCGCGCGCCGCGGCCGCGTTGACCACCGCATGCTGCGGATCGACGCCGTCGCGCAGCTGCAGGTTGACGAAATCCACCAGCAGGATGGAGTTGCGCACGATGATGCCGGCGAGCGCGATCATGCCTATCATCGAGGTCGCGGTGAACTGCGAACCGAACAGCGCATGGCCCGGCATCACGCCTATCACCGTCAGCGGGATGGGCGCCATGATGACCAGCGGCACGACATAGCTCTTGAACTGCGCGACCACCAGCAGGTAGATCAGGATCAGGCCGACGCCGTAGGCGATGCCCATGTCGCGGAAGGTCTCGAACGTCACCTGCCATTCGCCGTCCCATTTCAGCGCGTAGCTGGCATAAGGATCGGAAGGCTGCTTGAAGAAATAGCTCTCCAGTTCGCCGCCCTGCTCCAGCGCCATGTTGCCGGTCTTGCCGTTGATGCCGAACATGCCGTACAGCGGGCTGTCCAGATCGCCGGCCATGTCGCCGAACACGTACACCACCGGCAGCAGATCCTTGTGGTAGATAGGATAGTCGCGCTGCGCCGGGATCACCTGCACCAGCTCGGACAGCGGCACCAGCGCGCCGTCGAGGGCGCGCACCTTGAGCTTGAGCACCTCGTCGATCTGGCTGCGGCGTTCCGCGGGCAGGCCGATGCGCAGCGGCGGCGCGTACTTCGCGTTCTCGTCGTGCAGCGAGGCGACGTCCTGACCGGTCAGCGCCATGCCGATGGCATCGACGATGTCGTGCGGCGCGACGCCCATCAGCGCGGCCTTGCTCTGCAGCACATGCAGCAACATCTTGGGCGCGTTCTCGGTGACCGTGTCATCGATACTGACGATGTCCGGCGTGCCGGCGAAGTGCTCGCGCACCTTGCCCGCAACCTGACGCGCGCCCTGGTAGTCCGGCCCGTAGATCTCGGCGACGATGGGCGACATCACCGGCGGACCTGGCGGCACTTCGACTATCTTGATCTTCGCGCCCCAGTTCTTCGCAATCTGCTGAATCGGCGCCAGCGCGGCCTGGGCGATCTCGTGGCTGCTGCGCTCGCGGTTGTGCTTGTCGCGCAGGTTGACCTGGATGTCGCCCTGTTCGGCGGCGTTGCGCAGGTAGTACTGACGCACCAGGCCGTTGAAGTTGATCGGCGATGCCGAACCGGCGTAGGCCTGGTAATCGGTCACCTCAGGCACGGTCGCCAGATAGCTGCCGATGTCGTGCAGCACCGCATTGGTCTGCTCCAGCGCGGTGCCGCTGGGCATGTCCACTACGATCTGGAACTCCGACTTGTTGTCGAACGGCAGCATCTTCAGCACCACCAGCTTCACCGCCGCCAGCGACACGGCCAGCATCAGTGCGGCGAGGATCGCCAGCCACAACTTGCGGCGCGCGCCCTTGCCGTGCTCGCGATTCAGGAAGGGGCCGAGGCGCTCGCGGAAGAAACGGTTGATCTTGGTGTTCTGCTCGTCCGGCACGGCCTCGTGGTGCGCACCGGCGAAGCGGTACACCAGCCAGGGCGTGATGATGAAGGCGACCGCCAGCGAGATCAGCATGCCCATGCTGGCATTGATCGGGATAGGGCTCATGTACGGACCCATCAGGCCGCTGACGAAGGCCATCGGCAACAGCGCGGCGATCACCGTGAAGGTCGCCAGTATCGTCGGGCTGCCGACCTCGTCAACCGCCTCGGGGATGATCTCGGATAGCGGCTGGTGCTGCGCCAGCGCACGGCGTCGATGGATGTTCTCGACGACGACGATGGCATCGTCGACCAGAATACCGATGGAGAAGATCAGCGCGAACAGCGATACGCGGTTCAGCGTGAAGCCGTAGGCCCAGGAGGCGAACAGCGTCGCCGCCAGCGTCAGCAGCACAGCGACGCCGACCACCATCGCCTCGCGCCTGCCCATCGTCAGCCACACCAGCGCGACCACGGCGACGGTCGCGAACAGCAGCTTCTGGATCAGCTTCATCGCCTTGTCGTTCGCTGTCTCTCCGTAGTTGCGCGTGACGCTGACCTGCACGTCGTCGGGGATGACGCTGCCCTTGAGTTCTTCGACGCGAGACATCAAGCGGTCGGCGATATCCACCGCGTTCGCGCCCGGCTTCTTGGTCACCGCGACGGTCACCGCGCCGAATTCGCCCTTGGCTTCGATCTGCTTGTCTCCGGCCGCAGGGCCGGTGCCGAACCACACATAGCTGCCGGGCTGGTCCGCGCCGTCCTGCACATCTGCGACGTCGCGCAAGAAGACCGGCTTGCCGCCGGACACGCCTATCACCAGCTGGCGTACTTCGCTGGCATCGCTCAGGAAGCTGCCGGTCTGCACCAGCACCTCGCGGTTGTCGCGCACCAGATTGCCGGAGTTCTGCGACACGTTGGCGGACTGCAGCGCGGCGCGCACGTCCTGCATCGTCAGGCCGTAAGCATTCAGGCTTTCCGGGCTCAGCAGCACACGCACCATGCGCTGGGTCGCGCCCAGCGTGCTGACCTCGCGCGTGCCCGGCACACGCTTCAGTTCAGCCTCGATCGCATGAGCCACCTGCGTCAGCTCGATGCCGCCGCCGGCCTCCTGCTCGCGCCACAACGTCAGCGCGACCATAGGCACGTCGTCTATGCCCTTGGCCTTGATGATGGGCCGCTGCACGCCCTGCGTAGCCGGCAGCCAGTCCACATTGGAATTGACCACGTCATAGAGCTTCACCAGCGAGGCGATATGCTCCTCGCCGACCTTGAACTGCACCGTGACGACCGCCATGCCCGGCTGCGACACGGAATACACGTGATCCACGCCGGCGATCTGCGCCAGCACCTGCTCGGCCGGCGTCGCGACGCTGCGCTCGACGTCCTGCGCGGATGCTCCCGGATAGGGGATCATCACGTTCGCCATCGTCACGTTGATCTGCGGCTCTTCCTCGCGCGGCGTCACCGCGACGGCGAACAGGCCGAGCAGCACCGTGACCAGCGCCAGCAGCGGGGTCATCTGCGAATGCAGGAACAGCCTGGCTATACGTCCCGAAATTCCCATGATCGCCCCGGCCTACTTCTGTTTCGCGCTCTGCATGCCGGCCTTGACCGGCTCCAGTGCGACCTTCTCGCCCGGCTTCAGCCCGGCCAGCACCTCGATCACGCCCTCGCCGCTGACATCGCCCAGGCGAACCTGGCGCAATTTGGCGACGCCTTTGTCGTCCACGACATAGACCGCGACGACTTCGCTGCGGCGCAACACCGCTTCGGCCGGGATCACCAGCTTCCTGGCCTTGCCGACGACGAAATGGGTGCGCACGAACATGCCGGGATAGATGCCCGCCTCGTTCGGCGGCAGGTTGACCCGCACCTGTGTGCTGTGGGTGCGCGCATCGGCGAGCGGCTGCACGGTGACCGATGCCGCGGCGATCCAGCGTTGCAGCGACGGCACTTCCACCGACACCTCGGGGCGCGCGCCGATATCGGCCAGCTTGTATTGCGGCACGCTGACCAGCACGCGCATCTCGGAAGGATCGAAACCGGTCATCAGCGGCTTGCCCGGCATCACCATCTCGCCGATCTCGACCAGACGCGCGGCGACCACGCCGCCGTAGGGTGCGACGACCGAGGTGTAACCGTGCGCGATACCGGCCTGTCCGGCTCCGGCGGAACTGGCCGCAGCCTGTGCCAGTGCGATCTGGTAATCGGCCTGCGCCTTGTCCAGTCCGGCCTGGCTGATGAACTTCTGGGAGAACAGCTGTTTGGCGCGCTCGTAGTTGGCACGGGCGTTCTGCATGCCGGCCTGCGCCTGCATCACCTGCGCCTGGCTGCCGGCCAGCACCTGCGAGGCCTCGCGCTCGTCGATACGCAAGATCAGCTGACCCTTCTTGACGGAGTCGCCGACATCGAACAGGACTTCCTTGACGCGGCCGCCGATCTGCGCGGAGACCGTGGACTGGCGCACCGCCTCGACTATGCCGTCGGCGCTGTAAGTTTGTGCGACCTCGCGGTATTGCACCGGAGCGGTCGCCAGCTGCCCCGCCGCCTGCGCGGCACCGGCACCCATCAACAACATACAGCCGATCAGCATCTTCTTCATCAGGCCCACTCCATCCGCAAAATAATAGTTTATTAGAATATACTAATGGACGCTAAAAAACAAGACATTAAAGCGTGCAGAACACCTCGCGCATCATGCCGACCAGCTTGATGGTGCGCAGATCGCTGATGCGATAGAACACCCGATTCGCGTCCTTGCGCGTCGCCAGCACGTTCTTCTCGCGCAGGATCGCCAGATGCTGCGAGATGTTGCTCTGCGAAGTGCCCACCTCGTCGACGATATCCTGCACGCTGACCTCCTGGTCGCCCAGCACGCACAATATCTTCAGCCGCAACGGATGCGCGATGGCCTTCATCGCCTCCGCCGCTTGCTGTATGTCTTCTTCCCTATCGATCAATCTGTCAGTCATATCTCCCCCCTCCTGTTCCCGGTAACCGAATCCCGAGGAATTCGGCTAAAATGCGTGCCTTAAAGTTGACATCTTTGCTCATATTATCCCAAATGAACGTCACTCCTGTCTTGCTGCTCATCCTCGACGGTTTCGGTTACCGCGAGGCGACCGAATCGAACGCCGTACTGGCCGCGCATAAACCCAACTGGGACCGCCTATGGCGCGATTACCCGCACACGCTGATCCAGGCTTCCGAAAAGCATGTCGGCCTGCCCTCGAACCAGATGGGCAACTCCGAAGTGGGCCATTTGAATATCGGTGCAGGACGCGTGGTGTATCAGGAACTCAGCCGCGTGGACGTCGCGATCGAAGACGGCAGCTTCTACAACAACGCGGAATTGGGCAAAGCCGTTGACCTGGCCCGGCAGAACGGCAGCGCGCTGCACATCCTCGGCCTGCTTTCTCCCGGCGGCGTGCACAGCCACGAGAGCCACATCTTCGCGATGCTGGAGATGGCCGCACGCGCCGGACTGAAGAAGGTCTTCCTGCACCCCTTCCTGGACGGGCGCGACACGCCGCCTAAGAGCGCTGCGGAATCGCTGCGGCTGCTGCAGCAGAAATGCGACGCGCTGGGCGTGGGCAAGATCGCCGACATCACCGGCCGTTTCTACGCGATGGATCGAGACAACCGCTGGGAGCGCGTACAGCCCGCCTACGACCTGCTGACCCAGGGAATCGCCGAATTCAGCGCTGCCGACGCGCAGTCGGCACTGGAACAGGCCTATGCCCGCGGCGAGTCGGACGAGTTCGTCAAGCCGACGTCCATTGATGCCGACGGCGCGATGCAGGACGGCGACGTCGCGGTGTTCATGAACTTCCGCGCCGACCGCGCCCGCGAGATCACCCGCGCGCTGACCGACGAGAAGTTCGACGGCTTCGCGCGCACCCGCTTCCCGAAGCTCGCCAGCTTCGTCACGCTGAGCAGCTACGGCGAAGACTTCGCCTACCTGCCCTGCGCCTACTCTCCGGAAGCCATCCACAACGGCTTCGGCGAATACCTCTCCAACCTGGGCCTGAAGCAGTTGCGCATCGCCGAGACCGAGAAATATGCGCATGTCACCTACTTCTTCAACGGCGGCAGGGAACAGCCCTACCCCGGCGAAGACCGCATCTTGGTGCCGTCGCCCAAGGTCGCAACCTACGACCTGAAGCCGGAGATGAGCGCATTCGAAGTGACAGACAAACTGGAAGCCGCCATCCTCAGCCGCCAGTATCAGGCCATCGTCTGCAACTACGCGAACGGCGACATGGTCGGCCACAGCGGCGACATGGCCGCGGCGACCAAGGCGGTCGAGACGCTCGACATCTGCATCGGCCGCGTGGTCGCGACGATGCAGTCCATCGGCGGCGAGGTCATCATCACCGCCGACCACGGCAACGCCGAGCAGATGGCCGACCCGGCCACCAAGCAAGCGCACACCGCGCATACGCTGAACCCGGTACCGTTCCTGTACATCGGCCGCAAGGCGGAACTGGCCGACACCGGCGCATTGCGCGACCTGGCGCCCAGCCTGCTGACGATGATGGGCCTGCCGCAGCCAGCCGAAATGACCGGACACAGCCTGATCCGACTGCAGTGATCCGCGCGCTTTTCCTGCCGTTGCTGTGCGCGCTGTTGCTGACGGGGCACGCGCACGCCGGCAAGCAGGATGAACTGGACAACCTGCGCAAACGCATCGCCGCGATGCAGAGCGATCTGGAAAAGACCAGCGAATCGAAGTCCGAAGCAGCCGACGCGTTGCGCGTATCGGAACGGGCGATCAGCAACAGCAACCGCGAAATCGCCACGCTCTCCGAGCGGCAGCGCGAGGCCGACCGCAAACTGGTCACGCTACAGGCCGAGGCGCAGCGCCTGACCGGCAATATCGCCGGTCAGCAATCCCGGCTAGGCGAGCTGCTGTACCGGCAATATCTCGACGGCCAGCAGGACTACATCAAGCTGCTGCTGAACAACCGCGATCCCAACCAGGCCGCCCGCGACCTGACCTACTATCAGTACATCGCGCGCAACCGCGCGTCCTGGCTCGCCAGCATGCGCGGCGACCTCGAAGCGCTGGATGCGGTCAGCCGCTCCACCCGCGAACAGCGCGAACAGCTCGCCTCCCTGCGCGCCGAGCAACTGTCGCAAAAGAAGACACTGGAACAGGAGCAGCATGCGCGCCAGCAGATGCTGGGCAAGATCTCGCAACAGTTGCGCCTGCAGCGCCGCGAGATCGGCCGCCTGCAGCGCAACGAACAGCGGCTCGCACAACTGATCGAGAAGATCGCGAAGATGCTCGCCAAGCCGAAATCCCGCTCGCTGTTCCGCAACGACGACCTGCCGGACGACCGCTTCGACGGCAAACCCTTCGCGCAACTCAAGGGCAAGCTGACGCTGCCGGTCACCGGCACGGTCGCCAACCGTTTCGGCGACACCCGCCCGGACAGCACGGTGCGCTGGAAAGGACTGTTCCTGCGAACTTCCGCCGGGCAAAGCGTCAAAGCTGTTGCCGCCGGACGGGTGGTGTTCGCCGACTGGCTGCGCGGCTTCGGCAACCTGATCATCCTCGACCACGGCAAGGGCTACATGAGCCTGTACGGCAACAACGAGACGCTCTACAAGCAGGTCGGCGACGTGCTGCGCGGCGGCGACACGCTGGCCGCGGTGGGGAACAGCGGCGGGAACGAGGATTCCGGTTTATACTTTGAACTGCGCCACGAAAGCAGGCCGCTGGATCCGCTATCGTGGCTGGCGAAATAACATTGAGGAAATCATGGGTCTTTTGAACAAAGTCGGGTTGGTTGGTCTAGGTCTGGTCGCTGGCATCTCCGTCAGCCTGCATTTTTCCGCCATCGCCGACAAGGAGACCCTGCCCACACCGCTGCCGATCGAAGAGTTGCGCGCCTTCTCCGAGGTGTTCGGCCGCATCAAGAGCGACTACGTCGAACCCGTTACCGACAAGAAGCTGATCAACGAGGCGATCAACGGCATGCTAAACGGCCTCGATCCGCATTCGGCCTTCCTCGACGCGGAAGCCTTCAAGGAACTGCAGGTCGGCACACAGGGCGAATTCGGCGGACTGGGCATCGAAGTCGGCATGGAAGACGGCCTGGTCAAGGTCATCTCCCCGATCGAGGATTCCCCTGCCTTTCAGGCCGGCATCAAGAGCGGCGACCTGATCGTCAAACTGGACGACACGCTGGTCAAGGGCATGACGCTGAACGACGCGGTCAAGCGCATGCGCGGCAAGCCCGGCAGCAAGATCGTGCTGACCGTCATCCGCAAGGAGCAGCCCAAGCCGCTGACGTTCACGCTGGTGCGCGCGGTCATCAAGGTGCAGAGCGTCAAATCCAAGATGGCCGATAACGGCTACGGCTTCATCCGCATCACCCAGTTCCAGGAACACACCGGCGAGAACCTCGCCAAGGCGCTGGATGCGCTGATCAAGCAGAACAAGGGGCCGCTCAGCGGACTGGTGCTCGACCTGCGCAACGATCCGGGCGGGCTGCTGACCGGTGCGGTCGGCGTCTCTGCCGCGTTCTTGCCCACGGATGCGCTGGTGGTCTACACCGAAGGGCGCACCGAAGACGCGAAGATGCGCCTGACCGCCACCCCCGAGAACTACCTGCGCGGCAACGGCAAGGACGATTACCTGGCAGGCCTGCCGGATTCGATCAAGAGCGTTCCGCTGGTGGTGCTGGTGAACGGCGGCTCCGCTTCGGCCTCCGAGATCGTCGCTGGCGCGCTGCAGGATCACAAGCGCGCGGTCATCATGGGCACGCAGACCTTCGGCAAGGGCTCGGTGCAGACCGTGCTGCCGCTGGGCAACAACACTGCGATCAAGCTGACCACCGCGCGCTACTACACGCCGGGCGGGCGCTCCATCCAGGCCAAGGGCATCGTTCCGGACATCCTGGTGGAAGACCCGTCCTCGTCGGAGCAGGACAACGCCTTCCGCCTGCGCGAAGCCGACCTGGACAAGCACTTGACCAACGACAAGCCCGCAGAGGCAAAGACACCGGCGAAGAGCGCACCGGCCAGCAACGGCACGAACGGGGATACGGCCAAGTCTGCCCCGACCGAGTTCGGCAGCAAGAACGACTACCAGCTCAACCAGGCGCTGAATCTGCTGAAGGGCATGCAGATCCTGCAGGGCAAGTGATCCGGGATATCGTGGAGCGAACATGATCAATCCGTTCGAACTGGAAAAACAGCGCGAGATCGTCTTCAGCACGGAGCCGCCGGATCAACTGGAACGCGCGCTGGTACTGCTGGCGGGCCTGCCCAACTGCAAGGTCGAACTGGGCAGCCTGCCAAACTCGCTGCGCGTCTCCTACAACCTGCGCGACTACACGCTGGAAGGGCTGGAGACGGCGCTGACCGAACAGGGCTTCGAACTCGACCACGGCATGCTGCACGGCATCGGCCGCAAGGTGATTTACTACTGCGAGGACACCACCTGCCACAACATGGACATCCCCACGCATCCGACCAAAAAGAACGAGCGCGGCGTATTCATCCACGCCTACGACCAGAAGCCCCACGGCGACCACGACGACACACCGCCGGAACTGCGCGACTACCGCTAAGTCGCTCCCCCGCAATTCCGCAGCAATGAACCATACCGTCCCGCCCTCCCCCGAAGACCCGAACTGCCACCGATGCCAGCACTACCACATCACGTGGGATGCTAGCTTTCCCTACGGCTGCCGGGCGATGGACTTCAAGAGCAGGCGCAAGCCCCAACTGGACGTGCTGGAATCCTCCGGCAGCCCCTGCCTGCGCTTCGTTCCGCGCCGCAACCCGGCGTAACCCCCGCCGCGCCTGCGGCATCGGCATAACCTCACCCGATGCCCTCCCGAAATATGATGGTGAAATAGGCAATCGCCGATGTTCCGCCACCCGCCGCTCCTAGAGAATGCATCTCACCCGGACAGGAACCGGACATCCGCCAACCATCTAGACAGGAGAGCGCCATGGGCATGTTATGGAACAAGCAGCTGAGCATCGGCAACACCATCGTCGATTCCGAGCATAAACACCTGATCAGCCTGACCAATTACGTCGAGCGGGCGATGAAGGGCGCGATGGACACCAAGGACGACACCCTCCTGCGACAGGCTTTCGAACAGCTGGAAGACGAACTCCGCCGCCACTTCCGCAACGAAGAGAAGATCGCCCGCGCGGTGAACTTCCCGTTCGCGGAACACCGGCAGGCGCAGCAGCACATGCTCAGCGACGTCCATTTCCTCAAGACCGAACTGTTGGCCAAGGACTGCATCTGGACCGAGGCGGCGCTGCGGCACTTTTCCGAATTCCTCGAAGACCTGATCACGGAACACATCACCCGGGTGGATATGCCGATGAAATCGGCACTGCAGGGCTACGACTACGACTTCTGGCCGGACCCGTCCTCGGCCGTCTCCGGCAATGCCTGCTCCCTGGTGCGCAGTCCGGTCGCGCCGCCCTGGCTTGCGATGCATGCCTGAACGGCTCGCCGTCCCGTCCGCGCCGGGACACGAATTCTGATACCATGCGCGCCGGTTTCAACAAGTAGCGCATCCGGCTGCATCGACAAGGCCCCCTCCGGGCCTTGTCCGTTTCAGGCCATGCCGTTGCGCGCAGAAGATCTCCATGAGCGACACACCACAAGACACCGCTACCGCACCGGCGGAATCCACCAGCATCGCGCGCGAAGTAAAGCGCCGCCGCACCTTCGCGATCATCTCCCACCCGGACGCGGGCAAGACCACGCTCACCGAAAAGCTGCTGCTGTTCGGCGGCGCGATCCAGATGGCGGGCACGGTGAAAGCGCGCAAGAGCGGACGTCATGCGACTTCCGACTGGCTGGAGATCGAGAAGCAGCGCGGCATCTCCGTGGCCAGCTCGGTGATGCAGTTCACCTATGACGATTGCGTCATCAACCTGCTCGACACACCCGGCCACCAGGACTTCTCCGAGGACACTTACCGCGTGCTGACCGCTGTGGACGCGGCGGTGATGGTAGTGGACGCGGCCAAGGGCGTGGAAGCGCAGACCATCAAGCTGCTGGAAGTGTGCCGCCTGCGCAACACGCCCATCATCACCTTCATCAACAAGATGGACCGCGAGGTGCGCGAGCCGCTGGAAGTGCTGGACGAGATCGAGTCCGTGCTCAAGATCAAGTGCGCGCCGGTGACCTGGCCAATCGGCATGGGCAAGCGCTTCCGTGGCGTATATCACCTGCTCAACGACGAAGTGCTGCGCTTCATCCCCGGCGAAGAAAAAGCCGGACAGGATGTGGAAGTGTTGCGCGGCGCAGAGATCGACCAGCTGGCGCAGGAAGCGCCGATGGAGATGCAGACCATGCGCGACGAGACCGAACTGGTGATGGGCGCGGGCGCCTCCTTCGACCTGGACGAGTTCCTCAAAGGCCAGCAATCGCCGGTGTTCTTCGGCTCGGGCGTGAACAACTTCGGTGTGCGCGAGATCCTGCAAGCCTTGGTGGATTGGGCTCCCGCACCACTGGCACGCGAGACCGACAAACGCATGGTGCATCCTACAGAAGCGGCATTCACCGGATTCGTGTTCAAGATCCAGGCCAACATGGACCCGAATCACCGCGACCGCATTGCGTTCATGCGAGTGTGCTCCGGCCGCTACAGCTCCGGCATGAAGGTCAAGCACCGCCGCACCGGCAAGGATATGAAACTGGCCAATGCGGTCACCTTCATGGCCAACGAACGCACCCGCATGGACGAGGCCTACGCCGGCGACATCATCGGCGTGCACAACCACGGCCAGTTGCAGATCGGCGACGTGCTGACCGAAGGCGAAGCACTCACTTTCAAGGGCATCCCCTACTTCGCGCCCGAGCTGTTCAGCCGCGCGCGCCTGCGCGACCCGATGAAGGCCAAGCAACTGGAAAAGGGCCTGCGCCAACTCGGCGAAGAAGGCGCGGTGCAAGTGTTCTCGCCGCTGGTGGACAACACGCCGCTGATCGGCGCGGTCGGCCAGCTGCAATTCGAGGTGGTCGAACATCGCCTCAAGGCCGAATACGGCGTAGATGCGGTATTCGAACGCGCCGGCATCCATACCGCGCGCTGGGTGACCTGCGCCGACACGAACCACCTCAACGAGTTCGTCAAGGCCAACCAAGGGAAGCTGGCGAAGGACGTGGACGGCAATTACGCCTACCTCGCCGACACCGGCGTCAACCTGCGCCTCGCGCAGGAGCGCTGGCCCAAGGTGCAGTTCCACGCGACCCGCGAGCACGGACAACAGCTGGCTTGAAGCATCCCGGAATGCAGCGCCTAGGGAATCTCCTAGGCCGGAATATCTAGTCATTCCGGCATATGCCAATTCCGGCGGGATTGGGATATAAAGTCTTCCGCCCAACACTCCGGAAGAAACTGCATGAACCAAGCGACCGCAATGACCGAGCAAGTGCTGAACGGGATAATGATCCCGCCTTGCCCTGCCTCGTTGACCTCCATCATGCGCGAAGCGAAACGCCCGACGGCGGAGCTGACCAAGCTCGCCCATCTGATCTCGCAGGATGCGGGCGTCGTCGGCCCGCTGCTCAAGCTGGCGAACTCTCCGTTCATCGGCTTGCGCAGCAAGGTGACCTCCGTCGTTCAGGCGGTCAGCGTGCTCGGCCTCCAGAACACCCTGAACCTGGTTCAGAACATCTCTCTGCGCCAGAGCCTGGGCGGCGGATCGCAGACTTTCGAGAAGTTCTGGGAGCGCTCCAGCCTGGCGGCCTCCGTCGCCGAAAAAGTGGCGGCGAAATTCCCCAACATCGCGAAAGACGACGCGTACATCACCGCGCTGTTCCATGACTGCGGCATCCCGGTGCTGATGATGAAGTTCCCGGATTATCGCGATGCCGTGATGACCCTGTGCAAGCAAGGCATACCCATCTGCGACGTCGAAAACGAAGTCTTCTCCACCAGCCATGCCGTGGTCGGCAACATGCTGACGCGCAGCTGGATGCTCCCGCCTCATGTGTGCAAGGCCATCCTGTTCCACCACGACCAGAACATCTATGCTTCCGACGTGGAACATATCGGGGACGACGTGCGCGACTTGATCGGCATCATCCACATGGCCGAGTGCATCACCGACGAACACCTGCATGTACGGGAAAAGGAATGGCACCAGTTCGAGCAGAGCGTATTGAAGCACTTCAATATCTCGGAACAGGAATTCTCCGAAATCAAGGGCGATATCCTGGCTTTTCTGAACGACGATTAACCGTGCTTTCCTGAACGACGGTTAACCGGCCCCGCGCACACGCATCCGACGCGCATACCAAAAGACCCGCATCGCGCGGGCCTTCAGCCGGTCAGATGTGGGCCGTCGCCCACCTCGCCTGATCGATGCCCCACTTTTCGAAAGACTCGTGAGACTTGATCTTGTCATGCGAGGTGGCGAGATCGACCGTCTCCGGCGTGATGGGCCTGGACGTCTTGCAGTCGAATATCAGCTGCACCACGGGCTGCAATAGCCGATCCGGCTTCACCTCGCGCACGATGCCCAGCATGTCGCTCTCCATGCGCACCAGCGAGCCCGCAGGATATATCCCCACGCCCTTGATGAAAGCCTGGACCAGCCGGGGATTGAAATGCGTGCCGCCCCACTCGAACAACTTCCTCAGTGCATCGGTCGGCGGCATCCCCTTGTGATAGACGCGCAACGAGGTGATCGCATCGTAGACGTCGACGATGGCGAGCATCTGCCCATGCAGGCTGATCTCGTCGCCTTTCAGTCCATGCGGATAGCCGGTTCCATCGAAGCGCTCGTGGTGCTGCGCCGCCGCGTTAAACGCGATCTCGCTGACGCCGTTGGCGTTGCCAAGCAGCTCGGCCGTGCTCAGTACATGTTTCTTCATGACGGAGAACTCGGCATCGTCCAGCTTGCCCGGCTTGTTCAGTATGCCGACCGGCACCCTGGCCTTGCCCACGTCATGGAGCAAGCCGCCCAGGGCCAGCTCCTTGAGCTCGTCGCGCGGCAATTCAAGCACGCGACCGAACGCCACCGCCAGAGCGGCCACCGAAACGGAATGCTGGAAGGTGTATTCGTCGCGGCTCTTCACCTGGGCCAACGGCAACATCGCCGACGGAAAGCTGAACATCGCATCGAGGATGTTGTCGACCACGGGTTCGCATTGCTTTATCTCCAGCTGCTGTCCCAGACGAATATCGCCCATCATGCTCTGCATCAGCTGGGTGGCATTGGCACACAGCTTTTTCACGCGATTGAATCTCTCGATGGCGGAGGGCTTGGTAATGTCATCGGAGGCAAGAGAAAAAGGCGCGGATGAAGGCTCATCGAGTTCGACGACCTCCTCGGCCGTGATCGCATCGCTTTCCGGCGACCGCACGATCACGCCGAGATCGGTATCGATGAAGACCTCGGCGATACCGGATGTGCGCAGCTTGGTCAGGAGCGCGGCATCGTCGATCGAAAATTGATTGCGCGCGAACGGATGATCCAGCCAGCCGCAATTAAGATCGTGGACATACATGCCCAGCGCAAGTTCGCCAACGGGGATTTTCTTGATCATCGCAGCCGACTCAACATGTTCGCCGTTATATCAGTGCGACGAAATATCGCTGTCGCATTGATAGCTATCGCCTTTGAGCCAGCTTCCATCCTGCTCTGCCGCGCCACCGGAATTCCAGCTTTCGTCCGGCTCCTCATCCTCATGGAAGCAATCTTGACGCCACGAACACTCGGACTGTTTCTTGGTGCAGGTAAGCGCAACCGGCGTGGCAAAGCAGGGAACATGACCATGCTCCTCCTGCAGATTTCTGATCAGCTCGACCTGTAAACTTGTCTCTAATTTCGCATTCATTCCCGCCCCCGATTCGATGAGTCCAACTTGCAGATTTATCGAACGACATATCGACGATCCGGGGCGCATCCTAACGACATTGCGACCAGATAAAAATAGGCCTGAAAGCCTATGCAATAAGGCCTAGCGCGCCTCCTAGGGAGCTAGGCATTCGCCTAGCCCGAAGGGGTTGCAGCCGTCTTCCTGACTTCCGGCCATGGGCAAAAAAACGGAAGGAATCGCATGATGCAGATAATGCTTATGCCGATGGGCTCCGCCGGATGATCGAGGACATCCGCGCGATAGCCGACGACATCCGGCAGGCGCTGATCGACCAGCCCAAGCCGGACGAACGCATGGCGATCCCGGCCGGCAAGGGCCGATACCCATAGCGGCAGTGGTTCTGATGCACCCGGATGCGGTAAGCTACGCCCTTTCCAAAACCGCAAGTGAACTCGAAATGGCCCAATACGTAATGTCGATGCTCCGCGTGAGCAAAATCGTCCCTCCCAAGCGTCAGATCATCAAGGACATCTCCCTCAGCTTTTTCCCCGGCGCCAAGATCGGCCTGCTGGGCCTGAACGGCTCGGGTAAGTCCACCGTGCTGAAGATCATGGCGGGCGTGGATAACGAATTCGAAGGCGAAGTGCAGCGCGAGCCGAACATCCGCATCGGCTACCTGCCGCAGGAGCCGCAGCTCAATCCGGAATGGACCGTGCGCCAGGAAGTGGAGTCTGCATTGGGCGAGGTCATGCAGGCGCAGGCCAAGCTGGACGAGGTGTATGCCGCCTACGCCGAAGAAGACGCCGACTTCGACGCGCTGGCCGCCGAGCAGGCACGGCTGGAGAACATCATCGCCGCAGGCGGCTCGGACGCCGCACACCAGATGGAGATCGCCGCCGATGCGTTGCGCCTGCCGGACTGGGATGCGGTGATCGGGAAACTCTCCGGTGGCGAGAAGCGCCGCGTGGCGCTGTGCAAACTGCTGCTGGAAAAGCCGGACATGCTGCTGCTGGACGAACCGACCAACCACCTCGACGCCGAGTCCGTCGAGTGGCTGGAACAGTTCCTGGTGCGCTTCCCCGGCACCGTGGTCGCCGTCACCCACGACCGCTACTTCCTCGACAACGCCGCCGAATGGATTCTGGAATTGGACCGCGGCCACGGCATCCCGTGGAAGGGCAACTACTCCAGCTGGCTGGAGCAGAAGGAAGCGCGACTGGAGACCGAGAACAAACAGATCGACGCGCACATGAAAGCGATGAAACAGGAACTGGAATGGGTGCGCCAGAATCCGAAAGCGCGCCAGGCCAAATCCAAGGCGCGTCTGAACCGTTTCGAGGAACTGTCCAACACCGACTACCAGAAGCGCAACGAGACGCAGGAAATCTTCATCCCGGTCGGCGAGCGACTGGGCAACGAAGTCATCGAATTCGACGGCGTCAGCAAAGCCTACGGCGACCGCCTGCTGATCGACAACCTCAGCTTCAAGATCCCGCCCGGCGCCATCGTCGGCATCATCGGCCCGAACGGCGCGGGTAAATCCACGCTGTTCCGCATGATCACCGGCAAGGAGCAACCGGACAGCGGCACCGTGAAGATCGGCCAGACCGTGAAGATCGCCCACGTCGATCAGGCGCGCGATTCGCTGGACAACGGCAAGACCGTGTTCGACGCCATCTCCGGCGGCAACGAGATCCTCACCGTCGGCAAATACGAGACCCCGGCGCGCGCCTACATCGGCCGCTTCAACTTCAAGGGCGGAGATCAGGGCAAGATCGTCGGCCAACTCTCCGGCGGCGAACGCGGCCGCCTGCATCTGGCGCAGACGCTGATTGCCGGCGGAAACATGCTGCTGCTCGACGAACCCTCCAACGACCTCGACGTGGAAACCCTGCGCGCGCTCGAAGACGCCCTGCTCGAATTCGCCGGCTGCGTCGCCGTCATCTCCCACGACCGCTGGTTCCTCGACCGCATCGCCACCCACATCCTCGCCTGCGAAGGCGACTCCAAGTGGACGTTCTTCGACGGCAACTACCAGGAATACGAAGCGGACAAGAAGAAGAGATTGGGCGAAGAAGGCGCGAAGCCGAAGCGGATTCGGTATAAGCCGATTAGCCGTTAAACCTGTCATTCCCGCGCAAGCGGGAATCCAGCCTCGACCAACATTCCGCGCAGCGGACAAAATCTAGGCTTAAAGGCAGGTTCTGGCGAACATGCAAAGCTCGGACTAGAATGCCCCCATTCAAAATGGAGATTGACCATGCAAGCAATCGAATTTGTCAGCAAAGCTCATGACGGGGTGGTGGATTTACCTCGCGAATATCAAGGCTGGAACGGCAAGAACGTGCGGGTAATCTTGCTAGAGGCTGTAAACGAAACAGTCAGACGCAATGCACAGTTCAAGGCCGCGACCATTTCCACGCGCGGCTACCGCTTCGATCGCGATGCCGCAAATGAGCGGTAAAACTTTTCTCGACACCAATATCGCGGTGTATCTCTATTCCGGCGACGAGCCTGAAAAACGGGGCGTAGCACTCGCGTTCATCGAACAAAACAATTCCGTTGTCAGCACACAAGTCCTGAGCGAACTTGCCAATACCTTAAGCCGCAAGTTCAGCCTGACTTTCGATGTGGTAGCGCAAGCGGTCGGGGAGGTTCGCGATGCTTGTACGGTCGTGCCCGTCATGCCGGACACTATCGAGCAAGCACTAGCCCTCGCACAGAAATACCGATACTCCTATTACGACAGCCTGATCCTGGCTGCAGCCTTGGCGGCCGGGTGCGAGACACTTGCCACCGAGGATATGCAACATGGGCAGGTCATTGAGGGCGTGCTGACGATACGCAATCCGTTTAAAAAATGATTGCGATGCTGACCCCATTAGCTCCTTTAAGCGGATTCGGTATAAGCCGATTAGCCGTTAATTATCAGCTACGGCAATGTCTTTCTTGATTTAAAGCTATATGGCGATTTCTGAATCATTGCAAGCAGACTTAACCTCAATCATCCCGATTGAACAGGTTTTTCAAAAACATGTTGTGGATGGCTCTAGCTACTTTTTTAAGGAAAGACTGCAAAAAATCGATTGGGAATATGAGCTTCGCCATGAGCTAGCAAAGTCTCTTGATGTCAGCATTAATGATGTAATTATCGTCGGATCAGCAAAGCTGGGATTTTCATTAAAAACTGAAGAATTCAATCAATTTGATTTCAAGTTTTCTAACACCAAAAATCCGAGAGATTTATCTGACATAGACATAGCAGTTGTAAATCGGAAGCTCTATGACAAAACAATAGAGCAGGTATTTCATCTTTCCAGGCATTTTGAAAAAGATTGGATTGAAAAAAATTGGAAGATGAATGCTTTTTATAAAATACCGGACAATTTGCACAAACGCTATGCACTCTATCTGGCTAAGGGGTGGTTGCGTCCAGATTTACTTCCAAGCTCCTTTTACGATGTAGCTCCATGGCGCCCAGTTTGCGATGATTGGCGAGTAAAACTTCGAAGAAAAATTGCGCTTGGTTTTTATTCAGATTGGCTGTATCTAAAACATTATCAAATGGACAATTTGGATCGTCTAAGAAATCAACTTAATTCATTGGAGGCCTGATATGGCAAACGACGGAACGGCGAAGGGGCTTGAGTTTAGTATTCCCGCAAACAATCAAAAAATAATCGAAATATATAACAAGTTGCGTTCGGGGCAGCTTGGGGTAAACAAAGATTATCAACGGAAGCTGGTATGGAAACGAAGTCATAAGTTGAATTTCATCGATACTATTTTGCGTAATTATCCTTTTCCGGAAATATATTTTGCGCCAGGTGCTCTTGATCAAGTTAAATTAATTCTCATTGATGAGATTGTGGATGGGCAGCAACGTCTTACAACCATTAGGGACTATATCGAAGGTACCGATGTTTTTGCGTTGCCCAATATTTCAATAAAGAAATTTTCAGAGCTCACCCCTGAAGAAAAAACGATGTTTTTAAATTATGAGATTTCTGTCAGATATTTGAAAAATGCGAATCAAGAACAAGTTCGAGAGATATTCCAAAGAATTAATAAGACAGATTACGCCCTAAATGCGACCGAAAGAATTAATGCACAGTGGGGTGATAGTGAATTCGTCTGTTTTGCAAAACAACTTATTGAGCCAGATTTTGATTCGGATAGCATTCAATTCAAAATTGATCAAGAATTGAAAAAGAAATTCGTTTGTTTCTTTCATGGTAAGGATGATGAGGAAGAAGGTGTTTTCTCTGCAAATGATGTTTCCCGGATGCTTGCACTTCAATACATCATGTCCGTTGTTGCAACAATGGATTGTCAAGGTTACTTTGTAAGGAATGAAAAACTTCAATCATATATTGCGGGCTATAACGAAAGCTTTCCCCAAGCCGCGGACCTAATTGAACGCCTCTCAAATGTGGTCGATTTTATTCAGGGATTGCAGATAAGGCGAGATTCGCGTTGGTACAACAAGGCAAATTTGTTTACGCTATTCGTTGAGTTAGACAAAATTGATCTTTCAACGATTGATTCAGCCAAATTTAGCAAAGTGCTAAGTAGTTTTGATTTAAGAGCAACCATGGATGAAATTGGCATGCTTGAAGGTGATGAAAAGCTAACGGCTGACGAAGTTAAATACCTCGGACTAGCTCGAGAGGCTGTAAATGAAAAAACAGCAAGAGAGTTTAGAGGTGAGTTTATGCAACGACTTATTAAGAAGTCCGCAAAATAATTAGTCGCAATCAAAGTAATCAAAGGGGTCAGACTCGAATTAATTTTCGCGATCTCAAACTGCTGGTTGATGGTTAGCAGCTATACGATAATTCCGACGCACCTCCTGTTTTGCTAGATGAAAAACAAGCCAATGGGGTCAGCTTCGCAATAGTTTTCTCACGTCGCCCGCAAGGGCGATGTTCTTTTCAGGATCACAACAGACACTCAACATGGAACTAACCGGACTCGGCCTGAACGGCGAACTCAAGGAAACAGCCCGCGAGCTGTGCGGGCCAGACCTGCGGCTGGCGCGGGTGACGGCGGTGGATCGCAATCGTTATGTGGTGCGCAACGAACAGGGCGAGGTGCCGGCCGAGTTGACGGGGCGTTTCCTCCACGCCGCCGCGTCCTCGGTGGGCCTGCCCTGCGTGGGCGACTGGGTGTGCGTGCAGTATCACGATGCGGAATCGCACGCGACCATCCACGACCTGGTGCCGCGCAGGTCTTTCCTGCGGCGCAAGTCTCCCGGCAAGAACATCGATTTCCAGATGATCGCGGCGAACATCGACGCGGCGTTCGTCGTGCAGTCGTGCCATTTCGATTTCAACGTGCGCAGGCTGGAGCGCTATCTGGTGATGGTGAACGAGGGAAAAATTGAACCGGTGCTGCTGCTGACCAAGACGGACCTGGTGAGCGAGGCGGAGCTGGAGCGCATGATCGGAGATATCAGCGCGGCGGGCATCACGGCCCGCATCGTCCCACTCAGCAACGTGACGGGGGCAGGCGTGGCGCAGGTGCGGGAGGCGATGGAAGCGGGCAAGACCTATTGCCTGCTCGGCTCTTCCGGCGTGGGCAAGACGACGCTGATCAACCAGTTGCTGGGACAGGACGCACTGGAGACCGGTGCCGTGAGCGGCACCGGCGAAGGGCGGCACACCACCACGCGCCGCCATCTGGTGATGCTGGACAACGGCGCGCTGCTGATCGACATGCCGGGCATGCGCGAGCTGGGCATCATGAGCGAAGGCTCCGGCCTGAACGACAGCTTCGCCGAGATCGGCGAACTCGCCGCGCGCTGCCGCTTCTCCGATTGCAGCCACAACAACGAGCCGGGCTGCGCGATCCGCAAGGCGATAGAGCGCGGCGAGCTAGATGCGGCGCATTACCAGAGCTACCTCAAGCTCAAGGCCGAGTCGGAATTCAACGAGATGTCCTACCTGGACAAGCGTAAGAAGGACAAGGCCTTCGGCAAGATGGTGAAGTCGGTACTGAAGGACAGTCGGAAGTAAGACGGGAACCGATTGCTGTCAGCGGAAGCCAAAGTGGCCAGCATCGCAATAATTTCCGGAAGATGTGAAAATCCGGAACAAGCTTGGGTCTAACGCAATAACTTCATCGTGGAGCTGATCGAGATGACTGGAATTCAAAAATTTATCGTCGCACTGGCGGTATTGATCCTGGCGGGCTGCGGTCCGAAGGATATGCCATCGGTGGATGTCAAAGCGGCTTCCGAGAGGCTGACTCAAGGGGAGCTGTTATTGGATATTCGCGAAGCCGACGACTACAAGGAGTTTTACATACCGAACAGCATGAACATTCCGTACGGACGCCTCAAGTTGCGCATGGCGGAGTTGGAACCATACAAGTCCAAGACCATCATGGTGATCGACCATTCCGGACTGCGGGCTCCCCGTGCATTCGAGCTGCTGCAAAAAGCAGGATACGCCCAGGTGTTCGTCGTGAACGGGGGCATCGCCGAATGGAAAGCGGCCGGGCTTCCGGTCGAAACACTGGATATGCAACCGCAGTGATCTTTTCGGATACCCCGGAAAACCCATTTTCGATCCCGCCATGCGTTACTCGATGTCGTCCTGACAAAGGGATCGGCGTGCTGGCGCAGATACACGCGCCCCGAGCAGCTGGCGGCTTGATAAGATACCGCCCTTCCATGGCTGACTATTGCCGCATCGCTTTCCAACCCGTTTCCGCCTGAGCGCCATGCTGGATTTCACCGAATACACCAAGATCTTCATCAGCCTGTTCGCGATCCTCGATCCGATCGGGATCATTCCCATCATCATCCTGTTCACCGCGCAGATGACGGAAGCCAAGCGCGCCTACGTCGGACGGCTCGCGTCGCTGACGGTGTGCGCGATCCTGCTGGCGGCCTTGCTGGTCGGGCAGCCGCTGCTGGCGTTCTTCGGCATCAGCATCCATTCCTTCCTCGTGGCGGGCGGCATCCTGCTGCTGCTGATGGCGATCAAGATGATGCTGGGAAATTTCTACGGGAACGGCGTCGGCAAGCATGACCACAGCGACGGCGAGACGGTCTCGGCGAACGCGATCGTGCCGCTATCCACGCCCTTGCTGGCCGGCCCCGGTTCGATCAGCGCGGTGATCGTGGAGGCGCACAAGGCCAGCGGCCTGCAGCATTATCTGATCATGGGCCTGGAGATCGTGCTGCTCAGCATCACCGTCTGGCTGACCTTCCTGATCGCCCCCTGGGTCGCACAGCGGCTGGGCAAGATCGGCATCAACGTGTTCACCCGCCTGATGGGCCTGATACTCGCGGCAATCTCGGTGGAGTTCATCGCCAACGGCATGCGCGGCCTGTTCCCGGCGCTGGGCTGACCGCCCGGCTGCCGTTATGACGCACCATAGCGCATCCCCGGCCTTAACCCACTAACCCTCTCTCATATGAACAAGCCCGTCCCGACCAAAGAAGAGATCGCACTGCTGCCGCCGTTTTCCGGCCTCGATCTTGCGCGCATCCATGTGCCGACCAGCCGCGAGGAATTCGCGGCTGCCGCGGCCGAGATCGGGGCGGCGGGCATCGTCGGTTTCGATACCGAGTCCAAGCCGACGTTCGCCGTCGGCGAGCTCAGCGAAGGGCCGCACCTGGTGCAGTTCGCGCTGCACGACAAGGCCTATTTGTTCCAGATGCACAGAACCGAAGGACATCCCTTCCTGGTCGAGCTGCTGCGCTCTGAGCATGTCCTCAAGGTGGGCTTCGGCCTCAGGTCGGACAGCAAGCATATCCGCGCGAAGCTGGGCGTCGAACTGGGCGGGACGGTCGATCTCAATGCGGTGTTCAGCGCGGACGGATACCACAAGGAGATGGGCGTCCGCGCCGCGGTGGGGCTGGTGCTGAACCGGCGCTTCGCCAAGTCGCGCAAGGTCACCACCTCGAACTGGTCGCAACCCGAACTCACTCCGCAGCAATTGCTCTATGCGGCGAACGACGCCTACGCGGCACTGAAGGTGCTGGAGGCGCTGAACCTGCCCCGCGAAGCGCTGCCTGTCATGGGCGCCACGCCGCCATGCGAAAACGATGACAAGACTATCCCTCTAACTTCCGACAGGATCGCCATGACCCAGGATTTCTCGAACCGCATGAACGGAACCTTTCACGGCATGCTGCAGTGGGCCGACCTGGACGCGCTCTGGGCCAGGGTGCGCACCGAGCCAGAAGGCTGGTATATCAGTCTGGCCGGCATCGAGCCCTCGCAACAGACGATGACGGTCGCGGCGCTGGACACCTTCCTCGGCGAAGTGGACAGCCTGTTGCGGCGCGACCATGAATACCATTATTGCGGCATCGTCTATGCGGACGATCCCGAGCGCCCCGCGCTGATCAAGATCTACGACCCGCACAATCTCGGCAGCTCCTGCGGCTCCGGCGGAGTGCGCATCCCGCCGCGCTGGGTGCTGAGCCGGATGCCGCCGACGTTGATCGTCGACGAGGCGCCCCTGCCCAACAGCCGGTTGCGCTGGTGGCAGAAGATATTCGGCTGAGCCTGAACGCACCCGCCCGAACCCGATATGAGTTTCCCTATCGACATCCGTGAGAAAGACGGCCTGCGCACGCTGCACTTCGAATCGAACCGGCTGCAGGGCGCGATGCATATCGGCCATCCCGCCGAGCTGGCGCTCGAATACACACGCGAGATGATGGCCTGCCTGCTGCTGCGCGATGCGAGCCGCTTCCCGCGCTCCGTCTTGCTGATCGGCCTCGGCGCGGGCTCGCAGGCGAAGTTCCTGTACCGCCATTGCCCGCAGGCTCACCTGACGGCGGTGGAAATCTCGCCGCGCGTGGCAGCGGCGGCGCGGGAACATTTTGAGCTGCCGGACGATGCTGCGCGGCTGAACATCGTGATCGGCGACGGCTACGAATACATGCGGACCACGGCACTGAGCTTCGACCTTATCCTGGTGGACGGCTTCAACGAACACGCCGATCCCGGCGACCTGAACACCTTGCCGTTCTATCGGGCGTGCCGCGCGCGCCTGAGCGAGCAAGGATTGCTGGCAGCCAACCTGATCGGCCTGAGCCATAACTACAAGGGCGGATACGCGCACATCGAGGCGGCGTTCGACGGCCGCGCCGTACTGTTCCCCCGCTGCAAGAGCGGCAACACCATCGCCTTCGCCGCGACCGGGGATCCTGTCAGCCTCGCACTGGACGAGCTGAAGGACAGGGCGCTGGCGCTGGAGGCGCGCACCGGCCTCGCGCTGCTGCCGTCGATCTCCGGGCTGGATAACCTGTCCTGCTGCAGTGACGGGCGCTTGCGCATCTAGCTTCGAAGCTGGCTGTAAAATATCAAAGGATGACCCCGAACCAACCACGGTTAGAAGAATGAAGACACCCACTCCTTTCTCCAGACGCGTATACCTCGCCGCTGCGATTTACGGATTCGTCGTGCTCGCGCCGCAGTATTTCCTCGAAGCATCGCTGGTGCCGCCGACCACGCACCCCGAGCAGTTCTACGGCTTCGTCGGCATCGCGCTGGCCTGGCAGTTCGTGTTCGTGATGATCGCGCGCGACGTGGCCCGCTACCGCATGCTGATGCCGGTCACCGTGCTCGAGAAGCTCGCCTTCGGTCTGCCCGCGCTGATCCTCTACCTGCAGGGGCGCGTGACTGCCCCTGTGCTCGCCGTCGGCCTGATCGACCTCGCGCTCGGCACACTGTTCGCCGCGTCTTTCATCCTCTCGCGTCCGGATGAACAAAAGACGATTCGCTGAGACTTCCTCAGGCCGCACAACACGCTTTCTTATCATGTTTCCCCGATGACTATTCCAGACACCATGAAAACACTGCAGCCCGAGACCGTCTGGGCCCACTTCGCCACGCTGTGCGCGATACCGCGCCCCTCGTATCGGGAGGCCGCGCTGATCGAACACCTGATCGCCTGGGCGAACGCGCGCGACATCGAGCATGTCGTCGATGCCGCAGGCAATCTCATCCTGAAGCAGCCCGCTAGCCCCGGCTGCGAGGCCATGCCCGGCGTGATCCTGCAGGGGCACCTCGACATGGTGTGCCAGGCCAATGCGGGCACGGTGCACGACTTCGAGCGCGACCCGATAAATGCCGTCGTGCGCGACGGCTGGGTGATCGCGGAGAACACCACGCTGGGCGCGGACAACGGCATCGGCGTCGCGCTCGCGCTGGCCGCGCTGGAAGAACCAGATCTGGCTCATCCGCCGCTGGAGGTGCTGCTGACTGTGAACGAGGAATCGGGCATGGACGGCGCGCGCGGCCTCGCGCCCGGCACGCTGCAAGGCAAGACGCTGATCAACCTCGACACCGAGGAGTGGGGACATTTCTACCTGGGCTGCGCGGGGGGCGTGGATGTGGAGGTGCGCCACGACTGCGCGCAGGAAAATGTGCTGGCCGACTACGCGCTGGTGCGCTTCGACGTGAGCGGCCTGCGCGGCGGCCACTCCGGCATCGATATCCATCTCGGTCGCGGCAATGCGATCAAGCTGCTCGCGGAAGCGCTGCGCGACCTGTCCGCGCATACCGATGTGCGCCTGATCGAGCTGAAGGGCGGCAGCGCGCGCAACGCAATCCCGCGCGAGGCTTACGCGATCTGCGCGCTGCCTGCCGACATGGCGGCCGGCATCGACGAATGGGTGCTGCACCGTCATCGATCTTGGCGGCAACGCTTCGCCGACGCAGATGCCAACGCCTCGTTCGCGTGCCGACATTTCGACACGCCGCCGGATGCTGCGATCCCGAACGCGGAACGCGACCGCCTGCTGGCCTTCCTCGATAACGTCTGCAACGGCGTGTTCCACATCAGCGACGAGTTCCCCGGCGTGACCGGCACCTCGAGCAACCTCGGCGTAGTCGCACTCGAACAGGGCAACTTCAAGGCGACGTTCAAGGTGCGTTCGCTGCACGACGCGCGCGCCGACGAACTGGCCGCCAAACTGGTCGCGCATGCGTCCTCTTATGGCTTGCGGGCCTGGAAGGACGGCGCGTATCCGGGCTGGACGCCGAACCCGTCGTCGAATCTGCTCGCGCTGTGCCAGCGGGTCTACACGCAGCAATTCGGCCAACCCGCCAGCCTGCAGGTGATACACGCCGGGCTGGAGTGCGGCCTGCTCGCGGCCAGCCATCCGCAGCTGGACATGATCTCTTTCGGCCCGGACATCCGCGGCGCGCATGCGCCCGGCGAGCGGGTGGAAATCGCATCGGTCGCGCATTGCTGGACGCTGCTGAAGGCCGTGCTGCAGGCGCTGTCCAGGAACTGATCCGCAAAAACGGCGTTTGACGCTGCGGCATCGGCTGCAATATGCTGGCGCCTCCGATCCCGAACGAGCATCCCCATGCCGCTGCTGCTGACCGAACGAAATGACCTGAAAGCGCGCGCGCTGCTGCTCGGCGACCGGCTGGATCTGCGCCTGTTCAAGCTCGCCGATTGCCTGGCGACCACGCCGCTGACGCTGCAGGTGAACGCCGAGGGCGGCATCGCGGTGCTGTTCCGCTACGGCGTCGCGGTGCTGTTCGGGGTGAGCGCCCCCGACGAGGAAAGCTTCGTCGATACACTGAGACCGCTGCTGACCAACCCTTACCAGACGCCCGAGACCGAGGAGATGGACATCCATGCGAGCAAGCCCAGCATCGGCGTGCAGAGCGGTGCGGTGTCGCTGGATATGGTGTCGCTGGAGAAGCTGCAGGTCATCGCAGATGCGCTGAGCAAGAACCTGGTGCTCACGCTGTACGAGAAGAAGGTCGCCGGAGAGTTCGACAAGATAGAGCCGCTGGCGCAGGAGCTGGCGACGCACGGCAGGGTGAGCGCCGATTCGAAGAAGCTGCTGTCGAAGATAGGCTCCATGCTGCTGATCGAGCACCGCATGGTAGGTCGCGCCGAGATCGGCGACAAGCCGGAGACGCTATGGGACAACCCGCATCTCGAAGGACTGTATGCCAGCCTGGAAGACGAGTTCGAGCTGAAGGAACGCCAGGCGGCGCTGGATCGCAAGCTGGGCCTGATCTCCGACACCGCACAGACGCTGGCCGACGTGTGGGACAATAAACAGCTCCACAAGCTGGAGTGGTACATAATCGGACTGATCCTGTTCGAGATCGCCATCAGCCTGATCGAAATGGGCAAGAAGTACCTGTATTGAACGACAACTAATCTCCAGGCCAAACATACCGCAACACGATGAATCTCGATCCCCGCACGCTGCTGTTTTCGCTGATCCTGACCAACACGCTGATGGCGTTGAGTCTGTTCGTCGCCGCCAGCGGCAAGCGGCGCGACGGCGTGGGCCTCTGGGCGATAGCGATCTTGCTGGAGACCCTCACATGGATATTGATCGCAGCCCGCGGCGCCATCCCGGATGCGCTCTCTCTGGTCATCGCCAACGGCTTCAAGGCCGGCGCCCATGCGCTGGCGCTCGCGGCCGTCTGCGAATTCCAGCGCCGCACGGCACCGCGCTGGCAGTATTTCGTCCCGGTCGCACTGGCGATGCTGATGGCCGGGTTGCTGGCCGACGACATACGCGGCCGCTTCGTCTGGGGCAGCCTGATCTTCGCGTTCCAGATAGCGCTGATCGCACACATGCTGCTGACCGACAAGGAGACCCGCGCCGGACGCGCCTGGCGCCTGATGTTCGGCGGGCTCATCGCGATGCAGCTGGTGCTGGGACTGCGCGCCGCAGCCGCCTTATTCGGTTATGCCGAATTCGCTCAGCCGCAGACCGCCATCGCCCCGCATCCGGTGCAGATCGTTTCCTTCATCGCCATCATGGCAACCGCGCTGATCGGCTCGATCGCATTCATCCTGATGGTCAAGGAGCGCGCGGACCGCGAGATCCTGCATCTGGCGATGACCGACAGCCTCACCGGCGTACCCAACCGGCGAGCGCTGATGGATCAGGCGCTGCATGTGATGGCGCAACGCGGCGGCCGCCCGATGTCCTTGCTGATGATAGATGTGGACCATTTCAAGCGCATCAACGACACGCTAGGACACCCGGCAGGCGACGAGGTGTTGCGCCGCGTCACGCAGTTGCTGTCGGAACGCTTGCGCGGCGGCGATGTGATAGGGCGTTATGGCGGCGAGGAGTTCTGCGTGATCGCCCCGAACACCGAAATCGACGGTGCGCTGACGCTGGCCGAGTCTCTGCGCGAGATCGTCGCCGCCACGCCGATACCCACCGAAGCCGGCGAAGTCTCCATCACGATCAGCATCGGCATCTCGTGCTGCCGGAGCGACACGGTGCGCGAACTGAAAGACGTGCTGGCGGATGCCGATACCGCGCTCTATGCCGCCAAGAATGCGGGGCGCAACCAGGTGGTCCGTTCCTGCAACTGCTGAACGAAGGTCGGCCCCGATCCCGGCCCTTGTTCACTTCCACCAAACTATCCAGACCTTGCCTGAGTGCTGCCATCAAGAGCTTCAGAATTTCTATAAGCGCGAATAAAGGCTTTGCAACGAAACTTCGAACTGTTCGATCGGCATCGGCTTGCCAAAGAAATATCCCTGGAAATGCCTGCACCCTTTTTTCAGCAACAATTGCCGCTGAGCCTCCGTCTCCACACCTTCGGCAATCGCATCCAGATTCAGGTTGGAGGCCATGGAAATGATGGTGCGCACAATCGCCTTGTCGTTGCTGTCGGTGATAATGTCCCGAACAAATGATTGATCTATCTTGACCTGATCGAGCGGCAAACGCTTCAGATATTGCAATGAGGAATAGCCGGTTCCGAAATCGTCCAGGGAGAGCCTCACCCCGACTCCTTTAAGTTCATTCATCGTATAAATGGTGTCGGCCACACTCTCCAGCAGAATGCTTTCTGTAAGTTCCAGCTTGAGTAGCTTAGGATCGATCCGATAACGATCGATTGCAGCCTGAACCTGCGAGACGAAATCTCCCCGGCGGAATTGTTTTGCACTGACATTCACGGCAAGGGTTAGCTCGCATGTCGCCGCATGCTGCTGCCAGGCGCTCAGCTGTTCGCAGGCGGACTCGATCACCCAATTGCCGATGGGAATGATCAGCCCGGAGTCTTCGGCCATCGGAATGAATTCGGCCGGCGAAACAAAGCCTCGCTCGGGGCTGATCCAGCGAATAAGTGCTTCCGCCCCGATCGGATTCGAATTTCGGTCGACCTGAACCTGAAAGTACAGCTGGAATTCGTTTCCTTCGACAGCAGCACGCAATTCGCGCTCCAGGGCAACATTGGAATTGATGGATTCCTGCATCTGGGGATCGAAGAAGCGCAAGGTATTTCGCCCGAATTTCTTGGCCTGATACATCGCGATATCGGCCTGCCTGAGCATTTCCTCGACCGGCTTCCTCTCGCCACCGAACAAGGTGAGACCGATGCTTGATGAACTGAGGCATTCATGACCGCCCAATTGATAAGGCTGATTAAGGGCTTCAAGCATCTTTTCCCCCACCTGACCGGCCCGAGATGCCGTATCGATAGGGTCCGCGCTGAGATCATGGAGGATCACCACGAATTCATCCCCGCCCGAGCGGGCTACCGTATCCCCGGCACGAACGCATGCCAAAAGGCGCTGGGCCGCCTGCTGCAACAGTTGATCGCCGACGTCATGACCAAGCGTATCGTTCACGGACTTGAAGTTATCCAGATCGACGAACAGAAGTGCGCTCTTCTTGTTATGACGATCATTGTGGATCACTGACTGACTGAGCCTATCCTGAAGTAGCCGACGGTTAGGGAGGCCAGTCAATGGATCGTAAAACGCCAGATTGGCGATCTGCTTCTCCGCTTCTTTCCGCGCGCGGATATCGCGGCAGAACGCCACGAAATTCTGCGACACCGGCTCGTACGAAGTAGAGACCTCGATATCGATCTCGCTGCCATCCTTATGCCGGTGACGTGTCTCAAATGCGTCGTATCCGAATTCCATGACTTTGGCGATATGCGCCTCTGCCTCTCCGCTAGACTGCTCCATCACATCCAGCTGGCTAATATGCATGCCGTGCAACTCGTCGACACCATATCCCACGATATCTGCATAAGCCTGATTGACTTCCAGCAAGAAACCCTTCGAGTCGAGAATCCAAAAACCGTCGCGGGTGGTATCCAGGGCCAGCTTGAATTGCTGCAGCTTCGCATCGGCCTGCTTGCGCTCGGTGACATCTCTGAAACTTGCAACGCCCCCGGTAAGCTGGCCGTTGTCGCCGAACAACGGGGCAGCATTCACGGACAGCCATTTCAACGTCCCCCCGGAATCAATGATCCCGTGCTCGACTTCCGCGACCGCCTGCTTATCCCGCAATGCGATTGCCAGCGGCAGTTGCTCAAGCGGAAAGGGCTTGCCCGATTCGTCGACTTGCCGCCATTCATTGCTCTGAAAATACCTTCCTGTTATTTCGTCCTTATTGATCTTGAGAATATCGAGCGCGGCGGGATTCGAATAGGTAATTTGACCGGACAGATCGACTGTGACGATTCCATCAATCACGGTCTGCAGAATGGCATCCAATTTGTGCTCAGATTCCCGCAATGCCTCCTTGCGCTCGAGCAGCAGTTTCTGCTGATCGATCTGGATGGCTCTGGATTCTCGTATGGAAGCTATCATCCCGTTCATCGTCCGGGACAATCCGGCAATTTCGAGAGGACCTTGTAGCGGGATCATTTCCAACGGGATGCCGTCCGCATCGCAATTCCTGATCGCTCTATCTATCTTGTCCAATGGGCGCAGGATAAAACGACGTATGCCCAAAAAAAGAGACAAAATCAACAGGAGGGATATCCCGACTGCGTTACTGATAGTGTTCGCGATGATCTTGTCGAGCTCATCCCCGATCTTGCGATCCGACATGTAGATATTGATGACGGCTATTTTTTGCCCAGAATCATCGATAACATCGTATTTATCAGCATGGAAACTCCGGTCGATCGATTTTCGCTGATCTGGATTTTGGGCGTCGAAATCGACGATCAGTCCGTTGTCGTTACGGATCTTCCCGCTGCTGGATGCTCCCCCCCCCAATATCTTTCCCAGGTTGTAGTCCTCGACAATGATGGCCTGGTAATCATGGCGCTCCATCTCGTGAAGCACCAACTTTTCATATTCATTGACGGCGTAAGAAGCGATCAGTCCGGCGATATTGTCCCGCAGCGTTTTTATGCTTAGGCTGGAATCCGATTTCATCTGCTCGATCATGCTGACTTTTGTCGTCACGTAGAGATACGCAGCATTGGCTGACAGGATGGCCAAGACTGCCGAAACAACGATGATTCCGAGCGTTGCGTACAGCGAGGTGTGCGAGATGTTGAACTTCGGCTTTTGCATCAATCCGCCCTTTCGATACCCAGAACGTTCCGTTTGATGATTGGCATCTGCCGACCGATATTCTCAGGGGATACGGAAAGCACAGGTAGCTGTATCTGCTTCGCAACCTCCCCCCCCTTCAAGTGCCCATCCAGCGCCCGCACCGCCTCTTGCCCCATCAGGTAAGGTTGCTGCATCGCGGCTCCGACCAGAACCCCTTGGGGAATGAGCCTCAAGAACTCAGGCTCGGCATCGAAGGTCGCCAACAGGATTTCATTCATTTTCCCGGCATCGGCTATGGCTCGGAGTGCGGCCTTGTATCTATCTGAACCTTGCAGCCATATCGCCCGCAGATCCGGGTACTTGGAAATCATCTCCTTGCTGTATTGATAGGTCTCCTCATCCGAAAAGGTAACTTGTTGCCTTATGTCCGCGCCCTTAATACCCGCCTCATCCAGGGCTCGCATGAATCCGGCTGTCCGCGCTTGCCCATTGAGACGCTTCTGCGGGATTGCGATGATTCCCACCCGTCCTTTGTCATATCCGCGCGCACGCATCTTCTCGACTAATACTTTTCCTATCTCGTATGCTCCCGCTCTGTTGTCGGAAGAGATATACGAGACATAGTCGCCGCCGTCGGTTCCGATATCGGCGATCACGACAGGAATGCCGGCCGCATTGGCGAGCTTGAGAATCGTCGCACAAGCTGATGAAGTGGTCGGAGAGACGACGATCCCGGAAACTTGCCCCTTAATCGCACCAACCAAGAATTCCAACTCCCTTTTGGGATCATTATCGCTACTATAGATTTCAGCTTTATATCCCAATGAATTTGCAGAGCGCTTCACCCCGCCCGACATAATTCTCCAAAATGGGATTCGAATATCCGAGACCAGATAAGCAATCCTTTTATTTTCAATATTCACGGGAGAGCGAGGATCGGTTGCCGCATGAGCGACATGGATCGGCATCGCAATAGCCGCCATCCATAGAATCAAATAACCAAGGAACGATTTAAATAAGCTCATCATCTTCTTCTCCTTGCCACCGCGGACCGCAACACCAAGTGAAAATATATTCTGCAATTCCCATACGTCCCTCATGGCACCTGTGGGACTACTAACAGTCTGCCACAACCACCTTATTTCGACCCGAATTCTTGGCCGTATAAAGCGCTCTGTCTGCTTGTATAAAGAGCGCATCCAAATCGCCATATTGCGCAGTACGAGTCACGCACCCAATCGACACGGTAAATCCGAGATGGGGCTCATCGACCGGGGAAAACTTTTCGACAGAAAGGGCATAGCGCAGCCGCTCAGCAACCTCTACCGATCTATCTTCATCCGTCTCGGGCAATAGAATCGCGAATTCCTCCCCTCCCCAACGCCCGATGACATCGACCTCCCGAAGCGTATTTCTGCACACCGCCGCAAGACGCTGAAGAATCTCATCGCCCACTTTATGCCCAAAATTGTCGTTAATCGCCTTGAAGTGATCGATATCCAGTATCAACAACGACATCGCTCGACCATATCGGACAGAACGCTGCAACTCCGCCTCAGCCAACTCGGAAAAATATCTGCGATTAGCAAGCCCCGTCAGATAATCTATGTGTGCCTGCTCTTCCAATTTTCTCTCAAAACACTTCCGTTCGGAAATGTCCGCATGGATACCAACCATCCGCAGAGGCTGATGTTGATCTCCCCATTTGATTATTTGTCCTGTGGATTGCAGCCAGCGCCACTCGCCATAGCCATTCTTTCGACGGTAACTCATCGAAACAGGCCCCCCGTTAATTAAGCACTGATCAAATGCCGCGAGGACCGCTGCCCGATCATCCGGGTGCACATTGTTTTGCCACTCCTCCAGGCTGCTCCGAAACGTATCCGGATCAAATCCAAGGATTTTCGGATACTCCGGACTAACGGTTACTTCGCCAGTGACTAGATCGAGATCAAACCAAGCTTGCTTGGCAGTGCCAAGCGCCAGTCTCAGGCGCTCTTCACTCTGAGCCAGCGATTGCTTTGTCATCGCGATGCGTTTATTCAATCGAATCAAATAAACGGCTACTGAAGAAATTGATAGCAGTATTAAAAGTATGCCGGAGAATGCAGGCGCAACCCAATCCGGCATGGGCTTGGGCGTAGTGTCATAAATAAAGTCATCAAGCGAATAACCGGGTTCCGCCAATCCCGCTTTTACAAAACTATCCGCCATGTGCTTCCATCTGCCCGGATTCATATGGCCGATCTCAATAAGATCCGGAAAGATCAGCTTCCTCATTTCGGCCGCTTCGAACCGCAAGTGATCCCGCGTCTTCTCTACGTGATATTTATTGATCAGCAGATCGATGATCTCTTCCGGGTTATCCATTGCATAGCGCCACCCCTTTAAACTGGCTCGGCGCATCGCTTCAACTCTCTTCGGGTGCTTTTCAAGCTCGGACTCTGACGTGAACAAAATGTCACTATAGAAATCTATCCGATAAGCGCTAGGCTCTATGACTTCGTACGGGATTTCGCGCTTATTGAGATAGTATGGCTCGTTAGTCGAGTACGAATTGAAAGCATCGACTCTGCCAGAAATCAGATCCTCGATATCATAGCTGCTCGAAAGAATATTCACCTTCGACAGGGGAATGCCCTCGCTGAGAAACATCGCCAGAAAATCGGCATCCTCATTTTTGTTCATGAGCATGACGGTCTTTCCAACCAGTTGATGCAGCGTATGAATGTGTGACGAACGTCGAGTCAATAATACTGACGGAGAGTGCTGAAATATTGCGGCTAACGCAACGAGGGGCTTGCCCTGCAAGCGCTGATAGAGAACCTCGCTGTTCCCTTCTGCATATTGGGCCCGGCCAGCCAGAACCTCCGGCACAGGCTGATGGGTCGGATCTCCGGCGTGGATCTGGACATTCAGGCCCTCATCCTTATAAAAGCCTTTCTCCAAGGCGGCGTAATAGCCAGCAAACTGAAATTGATGATGCCACCTTAACTGCAGGTGCACTTCATTGCTTTGAGGCGATACGCCAGCGTATGCAGATGGGGCCAAAGCGAAGCAGGCGAATATCAAAAGCCAGCGAGCGTTGCACCGCGCGGCCATTGTAAATATCTTCCGAAACGTCGGATTCGCTTCAGCGCATCCATTAAATGCGGCTTGCATCAGATCAGCACGCCCAATGGACGAACCGAACGATGAGAGATTCGTAGAAACCATTACCGCCACCTGTCGTAGTTAAACTACAAATCAGCGTTATGGCGAAAATGGCGAACACCCATACAATCCCATAATCAAAGGATAATGATAGGTGTCATATTTCGCGCCGTTAACGAAGAAATAATTTTTGTTAATGTAGCACACTGCAGAAAGTGGAAATAGCAAAATGAATCGCCCTCTGGTGGGGATCCACACAAATACGAAATATTCCATGCCCGTTATTTATCTAATCAACTCCGAGAACCTGATTGTCGAACTCAATCAAGAGTGGGATGGCTTTGCCTCCGAAAATAATGGGGGCGACTTATCCTGTGCCGAGGTAATCGGAAGACCGCTACTGGATTTCGTTAGCGGAAAATCGACTAAACAGTATTGGGAAAATATATTCAATAAGGCTAGATCTAACAATCAAGCAACCACATTGGAATACCGCTGCGATTCTCCCTTCGTAAAACGCTGGATGCGCATGGAGATACTGCCTCTCATCGATGGCAACCTAAGGATCAGCAACGATACTCTTTCAACCAAAGAGCGTCCTTACCCCATTCACTTTGAGCGCATGTCGCAAAGAGGGAGGCATACTTTTATCAGGTGCAGCCTATGCAACAAGCTAAAAATCAAAGACGTATGGATTGAACCTGACGAACTTGCGGCGAAGCATCGGATATCGACCTTCGCCGTGACATATGGAGTTTGTCCTGCCCATCACCCCCCCTGATCCGACGTCCTCTCTGCCCGAACACGACACCGGCGCTTCAACCGCCTGATCGAATGCCGTATCCGGCACGCGAGATAAAATAATTAAAATTGTCCTGCATTTCCTTCAATTTTGAGGCGTAGAATGAGGCCAACGGAAAAAGATAAACGACAACGCTCGATATCGTTCACAGCGTTAGGTCGCACGAGTCAGGGATGTTCACATGAAAACCGGATCGGGCAATATACAGAGCACTCATCATGTTCATGATGGTGACCATGGGCAGCGTTTCATCAGCCGCTTAACCAAAAATACTTATGCAATGGTGCTGGCTGGCGGTCGCGGCAGTCGTCTGTATCAGCTTACCGATAACCGCGCCAAGCCCGCCGTCCCGTTCGGCGGAAAATTCCGGATTGTCGATTTCGTTCTATCTAATTGCGTCAATTCCGGCATCAGACGAATTAGCATAGCGACGCAATACAAAGCGCACAGCCTAATCAAGCATATCCAACGAGGCTGGTCATTCCTGAATGGTCAGTTTGGCGAATTTGTTGACATATTACCCGCGCAACAACGCGTCAATGAAGAAGACTGGTATCAGGGAACTGCCGACGCGGTCTACCAGAATCTCGATATTCTGCGCGAGAATGATCCAGAGTTCGTTCTGATTCTGGCCGGCGACCACGTATACAAGATGGACTACGGCAAGCTGATAGCCTTCCATGTAGAAAAGTGCGCCGACATGACCGTAGCCTGCCTCGAGGTTCCGCTCGCGGATGCGACCGCATTCGGCGTTATGGATATTGACGGAGATTCTCGCGTCGTCCAATTCACAGAGAAGCCGACACAACCCGCATCTATTCCAGACAAGCCAGGAGTCGCTCTAGCAAGCATGGGGATTTATGTATTCAACACAAAATTCCTCTTTGAACAATTGATCCGCGACGCGGCCGATTCGAAGTCAAGCCATGACTTTGGCAAAGATATAATCCCCTACCTGGTAACGAAGTATCGCGTCTATGCGCAAAGCTTCGCCCAATGCTGCGTAGGTTCAGACAACGGGAACCCACCATACTGGCGCGATGTTGGCACCATCGACTCATACTGGGAAGCCAACATGGAACTGACCAAGGTTATTCCCGATTTGGATATGTACGACGAGGTGTGGCCGATTTGGACTCGGCAACTACAATTGCCCCCAGCCAAATTCATTCTGGACGAAGACGGGAAGCGGGGCTCTGCTATCGATTCACTTGTATCTGGCGGCTGCATCATCAGCGGTGCAACGGTCTATCGTTCGCTACTTTTTTCCAATGTCCGAATCAGCTGCTACTCCACGGTAGAGGATTCCGTATTGCTGCCCAATGTCGAGATTGGAGAGGGTGCCATTCTAAAACGCGTCATCGTCGACAAGAACTGCAAGATACCAGCAGGACTAGTCGTTGGAATTGACCCGGAAGAAGACCGCAAATTCTTCCACGTGAGCGCAAATGGAATAACACTCATTACGCGAGAAATGCTTAGGCAGAGAAACGTATAGCACCATCAGAATCTCTTTGCCCAATCGCAGGCAATAAGAAGCCAATCAAGAAATACCGCAGGGAAAAGGCATGACTATCAAATCCAATTGGCTCACTAAACTCAATCCACGCCACAGTTTGGTATCCCAGATTAGCTATGCAACTGCGGCCATCACAATTCTCCTGTCAATTGTCCTCGGTTTCTATGCTGCCGATATCAGCAGGCAGCAAATTGAACGGGAGCAAGGCGAGAGTTTTATGCGGAGAGCTAAAAGCATCGTTGATGTTCTAGATCGAGGCATGTTTGAGCGTTACCGAGAAATTCAAATAGTCGCTTCTCTTGAAGATATAAGTGCCCCGTCTGTTTCCATCGAGCGCAAACGCAATGTCCTCGAAAAGTTGCAACAAACCTTTGACTCCTATGCCTGGGTGGGAATATGCGATAGAAATGGCATCGGCTCGGTTGGAACCGGCAAATATTTAGAAGGGAAGGATCTAATAAAGCGGCCATGGTGCACTCAAGCCCGGGAGAAGCCATATGTTGGCGATGTACACGATGCGTTGCTTCTCGCCAAGTTGTTGCCCAACCCCACTGGAGAGATGTTCTACCTAATAGACGTAGCTGCGCCTATCGTCAGCTCGGATGGCACTTTTCAGGGCGTATTGTGCGGACACATTTTTTGGAAATGGGCTGAAGAAGCGCTGCACAGCAAACAAACCAAAGACATTGAAGTCTTGCTGTTAAGCCGTGACGGATTAGTTCTGGCCGGCCCAGAAAAGGCCCGAAGCCAATTAGGGGAACTTGCCCCTGCAACATGGAATGCCATCAGCAGCGAAAAGGATAAAGGGTCGCTCCTCGATGAGTGGCGTAATGGCAAGGAGTACTTGGTCGGTTACGCCCACGACTCCGGTTATCGCGAATATCCCGGCTTGGGCTGGACTGCAGTGATACGTCAGGATAGTGCGACAGCCTTTGCCCCTGCCCGAGCATTGCAGCAACGAATTCTATTTGTCGGCTTTGCCTTGGGGCTGCTATTTACATTTATCGGCGCAGTCCTTGCACGCCGTATCGCACAGCCTATTTCCCTGATTACCGCTGCGGCAGATAAAGTGGCGGCTGGGAATTTGCATTATGAGGCGCCGTCACAAGCCGGCAATGCCGAAGTCGCGCATCTTTCAAAAGCAATTCACACCATGGTTAATACCCTGACATGGGAAATTATCGAACGAAAAAGTGCGGAGGAACAACTGAGATTGTCTGCCGCCGTGTTTGCCAACAACTCGGAAGCGATTGTCATTACCGACGCTCACAACAATATTGTGCGGGTCAATAATGCATTCACGCGAATTTCCGGCTTTGAAGAACAGTCGGTTATCGGCAAAAACCCCCGCACGTTCGCTTCCGGAAAAATGACCCGCGAATTTTATCAGGGCATGTGGGAGAACCTGCTCAAGAATGATGGCTGGTCTGGGGAAATCTGGAATAAGCGCAAAAACGGCGAGATTTTTCCTGAATGGCTCATCTTGAGCCTGGTGCGAGATGAAACCGGCGAGGTCATCAATCACATTGCAATTTATTCCGATATCACTGAGCGGAAAAAAGAAGAAGAGCGCATCGGATTCCTGGCCAGTCATGATGCGCTCACCAATCTACCGAATCGTTTTTTATTGACCGACCGCATCACGCAGGCACTTTGCATGGCCGAAAGAAATAGCTCGAAAGTTGGCGTGCTTTTTATCGACCTGGATCACTTCAAAACCATCAACGATTCCCTCGGGCATGACATTGGCGATAAATTGCTAAAAAAAGTCGCCGACCGCATGCTGCAATGCTTGCGGCGCGCCGACACAATCGCGCGATTGGGCGGGGATGAGTTCGTGGCCGTATTGCCAGAACTCGGATCCGAGGATGAGGCGGCTTTCGTTGCAGAAAAGATGATCGACGCATTTGGCAAAACATTTGTCGTGGCCGAACACAATCTGGTCATCACGCCCAGTATCGGCATCAGTATGTATCCGGATGATGGCCACGACGCCATGTTGTTGTTGCGCAACGCCGACATGGCAATGTATCGGGCCAAGGAAGTGGGCAGAAACACGCTTCAGTTCTACCGCCCTGAAATGACCATCAATATCACCGAAAAACTCCAGCTTGAAATGGAGCTGCGTAATGCCATCAAGAACAATGAACTGTACATGGCATATCAACCGCAGATCGATCTTGTCAGCGGCAAGGTTGTTGGGCTCGAAGCATTGATTCGTTGGCAGCATCCCAAGATGGGCCTAGTGCCTCCATCTCGGTTCATCCACATCGCCGAAGAATCCGGATTGATCGTCGAAATTGGAGAGTGGGTATTGCGTGAGGTCTGCATGCAAGGCCGCATCTGGATAGCCAAGGGATTGGAAGTGGTGCCAATTGCGGTGAATGTTTCCGGGGTGCAATTCAAACGAGGGATGATCGTCGACCGAATCCGAGCCATTCTGCAGGAAACAAAATTCAGCCCCCAGCTACTCGAGGTCGAAATCACCGAAAGCGTACTGATGAGTCTAGGTGAGGCCAGCATGACGATCATGAGCGAACTTAAAGCCTTGGGCGTGCGCTTGTCACTTGACGATTTTGGTACGGGTTATTCATCGCTAAGTCGCCTTAAGTCATTTCCCCTGGATATGCTCAAAATAGATCAGTCTTTTATACGCGACATTCATACCGACACAAATGATGCCGCTATTGTAAGAGCGGTGCTCAGCATGTCTCACGAAATGCAGATACAAGTTATTGCGGAGGGTGTCGAAACCGCAGAACAATTGGATTTCCTGAAATCGCTCAATTGTGAGAAATATCAAGGCTATTTTTTCAGCAGGCCGATAAGGGCAGATGAGGTTGAGCAATATTTGAATGGACAGACGCACTGACTTGCTGCGGCATACTTCAATCACCGTGCCATCCTCCTGTCCAAGTTGAGCACCCTGAGTCTGATGGGGGGAATTTGGCCTGACAGCACGAAAGCCGGGGCGGGTGTCGTGCCCGGCTAGTGGAATCAATCTACGCAAGTCTTGCAGCGATCCCGGAAAATACACCGAGCTGAAGGTGCATCACATGCCTCAATTACCGAGCAGGCAGCTTGTTGCATTGGCTTTGTTTATGCGGTTGCAGGCGCTTTCAAAATCACGCGCGCCACCTCTATGCTTTCATTTCCATCGCCCAGCCACACCTGCCCATCCTGAATGGTGCATTGCAGATCCATCGTGCGTCGAGCCAGTTTCGCCAGCGCTTGCGTGCTCTCCTGCGGCAGGTTGATGATCGTCAGGTTCTTCTGGCGCGCGAACTGTGCGCTGTTTTGCGCATACCACATGTCGGCAACGCGCCCACCGTAGCAATACACCAACACTTCGTCTGCACGGCCGCAGGCCTTGCGGATCAGCTTCTCGTCCGGGATGCCGACGTCTATCCATTGTTCGATCGCGCCGGTCAGGTCCTTGCGCCACAGATCGGCCTCATCGTCGTCGGTCATACCCTGCCCGAATTCCAGATACTCGTGCGCATGCAGCGCGAACGCCAGCAATCGCACCATCATGCGCTCGTCCGTCTCGGACGGATGGCGCGCCAGCGTGAGGGAGTGATCCTGGTAGTAGTGCCGTTCCATATCCGCGATCTGCAGATGGGCCTTGAAGATGGTTGCCTTGATAGCCATGAATTTCCTGTTATTACTCGATGTTGCCGTTATCAGTTGCGCGCATGCGACAGGAAATAATTTTCCACGCCCTCGAACGCGGTCAGTTCCTGCGCCAATTCGGTCATAGTCGCGCCCTTGTCCTTGCCTTTCGCGACCGCGACGAAATGCCATTCCGGCTTGCCGTCCTTGAAATTGATCGTCAGCGAACCTTCGGCGATGTCGTAGCCGCGTTCGTTGGCGACCCGCTTCAACACCGCAAGCTGTGGCTTGTAGCCTTCCCTGAACTGCATCACGATCGCGATCGCCGGACGTGACGGCAACCAGCTTTCCAGACGCGAGACCCACAACATGCTGACGGCAGACAACAGTGTCAGCAGTATCGCCGCCGCATAAAAACCGACGCCGACCATGACGCCGATTGCGGCAGCCGCCCAGATCGAGGCGGCCGTAGTCAGGCCGCTGATGTTGAATCCCTCGCGCATGATCACCCCTGCGCCGAGGAAGCCAACACCGGTGACGATGCCCTGTATCACCCGCGTGGGATCGGCGCCGACGATAACCGAGACTTGCCCGCCGTACCAGAAAGCCGGATATCCCGCGATGACGGTGATTGCAGCCGAGGCCATGCAGACCAGACCATAGGTGCGCATGCCCGCCGCACGCCCGTGATAGGAACGCTCGTAGCCGACGATCAAACCCAGCGCCAGCGCACCGAGCAGGTTCATGAATATGATGACGTTGGTGGTGACTGCGGATTCCGACCAGTAGGCGGCCAGCATTTCCTGCGGGATCAGACTCATGACATAAGCTCCGGTTGGACTGTACGCATTGTATCGCGGAGAGCGTTTGCGCGACGCCTATCGTCGGGTTCTCGCACCCATCCCGGCGCCTCATGTCCGGCGGTCTGCTAGACTTCGCCGCTTTCCATCCCCCGCATAAGCCATGAAGCTGGTCTGGCAAGACGGACTGCCGTTCTCCTCTCGTTTCGGCGACGTGTATTTCTCCGCCGACTCCGGCCTGGAGGAGACGGAGCATGTGTTCCTGCATGCCAACCGGCTGACGGAAAGATTCGCCGCGCTGTCCGCGGGCGAGAGCTTCGCCATCGGCGAGACCGGCTTCGGCACCGGGCTGAATTTTCTGTGCGCGTTGAGGTTGTTCGAACGCACGGCACCGCCGGGCGCAAGTCTGGATTTCTTCAGCGTCGAACGCTTTCCGCTACACGACGACGAGCTGCGTGCCGCGCTGGCGCTATGGCCCGAATTGAAGGCAATCACGGAGACGCTGCTGGCGCGCTGGCATCGGCGTGTGCCGGGCTGGAACCGCTGGTCGTTCGGACGCATACGCCTGACGCTAGTCATAGACGACGTCGCCAAGGCATTGCCGCAACTGCCGGAAAATGCGATGGACGCGTGGTTCCTCGACGGCTTCACTCCGGCAAAGAATCCGGAGATGTGGAGCGACCCTGTCCTGCACGACATCGCGCGCACCTCGCGCACCGGCGCGACGGTCTCGACCTACACCAGCGCGGGCTGGGTGCGGCGCGGACTGCTGCAGGCCGGGTTCGACGTGGCGCGCGCGCCGGGCTTCGGCTTCAAGCGCGAGATGCTGAGCGGCAGCCTTACGCTTCCCCGCACCGACGCACAAAAAAGAATCGCACCGCGAACCGCGCTCGTCATCGGCGGCGGCATCGCGGGCTGTACGACCGCATATGCGCTGGCAGCTCGCGGCGTACAGGTGACGCTGCTGGAACGCGCACCGCATCTGGCGAGCGCGGCCTCGGGCAATCCGCGCGGCATCCTGCATGCGCGCTTCGGTGCGGGCATGAACGCACTGCACCGCTTCGTGCAGGCGTCTTACGGCCATGCGCTGGCGCTGTTCGACGAGGCTCTGCCTGCAGACGGCAAGCTGCGCGACGAATGCGGCCTGCTGCAACTTGCCTGCAACGACGGCGAACACAAGCGCATCGGCAAGCTGGCCGAACAGGAATTTCCTCCACACCTGATGCAGTTCGTCGATGCCGATGCGGCCTCTCGACTCGCGGGCATGGAGATGGCATACGGCGGACTGTGGTTCCCCGGCGGCGGCTGGGTCGTCCCGCCCGCGCTGTGCGAGCGGCTCTCTGATCATGCGCTGATCGAGCGACGCTATGGATATACGGTCGAGTCGCTGATGCTGACCGACACCGGCTGGCGTGCCGCCGGAATGGATTGGTCTGTCGAGGCGGAGATTGCGGTGGTGTGCTGTGCGCACTCGGCGCTGGCGCTGGAACCGTTCGCGCAGTTTCCGCTGACGCCGGTGCGCGGACAAGTCAGCCTGCTGCCCGCGACCGATGCGAGCCGCGCGTTGCAGACGGTGGTATGCGGCGACGGCTATTGCGCACCCGCCGTCGGCGGCGTGCATGTGACCGGCGCAACGCATGCCTTCGACGACGAAGCGCTCGATGTGCGCGCGGCGGACCATGCGGACAACCGGGCGAAACTCGCATCGTTCGCGCCAGCCTTGCATGATGCGCTGGGCGAGATCGATGCAGGGCAACTGGAGGGCCGCGCCTCGGTGCGCTGCTCCGCGCCGGGCGCGACGCCGATGGTCGGCGAGGCGCAACCCGGCCTGTATTGCAGCCTCGCGCACGGCACGCGCGGCCTGCTCACCGCAGGACTGTCCGGCGAAATCATCGCGGCACTAGCCTGCGGACAACTGCCGCCGCTGCCCACCGCCATCCTCTCCGCACTCTCTCCTGCCAAGCGCGCAGCCCGACGCGATACTGAACTCTGAGGAGTTTCCTGTTATTCTCATGGCGCGAAGACACGGCGGGTCCGCACCCGCCTATTTTCATTAACGGTGGGGAGGTGCTGGCACAGCCTATATGAGTCGTCTATTACCGAAGCTATCGCAGTATTTCCGTCCGCGTCTGATCGACGCAATGCGCGACTACAACAAGGCGCGTTTCTCCACCGACATCACCGCCGGCATCACCGTAGGCGTCATCGCCCTGCCGCTGGCCATCGCGTTCGCGATCGCCTCGGGTGCAAAACCCGAAGCGGGCATCTTCACCGCGATCATCGCCGGTTTCATCATCTCCGCCCTAGGCGGTTCGCGCGTGCAGATCGGCGGGCCGACCGGCGCGTTCATCGTCATCGTGTACGGCATCATCATGCAGTACGGCTACGCCAACCTGCTGATCTGCACGATGATGGCCGGCGTGATGCTGGTGCTGATGGGCGCGCTACGCATGGGCAACCTGATCAAGTTCTTCCCGCGCCCGCTTATCATCGGCTTCACCAGCGGCATCGCGGTGCTGATCATCCTGAGCCAGGTGAAGGAATTTTTCGGCCTGCAGATCGAGACCATGCCGGCCGAGTTCTCGCACAAGCTGCAGGCGATCTATCACGCGGCGAACACCGTAGACTTCCTCACGCTGTTGCTCGCCGCCACCTCGGCGCTGTTCATCTGGTTCTACCCCAAAGCATGGGCGCAAAAGCTGCCCTCGCCCATCGTCGCACTAGTGCTCGGCACCGTCGTGGTCGCGCTGTTCAACTTGCCGGTCGAGACCATAGGCTCGCGCTTCGGCGGCATTCCGCAGGGATTGCCGACCTTCGATCCGCCCGAGTTCACCTTCGCCACACTGCGCCACCTGTTCGCCCCGGCGATGACCATCGCACTGCTCGGTGCGATCGAGTCGCTGCTGTCGGCGGCGGTGGCGGACGGCATGATAGACGACAAGCACGACCCGAATCAGGAACTGATCGCGCAGGGCATCGCCAACATCGTCACGCCGTTCTTCGGCGGCCTGCCCGCGACCGGGGCGATCGCGCGCACCGCGACCAACGTGCGTTCGGGCGCGACCAGCCCGGTGTCCGGTATCGTGCACGCGCTGACGCTGCTGGTGATCGTGCTGATCGCCGCCCCGCTGGCGGTCTACATCCCGCTCGCGACGCTGTCCGCGATCCTGCTGATCGTCGCGATCAACATGGGCGAATGGGAAGGCTTCCGCACACTGCACAAATATCCCAAGAGCGACAGCGCGGTGCTGGTCGTCACTTTCCTGCTGACGGTGATCTTCGACCTCACCGTCGCGGTCGAGGTCGGCATGTTCATCGCGATCCTGTTCTTCATCAAGCGCATCACCGACCTCACCCATGTCAGCGTCGCTGAGGAGTCGCCGCAGGCGGACGACAGCGAAGCGACGCTGATGCGCAAGGGCGTGCCGCCCGGCGTGATGGTCTACCGCGTGTTCGGCGCGCTGTTCTTCGGCGCGGCGGACAAACTGGAGACCATACTCGCCGAGACCCACACCGAACCGGAAGTGCTGATCCTGAAGATGAACGAAGTCATCAGCATGGACGCCAGTGCGCTGCACACGCTGGAGCACTTGCTCGGCAAGCTGCGCAAACACGGCAAGCACCTGATCCTGTGCGGCCCGCATACACAGCCGTATTTCCTGATGCACCAGGCCGGGTTCTTCGACAGGATCGGTGTCGAGAACGTGACGGCGAATCTGGACGATGCACTGATCCGTGCGAAGGCTCTTCTTAAGTAAGCGCACGCTAGCGCCACGAGCGGCTTATGGTATTGGGTCATCTTAATACTTGACTATTTCGCTATGGAACAGTTAAATACCCACATTACCCACTAACCTGAAAGGCATTAACCATGGCAATCCCGAATCGCGACGGTGACGGTTATCTCGTCGACATGAACGACTGGACAGAAGAGATCGGCCGCCTGATGGCCGAGGCGGACGGTTATGAGCTGAACGACAAGAAATGGCAACAGATCATGAAGGCGCGCGAATACTTCGAGGAATTCGGCTCGGTGCCGCCTATCCGCAAGTTCGCTAAGTTCATCGATGAAGACCAGAAGGATGTGTTCGAACTGTGGATGACCGGCCCGATGAAGCCGATCACCAAGTACGGCGGCATGCCCAAACCCACCGGCTGCGTATAAACACATCGCACCGTCCCCATGCCGGCGCGGGACGGGATGCCTAGATCAGGGGAAATGCCGGCGCGACATCTCTATGGAGGTCTACCATGTATTCTCCTGTCACCATCCCCTTCGGCGCGAAGATGCTGTTCAACACCGTCAGGCTAAAGCCCGACACGCAGTTCGAGGATGTCGAACTCGCACTGGCCGAGATGTGCAACGTCGTGAAGGATACCTACGGCGGCGACAAGGGCGGCTTCATCGCCGGGCAGGTCTACCAGTTCTCCGGCTTCGTCTCGGACGAAGGCTCGCTGGGCGAATCGCGCGACGGGGACAAACATCTGGCGATTGTGACCTACTGGCGCTCGTTCGAGGAACACGAGAAGTCGCATGCCGACCATGTGTTCAAGGCGAAATTCGAAGCGCTGGCCGAACTGTGCACCGACAGCAAGGAACTGGGCTACGACATGCTGTGGCAGGGCGAGCCGGAATAGCGCATCACGACGCCGGACTGATCGCCACCCTGCCGATGTAATCGGCGGTGATCAATCGCAGATACGCGCCTTGCGCAACGATGTCTTCCGCCGCCTCGAGATGTTCCGGATCGCTGCAATCGAACTTATCCTGCGATATTTCCCGCCATGGCCCCAGATGATCGATGGCGGACTGGACATGCGGTGCAACAGGCGTAGCGGACTCCTCATCGGGAAGCACCAGCCGATATTCCGGATGGGTGGTCGATACCAGAACCCGGACCAGCATTATGGTGTTCATCAATAAACCACTTTCACGTTCTCCGGCTGCAGCGCCTCGCGCAATTCGCGTAGCAGATTGTCGTCCAGCGTGACCTGCCATGATTCGCCCAGGCGCAATTGGCAGGCCGCGTCCTGATTGCGGTAGCTGATCAATACCGGACACTGACCATCGCGATAAGGGGTGAAGATTTTCTTCAGTTGCGCGATGCCGACCTTGCCGTTGCAGCGCAACGACAGTTGTTGCGCGAAATTGGAGCGCGCAGAGGCGAAGTCGAACAATTCCTCGCCGCTGATGCGCATGCCGCCCGAGTACTCGTCCAGACTGGCGCGACCCTTCACTACCAGCAACTCGTCTTCCTTGATCCACGGGCGGCTGCGGTCGTACACCTCGTCGAATACCGTCATCTCTATCTGTGCGCTGCCGTCGTCCAGCGTGATCACCGCCATGCGGCCGCGTCGGGTCTGGATGATGCGCTGTCCCGAGACGATGCCAGCCAGCGTCACCGCGACGCCGCGCGGCCCCTTGCTGTAACCGCCCCCGCCGCCGGACGGCTTACCGACGAAGGCCGGCGTGATGTCGCCCAGCTTCACCTTGATGAAGTTCGCCAGCTCGGCCTCGTATTCCTGATACGGATGCCCGCCCAGATAGAAGCCCAGACTGATCTTCTCGTGCCCGAGCTGCTCGCGCAGCGTCCAGCGCGCGATGTCGGTGTATTGCTCAGTCAACGCCGCATCGGCCTCGTCGTCGCCGAACAGGCTGTTCTGGTTCGCCGCGCGCGCCTGCTGGTCCGCGCTCGCCATTGCAGCATCCAGTGTCGCCATCAGGCAGGCTCTATGATCGCTGATCTTGTCGAACGCACCAGCCTTGATCAGCGCCTCTATGGTGCGGCGGTTCACCACACGCTTGTCCACGCGACGGCAGAAGTCGAACAGATCCTTGAACGGGCCGCGCTCGCGCGCCTGGACGATGTTTTCGATGGCCGCCTGGCCCGTACCCTTGATCGCGCCGAGGCCGTAGGCGATGGTCTTTTCGTCCACCGGCGCGAAGCGGTATTCCGACGAATTGACGTCCGGCAGCAGTATGGTCAGCCCCTGCTGCAGCGTATCCTGATAGAAGAAACTGACCTTGTCGGTGTTGTCCATTTCGGACGTCATCGTCGAGGCCATGAACGACGCCGCATGGTGGCACTTCAGATACGCGGTCTGGTAGGCGACCACGGAATAGGCGGCAGCGTGCGACTTGTTGAAGCCGTAACCCGCGAACTTTTCCATCGTGTCGAAGATTTCGTTCGCCTTCTTCTCGTCGATGTTGTTCTTCGCCGCACCTTCCACGAAGATGCTGCGCTGCTCGGCCATCTCCTCGGCCTTCTTCTTGCCCATCGCGCGGCGCAACATGTCCGCGCCGCCCAGCGTGTAGCCCGCAACAAATTGCGCCGACTGCATCACCTGCTCCTGGTAAACCATGATGCCGTAGGTGCTGCCGACCACTTTTTCCAGCAGCGGATGCGGCAGGATCACCTGTTCCTTGCCGTGTTTGCGGTTGATGTAGTCGGGGATGAAGTCCATCGGACCGGGACGGTACAGCGCATTCAGCGCGATCAGGTCGTCGATGCAGTCGGGCCTCGCCTTGATCAGCGTGTCCTTCATGCCGCGCGATTCGAACTGGAACACCGCAGTGGTGTTGGCGTTCTTGAAGATGCGCTCGTAGGTGGGCACGTCGTTCAGCGGGATCCTGTCGATGTCGAACGGCGGCGCATTCGGGTCGTCCCGTTGCGCCAGCTTGTTGATGTGGCGCACCGCCCAGTCGATGATCGTCAGGGTGCGAAGACCGAGGAAGTCGAACTTCACCAAGCCGACGGCTTCGACGTCGTCCTTGTCGAACTGGCTGACCACGCTGGCCTCGGAATCGGCGCAATACAGCGGACAGAAGTCGGTGAGCTGGCCCGGCGCGATCAGCACGCCGCCGGCATGCATGCCGATGTTGCGCGTCATGTCTTCCAGACTCTCGGCCAGCTCCATCAGCTCGTCCACGCCCTCTTCTTCGGCGATGATGGTGCCGATCTCCGGCTCCATCTCGCGCGCCTTCGCGAGCGACACCGGCTTCGGCCCGTCCAGCGGGATCAGCTTGGACAGGCGGTCGCACAGGCCGTAGGGGAAATCCAGCACACGACCGACGTCGCGGATCACGCCCTTGGACGCCATCGTGCCGAAGGTGGCGATCTGCGACACGCACTGCGCGCCGTACTTGTCCTTCACATACTTGATGACGAGCTCGCGCCCGTCCTGGCAAAAGTCCACGTCGAAGTCGGGCATGGACACGCGCTCCGGATTCAGGAAGCGCTCGAACAGTAACTCGTAGCGCAGCGGATCGAGGTCGGTAATCAGCAGGCAGTAGGCCACCAGCGAGCCCGCGCCGGAACCCCGGCCCGGACCGACCGGCACGCCGTTCGGAAACTCCTTCGAGCGGTAGGCCTTGGCCCAGCGGATGAAGTCCGCGACGATCAGGAAGTAGCCGGGGAAGCCCATATGGATGATGGTCTCGGTCTCGAACTTCAGACGATCCAGATATTGCGGCAGCTTCGCGGCGCGCTCCGCCTCGTCCGGGTAGAGTGCGGCCATGCGCTGCATCAGGCCGCGCTCGGATTCGCTGCGCAGGAAGTCGTCCAGGCTCTCGCCGTTCGGCGTCGGGAAGTCGGGCAGGCGCGGCTTGCCCAAGGTCAGCGACAGGTTGCAGCGGCGGGCGATCTCGACGCTGTTCTGCAACGCCTCGGGCAGGTCGGCGAACAGCTCGGCCATCTCGGCCTGCGTCTTGAAATACTGCTGGTCGGTGAAATCCTTCGCGCGGCGCTTGTCGTTGAGCACATAGCCTTCGGCGATGCACACGCGCGCCTCATGCGCCTTGAAGTCGGACGCTTCGAGAAACTGCACCGGATGCGTCGCCACCACCGGCAGCGCAAGTTCGGCGGCGAGCCGCGTCGCACCGTGGATATGCAGCTCCTCGTCGGGGAAGCCGCAGCGCTGCACCTCGATGTAATAGCGATTGACGAACAGCGCCGCCCATTCCTGCGCATATTGCTTCGCCTGCGTCGCATTGCCGTTCAGCAGCGACGAACCGACATCGCCCAGGTGCGCGCCGGACAGCGCGATCAGCCCGGCCGTGCCCTCGTGGAACCATTCGCGCCTGACCTCGGCGCGGCCGCGATACTGGTTCTCCAGATAAGCGCGCGACAGCAAACGGCACAGCAGCAGGTAGCCCTCGCTCGACTGGCACAGCAGCAACAGGCGATGGGGGCGGTCGCGGTCGGCGTCGTTGGTGACGAACACGTCACAGCCGACCACCGGCTTGATTCCCGAACCGCGCGCGGACTTGTAGAACTTGATCAGCCCGAACACGTTGTTCAGGTCGGTCAGCGCCAGCGCGGGCATCGCGTCGCCCTTGGCGGCAGACACCGCTTCGTCGACGCGCAGCATGCCATCCGAAATCGAATATTCGCTGTGCAGACGGAGATGGACGAAGGCTGGTTGCGGCATGACGGAAACGATCAAAAATCAGAGGCGGATTTTAGCATCGCCAAGGCCATCTATTTTCGATATTGCGACCGACACATCGATTTATCCGACCGCTATCGAACGTTCGCCTCGCGACCGGGCGGCCACCGCGACAATGATTAGAATATGCTAATATGCTTGCTTTGTTCATTTCGGAGAAAACCATGTTCAATATCAAGGAAATCGACGCTTCCGAACTCGCCCAGTGGGTGAACGACGCCAGCCACAAACTTCGCGTGATCGACGTGCGCCAGATGGAAGAGATCGCGATGGGCACCGTTCCGAAGGCGGAGTCCCTGCCGCTGCACACGCTGCCGATGAGGCTGAACGAACTGTCGCCGTCGGAAAAGCTGGTGATAATCTGCCGCAGCGGCGCACGCTCGGCACAGGCCTGCCAGTTCCTGCAGCAGCAAGGCTATGCCAACGTATACAACCTGCGCGGCGGCATGATGCGCTGGGTGCAGAGCGGCTTCCCGGCCCACCAGCTCGGCTGAGCGCACACATGAAAAAAATTTCGGACAAGCTATTCTGGGTGGTCGCGCTCGCGTTGGGCGCGGTATTCGTCTCGCAGCAATTGAGCGCGAACAACGGCATCGATGCGAAACAGGCGCAAGCCATGATGCAACAGGGCGCGTTGCTGCTGGACGTGCGCCAGCCCGAGGAGTTCTCCGCCATCCACGCCCCGAACGCGCAACTGATCCCGCTGGGCGAGCTGCCCGCGCGCATGCAGGAAATCTCGGCTTACAAGGACAAACCCGTCGTGGTGATCTGCCGCTCGGGACGCCGTTCCGCCAAGGCGGTCGAGCTGCTGAAGGAAGCCGGGTACAGCAAGGTCAGCAACATCGCCGGCGGTATCCAGGGATGGGAAAGCGACGGACTGGAAGTGGTTCGCATGTAATACCGGTTTCTGCCGGGAGACCTCAGCTGGACAGCCCGCGCGCCCGCTGCTAGGCTGCGCGGGCTCTCATCACACCTGCCAGCCATGTTGCGACAACTGCGCCTGATCCTCACCGCCGTCCAGTTCTTCACGCGCCTCCCCGTCCCCACGTGGGTGGGCCATTCCACCCAGCAACTCGAACAGGCCGCGCGCTACCTGCCGCTGGTCGGCATGCTCGTCGGCGCGATCGCCGCCGCCGTGCTGTATCTGGCCGCGCAAGCGCTGCCGCTGTCGCTGGCGGTGGGACTGAGCATGGTCGCAAGCATCCTCGTCACCGGTGCGTTCCACGAAGACGGCCTCTCCGACTTCGCCGACGGCTTCGGCGGCGGCCACACGAAAGAGAAGATGCTGGCGATCATGAAGGACTCGCGCGTCGGCGCTTACGGCGCGATCGCCATCGTGCTGGCGCTGCTGCTGAAATATCAGGCGCTGGTCGAACTGTGCGGCAAACACTCGCTGACATTCGCCGCCACCGCGCTGATCGCCGCACATGCCGTCAGCCGCCTGATGGCAGCCAGCATCATGCTCACCCAGCAATACGTCCGCGACGACGACAGCGCACGCGCCAGACCCGCCGCGCAACTCGGCCGCGCCAGCTTCGCCGTCGCGCTGCTCACCGGCATCGCCGCACTCGCTATCCTGTACGCCGCAGGCGCGACCGTCACCACCATATTTGCCGCCGCAGTCGCCGCCCTGCTGATGCGCGCATACCTCGCGTGGCGATTGCAACAACGGCTGGGCGGCTACACCGGCGACTGCCTGGGCGCGGTGCAACAACTGACAGAGATCGCGTTCTACCTGGGCCTGCTCGCCGCCCTCTGATGCAAACGCTCTACCTCATCCGCCACACCAAACCGGACATCGCGCCCGGCATCTGCTACGGCCAGCTCGACCTCGACGTGGCCGGCAGCTTCGAAACAGAAGCGAACGACATCCTGCGCTGCCTGCCGAAACTGGAACTCGTCATCGCCTCGCCGCTGCTGCGCACCAAACGACTGGGCGAATTTCTCGCGCTAGAACAGCAATGCGAATTGCGCAGCGACGCGCGCCTGATGGAAAAACACTTCGGTGCATGGGAAGGGAAATACTGGGACGACATCCCGCGCCAAGAGATCGACGCCTGGGCGGAAAACGTGATGAGCTACGCTCCGCCGGGCGGCGAATCGGCGCAGCAATTGATGCAACGCGTGCAGGAATTCATGCGCGACCTGGCGCAACTGCCCCAGCAAAACATCGCACTGGTCGCGCACGGCGGCAGCATCCGCGCGCTGCTGGCACTGATCGCGGAAATTCCGCTGACGGATACGCTGAACTGGGCTATGGAGTATGGGGCGGTGGTTTGCGTGCGCCGAAAACAAACTGTTACAAAATGAACTTCCGATCGGTGATAAAAGTCACAGAGATGTTGATGCATCAGGTCGATACTGCAATCGCATCAATGCAGCCCGATCCAATCCTATTCTCCGGAGGTTCAACATGAAAAAACTGACCGTATTGCAAGCAATCGCCGTAGCCGCTCTTCTCGGAAGTGGAATCGCCATCGCAGAAGAGGCGGCCAAGGCACCGGCAGAGACTCAGGCACAAAACCGGCAAATGCTGGGCAAGGACTTGATGAGTCAAGAAGAGCGCGACGCACAACGAAACATGATGCGTAAAACCACGACAGCTGAGGAGCGCGAAAAGATCCGCGCGGAACAACACGAGAAGATGAAGGAACGCGCAGCCGAACAGGGGAAAACGATCCCGGACGAACCATATGCCCGCGGCCAGGGCGGCGGGCAAGGCAATGGCAGCGGTCGCGGAGGAATGGGCGGGGGTGGCGGCCGCGGCGGCCGATAACACCTGACCCGCGCGGGGCGTTAGCCGCAAAGCATCATGCGCCCCGCATTTTCAGTCACATCAGATCTTCTCCGACACCGCCGCCTCGACGAACGTCGCCATGCCGTTGTGCAGTACGCAAGCCAGGCGCAGCAGCGGCAAGGCGGTAGCCGCGCCGCTACCCTCGCCTAACCTCATCCCCAGATTCAGCAATGGCCGCGCATCGAGCGCCGCGAGCACGCGGCTATGTCCCGGCTCGGCGGAGGCATGCGCGTACAGCAGCCAATCGCCCACTGACGGATTGAAGCGCACGGCGACCAGCGCGGCAACCGTGCTGATGTAGCCGTCCACCAGCACGGGGATGCCGTTCTGTGCAGCGGCCAGGTAGGCTCCGGTCAGCGCGGCGATCTCGAATCCGCCGACGCAGCGCAACACCGACAACGCGTTTTCGCCCACCCATTTTTCGTGGTTAGCTGGAAGCAAGCCATGCAGTTCCAGCGCGCGCTGGATCACTTCGGCCTTATGCGCGACGCCCGCATGGTCGAGGCCGGTGCCGGGGCCTGCCAACTCCTTGGGCGTTGCGCCCAGCAGCGCGCAGGCGATGGCTGCCGCCGCGGTGGTATTGGCGATGCCCATTTCGCCGCCGATGAATAGCTGTGTGCCCTGCTCCCGCACGCGCAACACGCTGTCGCATCCGGCCTGCAAGGCTTGCGCCAGTTGTTCTTCGCTCATCGCGCGTTCGACCGCAAAATTCGCCGTCGACGGCGCGACGAAGGCGCGCACCACGTTGGGCCATTCGCCGGGATCGTTGACCGTGCCGAGATTAACCACTTCCAGCGTGGCGTCCAGCGTCCGCGCCAGCACGCTGATCGCAGCTCCGCCGCGCGCGAAGTTCTTCACCATCTCGCCGGTCACCGCCTGCGGAAAAGCCGAGACGTTCTCCGCCGCGACGCCGTGGTCGGAGGCGTAGATCACGATGGCCGCACGATCCACCGCGGGGCGTGCTACGCCCTGCATCGAGGCCAGGCGCACCGCAACGTCCTCCAGTTGCCCCAGTGCGCCGGGGGGCTTGGTGAGTTGTCCCTGGCGCGCCAAGGCGGCGCTGCGGGCGGTCTCGTTCAGAGTTGCGCAGGGTTGCGCCATCCAGCGGATGGTCATCTTTCTCTCCTTTTCATATTCCGGTATTCGGGCACGGCACGCCTTGCCCCTACGTGTTATCACTTCACGGCAAGCGGCAGGCCTGCGACGGTCAGCGTCACGCGGTCGCATAACGCGGCGACGCGCTGGTGCAAACGCCCCGCTTCGTCGCAATAACGGCGCGACAGTTCGCCCATAGGCACGACGCCCATGTTGGTCTCGTTGCCGACCATGACGATGTGTCCGGGCAGCGCGGGCAGGGCTTCCAGCAGCGCATCGACTTCGCGGCGCAGCAGCGTCTCGTCGGCATCGCACAGCAACTGCGTCAGCCACAGCGTCAGGCAATCGACCAGCACGCAGCGGTCTACCCTCGCCTCACGGCGCAGCACCTCGGCGAGGTCAGGCCCGGCCTCGACCGAGCGCCAGTCGCCCGGTCTGCGCGCCTGATGTTCCGCGATGCGCCGCCGCATCTCTTCGTCGCGCACCTGCGCGGTCGCGACATACACGACCTCCAGCCCGGAATCGTTGGCGCGCTGCTCCGCCAAACGGCTCTTGCCGGAACGCACGCCGCCCAGTATCAGTTCTTTCATGTGCTCTCTCCCAATCCGAACAAGGCGCGCAATCGCTTGCCGTCCAGATGTTGTTCGACCGCCTCCGCGAGCCTGTCGATGTCGGCTTCGCGGCGCGCGTGGTAATCGGGCGTGCTCGCGTCGCCCAGTCCGGCCCAGCGCAACAGCGCATCGGTCGCCTGACGCGATTCGAACAGGCCGTGCAGATAGGTCGCGAGTATCTGTCCATCTTCAGAAATCGCACCGTCCAAGCCGTGTTCGAGCCGCAGCGCGGGATGTTGCAGCGCGGGACCTGCCGAGATACCGGCATGGATCTCGTAGCCGGCAACCGGCGCATCTCCCAACATCAGCGTGCCGACTACGTTGCGCAGTTGTTTCTCCGCCGCCAGCGTCGTATCGAACTCCAGCAGCTCCAGACCTGCGCTGCTGCCGGGCTCCCCCTCGATGCCGAGCGGGTCGTGTATGCACTTCCCCATCATCTGCAGGCCGCCGCAGATACCGATTAGCTTGCCGCCGTAGCGTAGATGCCGGGCTATGGCCGCCTCCCATCCCGCGCGGCGCAGGCTGTCCAGGTCGCTGCGCACCGACTTGCTACCGGGCAGGATTATCAGGTCGGCGGCGGGCATAGTCTCGCCCATCGCGACGTAGCGGAACTCGACCTGGGGATGCAGACGCAGCGGGTCGAAGTCGGTGTGGTTGCTGATGTGGGGGAGGATGGGGACGATCACGCGCAGTTTGCCCTCCGCGTGTTCCTCATTTGCATTGAGCGGCACCGCATCTTCCGCTTCGAGATGAAAGCCGTGCAGATATGGCAGCACGCCGAGCACAGGCTTGCCGGTGCATGCCTCCAGCCAGTCCAGCCCGGATTGCAACAAAGAAATATCGCCGCGAAAGCGGTTGATGACGAAGCCGGCCACGCGCGCCTGCTCGCTTTCCGACAGTAGTTCCAGCGTGCCGATCAGGTGCGCGAACACGCCGCCGCGGTCGATGTCGGCGATCAGGATCACCGGGCAATCCACCGCTTCGGCGAAGCCCATGTTGGCGATGTCGTTCTCGCGCAGGTTGATCTCGGCGGGGCTGCCCGCACCTTCGACCACGATGACCGGATACTGTGCGCTTAGCCGCCGGTGCGATTCCAGCACCGCCGCGCGCGCTGTGCTCTTGTAGTCGTGATAAACCAGCGCCTCCATGTTGCCGATGGCGTGACCGTGAATGATGACCTGCGCGCCGGTGTCGCTGTTCGGCTTAAGCAGCACGGGGTTCATGTCGGTGTGGGGTGCTATGCGCGCGGCCTGCGCCTGCACCGCCTGCGCGCGACCGATCTCGCCGCCGTCTGCGGTGACCGCGCTATTCAACGCCATGTTTTGCGGTTTGAACGGCGCGACCGAAACCTCCTGCCGCACCAGCCAGCGGCACAGCGCGGCGACCAGCGTGCTCTTGCCGGCGTCGGAGGTGGTGCCCTGCACCATCACGGTGATGCTCTTCATCGATTAATCTCGCTCAACGCATCGGCCGACCGCACCCACTGCGCCTCGTCGCACGGCAGCCCGAAACGCAGGCTGACGGGATGTTCGAACAAGCGTGTCAATATTCCCTGTCGCGCCAGTTGCTCGTGCATGTTCGCAGCATCTTCACGGCAGACCCACTGGAACAGACTGCATCCGCCGGACAGCTCCAGACCATGCGTACGCAACAGTTCGGCCAGACGCTGCGCCGCTTGCGGCAGCGACTCGCGCGCCGCGAGTTGCCATTCCGTATCGCGCAACGCGAGCATGGCGACATGGCGCGAGGGTGCTGCGATGGGCCAAGGTCCCAGCGACTCCGCGAGTTGCTGCAACAGATTTTCTTCTGCCAGCACGAAGCCGACGCGCGCACCAGCCAGGCCGAAGAACTTGCCCAGCGAACGCAACACGATCAGCCCCGGCAACGGGCAGACCGACGCGAGGCTATGCTCGGGCGCGGCATCGATGAAAGCCTCGTCCACCACCAGCCATCCGCCGCGCGCGGCAAGTTGCGCACGCAGGTCCAGCAACTCGGTGCGAGTGAAGAGCTTGCCGGTGGGGTTGTTCGGGTTGACGATGACTTTCACGTCCGCATCGGCCTGCAACATCTCTTCGGCAGGAATGCCGACGACTTGGTGTCCATGCCGTCGCCAGGCATGCGCATGCTCGGCATAGCTGGGCGCGACCAGTACGACCTTCGAAGGCGCACGCAGCGAAGGCAGGGCCTGAATCGCGGCCTGCGAACCGGATACCGCGAGCAGGCTCGTCGTGCCGTAATAAGCGCATGCGGCATCAGCCAGCCCGTCGTCGTCCTGCGGCAGACGCTGCCAGACGTCCGCAGGCAACGGAGGAACCGGCCAGCCGTTCGGGTTGATGCCGGTCGACAGATCCAGCCAGTCGCCTTCCGGGATGCCATAACGCTGCGCCGCCGCGCGCAGCCGGCCGCCGTGCTCAAGCATGCTGCCACCCCGCGATCGATAGCGCACCCGATGCGATAACGGCCAGCCAGAGGTACAGCGTGTGGCGCACCAGTCGCACCGCGCGCGCGATGTCCACAGCACCCGCCGCGCTACCGCAGCCCAGCGCCGGACGCTGCTCCAGTTGGCCGTGATAGATCGCCGCACCACCGAGCCGCACCTGCAGCGCGCCCGCACCGGAGGCCATCACCGGCCCGGCGTTCGGACTGCTCCACATGCTTGCCTGTTGCCGCCAGCAGCTCAGCGCGCTGCGCGTGTGACCGAGCAGCGCGTAGCTAGCTGCTGTCAGCCGGGCGGGAATGAAGTTCAGCACATCGTCCAGCCGCGCCGCCGCCCAGCCGAACTCGTTGTAGCGTTCGTTACGGTAGCCCCACATCGCATCCAGCGTGTTGCTCAACCGGTACAGCAGCGCGCCCGGCGCACCCGCGACGACGAACCAGAACAGCGCGCCGAAGATCGCATCGTTGCCGTTCTCCAGCACCGACTCCACGGTCGCGCGCGCCACGCCTTCCTCGTCCAGTCGGCTGGTGTCGCGACTGACCAGCATGCCGACGGCCTGTCGCGCGGCGGGAAGATCGCCGACAGCAAACGCATCGGCCACGCGCTCGGCATGTTCGCCCAAGCTACGCGGTGCGATCGCGAAATACAGCAACACAACGGAGAACAGCACACCGAATATCGCGAGCTGTTGCAACCATGCGGAGATCAGTACGAGCGGGACCAGCAGCACGCAGATCGCAACGATGCCGCGCAAGTAACGCGCTCCCGCCGATGCATCCGCAGCACCGTAAAAAAACTTCTCGGCGAATTTTGCCAGGCTGCCGAAGCCCGATAACGGATGGAAACGGCGCGGTTCGCCCAGCAGTCGGTCGAGCGACACCGCCGCCAACACCGTCAACGGAACGCTCAGATCGTACAGGTATTCCGTCATTACTTAGAGATCGATGCCGGGCTGGGCGCGCACGCCCGCGCGAAAGGCATGCTTGGTGTCCTGTATCTCACTCACGGTGTCCGCGATGTCCAATAGGCATTGCGGAGCGGCGCGGCCGGTGACGACGACATGCTGCATCGCCGGGCGGGCGGCCAGATCGGCGCACACCTGCTGCGCATCCAGATAGCCGTAGTTCAGCAGATAGGTCAGCTCGTCCAGCACCACCAGATGCAGCGAGGCATCGCGCAGCAGGCCTTGTGCGACGGCCCATCCGCGCTGCGCCGTCGCGATGTCCGCATCGCGATTCTGCGTCTCCCAGGTAAAACCGTCGCCGACGACATGCCATTGCACGTCGGGCTGGCCACCCAGGAATTTCTCTTCGCCGGTGTCGCGTCGGCTCTTGATGAATTGCACCACGCCGGCCTTGAGGCCGTAGCCCAGCGTGCGCGCCACCATGCCGAATGCGGAACTGGACTTGCCTTTGCCGTTGCCGGTCAACATCAGCAACAGGCCCTTATCCTGCCCGGCGCGCGCGATCGCCGCATCCACCACGGCTTTCTTGCGCGTCATGCGTTGCCGATGCCGCGAACCGCTATCCGGCATGACGCATGCGAGCGGCGCCGTCGCGACGCGCGAGCAGCACATACAGCAGAACTGCGGGAACCAGATACACCGCCGCGCCCGACAGGTACGGCAGATAGTATTGCGTCACGCGCCCGGCATATTCCGCGAAATTCGACTCGGGGAAGCGTCCCGAGAACAGGTAGAACGCACCGTTGGAGATCACGAATGCCGCGTTGACCGCGAGGAAGGAAATCCCGGCGAACATACCCAAGCCGCGCAGGTTGTACTGATGGCTACGCGCAAGGAAACGGCCCGCATACCACAGCACCGCATAGGTCGGGATCAGGAACCAGTAGGCCGGAGTCACGCAGTAATCGCTGACGCCCAGATGGGTGATTGCGACGTAATCCAGCGCGCCTGCCTCGACCAACAGGCCGGCGAACAACAGCGGACTGGCGATGAGGAAGCCGGCCAACAGGAACACCGCCAGCGAGGCGTCCGGCAGATGCAACGGGCTGCCGAAATGGTGCATACGCGTGGCAGCCATCAATGCGACCAGGGCCAGGCCGATCAACAACGGGCGTCGGGATATCTGTTTCATATTGCTCTCCTTAAAGAATGACGGAACGATCTGTAAAAACCGCCATCCCGCACTTGCTCCGGGATGGCGATGCTGCGATTAATTGCCGGGCTGGTAATTCAGTGTGAAGTATAACCCGCGCCCCGGCTGATTGAAGTACTGCGCGGTCTCGTATCGCTTGTCCAGCAGGTTCTCGATGCGCCCCTGCAGCAGCCAGTCCGCCGCGACGCGATATTCGGCGCGCACATCGAGCAAGCCGTAGCCGCCCAATCGTTTGTTGCCGGTGTTGGCCAGGTCGTCGTAGCGGCGACCTTCCGCATACAGCGAACCTGCCAGGCGATATGCGCCGAATTCACGGGCGACTTCGAGACGCATCGCCTCGGTCGCGCGGCGGTTCAGCAACTTGCCCTGGTTCGCTCCCGAGGTCTGATGCGGGTCTTGCAAGGTCAGCGTGCCGCTGACATCCCACTCGACCAGCCGCACTTGCGCCTGGCCTTCCAGGCCGGTCAGGCGCGCGGTGTTGATGTTGACCGGGGCAAAGGTGACAGCATCGAATCCGATCATGTCGGAAACGTCAGTCCGATAGGCGCGCAACGACCACCTGCCCGACGCCACGCGCTGCGCCAACCCGAACTCGATGCTGCGCGCCAGCTCGGGGCGCAATGTCGCGCTGCCGAAGCCGGGGTAATACAGCTGGTTGAACGTGGGCGACTTGAATGCGGTGCCATAAGAAGCCGTCAGGCGCATCGTGTCGCTCAGCGCATAACCGTAGCCCAGCCCGCCGGTGTTGTGCCCGCCGAACTGCTGGTTGTCGTCTCGGCGCAGACTGGCCTGCACTCCATGTGCGCCGAACTCGCCCTGATATTGACCGAACAGCGCCCGGTTGCGGCGTGCAGCTTGCGTGTAGACACGACTGCTCCCGACGCGATCCTGCTGATAATCCAGCCCAGCGGTGAACATCTGATCCGCGCCCAGTGCAAAATCGTTCTGCCAGGACAGGCTGTCGCGTTGCGTGTTGTAACGGTCGATGTACGCACCGTTGAAAAACAGATCGGAATTGTCCTGACTGAGTCCGCCGCGCAGGGTCACGTTCCAGGCCGACATCGGCGAGAACGCCAGCGAACCGCCCAGCACCTGCTGCACTGCGCCGGTTTCGTTGCCGGCCAGAATGCTGCCGTCCGACTTGCTGAAGCTATTCGCCTGAAGCGCATTGAAATCAGCTTCCACGCCATTGTCGAAGCGATATCCGCCGTTCAGGCTCAGCGATGAGTTTCGGTAACCGTCCCTGTCCGGTTCGCTCACGCGGCAACCGGCAGCACCGGGAGCTGGCTTGCCGTTGCAGGCATTGAATCCACCCGTGCCTTGTTGATTCAGTCTGGCTCCAAGCCAGCCTTGCTCCCCGCCGCCACGCAAATCGAGCACGCCGTTGAGCGTATCGTAGCTGCCTGCCGTGACGCTGAGCAACGGCGTCAACGCACCCCCACCCTTGCGGGTGAAAATCTGGATCACGCCGCCGATCGCTTCCGAACCGTACAGGCTGGCGCGCGGACCGCGCACTATCTCGATGCGTTCGATCTGCGCGACGGGAATATCCTGGAACGAGGCCGTGCCGGTCGTCACCGAGCCGATCTTGATCCCGTCCACCAGCACCAGCACATGATCCGCATTGGAACCGCGCAAGTGGACCGCGGTCGCCTTGCCCGCACCGCCGCTGTTGCTGAGAGTCAATCCCGCCGCGCCGCGCAGCACGTCCGGCAGCGACTGCGCCTGCAGGCGCGCGATATCCTGACGAGTGATGACCGTGACGGAAGCCAGCGTCGCATCCGCCGACTGTGCGGTGCGTGTCGCGGTGACAACCACCTCGTCCAAAGTTCCTGCAGTTTCGGCGTATGCCAAAGGAGTGACCGCACACAACAGTGCGGCGATGAGTTGCTTTTGTTTCATGATGATTTTCCTGAGTCAGTTCCAAGGAGCCCCGTTGGAACGTGATAAAAACAGGAAATGTGCGGAAGAGTAGGCGGCGGCGATGCCGCGCAGATACCGTCCATGCGCCTCCCGCAGCATTTCCTGAACCTTGTCCGGGGCCGGTATCCGGGCTCGCAAGTCTTGATACGTCGCCTTCCCATGATTACTCACAGTGGCATGTTGACGCATCCTCACTCGCTTACCGTTGCGGGGGCAGCACAGGCATCGCACCTGTTTCCCGTTTAACTCGTCCGCCAGCAGACGAGCACCTCGAAGCGGCGCGAACTCTACCACAGCGCGCTGCTCTCCACAAAACCCCAGACTCACAAAACGCTTGCACAAGTTGCGCTTAGCATTTGACTAACCAGCACTTTCCAAACTATAGTCGCCGTATGGAAACAGAATTGAACGCGCTGGAGAACAAGCTTGCCCAGCTGATACAGGTCAGCGGGAAGTTGCGCGCAGAAAATCATCAGCTGCGCCAGGAGTTGGCGCACGCTCTCAGCGACAATCGACTATGCAGCGACAAGATCGACAGCGCAAAGGAGCGCCTCGAAAAACTACTGTCCACCCTGCCCGAAGAGACCCCATGAACGGCACGACAAAGACACTGGACGTTAAGATCCTCGATCGCGAACTGCGCGTTGCCTGCCCCGAGGACGAGCGCGGCGAGCTGCTGGATGCGGTCGCCTATCTGGACAAGAAGATGCGCGAAATCCGCGACACCGGCAAGGTCGCCAGCGTCGAGCGCATCGCGCTGATGGCCGCGCTGAACATCACCCACGAATTGCTGACCACCAAGGTCGGACGCGGTTTTGATATGGCGGAATTTAAGCGTAGAATGAATCGCATGGAGACAGCAATCGATCAGGCGTTAGCCGAACAAGATGCGCTGTTCTGAGTTGTCCCCTGCGGTGCTCGTCAGGCTCATAATTTCTTAGAACCAATACGCACAGCGTAAGGTCGCAATCCAAATCGTTACTGTTGTGCGCGTCCCTAGTGGATGTACCTGATGTAACCGGAGCGCGGCCCTCTTGGACCCAGGTTCAAGATAATTGGGTCAACGGCACAGGCGGGGGGCTTTATTCGAAATGCGGCTACGGCCGCATTTCTTTTTCCCGCGAGAAAAATCATGCGTTACTGGCTGATGAAATCCGAACCCTCCGATGTCAGCATCGACGACCTCGCCGAGATGCCGAACCGGAGCGTAGCCTGGTATGGCGTGCGCAACTATCAGGCGCGCAACTTCATGCGCAACCAGATGGGCATAGGCGACGGCGTGCTGTTCTACCACTCCAATTGCAAAGAGCCGGGCATCGCCGGCATCGCACAGGTCGGTGCGCTCGCCTATCCCGACGCGACGCAGTTCGATCCCAAGAGCAAATACTTCGACCCCAAGGCCACGCATGAACAGCCGCGCTGGTTCAATGTCGACGTGCAGCTGGTGAAGAAGATCCCGCTGATCCCGCTGGACGAATTGCGCCGCCATCCGGAACTGGCCGATATGCGCACGCTGCAGCGCGGCAACCGCCTGTCGATCACCCCGCTCGATCCGGCGGAGTGGACGTTCATCGTAAACCGGCTGGTGCGCGAATAGCGGGCATGGCGAATCCGATGAACCGGCGATTCGACCAGCCCGCTCCCTCTCCCGCCTGCGAGAGAGGGAGACAATGGCTCGCTTCGCGAGTCCCTCGATAATATGGAATGGTACATCGCCTATCTGGCGCTGGGTGCCGTCGCGGGATTCCTCGGCGGCATGTTCGGCATCGGCGGCGGCACAATATTGGTTCCGGTGCTGCTGATGCTGTTCGAGGCGCAGCATTTTTCGCCTGAAATCTCGATGCATCTCGCGCTGGGCAGCAGCATGGCGATCATCCTGTTCACCGCAGCCGCCAGCATGCGTAAACACCACCAGCACGGCGCGGTGAACTGGCGCGTGGTCTTCGGCATCACGCCCGGCATCTTGCTGGGGGCCGCCCTCGGTGCGCTATTCGCCTCCAGTGTCTCGCCGCGCTTCCTGGCAATCTTCTTCACGCTGTTTGTTTATTTTGCGGCAACGCAAATCCTGCTCGACGTACGCCCGCATGCCTCGCGCCAATTGCCCGGCAAAACAGGGCTGTCGCTGGCCGGAACCTTCACCGGCTGGCTGAGTACGCTGGTATCGGTCGGCGGCGGCATCATCGTCGTTCCGTTTCTGATCTGGTGCAACGTGCCGCTGCGCCACGCGATAGGCACCGCCGCCGCGATCGGCTTCCCCATCGCCGTCGGCGGCACGCTGGGCTACATCGTCACCGGCTGGCAAAGCACGCTACCCTCACCCCATCTGGGCTATGTGTATCTTCCCGCGGTACTGGGCTGCGCGTTCGCCAGCGTGATCACCGCACCGCTGGGTGCAAAGACCGCACACAAGACCAATGTGGCCATTCTGCGCAAACTGTTCGCGCTGTTGCTGCTCGCACTGGCGACCAAACTGCTGTTCAACGTCGCAGCTTGATTCCCGCCTCGCGATCCAGCTCGCCGCTGGCCAGCTTCGCCTGATACTCGCCCAGTGCGACCTTCACCTTGCCGCTCAGCAGATATAGACCGATCAGGTTGGGAAAGGCCATCGCCAACACCAGCAGATCGGTGAAGTCCACCAGGTTGGCTGCGTTAGCGATCGAGGCGACGACCAGGAAGCCGATGAAGATGCCCTTGTACAGGATGGAATAACGCTCGCCGAATACGTACACCCAGCAGCGTTCCCCATAATAAGACCACGAGATCGCGGTGCTGTAGGCAAACAGCACCACCGACAGCGCCAATATCATCGGAAACCAGTCCGACACCGTCGCGAAGGCCGCCGAGGTGAGCGCCGCTCCCTGGCTGGCGGCGCGCAACGCCTCGTATTCCGGTGCGTTGTACACGCCAGTGATGACGATCACCAGCGCGGTCATCGTGCAAATTATCACGGTGTCGATGAACGGCTCGTACAGCGCGACCAGCCCCTGACGCACCGGATACTTCACCGATGCAGTCGAGTGGGCAATCGCGGCAGATCCCAGCCCGGCCTCGCTGGAAAACGCTGCGCGCTTGAAGCCCTGCACAATCGCACCGACGATGCCGCCCGCCACCGCGATGGGCGAGAACGCCTCGGTGAATATCTTGCCCAGCGCCTCCGGCACCAGCTCCGCGTTGCTACCTATAATCCACAGGCACGCGCTCATATAGATGATGACCATGGTCGGCACCACCGCCTCGGCGACATGGGCGATGCGCCGCAGGCCGCCGACGATGACCAGGCCGACCGCGCCCCCCATCAGCAAGCCGTAGGCTATCGGCACCTCGCGGAAGAACGGGATCTGCGCTTGCACCGCGCCCATAGACTGACTGACCTGGAATGCACTGCCCGCGCCGAACGAGCCGAGGATGGTGAAAATCGCGAACATCACCGCCAGCACCTTGCCTGTCGTCGGAGCGCCATGTTCGGCCAGCCCCTTCGACAGGTATTCCATCGCACCACCCATCAGCTTGCCGTCCGGACGCACCTCGCGATACATCTGCGCGAGGCTGGCTTCGGTGAACTTGGTGGTCATGCCGAGAAAACCGGCAACTATCATCCAGAACGTCGCACCGGGGCCACCGATGGAGATCGCGATCGCCACACCGGCGATGTTGCCTAGCCCGACAGTCGCGGAAAGCGCTGTGGACAGCGCCTGGAATGGCGTCACTTCGCCCTTGTCGTCCACCGTACGGTATTTGCCGCGAATGACGCGATAGGCATGGCGCATCATCCGCAGATTGACGAAATTGAAGCGCAACGTCAGGAACACCGCCGCAACGATCAGCCAAGCGACGATGAACGGCATAACCGGCTCGCCCGGGAACACATCGAAGAAGATGATCTGCGCGAGAAATCCATTGATCGAGCCGAAGACCGCATCGATAGCCGCATCGTCAGCCCAAGCCTGCTGCGGCAACAGCAACAGCGCCCACCAGGCCGGATTTGGGTATTTCATGACTCTCCCTGATTTTTTATTGATATCGGGGCGGATTAAACCCCGAACAGACTGCGAACTCAAGCTTGAAGCGAAATCAAGGCGATAAAAAAGCCGGCTTGCGCCGGCTTTTTTGTCGATCACAGAACTATTACTTCAGACCTGCGATGAAAGCGGTGATCTCTTTCAGATCTGCGTCGCTGACCTTCTGCGGAGGCATAGGCATCGCACCGTACTTGCCCTTGCTGCCCTTGGTGATGGACGCGGCCATCGTAGCTTGGTCAGACTTGGCTGCGACATCCTTCCAAGCCGGGCCAACCACCTTCTTGTCCACAGCGTGGCAAGCGGTGCAGTTGTTCTTCTTTGCCACTGCCGGCATATCGGTTGCCATTGCGCTGCCTGCAACCATCAGACCAGCTGCTGCGATCATGCTTACGACGATAGATTTCATGTTCTCTCCGTTTATTGATTAAAACACCTGAACAGTGCGAAGGTTTTACCTTCGGCGCCGATTCTAAACAACTCCGCCTGCCTTGCAAACCTAAATCTTGGGGCAGTGAACCAGTAACGCCCGGCGGCCTTTCTGCGTTGACAGCTTATTTGAGCGACAGCACGAATCTCGCCAATGAGCGCCTGTCGGCCTCGCTCACTTGCGGATTCGCTGGCATCGCCATCCCGCCCCAGTTTCCCCGTCCGCCCTTGGCGATCACGTTTGCGAGCCGCTCCTCTGCACCGGCATCGCCGCGATACTTGGCCGCAACATCCTTCCAGGCCGGGCCGACCACCTTCTTGTCTATCGCATGGCAAGTCAGGCAGTTGCTCTTTTTCGCAAGCGCCAGACCTTCCGCCTCCGAAAGCGCAGCGGCCTGCACCACTGGCTCGGGTTTGGCGACCAGAGCGGCGAGGGCCGCAGGCTTTTCCACAGCGACTTCGGCCGGCTTCTGCGGCACCGCCGGTGCCTTGCCCGGCACATTGGCCGCCGCCGTCGCGGCAGGAGCCGGCGACACCGCAACGACCTCGCTTACAACCGGAGCCACCGCGGATACCGCGGGGGCCTCGACGACAGGCGCCGGAGCGGCTGGCGCTGCGGTATCCTGCGACACGGAAGACTCCTGCTGGCATCCTGCCAGCGCGGCCAACAACGAAACCAGCAACATATTCCTTGTACGCATAACGACCTCCATCAGGGGTTGATTAAGACTCACAACGATTCGGCACGGTATTCGACTATCAGGGTGTGCCGGGTTCCTGCGGCGACCGTCACCACGTTCTCGATCGCATTCACCGATTCCACGCAGACCATTTCGCGCCAGCCGTCCGGCTGCCCCATGTCGCCCATCTTGTTGGCCTTTTCCGTCCACGGCGTCCACACCACGGTGGACAGGCTGCCGGACTTGGCGACATGGATGCGGCGCTTCAGCTTGTCGTCCTCGATCACGCATTCGGCCGCAGTGTCGATGTACACGCGGTCGGTCTCGCCGGAGAACGAGATCGCGCCGTCCTGCTTGCGCAGCGTGGAGCCGCCGACCTTGTCCCAGTAGTCGCAGTCTTCCAAGCCGGTGACGCGCACCGCGCCGATGTCGCCAATCTGGAAATAGGTGTGCAGCGCCTCGCCGATCACGAAATCACTCGAACCCGTATTCTCCGTGGTCATTTCCATGCGCAACGTGTCGCCGACGATCACGGTCAGATCCAGCGTACAGTCGTGCGGCCACTGCGCGCGCGTCTTGTCGCTTGTCACCAGACGCAGAGTCAGGCGCGTCGCGCCGCAAGGTTCTGTACCGGACTCGACCACGCTCCACGGCACGGTGCGTGCGAAACCGTGACCGGGGAAGGCGCTCTCCGAAGCATGTGCACCGAACCACGGCCAGCACACCGGCGCGCCGCCGCGGATGGACTTGCCCGCCGCCAGCTTCGCATCGCGCGACAGCCAAACCACCGGCACGGACTGGCTCTTGGGCCGCCAGTTCATCAGATGCGCGCCCTGCAGGCACAGCAACGCGATCCCCTGTGCGTTGTCGATCTCGGCAACGATCAAGCCGCTCGCATCCTCGCGAAAGGACAACTGCCCCTTGATGCCGAATTGTGTATTCAATTGTTGTGCTGTTGTCATGCTTTTTCCTTTTTGGTTATCTTGTCGTTCGAACTAGCGGAATTATTCGATCTGCGACACGTCGCGCACCGCGCCTTTATCTGCCGAAGTCACCATCGCCGCGTAGGCGCGCAATGCCGCCGACACCTTGCGCTGACGCTCGGCCGCAGGCTTCCATGCCTTGCCGCCCTTGGCTTCCATCGCCGCGCGACGCTGCGCCAGCTCGGCCTCGGAGATCGCCAGATCAATGCGGCGATTGGGGATGTCGATTTCTATGGTGTCGCCTTCCTGCACCAGACCGATTGCGCCGCCGCTGGCGGCTTCCGGCGAAACGTGACCGATGGACAACCCGGAGGTGCCGCCGGAGAAACGCCCGTCGGTCAACAATGCGCAGGCCTTGCCCAGCCCCTTCGACTTCAGGTACGAGGTCGGATACAGCATCTCCTGCATACCCGGCCCGCCCTTCGGCCCTTCGTAACGGATCACCACCACGTCGCCCGCGACGATCTGGTCGGCGAGGATCGCAGCTACGGAAGCGTCCTGGCTCTCGAACACGCGCGCGCGCCCGGTGAACTTCAGGATGCTGTCGTCCACGCCTGCGGTCTTCACGATGCAGCCGTCCAGCGCGATGTTGCCGTGCAACACCGCCAGCCCGCCGTCCTTCGAGTACGCATGGGCCCTATCGCGGATGCAGCCGTTGGCTCTGTCCGCATCCAGCTCGGGATACAGCATGGACTGCGAGAACGCGATAGTGGTGACTATACCGCCGGGCGCGGCGCGGAAGAACTTCTTCACTTCTTCGCTCTGCGTCTGCACGATATCCCATTGCTTCAACCCGTCGCGCAGCGTCTTGCTGTGCACCGTGCCTGCATCGCCGTGCAGCAGACCGGCCCTGTCCAGCTCGCCGAGTATCGCCGCGATGCCGCCAGCCCTGTGCACGTCTTCCATGTGGTATTCGCTCGATGGTGCGACCTTGCACAGCGTCGGCACATGCAGCGACAAGCGATCCATGTCCTTCATCGTAAAGTCCACGCCAGCCTCGCGCGCGATGGCGAGCAGATGCAGCACGGTGTTGGTCGAGCCGCCCATCGCGATGTCCAGCGTCATCGCGTTTTCGAACGCATCGAAGGTCGCGATGCTGCGCGGCAGCACCGATGCATCGTCCTGTTCGTAATAGCGTTTGCACAACTCGACAATCAACCGGCCCGCGCTCAGGAACAGTTCCTTGCGCTGGGCATGCGTCGCCACCAGCGAGCCGTTGCCCGGCAGGCTGAGACCCAGCGCTTCCGTCAGGCAATTCATCGAGTTCGCGGTGAACATGCCGGAGCAGGAGCCGCAGGTCGGGCAGGCGGAACGCTCAATGGCATCCACTTCCTCGTCGCTGCAATGGCTATCGGCGGCGGCGACCATCGCATCGACCAGGTCGAGGCCTTTGACCTTGCCCTGCCAGTTCACCTTGCCCGCTTCCATCGGCCCGCCGGACACGAACACCACCGGAATGTTCAGGCGCATCGCGGCCATCAGCATACCGGGCGTGATCTTGTCGCAGTTGGAGATGCACACCAGCGCATCGGCGCAATGCGCGTTGACCATGTATTCCACCGAGTCGGCAATCAGGTCGCGCGAAGGCAGCGAATACAGCATGCCGTCGTGGCCCATTGCGATGCCGTCGTCCACGGCGATGGTGTTGAACTCCTTGGCGATACCGCCCGCCTTCTCGATCTCGCGCGCCACCAGCTGCCCCATATCCTTCAGGTGGACGTGGCCGGGCACGAACTGGGTGAACGAATTGGCGATAGCGATGATCGGCTTGCCGAAGTCGCCGTCGGTCATGCCGGTTGCGCGCCACAGCGAGCGAGCGCCGGCCATGTTGCGGCCGTGGGTGGAGGTGCGGGAACGGTATTGAGGCATGATGCAGTTTCCGTGAATTGACGATAGGAACGAATTCTAAACCAGACAGCCAGCGCTACGCTGGAGAATCAGACTCAACGCTTCTGCGCACTGACGGCCTCGCCATAATGCCGGAACGCGACCCGGATGGTCTCCAGCAGATCGGCCTCCTCCCAAGGCTTGGCGATGAAGCGGAATATTTCGCCTCGATTGATCGCCTCGGTGAGGTTATCGACACCGGTATGCCCGCTCAGCAATATCCGCACGGTGTTCGGATGCATCAGGCGCACCTGCGCCAGCAATTCGGTGCCCTTCATGCCCGGCATCAGCTGGTCGCTGAGGATGACGCCCACCTGATTCTCCGCCAGCACCGCCAACGCCTCTTCGCCGTTGCTGGCGGAGAGAATTCGATAGTTCTCATGGCGCAGCATGCGTTTGAGTGCGGACACCATGTTGCTTTCATCGTCAACTACCAGCAGCGTATGCATACCTTCATTGCTGACCGGAGCCGGCGCGGGAAGATAGGCGTTAAGGAACCGGGTCATATCCTCTCCGGTCAGCGGACGGCTGACCAGATAACCCTGCATGCCGTCGCACTGCAATCCGCGCAGATAGCTGGCTTGGCCTTCCTCTTCCACACCTTCCGCGATGATATGCAGCCCCAGCCCGTGCCCCAGCGCGATGATCGATTGCACGATGGCCGCTTTTCCGCCGTTCGTGGTCATGTCGCGGATAAAAGAAATATCGATCTTGAGCTTGTCGACATTCAATTGCTGCAAATAGGACAGCGAGGAATAACCAGTACCGAAATCATCGATCGACAGGCGCACGCCGAGCGCCTTGATTTCCGCCAGTGTCTTCATCGCACCGGCCAGATCTGTCATGACGAAGCTTTCGGTGATCTCCAGCTCCAGCGAATCCGGCGCGATGCCGGTTTCACTCAGTGCATGCTTGACGGCATCGAGCAGATTGCTGCGGCCCAGCTGCACCGCCGACACATTGACGGACGTATGCGCCAGCGTCAGCCGACTATCCGCCCAAGCCTTGATCTGACGGCAGGCCGTCATCAGCACCCATTCGCCCAAAGGGACGATGAGCCCGCTTTCCTCCGCCAGCGGGATGAACTCCCCGGGTGAAACCAGCCCGCGCGTCGGATGCTGCCAGCGTACCAAGGCTTCCAGACCGCTCACCTGCCCGCTGGATAGATCGATCTGCGGCTGGTAATACAAGCGCAGCTCATGATTCTCCAGCGCTTGGCGCAAATCGGACTCCAGCAGCAAGCGCTCGTGTGCACGGTCGGACAGACCGGAAGAGAAGAAACGCAGACTGTTGCGCCCTTCTGCCTTGGCCTGATTCAGCGCGGCATCGGCATTGCGCGACAATGTTTCCGCATCGTCGCCATCGCCCGGATACAGCGCGATGCCGACGCTGGCGCCGACATACACGCAGACCCCTTCGGCCATAAAGGGTGCGCTTAGCGCTTCCATCATGCGCTGGGCAAGCAAGTCTGCACTCTGCGGATTCTCGATCGGATCGAGAATGACGTTGAATTCGTCCCCGCCGATACGCGACAACGCATCCACGCCGCGCAACAATTCCTTGATGCGCCTGGCGGATTCGATCAGCAACTGATCGCCGACGGCATGCCCCAGGCTGTCGTTGATGGTCTTGAAATTATCCAGATCGAGCGCGAGCAGCGCGAACTGCGTGCCGTCGCGATCGGCATGCTGCGTTGCATGCACCAGCAGCTGATTGAACAGCGTGCGATTGGGCAACGCCGTCAGCGGATCGTGGTAGGCCAGGTAATCCAGCTTCTGCTCGGTGTTTTTGAGATGACTGAGATCGGAGAACAGCCCGATGTAATGCGTCAGCTTGCCGTGCGGATCGCGCACCACATTGATACTGGCCAATGCCGGATACAGCGTGCCGTCCTTGCGCCGGTTCCATATCTCGCCCTGCCAACCGCCGTCGGCCTCCAGCGCACCCCAGAGATCGCGAAAGAACTCGGGGCCATGACGATCCGATCGGAGCAGGCGCGGATTCTTTCCCATCACCTCCTCGGCTGAGTAGCCGGTCACCTCGACAAAGGCACGATTGACGCTGACGATGTTGTTTTCAGCATCGGTGACCATCATGCCTTCAGCCGCATTGTCGAACACGATGGCAGACAGGCGAAGTTGCTCGCGACTACTCACCCGTTCCGTGACGTCGCGCGACAAGACGATAAAGCGAGCTTCCGGCTCATTGGCCGGCGTCTTCCTGGAAACCGACAACTCGAACCAGCGCTTGCCTTGCGGCAGGCTCAACTCGAATTGCTTGCCGTTTGACCAGCCGACCGAACCGGCTTCCTGCAAGGCGCTACGGCAGACATCAACCGCATCGGGAGGCAAGACCTCGGACAGTATTTTGCCGAGCAGCTGCTCGCGCGGAACTGCAAGCAAATCGGCGCGCGGAGCATGCACCTCCAGATAGCGCTCCGCCGTATCGACCTCGAACAACATATCCGGAATCGCATCCAGCGTGGCCTGCAGATGGCGCGTGTTTTCCTGCAAGGCGGCGGTGCGTTGCGCCACTTGCCAGCGCAACAACAGACTGAGCGCCAGCAGCAGCAACATGACTGCCCCGCCACCGGCCAGCGACCATAACGCCCAGTGAGGCAACAGCACCTCATGATGCACGGCCATCGCCCGATGCAATGCCGCGAAGTAGATCGAATCCGGATCGCGCCGCCAACTGGTCAGGTGATTGTCGAGGGCCACCAGCAGATCGGCATTGCGCCCCTTGCCCGCAGCGAAATACAGATTGCTTGGCAGAAAGACGATAGGCGTTTCCTGCAGTTTGTATTTGCCGCCGTTACGTGCCGCAAAGAAACTATTGGTCACTACGGCCTCCGCCTTACCCGCCTCCACGGCCGCATACCCATCATCCAGCGACTGCACCGGCACCGGCACATAACCATAATCGCTGCCGATCATCAGTTGCGCGAAGTAGGATTGCTGAATGCCGCCCTGCAGCATTGCCACACGCTTGCCGACCAGATCGCCGAGCGACAGCACCTTGAGTTGCGGATGGCTGTATATCTGCGACCAGCCGCTGGCAACCGACGAATTGTGAAAGTCGAAGCGCTGCGCACGCTCGGCCGAGAAGGCTACATCGGGCATCAAGTCCAGGCTGCCCTGCGCCAACTTCTCCAGACAGTCAGCCCATTCGCAGGAAACATAATGCAGATTCCAACCCTCATCGCGCGCCACCTCGTTGAGCAGCTCAACGAACAAGCCCGCCGGACGACCATTCTCCCCGGTATAGACTTTCGGCGCGTTCTCGTAGAGACCGACCGTTACCGTCCGGCGCTCCGGCTTCGAATCCTGGCTGATACTCCATTGCCAAGCCGCCAGCCCGGCTAGGGCAAGCGCGAACACCATTAAGGATATGCGTTTCATATGCGGCATTTTCTGCGATAGAGAACGAGGCGACATGTTCTCACTTTAAGGTCGCCGTGTAATCAGGAATCGAACGATGCTCTCCGGCGGCCGCACCGACAATCCCCAGCCGGGGAAAAGCAACCCTTGATCGGCACTCGCAAATAATGCGCTATTCCCGAAGAATCGCCGCCCCGACCTGTGGTAAATTGCGCGCCATGTTGACTCACCCGCAATTCGACCCCGTCGCCCTGCAGCTCGGCCCGCTCGGCATCCACTGGTACGGCCTGATGTACCTCGCCGGCTTCATGACCTTCCTGTGGCTAGGCCGCAAGCGCATCGCTATGCTGCTTCACCCCCCGGTTGATGCCAAACAACTCGACGACCTGCTGTTCTACGGCGTGCTCGGCGTGATCCTCGGCGGACGGCTGGGCTATGTGCTGTTCTACAAGTTCTCCTATTACGCCGGACATCCGCTGGAGATATTCGCGCTGTGGCAAGGCGGCATGTCGTTCCACGGCGGATTCCTCGGCGTGCTGGTCGCGCTGACATGGTTCGCGCACAAGAACAGGCTGCGCTGGTTCCAGCTGACCGACTTCATCGCCCCATTGGTGCCTCCCGGACTCGCATTCGGCCGACTCGGCAACTTCATCAACGGCGAGCTGTGGGGCCGCCCCAGCGACATGCCCTGGGCAATGATCTTCCCCAATGTCGACGATCTGCCGCGCCACCCATCGCAACTATATGAATTCGCGCTGGAGGGCGTGCTGCTGTTCGTGCTGCTGTGGCTGTACGCGCGCAAACCGCGCCCGGTCGGCGCGTTGTCCGGCATGTTCCTGATCGGCTACGGCAGCTTCCGCTTCCTGGTCGAATTCACCCGTGAACCCGACGGTCATCTGGGTCTGCTGTCCATGGGCATGAGCATGGGGCAGTGGCTGAGCCTGCCGATGGTGATCGCCGGCATCCTGCTGGTGCGTTACAGCCAGCGGCGCGGCGCTTGACACCCACCAACCGCTCGCCCACCATTTTCGCCATCGCATTCCGGATCCCACACCGACCTTGGACGACATATCCCTAAACGCACTGCTCGGCATCCTGCTGCTGCTGCTGATTTGCAGCGCGTTCTTCTCCGGCTCGGAAACCGGCATGATGGCGATCAACCGCTATCGGCTGAACAGTCTGGTGCGCAAGGGAAACCGCAGCGCCAAGTTGGCCAACCGGCTGCTCGGCCAGATAGACAAGTTGCTGGGTTCCATCCTGCTGGGCAACACGCTGGTCAACGTCGCCGCGGCGGCCGTCGCCAACATCATCATCCTGCGCCTGTTCGGACAAAACGACCTAGCGATCCTGCTGGGTACGCTGACGCTCACCTTCGTGATCGTGGTATTCAGCGAGATCATGCCCAAGATCATCGCGGCCAGCCACCCGGAACGCATCGCGCTGCCCGCCAGCTATGTGCTCACGCCGCTTATCACCCTGTTTCATCCGGTGGTCACGGTGGCGACCTCGCTGGTAAAGGGCATGCTCTGGCTGCTGCGCATCAAGATAGAAACCGATCAGAGCAAACAGAAGATGTCGCTGGAGGAATTGCGCGGACTGGTGCTCGATGCCGAGCACTTCCTGCCGCGCAAGCATCAGAAGATGCTGCTGAACCTGGTCGATCTGGAGCGCATCACCGTCAACGACGTGATGATCCCGCGCAACCAGATCGAAGCGCTGGACATCAATGCCCCCCCGGACGAACTGCGCCAGCAGATCATCACCTGCCACCACACGTTGCTGCCGGTATATGCCGACACCCCCGGCAACATCATCGGCATCCTGCATCTCAAGCGCGTACCCGCCCTGCTGCAGGACGCGACATTGGATTTGGAACAACTGCGCGAGACGCTGTACGAGCCCTACTTCATCCCGTCGGATACGCCGCTGCTCAAGCAATTGCAGCACTTTCAGGAACGCCAGGCGCGCCTCGGCCTGGTGGTGGACGAATACGGCGAACTGCTGGGGCTGGTGACGCTGGAAAACATCCTGGAGGAGATCGTCGGCGAATTCACTACCCAGTCCCCGACCCAGACCGGCAAGTTCCTGCGCCAGGACGATGGCAGCATCCTGCTGGAGGGCGGCAGCAGCCTGCGCGAACTGAATCGCAAGCTCGGGTTGCATCTGCCGCTGGAAAGCGGCGCGAAGACGCTCAACGGGCTGATACTCGAACATCTGGAAGACATCCCGGAAGCTGGCACCAGCCTGAAGATCGCCGACTACCCGATAGAAATCATCCAGACCCAGGATCGCAGTGTGAAAGTGGCGCGCATCTTCCCGCCGGTTCAGCAAGAACACCAATAAGGAACGCGGCTTTACAAGCGGCGGAAAGCTCGGCATCATGCCCGTCAATGTTGAATAGTGCCCCGAGGGAAACGCTATGGCAGTCGCCAGCAAGACAGATAAAGCAAAAGAATATTCCTACCTGTGGGAAGGCAAGGACAAGACCGGAAAACTGATCAAGGGCGAGATGCGCGCGCCCGGCGAAGCCACCGTATCGGCCCATCTGCGCCGCCAGGGCATCCAGGTCGTCAAGATCAAGAAGCTGCGCAGCAGCGGGAAACCCGTCAATGAGAAGGACATCTCACTATTCACCCGCCAACTCGCCACGATGATGAAGTCCGGCGTGCCGTTGCTGCAAGCCTTCGACATCGTCGGCAAAGGCCACAGCAACCCGTCGGTGGCGCGACTGCTGTTCGACATCAAGACCGATGTCGAGACCGGCAGCAGCCTGCAGCAGGCCTTCAAGAAATATCCGCTGTATTTCGACGAACTCTACTGCAACCTGATCGGCGCGGGCGAAGCGGCCGGTATTCTGGATACCTTGCTGGATAGGCTGGCTACCTATAAGGAAAAGATCCAGGCAATCAAGAGCAAGATCAAATCGGCGCTGTTCTACCCGGTTTCTATCATCGTAGTCGCCTTCATCATCACCGCGGTGATCATGATTTTTGTGATTCCGGCATTCAAGGAATTGTTCTCCAGCTTCGGCGCGGACTTGCCTGCTCCGACCCTGTTCATCATGGCGATCTCGGATTTCTTCGTCACTTACTGGTGGCTGATTTTCGGCGGCATCGGCGGCGGCTTTTATACTTTTTTCTATTTCTGGAAACGCAGCAAGAAGATGCAGGCCGTGATGGATAGAATCATGCTCAAGCTGCCGATCTTCGGCGAACTGATCCGCAAGGCCAGCATCGCCCGCTGGAGCCGTACGCTGGCGACGATGTTCGCCGCCGGCGTGCCGCTGGTCGAAGCGTTCGACTCGGTCGCCGGCGCGGCCGGCAATGCGGTCTATTTCGACGCGACCAAATACATCCAGCGCGAAGTCAGCTCCGGCAACAGCCTGACGGTGGCGATGCAAAATACCGAGGTCTTCCCCAGCATGGTGCTGCAGATGGTCGCCATCGGCGAAGAGGCCGGTTCGCTCGACGCCATGCTGAGCAAGGTGGCCGATTTCTACGAAGCCGAGGTGGACGACGCCGTCGAAGCGCTGTCCAGCCTGATGGAGCCCATCATCATGGTGGTGCTCGGCACGCTGATCGGCGGCATGGTGGTCGCGATGTATCTGCCGATCTTCAAGATGGGTCAGGTGGTTTAACGAAACCGTAGGGGGTGCGATCGTGTCAATTCCACACGCAGCTTGCCGCGTAGTGGATTGCCTGACTTTGTTGTATCGCCCCCTCAATCTCTCGAACACAACAAGAAGGGCGCGATGAATCGCGCCCCTACAATTCATGACCGAATTATTCGACCTTCTCCAATCCTCCCCTCCCGTATTTATCGGCGTCGGCGCCGTGCTTGGATTGATGGTCGGCAGTTTTAGCTCCGACATAACCCGCATGCGGGTTAGTCTTCACAGAAACGGACGACATGTCTGAACTATTCCAGCTTCTTCAATCATCCCTTCCTGTGTTCACAGGCCTCTGCGCTGTTCTAGGCTTGATGGTCGGCAGTTTTCTGAACGTCGTGATCCATCGCCTGCCGAAGATGATGGAACTCGGCTGGCAACAACAGTGCGCCGAACTGCGCGGCGAAGAACCCGCCGAGATGCCGCGCTACAACCTGGTCGTCCCGCGCTCTGCCTGCCCGCATTGCAATCACGCGATCGGCGCACTGGAAAACATCCCCGTGATCAGCTACCTGCTGCTGCGCGGCAAGTGCAAGGGCTGCGGCGCGGCGATCTCGCCGCGCTACCCCATAATCGAAATCATCAGCGGCGTGCTGAGCGCCTACGCGGCATGGCACTTCGGCTTCGGCTGGGCGGCGGCCGGCGCGCTGCTGCTGGTCTGGGCGCTGCTGGCGCTCACCGCGATCGACTTCGACACCCAACTGCTGCCGGACGACATCACCCTGCCGCTGCTGTGGATTGGCCTGCTGCTCAATAGTTTCGGCACGTACACCAACCTGCACAGCGCCGTGCTCGGCGCGATCTTCGGCTACCTATCGCTGTGGAGCGTGTACTGGCTGTTCAAACTCGCCACCGGCAAAGAGGGCATGGGCTACGGCGACTTCAAGCTGCTCGCCGCGCTGGGTGCCTGGCTGGGCTGGCAGATGCTGCCGCTGATCATCCTGTCGTCCTCGCTGGTCGGCGCGGTGGTCGGCATCACGCTGATCGTCGCAACAAAGCATGGTCGCAACATCCCCATCCCGTTCGGCCCCTATCTGGCCGGTGGCGGACTGATCGCCATGTTCTGGGGACAAACCCTGACGCAGAACTATCTGCAGTTGCTCGCCGCTCCATGAGCCTGGTCGTCGGCCTCACCGGCGGCATCGGCAGCGGCAAGAGCACCGTGGCCGACCTGTTCGCCAGCCATGGCGCAGCAATCATCGACACGGACGCGATCTCGCATCGCCTGACCCAGAGCGGCGGCATCGCCATCCCGTCCATCCGCGCCGGATTCGGCGAGCGTTATATCGGCGATGATGGGGCGCTGAACCGCTCAGAGATGCGTGCGCTGGTCTTTTCCGACCCGACCGCCAAGTCCCGGCTCGAACAGCTGCTGCACCCGCTAATACTCTCCCTGGCCGAATCCGAACTGTCTCAGGCGAGCGCCGCTCCGTACGCCATCCTTGTCGTGCCGCTACTGCCGCAGGCCCCCGCATTTCGCCGTCTGGTACAGCGCCTGCTGGTGGTGGACTGCGACGAGGCGACCCAGCTGGGGCGCGTCGTCCGGCGCAGCGGACTGCCCGAAGCGGAAGTCCGCGCGATCATCGCCATGCAGACGCCGCGCACCGAACGGCTGGCGCTGGCCGACGACATCATCCGCAATGACGGCGATCTGGAAGGCCTGGCCGAACAGGTCGCCGCGCTGCATCGCAGCTATATGCAAAACAACGATTGACGATATGACGAAAATCAATATATCGTTCGCCCCCAATAACCCAACTACGATGCACCGAGCGACGACAGCGTGATCAGCTACGAGTTTCCTCTGAACGAAAAGGTGCGCACCCTGCTGCGCCTCGAGGACTTGTTCGCCCGCATGGAGCACTTCACCGCGCAGGACAGCAGCATGGAACACCATGCCGCGCTGACCACCTTGTTCGAAATTCTCGAAGTCTCCAGCCGCGCCGACTTGAAATCGGAGCTGCTGCAGGAACTGGAACGCCAGAAACGCCTGCTCGCCGCACTGCACAACAACCCCGCGATCTCCGAAGACGCACTGGATGCGATCCTGGGCGAAATCGAACACATCTCTACCGACCTGCTCACGATGAACGGCAAGATCGGCCAGCACCTGCGCGACAACGAATGGCTGATGGGCATCAAGCAGCGCGCCTGCATGCCGGGCGGCACCTGCGAATTCGACCTGCCTTCCTACCACTACTGGCAGGAACAGGACGCCAGATCGCGCCGCCGCGACCTTCTGGCCTGGCTGGCACCGTTGATGCCCATCGCCGGCGGCATGAGCATCGTGCTGCGCTTGCTGCGCGAGAGCGGCAAGGTGCTGCGCTTCACCGCCCACCAGGGAACATTCCAGCAGATGCAGGGCGGACGCATCGCCCAGATGCTGCGCGTCAGCCTGGACCGCGACCTTGAATGCATCCCCGAAGTGGGCGCGAACAAATACGCGATCAACATCCGCTTCATCGCCGCGGACTATGCGGCGAAGACCACACTGTTCGACCAGGACGTCCCCTTCGAACTGACCTTCTGCAGCCTGTCGTCGTAATGTCCAGAAAACCTGTCGTCGCCTGCCCGCAATGCGGCAAGGAAATGGAATGGGACACCGGAAACCGCTTCCGCCCGTTCTGCAGCGAACGCTGCAAGATGATAGACCTCGGCAAGTGGGCGAACGAAGAATATCGCGTCGAGCAACGCGAACAGGATTTACCCGAGACCGATCACCAGGCCTGACGCAGCAAAGCTATCCCGTGCGCGCCATGCTGCCACGAGATTTGCATGTCGTCATGCGTCAAACCGCCCAGCGCATACACCGGCATCGTCGAACCCGCCGCAATAGACTCGAAATTTTCCCAGCCCAAATGCGGCGCCCCCGGATGGGATTTCGTCGGCAGCACCGGCGACAACAACGCGAAATCGCACCCCAGCGCCTCCGCTTGTCGCAACTCCTCCGCGTTATGGCAGGAAGCGGCGCACCAGTCCAGCGTCGGCCGCTCGCTCAATTGCGCGAGTTGCGTCCCGGTCAGCTGCACCCCATCCGCGCCGACCTCCTGCGCCAGTTCCACATCGCCGTTCAGCAACACCCTCGCGCCATGTGCATGGGCTAGCCCCACCACGCGCCGCGCCAGTTCGCGCAACGCATCGCGTGAGAGGTTCTTCTCGCGCAATTGCACCAGCCGCAGCCCATTCGCTAGCGCGATCTCCAAACGACGCAGAAATTCCTCCGCACCCAGTTCGGCAACATTGCTGATCGCATACAGCGATGGCAACTCCAGCGCGCGCAGGATGGGGGCGTTAGCGGGAAGCACAGGAGAGACCAGCACCTCTGGCGGATGCTGCCACGCGAACTGCTGCCCCTCGTGCGGATGCAGCTCGCCGCTCCAGGAAGTCACGCGAAAGAAATTCAGCCGCACGGTCGCATGCGGGTAGGTGAACACGCGCGTGATCCAGGGATAGGCAGTCTCGACTTCGATGCCCAACTCTTCGCGCAATTCGCGCACCAGCGCATGGCGCGGCGTCTCGCCGGGTTCGACCTTGCCGCCGGGAAATTCCCAGTAGCCGGCCCAGATTTTGTCGGGGGGACGTTGGGCGAGAAGGAAGGAATTGTCGGGGCGCTGGAGGACGGCGGCGGAGACTTCGACGATCTTGGTGTTTTCAGTTTGCGTATTCAAGGCTGCGTCCCAAAGAGTTAATTCACCATAAGGCCATTCGTCCCGAGTAGGCGTAGCCGTATCGAGGGATGAGCTAGACCATCCAGTTTGAAAATTCAAAATCAAAACCGTCGGGGGTTGCCCGACAGCAAGTCACTTTTCTTGTCTTGCCAAGAAAAGTAACCAAAAGAAGGCGTCCCCAGCTTGCCGCCGCTGCGCGGTTCCCTGCGTTGCTCGACTGGTCAGGCGGCTGCGGAACTCGCGCTTCGCGCTCAGACAGTCCTCGCCGACTACCCCTGACCAGCCTCCGCTACTCGGCGGCGCACAGGGGAGAAAATTCAAAAAGTCAAAATCAAAACCCGCGAGGAGGGCGCGCCCTCCTCGCACTCCACCCAAAGATTCGTGCGCGCAGCGCACACAAAACCGCTTTACTTGTCTTTCCCCTGTGCGCCGCCGAGTAGCGCAGGACGGACGGGGGCAGTCCGACGAATATGTTTGAGCACGTGACCGCGCAGCGGGTCGTGCGAGTTTATGAGGAGGCCCGGCCGTTCGAGCAACGCAGGGAACCGCGTAGCGGCGGCAAACCGGGGGCGCCTTTTCTTTGGTTACTTTCTTTTGGCGAAGCAAAAGAAAGTAACTAGCTGTCGGGCTACCCCCGACGGTTTTGACTTTGATTGATGGGTATCGCTGCGCTCAACCCATCCTACGCTTGCTACGCGGCGAGTAGGTCGGGTTAGGCCACAGACCGTAACCCGACAATTCCCTGACGCACTCCCATCAATGTCGGGTTACGCTGATGCTAACCCGACCTACGGCACTCGGACCTTGGTAGCCCCAATCAAATGGAAATTGAAGGTATTTTTATCATCACCTTTTGCTAATCCAATATCTTTTCGAACGGCGAGAAGTAATTCTTTAAGAAGCTCATTGTGTCGCTCAATATTTCTGTTTGGAGAACTCACCTCGTTGTGAAACGACATGAGAGCATTTATTACGTTTTGTGGAGCAGCCAATGCAATAGTATTGACCGCTAATGAAAAACGCTTCCCCGCATCGCTCTTGTCAGTTCCATCAACTGCAAGATCAGACAGCGAAGAGAAAAGCACTTTGTAATGATTCAGTTTCTCGTTTCGCAAATTGGCTTCTCGTTCATGCATCTTAGTAAAATAAAAAGTAGATGCTGCCACAAGTATGCTGGCACACGCAGCGATAAGCGCGACCCAAATAGAATCATCCATGCTTGCCTTTCAACGTATCTTCGGCGTCTCACAAACCACATCCCCATTCTGCGCCCGATGCCTCAACGCATGATCCATCAGCACCAGCGCCACCATCGCTTCGGCGATAGGGGTCGCGCGAATGCCGACGCAGGGGTCGTGGCGGCCTTCGGTGGAGACCTTCGCCGGGTTACCGGCCTTGTCGATGGAGTCGCGCTCTATGCGGATGCTGGAGGTCGGCTTGATCGCGTAGTGCGCGACGATGTCCTGGCCGGTCGAGATGCCGCCAAGGACGCCGCCGGCATTATTGGAACGGAAACCGTCCGGGGTGAGTTCGTCGCCGTGTTCGCTGCCCTTCTGCGCAACGCAGGCGAAGCCCGCGCCGATCTCCACGCCCTTGACCGCATTGATGCCCATCAGCGCATGCGCGATGTCGGCATCGAGTCGGTCGAACACCGGCTCGCCCCAGCCGACCGGGACGTTGTTAGCGACGACGGCGAGCTTCGCGCCGATGGAGTCGCCGGATTTGCGCAACGCATCCATGTAGTCTTCCAGCGCGGGAACCACGCTCACGTCTGGCGCGAAGAACGGGTTGTTCGGCACGTCGTCCCAGCTCCTGAACGGCACGGCGATCTCGCCGAGCTGCGCAAGGTAGCCGCGCACGGTCACGCCGAATCTTTCGTTCAGCCACTTCTTCGCGATCACGCCCGCCGCGACGCGCGCCGCGGTCTCGCGCGCGGACGAGCGGCCGCCGCCGCGGTAGTCGCGAATGCCGTATTTCTGCCAATAGGTGTAGTCGGCGTGGCCGGGGCGGAAGGTCTCGGCGATACTGCCATAGTCCTTGCTGCGCTGGTCTTCGTTGCGGATCAGCAGCGCGATGGGCGTGCCGGTGGTCTTGCCCTCGAACACACCGGACAGGATTTCCACAGTGTCGGATTCGCGGCGTTGCGTCACATGGCGCGAGGTGCCCGGCTTGCGGCGGTCGAGGTCATGCTGAATGTCGGCTTCGCACAAGGAGAGCCCCGGCGGGCAGCCATCGACGATGCAGCCGATGGCCGCCCCGTGCGATTCGCCGAAGGATGTGACTGTAAAGAGCGTTCCAAAAGTGTTGCCGGACATGGTGTCGTCTCGCTAAATTGATTGCGCAAGTTTAACATAGCGCTTATCCCCGCTTACCTTTGAGAAGCCGATGAAAGCCATACTCGCCACCGCTCCCGGCGGCACCGACGTGCTGCAACTGCGCGACATCCCGAAACCGGAGCTCCCCTCGCCGCACCACCTGCGCGTGAAGCTTGCCGCAGCAGGCGTGAACCCGGTGGACACCAAGCTGCGCGCGAAACCCGCCTATCATCCGGACAAGCTGCCCGCGATCCTCGGTTGCGACGGCGCAGGCGTCGTCGAGGCGATCGGCAGCGAAGTAACGCGCTTCAAGGTCGGCGACGAAGTGTATTTCTGCAACGGCGGGCTGGGCGACGAGCCGGGCAACTACGCCGAATACACCACGCTGCACGAGGAATACTGCGCGGCGAAACCCGCGAACCTCAGCTTGCAGGACAGCGCCGCGCTGCCGCTGGTGCTGATCACCGCCTGGGAGGCGCTGGTCGAGCGCGCCAACCTGCAAGCAAAACAGACGATACTCATCCATGCCGCCGCGGGCGGCGTCGGACATGTCGCGTTGCAACTGGCGCATCACCTCGGCGCGCACCTCGTCGTCACTGTCGGCGACGAGCGCAAGGCCGGTCTGGCGCGCGGCCTCCATGCCGACAAGATCATCAACTACCGCGAGCAGGACTTCGTTCAGGAGACGCTGGCCTGCACCGAAGGGAAGGGCGTGGACGTAGTGTTCGACACCGTCGGCGGCGAGACTTATATCCGCTCGCTGAACGCAGCGCGCATCGGCGGCAAAGTCGTCAGCGTGCTCGCCACACCGCTCGCCGCGGCCGACGTGCAGCTCGCGCGGCTGCGCAACCTGTCGCTGGGCTTCGAACTGATGCTCACGCCGCAGGCGCTAAATTTGCACGACGAGCGCGTGCGCCAGCGCAAGATACTGGAGGAAGGTGCGAAACTGGTCGAGGCTGGCCAGCTCGGCGTGCTGGTCACGCACAGGCTGCCGCTGGAACAGGCCGCCGAGGCGCACCGGCTGATCGAGGCCGGAGGCATGACAGGCAAGATCGTGCTGACGATGGACTGACATGTTCATCGACACCCACTGCCATCTCGACGCCGACGAACTCGGCGACGCTCAGACCGACGTCGTGCAAGCCGCCGATAGGGCGGGTGTGAGCCGCATCGTCGTGCCCTCGGTCGCACGCGCGAACTTCGGCATCGTGCGCGAGCTGTGCGAACGCTATCCGGGCTGCGCACCCGCTTATGGCATCCATCCTATGTACACCGACGGCGCGCTGCCGCAGGACCTGACCGAACTGCGCGAGTATCTGGTGCGGCCGGATACCGTCGCGGTCGGCGAGATCGGGCTGGATTTCTTCATCGACCATTACGACCGCGCACAGCAAGAATATTTTTTCGCGGAACAACTGAAGCTCGCGCAGGAGTTCAACCTGCCCGTGCTGCTGCACATCCGCCGGGCACAGGACATCGTGCTGAAACATCTGCGCCAGCATAAAGTGCATGGCATCGCGCATGCCTTCAACGGCAGCAGGCAGCAGGCGGACGAGTTCATCAAGCTGGGCTTCAAGCTCGGTTTCGGCGGCGCGATGACCTACTCGCGCGCGACGCGTCTGCGCGAGTTCGCGGCGACGCTTCCGCTGGAGGCCATCGTGCTGGAGACCGATGCACCGGATATCCCGCCGGACTTCCTCGAACGCGGTCAGCCGAACAAGCCTGAATACATCCCGCGCATCGCACAGACGCTGGCGGAGTTGCGCGGCATGAGCATCGAAGAGATTGCGCAGGCCACCACGGAGAATGCATTGGAGGTTCTGCCGAAACTGGCCAATCTGCGCGATGCACCCGCAAGGGGCAGGCCTTGGCTGTAAGGGGATAAAGCCCCAACAGCACACGCTCAATCGCGCCTCTACGACGATATAATCCGCGCCATGACACATCTCCTCGACGACTCGCACGACCGCCGCTTCGGCGGACTCGACCGGCTATACGGCGCTGGCTCGCGCATCGCGCTGCACCGCGCCCGCGTCGCGGTGGTCGGTGTCGGCGGCGTCGGCTCCTGGACGGCGGAGGCGCTGGCGCGCAGCGGGATAGGCAACATCACGCTGATCGACTTCGACCATGTCGCGGTGTCCAACGTGAACCGCCAGGTTCAGGCGCTGACCAGCACGCTGGGCGAAGCCAAGGTGGCCGCGCTGGAAACGCGGATACGCGACATCAATCCCGATTGCCGGGTGACGCCGGTGGACGACTTTCTGACCGCAGAGAACATGACGCAACTGATCCCGGCGGACGCGTTCGATGCGGTGATCGACGCCTGCGACGAGGCGAAGGTGAAGGCCGCGCTGATCGTGCATGCGCGTTTCAACAAGATTCCGCTGGTGGTGTGCGGTGCGGCGGGCGGCAAGCGCGATCCGCTGAAGCTGCGCTGCGACGACCTCGGCCGCACCACCCAGGACGCGCTGCTGGCGCGCATCCGCAACATGTTGCGCAAGGATTACAACATCCAGCCGAAGAAGAACGGCAAGTTCGGCGCGGCCTGCGTGTATCTGGAAGAGCCGTCCAAGCGCAGCACCGTCTGCGCCACCGGAGACCTGAGCTGCTCCGGCTACGGCTCGTCGGTGACGGTCACCGCCGCGATGGGCTTCGCCGCCGCGTCGTGGTGCGTCGAGCGCATCGTATCGACTCCCTCGAATTAGGTTATTTCAGCCAGCCCTTGCGGTGGAATATCGCGAACGGCACCGCGACCGATAGCAGCATCAGCAGCAGTGCAAACGGGTAGCCCAGCTTCCAGGACAGCTCCGGCATGATGGTGAAATTCATGCCGTAGATGGACGCGATCAGCGTCGGCGGCAGCAGGCCCACCGAGGCAACCGAGAACAGGCGCACGATCTTGTTCTGGTTGATGTTGATGAAGCCGACCGTGGCGTCCATCAGGAAGTTGATCTTGTCGAACAGGAACGCGGTATGGCCGTCGAGCGAGTCGATGTCCTGCACGATCTGGTGCGCCTCGTCCTGCTGGGCCAGTGAAAGCCGCTTGCTGCGCAGCAGGAAGGAGATCGCACGACGGGTATCCATCACGTTGCGACGGATGCGGCCGTTGATGTGCTCGCCGTGCGCGATGCTGGCCAGCACCTCGGCGGCCTCGCGGTCGCTGAGCGCCTTGTCGCCCAGCACCCTGCCGCTGACTCCGCCAAGATCGGCATACACTTCTTCGAGCGCGTCCGCCGACAGCTCCACATCCATCGCATACAGGTCGATCAGCACATCGCGGCTATCCTCGATCTCGCCCGACTGTCCGTGGGTGCGGATGCGCATCAGGCGAAACAGCGGCAGGTCTTCGGCGTGCACGCTGATGAGCGTGGTGCCGGTCAGCACGAAGGCCACGGTCACGCTGCGCGAACCGCTCTCCTTGCCGTAGAGGAAATCCGAACGCAGATGCAGCTCGCCGCCCTCCTCGTAGAAACGCGCGCTGGCCTCGATGTCGCGCAGATGAGTCGGCTTCGGCAGCGTCAGCCGGTAGGTCTGTTCCAGCCAGTCACGCTCCTCCTCGGTCGGCGCGACGACATCGATCCAGATCGGCTGGTCGGTGCGCAGGTCGTCGTCTTCCTCGAAATGGATGCGACTCAGGCGGCCGCTGTTCAGCGTGAAGGCATGCAGCATCGTCAGACCCTGTGAAAAATTCTATCCGGCGCGGTTGCGCATGTGATCCGCCACCTTGGCGAAGGCGGCGGAGAGCTCGCCCCGCAATTCGGCGTCTGCGACGACATCGTTCAATGCCTGATCCATGCACATCAGCCACTGGTCGCGTTCCGACTCACCGATCGCGAAAGGAAAATGCCGGCGGCGCAAAAAAGGTTCGCCGAATTCCTGCACGAACAGCTGCGGGCCGCCCATCCAGCCGGAGAGGAACTTGAACAGCTTATCGGATGCGCCATCCAGGCTTTCCGCATGCATCTTGCGGATGCCGTAGGCTTCAGGCAGCTCGTCCATCAGCTCGTAGAAGCGCTGCACCAGCGCGCGCACTTGCGGCTCGCCGCCGATGCGTTCGTAATGCGTGAGTATTCTGAGCTCTGTAGTCATGGCGCTTTCGGGCTGTCTTCCGGGGTAGCGTGAGCCTCTGCTCCAACGGATGTCGGCTGCTCGGTGATCGGCTCATACTCGTCGCAATCGGCGGCATGATCGGCAGGCAAGACCGTCAGATGTGCCGTACAAGCCACATGGTTAGTGCCGTGCCTGAGTTTGATCGTCTTCGCGCAACTTTCGCAGCGATGCATCGCCGTGTGACGCTTGGCTTCCTTCACTTGCTCCTCCTGGTCCTGGCGGCAATATCGCCGCTCTTATGGTTACGGGCAAATCATATCACCCGGCGGGGCGCCAACGGGAATCGCGCCAGCACCTCGTAGCGTGGGCCCTGCTCGTCGCGCAGCGACTGCACCAGCACGAAGTCATGAGCCCGCCAGACCACCTCGGGCATGACCGGCAGCGGATCGTCGCTCCACTGGGCGTGGCGCAACAGCGTGACATGCGGCTTCCAGGCATGGGAATCGAAGCGGAAGCGATGGGCGCGCAGCCGCTGCTCCAGCTCGCCCACCAGCGCCGACAACGCCGGAGGAACGGCCGATGGCGCGGCATAGGCGATGTGGTTGTGCCCCCAATAGCGCGCGTTATCGAGGCGAAGATCGAAGGCCGTTCCCTCAACCTCCTTCGCCGCCAGCCTCAGTGCCTCCAGGCTGTGGACGGAGACATCGCCGAGGAACACCAGCGTCGCGTGCAGGGTATCGGCGCGCATCGCCTTGCCGCCGCACAGTTCGCGCAACGGCGGCTGCCAGTCAGCCAGCGCGGCACGCTCCGGCGCACCGGGCCAGAGCGCGAAGAACACCCGCAAACGGGAAAAAGACGCATCGCTCATACGGGCAGATTACACCACATCCGGGATCGACGATTTTCCCCAGGGATTTGCCTCTGGACATGGGCTGGTGTAGGGTGAACGCCGGATCAAATGCGATGGGAATCCAAATGCCGGCACTGCGCATCGCCATCATCTACCTGCTGTTCGGATCGCTGTGGATATACATCAGCGATAATTTTCTGGGCGTCCAGATAACCGACGCTGAACTGCTCACGCAATACCAGACCTACAAGGGCTGGTTCTATGTGCTGATCACCGCACTGCTGGCCTACCTGCTGGTAGCGCAGGCCCTGCGCCGCCAGTCCGCCGCCGAGACATCCCTGCACGACAGCGAAGCGCGTTTCCAGACCATCTTCGACAACGTCAACGACATCATCCTGCTGCGCGACGCCGATACCGGAAGGATCGTCGAAGCCAACGCCAAGGCGCTCGAACAGCTCGGTTACAACCGGGAAGAACTGCGCAGGCTCAGCATCGCCGATATCAGCGCCGACGTTCCGCCCTATACCCAGAAGAACGCGATGAACTGGCTCGCCCGCGCAAGACAGGGCGAAACGCCGACCTTCGAATGGCGCGCCAGACGGCGCGACGGCAGCCAGTTCTGGCTGGAGATCAACCTGCGGCGCGTGGAGATAGGCGACAGAATCCATATCCTGTCGGTGGCTCGCGACATCACCGAACGCAAACAGGCGGACGCCGCATTGCTGGAAAGCGAGGAACGGCTGCGCAGTTTCTTCGACAATGCCCAAGCTATCGTCTGGCTCAAGGACCTCGACGGCCGCTTCCTGATGGTCAATCGTTACACCGAACAGATGCTCGGCCTGCCGCGCGAACAATTGCTCGGCCGCAGCGTAGCGGAAGTCTTTCCGGAGGCGGAAGCGGAAACCTTCGCCAATAACGACCGCAAGGCGATCCTTGCCGGCGCGCCGCTGACCTTCGACGAAAGCGCGCAATTCGGCGACGGACTGCATACTTTCTTCTCGACCAAATTCCCGTTGCACGATACCAGCGGCAGAGTCTATGCGCTCGGCGCCATCTGCGCCGACATCACCGGGCGCAAACAAACGGAAGAGCAACTGAGAAACGAGCACTCTCGCCTGCGTTCTCTGATCCAGACCATCCCGGAGCTAGTCTGGATGAAGGACAACGAAGGCATTTACCTGCTATGCAACCCGGCGCTCGAACGCCTGTTCGGCGCGAAGGAGGCCGATATCGCGGGCAAGACCGACTACGACTTCTTCGATACGGAACTGGCCGACTTCTTCCACCAGAACGATCTCGATGCGATGGCGGCAGGCAAGCCCCGCATCAACGAGGAATGGGTCACCTATGCCGCCGACGGCAAGCGCGCCCTGCTGGAAACCACCAAGGCACCGGTGCGCGACGAGAATGGCAGAGTGCTGGGCGTACTGGGCATCAGCCGCGACATCACCGAATCCCGCGCAGCGCAGGAAGCATTGAGCAAGAGCGAAGCCCTGCTCCGGCAATCGCAACGCATGGCCTCGGTCGGCCATTATGTCTTCGACACGGAAGTCGACCTCTGGAGCAGCTCGGAAGAACTGGACAGCATCTTCGGCATCGATGCGCATTACGCCAGGAATGCGGAAGGCTGGCTGCAGCTGGTGCACCCGTCGCAACGCACCGAGATGGCCGATTACCTGACGCACCTGCTGGAATCCAGGAGCGCCTTCGACAAGGAGTACCGCATCGTGCGCGCGAACGACCGGGCGGAACGCTGGGTGCACGGCATGGGCGAACTCGAACTCGACGCCGCAGGCAGGCCGATAAAGTTATTCGGCATCATCCGCGACATCACCGAACGCAAAGCAGCCGAATCGAAGATCGAGCATCTCGCCTATCACGACCAGCTGACCGGCCTGCCCAACCGGCTGCTGGCGCGCGATCGCTTCGAGCAGGCTGCGGCACATGCGGAACGCAGCGACAGCAAGGTGGCGATGCTGTTCCTCGACCTCGACCATTTCAAGACGATCAACGATGCGCTGGGCCATGTCGTGGGCGACGCGCTGCTCAAGGAAGTCTCCGCACGGCTGCGCCTGTGCGTGCGCGATACCGACACCGTCAGCCGCCAGGGCGGCGACGAGTTCCTGATCGTGCTCACCGAGGTCCACGACACCGACGCCATCACGTTCTTTTCGACCAAGATGCTCGAACAACTGGCGCTGCCGTTCAGCATCGACCGGCACAACCTGTCCAGCTCGGTTTCGATCGGCGCGGTCGTCTATCCCGACGACGGCCGCGATTTCGACACGCTGCTGAAGAAGGCCGACACCGCGATGTATCACGCCAAGGAAGCCGGTCGCAATGCCTGCTATTTCTTCGATGCGCAGATGAACATCGCCGCGGACGAGCTGCTCGCCATGCGATCCAGCCTCGGCCTGGCACTGGAACGCGGCGAGTTCGTCGTCCACTACCAACCGCAGGTCCATCTCGCCGACGGCTCGCTGCTCGGCGCAGAAGCCTTGCTGCGCTGGAACCATCCGGAACTCGGCCTCGTTCCGCCCGCCCGCTTCATCCCCATCGCCGAGGACTGCGGGCTGATCGTCCCCATCGGCGAATGGGTACTGCGCGAGGCCTGCCGCCAGGCGGTGGCCTGGCAGAAATCCGGCATGAGCGACTTCACGATAGCGGTCAATCTCTCTGCCGTGCAGTTCAAGCGCAGCAATCTGGAACAGATCGTGATCGCGGCGCTCACCGAATCCGGCCTCGAGCCGCCGTTCCTCGAACTGGAGCTCACCGAATCCATCCTGATCCGCGACACCGAGAACGTGCTGCAAACGGTGCGCCAGCTCAAATTGCTGGGCGTCAAACTGTCCATCGACGATTTCGGCACCGGCTACTCCAGCCTGTCCTACCTGAGCCGCTTCGCGGTGGACAAGGTGAAGATCGACCAATCCTTCGTGCGCGGCCTGACCACCAGCCCAAGCGACGCGGCCATCGTTCGCGCCATCATCCAGATGGCGCGCAGCCTGGGTTTGCGCACCATCGCCGAGGGCATCGAGGAGCAGCCCATGTACGACTACCTGCGCGCCCACCATTGCGACGAGGCGCAGGGCTACCACATCGGCCGCCCCATGCCGGCGGACGAATTCGCCGCCTACGTCGCCAAGAACCATCCGCAGCCGCACCGGACTCAATAGGCGATCCCGCGATTCTTGCCGCATCGCACGAACCCCCTGCTCCCTGCGGGGTCGAGAACAACCATGGGTTGCGGTAGAATGCGCCCCTCGTTCACCAGAGTTCACCATGACGGCACGTTTGCGCGAAATCCCCTACAACTACACCTCGTTCTCCGACCGCGAGATCGTGCTGCGCATTCTGGGCAGCGAGGCGTGGGACATCATCAACACGCTGCGCGAAGAACGCCGTACCGGCCGCTCCGCGCAGATGCTGTACGAGGTGCTGGGCGACATCTGGGTGCTGACGCGCAACCCCTACCTGGAAGACGACCTGCTCGCCAACCGCAAACGCCGCGAGGCGCTGGTCGGCGCGCTGCGCCACCGGCTGAACGCAATCGAAGAGCGCAGGGGAGATAACCAGAAGGTAAAACGGCTACTCGAACTCGCCGACGCGGCGGTGGACCGTTTCGCGGCCGAATTCGAGCACACCCTGCAGCTGCGCCGCCGCGCGCTGCGCGTACTCTCCCGCATCACCCGCCGCGACAACATCCAGTTCGACGGACTGGCACGCGTCTCGCATGTCACCGACGCGACCGACTGGCGCGTGGAATACCCGTTCGTGGTTCTGGCGCCGGACACCGAGGCGGAGGTCGCGCATCTGGTGCGCGCCTGCATCGAGCTCGAGCTGACCATCATCCCGCGCGGCGGCGGCACCGGCTACACCGGCGGCGCCGTGCCGCTGGACAAGCATTCCGCGGTCATCAACACCGAGAAGCTGGACACGCTGTCGCCGGTCGTGCGCCTGACGCTGCCGGGACTTTCCGAGCCTTATGCCACCGTACATTGCGGCGCGGGCGTAGTGACGCGACGCGTGATGGAAGCGGCGGAAGCCGACGGGCTGGTGTTCGCGGTCGATCCGACCTCGGCGGATGCCTCCTGCATAGGCGGCAACGTCGCGATGAACGCGGGCGGCAAGAAGGCCGTGCTGTGGGGCACCGCGCTGGACAACCTCGCCTCGTGGAAAATGGTCACGCCGGACGGACTGTGGATGCTGGTCGAGCGCCTGGAGCACAACCTCGGCAAGATCCACGATGCCGAAAGCGTACGCTTCCGCATCAACCGCTTCGAGGCCGACGGCCAAACCCCCATCAGAAGGACGCCGCACGGCGAGCCCGAGATCCTGACGATACCCGGCAGCGCGTTCCGCAAGGAAGGGCTGGGCAAGGACGTCACCGACAAGTTCCTGTCCGGCCTGCCCGGCATCCAGAAGGAAGGCTGCGACGGCATCATCACCTCGGCGACCTTCATCCTGCATCGCGCCCACGAACACACGCGCACCGTCTGCCTTGAGTTCTTCGGCCAGGTGCGCGAGGCGGTACCGGCCATCGTCGAGATCACCACGCTGCTGAACAATCGTGCCGGCTCGCAGGTATTCCTCGCCGGACTGGAGCACCTCGACGAACGCTATCTGAAAGCGGTCGGCTACGCCACCAAGTCGAAGCGCGGCACGCGCCCGAAGATGGTGCTGGTCGCCGATGTCGTCAGCGACGACGCCGATGCCGCGGCGAGAGCCGCCTCGGAGATCGTGCGGCTGGCGAACCTGCGCCACGGCGAGGGCTTCATCGCCGTGTCCGCCGAGGCGCGCAAAAAGTTCTGGCTGGATCGCGCGCGCACCGCCGCGATCGCCAAGCACACCAACGCATTCAAGGTGAACGAGGACGTGGTGATCCCGCTGCCGCGCATGGGCGACTACTGCGACGGTGTGGAGCGCATCAATATCGAGCTGTCGCTGAAGAACAAGCTGAAGCTGCTGGATGCGCTGGACGAGTTTTTCGGCGGCGAACTGCCGCTGCGCTACCAGGACGACGAGCAGCTGGGCGACGCCGAACTGCTCGGCAACCGTTCGCAAGCCGCACAGCAATTGCTCGCCGAAGTGCGCGCGCGCTGGCAGTGGCTGCTGGATAATCTAGACGGAGCTTGTAGCGAGTGGCCAGTAGCCGGTAGCCAAACCGCCGGCTCTGCTACAAGCCACCAGCTACCAGCTACAGGCTCAGTCTTTCAAGCCCTGCAAAACCACTCCATCCGTGCCTCGTGGAAACGCGAACTGCGCGAGCCGCTGCGCCAGATGTTCAGCGGCAGCACCTATTTGCCGATACTCGAACGCTGCAATGCGATCCATCAGGGCGTGCTGAAGAGCCGCGTGTTCGTCGCGCTGCACATGCATGCGGGCGACGGCAACGTGCACACCAACATCCCGGTGAACTCCGACGACTACGCGATGCTGCAGGAAGCCAACGGCGCAGTCGATCGCATCATGCGGCTGGCGAAGGACCTGGGCGGCGTGATCTCCGGCGATCACGGCATCGGCATCACCAAGTTCGACTTCCTCGAGCCGCAGGAGATCGCCCCGTTCACCGAATACAAGCGCAGGATCGATCCGGACGGCCGCTTCAACAAGGGCAAGCTGCTCGCGGGCAGCAACCTCGAACGCGCCTACACGCCCAGCTTCAACCTGATGGAGCTGGAAAGCCTGATCCTGGAGAAGAGCGAGCTGTCCGAGATATCCGACTCGATCAAGGACTGTCTGCGCTGCGGCAAGTGCAAGCCGGTATGCAGCACCCATGTGCCGCGCGCGAACCTGCTGTATTCGCCGCGCAACAAGATACTGGCGACGTCGCTGCTGATCGAGGCCTTCCTGTACGAGGAACAGACGCGCCGCGGCGTGTCCATCCAGCATTTCGACGAGTTCAGCGACGTGGCCGACCACTGCACCGTGTGCCACCGCTGCAAGACACCCTGCCCGGTGGACATCGACTTCGGCGACGTGTCGATGGCGATGCGCAACTTCTTGCGCAAGCAGAACAAGAAGAAATTCAATCCGGGCACCGCTGCGGCGATGGCCTTCCTGAACGCGACCGATCCCTCGACGATCAAGGCGATCCGCAAGCTGATGATAGAGTGGGGCTACAAGGGCCAGCGGCTCGGCCATCAGTTGGCCAAGCGCTTCGGCCTGCTGGGCAACCAGACCAAACGCCCGCCCGCGACGCTGGGCCGCGCACCGATCAAGGCGCAGGTGATCCATATCCTGAACAAGCCGCTGCCCGCGAAGGTGCCGAGCAAGACCGCGCGCGCGCTGCTGGACATCGAAGACAGCAGCGTCGTGCCCATCATCCGCGACCCGCGCAAGGCCGGAGAGGAATCGGAAGCGGTGTTCTACTTCCCCGGCTGCGGTTCGGAGCGCCTGTTCGGTCAGGTGGGCCTGGCGACGCAGGCGATGCTGTACGACCTCGGCGTAACCACGGTGCTGCCGCCGGGCTACCTGTGCTGCGGCTATCCGCAGAACTCGACCGGACAGGGCGACAAGGCGGCGCAGATCACCACCGACAACCGCGTGCTGTTCCATCGCGTCGCCAACACGCTGAACTATCTCGACATCAAGACCGTCGTGGTGTCCTGCGGCACTTGCATGGACCAGTTGCTGCAATACCAGTTCGACAAGATATTCCCCGGCTGCCGCCTGCTCGACATCCACGAATACCTGCTCGAACGCGGCGTGAAGCTGGGGACGCCGACCGGGCTGCGCTATATGTACCACGACCCCTGCCATACGCCGATGAAGACGCATCAGCCGCTGAAGGTGGTGAACGAACTGATGGCGACCGCCATTCCGCTGACCGACCGCTGCTGCGGCGAGTCCGGCACGTTCGCGGTGACGCGCCCGGACATCTCCACCCAAGTGCGCTTCCGCAAGGAAGAGGAACTGCGCAAGGGCACAGATGCGTTGCGCGCCGACGGCTACGACGGCGAGGTGAAGATACTCACCTCCTGCCCGTCCTGCCATCAGGGGCTGTCGCGCTACGACGACGATTGCGGCACCTCGTCCGAATACATCGTGATCGAGATGGCGCGCCACCTGCTCGGCCCGGACTGGCTGGAGGAGTATGTCGCCCGCGCGAACGACGGCGGCATTGAGCGGGTGCTGTTGTGAGCCGGCGGCTAGCCGTCTCGCGCTTGACGGGAATGCATGCCTCATGGAAAGTAGCGGCCTGACACCAGATTAACAAGACATGCTGACCCTGCCACTCGACCCGACCGACGACCGCGCCGATCCGATCTTCAAGGATGCGGCGGGGTGCGCCAAGTGGCTGGGCCAGCTGCAACTGACCAACCTGCAGCTCGCGCACAGCCTGCTGTACACCCAGATCGGCGAACTCAACCGCTATCCGATGCGCGGACTGGAACGGCTCAACACGCTGGAGCTGCTGCGCGAGACCATAGGCTATGTGCAGGACGACTACGCCAAGAAACTGATCGCCAAACCCCTGCCGCTGAACGAGAGCGAACTGATGGTGTTCGTCGCGATCGTGCAGCTGTGGCAGGCGATGGTGCTGGGCTACCAGCGCTGCCTGCAGGCCTACATCGCGGGAGACAAGCAGCTCGCCAAGCACGGCGCGCTGCTGTGCCAGCGCTGTCTGTTGTACAGCGGCCTGGAGATCCTGGAACACCTGCGCACCGGCTATGAGTTCGACGCCAAGCTGTGGCATCAGCTGCATGCGCTGTATGACTTCGCCGAAGAACAAGGCTTCCAGGCGGACGAAGTCACCGATCCGCTGAACCCGAAATTCCCCCGCAGCAGCTGCCGCAGTATCTACGCCAAAACGCTGCTGTCCTGCTACGCCCGCCCTGCTGAACTGACCCGCTCGCAACTGCTGTTGCTGGACAACTGGCTGACGCAATGGAGCGGGACGGTGACCGTGGAACGCAGCTACACCACCAGCAAGGGCGACGCCCAGCCGCTGGCGGTGGATCTTGCCAGCACGCGCGGACTGCATGCGGTCGCCCACAGCACGCACAGCGATTCGATGCGCTATCTGGCGATGGTGCCGCTGTCCAAGCTGCTGCGCGTCAAGACCGTCCTGTTGCAACAGGGCCAGACCCCGCGCCAGGTCAACCTGTGCGACCACTGCAGCAGCAACGACTGCATCGAGTTCCTGACCCACCTGCACATGTGCTGGTGCGAGAACCACAACACCCGCTTCGGCGAGCGCCGTCCGGTCGCCCAGCACGCGCAGGTCTGCTACAAGATGGAAGGCATCTACGCCCACCTGTCCGGCAGGCCCTTCAAGCAGCCGGGCCGCGACGCCACCATCGGCAATACCGGGCGCCGGCAGATCGAGGCATTCGGCCGCGTGCTGCAGGATGCGCACAACAAGGAGCTGCTGGAGATGGGCTTCCCGCTGGAGACCTGGCAGTTCGAGAACGAGAGCATCTCGGGCGCGCGTCTGACGCGCGAGGACACATTCGGCGGACGCCTGAGCTACAACCAGCTGCTAGGCCTGCGTCCCAGCGACGCCGAGACGCTGATCCTGGGCGCGGTGGCCTGGGCCAACGTGACGCGCGACGGCAAGCTGCAGATCGGCGTGCGCTATCTGCCGGGAGCTGCGGAGCCGGTGAGCATCAAGGCGACCGGCATCAACCAGACCGTCTCGAACCGCTATGTCCCGGCCTTCATCCTGCCGGCGATCAATGCGCTCAAGATCCCGGCCAGCCTCGTCATCCCGCGCGACTGGTTCCAGCCGGATCGCGTCGTCGAGGTGCTGCATCTGAACGACGAAGCACAAGACGTCAAGATGGGCTTCAGCGTCGAGCGCGGCCTCGACTACGAGCGCGTCAGCTTCACGCTGGCATAACGCTCGCATCCCTCGCACAGCCCCTGCCGAAATCCTCCATCCCGGATTTCGGCGGTGGTAACATTTGTCCAGACGGCTGCGTCGCTCCCGAAGCGAAGAGAAAGAACCGGCCAGCCGATCGCGAGACCGAAGGACAACCGATGCGGGCATCACCAGAATGACTCAGGACAGCGATGAATTGATCATGGTGCAATCCGAACTGCGCGACACCCAGCGCAGCGTTCTGGCGCTGCGCCAGGAGCTGGAGAAAGCCCGCGCGGAAACGGAGGAACGGCTGCACAATTCAGCGCTGGCCGCCGCCGCCGAGATCGCCCAGTTGAAGAACACCGTGAGCGCGTTGCGCGACGAGCTGGAGAAGGCGCATGCGGAACGCAAGGTCGCGGTGCAGCATGCCGCCGCGGTCAGCCATGACGAGATACTGCAGCTGAAGGCGACCTGCACCGCACTGCGCGGCGAACTCGAGGCCGCTCGCCTCGACAAGGCGAGCGGCATCAGCCAGGCCATAGTCGGCGCCAATGCCGAGATTGCCGAGCTGCACGACACCATACGGTCGCTGCGCGGCCAACTCGAATCGCGACCGACCCAACCAGATCGAAGAGCCGAAAATGCCAAAGCCTGACAACGCCGCTCCCGGAAGACCGAGAGCTTCCGACGACACCGCACAACAGCGCAGCAAGCTGCGCAACGCCGAGCTGCTGCTCAACGTGTCGCACAGGATGGCGGAGTTCGACACGCTGGACGGTGTGCTCAACGCGCTGGTGGAGATCGCCACTGCCGAACTCAATGCCGAACGCGGCTCGCTGTTCCTCAACGACCCCAACAGCAACGAGCTTTATTCCCGCGTCGCCCAGGGGAACATCCAGCGCGAGATCCGTTTGCTGAACAACAGCGGCATCGCCGGTTACGTGTTCACCGAAGGCAAGCCGCTGATCATCCACGACGCCTATTCCGACCCTCGCTTCAACCGCTCCATCGACGAGCAGACCGGCTTCGTCACGCACAATATCCTGTGCGTTCCGATCAAGACGGTGAAAGGCGAAGTCATCGGCGTCGCGCAAACGCTGAACAAGCGCAAGGGCAGATTCACCACGCGCGACCTGCACCTGCTCGAAGCGATGACCAGCCAGGGAACGCTCGCGCTGCAGAGCGCGCAGTTCATCGAGAAGATGAAGGCGGTGCACAAACAGGAGATGGAGTTCATCGACATCGTCTCCGAGGTCACCGCCGACATCAAGCTGGGCTCGCTGCTGCAACGGGTGATGAGCGAAGCCACGCGCATGCTGAACGCCGAACGCTCCACGCTGTTCCTCAACGACGAGAAGACCAGCCAGCTGTGGTCTGAGGTCGGGCAGGGACTGGAGTCGATGCAGATACGATTGCCCAACCACCTCGGCATCGCCGGCGCGGTGTTCACCTCCGGCAAGTCGATCAACATCCCTTACGCCTACGCCGACCTGCGCTTCAATCCCGAGTTCGACAAGAAGACCGGCTTTTTCACCCGTTCCATCCTGTGCGTGCCCATCGTCAACAAGCACGGCAAGACCATAGGCGTGACCCAAGTGCTGAACCGGCGCGGCGGACCGTTCACCGCCGACGACGAATCGCGCCTGCGCGCCTTCACCGCGCAGATATCCATCGCGCTGGAGAACGCCAAGCTGTTCGCCGACGTGCAGTCGATGAAGAACTACAACGAAGCCATGCTGGAATCGATGAGCAACGGCCTGATCACGCTGGACGAGAACGAGCGCATCGCCACCTGCAACACCGCGGGCCTGCACATCCTCAAGGCGAAGCTGGAGGACATGCTGCACAAGCCGGTGCAGGAGTTCTTCGCGGATGCCAATGCTTGGGTGCTGGACAAGCTGCGACAGGTGGACGAGAGCGGCATGCAGCAGACGACGATGGATGCGGCGTTGCAGGTGAACGGCGAGACCCTGTCGATCAACCTCACGGTGCAACCGCTGCTGAACATCGACCAGAAGCGCATCGGCTCGATGTTCGTGATCGAGGACATCACCAGCGAGAAGCGCATCAAATCCACGATGTCGCGCTATATGGATCCCGGCATCGCCGACCGGCTGGTCGCCGCAGGTGCTGAGGTGCTGGGCGGCAAGGACGTCGAATGCACCGTGATGTTCTCGGACATACGCGGCTTCACGACGCTGACCGAGGAGCTGGGCGCGCAGGACACGGTGGCCTTGCTCAACGAATATTTCACGCTGATGGTCGAATGCATCCAGCGCGAGGAAGGCATGCTCGACAAGTTCATCGGCGACGCCATCATGGCGGCGTTCGGCATCCCCGAAGGGCATGCCGACGATGCCGACCGTGCGGTGCGCGCCGCGATCGCGATGATCGCCCGGCTGGGCGAGTGGAACAGGGAGCGCCAGGCCCACGGCAAACCGCCCGTCAACATCGGCGTCGGCATGAACACCGACCGCGTGGTGTCCGGCAACATCGGTTCGAAGAAGCGCATGGACTTCACCATCATCGGGGACGGCGTCAATCTGGCTTCGCGCCTCGAATCCGCCTGCAAGCAGTACGGCACGCGCATCCTGGTCAGCGACTCCACCCACAAGCGATTGCGCGGCACCTACCAGACGCGCGAGCTCGACCTGGTCGTGGTCAAGGGCAAGACCCAGCCGGTTGCGATCTACGAGATCCTCGACTACCACACCGACGAGACCTACCCTAACCTGATCGACGCGCTGGGCCACTTCCGCAACGGGCTGACCCGCTACCGCCAGCGCAAATGGGAAGATGCCGTCCGCCTGTTCGAGGAAGTGCTCACCATCAACCCGAACGACAAACCCGCCCGGCTCTACATCGAACGCTCGCGCTATTTCATGGAACACCCCCCCGGCGACGACTGGAACGGGGTATGGGTGATGGAATCGAAATAGACCGGAAGCGGGGCCAATGCCGACTAAGGAAATCCCTAGGCCTGAATATCTAGGCATTCCGGTCTATATACATTTACCGTCGAATAGATAGAATTACCGCAGAGTTAAGTGAAAAAGAGTCCTTCTTTTTCATTCCATACTCTCTCTCCATTTCGGGTGATCGTCGATCACCCGTTTTTTTTCGAAGATTTGCGGCGAGCGGAAACATGAACGAGATTATTCGATACCTGACTATCCATGGCGAATGCGCAGACACCGAGATTGCCGGAGCGACGGGGATTCCATTGACCGATGTGCGCATCCATTTGTCGGCGCTTGTCAGCCAACGGGCCATCATGGCGTGCCGTTCCATCCGGTTCGAACAAGGCAAGGAGATAGAAGAGATGATCTGCAGGCTGACCGGATATATCCGTCCGGCCACGCCAGGCAGAAAGTCGAAGTAAACCCGGGCTGGCATCCCGGCCCGTCGATCACGGACGTGCGGCGCGTCCGGTCGGAAACACCAGGGAGAAGGTGCTGCCCTTGCCCTCGTCGCTCAATACCTCGAACTTGGCTTGGTGGCGCATCGCGATATGCTTGACGATCGCCAGCCCCAGCCCCGTCCCCCCGGTCTCGCGCGACCTGCTGCGATCCACGCGATAGAAGCGCTCCGTCAGACGCGGGATATGCTGCGGCGCGATGCCGATACCGCTGTCCTGCACCGAGAACACCGGCTGGCCGCTGCGCTCGCCCCAGCGCAACAGGATCTCGCCGCCCGCCGGGGTATAGCGGATCGCGTTGCTGACCAGGTTGCCGAACGCGCTGTGCAACTCCTCGCGATTCCCGGTGAGGTCGATGGTGCGCGCCACTTCCAGGCGCAGCGCATGGCGGCCGTTGCTGAGCAGCATCCCCTCCTGATAGACCTCGTCGAGCAGGCCGACCATGTTCACGACCTCCTCGCGCAGCAGATTGCGCTCGCTCTCCAGCCGCGACAGCGTGAGCAGGTCGGAGACCAGATTCTCCATGCGCCGGGTCTGCTCGGCCATCAGTTGCAAGGCGCGCTGCGCGTCCTCGCGATTGAGGTTAGGCATGTCCTGCAGATTCTCGACATAGCCGTTCACCACCGTCAGCGGCGTACGCAGTTCGTGAGAGACGTTGGCGACGAAATCGCGGCGCATCGCTTCGATGCGCTCGAGCTGGGTGATGTCGCGGCTGATCATCAATCGCTTGTCGCCGCCGTAAGGGATCAGCTTGATTGACAGCACCATGTCGTCGTGGCGCGCCGGGGTCATCACCAGCGGCTCGCTGAAGTTCGATGCCGCGAGGTATTCGACGAACTCCGGCTGGCGCATCAGGTAAGTGATGTCCTGCATGAAGTCGTGTTCGGCATCGAGGCCGAAATGCTGCTGGGCGAGCGGGTTGCACCACTCGATGCGGTTGGCGTCGTTCAGGATCACCACGCCTTCCGGCAATGCGGCGGTCGCCTGCTCGATATGCTGCAGCTCCTCCGCCAGCTCCTGCTTGGTCTGGTTGTGCTGCTTGACCATGCGGTACAACCGCGAGAACACCTCGTCCCAAAGGCCGTCGGCCTCCGGAATGGTCTCGAGGCGCGGGTCGTTCAACCACGCCCCGAGCTTGTACAGCTGGCGCGCGCGATAAGCCATCGCCGCCAGCAACACCACCATCAGGAACAGCAGCGCCACCGCAGCATTGAAGATGCCCCAGAGCACCGCGGCGAATATCCCGCCATACAACACGGGCTGACTCGCCCGGAACCAGAAATCCAGCAACCAAACCTCCCCGATAAAACCGTTCTAATTCGCCGAGAAACGATAACCGCTGCCGCGCACCGTCTGGATCAGGCCATCCTTGTCCAGCGGCTCCAGCGCCGCGCGCAGGCGGCGGATATGCACATCCACGGTGCGCTCTTCGACGAAAACCTGCGTGCCCCACACCTGGTCGAGCAACTGCACGCGACTATACACGCGCTCGGCATGGGTCATGAAAAAATGCAGCAGGCGGAACTCGGTCGGCCCGAGTTCGATGTTCTTGCCGCCCGCGCTGACCCGGTGCGCGGCAGGCAAAAGCTCCAGCCCGCCCGCCGACACCGCCTCGTCCTGCAGTTGCGGCGCATGACGGCGCAACACCGCGCGTATCCGCGCCATCAGTTCGCGCGGCGAGAACGGCTTGGTGATGTAATCGTCCGCGCCGGATTCCAGCCCCTGTATCTTGTCCCGCTCCTCGCCGCGCGCGGTCAGCATGATGATGGGGATGTCCTTCGTCGCCGCATCGGCGCGCAACTGCTTCGCCAGCACGATGCCGCTGGTGTTCGGCAGCATCCAGTCCAGCAGGATCAGGTCCGGCTTGGCGGCGCGTATCTGCTGCCATGCGCCGTCCGCGTCGTCTGCGCGCAGCGCATGGAAACCCGCTTGCATCACATTGAACGCCAGCAATTCCTGGATTGCCGGTTCGTCTTCCACGATCAACACCTTCGCCTTCATCGCTGCTCCTTTACCCAAGTTCGAGATTGCCCATAAAGCGGAGTTACAAGGGTATGAAGGTTTTGTGACAACCGTGTGACACTAGCGCTCGCTGTGGCGCACATGGGGACGCGCTTCGGCCTGCACGGATTCCTGCCGCAGCAACGAGCCCGCCACCATGCCGACGACGCTCATCAGAAAACCGGCGAACTGCGGCGGGATATCGGCCTCTGGCGCGAAGAACTCCATCGGCAGCCAGGTCGCCAGACCCAGCCCCATCGCCCAGTAGGCGCCCAGCGTCGTAGCGCGCTTCCAGTACAGCCCCGCCACCAGCGGCGTGAAGGCCAGCACCAGCGTCACCTTGTAGGCGTTCTCCACCATCTGGTGGATGCCGGTGTCGTGGTCCAGCGCCCACAGCGCATAAAGCGTGACGCATCCCGCGAAGATGCCCACCACCCAGCGCGTCATCGCCAGCATCTTGCGATCAGACAGATTCTTGCGGGTGACCCAGCCCTTGAGCACGTTTTCGGACAGCGTGACCGAGGGCGCGAGCAGCGTGCCGGAAGCCGTGCTCATGATCACCGACAGCAGCGCGCCGTAGAAGATCACCTGGGCGAACAGCGGCAAATGCGCCTTGACCAGTTCCGGCAACAGCTTCTGGCTGTCCTCGGACAACCACTGTGCGGCCAGCGCCGGGTCGATCAGGTTGGCCGAGTAAGCCATGAACAGCGGCACCGCGGCGAACAGGAAATAGGCCACGCCGCCCAGCACCGTGCCCCACACCGCGACGTTCTCGTTCTTCGAGGCGTTGGCGCGCTGGAACACATCCTGCTGCGGAATGGAGCCGAAGCCCATGGTCAACAGGCCGGAGATGAAAGCGACCATCGCGACCGCATTCAGCTCCGGCCAGAAGTTGAATTTATGGTTCGCCGCTGCATGCTCGATCACAGGCGCGACGCCGCCGGTCTTATCGGCCAGCAGCACCGAGATGTAGATCAGGCCGACGACGATGACGATCATCTGGAAGAAGGTGGTCAACGCCACCGACCACATACCGCCGTACAGCGTGTAGAGCAGCACCACCGTCGCGCCGATCAGGATGCCCTGTGCCTGGGTGATCTCGCCGTCGGACAACACGTTGAACACCAGCCCCAGCGCGGTGACCTGCGCCGACACCCAGCCGAGATAGGACAGCGCGATCGCGATACCGGCGATGACCTCGACCTTGTGGCCGTAGCGCTGGCGGTAGAAGTCGCCTATGGTCAACAGGTTCATGCGGTACAGCTTGCGCGCGAAGAACAGGCCGAACAGGATCAGGCACAGCGAGGCGCCGAACGGGTCGGAGATCAGCCCGCCCAGATCCTCCTCCATGAAGGTGGCGGGGATGCCCAGCACCGTCTCCGCACCGAACCAGGTGGCGAAAACCATCGCCAGCACGATGTACAACGGCAGCGAACGCCCGGCGGTGATGTAGTCGCGCGCGTTGTGGACCTTGGTGGCGGCATACATGCCGATGCCGATGGAAAGGGTCAGATACAGGAAGACGAAACCGGTCAGCATGACAGTCAGTTCTCAGCGAAAAAGAATGCCGCGAATTCTAGCAGCCCTGCGGCGCAGGGCAATCGGGATGTTCAGCGCCTATTTCTCCGACAGCTCGCGCAGATCCTTGTTGAGAAAGAACGCGATCACGGTACGGATCACGACGATGCCGCCCAGCATCGCGAGCGATTCCCAGCTCGGCACGATGATGGTCTGGATGATGTCGCCTGCGAGGAAGAAGTCCAGCCCCAGCGCGGTCTTCTCGCCGATGGCGATGCGGATGTGGCTGATCGGCACGATGCCGGGCTCTCGCATCAGCACGGCCTTGGCGCGCATCATCAGGCCAAGCAGACCTTCGAGCGCACCCCACATCACCACCGCGATGCCTATCGCCTCTATCCACGGAGCGACCAGGCCGACGAATTCGATCAACAGTTCATGCATGTTTATGCCTCTCCAAAACAAAACGGGCCGTCCGGTTTCCCGAACGGCCCGCATCGCGACTACATCTTGATTACAGCTCGCTAGCGTGGTTGGCCAGGTACTTCGCCACACCTTCCGGCGAAGCGTTCATGCCTGCCTTGCCCTTGTTCCAGCCTGCCGGGCAGACTTCGCCGTGCTCTTCGGTGAACTGCAGCGCATCGACCATGCGGATCATCTCGTCGATGTTGCGGCCCAGCGGCAGGTCGTTCACCACCTGGTGACGCACGACACCGGCGCGGTCGATCAGGAAGGAACCGCGGAACGCGACGCCTGCGGCGTCGAACTCGACATCGTAGCCCTTGCAGATTTCATGCTTCACGTCGGCAACCAGCGGATACTGAACCTGGCCGATGCCGCCCTTCTCGACGGGCGTATTCTTCCATGCGAGGTGGGTGAACTGCGAGTCGATGGACACGCCGATCACTTCGGTATTGCGCTTCTTGAACTCGTCCAGACGATGGTTGAACGCGATCAGCTCGGACGGGCACACAAAGGTGAAGTCCAGCGGATAGAAGAAGATCACGGCGTATTTGCCGGCGATGTGCTTCTTCAGATTGAAGGTTTCGTTGATCTCGTTGTTGCCCATTACGGCAACAGCGTTGAAATCCGGGGCTTGCTTACCGACGAGAACGGCCATATGTATCTCCTAAAGGAAGGTTTTTGTTGGGTGGCGCAATTTAGGCTATTTGGCGTGGGGGAGTCAACCTTGATGGCGATGTGGCCGTAAGATGCCCGTCAGGAATGCAGCATGTAGGAATGTAGGTCGTGTTAGGCCGACAGGCCGTAACCCGACATCAAAACCCGCATAAGCCCGCTCGTCCTGAGCCTGTCGAAGGGCGAACGTACGAACATCAAAACAAAAACCGTCGGGGGTTGCCCGACAGCAAGTTACCTTCTTTTGCTTCGCCAAAAGAAGGTAACCGAAGAAAAGGCGACCCCGGCTTGCCGCCGCTGCGCGGTCCCCTGCGTTGTTGGCTACGACATAACCTGAAGGTTAGTCTTCGCCGCAACAAGCCACTACACGGCGTGTTGTCAGCCGGTCAGGCAGCTGAGGAACAGTCCTCGCCGACTGCCCCTGACCGCCCTGTGCTACTCGACGGCGCACAGGGAAAAGTAAAGCAAAACCGTTAATTCTTTAGGCAGACAACAAGTTGCCTGCCTTATCTTGAATATTTAGCCAACTGACTCTCAATTTGCTGAAGGTGAGTAATAACTTCGGCAGCTGATTTCTCCAATGCTTCTCGGGCTCGTTGCTCATCTTCATCAAGCCAAGCTCGAACATTGTCTAGTAGGATTCGCTTGGCTTCTCTGCGAGCCTGCCTATCTACACAATTAAGAGCGTCCCTTATTTTCCCCTCAAATTCACTTGGATAGTAGTGCTCAAATTGAGTCTCTCCAAAATTTCCAAATCTATCGGGCTGCCATGATGAATATCGACTCTTAAGTCGCGAGACAACATCTATGCCAACTTGGTCACCATCAACTCGCACCCAAACTGCATCTCGATAAGCTTCTTCCAAATGTGTGAAACGAACCAAGCGATGGAAATCATCAAAGGTTGGCTCCACTTGATTGACTCCACCTACAGCAAGAGTCCTAACACGTGCAAGTTTTGGCGCAAACCAAGGAATCAGATAATCACGAATAATTCGTTCGGCAGATGACTCTTCTAGCATTAGCCAGCCATCCCAAAGATCAAAATCTGAAAACGAGTATCCGAGTTCTCGTAACACTTCGAGTCTAGCTTCAACAGTTGGCTCTACCTCTCTTACCGTTGCCTCGGGCGGCAATTTGCCCAATTCCGAGCTAACGCTATACAGCTTACTTTTCTCAATAGATGCAAGATGCCTCACAACAATGTTTGAATGAGTAGAAATCACGAACTGGTTTGATTCCGAACTCAGCACCATCAAATCAAGCAATGCCTTAAGCGCCTGTGGATGCAGATCATTTTCCGGCTCTTCTATCAGAAACAACTTCTCTTCGGACAGAGCCAAATCAGCTAGCATCCCAACAACATTAGGAACCCCTTCTCCCATTTGACTGATATCAATAGTCTTTCTATCTGGCAAATAGACTCCCGGCCTCATGCCGTTGCGTGAAGGAATAGCTGTAACCACAAAACCTAATATCTCCTTACATGCCTTGCTATATTGCTCATATACAGGAAATCCAGGATTGGCGAGACGGGAAAGTTTGGCTGCAAGGTTCGACATGTCGGTATTCACTCGCAAGGCACTTTCTTCTTTTACATCTTCTTGGTAGTAATTCGTTTTTCTTTTTGACAAAAAAGGGACCACAAAATGATATGGATCAATATTTTTCCGCTGTACTTTTCCATGAATAGGTCCATCAGGATTGTGAATGGCCAAATCTATTTCGCCGCTACTCCTATTAGACGATCTGATAATAATTTTTAGAGTGCCTTCATCAAGAGAATCGAACTCACCATGCATATCTGCTAAACCAATAGTGACCTGTGCACTTGCCGAGGTCACTCGCACATCTGGATAAATTTCCCCACCCCCCTCTTGGAGCAAGTGCAATGCTTTTAAAATTGACGATTTTCCTGAGTTGTTTGGGCCAATTAGGACATTGATCTGGCCCAAGTCTATTGGCCCCATACTTTCAAAAGATCGGAAGTTTTTAAGTTCAAGAGAGGTTGCGCGCATAGCAATATTGCACTTCTGGATTGAATTCGCCCAATGTACCGGACTCGAATTGATTTGCCTATCGCCGCAGCATGGAGGGCAACTTGTTGCCCTCCATCCGGGTTTACGGTTTTGAATTTCTTTCCCCTGTGCGCCGCCGAGTAGCGGAGGGCGGTCAGGGGTAGTCGGCGAGGACTGTCTGAGCGCGTAGCGCGAGTTCCGCAGCCGCCTGACCGGCCGAGCAACGCAGGGAACCGCGCAGCGGCGGCAAACCGGGGTCGCCTTTTCTTTGGTTACTTTCTTTTGGCGAAGCAAAAGAAAGTAACTTGCTGCCGGGCAACCCCCGGCGGTTTTGATTTGGATGTTTGATGCCGATGTCGGGTTACGGCCTATCGGCCTAACACGACCTACATTTCTTTGATTGATGGGTAGCTTTGCATAGCCATCCTACAGTCGCTCGTAACCCTCAGCCCTCATCCCAAGAACCTCGCCGCCACAAACACCGCCAGCATGGAAAACGCCAAGGCCAGTTTGGCCGCCGCCCCGATCACCAACCCTAGCGTAGCGCCAACCCCCGCCTTGCCCGCCGCCACCATGCCGCGCCGCGCAGAAAGTTCGCCCAGTGCCGCACCGACGAAAGGGCCAAGCAACAGGCCGGGCAAGCCGAAGAAGACGCCGACGACGGCGCCGATTGCCGCGCCCAACATGGCTCGCGGCGATGCGCCGAAATGTCGGGCGCCCAGGATGCCTGCAAGGAAATCGACCGCGTAGGTCAGGAGGGCCAGCACGGCCAGGAACGCCAGCGTGCCCGTTCCGACAAAGACAAAGTCTTCGATCCAGGCGGCGAGGACCAGGCCGCCGAGTATCAGAAGCGCGCCGGGTATGGCGGGCAATATCAGGCCTGCGATTCCGACTGCGACCAGCAGGGCCGCCGCGAGCCAGAGCAGGACGGCGATCCAGTCCATGTATCGTCAGCCCTGCTCGGCCACCGCGAACTGGATGGCATGCAGCTGCGCATACACCCCGCCCTTCGCCAGCAGTTCGCGGTGCGTGCCGATCTCGACGATCTCGCCCTTCTGCATCACGACGATACGGTCGGCCTTCTCGATGGTGGAGAGGCGGTGCGCGATCACCAGCGTAGTGCGGCCCTGCATCAGGGTCTCCAGCGCGGCCTGCACGTGGCGTTCGGATTCGCTGTCCAGCGCGGAGGTCGCCTCGTCGAGGATCAGGATGGGCGCATCCTTGAGGATGGCGCGGGCGATGGCGATGCGCTGGCGCTGACCGCCGGAGAGCTTGACGCCGCGCTCGCCGACCAGCGTCTCCAGACCCTGCGGCCATTCGCGGATGAATTCCATCGCGTGTGCGGCGGTGGCGGCGGCGACGATCTCCTCCTCGCTGACTTCGCGCATCTGGCCGTAAGCGATGTTCGCCGCGACGCTGTCGTTGAACAGCACCACTTCCTGGCTGACCAGCGCGATGTTGGCGCGCAGGCTGGCGAGCGTCAGGTCGTCGAGGTCGTGTCCGTCCAGCGTGATACGGCCGTCGGTCGGCGAGTAGAAGCGCGGCACCAGATTGGCCAGCGTGGTCTTGCCGCTGCCGGAGGCACCGACCAGCGCGACATTCTCCCCGGCGGCGATATGCAGCGAGATATCGCGCAGGGCCGGGCGGTCGTCCGCCGAGTAGGAGAAGGTCACCCGGTCGAAATCCAGTTCGCCGCGCACGCGGCCAACCGCGACACGACCTTCGTCGGTTTCGCCCGGGGTGTCGAGCAACTCGAACACACTCTCTGCCGCCGCCAGGCCGCGCTGCAGGTATTCGCTGACGCCGGCCAGGCGCTTCAACGGCGCGGTCAGCATCAGCATCGCCATGATGAAGGACACGAAGCCGCCGACCGTGGTCTCGTCGGCCTGCGATTGCAGCGTGGCGAGATAGACGATCACCGCCAGCGCGACCGCAGCGACCATCTGCACCACCGGCACGTTAGCCGACGCGGCTGCGGCCTGTTTCATCGCATAGCGGCGCACCCAGTTGGCACGGTTATTGAAACGCTGGCCCTCGTATGCCTGCCCGCCGAACAGCTTGACCACCTTGTGCGCGGACACGCTCTCCTCTATCACCTGAGTGATGTCGCCCATCGCGCGCTGCGAGTCGCGGCTGCTGCTGCGCATGCGTCGGCTGATGGTCGAGATGATGAATGCGATCACCGGCGCCATCAGCAAGGTCAGCAGCGTCAGCTTCCAGTTCAGGTAGAACAGCCAGCCCAACAGGCCGATCACGACGATGCTGTCGCGCACCGCGATGGTCACCACCGTGGTCGCGGCATTGGTCACCTGCGTGACGTCGAAGGTCAGCTTGGAGATCAGCGAGCCGGTGGCGTGGTCGTCGTAATAGCGCGTCGGCAGACTGAGCAGCTTGCCGAACATCTCGTCGCGCAGGTCCAGCACCAGCTTGTTGCCGACCCAGTTGATCGCGTAGGTGCCGACGAAAGTGGCGACGCCGCGCACCAGGAAGATCAGGATGATGACTATCGGCACCAGCCGCATCATCTCCTGATCCTTGTTAACGAAAGTGCCGTCCAGCATGGGCTTCATCAGCGCGGGCACCAGCGGCTCGGTCGCGGCGACGACGATCATGCCGAGGATGGAAACCGCGAAGATGCGCCAATAGGGTTTGACGTAAGTCAGGAGGCGGAGATAGAGCTGGCTGCTGGTCATGTTCATGCCGCGCATTCTAACGTGAAACCCGCGTAGCGACTCGTTCGCCTCCTCTCCCGCTTGCGGGATAACCAGCGACTTGCCCGCTTGCGGGCTTAGTCGATTGGCTAGTTGTTTCATCAGAGGATTGCGCCCGCAAGGGGCAGGCCGTGGTTGTAAGGGGCTAAAGCCCCAACAACACACGCACAGGAGAGGGGAACAGAAAAGCCGCCGATACTGCCGCCGCGTGGCGCTGGCAAAGGGAAGGGGCGGCCCGATGTGCTATGCTCGGCGCGATTGTTCTTCAGACGACCTGCATGAGATTCATACTCCTCCTTTTACTCGCCTGCGCCCTGCCCGCACAGGCGGCCCAATCGCCGACAACGTCGGCGGCGAACGATGCCGATTTCCTCGCGGCGAACGACGCATTTCGCGCCGGCGACCGCGCCAAGCTGGCGCGCCTGGCCCCGCGCCTCAGGAAGACGCCGCTGGAGGCTTATGTCAGCTATTACCAGCTGCGCCTCGACCTGGAACGCGCCGATGCCCGTGCCGTGCAGGCATTCCTGGCACGCCCGGAAGACACGCCGATGATAGACCGGCTGCGCGGCGAATGGCTGAAGCTGCTCGCCGACCGTCAGCAATGGGAGCTGTTCGACGCGGAATACCCGCGCCTGATCAACGAGGACACCGAGCTGACCTGCGATGCACTGCAGTCGCGCCGCCGCACCCAGCCGCAGGATGCGCTGCAGGACGCGCGCATGCTGTGGTTCAGCGGCAAGGCGCTGCCGGGGAGCTGCGCCCCGTTGTTCGACGCAGGGATCGCCGCCGGCGTCATTACCGAACAGGACATCTGGCAACGCCTGCGGCTGACACTGGAGGCGGGCAACGTATCGCTGGCGAAGACGCTGGCCGACAGGCTGGATGCGGAACGCAAATTGTCGGCGGCGCTGGGCAGTGCGGCGACCGATGCGGACGGCTATCTGGGGATGCTCACACTGGACAAGGACAACCGCGGCCAGCGCGTCGCGGCGCTATTCGCGCTGCAGCGACTGGCCAAGCAGTCGCCCGACTTGGCCGTCGCGCGCTGGGACAGGTTGGCCGCGGAATTCCCCGAGGCCGATAGACAGTACTTCTACGGCTGGCTGGGCTACGAGGCGGCGCGCAAGCAAGACGGGCGCGCGCTGAAATGGTATCGAGCCGCGGCAGGTTCGGCGTTGAGCGAACAGCAGGCTGCCTGGTGGGTGCGCGCGGCGCTGCGCGCCCAGGACTGGCGCGCGACGCTGGATGCGATCCATGCGATGAACCCGCAACAGCAGCGCGAACCGGCATGGCAATACTGGAAGGCCCGAGCGCTGCAAGCGACCGGCAAATCGACCGAAGCCAGAAAACTGCTCGCGCCGCTGAGCACCGAATATCATTTTTACGGACAGCTTGCGACGGAAGACCTGGCCGCACCGGTGCTGAGCACGACGGGTCCCAGCTTCAAGCCTGGCGACAGCGACATCGCCTCCATGCTGGCGCTGCCCGGTATACAGCGCACGCTGACGCTGTACCGCATCGGCCTGCGCACCGAGGCGCTGAAGGAATGGAGCTGGACGCTGCGCAACTTCAACGACCACGAGTTGCTGACCGCATCGGAGATCGCCCGCCGCAACGAGATGTACGACCGCGCGATCAATGCGGCCGACCGCACCGTCAATGTGCACGACTTCAACCTGCGCTACCTCGCCCCGTATCGCGATGCGCTGCAGGCCCATATCAAGGAACACGGCCTCGACGAGGCCTGGGTCTACGGCCTGATGCGGCAGGAGAGCCGCTTCGTCACCGCCGCGAAGTCCAATGTCGGCGCGGCCGGGCTGATGCAGATCATGCCCTCGACCGCGAGCTGGATCGCGCACAGGCTGGGCCTGAAGGACTACCGCCGCTCGCTGCTCGACCAGCTCGACACCAACCTCAAGCTCGGCACCTATTACATGAAGACCGTGCTGAGCTGGTTCGACGACAGCCCGGTGCTGGCCTCGGCGGCCTACAATGCCGGGCCGAGCCGCGCGCGTCGCTGGCGCGGCGACCTTCCGCTGGAGGGCGCGATCTATGCGGAGACCATTCCCTTCGACGAGACGCGCGATTACGTGAAGAAGGTGATGAGCAACACCATGTACTACTCGCGGCAGTTCGGCTCGCCGCCGAAGTCGCTGAAGCTGCGCATGGGCATCGTCGCTCCCAGGACGCCCGACAACCAGCAGGCCATCCCGGACGAAAAATAGGCTGGACGAAAAATGAGCATTCCGACCAACAACAGGGCAGGCATCTATTGCGTCGGCGGCGCGGTACGCGACCGCCTGCTCGGGCTGCCGGTGCAGGATCACGACTGGGTGGTGGTCGGCAGCACGCCGGAGGCCATGGAAGCCCAAGGCTACCGCCCGGTCGGCAAGGATTTCCCGGTGTTCCTGCATCCCAAAACCCATGAGGAATACGCGCTGGCGCGCACCGAGCGCAAAACCTCGCCGGGCTACAAGGGCTTCGCGATCCATGCGTCGCCCGAGGTGACACTGGAAGAAGACTTGTCGCGCCGCGACTTCACCATCAACGCCATCGCCGAGGATGCGAACGGCAACCTGATCGATCCGCACAATGGCATCGCCGACCTGAGGGCCGGCATCCTGCGCCATGTCAGCGACGCGTTCGCCGAAGACCCGGTGCGTATCCTGCGCGGCGCACGTTTCGCGGCACGCTTCGGCTTCGCGATCGCGCCGGAGACGCTGTCGCTGATGCGCCGCATGGCCGACAACGGCGAGGTCGATGCGCTGGTCGCCGAACGCGTGTGGCAGGAACTGGCGCGCGGCCTGATGGAAAAGACGCCGTCGCGCTTCTTCGAGACGCTGCGCTCGTGCTCCGCGCTGGTGCGCATCCTGCCCGAGGTGGATGCGCTGTTCGGCGTGCCGCAGCCTCCGAAACATCACCCCGAGATCGACTGCGGCATACACACGATGATGGTCATCGACGATGCGGCCCGCCACGACTACCCGCTGGAGGTGCGCTACGCCGCGCTGACGCACGACCTCGGCAAAGCGACCACGCCGGCCGATATCCTGCCGCGCCACATCGGCCACGAACAGCGCAGCGTGGAGCTGCTGCAAACACTGTGCGAACGCCTGCGCGTGCCCGCGGATTGCCGCGACTTGGCGCTGCTGACGGCGCGCTTCCACAGCGACGTGCACCGCGCCTTCGAGCTGCGCCCCGAAACCGTCTTCCGGCTATTCCAGTCGGCCGATGCCTGGCGCAAGCCGGAACGCTTCGAGCAACTGCTGCTGGCCTGCGCGGCCGACGCGCGCGGACGCACCGGACACGGGCAGGACGCTTATCCGCAGGCCGATTACCTGCTGCGGCTGATGCATGCCGCACGCGCGGTCGATGCGGGGAAGATCGCCGGGGAATGCACGGATAAGGCTACAATCCCGGACCGCGTGCGGCAGGCACGTATCGCCGCGATAGAATCCACCGTAAACGAACACCCGAAAGGACGATGAAATGAAAAAATTCCTGTGCCTGGCACTGATGATCGCAAGCCCGCTGGCGATGGCGACCGAGGGCGTAGCGACGCCGACAGCCGAAACGGCGGCGACCTCTCCATTTGAACGCGACTTCAGCAAGACGGATACGGACATGAACGGGATACTCTCTCGCTCCGAGGCCGAACATGCTCAGGCGCAGCTACTGACAGCCAACTTCGACAAGATCGATGCGAACAGCGACGGCGGACTGGATCGCAAGGAAATCCAGGTCTTTTTGCAGACCGCCATGCAGAACGCGATGCGCGCCCAGCAGGAAGAATTTCTCAAGCGGCTGAAGACGGCCGACAAGAATAAGAACGGCAAGCTGACCAAGAAGGAACTGTCCTCGGCGAAAGACAAGCTGCCCGGATTGGAGAAGAGCTTCGATGCGATCGACGCCAACAGCGACAAGTCGATCACGATGGAAGAGATCGTCGCCTACGCGCGCGCCAACCAGCCAAAATAAGTCAAAGCAATCGACTCAAATCGCCTCTGGCGAACCCGTTTAACGGGTTCGCCATTTCTTTGCCCAATACGATCACCTTGAACAGCTCGCCCATCTCGGCCGGGCTGGTGAGTTTCTGCAGCTGTGCGGACAGCGGCAGGTAGTCGCGCAGATTTTCCGGATCGCGCTCCGTCATGAAGTCGGCGATGCCGCAGTTCAGCAGGAAGAACGCCTGCGAGGTGTAGCCCAGCAGTTCGAGTCCGGCGTCGATACCGCATTCGGCGACATCGGTAAAATTCACATGCGCGGTGATGTCCTGCAGGCCGGGCAGGAAGAAGGGATCGTCGTGCGCGTGGTGGCGGTAGTGGCACATCAGCGTGCCGCTGCTGCGCTGCGGATGATAGAACTCGCGCGCGCCGAAACCGTAGTCGACGAACAGCAGCGCACCCCGCTGCAGGCGTTGCGCGAGGCTGTTGATCAGACCGCGTTGGGCGGAGCATATCTCGCTGACGTATCCGTCCGGCACGCTGATCTGCTGCGCGGCATGCAGCAGCGCAGCGTCGGCTATCGGGCGCTCCTGCCAGCAGAACCCGGCATCGTTCGCGGCAACGCCACGCTCGACCGGCGCACCGTCGTGCCAATGCACCAAATGCACCGGCAGCGCATCCAGCACCTCGTTGGCGACCACCGCGCCGCCGAACGTCTCCGGCAGCGCATCCAGCCAATGCACGCGAGCGGCCAGATGCGGCAGCCGCTCGAGCAGCAACGCCTGCTGGCGTTCGCGCAGGTCGGCGCTGACTTCGAGTATCGAATAGCTCTCCGGCAGGCTGCCGATGCGCTCCAGCTCGGCCAGCATGTCCGCCGCCAGTTTGCCGCTGCCCGCGCCCAGCTCCAGCACATGCGGCGCGCTCTGCGCCATGATCTCGGCGACCTGGCGCGCCAGCGTGCGGCCGAACAACGGCGAGAGCTCCGGCGCGGTGATGAAGTCGCCCGCCTCGCCGAACTTGTGCGCACCCGCGGTGTAATAGCCCAGCCCCGGCGCATACAGCGCCAGCTCCATATAGCGCGCAAACGATATCCAGCCACCCTGCAGGGCGATGTCGCTGCGGATCAGCTCGGCGAGTCGGGCGCTGTGTTGTGCGGCTTCGGAGGAAGGGACAGGCAGATGTGAGGACATGGTCGGGTATAATTCGAAGGGTTTGCGAGTTTAGTGGAGAGTGCGATGCAAGGCAAAGTAGTGCTGGTGACCGGAGGGGCGAAACGCGTCGGTGCGGCGATCTGCCGCCGTCTGCATGCGGCCGGTGCGACGCTCGCGATCCACTATCGCAGTTCCGCGCAACAGGCGCTTGCGCTGCAGAAAGAACTCGACGCACAGCGCCCCGGCAGCGCCGTTGCGTTTCAGGCCGAACTGCTAGACATGGCGGCGCTGCCGCAACTGGTCTCCGCGATCACGGAACGGTTCGGCAGGCTGGATGCGCTGGTCAACAACGCGTCCAGCTTCTATGCGACACCGCTTACCGACATAGACGAACATCAATGGACGGACCTGCTCGGCACCAACCTGAAGGCGCCATTATTCCTCGCGCAGGCAGCGGCGGACGAGTTGCGGCGCCGCCACGGAGCCATCGTCAACATCGTGGACATCCATGCCGAGCGTCCGATGCAGGGACATCTGCTGTACAGCGTCGCCAAGGCCGGGCTGGTTGCGCTGACCAAGGGACTGGCGCAGGAGATGGCGCCGCAGGTGCGCGTCAACGCGGTCGCGCCCGGCGTGATCGTCTGGCCCGAGGGCGAGGAATGGGAAGATGATGAGCGCAGGCGCAAGATCGTCGCGCACACGCTGCTCAAGCGCGAGGGCGAACCGGACGACATCGCGCTCACGGTGCGATTTTTATTGAACGACTCGCCCTACATCACAGGGCAAGTCATCGCGGTCGACGGCGGCCGCACGGTTAACCTCTGAACATCATGAACGACAACATCCAGACCATCCATTTCGAACACCGTTCCACCAACTTCAACCGCCTCAAGGGACGGCTGGAAAGTTCGGTCGGCAAGGCCATCGGCGACTTCAACATGATCGAGGAAGGCGACACCGTGATGGTGTGCCTGTCCGGCGGCAAGGATTCCTACACGCTGCTCGACATCCTGCTGACGCTGCAGAAGCGCGCGCCCATCGACTTCAAGATCGTCGCGATGAACCTCGACCAGAAGCAGCCCGGCTTTCCCGCCGACGTACTGCCGAACTACCTGAAGAATCTGGGCATTGAACACCACATCGAAACGCAGGACACCTACTCCATCGTCAAGGAGAAGATCCCCGAAGGCAAGACCACCTGCTCGCTGTGCTCGCGCCTGCGCCGAGGCATCATCTACAAGATCGCGGGCGAACTGGGTGCGAACAAGATCGCGCTGGGACACCACCGCGACGACATGGTGGAGACGCTGTTCCTGAACATGTTCTTCGGCGGCAAACTCAAGGCCATGCCGCCCAAGCTGGTCACCGACAAGGGCGACCATGTGGTGATACGCCCGCTGGCCTATTGCGCCGAGAAGGACATCGCCCGCTACGCGCGCGGCATGGAGTTCCCCATCATCCCCTGCAACCTGTGCGGCTCTCAGGAGAATCTGCAACGGCAGAATATCAAACAGATGCTGCACGATTGGGAGCGCGAATATCCGGGCCGCACGCAGACGATCTTCACCGCGATGCAGAACGTCAAGCCGTCGCATTTGCTGGACGGCGAACTGTTCGACTTCAAGGGCATCAAGGTAGGCGACAAAGTGGACGAGGGAGACATCGCCTTCGACATGGGCGAGTAAGTCCCGATTGTTCCGCCGCCCAATAGTCGGTAGCATGATGCATCGACTGTCGCCGGGAGGTTCATCGTGAATCGCAAACAGCAGATCGCATTATGGGTAGGGCTCGCCAACCTTGCGGTGATGCTGCTGTTCCCGCCGTTCGACTCGTTCTCGTACACCGACACCAAGTCGCTGGTCTTTGCCGGCTTCCAGTTCGCCTTCTCCGGCGAGAGCAACGAGATCATCAATCAGGATGTGCTGTTCCTCGAGATCGTCGTGCTGCTGGTGAACGTCGGCATTGCCTGGTTGCTGTTGCGCGATGCGAAACACATCCTTGTTACCCAGCGCCACCTCCATTACCAGAACGCGATCCTGCTGATGGTCGCGGCAAACCTCACGATAATCCTGCTGTTCCCGCCGTTCGAATATTTCTACGCGATCACCAATGCCGTGCTGCCTACATTCGAAGGCTTCTATTTCATTTTCTCCGCCGGGCCTGCGCTGACCATCGTTGCGCCGATACTCTATCTGGAAGTGATGTTCGTGCTGTTCAACGGCGCGGTGCTGTGGCTGCTGTTCCGCAACAAGAAGGAACGGGAACTGACGCCGCAGGAGGCGATGGAGCTGATGCGTAAAATCAGGCGCAAGGGCTGACCGCGACCTTGAAGATCACCTTGCGCACCATGCCGCCCGATACCAGCGGCGCATGCGCATCCTCCGGGAAGAAGATGCAGAAATGATCCGGCGGCACCGGCACCCATGACGCGGGCGCGTCGTGGAAGAAGCGGATGTCCTTCTCCATGCTGTGCTCGCTGACCGGATTGAGACAATCCGCCAGCGGCTTCCAGCCCATCGTCTCGTCGCCTTCCAACACCAGCTGGATGTCGATGTACTTACGGTGCGCTTCCAGCCGCGCCATCTCCTTCGTCTTGCCCGGCACCAGCTCCACGATGGCGAACAGGTCGTCGCCGACGATGGGATAACGCCCCGGCGCCAGCGCGTACAGATCGGTATCGCGGATGTAGTCGAACGCGCGCTGGAACAAAGGATGCAGCTCGGCGTAGCGGGAAGATTGCGAGAGGGCTGAGAGGATCATGCTGCCCCCCCATCTTTGTCTCTCACTAAGCTCTGCTCAAGTTTTTGCCCGAATCCCCAAATACAGGCCGGCGGAATTACCCATATGAATAGAACCAGAAATAGATTTGCGACTGCATCACGAGAGAAAATGTAATGTCCAGCTACCGTTTCTGATGTAAACGAAGAAAGTATAAAACCAAGAAAGAACTCGAAAAAAACGATGAGGAACGAATTTCCGTGCTCACGCAGATGTTTGTATGACTCGACGAACTCAAACATTGGCGGTCGCTTCCGGTTTTCGATCAATTCTTTGTAATACGCATGAGGAGTAGAAAATTGATCGAACAATATCCAAATGTATCTTGCTTGGAACGAAATTGTGATCGCCAAGACAGTCGCCGCAAGTGCCTGAATAATTGAATCTGTCTTACAGAAAGTCAAAAGACCCGCAGCAAATGAAATCAGAATGATTGCGATTGTAACTGGCCATGTCCTTTGAGGAGTCCAGAAAAATGATCTGGCAGCGTGCATCACGAGTATGGGAGCGCTCGCAATGTAACAGTAGGCGAGGCCGTATGCAGCAAGCAAGGCCAAATGCGCCATGCCGAAGTTATCCATCTTTTCAGGCAAGAACAAAAGTTTTCTTAGATTGTCATTCGATGAAAAAATGAAATGCACAATCAATGCGCCCACAACTGTACCCATGGCGTAGCGCACACCATAAAACTCCCACCAGCGCGACTCATTTTGGCTGCTCATGCAGTGCTCCTATTTTTACAAGTATTTCTGCCCGCACAGATAATGCCGCCTAAAGAAACCTCGCAACCATCCCGCCGGCCAACTCACCCTGCAACGGTATCCGCACGCGATGTCCGCTGCCCGGTGCGACGGTGATCGCCCCGCCTTCAAGGCTCGTCATCTCTTTCAGTTCGACGATATGGTTGCCGGAAGGATGGAGTATCTCCAGCTTGTCGCCGACGCTGAACTTGTTCTTCACGTCGATCTCGGCCATGCCGTTGGCACAGCTCACGATGTCGCCGACATATTGCTGGCGAAAGCTCTCGGAGTGGCCGCGCATGTAGTTTTGCTGCTCGTGGGTGTGGTGGCGCTCGTAGAAGCCGTCGGTGTAGCCTCGGCTCGCCAGCGCATCCAGCGCACCTAACAGTTCCAGATTGAACGGACGGCCCTTGACGGCATCGTCGATGGCCTGCCGGTACACCTGCGCGGTGCGTGCCACATAGTAGATGGACTTGGTGCGACCTTCGACCTTGAGGGAGTCTATGCCTATCTTCACCAGCCGCTCGACATGCTCGACCGCGCGCAGGTCCTTGGAGTTCATGATGTAAGTGCCATGCTCGTCTTCCAGCACCGGCATCAGCTCGCCCGGATGGTCCTTGCGCGAAATGACGTAGACCTTGTCTGCCAGCGGGTGGCGCGGCTGCGAGCCGCAGTCGGACAGCGGGCTTGCACTCAGCGCCTTGTCGAAATCGAAGTCGATCTTTTGTATATCGCCGGTGCCGTCCTCGACGGCCCCGTCCACTTTGTAGTCCCAGCGGCAGGAGTTGGTGCAGGTGCCCTGATTCGCGTCGCGATGGTTGAAATAGCCGGAGAGCAGGCAGCGGCCGGAATAGGCGATACACAGCGCGCCGTGGATGAATACCTCCAGCTCGATGTCCGGGCATTGCTGGCGTATCTCTTCGATCTCGTCCAGCGACAGCTCGCGCGACAGGATCACGCGAGTAAGGCCCAGCGACTTCCAGAATTTCACCGCTGCATAGTTGACGGTGTTGGCCTGCACCGACAGATGCACATCCACTTCCGGCCAGCGCTCGCGCACCATCGCGATCAGGCCGGGGTCGGCCATGATCAGCGCATCGGGTTTCATCGCAATCACCGGCTCCATGTCCGCCATGTAGGTCTTCACCTTGGCGTTGTGCGGCATCAGATTACTGGCGACGAACAGTTTCTTGCCCAGCGCATGCGCTTCCTGGATGCCGATACGCAGCTCTTCCAGCTTGAACTCGTTGTTGCGCGCGCGCAGCGAATAGCGCGGCTGGCCGGCGTACACCGCATCCGCCCCGTAGGCGTAGGCGGTGCGCATCTTGTCCAGCGTGCCGGCGGGAAGAAGGAGCTCCGGGGATTTCATCACAGGCCGAGACGCTTCCAGAGTTCCAGCGATGGGCCGGACTGGTTCAGCGTGTAGAAATGCAGACCCGGCGCGCCGCCGGCCAGCAACTTCTCGCACAGCGAAGTGACTACGTCGAGACCGAAGGCCTGCACCGATTCGTTGTCGTCGCCGTAGCCTTCCAGCGTCTTGCGCATCCAGCGCGGGATCTCGGCGCCGCACATGTCGGAGAAGCGCGCGAGCTGCGAATATTTCATGATGGGCATGATCCCGGGCACGATGGGTACGGTCACGCCCAGCTTGCGGCATTCGTCGACGAAGTAGAAATAGCTGTCGGCGTTGTAAAAATATTGCGTGATCGCGGAGTTCGCACCCGCGGCGACCTTGCGCTTGAAATTGACCAGGTCGTCGCGCGCCGATTTCGCCTGCGGATGGAATTCCGGATAAGCCGCCACTTCGATATGAAAGTGCTCGCCGGTCTGCGCGCGTATGAACGACACCAGTTCGTTCGCATACTGGAACTCGCCTATGCTGGCCATGCCGGACGGCATGTCGCCGCGCAGCGCGACGATGCGGTTCACGCCCATCTGCTGGTAGGTCTGCAGCAGGCTGCGGATGTTGTCGCGCGTCGAACCGACGCATGACAGGTGCGGCGCGACCTGGAAGCCTTCGGCCTTGATCTGGCGCACGGTCTCCAGCGTGCGCTCCTGGGTGGAGCCGCCCGCGCCGAAGGTGACGGAGAAGAATTCCGGATTCAGCGCCGCGAGTTGCTTGCGCGTCGCAGCCAGTTTTTCCATGCCCTCCGGCGTCTGCGGCGGGAAGAATTCGAAACTGAAAAGTGGTTTGTTCATGATTTTCTCAAAAGCTGTTGAGCAGCGGCAGAGAGCCCCCACGAGATGATGCTGTACAGTGCTGCGCCGAGCACGCCGAACCAGAAGCCGTCGACGACGAAGCCCTTGAGCACGGAGCCGACGAACCAGAACAGCAGCCCGTTGATCACGAAGATGAACAGGCCCAGCGTCAGCAACGTGACCGGCAGGGTGAGCAACAGCAGCAGCGGACGGATCAGCGTGTTGACCAGACCGAGGAAGAACGCCGCGATCATCGCATCGGTGAAGCTGTCGAGACGGATACCCGGAACGAAGTTCGCCACGGTCAGCAACGCCAGCGCATTCAATATCCAGATCAGCAGCAGTCTCATGGATCTCTCTTTCGAAGCTACATGGTAAAACGCCGCCCCACCGGCGAAACTCGCTGGGGAGCGGCGATTCTATTCACGCTCGCTTTAGTAGCGGTAGTGGTCGGCCTTGTACGGGCCTTCCTTGGGCACGCTGATGTACGCGGCCTGCTGGTCGGTCAGTTCGGACAGTTGCGCGTTCAGCGTCTTCAGTTGCAGGCGCGCGACCTTCTCGTCCAGGTGCTTGGGCAGCGTGTACACGCCGACCGGGTACTTGCCCGAGTTGCGTTCCGTCCACAGCTCGATCTGAGCGATGGTCTGGTTCGCGAAGGACGACGACATCACGTAGGACGGATGGCCGGTACCGCAACCGAGGTTCACCAGACGACCCTTGGCCAGCAGGATGATGCGCTTGCCGTCCGGGAAGATCACGTGATCGACTTGTGGCTTGATCTCTTCCCACTGATATTTCTCCAGCGAGGCGACGTCGATCTCGTTGTCGAAGTGGCCGATGTTGCACACGATGGCGTTGTTCTTCATCGCCGCCATGTGGTCATGGGTGATGACATGGAAGTTGCCGGTGGTGGTGACGAAGATGTCGGCCTTGTCGGCGGCATATTCCATGGTCACGACGCGGTAGCCTTCCATAGCAGCTTGCAGGGCGCAGATCGGGTCGATCTCGGTGACCCACACTTGTGCGGACAACGCGCGCATCGCTTGGGCGGAACCCTTGCCCACATCGCCGTAACCTGCGATCACGGCAATCTTGCCTGCGATCATCACGTCAGTGGCACGCTTGATGCCGTCCACCAGCGACTCGCGGCAGCCGTACAGGTTGTCGAACTTGGACTTGGTGACGGAGTCGTTGACGTTGATGCCGGGGAACTTCAGTTCGCCGCGCTGATGCATCTGATACAGGCGATGCACGCCGGTGGTGGTCTCTTCGGTCACGCCCTTGATCTGCGCGAGACGGGTGGAATACCACTTCGGATCGGTAGCCAGCTTGGCCTTGATCGATGCGAACAAGCAGGTTTCTTCTTCCGAGCCCGGCTTGGCGATCAGCGATGCGTCGGTTTCGGCGCGTGCGCCCAGATGCAGCAACAATGTCGCGTCGCCGCCGTCGTCCAGGATCATGTTGGAATAACCGCCGTCCGTCCATTCGAAGATGCGGTGGGTGTAGTCCCAGTATTCGGTCAGGGTCTCACCCTTCACGGCGAACACGGGGATGCCGTCGGCAGCGATGGCCGCAGCGGCGTGATCCTGAGTCGAGAAGATGTTGCACGAGGCCCAGCGGATTTCCGCACCGAGCGCCTTCAGCGTCTCGATCAGCACGGCGGTCTGGATGGTCATGTGCAGCGAACCGGTGATGCGCGCGCCCTTCAGCGGCTGGGTCTTCGCGAATTCCTCGCGAATGGCCATCAGGCCTGGCATTTCGGTTTCGGCGATGGCGATCTCCTTGCGGCCCCAGGAGGCGAGGGAGATATCGGCGATGACGTAATCGTTGAAAGCAACAGCATTCATGAGCAAGCTCCATTCATAAAGGTTAATGAATGGGTGCCGTTTGAACTTCCGAGCCTGGCGGGGAAAGACCATCGAACCCGCTGCAGCACCCCTCGGAGGGGGCGGATTATAACGCAAAAGAACGCGCGCGGACTACCAGGGCGTCACGGCCATACCGCTCCACAACGCCTGCGTATCCTTGATATCCCACTTGGCGGGGTCTTCGTGGGAAACGATCTTGTCCTTGCAGGACGGTTTGGACAGATCCAGCAACTCCGGCTGTACCCTGGCGTTCGACTGGATCGAGAAGAACACCATGATGATAGGGGTCAGCAGCGATTGTTCCGTCTGCTCGATGACCACACCCAGCATGCCCGAGGCCAGCCTGACGAGCGAACCGACAGGATAGATGCCGACGCTGCGCACGAAGGCCTCGAATATGCGCTGGTCGAAATGGCCCTTGCTCCACTCGGCCATCTTGCGTATCGACTCGGCCGGCTCCCATCCATTTTTATAAGGGCGATTCGAAGTGATCGCATCGTATACGTCGCACACCGCGCCCATCCTGGCGTACAGGGATATCTCGCCCCCCGCGAGCCCGTCGGGGTAGCCGCTGCCGTTCACCTTTTCGTGATGGTGCAGACAGACATCCAGCGCATGCTCGCCTATCCCCGACCCCTCCAGCAACATCCGGTGCCCCTCGACCGGATGGCTCTTCATCGTGTCGAACTCCGCCTCGGTCAGCTTGCCCGGTTTGTCGAGTATCTCCACTGGAATCATCATCTTGCCGACATCGTGCAACAAGCCGGCCAGGCCCGCATGCCGAGTCTGCTCGTCGTTGAATCCCATCGTCCGAGCCAGCGAAACCATCAGCGCGCACACCGCGACGGAATGCATGTAAGTGTATTCGTCCTTGTTCTTCAGCCGTGCCAAGCTAATCAGCGCACCCGGATTGCGCATCACCGAAGTGGAGATTTCCTCGACGATGGGCAGCGCATCGTCCGCGTTCAGCGCCTTGCCCATGCGCGCCTCGTGGAACATCGAGGTGACGGCCTGTTTGGATCTGGCGCAGATCTTTACCGCGCGCGCCGCTTCCTGGGCGATATTGGTGTACGGCGTCGGCTTGCTGGGAGTATGTACCTGGGCCAGCGCGGCATCGATCTCGACCGCGACCGCCTCTTTGGTCTTGCCGCCTTCGACATCCAGCCCTTTGGAGGTGTCTATCCACACCTCCTTGAGCCCGGTGGCAAGGATCGTTTGCAGATCTTTCGGGTCGTCCAGCAAAAAGGCTCCGCGCCAGAACGGATGATCCATCCACGAACCGCAGAACTCGTGCACGTGCATGCCCAGCCGCAGTTGTTGAACCGGAATACGTTTCAGCATGATCGATTGATCCATCAGGAGACGACTAGATTCTATACGAAAAAAAGCCGCCCCCGAGTTTCCTCAGGAGCGGCTTCGATTTGTTGCCTTGTCAGTGCTGCTTATAGCCCGGCATCCGCGCGAAGCGCGGCTGCTTTGTCTGTATTTTGGCTACGGCCGGTGCTGCGCACCTTAACATCGCAAGCGATGTTAGCCTCCGCCCGAATAAAGACAAGTACGCCTGCGGCGTATGGCTTGCTCGCTTCGCTTACAAGCCAGCATCGGCACGCAGTGCCGCTGCCTTGTCTGTATTTTGGTTACGGTCGGGGCTTGCGCCCCTTCACATCCGCTACGCGGATATGAGCCTCCGCCGAAACACGGATAAGCGCCGCAGGCGTGGCCTTACAGGCCAGCGTCAGCGCGCAGCGCTGCCGCCTTATCCGTGTTTTCCCAAGTGAACCCTGGCTCTTCGCGGCCGAAGTGGCCGTAGGCGGCGGTGTTCTGGTAGATCGGACGCAGCAGGTCCAGCATCTGCACGATGCCCTTCGGGCGCAGGTCGAAGTGCGTTTTCACCAGTTCGGCGATCTTCTCGTCGGAGACCTTGCCGGTGCCGTAGGTTGTGACCATCACGCTGGTCGGCTGGGCCACGCCGATGGCGTAGGAGATCTGGATCAGACACTTGTCGGCCAGACCGGCGGCGACGATGTTCTTCGCCACATAACGGCCGGCATAGGCTGCCGAACGGTCGACCTTGGAGGGATCCTTGCCGGAGAACGCGCCGCCGCCGTGCGGAGCTGCGCCGCCGTAGGTGTCGACGATGATCTTGCGACCGGTCAGGCCGCAGTCGCCCTGCGGGCCGCCGATGACGAAACGGCCGGTCGGGTTCACCAGATACTTGATGTCGCCCTTGACCAGTTCCTTCGGCAGCACAGGCTTGATGATCTCTTCGATCGCCGCTTCGCGGATCTGCTCCAGCGTCATTTCCGGCGCGTGCTGGGTGGACAGCACGACGGTGTCGATGCAGTAAGGCTTGCCATCGACATACTTGATGGTGACTTGCGACTTAGCGTCCGGACGCAACCATGGCAGACGCCCGTCGTGGCGCAGTTGCGCCTGACGCTCGACGATGCGGTGCGACAGGTAGATCGGCAACGGCATCAGCGTATCGGTCTCGGTACAGGCGTAACCGAACATCAGACCTTGGTCGCCGGCGCCCTGATTCAGGTAATCGTCGGAAGCGCGATCCACGCCCTGGGCGATGTCCGGGCTCTGCTTGTCATAGGCCACCAGCACGGCGCAGCCCTTGTAGTCGATGCCGTATTCGGTGTTGTCGTAGCCGATGCGCTTGATGGTTTCGCGCGCGACATGGATGTAATCGACATTGGCGGTCGTCGTGATCTCGCCGGCCAGCACCACCAGTCCGGTGTTGCACAACGTCTCTGCGGCTACCCGCGCATAGGGGTCTTGCGCTAGAATCGCGTCCAGAATTGCATCGGAAATCTGGTCTGATACCTTGTCCGGATGGCCCTCGGACACGGATTCGGATGTAAAGAAATATTCGCTCATGGCTCTCCGTTCGATCACTTCGATTGTTTAATAGGGCGCGCATTATAACAAACCGGGCTCCAATGACCGCCTTTCTGTTCAAACTCATCTACTGGCTGCTTGCGCGCCTGCCGCTGGGCGCACTGCATCGCTTGGGCGCATGGCTCGGGCGGCTAACCTACGCCGCGTCCGCGACCTATGCCGTGCGCACGCGCGACAACCTGCGCCAGGCGGGTATGTCATCGAATCTGCTGCCTGCCGCCATAGACGCAACCGGCATGAGTCTCACCGAATTGCCGTGGATCTGGGGACGCCGCTACGACGAGGTGCTGACCAAAGTCCGCGAGTGCGTCGGACTGGAACACATCGAGGCGGCGCAGGCGCAAGGAAAAGGCATCATCTTCCTGACCCCGCATCTGGGCTGCTTCGAGATCTCATCGCTGTATGCCGCGCAGCGCATGCCGATCACCGTGCTGTATCGCCCGCCTCGACTGGGATTCCTGGAAGGCGTGATGCGCGCCGGACGCGAGCGCGGTCAGGCCAAACTGGCCAAGGCCGATGTCAGCGGCGTGCGCCTGCTGTATAAGGCGCTGAAGCGCGGCGAGGCCATCGGCCTGCTGCCGGATCAGGTACCCAGCCGCGGCGAAGGCGAATGGACCGAATTCTTCGACCGCCCCGCCTACACGATGACGCTGGCCGGACGACTGGCTGAAAGCAGCGGCGCGACGGTGCTGATCGCCTACTCCGAACGCCTGCCGCGCGGCGAAGGCTACGTGATCCATGTGGCACCGCTGCCGCTAGACTTCACCCAACCCGTCGCGCGGCAGATCAACACCGCGCTGGAGCGCACGATACGCGCCTGCCCGGCGCAGTACCTGTGGAGCTATAACCGTTACAAGATCCCGCGCGGCGTAACGCCGCCGGATGCAATTCAGGAGTCGTAATGCTGGCACGTCTGGGCGTTTTCATTCTGTGGCTGATCCACCTCCTGCCGTTTCGCGTGATCGTCGCGATAGGCAACGGTGTCGGCCTGTTGCTCTATGTGCTGAGCGCCGAACGCCGCCGCGTCGGCGACATCAACCTGAAGCTGTGCTTCCCCGAACTCGGCGACGAGGGGCGCAAGAAGCTGCTGCGCGACCACTTCATGATGTTCGGTCGCGGCCTGATCGAGCGCTGCATCCTGTGGTGGTCCAGCGCCGAATACATCCGCAGCCTGATCCGCGTCGAAGGCGTCGAACATTTCGAGGCGATCAAGGACAAGCCCTCCATCCTGCTGACCCCGCATTTCGTCGGCATGGATGCGGGCGGGCAATGGATCGCGCAGCACGCCGACACCGTGTGCATGTACGCGACCCAGAAGAACCGCTACCTGACCGAACTGCTGCTGCAGAAACGCGCCCGCTTCCGCAACCAGCGCCTGTACTCGCGTTTCCAGGGCCTGCGCCCCATCCTCAAGGGCATGCGAGCCGGCATGCCTTTCATCTATCCGCCGGATCAGGATCAGGGCGTCAAGGACGGCGCGTTCATCCCGTTCTTCGGCGTGCCCGCCGCAACGATGACCTCGGTGCCGCGCATCGCACAGATGACGGGTGCTGCGGTCGTGCCCAGCATCACGCGCATGCTGCCGGGCGGCGCGGGCTATGTGCTGACGTTCTACCCGGCCTGGGACAACTACCCCTCCGGCGACGACATCGCCGATACGCGGCGCATGAACGAATTCATCGAAGACCGTGTGCGCGAAATGCCGGAGCAATATTTCTGGCTGCACAAAAGGTTCAAGAATCGACCGGAAGGCGAAGAGAAGTTTTATTGAGCTTGTAGCCGGTAGCCTGTAGCTGGTAGCAAAACCAGGGTTGGCTACTAGCTACAGGCTACGAGCCACACGCTAAGGAGTTGTTATGAAATACCACGACCTGCGCGACTTCATCGCCCAACTGGAACAGATGGGCGAACTCAAGCGCGTGACCGCGCCCGTCTCGACGCATCTGGAGATGACCGAGATCGCCGACCGCGTGCTGCGCGCACAGGGGCCGGCACTGCTGTTCGAAAATGTCGTCGGACACAAGATTCCCGTCCTCGCGAACCTGTTCGGCACGCCGCGCCGCGTCGCGCTAGGCATGGGCGAAGAAAACATAGCCGCACTGCGCGAAGTGGGCAAGCTGCTCGCCTACCTGAAGGAGCCGGAGCCGCCCAAGGGGTTGAAAGACGCGTGGGAGAAATGGCCGCTGCTGAAACAGGTGCTGACGATGTCGCCCAAGGTGCTGTCTTCCGCGCCTTGCCAGGAAGTGGTGTGGAAAGGTGCGGACGTAGACTTGTCGAAACTGCCGATACAGCATTGCTGGCCGGGCGATGTCGCGCCGCTGATCACCTGGGGACTGGTAGTCACGCGCGGACCAAACAAAGCCAGACAGAACCTCGGCATCTATCGCCAGCAAGTGCTCGGATCAAACAAGGTCATCATGCGCTGGCTGGCGCATCGCGGCGGCGCGCTGGATTTTCGCGACCACTGCCAGAAGCATCCGGGGCAGCCGTTCCCGGTCGCGGTGGTGATCGGCGCCGATCCGGCGACCATACTCGGTGCGGTGACGCCGGTGCCGGACTCCTTGTCCGAATACCAGTTTGCCGGATTGCTGCGCGGCAGCAAGACCGAACTGGTGAAGTGCATCGGCAGCGACCTGCAAGTCCCCGCCTCCACCGAGATCGTGCTGGAAGGCGTGATTCATCCGGACGAGATGGCGCTGGAGGGGCCATATGGCGACCACACCGGTTACTACAACGAGCAGGACAAATTCCCGGTGTTCACCATCGAGCGCATCACCATGCGCCGTGACCCGATCTACCACTCCACCTATACCGGCAAACCGCCCGATGAACCGGCGATGCTGGGTGTGGCGCTGAACGAGGTATTCGTGCCGCTGCTGCAGAAGCAGTTCCCCGAGATCGAAGACTTCTACCTGCCGCCGGAAGGGTGTTCGTATCGCATGGCGGTGGTCAGCATCAAGAAACAATACGCCGGTCACGCGAAGCGGGTGATGTTCGGCATCTGGAGCTTTTTGCGCCAGTTCATGTACACCAAGTTCATCGTCGTGGTGGACGACGACATCGACGTGCGCGACTGGAAAGAGGTCATCTGGGCGATCACCACGCGCATGGACCCGGTGCGCGACACCTTGTTGGTGGAGAACACACCGATCGACTATCTCGACTTTGCCAGCCCGGTGTCGGGTTTGGGCGGAAAGATGGGGCTGGATGCGACCAACAAATGGCCGGGCGAGACCAGCCGCGAATGGGGAACGGTCATCGAGATGGATGTCGCGACCAAGGCGAGAGTAGATGCGATGTGGGGAGAGTTGGGGCTTTGATTTTGTAGGTTGGGTTAGCAGTTTTATCGCGTAACCCAACATCAAAAACAAAACCGCCGGTGGCAGACCGGCAACCGGCTCCTTTTTTTGTGTCGATGTCGGGTTACGTGCTGCGCACCAACCCGACCTACCTTACTGCGCACTAACCCGACCTACCTTGCTTTGTCTTTCTGAACTTCCAACTCCTTCAGGAAATCCGCGATATCCCACTCGCAACCGCCACACCCCGAAAGCGCGCCGGTCCATCTGGAAATGGCGTCCACATCCATACCCTGCTCATACAGGCGCTGAATATTGTCCCGCCGGGTGCCGCTGCAACGGCACATGACTTCATCGGTCGGGTTGGCGTTCTTCGCACTCATGGATGCTCTTATCGATTCGTTCGCTGATTTTAATGCGATGCGCCCTGTCTCGCCTGCACCCACTCGATCAACATATCCTGCGCAGCCTGCCCGCGCTTCGCGTTCGGGTGGTTGATGAAGAACACCACCACCCACTCGCGCCCGCCCTGCGAGCGCACGTAGCCAGCGATGGTCTTTACGCCTTCCAGCGTGCCAGTCTTCAAATGCGCGTGGCTGGCGGCGGGGCTTTCTTTCAAGCGTTTCTTCACCGAGCCGTCCACGCCGAGTATCGGCAGCGAGCTTTCCAGTTCGGCGCTGTACGGATGCGCGGCGGCATGCTGCAGCAGCTGTGAGAGATGTGCGGCGCTAATGCGCTCCTTGCGCGACAGGCCGGCGCCGTTCTCCAGCACCAGCTCGGGAAAATCCAGTCGCCGCATCGACAGCCAGTCGCTCACCGCCTGCGTGCTGCGCGCTATGCTCGCGCTGCCGTTCGCCCCCAACGTAAGGAACAACTGGCGCGCCATCACGTTGTTGCTGAACTTGTTGATGTCGCGGATGACGCTGGAGAGCGGCTCGGAGCGATGCGTGGAGAACAGCTGCGCATTCGCGCTCGCGACCCCCTCGCGCTGTTTGCCGCGCAGCGTGCCGCCCAGCTCCTTCCACAGCGCGCGGAACACCGCCTCGACGTAGCGCGTGTGCGGCATCACGCTGAGGCTGTGCTCGCGTTCGCCGCATTCGCCGGGATAGCCGCCCTGCAACACCACGCTGTCGCCGCCCGGCTGCACGATGACGCCGTCGTCCCAGCCGTCACAGCCGCCGGCGGGTTGCGGCGTCAACCGGTTATCCAGCCGGATGCCCTCCAGCGGCGGCTCGGCAATGACGTTGAGCTTGTCGCCGTCGGGCAGATAGCGCAGGCGCAGCGTGTTGAAGTTCAGCAGCAGCGCATCCGGCCCTACGTTGTAGGCACGCACCGGATCGTTGTCGAACGCGGCCGGGTCGTGCGGCGGCAATTCGAAGAAGCTGCGATCCAGCACCAGATCGCCGCGTATTTCGCGCAGGCCGCGCGCGCGCAGCTCGGCAAGCCACAGCCAGAACTGCTCTATCGTGAACTTGGGATCGCCGTAGCCCTTCAGCACCAGATCGCCTTGCAGCACGCCGTCCTTCAATTCGCCGTCCAGCCAGGCTTCGGTCTTCCAGGTGTAGGCGGGGCCGAGGATGTCCAGCGCGGCGTAGGTCGTCAGCAGCTTCATCGTCGAGGCCGGATTCATAGCCCGCTCGGCATTCAGGCTGACCAGCGGCGCGAGCTTGCCGACTTCGCGCACCTCGACGGCGACTGCGGCTAGCGGAATGCCGGCCTGCTGCAGCGACTGCCTGACTTCGCGCGGAAACGTCGCCGCACCGGCAGCAGTGACGAACAACAACGGCAGCAACAGGATAGGCAGCCTCATGTCAGCGCCTTCACGATCTTCAACGTGCGTTCGACCAGCAACTGCATCTCGTCTTCGGTTATCACATAGGGCGGCATGAAATACACCGTGTTGCCCATGGGCCTCAGCAGCAGTTCGTTCTGCAGCCCGAGCGCGAAACAGCGGCGCGCGAAATCGGCATGCGGCGTGTCCACTTCGAACGCCCAGATCATACCGGTGTTGCGGAAGTCGCGGATCCTGGGGTGATCGCGTAACGGCTGTGCGATACGGTTCAGCGCGGCCGACTTCGCGCGGTTCGCGTTCAGTACGTCGTCTTGTTCGAAGATATCCAGCGTCGCCAGCGCGGCGCGGCAGGCCAGCGGGTTGCCGGTATAGGAATGCGAATGCAGGAAGCCGCGCGCGGTCTCGTCGGCATAGAACGCGCGGTAGATTTCGTCGGCGGTCATCACGATGGACAGCGGCAGGTAGCCGCCGGTGATGCCTTTCGAGATCAGCAGGAAATCGGGCGTGATGCCCGCCTGTTCGCACGCGAACAGCGTCCCGGTACGGCCCATGCCGACGGCGATCTCGTCGGCGATCAGATGCACGCCGTATCGCGAGCAGAGTTCGCGCGCGCGCTTCAGATAGGCAGGGTGATACATCGCCATGCCCGCCGCGCCCTGCACCAGCGGCTCGACGATGAATGCGGCAAGCCGCTCGTGATGGCGTTGCAAATGTTCTTCCAGTGCCTCGGCGCAACGCAGCGCGTAAGCCTCGGCACACTCGCCCGCTTCCGCATCGCGCCAGTCCGGGCTGGGTACGGTAGCCTGCTGCGCAATCAGCGCGCCGTACGCATCGCGGAACAGCGCGACATCGGTCACCGACAGCGCCCCCAGCGTCTCGCCGTGATAGCTGTTCTGCAGGCTGATGAACTGCGTTTTGCCCGGCGATCCGCTGTTGCGCCAGTAATGCGCGCTCATCTTCAGCGCGATCTCGGTCGCCGATGCGCCGTCCGAACCGTAGAAGCAATGCCCCAATCCGGCGGGGGCCAGTTCGCGCAGACGCTCGGACAGTCGAACCACCGGCTCGTGAGTGAAGCCCGCGAGCATCACATGCTCCAGCTTGCCGAGCTGGTCGGCGATGGCGGCGTTGATGCGCGGGTTGCAGTGACCGAACAGGTTCACCCACCATGAACTCACGGTATCCAGATAACGTTTCCCGTCGAAGTCGTACAGCCACACGCCCTGCCCGCGCGTAATCGGCACCAGCGGGAAACTCTCGTAGTGCTTCATCTGCGAACAGGGATGCCAGACCGCAGACAGGCTGCGCGACAGGATATCTGGATTATTTGGTGAGGAATGCGACATGCACGAAATCATAACGGGTTTTGCTTATTGCCAGCAGCCCAATGTTTCGATAGCCTGCTTCGGACTAACCTCATGCGGGAACGGATATGAACATACTCATCACCGGCGGCACCGGCCTGATCGGCCGACGACTCTGCAAGACCCTGCTGGCAGAAGGTCACGAGCTGACGGTGCTCAGCCGCAAGCCGGATTCCGTCGCCGAGAAATGTGGCGTGACCGTCCGCGCGATGCGCTCGCTGAACGAATGGCTACCGTCGCAAGCGTTCGACGCGGTCATCAACTTGGCCGGCGAACCCATCGTCGACCAGCGCTGGACCGAGAAACGCAAACAGGCGCTATGGGACAGCCGCATAGCCCTGACCGATGAGCTGGTGCGCCGCATCGCCGCCGCCGAACGCAAGCCTGCGGTGCTGCTGAGCGGCTCGGCGATAGGCTATTACGGCGGCCGCGCCGACGAAGCGCTGGACGAGACATCGACCGCCGGATCGGACTTCCCCGCGCAGTTATGCATCGCCTGGGAAGCGGCGGCCCGCAAGGCCGAAAATTTCGGCGTGCGCGTCTGCCTGCAGCGCACCGGGCTGGTGCTGAGCACGGAAGGCGGCCTGCTGGCACGCATGACCACTCCGTTCAGGCTGGGCATGGGCACCCGGGTAGGCGACGGCAAGCAGTGGATGAGCTGGATACATATCGAGGACTGCGTCGCGATCATGCTGCGCCTGCTGCGCGACGGCCAGACACACGGCCCCTACAACGTCACCACCCCGCAGCCGGTCACCAACGCCGAATTCACCCGGACGCTGGCGGCGGTGCTGCGCCGCCCGGCGCCCTTCGTCGCTCCAGCCGCGTTGCTGAAGCTGAGCATGGGCGAATCGGCCAGCCTGCTGCTGGAAGGACAGCGGGTATTGCCGAAGAAACTGGAAAGCGCGCATTACCGTTTCCAGTTCCCGGAATTGCGCGGCGCGCTGGAAAACCTGCTGAACTGAATCTCCCGCGGCTCGCCAAGCCGCGCCAAATGGGCTCGCTTTCCGTACCCCCCAATCTGTGGCATTCTTCGCACCTTCAAAATTATTATTTCTGTCGGCCCGACCCTCGGTAGGCAACGACAGTGGAGGGTGGCAGCAATGAAACGTGTGGACGACTTCCGTCTACGCTTTGGCAAGCGTGAGATAGTGCCGATCATGATCGGCGGCATGGGCGTGGACATCTCCACCGCCGAACTGGCATTGGAAGCCGCTCGCCTGGGCGGCATCGGCCATATCTCGGACGCGATGCTGCCGACCGTCAGCGATCGGCTCTACGACACCGACTTCGTCAAGGAAAAGCTCCAGCAATACAAGTACAACATCGACAACACCGACAAATCGGCGGTGAAGTTCGACCTCGGCCATATCTCCGAATCGACGCAGCTGCACGTCAGCAAGACCATGGAAGCCAAGCGCGGCGAAGGCATGGTGTTCATCAACTGCATGGAGAAGCTGACGATGAACGCGCCGCGCGAAACGCTGACGGTGCGCCTGCGCAGCGCGATGGACGCGGGCATCGACGGCATCACGCTGGCGGCCGGCCTGCATCTGGGCTCGTTCGCGATGATCGAGGATCACCCCCGCTTCCGCGACGTCAAGCTGGGTATCATCGTCTCCAGCCTGCGCGCGCTGCAGCTGTTCCTGCGCAAGAACGCAAGAACCAACCGCCTGCCCGACTACGTCGTCGTAGAAGGCCCGCTGGCCGGAGGCCATCTCGGCTTCGGACTGGACGACTGGATGAAATACGACCTGCGCACGATCACCAACGAAGTGCTGCAATACCTGCGCGACGAGAAGCTGGACATCCCTGTGATCCCGGCCGGCGGCATCTTCACCGGCAGCGACGCGGTGAGCTTCCTCGAAGAAGGCTCCGCCGCCGTGCAAGTGGCAACGCGCTTCACCGTGGCCGACGAATGCGGTTTGCCCAAGGACGTGCAACAGGAATACTTCAAAGCCAGCGAGGACGACATCGAAGTCAACGGCGTCTCACCGACCGGCTACCCGATGCGCATGCTGAAGAACAGCCCGGCGATCGGCTCCGGCATCCGCCCCGGCTGCGAGTCCTACGGCTACATCCTGGACGCCAACGGCAAGTGCGCCTATATCGATTCCTACAACCGCGAAGTCGCGGCCCATCCGGGCGAGAAAAAGATCAAGGTGTACGACAAGACCTGTTTGTGCACCCACATGCGCAACTTCAAGCTGTGGACCTGCGGCCATTACACCTACAAACTGAAGGACACCACCAACAGGCTGGCCGACGGCAGCTACCAGGTACTGTCCGCAGAACACATCTTCCACGACTACCAGTTCAGCACCGGCAACCAGGTCGTTTTGCCCCCGCAAAAATAATCACCCCTCCAGCCCTTGAAATCGGGCTGGCTCGCCCCTATTATTAGCAGTCGCTGGCGGAGAGTGCTAACGAAAAGCAAAATCCGCCTTCGCATTTTGTTAACCAACTGATTTTTAGGAGAACCAAGCATGAAAATTCGTCCTTTGCATGATCGCGTCATCGTCAAGCGCCTGGAAGAAGTGCGCACGACCGCTTCCGGTATCGTGATTCCCGATGCGGCAGCCGAAAAGCCCGATCAAGGCGAGATCGTCGCCGTAGGCAACGGCAAGATCGGTGACGACGGCAAGGTGCGCCCGATGAACGTCAAGGTCGGCGACAAAGTGCTGTTCGGCAAATATTCCGGTCAAGCCTTCAAGATGGATGGCGTCGAACTGCTGCAAATGCGCGAAGACGACATCATCGGCGTGATCGAAGCATAAGCAGAATCGGACAATCCCTCGTCAGAGGACGTTTGTCCCCTCGCCCGCGAGCGGGAGAGGGTTAGGGAGAGGGCAAGCCGCTTGCACTCAACCTCATTTCCACACAATTCAGGAGAAATAAACATGGCAGCTAAAGACGTAAAATTCCACGACGCCGCACGCAGCAAGATGGTGGTCGGCGTGAACATCCTGGCCGATGCAGTCAAAGTCACACTGGGCCCCAAGGGCCGCAACGTGGTGCTGGACCGTTCCTACGGTGCACCGACCATCACCAAGGACGGCGTTTCCGTCGCCAAGGAGATCGAACTGAAGGACAAGTTCGAAAACATGGGCGCGCAGATGGTCAAGGAAGTCGCTTCCAAGACCTCCGATGTAGCCGGTGACGGCACCACCACCGCGACCGTGCTGGCACAGTCCATCGTTCAGGAAGGCATGAAGTTCGTCGCCGCCGGCATGAACCCGATGGACCTGAAGCGCGGCATCGACAAGGCAGTCATCGCCGCCGTCGCCGAACTGAAGAACATCTCCAAGCCATGCACCACCAGCAAGGAGATCGCCCAGGTCGGCTCGATCTCCGCTAACTCCGACAGCGCAGTCGGCGACAAGATCGCCGAAGCGATGGACAAGGTCGGCAAGGAAGGCGTCATCACCATCGAAGACGGCTCCGGCCTGCAAGACGAGCTGGACGTGGTCGAGGGCATGCAGTTCGACCGCGGCTACCTGTCGCCGTACTTCATCAACAACCAGGATCGCCAGATCGCTGCGATGGACAACCCGTTCATCCTGCTGCACGACAAGAAGATTTCCAACATCCGCGACCTGCTGCCCGTACTGGAACAAGTCGCCAAGGCTGGCCGTCCGCTGCTGATCGTCGCCGAAGACGTCGACGGCGAAGCGCTGGCTACGCTGGTGGTGAACAACATCCGCGGCATCCTGAAGACCGTTGCGGTCAAGGCACCGGGCTTCGGCGACCGCCGCAAGGCCATGCTGGAAGATATCGCCATCCTGACCGGCGGCACCGTGATCGCCGAAGAAGTCGGCCTGACGCTGGAAAAAGCGACGCTGGAAGATATGGGTCAAGCCAAGCGCATCGAAGTGGCGAAGGACAACACCACCATCATCGACGGCGCAGGCAAGACCGAAACCATCCAGGCTCGCATCGTCACCATCAACAAGCAGATGGAAGAGTCCTCCAGCGACTACGACAAGGAAAAGCTGCAAGAGCGCAAGGCCAAGCTGTCCGGCGGCGTGGCAGTGATCAAGGTCGGCGCTGCGACCGAAGTCGAGATGAAGGAAAAGAAGGCGCGCGTCGAAGACGCATTGCACGCTACCCGTGCAGCCGTTGAAGAAGGCATCGTCCCCGGAGGCGGCGTAGCACTGCTGCGCGCCAAGGCTGCGGTAGCCAGCCTGAAGGGCGACAACCACGACCAGGACGCCGGCATCACCATCGTGCTGCGCGCGATGGAAGCACCGCTGCGTGCGATCGTATCCAACGCAGGCGACGAGCCTTCGGTGGTCGTCAACAAGGTGCTGGAAGGCAAGGGCAGCTACGGCTACAACGCCGCCAGCGGCGAGTACGGCGACATGCTGGCGATGGGCGTGGTCGATCCGACCAAGGTCACCCGCACCGCCCTGCAGAACGCCTCCTCCATCGCAGGCCTGATGCTGACGACTGCCTGCATGGTAGCCGAGTCGCCGGAAGACAAACCGGCCGGCGGCATCGGCGGCGATATGGGCGGCATGGGTGGTATGGGCGGCATGATGTAATCAGCCGTACCCATCGTTTCACCGCAACAAAACAAACCCCGCGTCACGCGGGGTTTGTCATTTGACGCAATACAGGTATAATGCGCGGCTTCTCGATTGGCGAGTGATGTTTTCGTCAACCAGGAATAGATGGCTCGGTAGCTCAGTTGGTAGAGCAGCGGATTGAAAATCCGCGTGTCGATGGTTCGATTCCGTCCCGAGCCACCAAAGGATTCAAGCACTTAGGTCACCACATGGTGGCCTTTTTGCTTTCCGATGACCGGCATCGGAAATAGTTCGCGCATCACTAGCAGCCCTTGATGTAAAGGCTCTGCCAGAGCCGTGGGGCGGGCGCCCTTCCGCTTCATGCTTGTCGCGATTGGGGCCGGAAATGATTTTGCAACATTCTTCGCAGAGAATAAAACACATCATGCTTAAAGTATTCCTCACCATCGACCCGCAGTCACTGCGCGCGCTATACGACGACGAGGCCAAGTTGCTTGGCGTTTTCAAATCCATAGGCGAAGCGGAAGATGCTTTGGGCGACATGCTCAACTTCTGCACCATCCACGACGAATCTCGAATTGGCGAAGAGGCCTAGACTTCTGCCTCGGCCCACAGAAAGTCGAGGGGACGATCTCGCGACTGAATCAAAAAAGCCTCACAGCGATGTGAGGTTTTTTCGATTTCTGCAGCCAGTTTCCTTACGATTCGACTATCCCATTACTGTTCGAACCCAGCCCTCCCTGTCCTGCCTGGACTGGCGCTCCCGAGTGCACGGCCTGTCGCCCCGCAGCCAATTTTTCTCGCAAGCGAGCCTCAGAAAAATCATCCAGCCCGATTTCAAAATTGCATAGCACCAGATTGTCCAATCCCTCTTCGAATTCCGATGCCCTGTCGTCCAGCACGACCCAGGGGATCGAGGCCTGTCGACAATCGCGCAAATATCGCTCTATCTCCCGCTGGCGTCCATGCTTTACGGTCAAACCAAGAAGGGGCGTCACGCCGACTATTCGTTCTGCGATGTCTGCGGAGAACATTTCACGCAAAGCTTGGAGACTCTTTTTTTCACGCCGACCGGAAGAAATGACGATGTTCCACTCGGGGTAATCCCGCATGATCGCTTCGAAGCGCGCTGTTTGGCAGCGCGCGGAGCAATTTCGCCCGGAGAAGAAACTTGGGCAGATCACGCCGTCAATATCCAGAAATAAGTTCATAGCAGCAGCTTGTGATGGAACGGTGTGAATTCTGCATTACTCACGACAAATGTAAACCATTGTGGAAGCATGGATAATCCTGCTTATTCTCTGCGAGCGTTACGATTCTCTAACCGCTCCGCAACGACCCCAGCATCTTCTCCAGCCGCTTCACCGACACGATCACCGGCGTCTTCAGCTCCTGCGCGAACAATGACACACGCAGCTCCTGCATCAGCCAGGCGAATTCGTCGATACGAGGATCGGGCTTGCCCTGTTGCGCTTGCCGCAACTTCTGCAACGCTTGTATCAACGGCTGCATCTGCGACATGCATTGCGCGTCGCGCGCCGGGTTCGCGCGCAGCTTCTCGATGCGCAAGCTGATCGCCTTAAGGTAGCGCGGCATGTGCTGCATGCGCTCGTAGGACGTCAAGGCGACGAAGCGTTTATGTAGCAACCATTCCAGTTGTGCTCGTATGTCCTGCGCCGCCTGCGCGTGAGCCTTGATCTGCGGCAAGGCCTTTTGAACTGCCTGGTGTTCCGTGAGGATGTTGGCGACCAGCCGCGCGATCTCCTGCGCGATCAGCAGCAAACGATTCTTCGCCTCCTTGCCGCGCGCGTTGAATTCCGCCTCGTTGGTCGGCAGCGGGTCGTTCAGACAACAGCGTTCAAAGGTCGTCGCGAGTATCTGCTGCTGCAATTCCTGCTGGGTGCCGAAGGGCATGAACAGCATGAACAACTTCTGCGCATCCGGCAGATTCTTCTCCAGATACTTCACCTGCTCCTTCAGCAGCAGCATGAACAGCCTGCTCAAGCCGCCGCGATGCGCGGCCTGCGCGGCATCACGCGTATCGAATGCACGCAGCACGACAGCATCGCCATCATCCACCAGCGCGTTGAACAGCGTGACGTTCTGCCCGGCCCGCTTAACCTCGCGCGTCTCGGCGAATGCACCGAAGCTCCACGCGTTGTAACGCTGATCCGAAGTCGTTTCGCCTTTCTCTTCCGCCGTAGCGGCGACCGCGACCGGCGCGACGCGCGGTGCGAGTTCGCCGTGCAGCTGCGCGAAATTGCGCGACATGCCGAACTGGCGTCCATGCTCGTCGAGCACGCGAAAGTTCATCAGCAGGTGCTGCGGCAATTGCTCCAGACGGAACGCGTCCAGTGGCGCATCGAGCTGTTTCTGTTCGCGGATGTAGCGCGCCAACGCCTGCAACAACGGCGTGTTCGACGGCTGCACGTCGCGGCAGAAGTTGGCGGCGAATTCCGGCACCGGCACCAGATGGCGACGCAGCCGCTGCGGCAGCGTCTTGATGAGTTGCTGCGTCTTCTCGGCGAGCAGGCCGGGGATCAGCCATTCGCATCGCGCCGCACTCACTTGATTAATCAACGCCAGCGGCACAGTCATCGTGATGCCGTCGTCGCTCTTGCCGGGCGAGAAGTTGTAGCTCAGCGCGAAGCTGATGTTGTCTATCTTCAGTTGCGGCGGAAACTGGTCGGTGGTGATGCCCGCCGCCTCGTGGCGCATCAGGTCATCCTTCTTCAAGTACAGCAGCTTCGCGTTATCACGCTCGGCCTCCTTGCGCCAGTGTTCGAATGCCGCGCCGTTGTAGATGTCCGCCGGGACGCGGCTGTCGTAGAACGCATAGATCAGCTCGTCGTCCACCAGCACATCTGGGCGGCGCGCCTTGTGCTCCAGCGCCTCGATGTCCGCGATCAGCTTCTGGTTGTAGGCGAAAAACGGCGCTTGAGTGTTGAACTCGCCCTCGACCAACGCCTGGCGGATGAACACCTCGCGCGATTCGGCGGGATTCATCGGCCCGTAATGCACTCGCTTCTTCGGGTTCAGCAGCAGGCCGTGCAGCGTGCTGCGCTCGTAGGCGACGACCTGTGCGGCCTTCTTCTCCCAGTGCGGATCGTAGTAGTGGCGCTTGATCAGATGGTCGCCGGTTTCCTCCAGCCACTCCGGCTCGATGCGCGCGACACAGCGGGCATACAGGCGATGCGTCTCGGTCAGCTCGGCCGCCATCACCCACTTCGCGCCCTTCTTCGCCAGCACCGAATTCGGCGCGATGATGAACTTGATGCTGCGCGCGCCCAGATATTCGTTGCCCTCGACGCCCTTCATGCCGATATTGCCGAGCAGGCCGCACAGCAACGCCTTGTGGATCTGCTCATAGGTCGCGGGCTGCTCGTTCTCGCGCATGCCCATCTCGGTGACCTGCGTGTGCAGCTGCTGGTACAGCTCGCGCCATTCGCGCAAGCGCAGCGGCGACAGGAAGTTCTTGCGGCATTCCTCCGCCATCAGGCGATTGGATTGCTTGTTCGCCATCGCCTGCTGGAACCACGCCCACAGTTTCGGATAGGCGAGGAAATCGGAACGTTCGTCGGCGAAACGCTTGTGCGCCGTATCGGCCGCCTCCTGCCTATCCAACGGACGCTCGCGCGGGTCTTGTACCGACAGCGCGCTGGCGATGATCAATATCTCGCTCAGGCAATGATATTGCCGCCCGGCCAGCAACAGGCGCGCGATCTTCGGATCCAGCGGCAGCTTCGCCAGCTCGTGGCCGATCTTGGTCAATTGGCGCTGTTCGTCGATTGCACCCAGCTCAGCCAGCAACTGGTAGCCGTCGGCGATCATGCGCGAGCTAGGCGGTTCGATGAACGGGAACTCGGCTATGTCGCCCAAGTCCAGCGCGCTCATGCGCAGGATCACCGTCGCCAGGGACACGCGGAAGATTTCCGGGTCGGTGAATTCGGGGCGCTGCACGAATCCTTCCTCGTCGTACAGCCGTATGCACACCCCGCTCATCACGCGCCCGCAGCGTCCGGCGCGCTGGTTCGCGGCGGCGCGCGAGATCTTCTCGATGTGCAGCTGCTCGACCTTCTGGCGGATGCTGTAGCGATTCACGCGCGCCAGCCCGCTGTCGATCACGTAACCAATGTTGGGCACGGTCAGCGAGGTTTCGGCGACGTTGGTGGCCAGCACCACGCGGCGCACGCCGGAAGACAGCTTGAACACCTTGTCCTGCTCCGCCGCCGACAGTCGCGCGAACAGCGGCAGCACCTCGATGCCTTTAGGATGATGCTTGCGCAACGCCTCGGCGGTGTCGCGTATCTCGCGCTCGCCCGGCAGGAACACCAACACGTCACCGCGCAGCCCGCCCGCGGCAAGTTCGTCCAGCGCCCCACTCACCGCCTGCGGCACATCCTGCGTATTGCCGTCCTCATCCACCTGCGGCGGACGATAACGCACCTCGACCGGATAACTGCGCCCGGACACCTCCACCACCTTTGCACCGAAATGCCGCGCGAAACGATCCGCATCCAGCGTCGCCGAGGTGATGATGAGTTTGAGATCGGGACGGCGCGGCAGCAGCTGCTTCAGATAGCCGAGCAGGAAGTCGATGTTCAGCGAACGCTCGTGCGCCTCGTCCACGATGATGGTGTCGTAGCCGCGCAGCAGCGGATCGCGATGGATCTCGGCCAGCAGGATGCCGTCGGTCATCAGCTTGATGCTGGTATCCGCGGACACCTTGTCGTTGAAACGCACCTTGAAACCGACCGCGCCCCCGAGTTCGGTCTTGAGCTCGTGCGCGATGCGCGACGCCACGGTGCGCGCGGCCACGCGGCGCGGCTGGGTATGCCCGATGCAGCCCAGCACACCGCGCCCCAGCGTCAGGCATATCTTCGGCAGCTGCGTGGTCTTGCCCGAACCGGTCTCGCCGCACACGATCACCACCTGATGCTCGTCGATCGCGCGCGCCAGATCCTCGCGCCGCGCGACCACCGGCAGGTCGGCGGGGAACTCGATATCTCCCAATGCATCCAGCCGCGCCTTGCGGCGCAGCGCGCTTGCGGACAACTCGGCTTTCATCGTCTAGCTCTCATAATGCAAAGGGGATCAGCACGATGCTGATCCCCTGTGTTGGTGGGCCTGCACGGACTTGAACCGTGGACCAAAGGATTATGAGTCCTCTGCTCTAACCAACTGAGCTACAGGCCCGTAAACGGTCAGTTGCCCTCGCTGTCGAGGAAGCTCTTCAGCTTCTCCGAACGCGACGGGTGGCGCAGCTTGCGCAGGGCCTTGGCTTCGATCTGGCGGATACGCTCGCGGGTGACGTCGAACTGCTTGCCGACTTCTTCCAGCGTGTGATCGGTGTTCATCTCGATGCCGAAACGCATGCGCAGCACCTTGGCTTCGCGCTGCGTCAGGCTGTCCAGGATGTCCTTGGTCGCGCCGCGCAGGCTCTCGTACACCGCGGCGTCGATAGGCACCGTGGTGTTCTGGTCTTCGATGAAGTCGCCCAGATGGGAGTCGTCGTCGTCGCCGACTGGCGTCTCCATCGAGATCGGCTCCTTGGCGATCTTCAGGATCTTGTGGATCTTGTCTTCCGGCATTTCCATCTTGATCGCCAGCGTCGCGACGTCCGGCTCGATGCCGGTCTCCTGCATGATCTGGCGCGAGATGCGGTTCATCTTGTTGATGGTCTCGATCATGTGCACCGGGATGCGGATGGTGCGCGCCTGATCGGCGATGGAACGCGTGATCGCCTGGCGGATCCACCATGTCGCGTAAGTCGAGAACTTGTAGCCGCGGCGGTATTCGAACTTGTCCACCGCCTTCATCAGACCGATGTTGCCTTCCTGGATCAGGTCGAGGAACTGCAGGCCGCGGTTGGTGTACTTCTTGGCGATGGAGATCACCAGACGCAGGTTGGCCTCGATCATGTCGCGCTTGGCGCGGCGTGCACGGGCCTCTCCGTTGGTCATCTGCTTGTTGATGTCCTTCAGGTCCTTGATCGGGATGCCGACGCGGCGCTCCAGATCCAGCAGGTTCTGTTGCTGCTCGACGATGGCATGCTGGTAACGCGCCAGCGCCTCGACGTAAGGCTTCTTGCTCTTCAGCTCATGCGCGACCCAATCCAGGTTCTCTTCGTTGCCCGGGAAGGTCTTGATGAAATGCGGGCGCGGCATCTTGCTCTTGTTGACGCACATGTCCTGGATGCTGCGCTCGCTGCGGCGCACTTCCTCGACCAGATTACGCATGGTGTCGCACAGCGCGTCCACTTGCTTGGCGGTGAAGCGGAAGTTCATCAACTCGTCGGAGATGATGCTCTGGCACTTGTCGTACGGCTTGCTGCGATAACCGTGCTTTTCGTAGGCCTTGCCCATCTTGGTGAACTGATCGGCGATCACGGCGAAACGCACCAGCGCATCGGCCTTCAGCTGCGCCAGGTTGGCGGCGGCGGCGGCGGCAGTCGCGGCTTCGTCTTCCTCTTCGTCGACTTCTTCCTCTTCTTCGTCGACTTCTTCCTCTTCTTCCTCTTCTTCGCCGATCACCTCTTCCGGCTCGCTATCGACGAAACCGTCGATCAGCTCGTCGATACGCATCTGGTCGGCCTCGATCTTCGCGGCCAGCCCCAGGATTTCGGCAATCGTCGCGGGACACGCGGAGATCGCCTGGATCATATGCTTCAGGCCTTCTTCGATGCGCTTGGCGATCTCGATCTCTTTTTCGCGCGTCAGCAGTTCGACCGTGCCCATCTCGCGCATATACATGCGCACCGGGTCGGTGGTGCGGCCGAATTCGGAATCCACCGTGGAAAGCGCGGCTTCGGCTTCGGCCGCGGCGTCCTCGTCGGCCACCGCAGGAGCGGCGTCGGTCATGATCAGCGTCTCGGCATCGGGTGCGACGTCGTAGACCTGGATGCCCATGTCGTTGATCATGCTGACCACGCCTTCGATCTGCTCGACTTCGAGCATGTCCGGCAGGTGGTCGTTGATCTCGGCATAGGTCAGGTAGCCGCGTTCCTTGCCCAGCACGATCAGGGACTTCAGGCGCGTGCGACGCGCCTCGATGTCCTGCTGCTGGTCAACCACCGGCGCGATCATATCGGCCGATTTCTTGTCCTGTTTTTTCTTGTCGCTAGGCTTTGCCATATCCAGATTCCCAATTGCGTACTGCCGCGTGATGCCGCAGAAAAGCGGCGGATTATACCCGAATCCAGGCGGATTTTCCCAATCCTTCCCGAGACTTCCTTCTACTTCAACGCCCTGCCTGCCGATAACGCTCGCGCTCGGCCTCGCTCAGGCACGCCAATCCACCATGAGCGACCTTGGACTGCAGCGCCTGAAACTCTAGTCGCCGCCGGTCCTTGTCGAAATTGCTCATCAGGCCGACGAATTCGCCTTCCACGTCGAACCCCTCGCCCCAGCTCAGCATGTCCGCCTCTGCCGCCGCCAGCATCCTTTCATGCACCGTCCCCTGAAAATACTGCGTCAGCGCCGGTCCGCTCAACCCGTATTCCGCCTCGCGCAGCACCGCCAGCAATGCCGAGATCACCTCGACTTCCGGACCATCTCCCTGCCAATCGGCCGGCAACCGCGCGCCCAACGCGGGTTGCGCGATCAAGCATTGGAGCAGCCGCCGATCTCCCGATGGCGCAGACCGCCCGGCCCGCTGCGGCGCCTTGCGCACGACAGGGCGAGCCACCGGAGTGATTTCATACAGCGCCTCCAGCTCTGCCTGGCTCACCCCGGCGAGCGCGGCGACTTCCTTGCGCAGCAGCAGTGCCGTCGCCGGCGCGGCGATTGCGGTCAGCAACGGCTTGGCTCGCTGCAACAGCTGATTGCGCCCCTCCTGGCTGCGCAGGTCCAGTCCAGCGCTGACCTCGCGCAACAGATAGGCCGACAGCGGCATCGCCTCCTGCACGCGTTGCTCGAACGACTCCTTGCCGAATTCGCGGATGAAACTGTCCGGGTCGTGCTCCACCGGCAAAAACAAAAAGCTGATGCGCTTGCCGTCCTGCAGATGCGGCAACGCGTTCTCCAGCGCGCGCCATGCCGCCTTCTGCCCCGCCTTGTCGCCGTCGAAACAGAACACGATATGCTCGACCAGCCTCAGCAGCTTCTGCACATGATAGGGTGTGGTCGCCGTTCCCAGCGTGGCGACGGCGTACTCGACGCCGTGCTGCGCGAGCGCCACCACATCCATATAACCTTCGACCACCAGCACGCGTTGCGCCGCGCGCACCGCCTTCTGCGCCTGGAACAGTCCGTACAGCTCGCGCCCCTTCTCGAACAGCGGCGTCTCCGGCGAATTCAGGTACTTGGGCTCGCCCTTGTCCAGCACACGCCCGCCGAAACCGATGACCTGGCCGCGCACATTGACGATGGGGAACATGATGCGGTCGCGGAATCGGTCGTAGCGCTTGCGATCTTCCTCGTTGACGATCACCAGCCCGGTCTCGCTCAGCGTGTCGCTCTGATAATCCGGAAACGCCGCAGCGAGCCCCTGCCAGCCCTCCGGGGCATAGCCGATGCCGAACTTCGCCGCGATCTCGCCGGACAGGCCGCGCCGTTTCAGGTAATCGATCGCACGCGGCGACTGCTTGAGCTGTTCGCGATAGAAGCGCGTCGCCGTCTGCATCACCTCATACAGGTCGGGCGCGACTTTCTGGTAAGTCTCTGCGGCAGACGAGCGTTCGTGCGGCACTTCCATGCCCGCGCCGCGCGCCAGCTCTTCGACCGCCTCGACGAAGCCCAGACCGACATGCTCCATCACGAAGCCAATGGCCGTGCCATGCGCGCCGCAACCGAAGCAGTGGTAGAACTGCTTGGACTGACTGACGGTGAACGACGGGGATTTTTCGTTGTGGAACGGACAGCAGGCGACGTAGTTCGCACCGGCCTTTTTCAGCGGCACATGACGCTCGACCACGTCCACGATATCGAGACGATTGAGCAAGTCCTGAATGAAACTTTTTGGAATCAAGTCAGCACCCTTTTATCTCGATAAGACTCGGGCATCTCGACCGGCTGTGAAGCCGGAAGAACAATAAGATTGTATTACTTGGCGAGTTGCGCCTTGATCAGCGCGGAGACCTTGCCCATGTCGGCGCGGCCGGCCAGCTTGGCCTTCAGCACGCCCATCACCTTGCCCATGTCCTGCGGGCCGGCGGCGCCTGTTGCAGTTACGGCCTCGGCGACCGCAGCAGTGATTTCGTCTTCGCTCAACTGTTGCGGCATATAAGCCTGCAGCACAGTCATCTCGAACTTCTCGACGTCCGCCAGGTCCTGGCGGCCTGCCGCCTCGTACTGGCTGATGGAATCGCGGCGCTGCTTCATCATCTTTTCGATGATGGCGACCACGTCCGCGTCCGTCAGTTCGATGCGCTCGTCCACCTCGCGCTGCTTCATTGCCGCGAGCAAAAGACGAATAGCCCCGAGGCGCGCCGTTTCTCTGGCGCGCATCGCGGCTTTCATGTCATCGCTGATCTGCTGCTTGAGACTCATGCCGAAACCCACCCGCGAGGGGCAGGATTTAGTACATCTTCGGAGGAAGAGTTTGGCTGCGCAGGCGCTTGTAGTGACGCTTCACGGCAGCAGCCAGCTTGCGCTTACGCTCTGCGGTGGGCTTTTCGTAAAATTCGCGTGCACGCAGATCGGTCAGCAGACCGGTCTTTTCCACGGAACGCTTGAAGCGGCGCATTGCTACTTCGAACGGCTCATTCTCTTTAACACGTACGGTTGTCATGGACAAACTACCTTCTACCAAAAAATCGAGGGCGCGATTCTAGCAAAACAACCCGGCCGTCACAACCTGAATTTTGACGCCCGGAAAAAAGCGGCTACTGCGCGATGGTCACACCGATCTGGCGCTCGACGTAGGTCGGCGTCGCCACCACACCCAGCGTCGCCGTGGACGTCAGCTGATAGATGTTGATCGGCGTCCCAGCTTCGACCGCAGAAGTTGCCGCGCAACCGACATTTACCTCAAACACGGAAAGCGTACCCGGCAATGTCCCTGCGGCAAAAACCTGCGAAGTCGCTCCCGCGCGGCAATTCGCGGCATACCCTCCAGCCACTGCGGAGTTCGGCAATAGTTGATACACCCCCCAATCGATCCCGGCGCGCGCCGCATGGTAGGCGCGCGCACCCAGCAGGTCCAGCGCGGAGCTCTGCTGCTGCGTGGTGGAAAGCGTGACCGCAAATGCACCGAGCGCGGCGATCACCACCAGCAGGAAGATCGCCGAGACCAGGCTGAAACCTTGTTGCATCATCTTCATGGCTGATTACTCACATGGGAGGCGCTGTAGAGCGTGACCGTTTCGCCCTGCTCCGTGATCGCCAGAAGCATCGTCACCAGACCGGAGCGCTGCGCCACGACGTTGCTATCGTAGGTGAACCGGCAGCTGCTGACATTGGTCGCCAACAGCGCGCTTGATCCCCCGGCAGGCAATACGACCGGCTGTACCGCAGCGATGGCGTACCCCTGCCAACGCGTCAACGTACCGCCGACGCCACCCGCCACCGGGGCGCAAGCGTAGGTGACCGGCGTCGTCACCACATGGAAACGACGCCCCGGCGAATCGAACGGAAACAGGAATGCGGGCGCAAGGTTGACGACAGGCGCAGCCGGGGCAGCGGCGGTCGCACGATTATCTCCCGCATAGGCGTCCGCACCGGGAATACCCAGGTTGTACACTACAATTTCGTCATCTGCGGCCACTGTCGGCATCGGCCCCAATACCTCGAAGCTGGCGTCCGCCGCCGCGAAGTCGAGCTCATCATCCGTTCCACCCGCCCCCGCGCGATAACGACCGCCGCCCAGACAGGGAGCACCAGCCGCACAACTCGCCGAACCGGTCGGCAGGAACTCGATGAAACATGTCGCCGTGCCATCGCAGGTTCCGGTGACGCGCACGCTGTTGGGCAGCGCCATGCGCAGATCGCGAGCGACCCGGCGCAACGCCGTGTCGGCGATGTCGGTCATATCCGCGCGGCGCGCCACAGCCGTATATTGCTCGATCGGAGCCGTGAGGAACACCGCGACCATACCGCCTATGATGCCGGTGATCACGATCACCATGATCATCTCGACCAGCGTGAAGCCTCGTTGACGAGAAGGAAGAAGAGATGAGGGAGTAGGGTGTCGCATCATGGCAGCTTCGGCGCATAGCGGGTGCGCATGCCATCCACCACTATCGGTACGCCGTCCGGCCCGGTGACGGTGACGGTGATCAGCAGCGCATCGGCAGCAGCCACTGCGAGCAAAGGACTTTCTGCCACGGCAACGGTAGCCGAATAGCCTGCCAAGCCGATATCCGTATCGGTAATATCATGAATCGCCCCGACAGCCATGCTGAATCCATCGTAATCATTGACATTATCAAATGGCGTTGCAACATCGTAGCGAGTTTCATCGGTCACCTGTTCGATAAATGCGGATTCCGGACCAAATGCCTCCACGGTCGAATTGCAGCCACTGCCGCCAACCGTTGCAGAAACCGCAGATGCCGCATTGAGATCGTCCGGATCGCAATAAGTGAACGGCATCAGCGCCACCTCTTCCAGCAGCGACTCTGCGATCGCCAGCGCCTGCTTGCGCACCAGCGGATCGGAGCTGCTTTTCGTGGTGACGTTCATCACCAGCAGTATGCCCGCCAGCGCAACGCTGACGATCACGATGAACATGATCAGTTCGATCAGGCTGATGCCGCGCTGGCGCGCCTTAATGCACATAGCCCGTCTCCGCCTCGATGTTGATGGTCGTGGCATTGGGCGCGGTGCCGACGACGATAGAATCAGCCGCATTCGGCACCGGCTGGCCGAGCGCATTGAAGGTCACCGTTTTGCCTGGCACCGCCACGCTGCTCGAAATAATGCAAACGACATCGCCGCCGACCAATTGCGTGCCGCAATCAGAGATCGCCGCCGAAGAAATGACCACATCCACATTGGTGCGCTGCGCAATCGCGATCTTCTGCCCATAGCGCAAGGCCGCCCTCACCTGGTCGGCCGCACCGCGAGACTGGAAAATATTCGCATCGAAGAAGCGCGGCGCAACGAACATCGCGAGGATGCCGACGATCACGATCACCATGACCAGCTCGACCAGCGTGAAGCCGCGCTGGCTGTGTGACGGAAGACCATGGGTTGAGCAGAAAGATAGGGGCATGAGATGACGGTAGTCGAGAGCGTCGGCTCGCAGTGTAACAAAATACGCGAGATACAAAAAACCAAGGGAGGCAAAGCCTCCCTTGGTTTCTCCTACTCCATCCTTGCCAACTTACTGCGTTGTCACGGGAATTGTAGCAGTAGCTGTCCCGCCGCCATCTGTTTGCGTCACCGTGCAAGCTGGCGCACTACCGGTAACGGTATAACCCGTAGGAACACCACCCTGCAGAATCGCAGTTGCTGCAGCGCTACAGTCGCCGTCAGCTACGACTTGAGTGCCATATCCAGTGCTCACGGCTCGGCCCGCATAGTTAACGGCACCGGCCGAGTTGACAGCCCCGGCCACACCCGCCAAGGCCGCAGTCTTGGCATCGCTGGACAAATCGATGAACTTCGGCAGCGCGGTCGCCGCCAGAATGCCCAAAATCACGATCACCATGATCAACTCGATCAGCGTAAAACCCGATTGTTTTTTCATTTTGACTCTCTCCTTTAAATTGAGGCCGCCTCCGACCTCGTTGCAGGGCCGCAGCCCTTTTATGGTTATCGGCAACTTCGCCGCACTCCTGAGTATTTGCCGCAGCAAAAACTCGCGAGTGGCAGACATTCTAATCGAAAATTAGTTCGATCGAACAAGCACCAACATGACCCTCAGGTCAGCAGGGGAACGGTCAAAAATAGCAGATACAGGCTGCCCAGCAGCAGCAACCAGCCCGCGCGCCGATGATGGCGCCGCAGGAATCTGTCTACAGGATGGCGCGGAATATCCAGGAACCGCGTGGAACGACGCAGAGACACCCATCGATTGGTCTTTTCCTCCAGGCCCCGCAACGCACTCGGTCGCAGCCATAACATCAGGCCGACGAACAGGGAAATCGCCGCGCCGGCCAGCGAAAGCAGCACCAGAGCATCCAGCATCCCCCCCAGCACCTTCGTCATCTGCACCCGAACCGACAGATGCGCAGCCAGGTGGGCCAGCGCATGAGCCTTGTCGAACAGCATGCCGAAATACACGAAGACATAGCCGGCGCCGATGCAAACCAGCATCCCCAGCGGCCGATGATGACGATAGAGCCAATGTTCCAGACTGATGCTTCGATCCGCAGTCCGATCCATGCCTCGTGTCGATATCCAGCGGGATGTAATGCGATGCAAACGCTCAAAAGCTGCCGGACGATAAATCATCAGCAGCGAAACAACGGCGCCCGCCAACGCACTGACCACCAGGAAAGTCGCCAGGGAGCGCCACAGGATGATTTCAAATGCATGCTGCGTAATCATATCGACCCTTCATTTAACTGCGCGGCTGGCATTGTATGCCTGGAACCACGAATAAGGCTCGACCGGCTCGATCAGGACGCCGACCAGGCTGGCCGGATCACGCTGCAACGAAGGCAGGAGCGGCGGCTCATAGCTGAGAACGACATGGAGTCGCACCCATTTCCTGCCGTCCTTGCCCGGCTTGAAATGATTCGCATTGTTCAGCATGTAGACCAGATCGCGCGTCTTCAGGTCGAACACCCAGTTGCCAGGCTCCACCGCAGCCGGTTCCGGATCGTAGAACTCTCCGGCATAGTTGTGCGGTTTCTTCTGCAGCCAGCTCATCGGGTTGGCATAGGCCAGCGCGGATGCATCGGACGGCTGGCCGCGCGTCATGATCTGGGCATACTGCAAGGTCAACGCACTCTGCAGCGACGCCGCCACGCCCTCCATCGCGGTCTTCTCGGCCTGCTCCTGGTAATACAGCATGCGCTCCAGGAACACAGTCCCGATCACGACGACGATGCAGACGACGACAATCAGCTCGATCAGCGTGAAGCCCCGTGAGGATCGTGGATTCAGCTTGCTCATTTGTGCATCGCCGCCTTGCCCAGATCCCACATCGGCAGGAACACGCCGAGCGCGAGAATGAGCACGAGAATACCGAGGAACACGATCAGGATAGGTTCGATCTGCGAACTCAGCGACTTCACCTCGTACTCGACCTCGCGCTGGTACATATCGGCCACCTCGAACATCAGCCCGTCGAGATCGCCGGTCTCCTCGCCCACCGCGATCATCTGCAACACCACCGGATTGAACACTTCGGCGGCAATCGCGGTGCGCAGGATGCTCTCGCCGCGCTCGACCCCGGCGCGCATTTCTTCGACTTTACTGCGCATGTAGGCGTTATCCACCACCAGCGCGACCGCATCCATGCCCTGCAGTATAGGCATACCGCTCTTGAACGACAGCGCCAGGCTGCGTGCGAAGCGCGCCAGCGTGGACTTGAATATGATCTTACCGGCGATAGGCAGGTCGAATTTGCTGCGATCCCAGTTGTAACGGCCGGCTTGCGTATTGATATACGAACGGAACCCCAACACTGCACCGACCGCCAGAACCAGAATAAGCGCCCAGTAATTCACCATGAAATTGGAAAATCCGATCAGCAACCTGGTCATCAGCGGCAGTTCGGTATTGAAGCCCGCAAACACCTTGGCGAAGGCCGGGACCACAAACAGGTTGATGATCACGATCGCGATCGCCATCGCCGCCACCACGAAGCTCGGGTAACGCATCGCAGTCTTGATGCGCTCGTTCATCTCGCGCTCGAACGCCATGTGCTCGTACAGCCGCATGAAGGTCTCCTCAAGCATGCCGGTCATTTCACCCACTTGCACCATGCTGAGGTAATACGGAAAAAACACCTCGGGATGACGGCGCATCGCCGAACTCAGCTCGCGGCCGCTGTCCAGGCTCTCGCGCAGGTCCTTGATCACCGTGACGAAAGCAGGCTTCTGGGTGGACTCCTGCAGGCCGGACAGCGCGCGCAACATCGGCACTCCGGCCTTGAGCAAAGTATGCATCTGGCGACTGAACAACATCAGGTCCAACGCGCTGACCGGCTGGTCGGTGAGACGGTGCCGGAGCCGGCTGAGCGGGCTGGCGACCACGATTGCGGCGGTACCTGCGATTCTGGCGCGCGATTCCACGATATCCAACGGCGTGATGCCCAAGTTCATCAGCTGTTCGGCGACCGCGCCGCTGTCGTCTCCCTCCAGTGTGCCTTTCACCGACACGCCATCGCGCCCGCGCCCCGTGTAGATGAATACCGCCATCGTCAATCCTCGACCTGATTGCTGACGCGCATGACTTCGGCAACCGAAGTGCGCCCCTGCCGCATCATTTCCATCGCATGATCCAGAATGGTCTTGCCGCGCATATGCTCGCGCGCGACCTGCATGAAGTGGACTGAACTCTCATGTGCGGCCGCTTCGGTCAGGGCGCGATCCATCTCCAGCATCTCGTATACCCCGACGCGCCCGTGATAGCCGGTTCCGTTGCAATACGAGCAGCCGCGCCCGCTGAGGAAGCCTTCCCATCGATCCGGCGCCAACCCTTCTGCACGCAGCCATTCGGCTTCCTGCGGCGTCGGCTCGTAGGGCTGGGCGCAGCTGCTGCAGACACGGCGCAACAAGCGCTGCGCGAGTATGACTTGCACCGACGAGGCCACCATGAAACGCGGCACCCCCATATCCACCAGCCGGAACAGCGTACCGGCAGTATCCCGGGTGTGCAGCGTGGAGAACACCAGGTGACCGGTCATCGCGGCACGCAGACCGATCTGCGCGGTCTCCGCGTCGCGCATTTCGCCGACCAGGATCACGTCCGGATCCTGGCGCAGCGCGGAACGCAACACGCGCGCGAAGGTCAGGTCTATCTTCTCGTTGACCTGCACCTGATTGATGCCGGGCAGCCGGTATTCCACCGGGTCTTCGACGGTGATGATCTTTTGATCGATGGTATTGATCTCTTCCAGTGCGGCATACAGGGTGGTGGTCTTGCCCGAGCCCGTCGGGCCGGTCACCAGCACCATACCGCTGCTGCGCCGGATGATCTCGCGGAAGCGTTTCAGCATGTCCGGCGGCATACCCAGCTTCTCCAGGCTCACCATGCCACCGTCCTGCCGCAACAGACGCATCACCACCGCCTCGCCATATTGCGTGGGACAGGTCGCGACACGCACATCCACACCGTGGTCGCGCACCCTCACATGCAGGCGTCCGTCCTGCGGCAGGCGCTTCTCGGAGATATCCAGACCGGACATCAGCTTGAGCCGCAACACCAATGCGGGCGCGATCTTGTTGTCGGCCTCCATCTGCAGGTGCATCTGGCCGTCGATGCGAAAGCGGATGACCACTCTGGTTTCCTGCGGCTCGATGTGGATGTCGGAAGCGCGTATCTGCGTGGCGTCTTCGAACATGGTCTGCAGCAGCTTCACTACCGGAGCTTCCTCGACGCCTGCGCTGCCGGCCAGCGCGCCGAAGTCGACGTAACTGTCGCCCAGGTCCTCGCTCAATTCCTTCGCCAGACCGGTGATCTCGTCGGTGCGACGGTAGCCGCGATCGATGCACTCCAGCAGCTGCCCCTCGGTGACCACTGCCAGATTGATGTCGCGTTTGACGATCTGCGATATCTGGTCGAAAGCGGTCAGATCGGTCGGGTCGGCCATGCCGACCTGCAGCATGCCGTTGCGCTCTTCCAGCACGATGGAGCGGAAGCGTCGCGCCTGGTTCTCCGGCAACAGGCGCACCAGATCGTGATTGATGTTGAAGAACTTGAGATTGATGTAGGGGATGTTGAGCTGTCTCGCCAGCGCCTCGGAGATCTGCTCCTCGGTCACCAGCTTGTTGTCGACCAGCACACGCCCCAGTTTGCGACCGCTTATCCGCTGCTGATCGAGCACCATCTTGAGCTGATCCAGCGTGATGAGTTGTTGCTGTACCAGCAAATCGCCTAAGCGGATCTTCTCCGGACGCGCCATAATTCTTCCCTGAAATAAACTGTCTCTGCCGCCAGCCCCTGCCGAAAGACCAGACTCGCACAGCGGCGAACTTAGCCTTTTTTACTCACGCTGACAAGCATACACGAGCGCACAATGTTCCACGTCATCCTCTACCAGCCCGAGATTCCGCCCAACACCGGCAACATCATCCGCCTGTGCGCCAACACCGGCAGCCAGCTGCACCTGATCCGCCCGCTCGGCTTTACGCTGGAGGACAAGCAGTTGATCCGCGCAGGGCTGGACTATCACGAATTTGCCAGCCTGCGCGTACACAACTGTCTGGCGGACTGCCTGGCCTCGCTGGCCGCAACCCGGGTGTTCGCGCTCACCACCAAGGGCTCCACGCCGTTTCACCGGATCGCATTCCAGCGCGGCGACGCCTTCCTGTTCGGCCCGGAAAGCCGAGGCCTGCCCGCCGAGGTGCTGGAACAGTTCGACGCCGAACACCGCCTGCGCCTGCCGATGCTGCCGGACAACCGCAGCCTAAACCTGTCAAACACCGTCGCGGTGATGGTATTCGAAGCCTGGCGGCAGTGCGGGTTCCAAGGGGCGGCGGATATCTAGTAGGGGCACGGCGTGCCGTGCCCCCTGCGGGTTAAATGAACACTGCCATGCCCTACGGCGCATCCCCGAGAAAAATTTCCAGCAGATCATTCAAAAACCGCTGCCCCTGCAGTGTCGGCGCGATGCGCGAACCATCCCGCACCAGCAACCCGCGCTGCTCGGCCTGTTCCAGCTCGCGACGTATCGTCAGCAGCGGCAGGCTGGTGCGTTCGCCGAACAGCGCGCTGTCGAAGCCTCCGGTCAGACGCAGCGCGTTCATCATGAACTCGAACGGCAGGTCGGCCGCCGCGACCTCGTGCTGCTCCTGCACCGGCGCATCGCGCCCCACGGCATCGAGATAAGCCTGCGGCTGCTTGTAGCGCATCTGGCGCAACACCTTGTCGGGAAAGCTCAGCTTGCTGTGCGCGCCCGCACCGATGCCGAGATAGTCGCCGAACTGCCAGTAGTTGACATTGTGCTTGGCACGACGCCGCGCGAACGCCGAGGTCTCGTAATGTTCGTAGCCCTGCTGCGCCAACAATTCCTCGATGCGCTGCTGCATCTCGGCGCTGGCATCGTCGTCCGGCAGCGACGGCGGATTGCGGTGGAACAGCGTGTTCGGCTCCAGCGTCAGGTGGTAGCAGGACAGGTGCTGCGGCGCGAACGACAGCGCCGTCTGCACATCCAGCAATGCCTGCTCCAGCGTCTGCTGCGGCAGCGCATACATCAGGTCGAGATTGATGTTGTCGAAGTGCTGCTGCGCGATGGCTATCGCGCGCTTCGCCTCGTCGGCGGAATGGATGCGCCCCAGCGCCTTGAGATGCGCATCGTCGAAACTCTGGATGCCCAGCGACAGCCGGTTCACCCCCGCGTCGCGATACGCCGCGAAACGCTCCGCCTCGACCGTGCCCGGATTCGCTTCCAGCGTGATCTCGGCATCGCCGCTCAGCGGCAGCAACATGCGCACCTGGCGCAGGATTTCGGCGACGCTCTCGCCGCTCAATAAACTCGGGGTGCCGCCGCCGAAGAACACCGTATAGACCTTGCGCCCCCAGATCTGCGGTAACGCCAGTTCCAGATCGCGGATCAGCGCGGCGACGTATTGCTGTTCCGGGAACGCCGCGCGAGCCTCATGCGAGTTGAAGTCGCAATAGGGACACTTGCGCACGCACCATGGGACATGGATGTACAGCGACAGCGGCGGCAAGGCCTGGAAATTCACCGGCTGCGATTTTAGCCCTACGGGATGTAACGGATGAGTGATCATATCGCGGGGTGCGCCATGCGCACCTGTGATTGAGGATGCGTAAAGCGCACCCTACATCTTTAATTTTTCCAGCAGCACCTTCAGCGCCTTGGCGCGATGACTGAGCTGCGCCTTTTCATCGTGACTCAGCTCGGAGCTCATCCTGTCGAGTTCGGGCAGCCAGAACATCGGATCGTAGCCGAAGCCGCCGTCACCGCGCTCTTCGTGCGCGATCATGCCATGCCATTCGCCTTCGGCGATCAGCGGCTGAGGATCGTCGGCGTGGCGCACCAGCACCAGCACGCAGTAGTAATGCGCATGGCGGTCGGTCACGCCCTGCATCTCACGCAGCAACTTCTCGTTGTTGCGTGCGTCGGACTTGGGGTTGTCTCCGGCGTAGCGCGCCGAGATCACGCCGGGCGCGCCGCCCAGCGCATCGACGCAGATGCCGGAATCGTCCGCCAACGCGGGCAGGCCGCTCTCGCGGCTGGCGTGGCGCGCCTTGGCGAGCGCGTTCTCGACGAAGGTGCAGTGCGGCTCTTCGGCCTCGGAGATGGCGAGTTGCGACTGGGTCAGCACTTCGATACCGAGCGGGGCCAGCATGCGCTGGAATTCGCGCAACTTGCCTTGGTTGTTGGAGGCGATGACGAGTTTTTGCATTTTTATGTAGTGGCGCGATTCATAGCGCCCTGATCTGTTCACGTATCGAAAAGGGCGCGATGAATCGCGCCCCTACGGAATTATCAATCCTTCGCCAGCGCCGTCCGCTGCATCTCCACCAGTTGCGCGATGCCGTTCTTCGCCAGCTCCAGCAACGTATCCATTTCCTCGCGCGAGAAGGGATGGCCTTCCGCCGTGCCCTGCACTTCGACGAAGTGGCCGCTGCCGAGCATCACGACGTTCATGTCGGTGTCGCAGGCGGAGTCTTCGACGTAATCGAGATCGAGCACCGGCGTGCCCTGATAGATGCCGACCGAAATCGCCGCGACGAAGTCTTTCAGCGGGCTCTCCTTGATCAGGCCATTGCTAATAAGCCCGCTCACCGCATCGTGCAGCGCGACAAACGCGCCGGTGATGCTGGCGGTACGCGTGCCGCCGTCGGCCTGGATCACGTCGCAATCGATCTGTATCGTGCGCTCGCCCAGCTTGCCCAGATCGACCACGGCACGCAGGCTGCGTCCGATCAGACGCTGGATCTCCTGGGTGCGGCCGGATTGTTTACCCTTGGCGGCCTCGCGGCTCATGCGACTGCCGGTGGAGCGCGGCAGCATGCCGTATTCGGCGGTCACCCAGCCTTCTCCGCTGCCCTTCTTGTGCGGCGGCACACGCTCTTCGACGCTGGCGGTGCAGATGACTTTGGTGTCGCCGCACTCAATCAGCACCGAGCCTTCGGCGTGTTTGGTGTAGCGGCGGGTGATGCGGATATTGCGCAACTGGCTGGCTTGTCTTTCGCTTGGACGCATGTTCTTAATACTCCTGATAAAAAAGATGCAGGGGGACGGCGTGCCGTGCGGGTACCCGCACAAAAGCTTCTCGCGCCCCTTCGTTCAATGAATTTCGAGAATGTGGCAAACCGGCTCAATGCCGTCATGCGCCGCTTCGCTGTCGCCCAAGCGTATCGCAAGGCCGGTGACGTTGTCCGATTTTCCCTGCTCGCGCTCCAGTGCAAGGGTGACCAGCTCGTCCAGCACCTCCGGTATCGGCTTGGAAGCGAATGCTGCGATCAACTCTTCGTCGGTGAACGGCCCCCACAGGCCGTCGCTGCCGAGTAGCAGCACGTCGCCGGACTGCAATGCGACAGGCTCGCCGGGCTCCATATAGAACATATCGCTCTGGCCGCCGAGGCAGTTGGTGATCTGGTTGCGCTGCGGATGCACGCGCGCCTCCTCGGGCGTGATCACGCCCCACTCCATCCACTGATAGACCATCGAATGGTCGTGCGTCCGGGCCTGTATCTTGCGGTCGCGCAGCAGGTACAGACGGGAATCTCCCGCATGCCCCCAGTGCATCTTGCCGTCCTGGATCAACGCCGCCACGCAGGTGGAGCCGGGGAAACCACCCTTGGCCGGGTCGTGCGGGAACTTCATGATGCGCTCGTTCGCCTGTTTCATCGCCTCGCCGATGAAGCGCTCGGGGGCGTCGATACGCGGATGCGCTTCGCGCCCGAACTGCTCGGCGAAGGTGTCGATGATCAGCCCGGCAGCCAGCTCGCCGTGCAGGTGCCCGCCCATGCCGTCGGCCAGCACCAGCAGCAGCGCGTCGCCGGTGTAGGCGTAGGCGACACGATCCTGATTGTATTTGCGGTTGCCGATGTGGCTGGCCTGATGGACCGAGAACTTCATGAGCCGGTGAATGAATTGAAAGTAGCCAATCGTAATATAATGCGCGCTTTCAGCACAGTCATTTGTTCGGCTGCCACTTTTCGGAACTCTCGCCATGATCCTGAGCATGACCGGTTACGCCGCCACCGGCGCGGAACTCGACAGCGGTTCGCTGACGCTGGAGCTGCGCGCCGTCAACCACCGCTATCTGGACATCCAGTTGCGCATGCCGGACGAACTGCGCACCTTCGAGGGCGCGATGCGCGAAGCGATCTCCGCGCAACTGCAGCGCGGCAAGGTGGATTGCCGGGTCAATTACGCGGCGCGTTCGGCACAGAACGGCGCGACGCTGAACCGCGACCTGTTGCGACAGCTGGCCGACTGGAACCGCGAAGTGCAGGCCGCGCTGCCGGATGCGCGCTCGTTGAGCGCGGCTGACGTGCTCAAGTGGCAAGGCGTGCTGGAGACGCCATCCGCCTCGGCGGATGAGTTGCGCAGTGCGCTGCTCAAGCTACTGCAGGAGGCATTGCAGGAATTCTCCGCGTCGCGCGCCCGCGAAGGCGAGAAGCTGAAAGATTTCCTGCTACAGCGCGTAGAGAAGATCGAGGCCTTGCGCGAAGGCGTGATGCCGCATGTACCGGCCGCGATTGCCGCCTACGAACAGAAGCTCACCGCGCGGCTGCGCGAGGCGCTGCAGAACGCGCCTGCAACAGACCTGTTCGACGAACGCATCCGCCAGGAGATCACGCTGTTCGCCAGCAAGATCGACGTCGACGAGGAACTGTCCCGGCTGGCGAGCCACCTGACCGAGATGCGACGCATCCTGGCGCAAGGCGGCGCGGTCGGCAAACGGCTGGATTTCCTGATGCAGGAACTGAACCGCGAGGCAAATACCCTCGGTTCCAAATCGGTCGATGCCGAAGTCTCGCGCAGCGCGATGGAGATGAAAATCCTGATCGAGCAAATGCGCGAACAAATTCAAAACCTGGAGTAAAAGAAATGTCCGGAAACCTGTTCATCGTCAGCGCGCCGTCCGGCGCGGGCAAGACCAGCCTGGTGCGCGCGCTGCTCGACATCAACCCGCTGATCAACCTGTCCGTCTCCTACACCACGCGCAACCCGCGCCCCGGCGAGATCGACGGCAGGGACTACCACTTCGTCAGCCGCGAGACCTTCGTCGCGATGATGAAGAACGGCGAGTTCCTCGAGAGCGCTGAAGTCTACGGCAACCTGTACGGCACATCGCAGCGCTGGATAGCGCAGGAGATCGATCAGGGGCGCGACATCCTGCTGGAGATCGACTGGCAGGGCGCAGCTCAGGTCCGCCGCCTGTTTCCACATTGCATCAGCATATTCATCCTGCCGCCGTCGCTGGAAGCGCTGGAGCAGCGCCTGAAGGGCCGCGGCAAGGACAACGACGAAGTGATCGCGCGGCGCATGGCGGCGGTGCGCGACGATGTCGCGCATGTCGCCGAATTCGACTATGTTATTATCAACGACAATCTGAACGAGGCGTTGCGCGAACTGAACTCTGTGGCTATCGCCGCCAGAGTGCGCGGTTCGGCGCAGATGTCCCGCCACCAGGCATTGATCAACCAGTTACAGCATCCGGAGTAAAAATCATGGCACGTATCACCGTCGAGGAATGCCTCAGCTTCATCCCCAATCGTTTCGAACTGACCCTGGCCGCCGCCTATCGCGCACGCCAGCTGGCCAACGGCGCGACCCACCTGGTCGAGGAAAGCAAGGACAAACCCACCGTCATCGCGCTGCGCGAGATCAGCGAAGGCAAGGTCGGCAAGGAAATCCTGAATCGCGGTCAAGCATAAATTGACTACGCATGGCCGACGCGGAATTACTGCTCGAAGAAGTCGCAGCGTATCTTAAGCCGCAGGACGTCGAACACGTCCGCGGAGCCATCGAATTCAGCCGGGCGGCGCACGCAGGACAACTGCGCCAATCCGGCGATCCCTATGTCACCCACCCGATCGCAGTAGCCCGCATCCTGACCACGCTGCACATCGACGTGCAGGCTATCGTCGCCGCATTGCTGCACGACGTGGTCGAAGACACCGAGATAACCAGCGAAGACATCGCCGCAAAGTTTGGCAAGCCGGTCGCCGAACTGGTCGACGGCCTCTCCAAGCTCGACCGCCTGCAATTCGAGACGCGCGAGGACGCGCAGGCGGAGAACTTCCGCAAGATGCTGCTGGCGATGGCGCGCGATGTGCGCGTGATCCTGATCAAGCTGGCGGACCGGCTGCACAACATGCGCACGCTGGAGTCGATGGCGCGAGAGAAATGCGAACGCATCGCGCGCGAAACGATGGACATCTACGCGCCGATCGCCAATCGCCTCGGCCTGCACGACATCTATCACGAACTCGAAGACCTGAGCTTCAAGCACCTGCACCCTAACCGCTACTCGGTCTTGGCCAAAGCGCTCAAAGTCGCGCGGGGCAACCGCCGCGAGGTGGTCAGCAAGATCCTCGTCGCGATTTACCAGCGGCTAGGCGAACAGCACATACACGCCGACGTGACCGGCCGCGAGAAGGACATCTACAGCATCTACAAGAAGATGCAGTCGAAGTCGCTGGCCTTCGCCGAAGTGCTCGACATCTATGGCTTCCGCGTGCTGGTCGACGACGTCCCCGCCTGCTACGTCGCACTGGGCGCGCTGCACGGGCTGTACAAGCCCATCCCCGGCAAGTTCAAGGACTACATCGCGATCCCCAAGGTGAACGGCTACCAGTCGCTGCACACCACGCTGTTTGGTCCGTTCGGCACGCCGATCGAGATCCAGATCCGCACCCACGAGATGCATCGCATCGCCGACGCCGGCGTGGCATCACACTGGCTGTACAAGAGCGGCCACGAATCCATCAACGATCTGCACAAGAAGACTCACCAATGGCTGCAGGAGTTGCTGGAGAGCCTGAGCCAGAGCAGCGACTCGTCGGAGTTCCTCGACCACCTCAAGGTCGACCTGTTCCCGGACGAGGTGTACGTATTCACGCCCAAGGGCAAGATCATGTCGCTGCCGCGCGGGGCGACTGCGGTGGATTTCGCCTACAACGTGCATACCGACATCGGCAACCGCTGCATCGCCGTCAAGGTCAACCACGAACTGGTGCCGCTGCGCACCGAGCTGCGCAACGGCGACCGCATCGAGGTCATCACCGCGCCGCACGCCAAGCCCAACCCGGCTTGGCTGGGTTACGTCGCCACCAGCAAGGCGCGCAGCCACATCCGTCACTTCCTGAAGACGATGCAATCGGGCGAGTCCGCCCAGCTCGGCGAACGCCTGCTGAACCAGGCCCTGCACGCGCTCGGGATCAAATCGCAGGATATCGGCGATGCGCATTGGAACAAGCTGCTGCGAGACACCGGCGTCAAGACCCGACAGGACATCCTCGCCGACATCGGCCTGGGTCGGCGTCTGAACATGGTAGTCGCGCGCCAGCTCGCCAGCCTCGGCGAAAGCACAACGGGCGAAGCCGCACAGAACGCGGTGATCACGATCCACGGCACCGAAGGCATGGCGGTCCAGTTCGCCAAATGCTGCAGCCCCATCCCCGGCGACCCCGTCATCGGCATCATCAAGAGCGGCCAGGGCCTGGTGGTGCATACCCACGACTGCCCGACGCTGCGCCGCGGCCACAGCAGCGGCGAACAGTGGCTGGACGTGGCGTGGGACCAGAACATCAACCGCTCCTTCGACGTCAGCATCAAGCTGATCGTCGCCAACCAGCGCGGTGTGCTGGCCAAGGTCGCCGCCGCGATCGCCGAAGCGGAATCCAACATCAGCAACGTCAACTTCGTCAACGAAGGCGAATACACCGCGCTGCACTTCACGCTGGAAGTGAGCCACCGCCTGCACCTTGCCAACGTCATGCGCAGCCTGCGCAAGATTCAGGAAGTGGTAAGGATAATCCGGGTGAAGAACGCCGGGTAATGGAACCTGCCTGCCCGACGAGCAGACTTAGGTAACCCTGCGGCAAGACTCCTGGCACGAATCCAAGTCACTCGCCGCTGCCGCCAAACTTCTTCAGCAATGCCAGCATCGCCGACGCCTTGTCCAGCGTCTCCTGGTACTCGGCATCACATTGCGAATCCGCGACGAGGCCGCCGCCGGCCCAACACCTGATCTCGCCTCCCGAATACACCAGCGTACGGATCGCAATGTTAGTGTCCATATTCCCGTCAAACCCGACGTAGCCGATCACACCGCAATACACACCGCGGCGGTTCGGCTCCAGCTCCTCGATGATCTGCATCGCACGCCGCTTTGGTGCACCGGTGATGGAACCGCCGGGAAAGCAATCGCGCAGCAGATCGAGCGCATCGCACCCTTCGGCCAATTCGCCTTCGACGGTACTGACCAGGTGATGCACATTGGCGTAGCTCTCCACCTCGAACAGCTTGGGCACGCGCACCGAGCCCGGCGCGCAGCTCTTGCCGAGATCGTTGCGCAGCAGATCGACGATCATCAGGTTCTCGGCCCTATCCTTGGGATGCAGCCTCAATTCTTCGGCCAACCGAAGATCGCTGTGCGCATCCATGCCACGCGGACGCGTTCCCTTGATCGGCTTAGTCTCCACATGCCCGGAACGCACGCTGAGGAAACGCTCCGGCGAAGCGCAGAGTATCTGCGCCTGCGGCAGGTTCAGGAATGCGGAGTACGGTGCCGGGCTCATGCTGCGCAGCTCGAGATATGCACCTAGCGCATCGCCCGAAGCCTGTGCACCGAAACGCTGTGCGAGGTTGACTTGATAACAGTCACCCGCCTGCAGATAGGCTTGCACGGCATCGAATGCGACACGGTACGAATCGCGGGAGAAGTTGGATGCGATGCGGCCGTGCACTTGAAAACCACCACCCGTCGATGACGAGCCGCTTTTCAAGCGCTCCAGTATCTGCGACAACAATGCCACGGTCTCGGAATAGCGACGGTGCGACACCAGCCTCGCAGTCTTCAGCTGATGATCCAGCACCAGCGCCCAGTCGTACATACCTACCGCCATGTCCGGCAAGTGCTCGGCATCCTGCGCGATGCTCGGCAGATCCATCGTCCGGCGCCCGAGGTCGTAACTCCAGTAGCCCAACGCTCCGCCTGCGAACGGTATGCCTTCGACGGCCGCAAGCTGCGAGCCCAGCTCGGCACGCAACAAGCCGAACAGATCGCCGCATGTCCCGGCATCCGGCACAACGACATATTGCGGTGCTGCAGTGAGTATGTCGTAACGCGACATGCCGCCGCTATCCAGCCATGCCGCCCAAGGCAAGTCGGCGATAGCGGAAAAATAATCACCGGCATCGCTGCGGTAGGCAAGTTCGGCGCTATAGAAGCTCATCTCGTAGGCGAGTTTGGGGCGAAGTGGGGACAGGAACGAAGCGGAAATTCAAGGGGCACAAAGCCTATCACAAGCGCCTGTGGCGGTGATGAAATAGAACAGCTCGCCAATGCCCGATTGGCAAAAAAATCGCACGAACCCAGTGCGCCAGAAACGACCGCTGCAACTCCCGAATGCTCATGCACCAAGGGGGCAACCAGAACACGCCAGCGACGAAACCAACCCGATTGCGGGAGCTGCCGTCGAGCAGCCCCTCCCGCACACCACAACCATCGACCCGGCGCACATTCCTCAATGGCCGCGCTCACTGGCTGGCAGTCTTATCGGATGGCCGCGCCTCACCGTGTCAGGTGTCGCACTGCCACAGCGACGTCCCCGATCAGTTCGGCTTGCCGATTCCCGGTGTAGGGAAGGGCCATGTAGCTGCCGGACGCACAGGTGCTGGCGCAGAAGGAGCAGGAGCTGGTGCCACCGGCTTGGCTGCTGCAACAGGAGCTACCGCTGCTGGCTTAGCTGCTGGCTTAGCTGCTGGCTTAGCTGCTGGCTTAGCTGCTGGCTTAGCTGCTGGCTTAGCTGCTGGCTTAGCTGCTGGCTTAGCTGCTGGCTTCGCTGCTGGCTTAGCTGCTGGCTTAGCTGCTGGC
>JAUXOL010000022.1 GCA_030682375.1 Gallionella sp. | reverse complement strand
GGCCTTGCTGATGGTCAATGTACCGTTCGCAAACGTCAGGTTGTAGTTGCCGTCGGTGCCGCTGGCGGTGCTGGTGTAGCTGCCTGCGTTGGTGCCGGTAGCACCCGTTGCCGTAACGCCTGCAAGCACGCTGGCTGTCTCTCCGTTCACCAAGCCGCTGGCGGTGAAGCCGTTCACACTTTGGGCTACGCCGCTGTATGTGCCGCTGCCGCTGTTGGCGGTGACGGTGGCGTTGGCTTTGCTCACGGTCAATGTGCCATCCACAAAGCTGATGAGGTAGCTCTGGTTGGAAGTCAGGCCGCTCGCGGTGATAGCGTAGCTGCCCGCATTGGTTGCCCCTTGCGAGGCGCCGGTGTAACTCAACGTGCCGAGAGACATACTAGGAGTCACGGAGTAAGTCACGCCCGCGCCGCCGTTATAAGCCAAACCATCGTAGGTCTTGCTGGCATCGTTCGCGGTGACCGTCAACTGGGTCATCAGCGCGCGCAGCAGCGGGTTGGATTGGCCTTCAAACATTACCCAAGTACCGGTGTTGGGCGTAAAGTCCCACTGCCCTGCTGCCGTACCCGCCGGTGTGAAGCTGGCTTGCGCGTGCATCTGAGTGGTGGTGAGTCCGCTCACGCCGGTTTGTGGTGTTCCGGCAACACCGAGAGTCCCGTAATCACTGCCGATGCCCAGCCCGTCTGCCAAGCCGGAGGTAGTGACATCCCAGAAATTCGCGGCGAGTGTAGCGCCGTAGCTGTACCCCACCAGCCCGCCGACATTGCCGGTGCCGGTGACGAGGCCAGTGGCGTAGCTGTTGTTGACAGTGCCGTAGAAACCATAGCCCACCAGCCCGCCGACATTGCTGGTGCCGGTGACGAGTCCAGTGGCGTAGCTGTTGCTGACAGCGCCGTAACTATAGCCCACCAGCCCGCCAACGTTGCTCGTACCGGTGACGTTACCGGTGGCGTAGCTGTTGCTGATCGTCGCGGAATTCCTACCATAACCCTGCAACCCGCCGACGTTGTTCGCACCGCTGACGTTACCCGTGGCGTAGCTGTTACTGACTGCGCCGTAACCGTAGCCCACCAGACCGCCGACATAACTGCCCGTCGTGCTGACGTTACCGGTGGCGTAGCTGTTGTCGATGGTGTTGTTCCACCTGCCATACCCCACCAGCCCGCCGATCCTCCAGCCCGACGCGCTGCTCACGTTGCCGGTGGCGTAGCTGTTGCTGATCGTGCCATCGTCATAACCCACCAGCCCGCCGACATAGTCGCCCGTGGTGCTGCTCACGTTACCTGTAGCGTAGCTGGTGTCAATCGTGCCGTAGTTTTGCCCCGCCAACCCGCCGACAACGCCGTTCGTGGTGACGCTCGTCGTGGCCGAAGAATGGCTGGTGTTGATGATGCCGCTGCCGTAGTTCTGCCCCACCAGCCCGCCAACGTTGCTCGCACCGGTGACGTTACCGGTGGTATAGCTGTTGCTGACCGTGCCGTAGTTCAGCCCCACCAAGCCGCCGACATAATTGCTGCCTGTGACTGCAACGTTGAGCAGCCCCAAGTTCTTGACGGTGGAACCCGCCGCTGTGCGGCCGAAGAAGCCGATCCTGTCAATGGGATTATTCAGCGTGAAGTTGGAAATGGTGTTGCCCGCGCCGTCAAACGTGCCCGCCCAATTGGCTAAATAGAAGCCGACCGGTGCGGCAGCCATGTCGATATTACCCGCCAGATTGAAGGTTAGCGCGGCATTGCTGGTGAAACCCAGCAGGTCTTTCAAGCCCTGCACGCCGCTGACGGTGTAGGTGTTGACCGCCGTCGCCGCGCCAAAATAGGTGACGGGGTTGAGTGCAAAACTGTTATTTTTCCAGTCGCTAAATTGGCCGGTGTAAAGACCATTCGCGCCAAATGATGTCGCACCATTCACGCTGACCACATCCATGTCATAGAACGAGTTGGTCGGGGAGCCATAACCCCCTCCCACCAGTGCGCCGACATTGCTTCCTGTACCCGTCACGCTGCCGGTGGCGCGATAGCTGTTGCTGACTGTGCCGCCGTCCTGCCCCACCAACCCGCCGACGTAACTAACGCCACTCACGCTGCCCGAGGCGTAGCTGTTACTGATCGTACCTCTCGCCTCCCCCACCAGCCCGCCGATGCGGCTACCCGTCGTGCTGCTGACGTTGCCGCTGGCGTAGCTGTTGCTGATCGTGCCGTAACTATAGCCCACCAGCCCGCCGATGCGGCCGCCCGACGTGCTGCTCACCGTGGCGGTGGAGTGGCTCGCAATGACGCTACTACCGTAGCTCTGATTGCCCACCAGCCCGCCAACATAATGGCCGGTGGTGCTGCTCACGCTACCGGTGGTGTAGCTGTTACTGATGGTGCCGTAAGCATGGCCCACCAGCCCACCGACATTATTGCCCGTGGTGCCGCTGACATTAACGTTGAGCAACCCCAGGTTGTTAATGTGGGAACCTGCCTCTGTCTTGCCGAACAGGCCGATGTTGCCATTGGAATTGCTCAGCGTGAAGTTGGAGAGGGTATTGTTTGCGCCGTCAAACGTGCCCGCCCAAGTGGGGAGGTAGAAGCCGGCAGGAGCGGTGGCCAGATCAATATTGCCCGCCAGCGTGAAGGTTAACGCCGCGTTGCCGTTGAACGCCAGCAGGTCTTGCATGTTTTGCACGGTGCCGACGCTGTAGTTATTGCCGGATATATTGGTAAAATAATTGGCGACGTTCAGTGCCACTAAGCCGCCTGCTTGCCAAGCGCCAAACTGATTGGCGTAAATACCGTGTGCGCCAGGCGAGTTGGCACCGTTGACGGCGACCGTATCCACCTCGTAGAACGAGTTAGTGACCGTGCCATAATTTGAGCCCACCAGCCCGCCCACGTAAGAAGCACCCGTCACGCTGCCGGTGGTGTGGTAGCTGTTGTTGACTGTGCCATAGCTATACCCCACCAACCCACCGATTCGCTGGTTTCCACTCACGTTGCCCGTGGTGTAGCTGGTGTTGATCGTGCCGTAGCTGTTGTTGCCCACCAGCCCGCCGACATAGTTGGTTCCGCTCACGTTGCCCGTGGTGTAGCTGGTGTTGATCGTGCCGTAGCTGTTGTTGCCCACCAGCCCGCCAATATAGCCGCCGCCGATGCTGCTCACCGTACCGGTGTTGTAACTGTTGCTGATGGTGCCTTGCCCATAGCCAACCAGCCCGCCGATAGTCCAAGACCCTCTGCCATCCACGCTGCCACCGACCAGACCCACGTTACGGATGATGGAAGTCGAAGTCGCACTGCCGAACAAGCCGAGGAGGCTCTGTTGCCTGTTGATAGTGAGGCCGGTAATGGTGTGACCGAGGCCGTCGAAGGTACCCAGGAAACCTACGATTGGCGTGAAACCTTGAGCGAACGGATTCAAGCCATTGGTCATGTTCCAGCCTGAGGTTGCGGCGGCATTGATGTCGGCACCGAGGGCGTAGTTCGTTCCTAGCCACGTGCTGCCGTTCATACCCTGCAAGTCGGCTTGGTTCGCGCTACCCGCCGCGCCCAAGCTGGTGATGACGGTGTAGTTTTTCAGTACGCCATTCGAGCCTTGCAGGGTGGTGAAGTTGGTGGTGCCAGCGGGCAGGTTCACTTTGCCGTTGATGCCGGTGATGACCTTGCTGGTGTTGCCAGCGGCGACTGCGCCTTGACCGAATTCCAGCCCCAGACCGGCAGTGCCGGTGGCCGTCATCACGGCGTTGATGTTGATGTTGTTTTGCGCGGTGAGGACGAGCGAGTTAGCGTTCCAACTCACTGCGTCGTTGACGTTGATGTCGCCTTCCGTGCCTGTTCCGCCAGTAGTGCTCAAGATGAAGACGTTACCGGTGCTCAATGCCGTAGTTACGGCTGCACCGGTCATATCGCCGCCTGCTGCGGCGATGGTGAAGTTCACCGGGTCGATCAGCCAGGTACCGTTCAAGCCGTTGGCAGCGAGGGTGGTGACTTTGGCATCGTTCGCCACATGCACATGCGCGGCAGAGGTTTCGATGAAGCCGCCATTACCGCCATTCGGTGCGCTGGCATCCAGCGTGCCGCCGACATTCACGGTGCCGGTTTGCATGTCGCCCATGAGCTTGATGACTCCGCCCACATTCTGGATGGTGCGCGCCTGGACGATGCCGGTGTTGTTGACCGCCGCCGTGCTCAAGACATCGGCAGCCCTGGCCGACATGAACACTTGGCCGCCATCGGCCTGGATCAGTTGCTTGTTATCGGCCAGCGCGTTGATCGCGCCTTGGTCGATGCTGTAAGAGAGCAGCGAGCCGTTGTTGAGGTTGAGGGTGACTTTGTCGCCTGCGGCCAGTAACGCGGTACCGAGGGTAGCGGAGATCACGCCTTCGTTGCGCACTTCCGGGGCGAGCATGGCGATGTAGCCGTTTTGCGCGGCAGTGAGCGTGCCCTGGTTGACGACGCTGCCGCCATTGCCGCTAAAGCTGGACTTGCCCGCCATAAAGTCGGCGTCGCTCAAGCCTAGGGTCGAGGCGACCAAGCCGCCGACGTTGACTTGCGAGCCATTGCCGAACAGGACGCCGTTGGGGTTGAGGATGAACACTTGGCCGTTGGCGCTCAAGGAACCGAGAATCTGGCTGGGGTCTTGGCCGGTGATGCGGTTAAGCGCGATGGACGAAGCGCCGGGCTGGTTGAAGCGCACCGCTTCGTTGGCGGCAATGCCGAAGCTCTGCCAGTTGATGGCGAGGTTCTGGCTGGCCTGGTTGATGGTGGTGTTCAAGCCGGATTGAGTGATGGTGCCGGAACCCGCGCTAATCTGCCCACCGACCGGGGCGGCCATCGCGGCCGAGACCAGGAATGCACTACCGGCTATTGCGCCGACCACACAGCCCTTACGGCCCGAGCTTGATTTGCCTTGGGATTTGACGTTTTCGGCGACGGCAATCCAAGAGTTGCTGATGCGACTCCAGACTAGGCGGTATGTGTGATTCATGCGTAAAACTCCTGTTTATGTGCCTAGCAAATTGAGGCTAAATTTGACGGGGCGATGCTAGATCAAACAGGAGTGGCTGTATGTCCCTCGAACTAGTGACAAGGAGGAGCGTTTTGAATGGTGAGGACATTAAAGTTGTACGCACCTGGAATCCGCAAGCAGGTTGCAACAGATGCATCTTCGCAAGTAATGCCCAGAGCTATGCGCCCTCCTTGTCCCCAGAACTAGGGACAAGGCATTTCTGGATGTGTGTCACTATGCGTTCCCACAAAATCCGCTCTCCCGGATTAAACGAAAGACGTTGTTATGCACGCGCTCCCGAGCAACTCTCTCATCCGCGTTGCGCTGGTAGAAGACAATATTGATTTTCAAAATGCGTTGGCCGATGCCATCAGGTCTGCGCCGGATATGGTGCTACAGTGCGTGGCGGCTACGCGGGAGCAAGGTTTGCAGATGCTGGATCAGTTGCAGGCGGATGTATTACTGGTCGATCTCGGCTTGCCGGACGGCTCGGGTGTTGATGTGATCCGGGCTGCGCACGCGAAGTGTCCGGACTGCAATATCGTTGTATGCACTGTATTCGGCGATGAAATACATGTGATGCGTTCGCTTGAGGCGGGTGCGGCGGGCTATCTGCTGAAAGACAGCTCACTGGAAAATATGCTCTCCGGGATTCGCAGTTTGCATGCGGGCGGCAGCCCGATCAGCCCCCTGATCGCGCGCCAGATTTTGATGCGCTTCCGGCAGAACGATAAACCCGCCACGCCGCCGGTGCAGCTCCAGGCGATCACGCCGAAAAACACCTTGTCGGCGCGCGAGAATGAGGTGCTGAAGCACATCACCCGTGGTTACACGTCCGATGAGAGCGCCGATTTGCTCGGGATTTCGCGGCACACGGTACAGACCTACGTGCGGCGTATTTACGGCAAGCTGGAAGTCAATTCAAAAGCCGAGGCTATCTTCGAGGCGCGCAAGCTGGGGTTGCTGGGTGAGTAGCCGCAAAGCGCCGCTCGCCCGTATCTCGTTCTGACTGCTGGCGGCCTGATCGAACGGCTCGGGCACGAGCTTTACGTTGCGACTGCCCATTGCAAACAATTCCGACTTCCTGCAAGCCTCTCCGGATGAAAAATAATTTGCACTTCGCCAAAGCTCGCATTCAAGCAGAACTGCTAAGGCTGTTTCCGGGACATAAAAGTACCGCCGCCATCGCCGTGTTGCTGCTCGTCGGCAGCACACTCGGTTGGATCGCCTATGACGAGTATCGGCAAACACAGGATACGGAATTCCGGCTGCTCGATTCCCATGCCCGCAACGCCGGGGCCAAGATTGCCGATGCGCTGGACGATATCGGTCGCTTGCTGAACCAGGTCGCTGGGGCTCGATTGAACAGCCGTTCTGTTCAGGATAAAGCGTTAATCGCATTCCTCGTCCAGCAAAAAATAGATATTCCCGAAATCGGCACGCTGCTGGTAACCGATGCGGCGGGTCGCATTATTGCCGCCACCGATGCCGCACTTGTCGGGCGCGATGTTTCCCAAGAGTCTTATTTTGCCGAGCAGCTCGCCTCCGGGCTGACGCCGGCATTGTTCATGTCGAGGCCGGATAAAAATCTGCTCGGCGTTACTGCTGTCACTTTCAGCATCCCCATTATCGACACCGATAAACGGTTTGTCGGCATCGCGGCGGCAACCATCGGATATACGTATTTCCCGGAGGTATTACGCTCGATCAACCCGGACGACTCTGCCAGCATGTCTGTTATTTTCAACCGCGACGGCGACCTTATGTATCGCCGCGAGGCACCGGAAAAATTCTTCGGCAACAACATCGTCAAAGTCAGCACGGTTTTTCGGGAGCACGCGCTCGCGGGCAGTCCGGTGACGCGCCACATCGGCCCCTCTGCCCATAACGGCAAGACCCGGCTTTTCCTCGTGCGGGATGTGGGTAACACGGGCCTGAGCTTGATTCTGTCGCGCCAACTCGACGAGGTGCTCGTCAGATGGCTACGCAATATTGTTATCTATTCACTCATCTTCTTGTTTACTGTCGTGGCGATGATTTATCTCGCCGTCATCGCCGCGCGCCGCAAGCAGCTTGAAGATGCCCGACTAGAGATTCTCGATCGCTCATATAAAATCGCCTGCCAAGTGCCGGGCCTTGTATTTCAGTATCGCTTGTATCCTGACGGGCATTTCTGCCTTCCTTTCGCCAGCGATGCCATCCGTGAAATTTTCCGGTTGAATCCCGAAGATGTTCTCGAGGATGCCGCCAGAATATTTTCCCTTATCCATCCTGACGACCGCGATGCGGTCGTCACCTCAATCCAAAAGTCGGCACAAGACCTCTCTCTCTGGAATCAGGAATACCGGGTAAATTTTGAGGATGGCACAACGCACTGGCTGCATGGCAATGCGCTACCGCAACAAGAAGCGGAAGGTGTCGTGCTCTGGCACGGCTTTATCACCGACATTTCCAAACGTAAACGGATGGAGGCGGACATCTTCGAAAGCCATACCCGACTGCACGAAATCGAACAACGGGAGATGCTGACGCAGGAACGCCAGCGCCTGATGCAAGACATGCACGACGGTCTTGGCTCGTCGCTGGTCAGTGCGTTAAAAGTGGTAGAACGCGGGCAGTTGGGTGCGCCCGATATTGCGCAGTTGCTACAAGACTGCATCAACGATCTCAAGCTGGCGATTGATTCGATGGAGCCGGTGGATGCCGATTTGCTGCTGTTGCTGGCGACACTGCGCTACCGTCTGGAGCCGCGCCTGAAAAGCTCGCACATCGCGCTGCGCTGGGAGGTGAGCGATGTCCCCGCGCTCCATTGGCTTGTCCCCCAAAGCTCGCTGCATATCCTGCGCATTTTGCAGGAGGCGTTCACCAATATCATCAAGCATACCCACGCCACGGAGATCAGGTTCTCCACGAAAATCGACGACGATTTCGTGGCGGTGAGCATCGCGGACAACGGTCGGGGATTTGTTGTTGAGGAGGCGCTCAAGCGCGGAGGAAAAGGAATGTCGAACCAGTTGCGCCGAGCGGAGACCCTCGGTGCGGAGGTGCGCTGGGAATCGAACGGCTCGGGTACGTGCTTCACATTGCGGCTGCCCATTTCTCCGGCATCAAAGAAACAAGCCTCCCGGTTTCATTAGCATCGACAGTCTCTCTCCCGATTGCGGGAAAGAAGTTGATCTACCCTCGGTAAAGCCGGGGCTTATTGGGTGAGCCCCTCAAAGGGGGCGATAAACCGTGAGTAGCCTGAAGGCTGCTGAGCTTTTCCCTTCCCCTTCAGAGGGAAGGCGGGATATGTTCGCATTGCAAATGCGTCGCCCCAGAAACTCAGGCTCTGCCTAGCGCGCGCAACTTGGCGTCTTCGACGCGAATGTGGTGGATCAGCCAGTCGCGCAGATAGGCCAGCACATCGAATTGCGCGACCAGCGGGTTGGCGTGCAGCTCTTCGTAGAATTCGCGGATCTTGGCTTCGAAGGCGTGGTGCTGTTCCTCCTGGCGCGGCAGCCCGGCAAATTCGTAATGGGTCATCATCTGTTCTTCTGCGCGGAAATGCACCTTGGCATAGGCATCCAGCGCCTTGACCAGTCTTGCCACCTCGCGCGCGCCGCGCTTGCCGCTGACCACCTCGTGCAGGTCGTTGATCAGGTCAAACAGGTAGCGATGATGTTCGTCGATGATGTCGATGCCGACACTGAGGCCGTCGTCCCATGCCACCCAGGCGTCGGCGCGCGGCGCGAGCGGCGGCAGCGTCAGCACCTGCTTGGGATCGATGATGTCGTCGCGATACAGCTCGCGTATGCGCAGGATCTCCGGCATCGCGGCTTCGAAGGCGCGCACCACGGCCGGATCGAAATATTTCCCCGATTCGGCAACGATCCAGTCGTGCGCGGCTTCGACCGTCCACGGCTCTTTGTAGGGGCGTTTCGACGTGAGCGCATCGAACACGTCGGCCACCGCGCAAATGCGCGCCAGTATCGGTATCTGCTCGCCGGACAGCCCCTGCGGATAGCCGTTCCCGTCCCAGTGTTCGTGATGCGAACCGGCGATGTCGCGCGCGGCGGCGATCAGCGCATCGCTGCCGGCGAGGATGGTCACACCGATCTGCGTGTGCGTCTTCATCGTCTCGTATTCTTCCGGCGTGAACTTGCCCGGCTTCAACAGCACCGCATCGGCGATACCGATCTTGCCGACGTCGTGCATGGGCGCGGCGACGTACAGCAACTCGCGCTGCGCCGACGGCAGGTCCATCGCCTTGGCGATCGCCTGCGCGAAGTTGGTCATGCGCATGATGTGCCAGCCGGTCTCGTTGTCGCGATATTCGGACGCCACGCCCAGACTGCGCAAGGCATCCGCTCGCGCCTCTTCGAGTTCCAGTTCGCGTATGCGCAGGGTCTCGCTGGTCAGCGCGCGCTGGACCAGGCCGGAAAGCGCGCGTGCCAGATCGTTCATGAAATCGAGATGCATCTCGGCGGGCTGGTAATCCGGAGCGGCAAACAACACGGCATAGCCTGCGCCCTGCCCGTCGATGCGCAACGGCAACAACAGCACCCGTTGCCGTTCGTCGTCGTGAAACGGAACCGTCTCGATCTCGCAGGTTTCTGAAATTTCGGCCAGTGCAAACATGCCAGCCTCCCAGCGGTGGTCCGACTTCCAGCCGGGCGCTATGCCGAACTGGGCGACCTGAAAATAACGTCCGCGCGGATTCAGCAGCACGATGGCGCCTCGCGGCTGCAGCGAGAATTCGCGATGCTTGCACAGTATCCCGAACAGACGTTCCAGCAACGCATCCAGATCGGCCGTGCTGCTGCTGGTGATGCTCAGCTCGAATACCAGCTGGCTGATAGCGAGCAACTTCTCCTGCTTGTCCATCGCCCCTCCCTGAAATCGAATTTATTTTTTACGCACCATAGCAGGTCGGTGGAGAAATGACCACATCGGCAACCTCGTTTCCGCCTCGAAGCGCGACGACATACGCCATTTCGTCTGCCGCCAGCGGCTGGGCGGTTTCCATCTGGTGCTGCAGGATGCCCAGATCAGCATCCGAGGCATCCCTGCCCTGCGCCGTACGCCGGGCGATACGCTCGCGCAACACGGCAGGATCGGCCTGCACATCGAGGATACGGAATTCCGCACCCTGCCGCCGCGCAAGGTCGAGGAACAGGTCGCGCTGCCAACGCTGGAGAGCGGCGGCATCGACGATCACCGGCCACCCCGCTTCCAGCAGTTTTTCGGCGAGATGCGCCAGATGCCGGTAGGTGCGTTCGCCGGCCTGCGCCGAGTACAGCCCCTCGCCCACCCCGCCGCCGCTCCGCGCCAGCGCCTCCAGCCCGCCCAGACGCTTGCGCTCGACATCGGAACGCAGCCGTATCATGCCCTGTTGCTGCAACAACGACTGCGTCTGCGTGGACTTGCCGGAACCGGACAGGCCGTGAGTGATCCACAGTCGCAGCGGCCCGCCCTGCATCAGCCGTTCGGCCAGTTGCAGGCAGACATCGACCTCGGCACGCTCCGCCTCGCCGCCCGCCTGACCGGCTCGCAACGCCGCGACCTTGGCGCGCACCATCGCGCGGTACACCGCGTAATAGCGCAGCAGCGCAATGCCCTCGTAATCGCCGGTCGCCTCCAGCCAGGCATTCAGAAAACGCATCGCCAGTTTGTCCTGTCCGCGGTGCAACAGGTCCATGTAACAGAATGCGACTTCGGAGATCGCGTCTACCCAGCGCAATGCAGCGCTGAACTCGATGCAGTCGAAAATCAACAGTTCGCCGTCCACCCAAGCCAGGTTGCCCAGATGCAGGTCGCCGTGACATTCGCGGACGAAACCGGCGCGCTTGCGCTCCAGCATCAGCGGCGTCAGGCGGCGGTGTTCGGCCTCGCTCCAGTCCCGCAGTTTCTTCAGCGATACCGAATCGGGCAGCCGTTCGGCCAGCAATTCGAAGTTCTCCTCAACCGCACGGGCGATGGTTTCCGGTTCGCCCCAAGGCATATCGGCGGAGGCGACGGCGCACTCATCCCGATGGAAGCGAGCGATTCGCACGGCGAGCCGGTCGATCTGTTCGACGCCCAGTTCGCCGCGCTGAGCCAGATGGTCGAGCGTGTCTTCCGGCGGGAAACGGCGCATCTGGACCGCGTATTCGAAAGGAACACCCGTTCCTTTCAGGCGGGGTGCATCCGGGCTGCCAGCGATAGGCACGACGCCGAGGTAATAGTCCGGCGCGAGCCGCCGGTTCAGTCTCACTTCCTCGTTGCAGGCCTGACGGCGCAACGCCAGCGTACTGAAATCGAGGAAGCCGAGATCGACGGGTTTCTTGATCTTGTAGGCATAGTCGCCGGCGAGCAACACCCAGGAAATATGCGTCTCGATCAGCCGCACCTCGCCGACAGGATGGCCGTAGCATTCAGTCTGCGTCAGCAGCGCCCGGATCAGCGGCGCGTTTGACGCGGTATTCATTCGGCCGCTTCCTTCATTCGCAGCGCCTCCTGATACAGCTCGCTGCGGTTCGCGCCGCTGATCTTCGCGGCCAGTTGCACCGCCTGTTTCAGCGGCAGCTCTTCGAGCAGCAGGCCCAGCGTGGACAGCGCCTCAGCGGGCAAGCCCTGCTGCGGTTCCGCGCCCGAGACCAGCACGACGAATTCGCCGCGCTGCTGGTTGCTGTCCGATTGCAACCAGGCCTCGGCCTCGTCCAGACGGCAGGAATGGATGGTCTCGAACAGCTTGGTGACTTCGCGCGCCAGCACGATCTGACGCGCGCCGCCGAACACCGCATGCAGGTCGGCGACGCATTCGACGATGCGATGCGGGGCCTCGTAGAACACCAGCGTGCAGAGATGGCCCTGCAAGCCTTGCAGCACGGTGCAGCGCGCGGCAGACTTGTTCGGCAGGAAGCCGTAGAACAGGAAATGCGGCGCGGCCAGGCCGGAGGCCGACAGCGCCGCGACCGCCGCACTCGCGCCGGGAACCGGGACCACGCGCAGGCCCGCGGCCAGCACCGCCTGCACCAGCAGCGCGCCGGGGTCGCTGACCGCGGGCGTACCGGCATCGCTGACGAAGGCGACACTCTGGCCCGATTGCAGCATCGCGACGATCTTCTCCGCCGCACCCCGCTCGTTGTGCTGGTGCACCGCCATCAGCTTGTTCGCCGAGATGCCGTGGTGCGACAGCAGGTGCGAGGTGTTGCGCGTGTCCTCGGCTGCAACGGCGTCCGCCGACGCCAGCACGTCGAGCGCGCGCAACGTGATGTCACGCAGATTACCAATCGGCGTGGCGACTACATATAATGCGGCTTCGAGTTTTTGCGGATGGGTATGATGCAACGGGTTTTCCTCTGGTTCTTTTCCTTGCTCGCACTATACGTGAGCGGTTTTGCTTGCGCCACAGAAGAGCCGCCGCTGCCGCCGGACGAGAAGCCCGCGCCGCATATCGCGCTGCTGCTGCCGCTGAAGTCGGCCGCCTTCGCGCCCGCCGCCGATGCGGTGCGGCAGGGATTCCTCGCCGCCGCGGGCGTCGAGGTCGCCGATCCGCGCAGCCTGCCGGTGCGCGTGTACGCCAGTTTCGACGAGGGCAAGGACATCGTCGCGCTGTATCGCCAGGCTGTCGCCAGCGGTGCGCGCGCGGTGGTCGGACCGCTGACCCGCAACGGCGTCGCCACGCTGGCGGCGGAGAAAATCCTGCCGGTGCCGACATTGGCGCTGAACGTCGCGGATCAGCCCGCATCGCCGCAACTGTATTTCTTCGGCATGGCGCTGGAGGCGGAAGCGCGGCAGACCGCAAAGATCGCCCGGCGGCAGGGAGCCCATCAGGCCATCGTCGTCACCGTCAACACGCAACTGTCCAGACGGCTGCAAACCGCGTTCGCCGAAGAATTGACGGCCCTCGGCGGCACCGTGCTGAGCGAGATCGAATTCAGCGGCGACCCGGCGGTGTTCGCCGATATCGCCGACCAGGCCGACACGGTGGTGTTCCTCGCCGCCGATGCGGCAACGGCACGCCTGGTCCGCCCTTACCTGCCGAACCGCATGCCTATCCATGCGACCTCGCAGATCTTCATCGGCAACGCCAATACGCTGGTCAACAACGACCTGGAACGCATCCGCTTCGTCGACATGCCCTGGCTGCTGCAGCCGGACCACCCCGCAGTGATGGTCTACCCGCGCGCCACGCCGCCGCTGGCGGCTGACAACGAACGTTTTTACGCGCTGGGCATCGATGCGTTCCGCCTGATCCACATCCTGCTGGAAAAACAGACGCTGGATGCCTTGCCGCTGGACGGGGTGAGCGGACATATCGACCTCGACCATCACACCTTTTTGCGCAGCGCGATCCCGGCGACATTCGTGCAGGGCCATGCCCAACTGCCGAATATGCCCGCGACCGTCGTGCCGATGTTCCCCGGCCTGATGTCGGCCTCGTCCGTCCCGGAAGCGGGCCCGCCGCAATGAACGAACGCGGCCGCCGTGCCGAGCACTGGGCGGCGCAATACCTGCAGCGTCAGGGATTGCAACCGGTCGCGCAGAACTACCGCAGCCGCTACGGCGAGATCGACCTGATCATGCAGGACGGCGCGACGCTGGTGTTCGTCGAGGTGCGGCTGCGCCGCAACGCCGGTTTCGGCGGCGCGGCGGCCAGCATAGACGCGCACAAACAGCAACGCATCGTGCGCACCGCACAGCAATATCTCGCCGGATTGAACCGCACCCCGCCTTGCCGCTTCGATGCGATTTTGCTGGACGACGACGCGGGCAGCAACGTGCAATGGCTCAGAAATGCGTTCGATGCCTGATTCGGTTAATATTCGCGCTGATTTAACGCACACCCCATCCATGGACATCAACAAACGCATCACCAAACATTTCGAAGACAGCGCCGAGCTCAAGCTCAGGGTCAGGGACGAACTCGCGCAGCCCATCGCCGACGGCGCACAGCTGTTCTTCGACTGCGTCACCAACGACGGCAAAATCCTGTGCTGCGGCAACGGCGGCTCGGCGGCAGACGCCCAGCACTTCGCGGCCGAACTGCTGAACCGCTTCGAGAAGGAGCGCCCCGGCCTGGCCGCGATCGCGCTGACCACCGACAGCTCGGTGCTGACCTCGATCGCCAACGACTACGATTTCAACCAGATATTCTCCAAGCAGGTGCGCGCGCTCGGCCTGCCGCGCGACAGCCTGCTGGCGATCTCCACCAGCGGCAGTTCGGCGAACGTGGTCGCGGCGATCCATGCGGCCCACGAACGCAACATGCGCGTGGTCGCACTGGTCGGGCGCGACGGCGGCGCGATGGCCGCGGCGCTGCGCCCGGACGACGTGCTGATCTGCGTGAATGCGCAAAGCACCGCGCGCATCCAGGAAGTCCATTTGTTAAGCCTGCATTGCCTGTGCGATGTGATCGATTACTTGTTGTTGGGAGAATGAAGATGCGTATTGTTTCTCTGTTGATGCTGGCCCTGCTGGCCGGTTCGCTGCAAAGCTGTTTCCCGGTAGTCGCCGCCGGCGTCGGTGCGGGCGTGCTGATGGCCGGCGACCGCCGCACCAGCGGCGCCTATGTCGAGGACGAGGCGATCGAGACCAAGGCCTTCGACCGCATCGGCAAGCAATACAAGAACAATGTGCATGTGAACGTCACCAGCTTCAACCGCAACGTGCTGATCAGCGGCGAGGCGCCCAGCGCCGCAACGAAAGCCGAGATCGGTAAACTTGTGTCCTCCATCGAGAACGTGCGCAACGTCAACAACGAACTGGTCGTCTCCGGCGTCACCTCGCTGACCGCTCGCAGCAGCGACAGCCTGGTCACCTCGGACGTGAAACTGCGCTTCATGCAGAACAAGCGTTTCGACGCCAATCACGTAAAGGTCGTCACCGAGAACGGCACGGTGTACCTGATGGGTATCGTCAAGCGCGCCGAAGCGGATGCCGCGACCGAGATCGCCAGCACCACCGGCGGCGTGCAGCGCGTGATACGCCTGTTCGAATATCTGGACTAGATGTACCCGACGCCCGCTTTCGAACGCAAGCTCTGCCCGCCCGAACAGTTCGCGGAGCGGGTAGCGCAACTGCCGCGCCCGCTGGTGTTCACCAACGGCTGCTTCGACGTGCTGCACCGCGGGCATGTGACCTATCTGGCGCAGGCGCGCGCGCTGGGCGCATCGCTGATCGTCGGCGTCAACAGCGACGCCTCGGTGAAACGCCAGGGCAAGGGCGACGACCGCCCGATCAACGCGCAGGACGACCGCATGGCCGTGCTCGCCGCGCTGGAATCGGTCAGCCTGGCGGTGATATTCGACGAAGACACGCCGTTGAACCTGATCCTCGCCTGCCAGCCCGACATACTGGTGAAAGGCGGCGACTGGAAGCCGGAGAACATCGTGGGCAGCACCGAAGTAACGGGCAGGGGCGGATCGGTGCACAGCATCCCATTCCTGCATGAACGCTCCACCACCGCATTACTGAAAAAGATACGCTCGCTATGACACCCACCGAAATCATCCTGCACCAGAAATCGAAGTCGCTGGAGATCGCTTACGACGACGGCGCACGCCATACCCTGCCCGCCGAATTCCTGCGCGTGTATTCGCCCTCCGCCGAAGTGCGCGGTCACGGCGAAGGACAGGAGACACTGCAGGTCGGCAAGCGCGACGTCGGCATCGCCGAGATCGAACCGACGGGCAGCTATGCGATCAAGATCGGGTTCGACGACGGCCACGACAGCGGCCTGTATACCTGGGACTACCTCTACGGGCTGGGGCGCGACCAGGAGATCCTCTGGCACAACTACCTGAGCAGGCTGGAAACGACCGGCGCATCGCGCGACCCGAAATAGGAGACATCACCATGGCAGAAACCCACTTCGGCTTTGAAACCGTAGACGAAAAAGAAAAAGCCAAAAAGGTCGCGGGCGTGTTCACCTCGGTCGCCAGCAAGTACGACATCATGAACGACCTGATGTCCGTCGGCCTGCATCGCGTGTGGAAGCGCTTCGCGGTCGGCCTGGCGAACGTGCGCACCGGCCAGCGCGTGCTGGATGTCGCCGGCGGCTCCGCCGACCTGTCGAGGCTGTTCCTGAAGGCGGTCGGCCCCAGCGGTCAGGTCGTGCTGACCGACATCAACAACGCCATGCTGCGCGTAGGCCGCGACCGCCTGCTGGACGAAGGCATCGCCACGCCGACGACCCAGTGCGACGCCGAGCACCTGCCCTTCCCCGACAACTACTTCGACTGCGTCAGCATCGCCTTCGGCCTGCGCAACGTCACCCACAAGGACGCCGCGCTGCGCGAGATGAAGCGCGTGCTGAAACCCGGCGGCCGCGTGATCGTGCTGGAATTCTCCAAAGTCGCGAAACCGCTGGAGAAAGCCTACGACCTGTACTCCTTCAAGCTGCTGCCGAAGATGGGCGAGTTGATCGCCGGGGATGCCGACAGCTACCGCTACCTCGCCGAATCCATCCGCATGCACCCGGGACAGGAAGAGCTGAAGCAGATGATGATAGATGCCGGACTGGAGCGCGTCGAGTACTTCAACATGACCGGCGGTGTGGTGGCGGTGCATCGGGGTTACAAGCTGTAGCGCCGCGATGACTAAGGAATTTGAGCTCGAAATCTATCGCGCACTCCGTGAATCACAGAACAAGTACGCGTACTTCTTACTTGCGGCTGCTGGCGCAGCCATTGCCTTTGCGCTGAACCAAACGCAAGGTGCCAAGCTATGTTGGTCGCAAATACCACTCGCAGCCGGAGTCTTGTCGTGGGGCCTCAGTTTCTTCTTTGGTTGTCGTCACTTGGCATACGTGAGTTCCACCTTGTACTCTAATGCCCAACATTTCCGTACCGAACGTGGGCAACACCCGCAAGTTGGATCCGATCCACAGCGGATCGCAATTGCAAGTGCGATGTTTAAGACTGCCGCCGAAGAGAATGCAAATCGTGGAAATCAATTTGGACATCTCCAATTCCATTTCCTCATTATTGGGGCGGTTTTCTATATTGGCTGGCACGTCCTCGAAATGTACTTACGGGGTGCCTGACAGCCAACTTAGCCTCGTAGGTCGGGTTAGCTCGCGTAGTCTCGTAGGTCGGGTTAGGTCGCAGGCCGTAACCCGACATCCCGGTATTTGCAAACGTCGGGTTACGCTGCGCTAACCCGACCTACCTTCTACCCCCCTATTTCGCCCGACAACACCGCACTTGCATCGCCCTCCGACTTCGACGATGATATGCATCGCATTTGCGATGCAAGAGGGATTCCATGAAAACTGCCACCATGCCTGCGCTACGCGTACGGCCCGAGTTGAGGCAAGCCGCCGAGGAGATATTGCGTCCGGGCGAGACGCTTTCCGCGTTCGTGGAGGATTCGTTGCGGCGCAACGTGGAGTTGCGTCGGGCACAGCAGGAGTTCATCGCGCGCGGGTTGGCTTCACGCGATGAGGCAAAAAAATCTGGCGTCTATTTTTCGTCGGAAGAAGTGATGCAGGAACTGGACGACATGCTCGCCAGTGCCAAAAAGAAAGCGGGTAAGTGACCTACAAGGTTCGCTACACCGAAGCGGCAAGAGAAGACCTGAAACGGCTCTTCGCCTTTCTGGCCGAGCGGGATCTGCGGGCTGCACAGAACGCCCGCAAGGCCATCGCCGAGAGTCTCAAGCTGTTGCAGCAGTTTCCGTTTACCTGCCGCAAGGCGCTCCCGGACAACACTTTTCTGCGGGAGATGGTGATCTCGTTCGGGACCAGGGGCTATGTCGCGCTGTTTGAGATCGAAGACGACAAGACCGTGACCGTCCTCGCCGTGCGCCATCAGCGCGAAGACGATTACCTTTAACGACATAAAACTATCGGGGGAAACATGAGCGGCTGGGGTTGCCCGCATGAGGTCGACGGCAAGTGCCAGAAGGTGCTGAACAAGACCTGCGACATCGGCATGAAGGGCTGCGTGCTGGCCGGGCGATTCCGTTTCGCGGATGACAGCAAGAACCGGCCGAAGAAGGTCGTGACCGATGCCACGGCCGGCGACCGGCTTCCCTCCCCCGACGACCCGGAAGCGATTTGACCCGCGGAGTACCTCACCCCTCCCTGTGTATTTTTTGAGCTATGGCGCAAGCAACTTCGCGTACAATTCGGCGCAAAGACTTGCACGCAGCATGCACAAACATATATGGCCAATCCGTTAACCCGATCGCCCATTAGCCCGAATCCCGGTATGTCGCAAAGCATAGAGAAACTGGCCGTCCTGTTCGCCGACATCAGCGGCAGCACCGCGCTCTACGAGAGCCGCGGCGACGAGGTCGCGCGCCGATTGATCGCCCAGTGCATAGCGGTGATGCTGCACGAGGCGCACGCCCATCGCGGCGAGCTGATCAAGACCATAGGCGACGAGATCATGTGCACCTTCGGCAGCGCCGAAGATGCACTGTTAGCCGCCTGCGCGATGCAGAACGCGGTGGAGAAGGGCCGCTTCGAGGGCGGCTGCCCGATGCACATCCGCGTCGGCTTCCATTACGGCGACGTGATCCGCGAGGAGGGCGACGTGTTCGGCGACACCGTCAACGTCGCCGCGCGCGTCGCCGCGATCACCCGCGCCAGCCAGATCATGACCACCCAGGCGGTGGTCGATGCGCTGACGCCGGAATCCCGCGAAAAGACGCGCCAGATCATGCGCACCGAGTTCAAGGGCAAGCAGGAGCAATTCGACATCTCGCTGGTCGTCTGGGAGTTGGACGACATGATGAGCACGCGCATCGGCACCCCCGCATTCCGCAAGACCCCCGACAACTTCGACGAGCTGTTGCTGCGCTATCGCGACCAGATACTCAAGGTCAACAAGGAGCGCCGCAGCGTGGTGCTGGGCCGCGGCGACACCTGCGACCTGGTCGCGATGAACAACTTCGCGTCGCGCCAGCATATGCGCATCGAACTGCGCTTCGGCAAGTTCGTCGTGATCGACCAGAGCACCAACGGCACCTACCTCCGCTTCGACGACGGCCAGGTGGCCCGCATCGCCCGCGAGGAGATCATCCTGCACGGGATCGGCTCCATCAGCATGGGACAGAGCTACACCGACAATCCCGCCGACCTGGTCGAATTCTCGGTTACCGCCCATCGCGTTCCGGCCGCCTCCTGATCCCATCTTGAATTTCCCGCAGCCCCCCCACGCCGCGCCCGAGCGCAGGTTCGAGCTGATCCACGAGGACGAGTACCTGCTGGTGGCGGGCAAGCCCGCCGGACTGCTGGCCGTGCCGGGTCGCGGCGAGGACAAGCAGGATTGCCTGATTGCGCGGGTGCAGGCCGAATTCCCCGACGCGCTGACAGTGCACCGACTGGATATGGCGACCTCGGGGCTGATGCTGTTCGCGCGCGGCGCGGAGATGCAGAGCCGGCTTTCCCGGATGTTCCGCGAACGCCTGATCGAGAAACGCTATGTCGCGCTGATCGCCGGAAAAATTCAGCCCGAGACCGGCGAGATCGCGCTGCCGCTGATCGCCGACTGGCCGAACCGCCCGCGCCAGAAGGTGGATCACGACACCGGCAAGCCTTCGCTGACTCGTTACCGCCTGCTGGACTACGATGCCGCAAGCGATATCGGTCGCGTCGAACTGGAGCCGGTCACCGGCCGCACCCACCAGCTGCGGGTGCACCTGGCGGCGAGCGGCCACGCCATCGTCGGTGACACGCTATACGGCGGCCGCGTTTCTGCGCGGCTGATGCTGCATGCCTGCCTGTTGAACTTCGCCCACCCCCTCAGCGGACAACCGCTGATCCTGACGAGCGAACCCCCGTTCCGAACGCTCACCGATGCTATACTTTCGCCCGCTTAGTCTTAACCACACACGAGGAATCGCATGAAACGCTTCTTGACCCTGTTGACCATCGCCATGACCTGTCTGACCCTGTTCGCCGCAACGGCTGAGGCCAAGCGCCTGGGCGGAGGCGGCAGCTTCGGCAAGCAACGTTCGATGTCGCCGCAACAGGCGCAGCAAGCTCCTGCCGCCGCACCTTCTCCGATGCAGAACGCGACCCCGGCCAAACAAGGCAACAAGTGGATGGGCCCGCTGGCAGGCATCGCCGCCGGACTGGGTCTGGCCGCACTGGCCTCGCATTTCGGCTTCGGCGAAGAACTGGGCGTGATACTGATGATCGTGCTCGCGGTCGTCGCGGTGATGTTCCTGGTGGCCATGCTGCGCAAGAAACAGCAGCCCGCGGCAATGCAATACGCCGGCGCAGGTGCACCCTACGGCGGCGCCCAGCAGCCGGTATCCCAACCGCTGTCCGGCGGCTCCGCCGCAGCTCCGATGCAGAGCGCGCGCAACATCCCGGCCGACTTCCCGGCCGACAGCTTCCTGCGCAGCGCAAAGACCAGCTTCATCCGCCTGCAGGCCGCGAACGACCGCAAGGACCTGAACGACATCCGCGAATACACCACGCCCGAGATGTTCGCCGAGATCTCGATGCAGATGCAGGAACGCGACGATGCGCCGCAGAAGACCGACGTGCTGGCCATCAACACCGACCTGCTGGAAGTAGCGAACGAAGGCGATTACGCGATCGCCAGCGTGCGTTTCACAGGCCAGCTGCGCGAGAACGACGGCGCACCGGAGAGCATCGACGAGATCTGGCATGTGCAGAAGGACCTGCGCGACGACAAGTCGGTCTGGCTGCTCGCCGGTATCCAGCAGACCGCGCTGAATTAATCCTCCCCGATGTTTGCCCAGCCGACCGCAGCAGCACTGAACCATCTGCTCCAGCAGAACCACTGGGCGCAGGAGCGGCTAGTGCGCTTCGCCGGCAAGACGGCGCGATTCGATATCGCGCCGTTTTCGTTCGCTTGGACCGTGCTGCCGGACGGCATGCTGACCGGCGCCGACACATCGGCGACCGCCGATGCGGTCTGCACGATCGCCCCTTCCTTGCTGCCGCGCCTGGCGCTGCACGACGAGCGTGCTCATGCGGATATCCGCAGCGAGGGCGATGCCGCGTTGCTCACTGAGATCTTCTTCCTGTTCCGCAACCTGCGCTGGGATGCGGCGGAAGACCTGAGCCGCATCACCGGCGACGTCGCCGCCGAACGCATCGTGCAGGCGGCGCATGACGGCAAGCAGCAGTTGCAAGATGCCGCGCTCAACCTGTCGCAGGCCGCTGCCGAATTCTGGACCGAGGAGCATCCGCTGCTGGTCAAGCCGACTCAGATCGCCACCTTCGTCCAGCAGGTGGACACGCTGCGCGACGACATCGCCCGCCTCGAACAGCGCGTCAACCGCCTGAAATCCTCCGGTAATTCCTGATGCTGCGTCTGTTGCGTTTGTTGAAGATCGCCTTCGTCGTGCTGCGTTTCGGGCTCGACGAGTTCCTGCTCGCCCACGCCAGGGTACGCTGGTTACGGCGACCGCTGAACCTTCTGCTGTTCTTCCGCGACACCTCGCGTCCGCGCGCGGTGCGGCTGCGACTCGCGCTGGAAGCGCTCGGCCCGATCTTCGTCAAGTTCGGCCAGATGCTGTCCACGCGCCGCGACCTGATGCCCGCCGACCTCGCCGACGAGCTGGCCAAGCTGCAGGATCAGGTGCCGCCCTTCCCTTCGGCGCAGGCCGTCGCGCTGCTGGAAGCCGCCTACGGCAAACCGCTGAGCGCCGTGTTCAAGACCTTCGACGAGATCCCTGTCGCCAGTGCCTCGGTCGCACAGGTGCATTTTGCGGTGCTGCCGGACGGGCGCGATGCCGCAGTGAAGATACTGCGCCCCGGCATTGCCAGCGTGATCGAACACGACATCGCGCTGCTCGATATCTGCGCAGACCTGGTCGAACGGCTGTGGGAAGACGGCCGCCGCCTCAAGCCGCGCCAGGTGATCGAGGAGTTCGAGAAACACCTGCGCGACGAACTCGACCTGATGCGCGAGGCCTCCAGCGCCAGCCAGCTGAAGCGCAACTTCGCGAACTCGCCGCTACTGGTCGTCCCCGAGGTGTACTGGGACTTCTGCAGCAGCGAGGTGATGGTGATGCAGCGCATGTACGGCATCCCGATCAGCCAGGTCGGCGCGCTGCGCGAGGCCGGTATCGACATCCCGCGGCTTGCGGCCAACGGCGTCGAGATCTTCTATTCGCAGGTGTTCCGCGACGGCTTCTTCCACGCCGACATGCATCCCGGCAACGTGCAGGTGGCCGCGGACGGCCGCTACATCGCGCTGGACTTCGGCATCATGGGCACGCTGACCGACAGCGATAAACATTACCTCGCGCAGAACTTCATCGCCTTCTTCCGCCGCGACTACAAACGCGTCGCCGAAGTGCATATCGAATCCGGCTGGGCGCCTGCCGGTACCCGCGTGGACGAGCTCGAAGGCGCGATCCGCTCGGTATGCGAACCCATCTTCGACCGACCATTGCGCGAGGTGTCGTTCGGTCGCGTGCTACTGCGTCTGTTCCAGATCTCCCGCCGCTTCGGCATCGAAGTCCAGCCGCAACTGGTGTTGCTGCAGAAGACGCTGCTGAACATCGAAGGACTGGGCCTGCAGCTCGACCCGGAACTGGACCTGTGGAAGACCGCGAAGCCCTGGCTGGAAAGCTGGATGAGCGAACAGATAGGCTGGCGCGGTTTCCTCAACTCGCTGCGCGAAGAAGCCCCGCGTTATGCGGCGCTGCTGCCGCAACTGCCGCGCCTGCTTCACCGCCATCTGGAGACCAGCCACCAGTCCGGTCAGCACGACGAAATGCTGCGCAAAGAACTGGAGCGCCAGAGAAAGACCAACGTCCGACTGTCGCTCGCCATCGTCGTGATACTGGGACTGCTGGCCTGGCAGACGCTGCGCTTCGGGATGTAGCGCCAAATCGCAAGACGAAAAAAGACCCGCCGCCGCGGGTCTTTTTATTGCCCTGAATTCGGTAGTCGAAGACCGCTCATGCTTCGATACGCCTTGCTACGCAAGGCACTAAGCACGAACGGTCTTCTCTCCTACGATAGCCGCTCGTCCTGAGTAGCCCGCATAGCGGGCATATCGAAGGATGGAATCAGACGAAGAAGCCGCCTTCCCACAGCTCCTCGGTCAATGTCCGGTAATCCGCCGCACCGGGACTGAACGAGGCGAACTCGAACACGTCCTGGCCGTGCATCGGGCTAGCCGCGAGCGCGGCGTTCTCGCCGATGCGCGTGGTGCAGACCAAGTTGCCGTAGCGTTCCCTGAGCTTGTCGTCCACCTCGAACGCCAGCTTGCGCCGGGCATCGAAACGGGTCACGACGATCTTGCGCTCGAAGCGGCGGTTGAGCTTCTTCTCCAGCACGTTCAGCGCGCTGTCCAGGCGATGCACGCCCTGCAGCGACAGGAAGTCGGCCGACACCGGGATCAGCACGCGGTCGGTCGCCAGCAACGCGTTCAGCGTCAGCACACCCAGCATCGGGCAGCAGTCGATCAGCACCGGCGAACCGACGAACGCGAGCTCGTCCTGCATGCCGCGGCGCAACAACGTCGCCGCCTTGGGGTCGCTGCCGAACATCGCGTCTATCTTGGCCAGTTCCAGCGAGGCCGGGATCAGCTTCCAGCCGCGCGGGGTCTTGTGCAGCAACTCCGACAACGGCGTCTTGTGCTTGAAGAAACCCACCATGCCGGCATCGGGCGCGATCCGCGTCGCACCGCTGGCCAGCGTCAGGTGTCCCTGCGGGTCCATGTCGAGCGCGATCGGAGACTGCTGCGCTAGGTTCAGCGCGGCGGTCACGTTCAGGCAAGTGGTGGTCTTGCCCACCCCGCCTTTTTGATTGAATACGGCGATTACCGCCATGTGGTGCGTCTCCTGATTATCGGACGGGAAAGATAAACGGCCCAAACACGGGTCGGGCTTTAACGCGACATGTAACCGTTAGTCTGGGCCGCAAGTCGCGCGCAAAGCCGGTCACTCTACCGTGACGGACTTCGCAAGGTTACGCGGCTTATCGACATCCGTCCCCTTTTGCAGCGCTACGTAATATGCCAGCAGTTGCAGCGGGATGGTGTGCAGAATAGGACTCAAATAACCCGCATGTTCGGGCATTTGCATGATGTGGATGCCGTCGGCAGCGCGGATATGGGTGTCGGCATCGGCGAACACGTACAGCTCGCCGCCGCGGGCGCGCACTTCCTGCAGATTGGACTTCAGCTTCTCCAGCAGCGCGTCGTTCGGCGCAACCGAGATTACCGGCATGTCCTTGTCCACCAGCGCCAGCGGGCCGTGCTTCAGCTCGCCCGCCGGATAGGCCTCGGCGTGGATATAGGAGATCTCCTTGAGCTTGAGCGCGCCTTCCAGCGCGATCGGGAAATGCATGCCGCGACCGAGGAACAGCGCGTTGTGCTTGTCGGCGAAACGCTCGGCCAGCTTGGCGATCTGCGGCTCCAGATCCAGCACCTTCTGCACTGCGGCGGGCAGGTGGCGCAGCTCGTGCAGGTATTGGCTCTCCTGCTGCTGCGTCAGTCGTCCGCGCTGCTTGGCCAGCACCAGCGTCAGCAGGAACAGCGCGGCGAGCTGGGTGGTGAACGCCTTGGTCGAGGCGACGCCGATCTCGGGACCGGCACGCGTCAGCAGCCGCAGCTTGGACAGGCGCACCAGCGCGCTCTCCGGCACGTTGCAGATCGCCAGCGTATGCACATGGCCCTGCGCCTTGGCGTGGTTCAGCGCAGCCTGGGTGTCGGCGGTCTCGCCGGACTGCGAGATCACCACCACCAGCGCCTTCGGGTTCGGCACGCTGACACGGTAACGATATTCGCTGGCGATTTCGACGTTGCAGGGGATGCCGGCGATCTCTTCCAGCCAGTAGCGCGCAACCTGTCCGGCATGGTTGCTGGTGCCGCAGGCGAGAATCAGGATGCTGTCGATGTCGGCGAAGGTCGCGGCGGCTTCCGCGCCGAAGATGCCGGGCACCAGCGATTGGCTGTTGCACACCGATTCCAGCGTGTTGGCCAGCGCCTGCGGCTGCTCGTGGATCTCCTTCTGCATGTAGTGGCGGTACGCACCGAGCTCGACACTCTCGTTGGACAGCTCGCTGGTCTGCACCGGGCGTTCGATCTGCGCGCCCTTGGCGTCGAAGATGCGATAGCCGTCGCGCTTCAGTTCGACCACGTCGCCTTCTTCCAGATACACCACCTGGCGCGTCACCGGCAGCAGCGCGGACACATCGGAGGCGATGAAGTGCTCGCCGATGCCGACGCCCAGCAACAGTGGGCTGCCCCGCCGCGCGCAGACCAGCCGATCCGGCTCGTCGCAGGCGACCACGCCGATGGCGTAAGCGCCCACTAGCTCGGCAAGCGAAGCTTGGGTTGCCGCCAGCAGCGAAAACCCTTGCACATAATGGCTGTGGATCAGGTGAGCGATGACCTCGGTATCGGTGTCCGAAGTGAACACATAACCGGCTGCGGTCAGGCTGGTGCGCAACTCCTCATAATTTTCGATGATGCCGTTGTGCACCACCGCGATGCGGTCATGGCTCAGGTGCGGGTGGGCGTTGCGCTCGCTGGGTACGCCGTGCGTCGCCCAGCGCGTGTGCGCGATGCCCAGCGGGCCTTCGGTCGCGGCACTGCGCTCGCGCAAATCGGCGACACGGCCGGTGCTGCGCACGCGTTCCAGCTTCCCTTCACGGACGACGACCAGACCGGCCGAGTCGTAACCGCGGTATTCCAGACGCTGCAGGCCTTCCAGCAGAATGGGCACGACATTGCGTTCGGCGATGGCGCCTACGATTCCACACATGTTATTTCTTTCCCTTCTGTGGCCGTTTCCAGCCGGTGATGGTGAGCTGCTTGCTGCGCGACAGCGTCAGTTCGTTGTCCGGCGTGTCCTTGGTGATGGTCGAGCCCGCACCTATCGTCGCACCGCGGCCCACGGTCACCGGTGCGACCAGTTGAGTGTCCGAGCCGATGAAGGCGTCGTCGCCGATCACCGTGCGGAACTTGTTCGCGCCATCGTAGTTGCAAGTGATCGTACCGGCGCCGATGTTGACGCGGCTGCCGACCGTGCTGTCACCGATGTAGCTCAGGTGGTTGGCCTTGCTGCCCGATCCGATGTCGCTGTTCTTGATCTCGACGAAGTTGCCGATATGCGCGCCGTCCGCAAGCCTGGTGCCGGGACGCAGCCGCGCATAGGGGCCGATATGGCAGTTGGCTCCCACGATGCTGCTGTCGATATGAGTGTAGGGCGCGATGTCTGTGCCGGTGGCGACCGTCGCGTTGCGGATCACGCTGTAAGCGCCCACGCGCACGTTGTCGCCCAGCGTCACGTCGCCCTCGAAGATACAGCCGATGTCGATCTCGACATCACGCCCGCAGACCAGCTTGCCGCGCACGTCAATGCGCGCCGGATCGGCCAGCGTCACGCCCTGTGCCAGCAGGCGCTCGGCCTCGACCCGCTGCCAGGTGCGCTCCAGCGCGGCAAGCTGCATCTTGTTGTTGATGCCCTCGACCTCCCAGCGCTGCGCAGGCTGCACCGTATGCACCGCGACGCCCTGCCGCACCGCCATGCCGACGATGTCGGTCAGGTAGTACTCGCCCTGCGCGTTGTTGTTGCCCAGCCTGCTCAGCCAGTCGCGCAACTGCGCGGTGGGCGCGAGCAGGATGCCGGTGTTCACCTCGCGTATCTCGCGCTGCTCCGGTGTCGCATCCTTTTCTTCGACGATGCACTGCACGTCGCCTTGAGCATCGCGCACGATGCGGCCGTAGCCGGTGGGGTTATCCAGCGTGACGGTCAGCAGCACCAGCCCCTCGCCGGCCTGCTGCATCTGGTGCAAGGTACTGTGCTGGGTCAGCGGCACGTCGCCGTACAGCACCAGCGTGCGGCCCTCGTCCGGCAGATGCGGCATCGCCTGCTGCACCGCATGGCCGGTGCCGAGCTGCGGCTCCTGGATCACGAACTGCGCGCCATATTGTGCCAGCGCCTGCGGCACCATCTCGCCGCCATGTCCGTACACCACGCAGACGCGTTGCGGCCCAAGTGTCGCCGCGCAATCGAGCACATGCCGCACCAGCGGCTTGCCCGCCAATGCGTGCAACACCTTGGGTCTGTCGGAATACATGCGCGTGCCCTTGCCGGCCGCGAGGATGACGATGTTCAACACGGGATAGTCCGTCGATTTGAAGATGGCGGATTATAGCCGATGCCGCGCCCGCAATTCACCGGTCGAGCGGGCTGTTAGTCCCCCGACTCTTCCACATTCCGCTTACGGCGACTAAACTGCCCGCCTTTCGCAATTTCATCGATTTTCAACAAGGAATCCATCATGAGCGGTTTGCCCAAGTGTCCACAATGCGGTTCGGAATATGCGTACGAGGACGGCAGTAATTATGTCTGCCCGGAGTGCGCGCACGAGTGGCCTAAGGATGCACCCGCCGATGCCGGCGAGCAGCAGCGCGTCTACAAGGATGCCTTCGGCAACGTGCTGGTCGACGGCGATTCGGTGACGGTCATCAAGGACTTGAAGATCAAGGGTTCGTCCTCGGTGGTCAAGGTCGGTACCAAGGTCAAGAACATCCGCCTGATCGACGGCGACCATGACATCGACTGCAAGATCGACGGCATCGGCGCGATGCAGTTGAAGACGGAATTCGTCAAGAAAGCTTAGGTCTTCCGACTTCAGAAATCTCGCCTGATCAGTGAGTTATCCTTCGATACGCCCGCAATGCGGGCTACTCAGGATGAACGGTACTAAATTTTCTATTCCAGCGGGGGGGCGATCTTGATGATCTCCTCGGCGGTGGTCAGGCCGGTGGCGACCTTCTCCGCGCCGGAGAGTCGCAACGGCCTCATGCCCTCTTTTCGCGCCAGCGCCTTGATCTTGTCCAGTTCGGCATCCCTGACCACCAGCTTCTTCATCTCCGCGCTGAGCGGCAGCATCTCGTAGATACCGGTACGGCCGCGATAGCCGGTCATGCGGCATTCCAGGCAACCGGTAGCGACATAGGCCTGCGCGGGTTTGGCGGCCTTCCACGGGCTGACCAGTTCCTGCCAGATGTCGTCGGCCAGATCGCTCTTGGTCTTGCAGTGTGGGCACAGCGTGCGTGCGAGGCGCTGCGCCATCACGCCCAGTAATGTGGCGTTCAGCAGGTAGGGCGGCACGCCCAGTTCGAGCAGGCGGGAGATCGCCGATGGTGCGTCGTTGGTGTGCAGCGACGACAGCACGAGGTGGCCGGTCAGCGCGGCCTGGATCGCCATCTCGGCGGTCTCGGCGTCGCGGATCTCGCCGACCATGATGATGTCCGGGTCCTGCCGCAGCAGCGTGCGGATGCCGTCGGCGAAGTTCAGGCCGATGTTGTGCTGCACCTGCATCTGGTTGAATGCCGGCTCGATCATCTCGATCGGGTCTTCGACGGTGCAGACGTTGACCTCGGGCGTGGCGAGTTGCTTCAGCGTGGAATACAGCGTGGTGGTCTTTCCGGAGCCCGTCGGCCCGGTGACCAGGATGATGCCGTTGGGCTGGCGCGTCCAGTCATTCCACTGCGTAGTCTGCTCGCGCGAGAAGCCGAGATCGGCGAAGTTCTTCACCAATATCTCCGGGTCGAAGATACGCATCACCAGCTTCTCGCCGAAGGCGGTGGGCATGGTGGACAGGCGCAGCTCGATCTCGTCGCCTTCGGTGCTGACGGTCTTGATGCGGCCGTCCTGCGGCCTGCGCTTCTCGACCATGTCCATGCGGCCGAGCAGCTTGATACGGTTGGTGATCGCGCTGGTGACCGTGGCCGGCAGCTGGTAAACCTGATGCAGCACGCCGTCGATGCGGAAACGCACGATGCCGATGTCGCGGCGCGGCTCGAGGTGAATATCGCTGGCGCGCTGCTCGAAGGCATACTTGAACAACCAGTCCACCAGCGTCACGACATGCTGCTCGTTGGCGTCCAGGTTCTTGTTCTTGCCCAGTTCGACCAGCTGCTCGAAGTTTTGCACACCTACCGGCTGGCCGGCCTTGGCCTTGTTGGCGAGCTGCACCGATTGGGCGAGGTTGTATATCTCCGGCAGATAGTGGTTGATGTCGAGCGGGCTGGCCAGCACGAGCTTGATCTTCATGTTCAGCGCACGTTCGAGTTCCGGTACCCACTCGGTGACGAAAGGCTCGGCCGTGGCGATGGTCACCTCGCGTTCGGCGACGCGCACCGGCATGATCTTCAGACGGTCGGCATAGGATTTGGAGACCAGATTGCCGATGCCGCCGAAATTCAATTGCAGCGGATCGATATGGAAATAGGTCATGCCCACATGGACGGCCAGCCATTCGGTGAGGAACTCGACCGTAAGCAGCTTGTTCGGCGGCAGGGTGCTGCGCCACTTCTGCTCGCCGATCACGACCAGCGGATGCACGTGCTCACCGCGATAGCGCTTCAGCAGCTTGTCGGCCTCCGGGGCCGGCAGCATGTCGTCGCGCACCAGCCAGCGCAGCAGGAATTCCAGCGTCAGCTTCTGGCCTTGTTGCGCGGCGATGAAATTCTCTTTAGTCATGACAGACACCCGGATTTAACCAGCGCAGTTTAATGGCTTGTGCGCAGAAATGCATCGTACGCTCGTGCGACAGATACAAAAAAAGCAGCCGAAGCTGCTTTTTCCGATGCTGCCTTGCCGAATGCGATCAGTGCGTCTGCTTGCGCAGTTGCTGGATCGCACGCAGCTGGGCGATGGCTTCGGCCAGCTCGGCTTGCGCCTGAGCGTAGTCGATGTCGGAGGTGCGATTGCGCATCGCCTCTTCCGCCGCCTGCTTGGCTTCCATCGCACGAGCCTCGTCCAGGTCGCCACCGCGGATCGCGGTGTCGGCCAGGATGGTGACCACGCTGGGTTGCACTTCCAGCATGCCGCCCGATACGTAGATCAGCTCTTCCTGTTCCTGGTCGGGACGCTTGATGCGCACTGCACCCGGTTTGATGCGGGTCATCAGCGCGGTGTGGCGCGGGTAGATACCCAGTTCGCCCATCTCGCCGGGAACGATCACGACTTCCGCCAGCCCGGAGAAGATTTGCTCCTCCGCGCTAACTACGTCGACATGTACGGTCATTGCCATGGCATTTACCTTTTACTGGAGGGTCTTGGCTTTTTCGACTGCTTCTTCGATGCTGCCGACCATGTAGAACGCCTGCTCCGGCAGGTGATCGTATTCGCCTGCAACGATAGCCTTGAAGCCCTTGATGGTGTCCTTCAGGGTCACATACTTGCCCGGTGCGCCAGTGAACACTTCGGCAACATGGAACGGTTGCGACAGGAAGCGCTGGATCTTACGCGCACGTGCCACAGCCAATTTGTCTTCCGGTGCCAGTTCGTCCATACCCAGAATCGCGATGATGTCGCGCAATTCCTTGTAGCGCTGCAGAGTCTGCTGCACGCTGCGGGCCACGGAGTAGTGCTCTTCGCCCACGACCAGCGGGTCGAGTTGGCGAGAAGTGGAGTCCAGCGGATCAACGGCTGGGTAGATACCCAGCGATGCGATATCGCGAGACAACACGACGGTGGAGTCCAGGTGCAAGAAGGTGGTCGCAGGAGACGGGTCGGTCAAGTCATCCGCAGGAACGTAAACGGCCTGGATGGAAGTGATCGAGCCGACCTTGGTCGAAGTGATACGCTCTTGCAAGCGGCCCATTTCTTCGGCCAGCGTAGGCTGATAACCCACGGCGGAAGGCATACGGCCCAGCAGCGCGGACACTTCTGTACCGGCCAGTGTGTAGCGGTAGATGTTGTCCACGAAGAACAGGATGTCGCGGCCTTCGTCACGGAACTTCTCGGCCATGGTCAGACCGGACAGCGCAACGCGCAGACGGTTGCCAGGCGGCTCGTTCATCTGACCGAACACCATCGCGACCTTGGACTTGGTGAAGTCTTCCTTGTCGATAACGCCTGCGTCGGACATTTCGTGGTAGAAGTCGTTACCTTCGCGGGTACGCTCACCCACGCCGGCGAACACCGACAGACCAGCGTGCTGCTTGGCGATGTTGTTGATCAGCTCCAGCATGTTCACGGTCTTGCCCACGCCCGCGCCGCCGAACAGACCGACCTTACCGCCCTTTGCGAACGGGCAAACCAGGTCGATCACCTTGATGCCGGTTTCCAGCAGGTCAACGGAAGGGGACAGTTCGTCGAACTTAGGCGCCTTCTGGTGAATTTCGCGCTTCTCGGTGCACTTGATCTCGCCGGCTTCGTCGATCGGACGACCCAGCACGTCCATGATGCGACCCAGTGTGCCGGTGCCGACAGGAACGGAGATCGCGCTGCCGGTGGCATTGACTGCCATACCGCGGCGCAGACCGTCGGAAGAACCCATCGCGATGGTACGGACAACGCCGTCGCCCAATTGCTGCTGCACTTCGAACGTCAGACCCGCTTCGGCAGTGGAGCTGCCGGCGTCGGCCAACGTCAAGGCTTCATAAACCTTGGGCATTTGATCACGCGGGAATTCGATGTCAACCACCGCGCCGATACACTGAACAATCTTTCCTTGACTCATTTTAAGATTCCCCGTCTAAATTAATTCTGAATTCTCTGCCGCAAGCGATCAGCCGATTGCCGCTGCACCGCCCACGATCTCGGAGATTTCCTTGGTGATCGCAGCCTGACGCGCCTTGTTGTAAACCAGCTTGAGTTCGCCGATGACGCTCTTCGCGTTGTCGGACGCGGCCTTCATCGCCACCATGCGCGAGCTCTGCTCGGAAGCCATGTTCTCCACGACCGCCTGGTAAACCAGAGACTCGATGTAGCGCACCAGCAACTCGTCGACGACCTGCTTGGCATCCGGCTCGTAGATGTAGTCCCAGTTGCCTTCGCTCGTACCCAGCTGTTCGCCGGAAAGCGGCAGCAACTGTTCGACCACCGGCTCCTGCTTCATCGTGTTGACGAAGTGGTTGTAGCTCAGGTAGATCGCGTCGATCTCGCCGGCCACGTAGGCATCCAGCATCACCTTGACGGCACCGATCAGCTTCTCGATATGCGGCGTATCGCCCAGGCCGGTCAGATGGGACTTGACCTTGGCGCCCATGCGATTCATGAAGCTGAAACCCTTGTTGCCGATCGGGCAAACCGTGATGCCTTTGCCCTCGCCTTCCCAGGTCTTCATGTTGCCGATCGCGAGGCGCAGAACGTTGGTGTTCAGACCGCCGCACAAGCCCTTGTCGGACGTGACGACGATCATGCCGACGTTCTTGATGCTCTCGCGCTTGACCAGGAAGGGATGCTTGTATTCCGGGTTGGCGCGCGACAAGTGAGCGGCGACATTGCGGATCTTCTCGGCATAGGGGCGCGCGGCGCGCATGCGATCCTGCGCCTTGCGCATTTTCGCTGCCGCCACCATTTCCATCGCACGCGTGATCTTGCGCGTATTCTCTACGCTCTTGATCTTGGTGCGAATTTCTTTACTGCCCGCCATAACTCACCTCGCCTTAGTAGACTGCCGTTGCCTTGAACGATTCGATGGCCGCAGACAACAGCTTCTCGTTGTCGGCGTTCAGGTCCTTGGAGGATTCGATCGCGTCCATCAGTGCCTTGTTGCTGGACTTCAGGTTGGCGTGCAATGCGGCTTCGAAAGCCAGCGCCTTGTTCACGGCCACGTCGTCGAAGTAGCCCTTGTTCACCGCGAACAGCGTAGTGGCCATTTCGGAAACGGACAGCGGGCAGTATTGCAGCTGCTTCATCAGTTCGGTCACCAGACGGCCGCGCTCCAACTGCTTGCGGGTCGATTCGTCCAGGTCGGAAGCGAACTGCGCGAACGCAGCCAGTTCACGATACTGAGCCAGTGCCAGACGCACACCGCCACCCAGCTTCTTGATAACCTTGGTCTGCGCTGCACCACCCACGCGGGACACCGATACACCGGCGTTGATCGCGGGACGGATACCGGCGTTGAACAAGTCGGCTTCCAGGAAGATCTGGCCGTCGGTGATCGAGATCACGTTGGTCGGAACGAATGCGGACACGTCGCCGGCTTGCGTTTCGATGATCGGCAATGCGGTCAGCGAACCGGTCTTGCCCTTGACTTCGCCCTTGGTGAAGGCTTCGACGTACTCGGCGTTCACGCGAGCTGCGCGCTCCAGCAGACGGGAGTGCAGGTAGAACACGTCGCCTGGGTAAGCTTCGCGGCCCGGCGGACGGCGCAGCAACAGGGAGATCTGACGATACGCCCAAGCTTGCTTGGTCAGGTCGTCATAAACGATCAGCGCGTCTTCGCCGCGATCGCGGAAGTATTCGCCCATGGTGCAACCGGCGTAAGGTGCCAGGAATTGCATCGCGGCGGAGTCGGAAGCGGTAGCCGCAACGACGATGGTGTATTCCATCGCGCCGTGCTCTTCCAGCTTGCGAACCACGTTGGCGACGGTAGAGGCTTTCTGACCGACGGCGACGTAGATACAGGTCATGTTCTGACCCTTCTGATTGATGATCGCGTCGACAGCGACGGCAGTCTTGCCGGTCTGACGGTCGCCGATGATCAGTTCGCGCTGGCCGCGACCAACAGGAACCATGGAGTCGATGGACTTCAGGCCGGTCTGCACAGGCTGGTCAACGGATTTACGTGCGATAACGCCCGGCGCGACCTTTTCGATCTTGTCGGTCATCTTGGCATTGATCGGACCCTTGCCATCGATAGGCTGGCCCAGCGCGTTCACTACGCGACCGCGCAGCTCGGGGCCGACCGGCACTTCCAGGATGCGGCCCGTGCACTTGACGGTGTCGCCTTCGGTGATGTGTTCGTATTCGCCCAGAATAACGGCGCCGACGGAATCACGCTCGAGGTTCAGCGCCAGACCGAAGGTGTTGCCGGGGAATTCCAACATTTCGCCCTGCATCACGTCGGACAAGCCGTGGACGCGAACGATACCGTCGGTCACGCTGACCACGGTGCCTTCGGTGCGAGCCTGGGTCAGCGCTTCGAAGTTCTCGATGCGACTGCGGATCAAATTGCTAATTTCAGAAGGATTGAGCTTCATCTGGATTTCCTTATCTTGATAAATCTATCAGGCCAGGGCGTTCGCCATTTCGCCAAGGCGGGTGCGCGCAGAACCATCGATCACCTTGTCCCCGGCACGGATTACCACGCCACCCAGCAATTCTTTGTTGACTTTACAGACCAGCTTGATTTCGCGGCCCATGCGCTGCTTCAGCGAAGCGATGATCTTGTCCTGTTGCGCAGCCGACAATTCGAATGCCGAATCCACCACCACATTGACGGTTTTTTCTGCATCGGCACGCAGCACTTCGAAGATTCCGGCGATTTCCGGCAGATTCAGCAAGCGCTGATTTTCCGCAAGGATACGCACGAAATTACGTTGCTGCGTATTCGCTTGCCCGCCCAGCAGACCTTCCATCAGGCTTTCGACCTGGGCTTTCGGTACGCGCGGGCTGGTAACTACAGCACGCACTTCCGGATTGCCCACAGCCTCGGCCAGAGACAACAGCATCTCCGACCAGCCCTTCAGGTCTGCCAGTTTTTGCGCCTCTTCGAATGCCGCTTGGGCATAAGGACGTGCAGTAGTGATGGCTTCAGACATGGCGTTTAGATTTCCGCAACTAGTTTATCGAGCAGATCGTTGTGAGCCTTGGCATCGATCTCGCGACCGAGGATCTTGCCTGCACCGGCCAGGGCGATTGCCGACACCTGAGTGCGCAGCTGCTCCTTGGCACGGAACACTTCCTGATCGATCTCGGCCTTTGCGCCGGCGATGATACGGTCGCCCTCCACCTTGGCATTCGCCTTGGCTTCTTCGACGATCTCGGTGGCGCGCTTTTCGCCGTTGGAGACGATGTCACCGGCCTTTTCCTTGGCTTCGCGCAGGATTTCTGCGGAACGCTTGGAAGCCAGCTCCAGGTCGTGCTTGGCACGCTCGGCATCCGCCAGACCATCGGCGATCTGCTTCTTGCGTGCATCCAGCGCGGCCACGATCGGCGTCCAGACGAACTTCATGCAGAACCACACGAACATCGCGAACATGATGAGCTGGGCGAGAAGAGTTGCATTGATATTCATGCAAGCTACCTTTCTTGATTTGTGCGTTGTCGCTTATTCGGAGAATTAGCCCACAACTGCGAACAGAATGTACATGGCGATACCGACGGCGATCATCGGAACCGCGTCGACCAGACCCATGACCACGAAGAATTGGGTACGCAGCATCGGGATCAACTCAGGTTGACGAGCAGCGCCTTCCAGGAAGCGACCACCCAGGATACCGATACCAACGGCTGCGCCGAGAGCGCCCAAACCCATCATCAATGCGCCGGCGACGTACAGCAGTGCAGTGGCAGTTGTCATTTCCATTTTCTATTTCTCCTGTTGATTAAAGTAAAGTTGATGAAACCGAAATTAATGATGTTCTTGATGAGCCATATCCAGATAGACCACGGTCAGCGTCATGAAGATGAACGCCTGCAGCGTGACAATCAGGATATGGAAGATCGCCCAGCCCAGCGACAGCAGGATCTGCGAACCGAACAGCGTGACGCCGCTCATCGTGAAGCCCGCCCAAGCGCCGCCCATCAGCGCGATCAGAATGAAGATCATTTCACCGGCATACATGTTGCCGAACAGACGCAGTGCGAGCGAGATCGGCTTGGCAATCAGGTTAACGCCTTCCAGCAGGAAGTTGACCGGCATGCCCCACTTGCCGAACGGCTGCAATGTCAGCTCGCCCATGAAGCCGCCCAGGCCCTTCATCTTCACGCTGTAGTACAGCACGAGCGCGAACACGCCGATGGCCATGCCGAAGGTCGCATTAGGATCGGTGGAAGGAACGACCTTGAAGAACGGGACGCCCATCATCGCCATCAAACCAGGAACCCAGTCGATAGGGATCAAGTCCATCAGGTTCATCGAGAACACCCAGAAGAAGATCGTCAGCGCCAATGGGCCGATCATCGCATTCTTGCCGGTGAAGGAACCGCGCACGCTGTTGTCGATGAATTCCAGCGCCCACTCGCAGAAGTTCTGCAGGCAGTTCGGCACACCGGCCGATGCGGTCTTGGCCGCACGATAGAACATGAACATGAATACTGCGCCGAGCAGGAACGACATGATGAGGGTGTCGAGATTCAGCGCCCAGAAGCCCATTGCCTTGGCTTCTTCGGCGCTGTGTGCAACGCCCCAGGTGCCGTCGGGCAATTGACCATAGGTCAGGTTTTGCAGGTGATGCTTGATGTAGTCACCCGACGTATGCGCCGCTTCATGCGCGACTCCCGCGATTTCTGCTCCCGCCATTTCACTGGACATTTTTCGCCACCCTCAGTTTTTCAATCTCAACAACAGCCGTGCAGATAAAAGCACCGCCTGTCCAAATACAAAGCCACCCAGCACCGCGAGCGGCGATAACTTCAGCACTGCCATGCACAAGGCCAGCAACGCAACGACCACCAGAAATCTTTCTGCGGCGTAGAAATACAAAAGCCGTAATTGAAGATGTGCATCATGGGCGGAGACCGCGGCCGCTCTGGACATACGCCAAGCTACCAACGCTCCGTTGAGAACCGATACTACCCCCCCACTCAACACCGCTATCGCATATTGCGGCGTCTTTCCGATCCCGTAAGCCGCGCCCGCAACCGCCAGTACCCCAGCCAGTTGCCAGCCTACCACCGTGCGTGCCAATTGTTTTTCTTTTACTTCGGCATCGAAAAGCGCGCGGATGATAGCGGCGTTTTTCTGGGGTGTCAAACTTTGTTGCGGCGCATCGCCCTCATCCCAGCTCAACTTCTCAGGCCTTCTTCAGCTTGTTCAGCAGGTCGTCCAGCTGGTCGTGGCTCATGTATTCGATGACCAGCTTTCCCCCGCCCTTGCTGCCGGATTTGATCTCGACGCGTGCGCCGAGGTAGGCGCTCATCTCCTCCTGCAGACGCTCGGTGTCCCGGCTGACATTGGCCGCCTTCTTCTGCCTGGCTTTCTCCGGCTGCTGGCCATGATTCTGCACCAGCTTTTCCGCTTCGCGTACGGACAATCCATCAATCACAATCTTGTTAGCCAGCATGATCTGCTCGCCGCCTTCCAGCGACAACAGCGCGCGCGCATGACCCATGTCCAGCTTGTTCTCCATCAGCATGCTCTGCACCGGCTGCGGCAGCTTGAGCAGTCGCAACAGGTTGCTGGCGGCGCTGCGCGAACGACCGACCGCGTCCGCGGCCAACTGATGCGTCATCTTGAATTCGTCGATCAAACGCTGGATACCGACCGCCTCTTCCAGCGGGTTCAGGTTCTCGCGCTGAATATTCTCGATCAGTGCCATCGCCAGCGCGGCATTGTCCGGCACGCTGCGCACCAATACTGGCACATGGGTCAGCCCGGCACGCTGCGCTGCACGCCAGCGCCGTTCGCCTGCGATGATCTCGTAGCTGCTGTCTTCCAGCTGGCGCACGAGGATGGGCTGCATCACGCCCTGCGACTTGATCGAGGAAGCCAGATCGTTCAGCGAGTCCTCGTCCATATGCGTGCGCGGCTGATACTTGCCCGGCTTGAGCATGCTGACGTTCAAGTCGCGCAGCACGTCGTCCTTCTCGCTCTTGCCGCCGGACAGTAATGCATCCAGTCCCCGCCCCAAGCCCTTGTGTGGTTTTGCCATGTCGATGCTCCCTTAAGACTGTGCGGCCGGTTGCGCCGCGTTGTTCAATAGTTCCCCGGCCAGCGCCAGGTAAGCCTGCGTCCCCTTGGACGATTTGTCGTAATGCAACACCGGCATGCCGTAGCTGGGGGCCTCGGCCAGCCGCACGTTGCGGGGGATCACGGTGCGGTACAGCTTGCTGCCGAAGTGTTCCTGCAATTGGTCGGAAACCTGCTGCGCCAGGGTGTTGCGCGGATCGAACATCGTGCGCAGCAGGCCCTCTATCTCCAGATCCGGATTCAAATTGGCGCGCACCTTGCGTATCGTGTTCACCAGATCGCTCAGGCCCTCCAGCGCGTAGTACTCGCATTGCATCGGGATCATCACCGACTTGGCTGCGCACAGGCCGTTCAGCGTCAGCAAATTCAGGGCCGGCGGGCAATCGATCAGAATATAGTCGTAATCCGCGGCGATCTCATGCAGCGCATCGCGCAGCCTGGTCTCGCGATGCGCGACGTCTACCAGCTCGATCTCTGCGCCGGCCAGGTCGCGATTGGCGGCCAGCATGTCGTACTTGCCGGCATCGGAATGGACCCGCGCCTCGGCGACCGTCTTGTTGCCCAGCAACACATCGTAAACGCTCCCCAGAAGATCGCGCTTGTCGATGCCGCTGCCCATGGTCGCATTGCCCTGCGGATCGAGATCGACCAGCAGCACGCGCTGCTTGGCCGCAGCCAGACTGGCGGCGAGGTTCACCGTGGTCGTGGTCTTGCCCACCCCGCCCTTCTGATTGGTTATCGCTAGTATCTTCGTCATGTCGCTACGCTCCCCTTTTTATCGTGCTCAGACATCGGGCCTGCTGCAATCACCAGGCTGCGTGCCGCCTGCAACCCCGGCACCTGTAACGGAATGACGCGCTCCACGCGACACCACTCCGGTACTCCCGCCAACTCCTGCTCCGGCACGCCCTTCATCGCCGCCCAACGACCGCCTTCGGCCATCAAATGACGTGTGACGCGCAGAAAATCGCCTAACTCGGTAAATGCCCGCGAAACGATCCCGTCGAACAGTTCCTGCGGCTGCCACTCTTCCACGCGCACGCAGTGAACGCTCGCATTCTTCAATCCCAACTCGATGATCGCCTGCTGCACGAAACCGGTCTTCTTGCTGTTGCTGTCCAGCATCACGATCTGCCAGTCCGGGCGGGCGATCGCCATCACCACGCCGGGAAGGCCCGCCCCGCAACCGACATCCAGCCATCGCCCCGACCACAGATGCGGCAGTATTGCAAGGCTGTCTAGCAAGTGATTGCTCACCATCTGTTGCGGGTCGCGGATCGCGGTCAGGTTATAGACCTTGTTCCACTTGTCCAGCAACGCCAGATACGCCAGCAGTTTTTCCTGGGCTCCGGCATCCAGCGTTATCCCCAACTGCGCGATGCCGTGCTGTAGTTTATCGGCGTTGCTCACGAGCGCTTCCCGCTCTGCTGACCGTCGCGGAAGCCGCGCTTCAGGTGTACCAGCAACAATGAGATCGCCGCCGGGGTGATGCCGGAGATGCGCGCCGCCTGGCCCAGAGTCTCCGGCTTGTACTGGTTGAGCTTCTGCTGAACCTCGATAGACAGGCCGCGCACCTCGCGATAATCCAGCGTATCCGGCAATGCCATACTCTCGTGCTGTTCGTTGCGCCCGATCTCGTCGCGTTGCCGCTCGATATAGCCTTGATATTTTGCCTGAATCTCGACCTGTTCCACGACTTTCTCGTCCGGCACGCCCTCACCCGCTCCGGGCAGGCTCATCAGACCGGCATAATCGACGTTGGGGCGACGCAGTAATTCGTAGAGCGAATACTCGCGCTCTATCGCCTGGCCCAGCACCCGGATCGCGTCCTCGGCCGGCAACATGCGCGGGTTGACCCAGGTGCCGCGCAGCCTTTCCTGCTCGCGCGCAACCGCCTCGCGCTTCTGCTCGAACGCCTGCCAGCGAATATCGTCGACGATGCCCAGCTTGCGGCCTATCTCGGTCAGGCGCAGGTCGGCATTGTCTTCGCGCAATTGCAGCCGGTATTCGGCGCGGCTGGTGAACATGCGGTACGGCTCGGATGCCCCGCTCGTGATCAGGTCGTCCACCATCACACCCAGATAGGCCTCGTCGCGGCGCGGGCACCAGGCTTCTTGTTCGCGCGCCTGCAGCGCGGCGTTGACGCCGGCCAGCAATCCCTGCGCCGCCGCCTCCTCGTAACCCGTGGTGCCGTTGACCTGTCCAGCGAAGAACAGGCCTTGTATGGTCTTGCTTTCCAGCGAACTTTTCAGCCCGCGCGGATCGAAATAATCGTATTCGATCGCGTAGCCGGGACGCAGGATATGGGCGTTCTCCAGCCCCTTGATCGAGCGCACCAGATCCAGCTGCACGTCGAACGGCAAGCTGGTCGAAATACCGTTCGGATAGATCTCGTGGGTCGTCAGCCCTTCCGGCTCGAGGAATATCTGATGCGACGCCTTGTCGGCGAAGCGTGTGATCTTGTCCTCGATAGACGGGCAATAACGCGGCCCCACCCCTTCGATCACGCCGGTGAACAGCGGCGAACGATCCAGTCCGCCGCGGATGATGTCGTGGGTACGCTGGTTGGTCTCGGTGATCCAGCACGGCAGCTGCTTCGGATGCTGCGCGGCATTGCCCATGAACGAAAACACCGGCACCGGGTCGTCGCCCGGCTGTTCCTGCATCACCGAATAATCGATAGTGCGACCGTCGATGCGCGGCGGCGTGCCGGTCTTCAGGCGGCCGACCGGCAGCTTCAGTTCGCGCAAACGGTGCGCCAGACTGATGGACGGCGGATCGCCCGCGCGCCCGGCCTGGTAGTTCGCCTGCCCGACATGGATCAGCCCGGACAGGAACGTGCCTGCGGTCAGCACCACGGTCTTCGCGCTGAAGCGCAGACCCAGCTGAGTAACCACGCCGCAGACGCGATCGTTCTCGACCAGCAGGTCATCGACCGCCTGCTGGAACAGCCACAGATTCTGCTGGTTCTCCAGCCTCGTTCGGATCGCCTGCTTGTAGAGGATGCGGTCGGCCTGCGCGCGCGTCGCACGCACCGCCGGCCCCTTGCTGGAGTTCAGGATGCGGAACTGGATGCCGCCTTCGTCAGTCGCGGCAGCCATCGCGCCGCCGAGCGCATCGACTTCCTTGACCAAGTGGCCCTTGCCGATACCGCCGATAGACGGATTGCAAGACATCTGCCCCAGCGTCTCGATGTTGTGGCTGAGCAACAGCGTCCGGCAACCCGTGCGCGCGCTGGCCAAGGCCGCCTCGGTACCGGCATGCCCCCCGCCCACCACTATCACATCGAATACATCCGGAAATTTCATCGCGCCGCCGATTCAAAAGGACGCGCATCATACCTCAGCACGCTTGCAAAACCCAAACGAGATGTTTCACGTGAAACATTCAGGGCGTGTTAACACGCCCTAGTTATTTGCCGATACAGAAGCGGGAGAAGATTTCGCCGAGCAGATCGTCCGGAGTGAACTCGCCAGTGATCTCGTTCAGCGCATGCTGAGCCAGCCGCAGCTCTTCGGCGAAAAGCTCGGCATGGGCTATCACTCCAGCTGCCTGCTGCAGATGGAGCTGCGCGAGATTTAGCGCACGCAAGTGGCGCTCGCGCGCCATGAATGCACCGCTCTCTTGGTCGCGCCAACCCACCGCATCGAGCAGCTTCTGGCGCAAGGCCTCGATCCCCTCGCCGGTTCTGGCCGAGATGCAGACATGGGGCGTGCCCTCCGGCACATTGGCGCCCTCGCCCTCCAGCAAGTCGGCCTTGTTCAGCACCAACAGCCGCGGGATGTCCGCCGGCAGTCCGGCGAGGATGGCGTCATCCTGTGCCGTGATGCCCTTGGCGGCATCCAGCAGCAGCAGGATCAGGTCGGCGCGATGCAGCGTCTGGTGGGTGCGCGCCATGCCCATGTTCTCGACCACGTCCTCGGACTCGCGCAACCCGGCGGTGTCCAGAATATGCAAAGGTACGCCGCGGATCTGGATAGCCTGGCGGATGACGTCACGGGTCGTGCCTGGCACGTCGCTGACCAGCGCGACCTCTTCCCCGGACAGCCGGTTCAGCAGGCTGGATTTGCCGACGTTGGGCTGGCCCGCAATAACTACATGTGCACCTTCGCGCAGCAGACAGCCCTGCTTTGCGGTATCCAGCGTCTGCTGCAATCTCGCCCTCAGTTTTCCCAGCAACGCATCGCGCTGGGCCAGATCGACCGCATCGACCTCCTCCTCCGGGAAATCCAGCATCGCCTCGACCAGCATACGCAGATGGATCAGTTCGTCGACCAGGCTGTGCACTACAGCGGAGAATTCGCCGCGCAGCGAACGCATCGCACTGCGCGCAGCCTCGGTGGTATTGGCGTCGATCAGGTCGGCGACGCTCTCTGCCTGAGCGAGGTCGAGCTTGTCGTTCAGGAAAGCGCGGCGGGTGAATTCGCCCGGCTGGGCCAATCTTGCACCGAGGTCGAGGCAGCGCTGCAACAGCAGCTGCAACACTACCGGGCCGCCATGGCCTTGCAGCTCAAGCACGTCTTCGCCGGTGAAGGAATGCGGCGCGGAAAAGAACAAGGCGATACCCTGATCGAGGGTATCGCCTTGTTCGTCGAGGAAATCGCAGTAGGTCGCCTGCCTTGCGGCAGGCAGTTTGCCGAGGACGCCTTGCGTCAGCGCTTCCAGTCCGCGCCCGGATATCCGTACCACCCCCACCCCGCCGCGACCCTGCGCGGTGGCGATGGCGGCGATGACATCAGCGCTTGGCGGCAACAACCTTGCTCTCGTCCTCTGCGGCGCGGGTGATATACCACTGCTGACCGATGGACAGCAGGTTATTCACGATCGAATACAGCACCAGACCGGCGGGGAAGAAGAAGAACACCACGCTGAATGCGATAGGCATGATCTGCATGATCTTGGCCTGCATCGGATCGAGCGGCGTCGGATTGAGGCGCATCTGCACGACCATGCTGACGCCCATGATCAGCGGCAACACATAGTACGGGTCGGCAACCGACAGATCGGTGATCCAGCCGAAGAACGGCGCATAGCGCATCTCGACGCTGGCCAAGATGGACCAGAACAGCGCGATGAACACCGGAATCTGGATCAACACTGGCAGGCAGCCGCCCAACGGATTGATCTTCTCGGTCTTGTACAGGTCCATCATCGCGCGGTTCAGCTGTTCGCGGTCGCCGGCGTATTGTTCCTTGATCTTCTCGAGCTTGGGCGTGACCAGGCGCATCTTCGCCATCGAGCGATAGCTCGCCGCCGACAGCGGGAAGAACAGCAGCTTGATTGCTATCGTCAGCAGAATGATTGCAATACCCCAGTTACCGGTCCAATCGTAGAACAGCGACATCACCCAAAACAGAGGTGCCGCAATGATAGTCAGCCAGCCGTAATCCACCGTCAGGCCGAGTCCCGGGGCGATCTCATCCAGGTCGGATTTGGCTGGGCCAGCGTAAAGCCGCGTGCCGATGACGGCTTTCTGGCCGGGCTGGACCACGGTCTCGGGCAGTACCATTCCTGCGGAATACATGTCGCCATCGAGCTTGCGCGTGAAGTATTCGCGGCCGCTCTTCGCTTCTGGCAGCCATGCGGCAACGAAGTAATGCTGCAACATCCCGACCCAACCATCGTCGGCCTGTTTTACATGCTCGGTCTTGCCTTTTTCGATATCGGCAAATTCCACCTTCTGGAATTTTTCCTTGTCGGTATAGACAGCCGGACCGGTAAAGGTCGGCAAGAACATCGAGCTGCCGGCCGGAGGCACGCTGTCGCGCACCAACTGGAAATAGCTGCTTGCCGCGACCGCTTGCTGACCTGCATTCTCCAGCTCATAAGCCACATCGATCAGGTAACTGCCCTTGTGAAAAGTGATGACCTTGACGACTTGCAGCGTTGCAGCGCCATCGGCCTTCAGGCGAACCTGAACCTGGTCGGCATTCGCCGTCAGTTCATAGCTCTCCTGCTCCGCCACAAAGGAAGTGTTGTGATTCGGCAGCCCGGCACCGAGCAGACCGCTCTGTGCGACATAATTGTGCGTGCCCGCTCCGCGCTGGAACAACACCAGCGGCTTGGTTTGATCGACGCCGTCCGGATGTTTCAACAACGCCAAACGGCTGATGTCGCCGCCGATCGAGTCGATCTCCGCTTCGAACAGGTCTGTCTTGACTCGTATCGTCTTGGCTTCAGGACGCATCGCCTGTTGTGCAGGGGCTACCTGCGAACCTGTGGACGGAAGCCCGGCCTGCGGCTTGGCCGGATCCTTGGCGACAACCGATTCCTGTTGTACGTATTGCTCCGGATGCTGATAGCGTTGCCATCCATCCCAGACCAGTACCAGCGAAAACGCAAAAATCAAAAACAGGAAAAGTCTTTGTAAGTCCATGATCTAGCCTGAAATTTAAGGAATTGGGTCGTATCCGCCTGGATTCCAGGGATGGCAACGCAGCAAACGTTTCATGCTCAGCCAGCCGCCCTTGATCACGCCATGTTTGGTCAAAGCCTCACAGGCGTAGCTCGAACAACTGGGAAAGAACCGGCACGAGGGCGGACGAAGGGGGCTAACAAGATATTGATAGCCGTGTATCAGCTTGATCAGGATTTTGCGCATCTGTCTTCTATCCGGCCAAACAGCGTATTCAACTTTTCTGTCCCGGCTCCGGTATCCTGGATGCCAAGGGTCTTGACCAACACTACCAAATCCAGTTTTTGCATCCTGATGGCATGCCGCCGAAACGTTTCCCTGACCATTCTTTTGACGCGGTTTCGGTCAACGGCCCTGGGAAACGATCTCTTGCTTGCAATGATGCCCAGCCTGGCGTTTTCTCCATCGTTGCCGGCGTAGAAAACCTTGAAGTGCTTGTCCCCGACATTGTCGCTACGGAGAACATGGTCAAACCGGTCTTTGCGCAACAACCGGTGCGCGGCGGTAAATGTCGCGACTGGCTTATTAGACAGCGAGTTTTGCACGGCCTTTTGCACGGCGTGCATTGATGACTGCGCGGCCGCCGCGTGTCTTCATGCGTACCAGGAAACCGTGGGTACGCTTCCTGCGAGTAACGGATGGTTGGTATGTGCGTTTCATGTTTTCTTCCTCGGTAAATCGTAAAGCGCGCTATTACAAAGCCTTAAGCCATAAGTGTCAAGTCTAATTTGCTTTTTTGCCTGTGGATAAGTTTTTGCCGGGCATGTAGAATACAGAAAATTTTTCAGCTGTTGAACCGTCGGTATCCATACATAAACAATGCAGGACATTTCTTTTTGGGATTCATGCCTGAGCACGTTCGAAAAGAGCCTGCCATCGCAACAATACAATTCCTGGATAAAGCCGCTGGTGCTGAAGAACGAGAATGGATCGCTGGTTCTGACCGCGCCCAATAGTTTTACGCTTAAAGTCGTGCAAGACAGGTTCTTGCCGGAAATCAGCCGTCAAGCTGAGCTAGCCTACTCCAGGGTTCCTTCTTTCGAATTCCGCGTACTCGAAAGCGAGCCTGCCGCCAAACCTCAGGAAAAGTCACCGAGCCCGGCTCCCGTAGCGGAAACCCGCCCCAGCCCCGAAACTTCGTTTCGCGGATATGGGAAGCTGAACCCCAATCTGACCTTTGACAATTTCGTCACCGGTAAAGCCAACCAATTGGCTTTTGCTGCGGCAGTGCAGGTCGCCGAATTGCCGGGAGCTTCGTACAACCCCCTGTTCGTCTACGGCGGTGTTGGCTTGGGTAAGACCCATTTGATCCAGGCCATAGGCAACCAAGTCAAGCTGAACAACCCGCAGGCAAAGATATGCTACATGCATGCAGAGCGTTATGTCTCGGATGTAGTACGCGCTTACCAGTCGAACAAGTTCGAAGAGTTCAAGCAGTATTATCACTCTCTCGACATCCTGCTGATCGACGACATCCAGTTCTTTGCCGGCAAGCAAAAGACCCAGGAAGAATTCTTCTACGCGTTCAATACGCTGGTCGATTCCCACAAACAAGTGATCATGACCAGCGATACCTTCCCCAAAGAGATCGCTGGTCTTGATAGCCGCCTGATCTCCCGCTTCGGCTGGGGATTGACAGTGGCCATCGAACCGCCCGAACTGGAGATGCGTGTCGCCATCCTGTTGAAAAAAGCGGATCTAGGCGGATACGTGCTCGACGAAGCGGTCGCCTTCTTCATCGCCAAGCATGTGAATTCCAATGTACGCGAACTCGAGGGTGCACTCAAACGCGTGGAAGCCTATGCCAAATTCCATCGCCGTGCGATCACCGTAGATACCGCGAAAGAAGCCCTGAAGGATATCCTGGTCGCACAGAGCCGCCAGATATCCATAGATAACATCCAGAAGACCGTTGCCGACTATTACCGGTTGAAGATTGCAGAACTGCTTTCGAAAAAGCGCACCCGCAACCTTACTCGCCCCAGGCAAATGGCCATGGCTCTTGCCCGCGAACTGACCAGCATGAGCCTGCCCGAAATAGGTAATTCGTTCGGCGGAAAAGACCATTCGACCGTGATACATGCATGCAAGACCATGGCGGAACTCAGGTCAACCGATACCACTGTCGATGCCGATTACAAGATATTGCTGCAAACTTTACGTGGATAAGACAGTGAATCCGATGTTGATGGAATGTGCATAACCATGATTTTCACGGTGGGCAAAAAAGTTATCCACATTGGACATGCCCATTATCAACAGCAATACCGCAGGCTTTGTTTTGATGTATCAGATTGTAAATAAGGTGTTTTTTTCGTTATCCACAGGTTCGAAGGCTGATTATTAGCTCTTATTAGGAATTTATACTATGTTTATTGAAAAGGTAGAGAAGGAAACGTTGCTCAAACCGCTGCAGGTAGTCATCGGTATCGTCGAACGCAAACAGACCTTACCCATACTATCCAACGTCCTGATCGAAAATCAGGCAGGCAAAGTACGATTCACTGCTACCGATCTGGAGATACAGATCACCACGACTGTCGATATCGAAGAAGCTGCCGGTTCAAGTTCGTCGATTACCGTCGGCGGAAAGAAATTCCAGGAAATCCTGCGTGTCTTGCCGGACCAGAGCAAAGTCACGATAGACATCAAGGACAGCAAAGCACAAATCAAGACCAACAAGAGCCGGTTCAGCCTGCAGACTTTGCCTTCGATGGATTTCCCCAAGCTGAGCAACCAGCTGGAAAACGCCAAAAAGATCAGCCTTTCTCAGAAGACCCTAAAGAGCCTGCTGCTCTCAGTTCAATACGCGATGGCACAGCAGGATGTACGCTACTACCTGAACGGCGTTCTGTTGATCGTAGGCGAAAACAAACTCAAGGTTGTGGCAACCGACGGACACCGCCTGGCTTTCAATGCTGCGGACATCGATGCCGATTTCAGCAAGCAAGAAATCATCATGCCGCGCAAGGCAGTCACCGAACTTTCCAAACTGCTGACCGATACCGATGACAATATCGAACTCGAGTTTTCCCAGCAGCAGATCAAAGCCACCTTCTCCGGCATCACGCTGATCACCAAGGTGATCGACGGCAAGTTCCCGGACTACGAACGTGTCATCCCGAAATACGAAAATCATCTCGGTATGGATCGTGTCGTCATGCAGCAAGCCTTGCAACGCGCAGCTATCTTGTCGAACGAAAAGTTCCGCGGTGTTCGTTTCGTGCTGACCGAGAAAAACCTCAGCATCATCAGCAGCAACAGCGAACAGGAAGAAGCGCACGAGGACATCGAGACCGATTACCACGGCAATGCACTGGACATTGGTTTCAACGTCAACTACCTGCTGGACGGCCTGAACAACATTGGCAGTAGCACTGCCGTATTCTCGTTTGGCGATCCCAATAGCAGCATCCTGATGACGACGCCTGACAACCAGGAGTACCGTTACGTCGTCATGCCAATGCGTATCTAGGACGTGAAATCGGCATTCGCTTGCCCCAGTTGTTCCACGTGAAACAGAGAGACTGAAGAACCATGAGTGAAAATTACGACGAATCGAGCATCCAGCAACTTGAAGGCCTGGAGGCCGTACGCAAGCGTCCCGGCATGTACATCGGCGACACTTCGGATGGAACTGGTCTGCATCACATGGTATTCGAGGTGGTGGATAACGCTATCGACGAATCCCTGGCTGGGCATTGCGACGATATCAAAGTCATCATTCATGGAGACAACTCGATATCTGTATCCGACAACGGCCGGGGTATTCCTATCGGCATCAAGTTCGACGACAAGCACGAACCCAAGCGTTCCGCTGCCGAGATCGTGCTGACGGTGTTGCACGCCGGTGGCAAGTTCAACCAGAACAGCTACAAGGTCTCCGGCGGTTTGCATGGTGTGGGCGTCTCCTGCGTTAACGGCTTGTCGGAATGGCTCAAGCTGACGACATATCGCGATGGCAAGAAATTCGGTCTGGAGTTTGTGCGCGGTGCGGTAAAGGATAGATTGATAGATATCCAAAAAGGCATCGAAGTCTCTCCGGTACGCGAATTAGGCGAAAGTCAGAAGAAAGGCACTGAAGTGCATTTTCTCGCGGACAAGGAAATCTTCGGTATTGTCGATTTTCATTACGAGATTCTGTCCAAGCGTTTGCGCGAACTGTCGTTCCTGAATAACGGCGTCAAGATCGAACTGGTCGATCAACGCACTGGCAAGAGCGAGAACTTTGCCTACTCGGGCGGCGTGCGCGGCTTCGTCGAATACATGAACAAGAGCAAGTCGGTGTTGCATCCCAAGTGCTTCCAGGCTAGCGGCGAAAAAGACAACATCGTCGTCGATGTCGCAATGCAGTGGAACGACAGCTATTCAGAAGTCGTGCAATGTTTCACCAACAATATCCCGCAGCGCGACGGCGGCACTCATATGACCGGCTTGCGCATGGCGATGACCCGTGTCATCAACAAGTACATCGAAGACAACGAACTGGCCAAGAAAGCCAAGGTGGACACCACCGGCGACGACATGCGCGAGGGTTTGACCTGCGTGCTGTCGGTCAAGGTACCGGACCCGAAGTTCTCTTCGCAGACCAAGGACAAACTGGTTTCCAGCGAAGTGCAACCTGCCGTGAACGAGGTCGTGTCGCAGAAGCTGACCGACTTCCTGCTGGAAAATCCGATCGATGCCAAGATCATTTGCAACAAGATCATCGATGCTGCCCGAGCTCGGGATGCGGCGCGCAAGGCGCGCGAATTGACCCGCCGCAAAGGTATTCTGGATGGCATCGGTTTGCCGGGCAAGCTGGCCGATTGTCAGGAAAAAGACCCTGCCATGTCCGAACTTTACCTGGTCGAGGGCGATTCCGCCGGAGGCTCCGCCAAGCAGGGTCGCGATCGCAAGTTCCAGGCTATCCTGCCGCTGAAGGGCAAGATCCTGAACGTCGAACGCGCACGCTTCGAAAAGCTGATTTCCTCGCAGGAGATCGCGACACTGATCACCGTGTTGGGCACCGGCATCGGCAAGGAAGAATACAATGCCGACAAGCTGCGCTATCACCGCATCATCATCATGACCGATGCGGACGTGGACGGTGCGCACATCCGTACCCTGTTGCTGACGTTCTTCTACCGCCAGATGCCGGAACTGGTCGAGCGCGGCCACATCTACATCGCCCAGCCGCCGCTGTACAAGATCAAGCAGGGCCGCGACGAGCGTTACCTGAAAGACGACCAGGAGATGAAGATCTACATGCTCAAGGCCGCGCTGAACAACGCCGTGCTGCATCCGGCGGTAGACGCCACTCCTATCCAGGCGGAAGCGCTGGAAGAGATCGCCAAGCAGTACTTCCTCGCCGAGGCCGTGATCGACCGCCTGTCGCGCTTCACCGCACCCGAGGCCAGCCATGCACTGCTGATACTGCCTACGCTGTCATTGGACGACGACAAGCAGGCACAGGAAAGCGCGAAGCTGCTCGAAACTGCCTGCGGCGGCAACATCAAAGTTGTGGTCGAAAAGGACGATGCCGGCGAACTGCGTTTCCGTCTGGAGAAGTTGTACCACGGCAACTACTCCGTCAGCTACATGGACCAGGACTTCCTCAAGGGCAGCGATTACGTGCAGATCCGCCAGGCCGCCGAGATCCTAAACGGCCTGATCAAGCCCACCGCCTACATCGCCCGCGGAGAACAGAAACGCGGTGTCACCAGCTTCAAACAGGCCATCGAATGGCTGCTCGAAGAGGCCAAGAAAGGCGTCAACATCCAGCGCTACAAGGGACTGGGCGAGATGAACCCGGACCAGCTGTGGGAAACCACAATGGACGTGAAGAACCGCATCTTGCTGCGCGTGCGCATCGAGGATGCCATCGGCGCCGACGAGATATTCACCACGCTGATGGGCGACATCGTCGAACCACGCCGTGCGTTCATCGAACAGAATGCGCTGGGCGTGAAGAACCTGGACGTGTAATCCCAACAGCTGTCGAAATCTTGCATGGCAAAAAAACTGAGCTTTGAGGCGAAGGAAAAAATGGTAGAGCTAACCGGTGCCTGCTTTTGGTACTGGGATGGTCTCTACAGTTTTCTTGATAGCTGCAATGTTCCGAGGTCCATGCAGCGCAAGTATCCCCGAGAAACTTATAATAAATACACGTTCATGCGGGCGTTACTTGGGGATATTGATCAGGCTGGAAATTCTGAACTTATAAACTCAATTGCCTCTGGATTTTTTCGCCTTAAGGGGCCAATTGATCGCGATAATCTGGATGAGAAGAAAGCCAAAAAGCTTCTTGATGAATTTCGGGCGACTATTGGCGATGACCCTATTGAAGCTGAAATTCTGAAACGAGAGCGCGACCGTGCAAAAGTTGTACGTGAACAATCAATTACTAATCAGCGCGAGCAGGCAAAACGCCTTGAAAGTATTAATGCAGAATTTTTAGCGCTGGTTTCGACATCTGACATAACTCCCCAGCAACGCGGATTTAAATTAGAACAATTATTTTTCCAGCTCTTACATTTGAGTGATATTGAGCACACAAAACCGTATCGAACTCAGGATGGTGAACAAATTGATGGTCACTTTAGATACGAAAAATTCGACTATTTGGTAGAAATTAAATGGACGCAAGATCCTGCAAAGCAGCCAGAACTATCAATTTTTGACGGAAAAATACGTGGTAAGGCACAAAGTACCAGGGGATTTTTCGTTTCCGCGAATGGTTTTGATGATGTTGCTATTCAGAAATATTCAGGAGATTCCCCGCGGATGATACTAATGACCGGGGAAGATTTGGCATTAGTTTTAAGTGGGCGTATTCATTTTGCTGACGCCATGAAGGCGAAGGTAGACTCAATCGTTAGACGCGGAAGAATTCTCTTTCCGGTTCGAGAAATAACGATTTAACAAATTGCGGCAAGCCCGACAGCATTTTGCAATGCTGTAAGTCAATAACTACGGGGCTTCCAGCGCAAGTCGCTCAAAACGCGCGGCAAGCGCATCCCGATGAGTCGATGAGGGATTGGGTTAGATAAGAGGATTAAATCCGTTCCCGGTACCTTAAATGCGACGGGAACGGATTTATGGGGATCAGGCCTTAGCCTTGGTGGTCTTCTTTGCTGCGGCAGTCTTGGTTTTGGCTGCCGGCTTCTTCGCGGCGGGTTTGGTTGCGGTTTTTTTGGCGGTCGCAGCCTTAGTCGTAGTCGTCTTGGCCTTGGCCGTAGCAGCTTTCTTGGCAGGAGCCTTTTTAGCAGCAGCGGTCTTGGTCGCCGCAGGCTTTTTCGCGGCAGGTTTCTTCGCCTTGCCGGTTCCGCCCTTCGCCGCCTTGGCGGCGATCAGTTCCAGAGCTTGCTCCAATGTCACGTCGTCCGGGGAGATGTCCTTGGGCAGGGTCGCATTGACCTTGCCGTGGCGGGCGTAGGGGCCGTAGCGGCCGCTGCAGATTTCGACCGGAGACTTGTCGTCCGGGTGTTCTCCTAGCGTGCGCAGCACGGTGTTGCCAGCCTTGGCTTGCGCCAGCAGTTCCACCGCCCTGTCCAGGCCGATGTCGAAAATGCTGTCGCTGCGCGGAATGGACTTGAACTTGCCGTCGTGGCCGATGTACGGGCCGAAGCGGCCGATGTTGACGATGACTTTCTTGCCGGATTCGGGGTGTGCGCCGAGTTCGCGCGGCAGCGACAGCAGCTTCAGCGCGGTGGCGAGGTCGGCCTGTTCCAGCGGCAATTCTTTGGGCCAGGACACGCGCTTGGGCTTGGCCTTTTCGCCTTCGATTACTTCGCCCAGTTGCACGTAGTAGCCGTAAGGGCCACGCAGCAGCAGCACGCCTTGTTTCGTATCGGGGTGTTCGCCCAGTTCCTTGCGCGCTTCGCCAGCGTCTTCCTCGCCGCCGAGGTTGCGGGTGTAGTCGCATTCCGGGTATGCCGTGCAGCCGATGAAGCTGCCGCGCTTGCCCAGACGCTTGGACAGCGGCTTGCCGCATTTCGGGCAGGCCTCGTCCAGTATCTCGGTGCCGGGGCGGTCGACGTCCTTCTTGTCGCCGATCAGCGTGTTGAAGCCCTTCCAGAACTCTTCCAGCACCGGGATCCAGTCGCGCTTGCCTTCGGATATTTCGTCCAGCTCATCCTCGAGGTTGGCGGTAAAGTCGTAATCGACATAGCGGGTAAAGTGTTCGGTCAGGAACTTGGTGACCACGCGGCCGACGTCGGTCGGCATAAAGCGCTTCTTGTCTAGCACCGCGTATTCGCGTGCCTGCAGCGTCGAGATGATGGTGGCATAGGTGGACGGGCGGCCGATGCCGTATTCTTCCAGCGACTTCACCAGGCTGGCTTCGGAGAAGCGCGGCGGCGGCTGGGTGAAGTGTTGTTCGCCGTAAAGCTTGTCCACAGGCAGCACGTCGCCCTCTGCCAGCGGCGGCAGCTTGCCGCCCTCCTCTTCCTCGGCATCGTCCACGTCTTCCATGTACACCCCGATGAAGCCGGGGAACACCAGCGTCTGGCCGGTGGCGCGGAACAGCGTGTCGTCGCCGCCCAGACGGATGTCGGCGCTGACGGTGTCGTAACGGGCTGGAGCCATCTGGCACGCGAGTGTGCGCTTCCATACCATCTCGTACAGGCGAGCCTGATCGGCGGTCAGGTGGTCGCGGATGCTGTCCGGCGTGCGATGGATTCCAGTCGGGCGTATCGCCTCGTGCGCTTCTTGCGCATTCTTCGCCTTGCTCTTGTAGACGGGTTGCTTGGACGGCAGGTAATCGGAGGCGAAGTTGTCCGTGATGTAACCGCGTATTTCGGCGACAGCTTCGTTGGCCAGGTTCACCGAGTCGGTACGCATGTAGGTGATCAGACCGATGGTCTGGCCGCCGATGTCCACGCCTTCATACAGCGACTGCGCGGTGCGCATGGTGCGGTCGGCGGACATGCCGAGCTTGCGCACGGCTTCCTGCTGCAGCGTCGAAGTCGTGAAGGGCGCGGCGGCATAGCGTTGCTTGCCCTTCTTCTCGACGCGCACCACCTTGGGCGGCAGCTTGGCGTCGGTCAGTTTCGCGTAGATCGCGTCGTATTCAGCCTGGCTGCCGATGGACAGCTGGTCCAGCTTCTTGCCTTGGTACTGAAACAACCTAGCGGTGAACGGGAGCGTGTTCTTCTGGCTGTCCAGATGCACCGACCAGTATTCCTGGCTCTTGAACTTTTCGATCTCCAGTTCGCGCTCGACGATCAGGCGCAGCGCGGGGCTTTGCACGCGTCCGGCGGACAAGCCCGGGCGGATCTTGCGCCACAGCAGCGGCGACAGGCTGAAGCCGACCAAGTAGTCCAGCGCGCGCCGCGCCTGCTGTGCATTTACCAGCGGCAGCGAGATTTCGCGAGGGTGAGCGACCGCTTCTTGTACCGCGGACTGGGTGATCTCGTAGAACACCACGCGCTTCATGTTCTTGCCCTTGAGCGCGCGCTTACTCTTCAGTAGTTCCGAAATATGCCAGGCGATCGCCTCCCCTTCGCGGTCCGGGTCGGGTGCCAGCAGGATGTTGTCGGCTTCGGCGGCAGCCTTGGCGATCGCGTCGACATGCTTGCTATTGCGCGCGATGGTCTCGTACTGCATCGCGAAGTCGTTGTCGGGATCGACCGCGCCGCTCTTGGGCACCAGGTCGCGCACGTGGCCGTAGGAGGCGAGCACCTCGAAATCCTTGCCCAGATATTTCTTGAGCGTCTTGGCCTTGGCCGGAGATTCGACGATGAGTAGGTTGGTTGCCATTCGCGATACTTATATTAGTGTAGTTGCGTGGATTGGAGCGGCGAGAGCAGTTCCTCGACCAGCAGCGGGTCCAGGTCCTGATGGCGGTTCCACAGCACCATCAGCATGATCAGTTTGAGTTTGTCCACGCCCAGGTATTCGTATTGCAGTGCGACCGCACGGTCTATGATCATTTCGCGTTCGACCGCGGAGATCATGTGCTGCTGTTCGGCGAACACCAGGAACTGGCGCGCGTCGTCGCCGATGCGCTGCTTTTCCAGTTCGGCGAAATGACGGATGCCCGCATGCTGCAGACTGGCCGGATAGCCGTCGGGGATCTGTTGTTGCAGCGCCGACAGCCAGGTCAGCGCGTCGCTGATCTCTTCTTCCTCGAAACCGGCGGCCGACAGCTTGCGCGACAACTTATCCGGCTCCGGATAGCTGCCTGCGTCGAAGTAGCTTTCGAACAGATACATCAGGATTTCGAACATGATATGGGCTAAGGCTCTGTTTTAATTTAATCTTTGGTATAGCCCGCCGGGCAGGGTACTGATGCGCCCATCCAGCTCGAGCGTCAACAGCATGGCGGATAGCTCGGCCATCGTCAAGCCGCTCAGTGCAATCAGGGTGTCGAGGTCGATCGGATCGAAGCCCATATGAATAAGTAAGGCCGGCTCGTTATCCGTTGCGGCACTCGCCTCGGCAGAGGCCGTCGGCATCGTCAGGACGCCGAGCTCTTCCAGGATGTCCTGCGCGGCTTCGACCAGCTTGGCGCCCTGCTTGATCAGCCGGTGGCAGCCCTTGCTTTGAGGAGCATGGATGGAGCCGGGGATCGCGAACACGTCCCTGCCCTGCTCCAGTGCGAGACGTGCGGTGATCAGCGAGCCGCTTTGCACGCTCGCTTCGACGACCAGCGTGCCGACGCCCAGGCCGCTGATGATGCGGTTGCGCCGCGGGAAGTTCGCGGCCAGCGGCGGTGTGCCCAGCGGGAATTCCGAAACGATAGTCCCCTCGGTGGCGAGCGCATGAGCGAGATCGCGGTTGGCTGCGGGATAGATCCTGTCCAGTCCGGTGCCGACCACGGCGATGCTGCTGCCCGATCCTTTGAGTGCGCCGCGATGCGCGGCGGCATCGACGCCATGCGCCAGGCCGCTGACGATGCACAGCCCGGCCTCGCTGAGCGTACGGGAGAATGCCTCGGCGTTGTTGAGCCCCTGCGGGGTCGCGTTGCGGCTGCCGACCACCGCCAGCGCAGGCCGGTTGAGCAAGTCCAGTCGTCCTTTTACATAGAGCAGTAGCGGCGGATCGGGGATGTTCAGCAATGCCTGCGGATAGTCCGCGTCGGCGAGCGTGACGATGTGATTGTTGCCGTCCTCCAGCCAGGCCAGCGCGGGTGCGACGGGTTCGTCGGCGATGCCCCGCGAGATCTCTGCGGCGACTTCCGGTTTGACAAAGGACTTGAGGGATGAAGAAGAGGCGGTGAACACCGCCTCTGGAGAACCGTATGCCCTGAGCAGGCCGCGTGCGCCCTCTCCGCCCAAGCCCTTGGTCAGGCTGAGCGCCAGCCAGGCTTTGAGCGAGGGGTCGGGCTGCATTTCAGGGGGTTTGGGCGCGATCCAGCAGTTGTACCGGCAGACGGGTCTGCATCACCAGCGCATAGGAGACCTTGTCGAACACGCGGAACACGAAAGTCAGGCCGTAGCGCTCGTCCGGCAGCGTGAAACTCTTGCCCTCGTGCTTTACGTTCTCGCCCTTGTGGTACAGCGCCAGCACATGGCCGACTTCCAGGCCGTCGCGCTTGCCCTTGTTCAGGGTGATCACGGTGTTCTGCCCGCCTTGGGATACGCCGCCATAGACGGAGATGACGCGCGCGGCGATATTGCCTTCCGGGGCGCGAGGAAGATAGCTGCTGACGGTCTCGTCGGACGGCAGGACCAGGCGGTCGTTGATGCCGATCTCCTGCACCGATTCGGTGATCGTGACGGTGCTGACTTCGGCGAAGTCCGTCGCTTCGGCGCGACCCAGATAGGTGGCTTCGATGCCGAGGACTTCCTTGGTGTCGGGATCGGTCAGCGTCTTGCCCGGGCGGAACATCTGCCACTTGTTGCCCTTGTCGGAAGGCAGGCCCTTGACGAAGCCGGTGTCACCCATGCCCAGCATCACGCGTCCTTCGCGTGCGCCGATCAACGTAGGCGCATTCGTCAGCGTGCCGTTCTCGACGATCAGCGGCTGGCTCAGGAAGGGTGCGATCGCATCGGCCGGTATCGTCGGCACGGCGTCATGCGAACTGCGTCCTTCGCGAGTCCTGGGAGAAAGCCGGATCACGTTGAGGTCGGCCGGAGAGGCGGTGGAGGCGGACGGCGGCTGGCCGATGCGCAACGTGCCGTTGATGCGGTCCAGATAAATCACGTCGCCGGGATAGATCCAGTGCGGGTCCTTGATCGCGTCCTTGTTCATGCCCCAGATATATTGCCATTTCCACGGGTCCTGGAAGAACTTGGCGGAAATATCCCACAGGGTGTCGCCCTTGACGACGATATGCTTGTCCGGAGCGTCGCTGCGCAGTTTGGGGGCATCGTCGGGCTGGGCGGCAAAGGCCAAGACAGGCAACAAAAGGCAAATCAGCGATATAATCTTGCGCATGAAAACTCCGGCAGAGTCAATTAATAAGGTACGCAAAGTTGCTGCGTTGCGTTAAATTCTGCATCCAGACCATTAAATAAGCAAGCAATTCAGCTGCAACGACGGGATACTCATGGCAATCCTGAAAATTCTGCAATATCCGGACGAGCGCCTGCACAAGGTCGCAAAAAAGGTCGAGCAGGTCACGGATGACACGCGCAGACTGATACGCGACATGGCCGAGACTATGTATGCCGCACCCGGCGTCGGGCTGGCGGCGACGCAGGTCGATGTGCATCTGCAGCTCTTCATCGCGGACGTGTCCGAGACGCATGATCAGTTGCGCGTGTTCATCAATCCCGAGATCGTCGTCAGCGACGGCGAGGAGGAAAGCGAGGAAGGCTGTCTGTCGGTCCCCGGCATCTACGAGACGGTGAAGCGCGCCGACCGGGTGACGGTGCGTGCGCTGGACGAGAACGGTAAGCCGTTCACGCTGGAGGCGGAAGGCTTCCTCGCGGTGTGCATCCAGCACGAGACCGACCATCTGCGCGGCAAGGTGTTCGTCGAACATTTGTCGCAACTCAAGCAGACGCGCATACGCTCGAAGCTGAAGAAGCGCATGCGCGAGATCCTCTGATGAAGATTATCTTCGCCGGTACGCCGCAATTCGCGGCCAGCGCGCTGGCCGCGCTGCTCCTAGAACACGAAATCGTTGCGGTGCTGACCCAGCCGGATCGCCCTTCCGGGCGCGGCATGCAGTTGACCGCTAGTCCGGTCAAGCAGCTCGCGCTGCAGCACGGCTTGCCGGTGCAGCAGCCGGTTTCGCTAAAGACCGAAGAGGCGCAGCGCGAGATCGCCGCACTCGATGCCGACGTGATGGTGGTCGCGGCCTATGGCCTGATCCTGCCGCAGGCGGTGCTGGACCTGCCGCGACTCGGCTGCCTGAACATCCATGCCTCGCTGCTGCCGCGCTGGCGCGGCGCCGCGCCTATCCAGCGCGCGATTCTCGCGGGCGACGCCGAGACCGGTATCACCATCATGCAGATGGATGCGGGGCTGGACACCGGCGATATGCTGCTGCGCCATGCCTGCACTATCGAGTCGGACGATACCGCTGCGACGCTGCACGACAAGCTGGCCGGGCTGGGCGCATCCAGTATCGTCGAGGCCTTGCGCTGCTTGCCGGAACTGGTTCCGGTCAAGCAGGATGATGGTGCGGCGACTTATGCCTCCAAGCTGTTGAAGGCCGAAGGGCAGATCGACTGGTCGCAGGATGCGCAGCAACTCGGTCTCGCGGTGCGAGCCTTCAATCCCTTCCCCGTATGCCATGCGACTCTGGGCGATACCGCCATCAAGGTCTGGCAGGCGACGCCGGTCGCGCAACAGGGCGAGCCGGGTACTGTGCTGACGGCGGACAAGCAGGGCATCACGGTCGCTTGCGGCAAGGATGCGCTGCGGCTGGAAGTACTGCAGCGACCGGGCGGCAAGGCGCAGCCCGCCGCGCAATTCCTGCAGGCCGTGCCTATCCGGGCCGGCGACAAATTCTCGGTAAGCTAAATGCAACATATACAACTCGCCGCCGGCCAGATCGTGCAACAAGTGCTGGTGGACGGCCGCAACCTGAACCAGGTGCTGGACGAGTCGCTGCGCAGGAAATCGGTATGGACGCCTCAGCAACGCGCCGCGTTGCAAGACCTGAGTTATGGCTCGCTTCGCTTCTACGGCCAGCTGCGCGCCATACTGGAACTGCTGTTGCACAAGCCGTTATCGGATCAGCGCATCTACTATGTGTTGCTGGTGGCGTTATACCAACTGGAATACAGCAAGGCAGCACAGCATGCGGTGGTCGATCATGCGGTGCGCTCCGCCCAGATGCTGAATCCGAAGATCAGCGGCCTGGTGAATGCGATCCTGCGCAACTTCCTGCGCAGCCGCGATACGTTGCTGGAGCAGGCGAAACAGCGCGCGGAAGGCAAATACAATTACCCGCAATGGTGGATAGACGAGCTGCAGGCGCAATACGGCGAGCGCAGCGCGGCGATACTGGACGCGGGCAACCGCCATCCGCCGCTGACGCTGCGCGTCAACCGCAGGCGCGGCACGGTAGAAGAATATGCGGCTCTGCTGGAGCAACAGGAAATTCCCGCACAGCGCATCGCGCCCGATGCGCTGCAGCTGGACAAACCGGTCGGCGTGGACAAGTTGCCTGGCTTCTTCGACGGCCTGGCCTCGGTGCAGGATGCTGGCGCGCAATATGCCGCGTTGCTGCTGGATGTGCATGACGGCATGCGTGTGCTGGATGCCTGCGCCGCGCCGGGCGGCAAGACCGCGCATATTCTCGAAAGCGCAGCGGTTGAGATGGTCGCGGTGGACAAGGATGAGCAGCGCCTGCAGCGTGTCGCGCAGAATCTGCAGCGCTTGAAACTGGAGGCGACACTGCTGACCGGAGATGCCGCCGTACCCGAATCCTGGTGGGACGGCAAAGTTTTCCAGCGCATCCTCGCCGATGTGCCCTGCTCCGCTTCCGGCGTGGTGCGCCGCCATCCGGACATCAAGTGGCTGCGTCGCCGCGCCGACATCGCCGGGTTCGCGGAGCAGCAACTGGATATCCTGCAAGCGTTGTGGCCGCTGCTGGAACAAGATGGTAAATTGCTCTATGCCACCTGCTCGGTATTCCGGCAGGAGAACGAGCAGGTGGTCGCCGCATTCCTCGCGCAACAGCCGGATGCGCGACGCTTGCCGCTAACCCTGCCCGATAACGGACAGTTACTGCCCGATGACCAGCATGACGGATTCTTTTATGCGTTGCTGCACAAGACTGCTTGACCTGCTGCTGCGGGGCGTATTGCTCGCCTGGCTGTGCATCGCAACGGCCCACGCCCAAGGCGTGTCGGTCGGCAAGGCGGAGCTGCGCGCAGGCGAAGAGGGCTATCAGCTCTCGGTGGACTACGACGTCAATCTGACCTATGTGGTGCAGCAGGCGCTGTCGCGCGGCATCCCGCTGTATTTCGTCGCCGAGTTCTCGGTCGTGCGTTCGCGCTGGTATTGGCTGGACGACGAGGTGTTCCGCAGCGAACAGGTCACCAAGCTTTCCTACAACGTGCTGACCCGGCAGTACCGCCTTTCGCGCGGCGCGCTGTTCCAGAACTTCGCGACGCTGGAAAGCGTGCTGCGTCTCTTGTCCCGGCAGAGTTCGACCGTGATACCGGCCGATGCGCTGGCCGAGGACGGCAATTACATCGCGGCCGCGCGTCTGCGGCTGGACGCCGGGCAATTGCCGAGGCTGCTGCAGGTGAACGCGCTGACCGGCAAGGACTGGACGCTGGATTCGGACTGGTATCGCTGGGTGGTGCGCCCGGTTGCACCGACGGGCGAGAACCGGACGGAGTGACGCGATGATGCGGCATCTGAATCTCGTCAGCATCGCCATCGGCGCTGTGTTGCTGTATCTGCTTTCCAGCAGCAGCGCCGACACCGAGGTGTTCTCCACCAATTATTATGTGTTGCTCGGGTTGACCGGGCTGTTCGCGCTGGCTTTGATGGGGCTGGTCGGCTACCAGCTCCAGCGCCTGCGCACCAAGCTCAAGGAGAAGGTCTTCGGCGCGAAGCTGGCGCTGCGGTTGGTGGTGTTCTTCACGCTGATCGCGGTGCTGCCGGGGGTGCTGGTGTATGTGGTGTCGGTGGGCTTCCTGGGCAAGAGCATCGAGTCGTGGTTCGACGTGCGCGTCGAGAAAGCGCTGGACTCCGGCCTCAACCTGGGGCGCAGCGGTCTCGACAATAGCTTGAAGGAACTGACGAAGAAGACCCAGTTCATCTCGTTGTTGCTGGCCGAGAAGCAACCGGAGCAATATCAGCGCACCCTGGATCAGTTGGTGGACGAAAAGGTGGCGCAAGAAGCCGCACTGTTTTCCGCCAAGGGCAACCTGATCTCGTTCTCGACGGCTGGCACCGCATTGATGCCGGATATGCCCGATGCCGAACTGCTGCGCCAGACGCTGGAACAGGGCGAACATTCGGTGATCGATACGTTGCCGAACAAGGGGCTGACGCTGCGCGCGCTGTCGGTGGTGAATTCCAATGCCTATCCCGGCGCCCGCTATGTATTGCAGTTCACCCAGCCGGTGCCCAAGCAGATCGAGGCCGATGCCGAGACCGTGCAGGCGGTGTATCGGGACTATCAGGAATTGACGCTGTCCCGGCTCGGCCTGAAGCGGCTTTATGCGATCACGCTGACGCTGTCGTTGCTGGTGGTGTTGTTGACGGCGGTGTCCATGGCGTTCTTCCTCGGCGAGCGGTTGGGCGCTTCGCTGGAGGCGCTGGCCGAAGGCACTCGCGCGGTGGCGCAGGGCGACTTCACCGGCCAGTATCCGATCCAGAGCAGCGACGAACTGGGGGCGCTGACCGGCTTGTTCAACCAGATGACAAAGCAGCTGAACGAGGCGAAGCAGGCCAGCGAACAGCAGCAGCGCGAAGTGGAAGGCGCGCGGGGATATCTGGAGAGCGTGCTGACCCATCTGTCGTCCGGCGTGCTGGCGTTGGACCAGGCGTTCTATCTGCGTTCGGCGAACACCAGTGCGGCGCAGATCCTCGGTGCGCCGCTGCAGGAGATGCAGCGGTTGTCGCTGGCGCAGATCGCCGAGAAGCACAGCTTGCTGGCGTCGTTCTGCCTGACCATCATCGAAGCGTTCGACAAGGCCGGCAACGGCGAATGGCAGCGGCAGATAGAGCGCATGGGCAGGAACGGCAACCAGATCCTGCTGATGCGCGGCACGCGGTTGCCGCAAGGAGGCGAAGCCGGTTATGTGGTGGTGTTCGACGATATCAGCCATCTGCTGCAAGCCGAGCGTCAGGCGGCCTGGGGCGAAGTGGCGCGGAGGCTCGCGCACGAGATCAAGAATCCGCTGACGCCCATCCAGTTGTCGGCGGAACGTCTGCAGCACAAGCTCAGCGACAAGCTCGACGAGCACGACGCGCAGTTGCTGCAGCGCGCGACGCAGACCATCGTCAGCCAGGTCGGCGCGATGAAGAACATGGTCAGCGATTTCGCCAACTATGCGCGCGGCCCGGCGCTACGGTTGACCCGGCTGGATATGCATCAGCTGATACGCGAGGTGCTGGGGCTGTATGAGGCGAACAGCATACCTCTCGTGCTGAAGCTGGAAGCCGGGCGCAGCGAAGTCAACGGGGATGCGACGCGATTGCGTCAGGTCATCCACAACCTGCTGCTGAATGCGCAGGATGCGCTGCAGGGACAGGCGCAGTCGCAGATCGCGGTGAGCACGCAGTCGCAGGGCGGCCAGATATTGCTGCAGGTCGAGGACAACGGTGCGGGTTTTCCGCAGAGCGTGTTGGCGCGGGCTTTCGAGCCCTATATGACGACTAAGCCCAAGGGGACCGGGCTGGGGTTGGCGATCGTGAAGAAGATCGTCGAGGAACACGGTGGACATATCGTGATCGAGAATGGTGAACATGGCGGGGCGCGGATCAACATCTCGTTGCCGCTGGTTGAGGAGGCTTAATGGCTAGCAAGCAGATTTTGGTGGTGGATGACGAGGTCGGCATCCGCGAATTGTTGTCGGAGATCCTGTTCGACGAGGGTTATCAGGTGCATCTGGCGGAGAACGCCGCGCAGGCGCGCGCTTTCCGCAACGAGCGCGAGCCGGACCTGGTGCTGCTGGATATCTGGATGCCGGAAACGGACGGAGTGGCGCTGCTCAAGGAATGGGTCGAACATGACCTGCTGACGATGCCGGTGGTGATGATGTCGGGTCACGGCACGATAGAGACTGCGGTCGAGGCGACGCGCATAGGCGCGGTCGATTTCCTGGAGAAGCCGATCGCGCTGCAGAAGCTGCTGAGCACGATCGCGAAGGCCATCAAGGAGGGCGCGCCCAAGCTGCAGGCGCCCAACGAGCAACCTCCGGTCCAGAAGATCGAACTGGATGTCGGCGGGCAGATGCAGCAGTTTTCGCTGTCGCTGGATCTGCCGTTGCGCGAGGCGCGTGAGCACTTCGATGCGGTCTACTTCGAGTATCACCTGCAGAAAGAGGCGGGCAACGTCTCCCGGGTCGCGGAAAAGGTCGGGCTGGAACGCACCCACCTGTACCGCAAGCTGAAACAGCTGGGCATACGTTTCGCCCGGAAGGGCGGCGAAGACGATACCCAATAGCGTCCGAGGGCGGCGGTTGCCCAAATCCGGGGGCTGCGGCATAATTACCGGCCCAGAATTTAATTTTTATTATTAATCCAACAAAATAACCCATCCCCCAAGGATGTTTAGGAGACGAGAGCAATGGCTGCTACACGCAATGTAACCCCACCCAAGTACAACGACATTACAGGCGCGATCCGCATGCTGGCCGTTGATGCCGTGCAAAAAGCCAACTCCGGGCATCCGGGTGCGCCTATGGGCATGGCCGAGATCGCCGATGTGCTGTGGAACCGCCATCTGCGTCACAACCCGGCTAACCCGAAGTGGCCGGATCGCGATCGCTTCATCCTGTCCAACGGCCACGGCTCGATGCTGATCTATGCATTGCTGCACCTGTCCGGCTACGACCTGCCGATCGAAGAGCTGAAGCGCTTCCGCCAGATGCATTCCAAGACTCCGGGCCACCCAGAGTACGGCTACACCCCCGGCGTGGAAACCACCGGCGGTCCGCTGGGTCAGGGCATCACCAACGCAGTGGGCATGGCGATGGCTGAGAAGCTGCTGGCAGCCGAGTTCAACAAGCCCGGCCACGAGATCGTCAATCACAACACCTATGTGTTCCTCGGCGACGGCTGCATGATGGAAGGTATCTCTCACGAAGCCTGCGCGCTGGCCGGCACCTGGGGTCTGGGCAAGCTGACCGCGTTCTGGGACGACAACAACATCTCCATCGACGGCCACATCGACGGTTGGTACACCGACGATACGCCGAAGCGTTTCGAAGCCTACGGCTGGCATGTCATCGCCGATGTTCAGGGTCACGATTCCGAGGCGATCGACGCCGCGATCAAGGCTGCCCATGCGGTTACCGACAAGCCGACGCTGATCTGCTGCAAGACCGTCATCGGCGCCGGTTCCCCGAACAAGGAAGGCACGCACGACGTGCACGGCGCAGCGCTGGGCGATGCAGAAGTCGCAGCGACGCGCGAGCACATCGGCTGGAAATATCCTCCGTTCGAGATTCCGGCCCACGTTTACGAGGCATGGGACGCACGCACCAAGGGCGAGGGCCTGGAAAAGCTGTGGAACAACAAGTTCGCCGAGTACAAGGCTGCCTTCCCCAAGGAGGCTGCCGAGTTCGAGCGCCGCATCAACAATCAGCTGCCGGCCAATTGGGCTGCTCACGCTGCCGAGTTCATCGCCAAGACCAACGAGAAGGCCGAGACCATCGCCACTCGCAAGGCTTCGCAGAATGCGATCAACGGCCTGCAGCCAGCGCTGCCTGAATTCCTGGGCGGTTCTGCTGACTTGACCGGTTCCAACCTGACCAACTGGACAGGCGCGCACCACGTTTCCGGCAAGAAGCCCGGCAACTACATCAGCTACGGCGTGCGCGAGTTCGGCATGTCGCACATCATGAACGGCATGGCACTGCACGGCGGCTTCCTGCCGTTCGGCGGCACCTTCCTGATGTTCTCCGAATACGCACGCAATGCGCTGCGCATGTCGGCATTGATGAAGCAGCGCGTGATCTATGTGTTCACTCACGACTCCATCGGACTGGGCGAAGACGGCCCGACTCACCAGCCGGTCGAGCAAACCGCCACGCTGCGCTACATCCCGAACATGGAAGTATGGCGTCCGTGCGATACCGTCGAGTCCGCCGTGGCATGGGTTGCCGCTGTCGAGCGCAACGACGGCCCGTCCAGCCTGATCTTCAGCCGCCAGAACCTGGCGTTCCAGAAGCGCGATGCGGCGCAGATCGCCAACATCCGCAAGGGCGCTTACGTGTTGTCCGAAGCTGCGGGCGGCAAGCCGCAAGCCGTGATCATCGCAACCGGCTCCGAAGTGTCGCTGGCATTGAGCGCACAGACAGCATTGGCTGCCGAAGGCATCAATGTACGCGTGGTGTCGATGCCGTCGACCAACGTGTTCGACAAGCAGGATCAGGCCTACAAGGACAGCGTGTTGCCCAAGGGCAGCAAGCGCGTTGCAGTCGAGGCTGGCGTGACCGGCGGCTGGTACAAGTATGTATTGGACGGCGCAGTGGTCGGCATGGACACCTTCGGCGAGTCTGCTCCGGCACCGGAACTGTTCAAGCACTTCGGCTTCACGACAGAGAATGTCGTCAAAGCAGTTAAGGGCGTTCTGTAAGGGATTTGACGACATTGCGGCGGAGGCGGAGCATCGCTCCGGCCAAAGCCAAAATGTGGTCAAAGCAGTCAAGAGCGTACTGTAAAAAGTTTTTAATTACTAAACGGGAGAAAACAAATGGCTATCAAAGTTGGCATCAATGGTTTCGGTCGTATTGGCCGCATGGCATTCCGCGCAATCGCGAAGGACTTTCCGGATCTGGAAGTGGTCGCGATCAACGACCTGCTCGAGCCGGATTACCTGGCTTACATGCTGAAGTACGACTCCGTGCATGGCAATTTCAAGGGCGAAGTCGCCGTTGAAGGCAACAACCTGAAGGTCAACGGCAAGACCATCCGTCTGACTGCTGAGCGCGATCCGGCTAACCTGAAGTGGAACGAAGCAGGCGCCGACCTCGTGATCGAGTGCACCGGTTTCTTCCTGACCGACGAGTCCTGCCAGGCTCACATCAAGGCTGGCGCCAAGAAGGTCGTGATGTCCGCGCCTTCCAAGGACAAGACCCCGATGTTCGTGTACGGCGTGAACCACAACAACTACAAGGGCGAGACCATCGTGTCCGCGGCTTCCTGCACCACCAACTGCTTGGCGCCTGTCGCCAAGGTGTTGAACGACAACTGGGGCATCAAGCGCGGCCTGATGACTACCGTGCACGCTGCCACTGCGACGCAGAAGACCGTTGACGGCCCGTCCAACAAGGACTGGCGCGGCGGCCGCGGCATTCTGGAAAACATCATCCCGTCCTCCACCGGCGCTGCAAAGGCCGTGGGCGTGGTGCTGCCGGAACTGAACGGCAAGCTGACCGGCATGGCGTTCCGCGTGCCGACTTCCGACGTCTCCGTGGTCGACCTGACCGTCGAGCTGAACAAGGAAGCCAAGTACGAAGACATCTGTGCGGCGATGAAGGCGGCAGCACAGAGCGGCGACATGAGCAAGACGCTGGGCTACACCGATGAGAAGGTGGTTTCCACCGACTTCCGCGGCTGCGGTTTCTCGTCGATCTTCGACGCGGAAGCTGGCATCGCGCTGGATGGCACTTTCGTCAAGGTCGTCGCCTGGTACGACAACGAGTACGGTTATACCTGCAACATGCTGCGCTTCGTGCAGCACGTCGCCAAGTAATCCGTTCCGCAAAGGGCTGGCTAGCGCCGGCCCTTTTAGCTTTATCTGTTCCAAAGGAAAAATCATGTCCGTTATCAAAATGACCGATCTGGATCTGAAGGGCAAACGCGTCCTGATCCGCTCCGACCTCAACGTGCCCGTCAAGGATGGCAAGGTGACCTCCGACGCGCGCATCACCGCCTCGATGGCGACCATCAATGCCGCGCTGAATGCTGGCGCCAAAGTGATGGTGACTTCCCATCTGGGCCGCCCGGAAGAAGGTGTGTACTCGGAAGAGAATTCCCTCAAGCCGGTGGCCGACACCATCGCCAACAAGCTGGGCAAGCCAGTGCGTCTGATCCGCGACTGGATCGACGGCGGTTTCAACGTCGCCGACGGCGAGCTGGTATTGCTGGAGAACTGCCGCTTCAACAAGGGCGAGAAGAAGAGCAACGACGAACTGTCGAAGAAATACGCCGCCCTGTGCGACGTGTTCGTGATGGATGCGTTCGGCACCGCTCACCGTGCAGAAGCATCGACTCACGGCGTGGCTAAGTTTGCACCGGTTGCGGCGGCCGGTATCCTGCTGACACAGGAACTGGAAGCCTTGACCAAGGCGCTGCTGAACCCGGCTCGTCCTATGGTCGCGATCGTCGGCGGCTCCAAGGTTTCCACGAAGCTGACCGTGCTGGAATCGCTGTCCGAGAAGTGCGAACAGCTGGTGGTCGGCGGCGGCATCGCCAACACCTTCCTGAAGGCCGTCGGCAAGAACGTCGGCAAGTCGCTGTGCGAAGACGACCTGGTTCCGACCGCACAGGCGCTGATGAGCAAGATGCAAGCGCGCGGCGCGTCCATCCCGGTCGCTGTCGATGTGGTTTGCGGCAAGAAGTTCGACGCCAACGAGCCAGCCGTACTGAAGGATGCAGGCGATGTGGCCGACGACGATATGATCTTCGACATCGGTCCAAAGAGCGCGCAAGAGTTGGCCGACATCATCATGAAGGCTGGCACCGTGGTATGGAATGGTCCGGTCGGCGTGTTCGAATTCGACCAGTTCGGCGAAGGCACCAAGACCATCGCCAAGGCGATTGCCGAAACCAGTGCATTCACGCTGGCAGGCGGCGGCGACACCATCGCGGCGATCCAGAAGTACGACATCTTCGACAAGGTGTCTTACATCTCTACCGCGGGCGGTGCCTTCCTCGAATTCCTCGAAGGCAAGACCTTGCCTGCGGTGGCGATTCTGGAAGAGCGCGCCAAAAATTAATCAATCAGGAATCACATGCTGCGTAGAACAAAAATAGTTGCAACGCTGGGGCCAGCCTCCAGCGACCAGAAAGTACTTGAGCAGATGATCCGTGCCGGGGTCGACCTGGTGCGGATGAACTTCTCGCACGGCACGGCGCAGGACCACGTGAAGCGCGCCGAGACCGTCCGTGCCGCCGCCGCCGCAGTCGGCCGCACGGTCGGCATCCTCGCCGACCTGCAGGGGCCGAAGATTCGCGTGCGCAAGTTCGAGAACGACAAGATCTTGCTGAACAAGGGTGATGCTTTCATTCTCGACGCATCTCTCGAAGGCCTGGGCAACCAGGAGCGAGTGGGCCTGGACTACAAGGAGCTGCCGAACGATGTCGATGTCGGCACGGTCTTGTTGCTCAACGACGGCATGCTGGAATTCCACGTAACCAGCGTCAAGGGTCCCGAGGTTCATTGCGTGGTCGTACGCGGCGGCGTGTTGTCCAATAACAAGGGCATCAACCGCAAGGGCGGCGGCCTGACGGCACCGGCCTTGACCGAAAAGGACAAGGAAGACATCAAGACGGCTGCGCTGATCCGGGCGGACTATCTGGCAGTGTCGTTTCCGCGTACCGGCGACGACATGCGTTTGGCGCGCGAGCTGATGCACGCGGCCGGGGGCAAGAGTCTGCTGATGGCCAAGATCGAGCGTGCCGAGGCGATTCCGGTGCTGGGCGATATCATCGACGCATCCGATGCGATCATGGTGGCGCGCGGCGACCTGTCCGTTGAAGTCGGCGATGCCGCCGTGCCGGGCCTGCAGAAGCGCATGATCAAGATGGCCCGCGCAAAGAATCGTCTGGTGATCACCGCAACGCAGATGATGGAGTCGATGATCACGGCGCCTATTCCAACCAGAGCCGAAGTTTCCGACGTGGCCAATGCGGTGCTGGACGGCACCGATGCGGTGATGTTGTCGGCGGAAACCGCGGTGGGCGACTATCCGGTGGAAACCATTGAGGCGATGGCTCGCATCTGCTTGAAGGCCGAAGGCGAGAGCGAGGACGGCATGGCGGATTGCGGCATGGCGTCGCAGAAGTTCGTGCGCATCGACCAGTCGATCGCGATCTCTGCCTTGTTTGCCGCATCGCACCTCAAGGTGAAGGCTATCGTCGCGTTGACCCAGTCCGGTTCGACGCCACTTTGGATGTCGCGCGTGAATGCGGGCGTGCCTATCTTCGCGTTGACCCCGTTGCCGGAGACCTTGAGCAAGGTGACGCTGTTCAGCGGCGTGCACCCGATCAACTTCAACACGACTGCGAATGAGGCTTCCCAGGCATTGCTCGAAGCCGAGGCGGCGCTGGTGAATCTGGATCTGGTAGAAGACGGCGATCTGGTCGTCATGACCATAGGCGAATCGGTCGGCAAGTCCGGTCACACCAACACCATGAAGATCGTGCGCATCGGCGATCATCGCAAGCATTGATAACCGCAGGGGCACGGCGTGCCGTGTCCCTGCAAATTTTGATTTTTACTCAGGAGGAATAAATGGCACTCGTATCCCTACGTCAACTTCTCGATCACGCAGCAGAGCACAGCTATGGCCTGCCGGCGTTCAACGTCAACAATCTGGAGCAGGTCAAGGCCATCATGGAAGCGGCCGATGAAACCAACAGCCCAGTGATCATGCAAGGCTCCGCAGGCGCGCGCAAGTACGCTGGCGAACCGTTCCTGCGTCATCTGATCGAGGCTGCGGTGGAAATGTATCCGCACATCCCGGTCGTCATGCACCAGGATCACGGCGCATCGCCGGCAGTCTGCATCAACGCGATCAAGTCCGGTTTTTCCAGCGTGATGATGGACGGTTCGCTGATGACCGACGGCAAGACCCCATCCAGCTTCGAATACAACGTCAACGTCACCCGTAGCGTCGTGGAAATGTCGCATGCAGTCGGCGTGTCCGTCGAAGGCGAGCTGGGTTGCCTGGGTTCCCTGGAGTCCGGTCACGGTGAAAAAGAAGATGGCCACGGCGCCGAAGGCGTGCTGAGCCACGACCAGTTGCTGACCGACCCTAACGAAGCTGCCGAATTCGTCAAGCTGACTCAGGTTGACGCACTGGCTATCGCCATCGGCACTTCCCACGGCGCATACAAGTTCACCAAGCCGCCCACAGGCGACACCTTGGCGATCAGCCGCATCAAGGAGATCCACGCACGCATCCCCAACACTCACCTGGTGATGCACGGTTCTTCTTCCGTGCCGCAGGAATGGCTGAAGATCATCAACGAATTCGGCGGCGCGATGCCAGAGACTTATGGCGTTCCAGTCGAAGAGATCGTCGAAGGCATCAAGCACGGCGTACGCAAGGTGAACATCGACACCGACCTGCGCATGGCTTCTACCGGCGCAACCCGTCGTTACCTGGCGCAGAATCCCAAGGACTTCGATCCACGCAAGTTCCTGGCCGAAACCACCAAGGCGATGAAGGCAATCTGCAAGGCACGCTATGAAGCGTTCGGCGCGGCTGGCCAGGCTGGCAAGATCAAGCCGATCGCACTGGATGCAATGGCTATGCGTTACATCAAGGGCGAACTGAACGCGATCGTGAAGTAAGCAGCATCCTTGATTTGCAGTAAATAAAAAAGCGACCTTCGGGTCGCTTTTTGTTTTTGCTGCGAAGACGATCCGACATTCATCGTTTAGACATCTGATCACCCGGCTTTAGCAGGAAAAAATTCACGCAAAGTCGGTGAATCGACGGTAATCGGCAGTTGCGTATGTCCCGGTCAGGACGCGTAGCGAAGAAGATTTCGTGAATCACAGAAAGTGCAGGAATGAAAAAGCGGCCAGAAGGCCGCTTTTTTGTTAGAGGCTTTACTTAATTACGGAATCAACTCGCGCCAGATCACTCTTTTGCCGGTAAATCCGGCCGCAGCACCAGGAAAGGCTACATTGGTATCCAGTTCTGGTGTGGGATTGGTGGATGTCACGACCCCGACCTTGGGCTGGCCGTCGATGTAGTAAATGTTTACCCCGACGATGGTGGAGTCGTATTTCGTCCCGGACAATCCGGTGGTAGTGTTGATTGCCCCGCCTGTCTTGTAATCGAGATAGTTGAGCCAGCTATAGCCGCCGGGTGAACAGACGGTATTCGATGGGACAATAGTCGGTACGATCAGGGTTCCTTGCTCCAGTCTGCTGTTGATGCCAACACGCTCGCCGCTGTCAGGCAAATCAACGAACCAGCCCCGCCTGGTGTAGAAATTGACGGCAGCGTTGCCGCTAAGGCGGGTCGCGGTGCCATCCGGATTGTTGTAAAGGCTTTGGTTGACCAGCGAATTACGCGGATTCACCAAGGTGGCCGTTGCATCGTCGTCCTTGATTGCATAGATGGATTGCACCTGGGTGGTGGTCAGGTCGCTGGTTTCCAGATACTTCCCCGTCCCGACGAAAACCACTCGCTTGCCGGCGATCTTGCCCAGCACTGGCGACGAGGTGATCGGTTGCGGGAGCGTACCGGTCGTATTGGAGAAGAGCGATGCGAATTTCATAACATCCCCGGTGCCGATCTCACCTTCGGCGACAGTGGCGGTGACGCTGCTGTTGATATCGAAGCGCCACAAATTACCCTGCAAGTCGCCGCCATAAACGTAGCCGGCCAGGTTACCTGCGGGTTCGTTGTTCCAGCCAACGATATGAGCAAGGCCACTGGGCGTCGTTGTATTGCCGACACCGGTCGAGATCTTGCTGATGATTGCGCCAGTACCGGCATTGAGTACGTACAGATAGCCCTTTCCGTTGCCGGGGCCGGTGTTGTTGTGGCCGGAGGAGATTAGAACCACCCAGGTACCATCGTTCTTGCGGGTGATGATAGGGTGCCCGAAGCCGTAACCGATATCGTCGTCCTTCACCTTACCGATGCCGGTGGAGGTGGTCAGCTCCCATAGCAATTCAGGTGCATCTGGATTGCTGATGTCGAGTGCGAAATAGCCGCGACCGCCACCGTTCAGGCCAGCCACCAGGATGGTTTTCCAGACAGCCGTAGCGGCATCAGTGCAGTTGGCCGCGCAAATATCCGAAGTGACGGGGCTGCCGTTTGCATAGTTTGTGTGCAGAGTTGCGTAGTTTATGTCTGCGAGTTTCCACAGGTTAGGCATGACTATGCTGGGTACATAGGCCCAGCGCTCTGCTCCGGTGGCGGCATTGAAGGCATGCATCATGCCGTCGTTCGTACCCATATAGACGGTGCCGGCACGGCTGGCCTGTGAAGTGCGGAAATCGCTGTAACCGGGATACGGGTAACTGAATACCGGTGGGCCGATAAAGGCTGGCTGGGACTCGAGCGCATCGCCCAGCACCGCCTCGCGGAAACGATACAGCCGATTGTCCACGACGTTGGAGGATCGATCTTCAAAACCGTATTGGCCGCGCAGGTAGTTGACCAGATTATCTCCTGCGGCGGCGACCTGCTGCGTACCGGTAAACGAAGACCACTGACTAAGTGCGCCGATAGTCGAAGCGCCGAAGTAGGTCTGCTGGGTGCCGGTCAGGTTGGCATGGGTGAAGTCGACCAATGCGGTGCCGGTACCGTTGGCAGTCTTGATGGTTCGTGTGTCGCTGACGTCCAGCACTTTGGAATTCATCGTGCCGGTACAAGCGGACGCCATCGGCACCCTGCAGATGCCGCCGTCGAGGAGCTTTCCGTCCGGGCAGATCACGGAATTGGGTGTGTCGCAAAAAAGCGCCGTGGTGTTGCCGGAAGTGTCCACGGTAAGGGTTCCCGGAGAGCTGCAGACATCGGGCGCGACGTTTTCCACACACCAGATGGCGTTCTTGTTGACATCGCCGGTGTCGGTGTTAATGCCCCGTCCTTCCAAGTTGCCTTTCCAAGCCATCGTGGTATAGCTGGCGACGAAGGCATAGTTGTTGCCTGGGACCGGGTTCAGCGTACTGGTAGCGGCGGCGGCGGCCGCACCCTTGCGTGAATTGATGCCGGCCAGTGCGTTTGAAAGCCCGGCGGAAAGCGAGGACGGATCGGTGGCGCTGAAATAGGCGCCGCGCCCGTTCACTGCTGCATGCCAGAGGTCGTCGATGTTCGCGATATAGCCGTTGCTGCTGCCATCCATGCCGGGCAGCGGCCAGTTGCATACCGTGCCGCTGGCCTGCCAAGTGCAGACGGTGGCGCTAGCGGTACTGCCCAGCTTGACGGAGTTGTAATCCCCCGAGGTATCGGTCAGGTAACTCGAGGAGTAGTTCATCCAGCCGCTGGCACCCAGACCCAGCGTGAAGGTGGTCATGTGCTGTTGGGTGTTGTTGTCGTTGCCGCCGATGAAGACGTTATTCGTGCAAACGTCAGTACCCGCCCCGAGAGCGCCGGTGCAGTTGTTCAGCGTTGAAGTGCGCAGGTCGGTCTGATAGTAATACATCGCGATGTCGGCGAGGTTGTTGCTGCTGCCGCCGGTCGATCCCGGGGTTTCGACGGCGCTTTCCTTCACCTTGGCGCTGGGGTTTGGGCTGGGCAGTGAGACGGAGTTGACACAACTTCCGGAGGTGGTGGCTGAACCGTTGTTCGACCAACTCGACGGATTACAACTTTCATTGCCGGTCACCGTGGTGACTGAAACACTGCAGGAGCCCTTTTCGGGTTGAGTCTTGAGCTTCTTTTTGCCGCTGGAACAGCCAGATGAGGTCGAGGAATAGCTGTTCCTGGTATAGGTTATCGTCACAGTCGTGCCCGATTGCGAGCCGTCATACATCGGTCGGTCGACCGTCCCGTCCTGGTTGCCTACGGCTGTACTGCCGTCGAGCTGGTAGCCGTCACCGGTGTTCCAGTAGCCGTCGGTCGACAGGATGGCGAAGTTCTGCTGGCAAGAATATTGAACCGGGTCGGTGACAGCCAATTTGCCGGCGAAATATCTGCCGGCATCGGACAGCGAGCGACGCAACGGTGTGCTGCCGGATGTCGACATGTTGTAGAGCGTGCTGTACCAAGTGTCGCGGTGCGTAGTCTCGAAGGTGTTCATGTTCACGACCGGGCTGGTCTGGCTGATCTTCATCATGCCGACGCGATAGCTGCCGGTCAGGCTGCTGAAGGCATGTCCGGCAGCGGTCTTCATCATCAGCAAGCGGGTGCGGTAATAGCTGTACCAGTTGGCGAAGTTGGTCAGTTTCGCGGCGTCCGTGTCCGGGAATATCTCGGTGGCGAGCGTCATGCCGCAAGGCATGACGCTGCAGGTGATGACCGGCGTATAGTTGGCGGCCGAGGTCGGGCCGGTGATCGTGACGACGTTGCTCGAAACGGAAGCGCTGAAACCGTTCAGCGTGATCTTTGCCGCGATGTTCGTTGCCACGGTGCTGCTGTTGGTGCTTGCCGTCGAGGCGCCGGACATCAGTTCGACGCCGTTGACCTTGATGCTGTTGACGGAGGTGCTGGTGGAACCGCTGACGGTGATCGTGGTGGTCTCGGTTGTAGACAGGCGGCGCTTGTTGAACACGTCCTTGCCTGGGGAGGCATTTTGGGCGCTGCTGCACTCGCTGAAGAAAGTATTAGTGGTGCTGTGGTAGTTCTTCTCCTGCGGTGTGTCCTGTGTGCCCGAGTAGGCGTAATAGTAGGCGGGCTGGCCGGTGGAGTCCGCTCCCGTGCTCAGGGAGGCCTTGAAGCTGGTGTTCAGGTTGAGCGTGCCTGAGCCGGTATTGAAACCGTTCGTCCACGCCCCGGTGAAGCTGGAGTCCGGATAGCTGGTGCCGCCCGATTGAATAGGAGGCTGATAGGTGATGGCGGGATTGTAATAGACCTGGTTGCACTGGCTGCTGCGCAAGCCGTAGTAGCCGAAATTGAAGGTCACGGCGCTGCCGGCATCCCCATCGTCGTCCGGCATGTGATCCCAATCCATGCTGCCGGAGTTGTCGAGCACAAACAGGATGTTGGGTTTTACCGTGGACGTGGTCGAGGTTGCCAGCGGCGCAGTCGCCAAGGCGACGGAGGCGGCAAGTGCAAGCTGCGGGGCTACTAAGCTGGCGGTCAAGGCAAGTAGCAGCAAACGGCGAGGAAGGGGGCGATCTTTGGAATGGCGATTCATGGTTGTCTCCTAATAGACAAAGGCCTGCACGTAACTGACGGTGTTTCTCGGCCCCATGGTTCTGGACGTGATGCGTATTTGCGGAGACTGGCCTGCGGACGGACAGCCTGCCCCAATGCAGATGTCTTGAGGCAAGGGAATATTCTGTCCGTTCTTGTCCTCTGCGGCGGTGCTGAACAGACAGTTCGCATTTTGTACGGCTTGGTTCGCGTTACGGCACATCCGTTGGATCACGTATCGGATGGTGTTGCCGTTGGCGTCGGTACCGACCAGGGTGCTGTCGGTGTTGTCCCATTGTATGCCGGTGCCATCGGTGAGGCTCACGGTCGGGTTGGTCCCCGAGTAATAGCCTGTGTTCAGGAAGGCCCCTGTGCCACCGTCGTTGTTGAACGGGTGGGTCGTGTCGGTTACGACATTGAGCGCCGTATTCCCCCCTTCGGTCGTTGCGAGCCAGTTCATGGCGGCTTCGATGCCGGTGTCGCCGGAAGCCGTGGCTGCCTGCTTGAATGCCAGATTGCCGGCAATTATCGTGCTGGTATCCACGGAGCGTATCAGCGCCACGGCGGCAAGCGACATGGCCAGCAGGGCGACGAGCGTGAAGAACAGCACTACGCCGCGCTGTTTTATCATGCGCGCCCCGGCATAACGGGAATTGGGTAGCGGTTTCATAGCGTATCCTTGGACCAGATTACGTTGCGCAAGGGAATGATGGTCTCGAACACCCGGTAGCGGTAACGTGTCCAGCTTGGATTTGGATCAAAAGGGTCGTTCAGGTTGATCGTCGGCGCCGGGGAAGAAGCGCTTCCTGCCCATGTGCACAGGCCAGTAGGTGCGGCGGAGTTAGTGGAACTGCAGGTAGTAGTGACGGAGCCGGTTTCGGGTTTTGGATTACGAGCCACGACGGCGATACGGATGGCCTTGATCCGGTTGCGGTCGGCGACGGTAGGTGCCCCCCATGTGCCGCCGGTAGCATCAACCCATTGGGCAACCTGATTGGAGTTGGCGGCGTCGGAAATGCCAAATTGTGCTTGAAGGTTGACGATTCCGGCCACGATGGGAACGCCATTACGTTCGAGATTACCGTTATTCACCTTATATTGAACCAGATTCCAGGTTCCCAGGCAGGCGATGTCGGCACCGGCGGTAGCGGCAGTGGTGTCCGTCAGCGTAATGACCGTAGTACCCGTCACGGCACTTGCACTTGATATGGCGCATGTGGTTCCGTTGGTGATCAAGGTGGTTTCGCCAGCTTGACAGCCAAAGTTATTGGCGACGGTTACATCGTTTCCAGATAGTGCACCAATCGTTGTGGGAATCCCCCCTGTTGGTGAGTTACCGTAGCGTATGTTGATGATGTCACTGGTGACGATGGCAGCGGGAGTTGTGGCTGGGAAACTATCGGCGATCCAGACAGGAGTCAGGCTGTTGGGCGATCCCACGTCCGCAGTGCCATTGATGGTCAGGGTTGTGCATTCGAGCGGCGAGTTGGTTGTAGGCATCAGGGGATAGCCCGCTATTTGCAGCTCACGACCGATGTTATAGAGTGCGATGCTGCCATTGGTTTGTGCATCTGCTGTGCCGGTAGTGGTGCGCTTCTGGGTCTCGAACACGGTAAAGACCTGCATGATGACCAGTGTGGCGAGCATGCCGATAGCCAGCCCGACCATGATCTCGACTAATGTGAAACCGGTCTGGCTGAGTGCCGGATGACTTTGGGGTGAGAGCGGCTTGTTCGGTGTCATGATGTTCAGCCCCCGGTGATGGTGGCGGTGGTTGAGAAGTTATGTTGCACTTCTCCCGGCTGTTGCCAGGTGACGGTCACTGTATATTGAACCCCGGATTGGGTCGTGGTTCGAGTGCCATTTGGTAACAATTGCGGTATGCCGGTATTGTTTTCGAGATAAGTGGCGAGATTGTCGGGGTCGGCCCACATCGCGCCTATTCTCTGCTGGGCGATATAGCTGGCATCGGCACGGAATTTCGAGTCGGATGTGTTCTTGACCATCGCTGCCTGCAGGCCAACGATGGCAAGCACCCCCATTGAAAAGATCAGGATGGCGATCATTGCTTCAACCAGTACGACACCTTTTTGTGAGGACTTGGCTGGGATTTTTTGCTTGTTCATAGTCTGCTCCCCCTGTTTAACACGCGCGAGGACTGCCTGCCGGAGCATTGGGATCGCACATTCTGGCATTGCCGCCCAGACCGATAGTGACTCGCAGCTCCTGGCTTTCCGCCGCCGTCAATACCGATGAATCCAGTTCGACTTGTGTAAACGGTGCCGAAGCATCTGCGTTGAGTCCCAATCCGCCAAAGTTATTGAAGGTGACGGTGGTCGCCCCTGCCGGGGTGACCGTGGCGGTGACATTCCTCGATCCTTCGTTGGCGGATCTCGTTTCGATATCCGTGCCATCGGCAAGTTGAACCACCCAGGAAGAGCCGGTGCCCAGAACGAATTCGACATTGGTGTTGCGTGCCACAGCCTCTGCGCGCGCTCGCTGCAGACCATTTAGCACGGCCTCTGCCGCGTTGCGGATCTGCGAGTTCTGCAGCCATGTCTGGAAGCTAGGCACGGCGAGTCCAAGCAGGATAGCCAATATGGCAATGCCGATCATCAACTCGACCAGCGAGAACCCTGAAGGCCTGCTACTTGGAAAAACACTCAACATGCGTCACCTTCTTTCATGATCCAGCATGTGGCGCCGTTGCCCCAAGGGGTAGCGGAGGTTTTCGTGTTCGTTTCATCAATGGTATAGCTGAACGCGGCGAGACTCGCCGGAATGCCGGTGGCGGTTATCGTGTAAGTGGTTGTCGACAGATTGCTGCAGGTAAACGAAAAGTTTTCAGTCGCGGCAGGGCATGTTCCGCCGACATAAGTCCTGTTGTCCTGAAAGAACTGTTCCATCTTGACCCGTCCATCGGACAGGCCGGACGTCGCTTGTACCAGTTTGCCGCGGGTTACATAGTTGCTGTAGGAGGGGTAGCCGACACTTGCCAAGATGCCGATTATTACGACTACGATCATCAACTCGATCAGGGTGAAGCCTTTTTGGGATTTCATCGTTTTCTCCTTGGGGAAGCGCATAGTAGGGTGCCTGTTTTGGAATTTCCATCTTAAACCGACCGAACGACCAGTGATTCGGATAAACGGCGCATAACTGAGAATAAGCGTAGCTCGTCCATCATGGGGGGTGTGGCTTTGCATCATATCCGGAGCGGATGGCTCCGTGCTATTCCGCCTGTGAATAGCGCAAAATCACGTCTATGACCATGACGGACGTATCTTTGGGTTGGCGATCCAGAGAGAACGTGGCATTCAAGAGGTTGTTGCGGGCGTTTTCGATGAATGTTTGTGGTAGTTCCGGTGTTACCGGCTCGATCTTGATCGTTTTTCCCGTTTGATCGATCCACAAGCGCATAATCACGTCGGTTTTTTCCGGATGATCCGGCAATTCTGGTGGATGACCCCAGATATCCAGGACGGTCGCGAGATGCCTCCCCGGTTCGGCAAGGATGAAATAGTGGCCATTCAGTCGTTGTGAAAAGTTGCCTGCCGATGATGCGAGTTGCCATCCATTTAGGTTTGCATTCGCCGTCAGATCGATGGGGTATGGCAAGGAGATATTATCTTCGGATGGTTCCGTTGTGGCGGACAAAGGGCTGGACAGTAATACCGCCAATGGGGGGGCATTCGACCTTATTCCCGGAAGAAGCCCTGCTCTTGATGATGGGCTTGCGGAGATGAGCAGAATCGCCAGATGGATGCACAGCGACAGGCAAAGGGCGATTGCCAATCGAGTATAGATGTTGAGTCGCAGCCAATGATCCATCATGAGCGGAGAAAATATCCGGTTTCCGGTGTTCGCTATGGTAATTCGTCTGGTATTGATGTTTCCACATCCGAGCGGACCGAAGGAAGAGATAGGCTGACCAGCGGCGAGTGTTTACTCGGCAGTATCGAATATTGTGGCTTGCTGCGGCTGGCGCAGCAGAAATTCCTTGAATGCGGTCGCCGCACTCGACAGGCGTTTGTTGCTGCGATGGGCGACGAACCAGTGGCGCAGCAGCGGGAAGTGTTCGACGTTCAATACCGCAAGGCGTCGTGTCTCCAGTTCCAGTTCGATGCTGTGTAGTGACAGGATGCCTAGTCCCATGCCTGCCTGCACGGCCTGCTTGATCGCCTCGTTGGTTTCCACTTCCATGCCGATGCGCGGCTGGATGCGGTGTTGCGCGAATACGCGTTCCATCGCGCTGCGCGTGCCGGAGCCTTTCTCGCGCGACAAAAAGGTCTCCTGTGCGAGTTGGTCCAACTTGACATGGCCTGGTCCGGTGAGCGGATGGTCGGGCGCGGCGATCACCACCAGCGGGTTGTCCATGAACTGCTCCGCGGTCAGGTCCAGGCCTGCCGGCGGCTGGCCCATAATCGCCAGGTCGGTGCTGTTGTCGGCCAGTTGTTGCAGTACGGCATCGCGGTTGGCGACTTGCAGCGTCACGTTGATCTTCGGGTGTTGCCGGCAGAATTCCGCCAGCAGTTGCGGGGTGAAATAGTTTGCGGTGTTGACCACCGACAGCGTCAGCGAGCCCTGTTCCAGCCCTTTCATGTCGGCGAACACCGCCTCCATTTCGGCGAGTTGCTGCAGGATGCTGCGGCTGTAGTGCAGTACTTCGCGCCCGGCTTCGGTCAGGAATATTTTCTTGCCCATCTGTTCGAACAGTGGCAGGCCAAGGTTCTCTTCCAGCTGTTTGATCTGCATCGACACTGCCGGCTGGGAAAGGTATAGTGCTTCGGCGGCGCGCGAGTAGTTCAGGTGGCTGGCCACCTTTTCGAATACTTGTAACTGCCGTAGCGTGAGATGGAGCATGGCCGAGCGGAATATCAGGATGATGCGATTATAGCAAACCATAAGTGATGCTTATGGTTTGAATAAAAATAATTGACTATCTCTTATGTGACGCCATCCCTATAGTCGCAACCGTTGCAGAAGAAATCACTTTTAAACACACTGGAGAGAAAGTCATGGATCAATCCAATCGTTACGCCGATTTGAGTCTGAAAGAAGAAGACCTGATCAAGGGCGGCAATCACGTTCTGACCGCTTACATCATGAAGCCGAAGGCCGGCTACGGATTTCTGGAAGTGGCTGCGCACGTCGCTGCCGAATCTTCCACAGGTACCAACGTCGAAGTTTCCACCACCGACGAATTCACCAAGGGTGTGGACGCACTGGTGTACGAGATCAACGAAGAGACAGGTCTGGTCAAGATTGCTTACCCAGTCCCGTTGTTCGACATCAACATCACCGACGGCCGTGCAATGGTCGCTTCCTTCCTGACGCTGACCATCGGCAACAACCAGGGTATGGGCGACTGCGAATACCTGAAGATGCACGACTTCTACTTCCCGCCGAAGTACCTGCAGCTGTTCGACGGTCCTAACGTCAACATCGTGGACATGTGGCGTGCGCTGGGTCGTCCGATCGAGAACGGCGGCTACATCGCCGGCACCATCATCAAGCCCAAGCTGGGTCTGCGTCCTGAGCCGTTCGCGAAGGCGGCTTACCAGTTTTGGCTGGGCGGCGACTTCATCAAGAACGACGAGCCGCAAGGCAACCAGCCGTTCTGCCCGATGAAGAAGGTAATGCCGCTGGTCGTGGACGCGATGAATCGCGCCCAGGACGAGACCGGCGAAGCCAAGATGTTCTCCGCCAACATCACCGCTGATGATCCGGCTGAAATGATCGCTCGTGCCGAGTACATCCTCGATGCGTTCGGTTTCAACGCTCCGCGCGTCGCTTTCCTGGTGGACGGTTATGTTGCAGGCCCGACCGCTGTGACCGTTGCTCGCCGCAACTTCCCGGCCCAGTTCCTGCACTTCCATCGCGCAGGTCACGGTGCGGTGACGTCTCCTCAGTCCAAGCGCGGCTACACCGCGTTCGTGCACTGCAAGCTGACTCGCGTGATGGGAGCATCCGGCATGCACGTCGGCACGATGGGTTACGGCAAGATGGAAGGCGAGTCCTCCGACAAGCTGATCTCCTTCATGCTGGATCGTGATGTGGCAGAAGGTCCGTACTTCCGTCAAGAGTGGCAGGGCATGAAGGCTACCACTTCCATCATCTCCGGCGGCATGAATGCGCTGCGTCTGCCAGGCTTCTTCGAGAACTTGGGCCACGGCAACGTGATCAACACGGCTGGCGGCGGCGCATACGGCCACATCGACAGCCCGGCTGCAGGTGCGAAGTCGCTGCGTCAGGCATACGAGTGCTGGAAGGCCGGTGCAGATCCGATCGAATACGCCAAGGAGCACAAGGAATTTGCCCGCGCATTCGAATCCTTCCCGAAGGATGCGGACAAGCTGTTCCCGGGCTGGCGCGAAAAGCTGGGCGTACACAAGTAAGCTCGGCTGTAGCTTGTAGCTAAGCAACGAAAATGCGCCCCCACTCGTTGGGGGCGTTTTTTCTCCAAGGATTAAAACCGTTCGGTTCGCGCGGATACGCGAACACGGGAGAAACCGATGAACAATATCGATCAATACAAGGTACACAAGGAGCCGTTCTATCAGGCGCAGTCCGACGAAGTCGCGTTGTACGAAGCGGCTTATGCGGCACGTCTGCCGGTGATGGTGAAGGGGCCGACCGGTTGCGGGAAGTCTCGTTTCATCGAATACATGGCATGGAAGCTGAACAAGCCGCTGATCACCGTGGCTTGTAACGAAGACATGACCGCATCCGACCTGGTCGGGCGTTATCTGCTCGATGCCAACGGCACACGCTGGCTCGATGGTCCGCTGACCACCGCGGCGCGCATCGGCGCGATCTGCTATCTGGACGAGATTGTCGAGGCGCGACAGGACACCACCGTGGTGATCCACCCGCTGACCGACCACCGGCGCACGCTGCCGCTGGACAAAAAGGGCGAGCTGATCGAGGCGCACCCGGATTTCCAGCTGGTGATCTCGTACAACCCCGGCTACCAGAGCCTGATGAAGGACCTGAAGCAATCGACCAAGCAACGCTTCGTCGGGTTCGACTTCGACTATCCGGCGGCAAGCGTCGAAGCCGAGATCCTGAGCAAGGAGACCGGCATCGAGACGGAGTTGTCCGCAAAGCTGGTGAAGATCGGCCATGCGGCGCGCAACCTCAAGGGCCACGGTCTGGACGAAGGCATCTCGACCCGATTGCTGGTGTACGCGGCGACGCTGATCAAGAGCGGCGTCGAGGCCAAGGCGGCTTGCCGCATGGCGCTGGTGCGTCCGATCACCGATGACGCGGACATCCGCGACACGCTGGATCACGCGATCGAGGCGACATTCGCATAACGCCATGAACACCGAAACGGTCGAGATTCCGGAAGACCTGCAGCCTTACTGGATGCAGCTGAACTGCGGCTTCGCGCGCGTCGGGCTGGTGTTTCCGGACTGCATGCGCGAAGCGCTGGCCACGCTGTCGAAAGATGGCGTGGAGGCTTATATCGAGAACGCGCGTTTCCTCGGCAAGATGGGGCGCGGCGCCGAGCCCATCCTGATCTTCCTCGAAGAGTGGCCGGCCGTTGCCAAGGTGCTGGGCGAGGAAGTGTTGCCCGCGGTGATGGACTTCGTACGCAAGATGACTCGTTCGCCGAACAGCAAGGCGATCACGCCGTTCCTGCAGTCGTTGCCGACCGCGGCGCGGCGATTGCAATCGCCGCAGCAGTTCAACGATTACCTTTCCATCGTGCAGGACTTCATGGAGCGCACCACCGGTTCGGTGCACGGTATCCACCAGACCTTCCCCAGCCCGGGTCTGCCGGAATTCTTCAAGCAGGTTCCGGTGCTGCTGAGTCAGCTCAGCCTGGGCGGTCTGAAGAACTGGGTCGAGTACGGCGTGCGTTATTACCACGACCATCCCGAACGGCAGATCGAGTATTTCAGCCTGCAGTCGGCGGATGCGCGCGCGGTGATGCAGCGCGAGCGGCAAGGCACCTTGCTGGTCGATGCCGAGCGCAAGCTGGGCATGTATCTGCGCGGCCTGTGGCAGGACGAGGATCATCTGGTGCCCTACTCCGAGGTGTTCGACGAACTGCGCAAGCCGATGCCTTATTTCGATTCGCTCGGCATCCGTTTGCCGGATGCGTACGACGACGAGCATGGCATCTCCGGCGTGGATCGCTATCGCGCCGCGCTGGCGCATATGGCTGCGCACCGCCGCTGGACCAAGCCGGTGGTCGCCGACAACATCAGCCCATTCCAGCGCATGGCGGTGGAGTTCTTCGAGGACACTCGCGTCGAATACCTCGCGATGAAGGAGTACCCGGGGTTGCGCAAGCTGTTCAAGGCATTGCACCCGACGCCAATTGAGGACGCTTGCGATCCGGACAAGCAGTCGGCGGTGCGTCATCGTCTTGCGATGGTGTCGCGCGCGATGCTCGATCCGACTTGCAGCTACCGCAATCCGGATGTGTGCGAGATCGTCGCGCGTTTCCGCAAGATGATGGCCGAGGGCGACTCGTCGACAACGGAGATGGTCGATCTGGCGATCTCGTTCATCGCACGCACCCGCCGCCAAGCCGACCTGTCGCCCGACGTGTATTTCGACAACACCGAGATCGGCTACCGCGACGATAATCGCCACATGTGGGTGTTCATCGAGGAAGGCGACGAGGAAGACGTGTTCGACAAGCCGGAAGCCCCGCCGCAGGAAGAGATCAAGGGTCTGCCGCCGCGCCATTATCCGGAGTGGGACTACAACAGCCAGAGCTACCGTCCTGATTGGGTCAGCGTGTACGAAGGTCTGCATCCTTCCGGCAATGCCGCCGACATCGAGCGCCTGCTGACCAAGCATGCCGCGCTGGCCAAGCGTCTGAAGAAGATGCTCGACCTGTTGAAGCCGCAGGACAAGGTGCGCATCCGCTACCAGGAAGAAGGCAGCGAGCTCGACCTCGATGTTGCGATCCGTTCGCTGATCGACTACAAGAGCGGCGCGCAACCCGATCCGCGCATCAATATGAGCCACCGCAACGACGGGCGCAATATCGCGGTGATGCTGCTGCTTGACTTGTCGGAATCGCTCAACGAGAAGGTGCAAGGTAGCGGCCAGACCATACTGGAATTGAGCCAGGAGGCCGTGTCGTTGCTGGGCTGGGCGGTGGACAAGCTGGGTGATCCCTTCGCCATCGCCGGATTCCATTCGAATACTCGGCACGATGTGCGCTACCTGCATATCAAGGGTTATAGCGAACCCTGGGGTGACGAGGTGAAGGGAAGGCTCGCAGCGATGGAAGCTGGTTATTCGACACGCATGGGGGCGGCGATGCGTCATGCCGGACATTATCTGGAGAAGCAGCAGGCCGACAAGAAACTGATGCTGATCCTGACCGACGGCGAGCCTGCCGATATCGACAGCAAGGACGGACGCCTGCTGATCGAGGATGCGCGCCAGGCAGTGAAGGAGCTGGATCGCGAGGGCATCTATGCCTATTGCATCAATCTCGATCCCAAGGCCGACGAATATGTCGCCGACATTTTCGGCAAGCAGTACACCATCGTCGACAAGGTGGAGCAGTTGCCGGTAAAGCTGCCGGAGCTCTTCATCTCGTTGACCAAATAAGCATCCCGGATTGAAACGGAACTTCAAGGAGAGCAAGCATGAATCAAGCTGAAAATGGCAAGGTGCTGGTAGGCATACTCACCGGCAGTCCCAACGACCTGCCCACCGTGGTCAAGGTGCGCGACACGCTGACCGACCTCGGGATCGCCAGCGAGATCGTGGTGGCTTCGGCGCACCGCACGCCGGACAAGGTCGTCGCCTACATCGACCGCGCACATAAGGAAGGCGTGCAGGTGCTGATCGGCTGCGCCGGTATGGCCGCGCACCTGGCCGGTGTGATCGCCGGCCATACCCGTCTGCCGGTGATCGGCCTGCCGCTGTCCGGCGGTGTGGTGTCCGGCTTGGATGCGCTGCTGGCCACCGTGCAGATGCCGCCCGGAGTTCCCGTTGCAACCGTGGCGGTGGACGGCTCGAAGAACGCCGCGATGCTGGCTGCGCGTATCCTGGCGTTGAAGTATCCGGAGATCAATCAGGCTCTGGAAGACGCGGCGAAGAAGGAGCGCGCCCGCTACGACCAGACCGCCGATGAGGCGCTCGCTAGACTGACTGCGAAATAATCCCGGAAGTGATCCTTGAGCAAGGAAGCTCCATGAATAATATCGGCGAACCCTGGATGTGGGGTGCATTCATTGTCTTCGTGCTGGTGATGCTGGCGCTGGACTTGTTTGTGTTCGGCGGCAATAAGGTGCACAAGGTTAGCGTGAAGGAGGCGGCCTCGTGGTCGCTGGTCTGGGTCAGCCTGGCGCTGCTGTTCAACGCCGGACTGTGGTGGTATCTGAGCGGCACGGCCGGGCCGGAGATTGCCGACGCCAAGGCGCTGGAGTTCCTCACCGGCTACCTGATCGAGAAGTCGCTGTCGGTGGACAATGTGTTCGTGTTCCTGCTGATCTTCGCGGCCTTCCATGTCTCTCCCGAATATCAGCGCCGCGTGCTGATCTATGGGGTGCTCGGCGCGATCGTCATGCGCGCCGTGATGATTCTGGCCGGGGCTTGGGTGGTGCAGGAATTCAACTGGGTGCTGTACCTCTTCGGCGCCTTTCTGGTCGTCACCGGCATACGCATGCTGGTGATGGCGGAAAAGACGCCTGACTTGGAAAAGAACCCGGTGCTGAAATTCGCCCGCCGCCATCTGCGCATCTCCGAGGGCGATCACGGCGAGAAATTCAGCGTGACGAAGGACGGTGTGCGTTATTTCACGCCGCTTTTCCTGGTACTGATCCTGATCGAGGTTACCGACCTGGTGTTTGCGGTGGATTCCATTCCGGCGATTTTTGCCATCACCACCGACCCGTTCATCGTGTTCACCTCCAACATCTTCGCGATCATGGGGCTGCGCGCGCTGTACTTCCTGCTCGCCGACGTGGCCGACCGCTTCCACCTGCTGAAGTACGGCCTGGCGATGGTGCTCGCTTTCATTGGCAGCAAGATGCTCATCATGCCGTGGTATCACGTGCCGGTGGGCGCCTCTCTGGCCATCGTTGCGGTGCTGATCGGGTCGAGTGTGATTGCCAGCCTGATTGCCACGCGGGCGAGGCAATGACGGATATCGTCGGCAAATAGCCATGGAGAGCCGGGCGGAAAACCTGTAAAATCTGGCAGTTGATAATTTTTAATGTGAGGAGAGCAGCATGAGCAAGAGTTTGATCCAGTTCATCATCGAAGAACAACGCGCGATTCCCGGCGCTTCCGGCGACTTCACCGGCCTGATCAGCGATGTCATTTCGGCCTGCAAGCAGATCGCACACGATGTCAACAAGGGCGCGCTGATCGGCGTGCTGGGCAGCGCCGGCAGCGAGAACGTGCAAGGCGAAACCCAGAAAAAGCTGGACATCATCACCAACGAAGTCTTCATCAAGGCGAACGAGTGGGGCGGCCATTTGGCTGCGATGGCATCCGAGGAGATGGACGATATCTACCCGATCCCGGCCAAATATCCGAAGGGCAAGTACCTGATCACCTTTGATCCGCTGGACGGCTCTTCCAACATCGACGTGAACATTTCCGTCGGTACGATCTTCTCCATTCTGCGCTGCCCTGAAGGCGTGACAAATCCGACCGCTGCCGATTTCATGCAGCCCGGTACCAAGCAGGTTTGCGCCGGCTACGCGCTGTATGGCCCGAACACCATGATGGTGATCACCACCGGCAACGGCGTAAACGGCTTCACGCTGGATCGCGACGTCGGCGACTTCTTCCTGACTCATCCGAACATGACCATCCCGGCCGACACGCTGGAATTCGCGATCAATGCCTCCAACGAGCGTTTCTGGGAAGCTCCGGTGCAGCGTTATGTGCGCGAGTGCATCGCTGGCAAGACCGGCCCGCGCGGCGTGAACTTCAACATGCGCTGGGTTGCCTCGATGGTTGCCGAAGTGCATCGCATCCTGACTCGTGGCGGCGTGTTTATGTATCCGTTCGATACCAAGGATCCGACCAAGGCCGGCAAGCTGCGCCTGATGTACGAAGCCAACCCGATGTCCTTCATCGTCGAGCAGGCGGGTGGTTTGAGCTCCACCGGTCGCGAGCGCATCATGGAACTCCAGCCTAACGGTTTGCATCAGCGTGTGCCGGTGATCCTGGGTTCGAAGAACGAAGTCGAGCGCCTGATCGCTTACCACAAGGAAGCGTAATCACCCGACAACGCCCCCGCTTGCGGGGGCGTTGTCACGTCCGCAGGGGCGCGGCGTGCCGTGCCCCTGCCTGATAGAGGAAATACCATGGCCGCATTACACGAATCCAATCTGACCAGCCTGAAGTTCCTGCACCGAGGCAAGGTGCGCGACTTGTACGAGGTCGATGCCGACCATCTGCTGATCGTGCAGACCGATCGCCTGTCGGCGTTCGATGTGATCCTGGACGACCCCATTCCCGGCAAGGGCGAGGTACTGACCGCGGTGTCGAACTTCTGGTTCGACAAGCTGGGTCATGTCATCCCGAATCACCTTTCCGGCATAGCGCCGGAATCCGTGGTGAAGACCGAGGAAGAGCGTGCGCAGGTGCGTGGCCGCTCTTTCGTTACGAAGAAGCTGAAGCCGTTGCCGATCGAGGCTATCGTGCGCGGTTATCTGGTCGGCTCCGGCTGGAAGGATTACAAGAAGACCGGCGCAGTCTGCGGCATCGAGCTGCCCGCAGGTTTGCAGGAGGCGCAGAAGCTGCCGCAGCCGCTGTTTACCCCATCCACCAAGGCGGCGGTCGGCGATCACGACGAGAACATCTCGTTCGAAGAGGCGAAAAAGTTGCTGGGCGCGGAGATGGCCGAAAAGGTGAAGAACGCCACGCTGGCGCTCTACACCGAGGCGGCGGATTATGCGGCGACCCGGGGCATCATCATCGCCGATACCAAGTTCGAGTTCGGCACCGACGCGGCCGGCAAGCTGTACCTGATCGACGAGGCACTGACGCCTGATTCCTCCCGTTTCTGGCCTGCCGACCAATATAAAGTCGGCTGCAATCCGCCCAGTTTCGATAAGCAGTTCGTGCGCGACTGGCTGGAGACTTCCGGCTGGAACAAGCAGCCGCCCGCGCCGCGCATCCCGGCGGATGTGCTGCAGAAGACTGCCGACAAGTATCGCGAGGCGCAGCAGCGCCTGATCGGGGCATGACCAGCCCCCGCGATCTGATCGAGGGTTTCCATCGTTTCCGTGAACAGCATTTCACGGACGACGATGCGCTTTATCGCCAGTTGGTGCAGGAAGGCCAGACGCCGAAGATACTCGTGGTCGCCTGTTGCGATTCGCGCGTGGACCCGGCGCTGGTATTGAACTGTGCGCCCGGCGACCTGTTCGTGATACGCAACGTGGCGAACCTGGTGCCCCCGGCCGAGAGTCGCAGCGGCGGACGCCACGGCACCAGTGCGGCGCTGGAATACGGTGTGAGCACGCTGAATGTGGAGCACATCATCGTGCTGGGCCATGCGCATTGCGGTGGCATACGCGCGCTGGTGCAGGCCGGAGGGGCCAGTAATCCGCAATCCTTCATCGATGACTGGATGCATCTGGTCGAAGATGCGCGAGCAAGCGTCGAACGGGATATGCCCCGCGCTACGCTGGAAGAGCAGACGCTGGCGTGCGAGCAGCGCGCCATCCTTGGCTCGCTGACCAATCTGATGAGTTTTTCCTGGATACGCGAGCGTGTCGAGCAGGGTACGCTGACCTTGCACGGCTGGTATTTCGATATGGATAACGGGCAGCTGCTGGGTTATAACCCAGCCACCCGCATGTTCGAGACGCTGTAGGACGCCGCGCAGCGGCGTCCCGGCTTGCTTTACTTCCCGGTCAGTTCCTTGTAGCGCGCCTTGTCGGCATCGTAACGCGCTTCCATCGCGGATTTTTCGGCCTTGGCTTTGTCGAGATCCTGCTGCAGCTTGGTCAGGCGGCCCTGCGTCTCGTCCAGATCCTCCTGCAACGACTTGGGTAGTTTCTTGCCGGCTTGCTTGTAGCCATCGGCTTCTTTCTGCAGACCGAGCAGGCTGTCGTTGACGATCTTGACCTGCGCGCCGACACCGCTGACACGAGCTTCGATCTGTTGCAGGTTGCGGCTGCGTGCCAGATCGATCTCGGCCGGGCTGCTGTAGGTGTTCACCAGTGCCTTGTCGCGGCGTTTGCTTTCCAGCGCAGCTTCGGCTTCGTTGCGTTTCTTGGCTTCGGCCTCTTCCTTCATGCGGCGCTCTTCGGAAGTGAGAACTTCGTTCTTCTTGACGGTTCGTCCGGTCTTGTTAAGCTCGGTGCGATCCTTGTTGGCATATTCCGGCGGGATGGTCTCGCCGTAGTGGGTGACGCCCTGGTCGTCCACCCATTTGTACATCTTGGCCGACACCGGCAGGCTGAACGAGATGCCCACGATCAGGGCGATGAGCAATTTCGATTTATGCATTTTTAACTCCATAACGATCACGGTAGGATTGCACGGCGGACAGATTCTGCACCATCTCCGGCTCGCCCTGCAAATAACCGAGCAGATCGTCCACGCCAGCGATAGACACCACAGGGATGTCATAGTTGCGTCGAACCTCCTGAACTGCGGACAGCTCAGCCTGGCCGCGCTCCATGCGATCCAGCGCGATGATCACGCCACAGGGTTCTGCGCCGGCGGCACGGATCAGCTCGATGGACTCGCGCACCGAGGTGCCGGCCGAGATCACGTCGTCGATGATCAGCACGCGGCCTCGCAGGGGTGCGCCCACCATCGTGCCGCCCTCGCCGTGGTCCTTGGCTTCCTTGCGGTTGTAGCAATACGGCACGTTGCGCCCTTGCTCGGATAATGCGATTGCGGTGCCAGCGGCCAGCGGGATGCCTTTGTAAGCAGGGCCGAACAGCATGTCGAACGGCAATTCGGAGGCGAGGATGGCCTGCGCATAGAACTGCGACAGGTTGCGCAGCGAATCGCCGTCGTTGAAAAGGCCGGCATTGAAGAAATACGGCGACATACGTCCGGCCTTGGTCTGGAACTCGCCGAAGCACAGCACTTTCTGCTGCACGGCGAAACGGATGAAATCCTGGCTGAAATTCGACATGATGAACACTGTAGGTAGAGATGACAGGCGTCATTATAATGGCGCGCCCCGTTACCCCGAGAATTTTCATGCGCATTATCACGATCAACCTGAACGGCATCCGCTCGGCCACTACTAAGGGTTTTTACGACTGGCTGGCACAACAGGATGCGGATGTAGTCTGCCTGCAAGAGCTGAAGGCGCAGGCCGCAGACATGACGGAGCAGATGCTCGCGCCGCACGGCTACCACGGCTATTTCCACTACGCGGAGAAGAAGGGTTACAGCGGCGTCGGCATCTATTCCCGGCGCAAGCCCGATGCGGTGATCGTGGGGCTGGGCATCGCCGAATTCGACAGCGAGGGGCGCTATATCGAGGCGCAGTTCGGCGATGTGAGCGTCGTGTCGTTGTACCTGCCGTCGGGATCGAGCGGCGAGGAGCGCCAAGCGGTGAAATTCAAGTTTCTGGAGGCGTTCATGCCGCATCTGCGCGAGTTAAAAGCAGGAGGGCGCGAGGTGGTCGTCTGCGGCGACTGGAATATCGCGCACAAGGAAATCGACCTGAAGAACTGGCGCGGCAACAAGAAAAACTCGGGTTTCCTGCCGGAAGAGCGCGCATGGCTCACCGAGCTGTTCGACGAGGTGGGTTTCGTCGACGTGTTCCGCAAAGTGCATCCGGAACTGGAAGCGTACACCTGGTGGTCGAATCGCGGCCAGGCATGGGCCAAGGACGTAGGCTGGCGCATCGATTACCAGATCGCTACACCAACCTTCGCCGCGCTTGCGGAGTCAGCCAGCATCTACAAGGAGCAGCGCTTTTCCGACCATGCGCCGCTGACGATAGATTATCGCGATTAGCCCTGTTGCCAGGGCAATCCGGCCGCAATCCAGCCGTTGGTGGAGCGGCGCTGTCCGGTGGCGTCCTTGTCGCCCTCGAAGCCTTCCAGGATGTTGTAGCAATCGGAAAAGCCGGCTTCGGTCGCCAGCGCGGCCGCGGCATGGGAGCGTTGTGCGGTGCGGCACAGGAACAGCACCAGCGACTCCTTGTCCACAGATTGTTCCAGCTGTGCCATGAAATTCGGGTTGCGCTGCATGCCGGGATAGGTGACCCATTCGATCTCGACCGCACCGGGGACCCGTCCTACCCAGTCGCACTCGGCGCGGCTGCGCACATCGACCAGCCGCGCCCCGGGGGCGGACTGCAGGATCTCGTAGGCTTCCTGCGGCGACATTGCGCCTTCGTATGACAGGCCCAGCTCCCGGGCGCGTTGCTGGGCAGTTTGGAGGATGGAGGTGATTTTTCCCATGATGATTCTTTCCAAGGCAATGTTTAATGAATCCGGCGCGGATGTTATGCTGCGCCGCAGATGCACACTATAACCGATATGAAAAACCACTCCCATCCGCATACGCACAGCTCAGACATCGAACCGTTCGATCCGGCACACCCGGAGCGCTACGCTGCCGCGCAAAGGTGCACCTGGGTCAGCGTGGCGATCAATCTGGTATTGACGGTGTTGCAACTGGTGGTCGGCTATTTCGGCCGGTCGCAGGCGTTGATCGCGGATGGTTTGCATTCGCTGTCCGATCTGCTGTCGGATTTTCTGGTGCTGTTCGCCAACCGCCAGAGCAACCGCCATGCCGATGCCCGGCATCCCTATGGTCATGCGCGCATCGAGACCGCGGCGACCTTGCTGCTGGGTTCGGCGCTGGCGGCGCTCGGCGTCGGTCTGCTGATCGCCGCCGGGATGAAGTTGCAGGATCCGCAGAGCCTGCAAGCCGTCCACCCGGCTACTTTGTGGGTGGCCTTGCTGACCTTGGTCGCCAAGGAAGGACTGTTCCACTATCTGATGGCGGTCGCCAAACGGGTGCGTTCGCAGATGCTGGCGGCGAATGCCTGGCATTCGCGCTCCGATGCTGCGTCTTCGCTGGTGGTGCTGATCGGTATCGCCGGCAACCTGATGGGATTCGTCTTCCTCGACCTGATCGCGGCGGCCGTCGTCGGCGTGATGATCGCCCGCATGGGCGTCAAGCTGGCGCAGGAGGCGCTGTCCGAACTGATAGACACCGGGCTGGATGCCAAAGAGGTCAAGGCGATACGCGACACCCTGCGCAATACGCCCGGCGTATGCGGCCTGCACGAATTGCGTACGCGCAAGATGGCCGATAACGCGCTGGTCGATGCGCATATCATGGTCGATCCCAAGATCAGCGTTTCGGAGGGGCATTACATCGCCGAGTCGGCGCGGCAGGCGGTGCTGTCCAGGCATCATGTGCTGGACGTGATGGTGCATATCGATCCGGAGGACGACCGCAAGGTGAGGCCCAATGCCCATTTGCCGGATCGCTCCGTATTGCTGGAGCGCCTGTCCGCGCAGTTGAACGATGCCTCGATCAAGGATCGCCGGGTGGTGTTTCATTATCTGGACGGCAAGGTCGATGCGGAAGTCTATTTCCCCGCGCAGAAGCTTTCTGCGGAAGAGGCTGCCGCCTTGCAGGCGCAGTGCAATATGTTGGCGGGTGCCGACGAGATATTCCGTTCGATCCAGATACACTGCAGCACCGCACCGGAATAGTGCGCGGCGTGCGATTTGCGCCCAGTTTTGGTGCAAATATTTTCTGTGCCGCATCGCGGGCTTATGGCACAATGCCGCCCTAAATATGCGGATAGGGCTGGCACGCTTTCTGCATTCAGAATTTCGGGTTTCATGAGTTTGTTGGCTATTTTATTGATCCTTGGAGAGAGTTATGTCGATGACGGCAAATGATGTGTTGAAAATGATTAAGGACCACGACGTCAAGTTCGTGGATCTCCGCTTCACCGATACCCGCGGCAAAGAGCAGCATGTAGGCGTGCCTGCCAAGTACGTGGGTCTGGACAAGTTCGAAGAGGGCCACGCGTTCGACGGTTCTTCGATCGCCGGCTGGAAGGGTATTCAGGCTTCCGACATGCTGCTGATGCCGGATCCGACCACCGCTTACCTCGATCCGTTCATGGATGAGAACACGCTGGTCATCACCTGCGACGTGATCGAGCCATCCGACGGCAAGGGCTACGACCGCGATCCGCGCTCCATCGCGAAGCGCGCCGAGGCGTACCTGAAGTCCACCGGTATCGGCGACACCGCATTCTTCGGTCCCGAGCCGGAGTTCTTCATTTTCGACTCCGTGACCTGGACCGTAGATATGTCCGGCTGTACGCTGAAGATCAACTCCGAAGAGGCTGCATGGGCCACCGGCGAGAAGTTCGAAGGCGGCAACACCGGCCACCGTCCGATGGTCAAGGGCGGCTACTTCCCGGTTCCTCCTGTCGATAGCCTGAACGACATCCGCGCCGCGATGTGCTTGGCGCTGGAAGACATCGGCATCGAAGTCGAAGTGCACCACCACGAAGTGGCGACTGCCGGCCAGTGCGAGATCGGCACCAAGTTCAGCACGCTGGTGAAGCGCGCCGACCAGACCCAGGCCCTGAAGTACGTCGTGCATAACGTTGCGCACCAGTACGGCAAGACCGCGACCTTCATGCCCAAGCCCATCGTCGGCGACAACGGCTCCGGCATGCACGTGCACCAGTCTATCTGGAAGGACGGCAAGAACACCTTCGCAGGCAACGGCTACGCTGGCTTGTCCGAGACCGCGCTGTATTACATCGGCGGCATTATCAAGCATGCCAAGTCGCTGAACGCGATCTGCAACCCGGGCACCAACTCCTACAAGCGTCTGGTTCCTCACTACGAAGCACCAGTGAAGATGGCCTACTCGGCGAAGAACCGTTCCGCTTCGATCCGCATCCCGCACGTCGCCAGCGACAAGGCTCGCCGCATCGAGGCCCGCTTCCCGGACCCGACAGCGAACCCGTACCTGTGCTTCTCCGCGCTGATGATGGCCGGCCTGGACGGTATCCAGAACAAGATCCACCCTGGCGATCCGGCAGACAAGAACCTGTACGACCTGCCGCCGGAAGAGGACGCAAAGGTTCCGACCGTGTGCGCTTCCCTCGACGAGGCTCTGGACGCTCTGGCCAAGGATCACGAGTACCTGACCCGCGGTGGCGTGTTCTCCAAGGACTTCCTTGAGGCATTCATCACCTTGAAGATGGAAGAAGTGAACAAGATCCGCATGACGACCCACCCGGTCGAGTTCGACATGTACTACAGCATCTAAAATCTGCTGGCTAAGCAATAAACAAAACGGGGCCTTGCGCCCCGTTTTTGTTTGGATGCGAACTCGCGGAGTTTGTCTGTGTCGGATGCATGTCCTATACTTGCCGCGTTACTCCGAGGAAACCGAACCATGAAACTTCGATACTTGCTGGCCGCGTTGTGCGTTTGCCCGTTGCTGGCACAGGCCGAGATATACAAGTCTGTCGACAAGGACGGTCACGTCACTTATTCCAGCTCGCCGATCAAGGGCGGCAAACGCATCATTTTGGAGCCGTCCTCAACTTCGTCTTCCTCCTCGTCGGCACCACGACAGCGTTCCGAATCCAGTTCGCCCCGCGATTTCCCCAGGGTCGACGGCGCGACGCAGCGCGGGCGCGACGACACGCGCCGCAGGATACTCGAAGAGGAGTTGACCACCGAAGAGAAGCTGCTGGCGGAGGCGAGGCAGAACCTGAAGACGGGCGAAGATATGCCGGAAGTGTATCGGGGCAAGGACGGCAAGACCTACCGCAATGTTGGCAAGTACGACGAGAAGATCAAAACGCTGAACGACCAGGTGGAATTGCACCAGGGCAACGTCGATGCGCTCAAGACCGAGCTGTCCAAACTCAAGTAACTCCATTGGCATGTTTTCTGCTTAACAGAAAGATATGCCTACTCCTGTCGCCCATCTCTCGCTCGAATATCTCGCCACAGCGGTCATTCTGCTGGACGGCGAGTCGCGCATCGCCTACCTCAATCCGGCCGCGGAGCATCTGTTCGACGTGAGCGGAAAGAACCTGCTCGGCCATCCGGTGCAGCAGGCGTTCACCGATACCGAGCAACTGTCCAGCGCGATGCAGCAGGCGGTGCGCAACAATGCCAGCTTTATCGAATACGACCTGACGCTGGGCACGCCGACTCGCGGCAAGCTGCATCTGCGTTGTGCGGTGACGCCGGTGCAGTTCGACCGGCACTACCTGTTGCTGGAATTCCATCCTATGGATCGGCCGCTGAAACTGGCGCGCGAAGAGCAGATGCTGGACCAGACCCAGGCCAACCGTCTGCTGTTGCGCAACCTCGCGCACGAGATCAAGAACCCGCTGGGCGGCATACGCGGTGCGGCGCAATTGCTGGAACAGGAACTCGACCGCCCGGCGCTGCGCGAATACACCCAAGTCATCGTGCAGGAAGCCGACAGGCTGCGTTCGCTGATGGAGAAGCTGCTCGCGCCGCAGAACGCTTCGCACTACAGCGCGCTGAACATCCACGAGGTGCTGGAGCGGGTGCGCAGCGTCGTGCTGGCCGAGATGCCGGAAGGCCTGAAGATCCGGCGCGATTACGACATCAGCCTGCCCGCGCTGGTCGGCGACAAGGAGCAGCTGATCCAGACTATGCTCAATATCGTGCGCAATGCCGCGCAGGCGATGCAGGGACATGGACAGATCGTGTTGCGCACCCGCATCGCGCGCCAGGTGACGCTAGTCAAACGCCGCCATCGCCTCGCGGTGATGGTGCAGATCGTAGACAACGGCCCCGGCATCCTGCCCGAATTGCAGGACAAGATTTTTTATCCGCTGGTGTCCGGGCGCGCCGACGGCCATGGCCTCGGCCTGACGCTGGCGCAGGACTTCGTCAGCCAGCACGGCGGGACGATCGAATTCGACAGCGAACCCGGCCGCACCTGTTTTACGGTGATGCTCCCCTTACCTTAGGTGATGACAATGAAACCCGTTTGGATCATAGATGATGACCGCTCGATACGCTGGGTGCTGGAGAAATCGCTGGCGCGCGAAGACATCGAGTTCAAGAGCTTCGCCTCGGCGGACGATGCGCTGAGCGCGCTGAACAGCGACAAGCCGCAGGTGGTGGTCAGCGACATCCGCATGCCGGGGAGCTCCGGGCTAGACTTTCTGCAGCAACTGCACCAGCGTTATCCGCATATCCCGGTCATCATCATGACCGCCTACTCCGATCTGGAGAGCGCGGTATCGGCATTCCAGGGCGGCGCGTTCGAGTACCTGCCCAAGCCGTTCGACATCAATCATGCGATAGAACTGATACGGCGTGCTCTGGAGCAGAGCACGCGCAAATCGAGCGACTCCGAACAGCTCGAGGTCGCCGCCGAGATCCTCGGCCAAGCACCTGCGATGCAGGAGGTGTTCCGTGCGATCGGCCGCTTGTCGCAGTCGCATGCGACTGTGCTGATCAATGGTGAATCCGGTACCGGCAAGGAACTGGTTGCGCACGCCCTGCACCGTCACGGCCCGCGCCGAGACAAACCGTTCATCGCCATCAACACCGCCGCGATTCCCAAGGATTTGCTCGAATCGGAGCTGTTCGGCCACGAGCGCGGCGCGTTCACCGGAGCGGCGACGACGCGCCACGGGCGTTTCGAGCAGGCCGAGGGCGGCACGCTGTTCCTCGACGAGATCGGCGACATGCCGTCCGACCTGCAGACCCGGTTGCTGCGCGTGCTGTCCGACGGCAACTTCTATCGCGTCGGCGGGCACCAGCCGATCAAGGCCAACGTGCGCATCATCACCGCGACCCACCAAGACCTCGAAGACAGGGTCAAGCAGGGCATGTTCCGCGAGGATCTGTTCCACCGCCTGAACGTGATCCGCCTGCGCCTGCCGCCGCTGCGCGAACGCCGGGAGGATATTCCGCTGCTGGCGAAGTATTTCCTGCAAAAGAGTGCGGGCGAACTGGGGGTGGAGCAGAAGCGGCTGAGCGAAGAAGCGTTGCGTTTCCTCGCCGCGCAGGAGTTTCCCGGCAACGTGCGCCAACTGGAGAACCTGTGCCACTGGCTGACCGTGATGACGCCGTCGCAGGTGGTCGAGATCGCCGACCTGCCGCCCGAATGGCGCGGCGAAAGCGGCACTACCGTCGGCAGCGGCGACTGGACGGCGGCGCTGGCGTTACAGGCGGCTCAGGCCTTGCAGCGCGGCGACGAGCGCATCATGGACAATCTCACCGCGCAGTTCGAACGCACGCTGATCCTGCAGGCGCTGCATCACACCGGTGGACGCCGCATCGAAGCCGCGACGCTGTTAGGCATCGGCCGCAACACGCTGACGCGCAAGATACAGGAGCTGGGGCTGGAGAATCAGGAGCCGTAGGGGCACGGCGTGCCGTGCCCACCCTGCCGGGTCATTCCAAAATGTAGGTCGGGCTTTGCCCGACATGGTGGGCAGAGCCCACCCTACGTCAGGCGTTTCAGCAGTTTCTCGTGTATGCCGCCGAACCCGCCGTTGCTCATCACCAGAATCTGGTCGCCTGGTTTTGCTACGGCGGCGATAGCCTCGATGAGCTCGTTCAGGTCGTCCTTCACCACCGCCTTGTCGCCCAGCGGAGCCAGCGCGCCGCGTGCGTCCCAGCCCAGGTTGCCCGCATAGCAGAACACCAGGTCGGCATCCTTCAGGCTGCCGGGCAGTGCATCTTTCATCACGCCCAGTTTCATCGTGTTCGAGCGCGGCTCCAGCACCGCGAGGATGCGCGCGCTGCCGACCTTGTGGCGCAGTCCGGCAACGGTCGTATCGATGGCCGTGGGGTGGTGCGCGAAGTCGTCGTAGACGGTGATGCCGTTGACCTCGCCGCGCACTTCCATGCGGCGCTTCACGTTCCTGAACTGGCTCAATGCCTGCAGACCCTGCGCGACCGGCACGCCGACATGGCGCGCGGCGGCCAGCGCGGCCAGCGCGTTCATGCGGTTGTGTTCGCCAATCAGTTCCCACTTCAACATGCCCTGGGCTTCGCCGTTAAAGGTCACTTCATCGTTCGCGGAGATGCTCCATCCGTTGCTGCAGCCGAACTTCTCCACCGGCGTCCAGCAGCCGCGCTCGATGACGCGCGCGAGCGATTCCTCGCGTCCGTTGCACACCACCAGTCCGTTGCCCGGCACGCTGCGCACCAGGTGGTGGAACTGCGTCTCGATGGCCGCGAGATCGGGGAAAATGTCGGCGTGGTCGAACTCCAGGTTGTTCAGGATCGCGGTGCGCGGGCGGTAGTGCACGAACTTGGAACGCTTGTCGAAGAACGCGGTGTCGTACTCGTCCGCCTCGATCGCGAAGAATGCGGACTCGGTGATGCGCGCCGAGACGCCGAAGTTCTGCGGCACGCCGCCGATCAGGAAGCCGGGGTTCAGCCCGGCGTATTCCAGTATCCACGCGAGCATCGACGTGGTGGTCGTCTTGCCGTGCGTGCCTGCCACGCCCAGCACCCATTTGTCGCGCAGCAGCGTGTCCGCCAGCCATTGCGGGCCGGAGACGTAAGGCAGGCCGCGGTTCAGGATCTCCTCCATCAGCGGATTGCCGCGCGACACCACGTTGCCGATGACGAACATGTCCGGCTTCAATGCCAGCTGCTCGACGCCGAAGCCCTCGATCAGTTCGATGCCCTGCGCCTCCAGCTGCGTGCTCATCGGGGGATAGACGTTGGCGTCGCAGCCGGTGACGCGGTAACCCGATTGTTTCGCGATCGCCGCGATGCCGCCCATGAAGGTGCCGCAGATGCCGAGGATGTGGATGTGTTTATTCATGTTCAATTTCACCGTGCCGATTGTGTAGGGGCGTGCCATGCACGCGACAGTTGGCCCTCGCGTGCATGGCACGCTCCTACAAGAGTTACGTCCTGAAAATAAAATACACCGCGCCCATCAGGCACAGCCCTGCATACAGATAATCCATCTTCAGCGGCTGGTTCATGTACAGCACCGCGAACGGCACGAACACCGACAGCGTGATGACTTCCTGCAATATCTTCAACTGCCCGAGGCTCAGCTCGGTATAACCGATGCGGTTCGCCGGCACCTGGATCAGGTACTCGAACAGCGCGATGCCCCAGCTGATCAGCGCCGCGACATACCAGGGCGATGTGGCCAGATTCTTCAGGTGGCCATACCATGCGAACGTCATGAACAGGTTGGATACGGCCAGCATCAGCGCCGTGATCAGCAACGGGTTGGAGATCAGATTCATCGTTCGGGCGGCCGATGCGGGATCAGTTAACGCCCAGCAACTCCACGTCGAACACCAGCGTCGCGTTCGGCGGAATCACGCCGCCTGCGCCGCGCGCGCCGTAGCCCATCTCGGGCGGGATGGTCAGCGTGCGTGACCCGCCGACCTTCATGCCCTGCACGCCCTGGTCCCAGCCCTTGATCACCTGGCCCGCGCCGAGCGTGAATTCGAACGGTGTGCCGCGGTCGCGCGAGCTGTCGAACTTGGTGCCTTTGTGGTCGGGTGCGGCCTCGTCGTACAGCCAGCCGGTGTAATGCACGGACACGTTGCGTCCCGCCGTGGCTTCGACGCCTTCGCCTGCCTTGACGTCGGTCTTGACCAGTTCGCTCACGCTGACCATCTCCGCGGCCGATGCCGTCGGCGGTGTGGACTGCTCAGAGCAGGCGGTGGAGAGGAGCGCGGCGGACAACAGCAGCGCGAGCGACAGTCTGGAAATTTGGTTCATGTATGCCTCTGGAAAATGATCGGGTGCAAGGATTCTGGACGGGGCTTACTGCACGCCCAGCAGTTCCACGTCGAACACCAGCGTCGCATTCGGCGGGATCACGCCGCCCGCGCCGCGCTTGCCGTAGCCCATCTCCGGCGGGATGGTCAGCGTGCGTTGTCCGCCGACCTTCATGCCCTGCACGCCGATGTCCCAGCCCTGGATAACATGGCCTGCATCGAGCGGAAACTCGAACGGTTCGTTGCGGTCGAGCGAGCTGTCGAATTTGCGGCCCTTGTTCTCCGGCGCGTTCTTGTCGAACAGCCAGCCGGTGTAATGCACCGTCACATGTTGTCCCGGCTGCGCCTCTTCGCCCTCGCCGATCCTGGTGTCCGTGATCTCGGTCCTGATGACATTGAGCAGCTTCACGTCGAACACCAGCGTCGCGTTCGGCGGGATCACATCGCCCGCGCCGCTCGAGCCGTAGCCCATCTCCGGTGGGATCACCAATGTGCGCAGCCCGCCTTCCTTCATGCCCTGCACGCCGATATCCCAGCCCTTGATGACGCGCCCGCCGCCGAGCGGGAAGCCGAACGGCTCGTTGCGGTCGAGCGAGCTGTCGAACTTCTCGCCCTTGTTGTCCGGCGCGCTCTCGTCGTACAGCCAGCCGGTGTAATGCACGGTCACGGTCTGTCCGGCTTGCGCTTCCGCGCCTTCGCCCAGTTTGGTGTCGGTTTTGATGAGGTCGGTCATGTTTCTCTTTCTGGTTGGTTATCTATAATTTGTCAAAAGTTAGTAGGTTGGGTGGAGCTTTGCATGGCCGACCGACCAGGCTGACAAACAACGTCGGCCAAGTCGCTAGTCAGCGTAGCGATACCCAACATTCAGGCGATGGGTATCGCGTTGCTCAACCCATCCTACGCTGGTTATCTCCTTAGTAACTCAACACCGGCGCCAGCCAGCGCTCCGCCTCTTCCACCGTCCAGCCCTTGCGCTTTGCGTAGTCCGCGACCTGGTCCTTGTCCACCTTGCCGGTGGCGAAGTACTTCGCTTCGGGGTGCGAGAAGTAGAAGCCGCTTACCGCTGCGGTGGGTAGCATCGCGAAACTTTCGGTCAGTGTGATACCTGCATTGATCGGCGCTTGCAGCAGTTCGAACAGCGGGCCTTTTTCGCTGTGCTCGGGGCAGGCGGGGTAGCCGGGTGCGGGACGGATGCCGCGATATTTCTCGGCGATCAGGTCGTCGTTGTTCAATGCCTCATCTGCCGCATAGCCCCAGAACTCGCGGCGCACGCGCAGGTGCAGGTGTTCGGCGAAGGCTTCGGCGAGGCGGTCTGCCAGCGCCTGCAGCATGATCGCGCTGTAGTCGTCGTGCGCCTTCTCGAACTCCTTCATCTTCTTCTCGATGCCGATGCCGGTGGTCACGGCGAAGCCACCGATGTAATCCTTGACCTTGCCGTCCTTCGGCGCGATGTAATCGGCCAGGCAGTAGTTCGGGATGTCGGCAGGCTTCTTCGTTTGCTGGCGCAGGTTGTGCCAGGTCATTGCTACGTTCTTGCGCGAATCGTCGGTGTAGATTTCGATGTCGTCGCCGTTGACGGAGTTCGCCGGGAACAAGCCGAACACCGCATTCGCGGTCAGCCACTTTTCCTTGATGATCTTCTTCAGCATGGCTTGAGCGTCGGCAAACAGTTTGGTCGCTTCCACGCCGACCACGTCGTCCTGCAATATCTTGGGATAGCGTCCGGCCAGTTCCCATGCCTGGAAGAACGGGGTCCAGTCGATGAACTCGACCAGCGCTTCCAGCGGGTAGTTCTCCAGCTTCTGCACACCGAGCAGCTTGGGCTTGGTCGGAGTGGCTTTCTTCCAGTCGGTCTTCAGGCCGTGCGCCCGCGCCTCTTCCAGCGACACATAGCTCGCCTTGCCTTTCTTGCCCTCGTGCTGGTCGCGCGCCGCCTGGTAGTCGGCTTTGAGTTCGGCGATGTAGCTGTCGCGCGTGGTGTTGCTCAGCAGGTTGCTGCACACGCCCACGGCCCGCGATGCATCGGTCACGTACACCACTGTGCCGCTCGGGTAGTTCGGCTCGATCTTCACCGCGGTGTGTACGCGCGAGGTCGTAGCGCCGCCGATCAGCAGCGGGATCTTGAAGCCCTGGCGTTCCATTTCCTTGGCCACATGCGCCATCTCTTCCAGCGACGGAGTGATCAGGCCGGAGAGGCCGATGATGTCGACGTTGTGCTCGCGTGCCGCATCGAGGATCTGCTGGCAGGGAACCATCACGCCCATGTTGACCACTTCGAAGTTGTTGCACTGCAACACCACGGTGACGATGTTTTTGCCGATGTCGTGCACGTCGCCCTTCACGGTCGCCATCAGTATCTTGCCCTTGGTGCTGGTGTCGCCCGAGCGCAGTTTCTCTGCTTCGATATAGGGGATCAGGTGCGCCACGGCCTGTTTCATCACGCGCGCCGATTTCACCACTTGCGGCAGGAACATCTTGCCCGCGCCGAACAGGTCGCCGACCACGTTCATGCCGGTCATCAGCGGGCCTTCGATCACTTCGACCGGGAGCTTCGCCTGCAGGCGTGCTTCTTCGGTATCTTCGACGATAAAGGTGGTGATGCCGCGCACCAGCGCGTGAGTCAGGCGCTCCTGCACCGTACCCTTGCGCCATTCCAGATCTTCGACTTGTTCCTTGCCGCCGCCCTTGACCGACTCGGCCATCTTGACCAGTTTCTCGCCCGCATCGGGATGACGGTTGAGTACCACGTCTTCCACTGCATCGCGCAGGTCCTTCGGGATTTCCTCGTACACGCCGAGTTGACCGGCGTTGACGATGCCCATGTTCATGCCCGCCTTGATCGCGTGGTACAGGAACACGGTGTGGATCGCCTCGCGCACCGGCTCGTTGCCGCGGAAGCTGAACGACACGTTGGATACGCCGCCGGAGATTTTGGCGTACGGCAGGTTCTTGCGTATCCACGCGCAGGCCTCGATGAAGTCCACCGCGTAGTTGTTGTGTTCCTCGATGCCGGTGGCGATCGCGAAAATATTCGGGTCGAAGATGATGTCTTCGGGCGGGAAGCCGACCTTGTTCACCAGGATGTCGTAGCTGCGCTTGCAGATCTCGATCTTGCGCTGGTAGGTGTCGGCCTGCCCCGCCTCGTCGAACGCCATCACCACCGCCGCCGCGCCGTATTTACGCACGAGGGTCGCGTACTTGACGAAGTTCTCCTCGCCTTCCTTCAGCGAGATGGAGTTGACGATGGATTTGCCCTGCACGCATTTCAGACCCGCCTCGATGATGCTCCACTTGGAGGAGTCGATCATCAGCGGCACTTTGGAGATGTCCGGCTCGGAGGCGATCAGGTTGAGGAACTTCACCATCGCGGCTTCGCCGTCCAGCATGGCTTCGTCCATGTTCACGTCGATCACCTGCGCGCCGGTCTCGACCTGCTGCTTGGCGACTTCCAGCGCCTCGTCGTATTTTCCTTCCAGCACCAGACGCTTGAACTTGGCCGAGCCGGTGACGTTGGCGCGTTCGCCGACGTTGACGAATAGCGAGTCGTCGCCGATGTTGAACGGCTCCAGACCGGACAATCGGCACTCGACCGGGTTCTGCGGGATCTTGCGCGGCGGGATGTTCTTCACCGTTTCGGCGATGGCCTTGATGAACGCGGGCGAGGTGCCGCAGCAGCCGCCGATGATGTTCAGGAAGCCGCTGGAAGCCCATTCCCTGATGTGACCGGCCATGTTCTCCGGTGTGTCGTCGTAGCCGGATTCGGCCAGCGGATTCGGCAGGCCTGCGTTCGGGTGCGCGGAAACATAGCAGTTGGCGACGCGCGACATTTCTTCCACGTACTGGCGCAGCTCTTCCGCGCCGAGCGCGCAGTTCAGACCGATGGAGATGGGATTGGCGTGAGCGAGCGAGTTGTAAAAAGCTTCGGTGACCTGGCCGGTGAGCGTGCGACCCGAGGCATCGGTGATGGTGCCGGAGATCATGATGGGCAACGAGGTGCCGCGCTCCTCGAACACCGACTGCACCGCGAAGATCGCGGCCTTGGCGTTCAGCGTGTCGAAGATGGTCTCGATCAGGATGGTGTCGGCGCCGCCGTCCATCAGGCCGCGCGTCGCATCGGAGTAGTCCGCCACCAATTGGTCGAAGCTGATGTTGCGCGCCGCCGGATCGTTCACGTCGGGCGAGATGGTGCAGGTCTTGTCGGTGGGTCCGAGCACGCCCGCAACGAAGCGCGGTTTGTCGGCGGTGGCGTATTCGTCGCAGGCCTCGCGCGCCAGCTTCGCCCCGGCCACGTTCAGTTCGTAATTGAGCGACTCCATGCCGTAGGCTTTCAGCGTGGTCGCGTTCGCGCCGAAGGTGTCGGTCTCGATGATGTCCGCGCCGGCCGCCAGGTATTCGCAGTGGATCGCCTTGATGACTTCCGGTCTGGTGATCACCAGCAGGTCGTTGTTGCCCTTGAGGTCGCGCGGCCAATCGGCAAAACGCTCGCCGCGATAGTCCGCCTCGGTCAGCTTGTAGCGCTGCACCATGGTGCCCATCGCGCCGTCGAGGATTAGGATGCGTTGCTGGAGGAGTTGTTCGATGGAGTGTGGTTTGTGGCTCATGATTTTGCGGCTCAGAAAATGAGCGCGGATTTTACCATGTCACGGCGCGGATGCCCCGCCCCGCTGGCATTGTTAGAAGGTGCGGTATTGCTCGAGTGGCAGATCTTCCACCTCGATGCGTTTGTTGTATGCCGCAATGAAAGCGGCGTTTTCCGCCAGCCATCGCTGTTGCGTCGCCTCGCGCACTAGATTGGAATTGATGCTGAGGTTGGTTGTTTTCTTGGGCGGGGTCGTATCGAAGTGGGCGATGGTCATGATTGCTTCCATGAATGATGTGCATATTGTGTGCGCATTAGAGAGTGCGGGAAAATTGCGCTCGTCCGTCGTTCAAATCTGCTTATCCATGCGCCGGTACTGCACTGCCTCGGCGATATGTTTGCTCTGGATGTTGGGGCTGCCTTCCAGATCGGCGATGGTGCGGGCGACCTTGAGCACGCGGTGATAGGCGCGCGCGGACAGGCCCAGCTTGGTGATCGCCTGGCGTAACAAGGTTTCGCCCTGCGCGTCGGGCGCGCACATCACGTCGATCTCGCCGACCGCGAGTTGCGCATTGGCCTTGTCCTGGCGGACGAGCTGGCGCTGCCGCGCGGCCTCGACGCGGGCTTGCAGCGTCGCGCTGGATTCGCCGTCGGCCTTGTCGAACAGGTCGTCCTGCGGCACCACGGGCACCTCGATCTGGATGTCGATGCGGTCCAGCAGCGGGCCGGAAATCTTGCTGCGGTAGCGCGAAATCTGGTCCGGCGTGCAACGGCACTTGCCGTTGTAGTGGCCGAGATAGCCGCAGGGGCAGGGGTTCATCGCCGCGACCAACTGGAACTGCGCGGGGAAATCGGCGCGCCGCGCCGCACGAGAGATCGTGATGCGACCCGACTCCAGCGGCTCGCGCAGTACCTCCAGCACGCTGCGGTCGAACTCCGGGAGTTCGTCGAGAAACAGCACGCCATGCAGCGCCATCGATACCTCGCCGGGGCGAGGATTGCTGCCGCCGCCGACCAGCGCCACGCCGGAAGCCGTATGGTGCGGAGCTCTGTAGGGGCGGGTCTTCCATTTCGACGTGTCGAAATTGCCGTCCAGCGACTGCACTGCGGCGCTCTCCAACGCCTCCTGCTGGGTCATCTGCGGCAGGATGCCGGGGAAGCGCGCGGCCAGCATGGATTTGCCGGTGCCCGGCGGGCCGACCATCAGCACGCTGTGGCCGCCGGCTGCGGCAATCTCCAGCGCGCGCTTGGCCTGAGCCTGGCCTTTCACTTCTCCCATGTCCGGGTAATGCGGGACTTTCGCCTGCGGCTCGCCGGAGTAAGGCGTCATCGCCTCGCGCCCGGCGAGATGCGCGGCGACCTGCAGCAGCGAGTTCGCTTGGTACACCGTCGCATCTTCGACCAGCGCGGCCTCGGCGGCGTTCGCCTGCGGCAGCATGAAGGCGCGACCGTCGTTCACCGCGCGATAAGTCATCGCCAGTGCGCCGCGTATCGGACGCAACTCGCCGGTCAGCGCGAGTTCCCCGGCGAACTCGTATTCGTTCAGTTTATTGGCGGGTATCTGTCCCGATGCGGCGAGTATGCCCAGCGCGATGGGCAGATCGAAACGCCCGCTTTCCTTGGGCAGGTCGGCGGGTGCTAAATTGACGGTGATGCGGCGGGCGGGGAACTCGAACTGGCAGTTCTGCAAGGCGGCGCGCACGCGGTCCTTGCTTTCCTTCACTTCGGTTTCCGGCAGGCCGACGATGGTGAAGCTGGGCAGGCCGTTGGCGAGATGCACCTCGACGGTGACCAGCGCGGCTTCCATGCCGGAGAGGGCGCGGCTATACAGGACCGCGAGGCTCATACGTATGGCCTTGAATTAGCCGTAGGTCTGTCGGGCAAAGCCCGACCTACGAACCCGGCGGGGCTCATATCACTTGCGCTGCGCTTCCAGTTCCGCGACGCGTGCTTCCAGCGCGGTGAGCTGTTCGCGCGCGCGCGCCAGCACTAGTGCCTGGACGTCGAATTCCTCGCGCGTCACCAGGTCCAGCTTCGCGAAGCCCTGCGCCAACAAGGCGCGCGCATTCTTCTCGAAATCCTTGGCCGGGCTGTTGGCGACGGCCTCGTTCAGCTTGGACGACATGTCCTCGAAAAATTTCTGGTTCAGCATGGTGGTTCCTCCTGTGTGCGATGCAGCGCGAAGTGTAGCAACTTAGGACCTGCCGAAATAGGTTCTTTGACCCGAACACCCTCTGCACCTAATGGGTGCGACGGCACCCCGGCTCGCACCATGAACATGCACGGAATCGTGCATGTTCCGCGGGGTAAATCGCAACATATTGAAATAAAGAGTATATTTTTGCTGGCACGCATCCTGCTGTGTAGGAGGTGCGGATACTGTTATCCCGTTATTAATCTACGAAAGGAAACATGATGAAGACCAAACTGTTGAACTCCCTGATGTTGGCTGCACTGGCTGTCCCCGGCGTGGCGCTGGCCGAAGCGGCTTCCCCGCACACCGTGAGCGCGAACGTCGGCTTCACCACCGACTACATCTTCCGCGGCATCGCGCAGACTTCGCACAACCCGGCAGTGCAGGGCGGCATCGACTACTCGCACGCCAGCGGCCTGTATGCTGGCATGTGGGGTTCCAACGTCAGCTGGATCGCCGACAGCGGCGCGGTTGCGACCGGCAGCGTGACGATGGAGCTGGACACCTATTTCGGTTTCCGCAACAGCTTCGCCGAAGACTTCACCTATGACGTCGGCTTCGTTCGCTACAACTACCTCGGTAACTACACCGAGAACGCCGTGGGCGGTTTCGCCAAGGCCGACACCGACGAGATCTACGGCGCAATCGGCTACAAGTGGCTGACCGCGAAGTACTCCTACGGCCTGGGCCAGTTCCTGACCGTGCCGGGCGCATCTGGCACCAACTACTTCGAGCTGAATGCCAGCGTTCCGGTCGGCGATAGCGGCTTCACCGTTGGCGCGCACATCGGCAAGCAAACCTACAGGGGCACGGCTGCCGCAGCGTTCGCGAACAGCCCGACTTATACCGACTACAAGTTGAGCGTGTCCAAGGACATCGGCGGTTATGTGATCGGCCTGGCTTATACCGACACCAACGCCAGCCCGTTCTACACCTATCCGGCGAACGGCGGCGATTGGGCTAAGGGCACGGCTGCCCTGTCGGTGACCCACGCGTTCTAAATAACCCACGGGGCGGTTCGCCGCCCCGGCGATAAGGAGACAGTCATGAAAATGGTTACCGCAATCATCAAGCCGTTCAAGCTCGACGAAGTGCGTGAAGCTCTGTCCGCCATCGGCGTGCAAGGCATCACCGTCACCGAGGTCAAGGGCTTTGGGCGTCAGAAAGGCCACACCGAGCTGTACCGCGGTGCGGAATACGTGGTGGATTTCCTGCCCAAGGTCAAGCTGGAGGCGGCCATCGAGGCCAGCATGCTCGACCAGGTGCTCGAAGCCATCGAGAAGGCTGCCCAGACCGGCAAGATCGGCGACGGCAAGATCTTCGTTTCCAGCCTCGATCAAGTGATCCGCATCCGCACCGGCGAGTCCGGTCCGGAAGCGCTGTAAGGAGAGCACCATGAAAAAATTGTTCGTACTCTTTGCCTTGCTGTTCGCGCTGTGCGGCGTATCCGTCGCCCAAGCCGAAGAAGCGGTAGCCGTTGCAGAGGCTGTCTCCGCAGTGGTCGAGGCGGCTCCGGCCGTCGAAGCCGCCGCTCCAGAAGTTGCCGTTGCGGAAGCTGCTCCCGCACCGACTCCCAACAAGGGCGATACGGCCTTCATGCTCAGCTCGACATTGCTGGTGATCATGATGTCCATCCCCGGCCTCGCGCTGTTCTACGGCGGTCTGGTGCGCAGCAAGAACATGCTGTCCATCCTGATGCAGGTGTTCAGCATCTTCGCGCTGATCGCCGTGCTGTGGGCGGTTTACGGCTACTCGCTGGCATTCACCACCGGCAACGCGTTCATCGGCGGCTTCGATCGTCTGTTCCTGTCCGGCATCTACGATCCGGTCACCGGTGCAGTCGCCAATGCGGCCACGTTCAGCAAGGGCGTAGTGATTCCCGAGTTCGCCTTCGTCGCCTTCCAGGCCACCTTCGCTGCCATCACCGTGGCGCTGATCGTGGGCGGTTTCGCCGAGCGCATGAAGTTCTCCGCCGTGCTGCTGTTCTCCGCACTGTGGTTCACCTTCAGCTACCTGCCGATCGCACACATGGTCTGGTTCTGGCCCGGCCCGGATGCGTTCACCGATGCTGATGCCGCTGCTGCTGCAGTTGCTGCATCCGGCTGGCTGTTCCAGAAGGGCGCGCTGGACTTCGCAGGCGGCACCGTGGTGCACATCAACGCCGGTGTAGCCGGTCTGGTGGGCGCGTACCTGGTGGGCAAGCGTATCGGTTACGGCAAAGAGCCGATGGCTCCGCACAATCTGGTGATGACCATGATCGGTGCATCGTTGCTGTGGGTGGGCTGGTTCGGTTTCAACGCAGGCTCTGCGCTGGAAGCGGGCGGCACGGCTACCCTGGCCTTCGCTAACACCCTGTTCGCTACTGCTGCCGCAGTGCTGACCTGGCTGGCATGCGAATGGATGCTGAAGGGCAAGCCCAGCCTGCTGGGTGCGGCCTCCGGTGCAGTTGCCGGTCTGGTCGCCATCACCCCGGCCTGCGGCTGGGTCGGCATCGGCGGCGGTCTGGTCATCGGCGCACTGGCAGGTATCGTCTGCTTCTGGGGCGTGACCGGTCTGAAGAAGATGCTGGGTGCGGACGATGCGCTGGACGTATTCGGCATCCACGCTCTGGGCGGTATTTTGGGCGCGCTGCTCACCGGCGTGTTCAACACCTGGAGCATGGGCGGCACCGGCATCATCGACTACGTCAACAACACCATCGTCGACACCACGATCAGCTCGCAACTGTGGATACAAACACAGGCTGTGCTGACCTCGGTGATCTGGTCCGGCGTAGCCGCCTTCATCTGCTACAAGATCGTGGACCTGACCATCGGCCTGCGCGTCAAGGAAGAAGACGAACGCGAAGGTCTGGACACCACCAGCCACGGCGAGCGCGCTTACAACTCGTAAGCACTCTCCAAGCCCTCTCCGGATTCATGGAGGGGGCGGGAGAAAAAGGATTCCTCTCCTCCCGAGAGCTTCAAAGCTCTCTTTTCAGGGCACCGCAAGGTGCCCTTTTTTATTGGGCGGCGGGAAAATATATAGGCTTTCATTTCAGGTGAGGCGTTAGCGATTGCGCATATTCCATCTGGCAGATAGAGTTATACTCACTCTAAATAAATCTGAGTATAACCATGACCAGCCGCCTCCCCGACAACTGCGCCACCCTGTATGCCGATCTCCAGCAGAAGGTCATGGACAGCATCGCGCTCGAACCGGGCGGATCGTTCGTATCCAAATCGGTCAAGGGCATGACCTACTGGTACTTTCAGACACCGCAGGTCTCCGGCCAGCGCAGGCAAATATTCGTCGGCAGGGAAACACCGGAACTCCTCGCCAGAATCGAAACAGCGAGACTCGCGAAGGCCGATGCCGCCAATATCCTGAACGAGCGCAAGCGGCTGGTGGCCATGCTCTCCGCCGGCGGCGCGACGATGGAAAAGGGGCGGCCCGCCCGGATCATAGACAGCATGGCGAAAGCCGGATTGTTCGATGGTGGCGGCGTATTGGTCGGCTCGTTCGCGTTCGCCTGCTACGGCAACATGCTGGGCGTCGCATTCGCCTCCAGCCTTTCGCGCACTGAGGACATGGATTTCTCCGTCCAGCGGGAAATACAGATCGGCATGTCGCGCGACATCGGCGCAGAGTTGCAGCGCGCAGAACCCAGCCTCAAATTGCCGTCGCAGATCAGGCCGTCGGCGAAACCCTTCGAAATGATCGCGAGCGACGGATTCAAGGTCGAATTCCTGACCACCAGAGACGGCCCCGCCGACAAGTTTCCAGTACGGATAGAACAGCTATCCATCCATGCCCAGCCGCTCGAATACATGGACTATCTGATCGAAAACAGCCAGCCCGCCGTCCTCCTGTACGGCGCAGGCGTACCAGTGCGCGTGCCCGACCCGGCCAGATTCGCCCTGCACAAACTGGCGGTATCGCAACTGCGTCCGTCGGGCGCGAAAAACAAGGCCGACAAGGACCTGCGCCAAGCCGAGGCGATCATCGGCGCCCTGCTCGAAGACAACCCCGGCCTGATCCTGCTGGCCGCCGACGCAATCAACGAACGCGTAGATCTCATGGGTAACATCGTGCGTGCAGGGGCCGCGCGGCTTCCGGTTGCGATGAAGGTAGAGATAGAAAATGCGGTGCTTGGCAAGGAATGGGATACCGAGGCGGGGACGGCAAGATCACGGGGGAATAAGCACTCGTAGATACGAGCATTAGGCGATAGCCGTAATGCGCCGAATGTTTTCGGTGATCAATACGGCGCTGGACACCACCAGCCACGGCGAGCGCGCTTACAACTCGTAAGCACTCTCCACGTCCTCTCCGGAATCAGGGAGGGGCGGGAGAAAAAGGATTTCTCTGATGGAGCGACTAGCCATCTGACTAATCCAGCAAAGAACGCTGGATAAGTCATTGGTTATCTTCCCGAGAGCTTCAAAGCTCTCTTTTCAGGGTACCGCAAGGTGCCCTTTTTTATTGCGCGGGGGAAAATATATAGGCCTTCGGGAAGGTTGTTTTTCGGGCGGGGGTGGGGCAGGATGCGGGCTCGCCGTTTATCGGGGTTATGACCATTCGTCGCTCAATGCCGCTATATCTCGCTATGTAAGGAGAAGGTAAGTGATTGCTTCGGGTGAAGTGGCGGCATCCTAGCGACGGACACCGATAGAAATGAATGGAAACTGAGGTCGCCTTGCAGGGTAAAATGTGGACAAATTAGATCCCCAGCGCCGTAGTTGGTTGATGAGCCGGGTGAAGTCGAAAAATACCGCCTTACTGGAAGCTGCCGGATGGAAGGTGCTTGCCGTTTGGCAGTGCGAGTAAAAGACCTCAACGCATTAACAGTCAAACCATATGATTTCATCGAACAAAACTAAACGACGTCCTGTAGGGATCGATCTCTTTGCTGGCGCGGGAGGGTTGTCGTTAGGTTTCGAACAGGCTGGATTCGATATTGCAGCCGCCGTAGAAATCGACCCAATTCATTGCGCGACACATGAATACAACTTCCCAAATTCGACGGTTATTTGCGCGAGCGTGGTGAATGTGTCGGGCGATGAGATTCGCCGCAGAGCTAACCTCGGCGATGCAGATATCGAGGTGGTATTTGGCGGTGCGCCATGCCAGGGTTTTTCCATGATAGGCAAGCGTGCGTTGGATGATCCGCGTAATCAGTTGGTCTTTCACTATGTGCGTCTTGTTTCCGAATTACAGCCCAAGTATTTTGTATTCGAAAACGTGAGGGGTTTGACGCTAGGAAAACATGCCGAGTTTCTTGGCGAGTTGATCGCCGCACTGGGAAATGCCGGCTACGATGTGCAAAGTCCATATCAGGTTCTCAATGCCGCCGAATATGGCGTACCGCAAGATCGGAAGCGTTTGTTCGTGATTGGCGCACGGCGAGGATTGTGTGTGCCGAACTACCCAAAACCGCACGATCAGCGTGCGACAGTTTGGGACGCCATTGGCGACTTGCCGGATGCAGATGGCTTCGACGAATTGAGTGCGACGGACGAGGTTCGAGCGAAATGGAAAACCAAGGCGAGCTACGCACAACGCCTGAGAGGTCTTGAAGCCGACCCTGCCGACTTTGGATATGAGCGCGAGTTCGATTCGAATATGCTCACATCAAGCTACCGAACCGAGCACACAGAACTTTCCAAACAACGTTTTATGGCAACCGAACACGGCAAGACGGAGCCGATCAGCCGTTTCCGTAAACTGCCGCCAGGCGGTCTTTGCAATACTTTACGTGCAGGCACGGATAGTGCGCGCGGCGCATTCACTTCGCCGCGTCCAATTCACCCGTTCTTGCCCCGCGTTATTACTGTGCGTGAAGCGGCGCGCTTGCATTCCTATCCGGACTGGTTTCGGTTTCATAAAACCAAGTGGCATGGCTTCCGCCAGATAGGCAACAGTGTTCCGCCGTTGTTGGGCCGTGCTGTCGCAAGCGAGATTATCAATGCTTTGGGAATCAAGCCGAGCAAGCCTAAGGTAGCGTTGCAAGCCGGTAATGTCGATTTGCTGTCGGTCGATATGGGTACGGCCGCGCAATATTTCCAAGTGCCGCGCAATACCATTGCTCAGCGCACCCGGAAGCAAAACGTCGATCAGCAAGATTTGTGGGAAGAGACTTATGCCTGATAAAAAAGCAGAGAAGAAGCCGAACCGCTATCAAGCGATCATTGCTCAAGTGTTTGCCGACCATTATTCGAAGGGGGCAATGGAATTCGAGTTTATGCGCGACGAAGTGACATCTATTGCCACAACGTTGCAAATGAAGTTGCCCAAAAATATCGGCGATATTTTTTATTCGTTCCGTTATCGCAACGAATTCCCGGAGAGTATTCGCAAAACCGCCGCCAAAGGGTTTGAGTGGATTATCGAGGGTGCGGGTTCGGCTCGTTACCGATTCAAGCAAGTTCGCCTGAATCGCATTGTGCCTCGCGAAGAACTGCTCACGATCAAAGTGCCGGATGCAACGCCCGAGATTATTACCGCCTACGCATTGAGCGACGAGCAAGCATTGTTGGCCAAGGTCAGATACAACCGGCTGATCGATGTGTTTTTGGGTATCACTACGTTCTCGCTGCAAAATCATTTGCGCACGACCGTAAAAGAAGTCGGCCAAATCGAGATCGACGAAATTTATGTCGGTATAGATCGGCATGGCCGTCAATTTGTCGTTCCGGTACAAGCCAAAGGCGGCAGCGATAAACATGGCGTAGTTCAAACCCAGCAGGATGTTTTGTGCTGTGCCGAGAAATTCCCCAATTTGATTTGTCGTGCAGTATCCGCGCAGTTTATGAGCGAAGACCGAATCGCCATGTTTGAACTTGCCGTACAAGACGGCGAGATCAAGGTGGTCGATGAAAAGCATTATCGGCTTGTGCCTGCAAAGAGCATTTCGACGCATGAATTGCAGCAATATGCGGCGCGCAATGTTTGAGCCTTGCTCGCCAAGTATCTCCCTTGCAAATATAAGGGGCGGCATCGCGCTGTACTTTTCCCTGTGTGCCGCCTTTTCTTCGTGACGTTCAGCTACAAACGGGGGGCATCGTGAAACGTCAATTACCTCAGGACCTCTCTCTTGAAGGAGACGGCGAAGCTATGCTCCAATTTAACGACGCTCCATCGAATAGATCTGCAGAGGAGTTCCAGCACAAGCTGGCAGCTGAAATCGTTGCTGCCGGAGGAGTCGATGCGTGGCGCGTAATTCAACAGGCTCAGAAACAAGCCGCCTGATTTCAGTTTTCTCCGGCGGTTTTGTTTTTCCTGCAATCTCATTACTTCCCGGCCTCCCGATTCACTCGTGAAACTCCGGAAACTGTTTCAGCGTTCGGTAGAACGCCATGTCGTGGTTGGGCCAAAGCTCGGCGTGTTCCTCGCGACCAAGCCGCTTCAGCTTGCGGATGCTTTCCAGCGCCAGGTCGGCGCGGTCTTGCCAGCACAAGCCGGGGGCGATCTCCTGTTCGATGTTTTCCTTCAGGTCGGCGGCATCTCCGCACAGGATGACGGGCGCGCCCTTGGGTAATTCGACCCACAGCGACATATGTCCTGCGGTGTGGCCGGGCGACGAGATCGCGCGCACGCCCGGTGCGAGATCGTATTCGCCCTGCTGGATTTTCCAGGGATAGTCGCCCGCAAAGTCGGCGGCGAAATAGGCCGCATCGTCGCCGCGCCGTGCCGATGCGATCTCGTCTTGCTGCACATGCACTTCGGTGCCGCACACATCGCACAGGCCGCCGGCATGATCGAAATGCAGATGGCTCAGGAATACCACGTCCACATCCGCCGGGGTCAGCCCCAGTTGCGCCAGATGGTGCGGTAGCCGCTGCGGCTCCTGCATATCGGGCGCGCCGAAGGCGAAGGTCTCCGGGTCGAAATATTCGGCGCGCAGCGATGGGTCGGCGATCTTGGCGTAGTCGCAGCCGACGTCGAACAGGATGCGTCCGTTCCGGGTCTCGATCAGGTAGGCGAGGATGGGCGCGTGGATGATCTCGCCCTGTCCGCGATTGCGCGTGGACAGCGATTTGTCGTAACGATGGGTGGCGGTGAGCAGCGGCCTGATCCGCAGGACTTGCGTCATGCCGTTGCCTCCTTGCTTGCCGGGGATTCCGTGCGTGCCTCGATCACGGCGGCGGAGAGGATCAGCGCGCCGCCCACGATTTCGTTCGCGGACAAATGCTCGTCGCCTATCAGCACCGCCGAAAACACGCCCACGACCAACTCGGCCAGCAGCAGGATCGCGGCCTTGCCGGCATCCAGCCGCGCCACGCCGTAAAAGGTCGCGAGTGTGCCGGGAATGATCCAGAACAAGCCCAGGGCCAGCAGTGCCCAGATGTGCGACGTTTCGAGCGCAGGCACGGGGCGGTCGCTCCAGAATACCCATCCGAGCGAGATCAGTGTGCATCCGGCAAAGACGGCGGCGGCGCGCGTCGTTTCCGGCAGGCTGTGGCCGACCCGGATCGCGACATTGTTCAACGCAAAGGCGAGGCCGGAGGAGAGCGCCAGCAGATCGACGAGCGACAGCGGCGTGGCGAACATCTCCGCTCCGCCCAGCGTCGCAACGAGTCCAGTCAGCGCCAGCGCCAGCGCGACCAGACGCAATGTGGTGAAGGGCTCGTCCAGAAAAATTCGTGCCGCCAGTATCGTCCACACCGGCGCCAGATAGAACAGCAGCATCACCCGCACCACGTTGCCTTCGGCCAGCGAGGTGGCGAAGGATGCGTTCGCCCAGCCGCCCAGCAGGCAAATGAGCAGCACCAGCCCGAGCTGGTCGCGCCATTCCGTCCAACTGCGCCAGACGAGCGGCAGCAACACCAGCGTGGCCGCAGCGTAGGCGATGGCCTGCACAAAGCTGACGTGGATACCCGCGGCATCGAATGCCTTGAGCGGCCACCAGAACAGCCCCCACAGGACCGAGCCCGCGAGTAAAAACGAGATCGCCCTGCCTTGCCGCAAAGCGCCAGTCGAAAGAATAGCCATCGGATGTCCCGGTAGAAAAAGAAACGCCCGCCTCGACCATGGCCAAGGCGGGCGATCAAACCAACTTACTTCGATAATGTCTTCACGAACTGGTCGTCAAGCGTGGCGGCAATTGCCACCGGTTTCTTGATCTGGCCGCTCTTCAGCAGAATCTCGTTGATCACCTCGCCGCTGACGAAGTAGGACTTGGTGTCCTTGCCCGGCTTGAACGGCTGGCCCATTTCTTTCTGGGGGATGTTGTACACGCCTTGCAGTTGTTCCAGCACTTCCTTGCCCGACACGCCGATGGCCTTGCCGATGATCTCGGAGGCTTCCTTGGGGTGCGACTTCAGGTATGCCAGACCGTCCAGATAGGCCTTGATCAGCGCGGCGACTTCCTTGCCGTTCTTCTTGATGTACGCGTCCTCGAACACCAGCACGTCGGCGATCAGGCCGGGCGCTTGCTTGGACGAATAGATCACGTGGAACTGCTTGCCGCCGCCCATCGCCAGGATCTGCGAAACGTTAGGCTCATAGGTCGCGCCTGCCGGAACGGCCTTGGATGCCATCGCCGAGGGGATGGCTTCCGGTGTCATGTTGACAGGACTGATGTCCTTGTCGCTCATGCCGTTGATCTTCAATGCATAGGAGATCAGGAAGTCGGAGGGAGACAAAGGCGCATAAGCGACCTTTTTGCCCTTCAGGTCGGTGATTTTCTTGATCGACATATCCGCCAGCACCGCGTCGCCGCCGTTGGAATAGTCGATGGGCATCACCACCTTGAACACCTGGCCCTGTGCCGCCGCACCGATCACCTGGTCGTAGGTCATCAGCGCGCCGTCGACCGCCTTGCCCGCAACGGCGGAAGGCAGCATCGCCGGGTCGGCGAAGGTTTGCAGGGTCACTTTCAGACCGTGCTTCTTGTACATGTCCATGCCTTCGGCCACATAGAACGGCGAGTAGCCGATCCAGGTGGTCAGCGCGATCTTGACCGGCGTAGCGGCTCCGGCAGAGAACGAAGCCGCCAGTAACGCGACGGCTGCAATGAGTTTCTTGATATCCATTTGGCAATCTCCTGAATTAAATTTACGAACCGATTGGTCAGGGTGATGTTCGCCCTTTCCGACTTCCATACCTTTCGCAGCAGGTTGCGTGCCAACCTAGCCGCGCGGCGTTCTGGCCTGTTGCGCCGTTGCTGCTACTGCTTGATGCAGATACTTAACGGTCATGCCAGCATTCCATGCCTGCTTATGAAACTTGCCATGACCTCCCTCTCCTCAATCCTCTCCCGCAAGCGGGCGAGGAAGCGAACGAATCGCTACGCGAGTTTTACGTTACTGCACACCATGCGGGCATGACGCCCGGCAAGTGCACGAAATCGGGCGTTCAGGCATCTCCTCCTTGTGCGATGCGGCTGTTCCATTCGAGAAAATGCGTCTGCTCCGTTTTGCCCATCCACGCATTGATCTGCCACAGGTCGGCGACCGGCTGCTGCGTGAACGGCAAGGTATGCAGATAACCGTCCGGGCCGAACTCGGGCGTCATCGTGGCGACGGAAAATCCCGCTGCGCGTTGCGCCTCCCAGATCGCCTCCCAATACCGCTGATGCGAAGCCAGTGCGGCGGCATATTCCGGCGCAGCCGGATGCGGCACTTGCGGCCCCTGGTCGTAACCGACGCGAGCGTGGATGTGATGCGCATGTTTCGCCACTGCCTGCACCGCATCCCAGTCGTCATCCAGTTGCCGTTCCAGCACCACCACCCAGTGACTGAAATCACAGGTGAGCTTCAATTCCGGCAGACGCTCCAGCACGGCCAGCGTGACCCACGGGTTGAACAGCGAGCGACTGCGATGCGTCTCAAAGCTGCATGGGATGTTCATGCGCGCAGCGATCTCCTGCGACTCGCCGAAGAAACGCACGCTCTGCTCCAATGTCCAGGCATCGCAACCACCGATTACCGTCACCCATTGCGGCGCTAGCGATCTACCTAATTGCAACTGGCGTTCGACATCGGCCACATGTTCTTCCACCGTGGCGTGGCGGCGCGGCACATAACCGCCGGCGGTCACGATTTCCTGGATGTATCGCAGGTCGCGCGTCTGCAACGCGGCTGCCAATTCATCGCGGCGCGCCTGCGGCACATCGGCATTGCCTTCCAGGCCGACGAACCCGGCGGCTGCAGCCTGACTCGCCGCCGCAGCCAGCGAGCCTTCGTGTCCCCACAGTGTCTTGTACAGTTGCAGTTCCATCATTAGTCCCGGCTTGCAAGGTAAGCGCGCCAGCCGCCGTAACGCGTGATGTCTTCGGCATCCGCGACCGCGTACTGCTCGCACACGAAGCCCTGCACCGTTTCGCCGTCCGCCAGTGTCAGCGTGCCGATGCCGAGCGGCGCGGGGATGCCAGCGACGAAAGAACCGAACTCGCGCGCCGCCATCTCCCACACTTCCACTTCGATAACCTTGCCGCCCTGTGCAACGCGCATCATGCCGGGCCGATAAGGCGGGCCACCGGGCAGGGCGTACAGTTTGTAATCCGGGCTGCTGTGCGTACGTGCGACCAGATGCGCGCCGCGACTGGTGAGCTGATGGTTGAGCGGCAGACCTTCGAGATGCGCGCCGCAGACTGCGACACGCACACGACCGCCTTGCGCCTGTGGCATCGACAGCCCTGAACTAGCGTTGGGGTTCAGGCGCTCCGCCAGATGCAGCAGCGGCACATCCTGATGCGCGGGCGCGACCAGCGTGATGCCGAACGGCAGACCGTCCTGCTGGAAACCAGCCGGTATCGCGAGCGCCGCACAGTCCAGCAGATTCATGAAGTTGGTGTAGTAACCCAGATTGGCATTCAGCTTGATAGGGTCGGCTTCCATCTTGGCGATGCGATAGATGGTGCCGGCGGTCGGCGTCACCAGACAATCGATCTTGCTCCACGTCGATGCGGCTTCTGCGCGCAAGGCCTCCAGCTTGTACATGCCGTCGAAGGCGTCGGCGGCAGAGAACTTTTTCGCACCCGCGATGATCTCGCGCACCACGGGATTGATCGCAGCGTTATGCGTCTCGAAGAATCCGCGGATAGCGGCGTAGCGTTCGGCGACCCAAGGGCCTTCGTATAGCAGACGCGCCGACTTTAGGAAGGGCTGGAAGTCGATCTCCACTTTCTGTCCGCCGATGGCTTCCAGTTCCTCGCAGCTTTTCTGGAACAGCGCCGCCGCATCCTGATTGCCGAAGAACTGCAACTGGTCCGCGCGCGGTACGCCGAAACGGAAATTCTCGGCACGACCGAAATCGAAACCATGCGTGAGCGCTTGGCGTGAATACGCTTCCTCTTCGTCCAGTGCAGTGGCGACCGACAACACCGTGGCGGCATCCGCCGTGTTCAGCGCGAAGATGGACACGCAATCCAGCGAGCGGCAGGCCGGCACCACGCCCCGCGTGGAGAGCCAGCCACGTGTCGGTTTCACGCCGACCAGATTGTTGAATGCAGCCGGTACGCGGCCCGAACCGGCGGTGTCGGTACCCAGGCTGAAACTCACCTGCCCCAAGGCGACGGCCACCGCCGAACCTGAGCTGGAGCCGCCGGAAATGTATTCCGGGTCGTAGGCATTGCGGCAGGCCCCATAGGGCGAGCGCGTGCCGTTCAGGCCGGTGGCGAACTGGTCGAGGTTGGTCTTGCCGATGGGGATCGCGCCCGCGTCGATGAGCAGTTGCACCACCGTGGCATGCCGTTGCGGATGGTAGGCATACTCGGCGCAACCGGCCGTTGTCGGCGCACCGGCCAGATCGATGTTGTCCTTGATCGCGAACGGGATGCCGTACAGCGGCAACTCGGCCGGGTCTTTGTCCTGCAGCGCCACGATATATCTCTGTATCTCTTCCAGCGGCAAGCGATGTATCCACACGTGGTGCGCATCGTCGCCGATGCGTGCGACGATTTCCCGCATCAGTTCCATCGGTTGCAGCTCGCCAGCCTGATAGCGGCGGCGCAGGAAGGGGATGCTCAGATCGAGTTTCATATCCTTCACACCTCGCCCTGGATCACCAGCAAGTCCTGCCCGGCCGATACCTGGCCGCCGGTGCGGCAACTCATCTGGATCACTACACCGTCGCACGGCGCGACCACGGCGATCTCCATTTTCATCGATTCGATCACCACCAGCGTGTCGCCCGCCTTCACCTTGCTGCCTACCGCGGCCGGGATCGCCCACACGTTGCCCGCCACATGCGCGGCGACGGCACGGCTGCCCGGCGGCAGGTCGAGTTCGCTGTCCGTACCAGCCTCCGCCACGCTGCTGTCGTTGGCGTATTCAGCCTGACCATTGGCTTTCCACATCTCGCGCTCGGCGGCGAACGCGGCGCGCTGGGTGTCGCGGAACGCGCTGATCTCGCGGTCGTTGTCCTGCAGATACCGGTTGTATTCCTTCAGGCTGAAGGTGCTCTCTTCGATCTTGAGCTGGAAGCGCCCGGCCACGAAGTCTTCGCGCATCTTGAGCAGTTCCTGCTCCGACACCGGATAGAAACGGATCTGGTCGAAGAAGCGCAGCAACCAGGGTTTGCCTTCCTTGAAGTCCGTCGTCTGCTTGTAGCGGTTCCACATCTGCACGGTGCGACCGACGAACTGGTAACCGCCGGGGCCTTCCATGCCGTACACGCACATGTACGCGCCGCCGATACCGACTGCGTTCTCCGGTGTCCAGGTGCGCGCCGGGTTGTATTTGGTGGTGACCAGCCTATGGCGCGGATCGAGCGGCGTCGCCACCGGTGCACCGAGATACACATCGCCCAGCCCCATCACCAGATAGCTCGCTTCGAACACGATGCGCTTCACCTGCTCGATGTCGGCGATGCCGTTGATGCGGCGGATGAACTCGATGTTGCTCGGGCACCACGGCGCATCCTTGCGCACCGACTGCATGTATTTCTCTATCGCCAGCTTGGTAGAGGGGTCGTCCCACGACAGCGGCAGGTGCACGATGCGCGTCGGTACTTGCATGTCTGCGATGGGTGGCAGTTTCTTCTCTGCCTTGACCAGCATCTTCACCAGCGCTTCGCGCGCCAGCACGCGGCTGTCGAAATGGATCTGCAGCGAGCGTATGCCCGGTGTCAGGTCGAGGATGCCGGGCAAGCTGCCGTCGGCCACCGCACCCTGCACCCACTCCATCAGCGCATGCACGCGGAAGCGCAGGTTGATGTCGAGCACCAGCGGGCCGTACTCGATCAACAGATTGCGGTCGCCGGACTGGCGATATACCACCTGCACCTGTTCGCCCTTGGCCGGGATGGTGTGCACGATGGGGCTGCCCATCTTTTGTGCAGCCGGGTAAGCGTCCAGCTTCTGCGGCAATTTCAATGCAGCGATGGTCGCGTCCTGCAACTGTTCCAGATGGTTGGCCTGCTCCAGCGACATGAAACGGAAGCGCACCGTATCGCCCGGGCGCAACTGGCCCATCTTCCACAACTCGGCGTGCACGATGGTTACAGGGCACACGAAGCCGCCGAGGCTGGGGCCGTCCGGGCCGAGGATGACCGGCATATCGCCGGTGAAATCCACCGCGCCGATGGCATAGGCGTTGTCGTGGATGTTGGACGGATGCAGCCCGGCTTCGCCGCCGTCCGCCCTCGCCCATTGCGGCTTGGGGCCGATCAGGCGCACACCGGTGCGGCTGGAGTTGTAGTGCACTTCCCAGTCGGTGGCGAAGAAGGTCTCGATATCGGCCGGGGTGAAGAAATCTGGCGCACCGTGCGGGCCGTACAACACACCGATCTCCCATTGCTTGCTGTAGCTCGGCAGCAAGTCGGACGGCAGCTCACGCTCGGCATACGATTCAGACGGTGTACCCAGATGCAGCACGTCGCCGACGCGCAAAGTGCGCCCGCCGTGGCCGCCGAATTGGCCCAGCGTGAAAGTGGATTTGCTGCCCAGATAGTCGGGCACATCGAAGCCGCCCGCGACCGCCAGATAGGTACGACATCCGCCGCCCTGCACCGCGCCCAGTCGCAGCACGCTGCCCGCCTTCACCGCATGGCTGCGCCAGAATTTCAGCGGTGCGCCATCCAGTTCGGCTTTCATGTCGGCACCGGTCAGCGCGATCACTGTGTCCCGGTTGAACTTCAGCGTCGGGCCGGATACCGTCAGCTCCAGTCCGGCCGCCTCGGCGGCGTTGCCCACTAGTTGGTTGCCCAAGCGGAACGCCAGCGCGTCCATCGGTCCGGAAGGCGGCACGCCGATGTTCCAGTAACCGAGTCGGCCGGGATAGTCCTGGATGCTGCTCTGCACACCGGGTTCCAGCACGTCGAGGGTATGCGGCTGGTAGTGGAAACCGTTCAGGTAGCGCGTGGTCTGCCGACCTTCCTCGAACACATGGTCGGCCACGATCTGGCGCAGATAGTCCAGATTGGTCTCGATGCCGTCCACGCGCGTCTCGGCCAGCACCGCGCTCATCTTTTCCAGCGCGGCTGCGCGGTTCTTCGCCTTGACGATGATCTTGGCGATCATCGGGTCGTAGTAGGGCGGCACTTCGCTGCCGCGCTCCACCCAAGTCTCGTTGCGCGCCTGTGCGGAGAATTCGACGCCGCTCAATACGCCGCTGGAAGGCTGGAAGTTCTTGTTGGGGTCTTCGGCATACAGGCGCACCTGGATGGAAGCCCCCTTGGGTTTGATCGCTATGCTGTCCAGCGCGGGCAATTCACCGGCGGCCTGCAACACCATCCACTCCACCAGATCGACGCCGGTGACTTCTTCGGTGACGCCGTGTTCGACCTGCAAACGCGTGTTCACTTCGAGGAAGTAGAATTCTCCGCTGTGCGCGTCGAACACGAACTCGACCGTCCCCGCCGATTGGTAACCTACGGCTTCACCCAGTCGCACGGCTGTCTCCAGCAAGTGCTTTCGTACCGCTGGTGTGATGTTGGGCGCGGGCGTCTCTTCGATCACCTTCTGGTTGCGGCGCTGCACCGAGCAATCGCGTTCGCCCAGTGCGATCACACCGCCTTTGCCATCGCCGAACAATTGCACTTCGATGTGGCGCGCGTGCTCGACATACTTCTCCAGATAGATACCGGCGTCCTTGAAGTTGGCGCGTGCCAGACGTTCCACCGACTGGAACGCCTCGTTCAACTCATCCGCACTCCAGCACAAGCGCATGCCGATACCGCCGCCACCGGCGGTGCTCTTGATCATCACCGGATAACCGATGCGCGCAGCCTCGGCGTGCGCATGGCCGACATCGCCCAACAGCCCGCTGCCCGGCAGCAGCGGCACGCCGTTTTGCTCGGCGATCTCGCGTGCCGTGTGTTTGAGTCCGAAGCGGCGCATCTGATCCGGTGTCGGTCCGATGAACACCACGCCCGCTTGCGCGCACTGTTCGGCGAAGCCCGCGTTCTCGGACAGGAAGCCGTAACCGGGATGGATGGCTTGCGCGCCAGTGCTGCGCGCGACTTCGAGGATGTGTTCGCCGCGCAGGTAACTGTCCGCTGCGGCAGCGCTGCCGATGCAAACGGCTTCGTCCGCCATCTGCACATGCAGCGAACGCGCATCGGCTTCCGAGTACACCGCCACAGAACGGACACCCATCTTCTTCAGGGTGCGGATGACGCGGCAGGCGATCGCGCCGCGGTTGGCTATCAGTACTTTATCGAACATGGCTCTTCACCCGAGTCGCAGGTCGTCCTGCGTGTTGGTCAGTCATCCGGTCGTCCGGATGCGTGGTTTTATTGAGCAACGGCATCCCAGATCAGCAACTGCACCGGTGTCGGGTTGTAGGCGTTGCAGGGGTTGTTCAGTTGTGGGCAGTTGGAGATCAGCACGAACACATCCATCTCGGCGCGCATCTCCACATACTTGCCGGGCGCGGAGATGCCGTCGGCGAAGGTCAGTTCGCCCTGCGGCGTCACCGGCACGTTCATGAAGAAGTTCACGTTGGCGGTGAGGTCGCGCTTGTCCATCCCGCAGTTGCAATGCCCCAGCGCGTGCAAAAAACTGTCGCGGCAGCTGTGCATGTATTTCTTGTCGATGGCATAGCGCACGGAATTGCTCTCGGCGGCGCAGGCACCGCCCAGCGTGTCGTGACGCCCACAGGTGTCGGCGACGATGGTCATCAGCACATTGCCCTCGGAGGACAGCAACTTCGTGCCGGCAGTGAGATAGAGGTTGCCCTGTTCGCGTATGGTATCCACCGCGCTGTAGCGTTCCTGCGGATCGCGCGCGTTGTAGAACAAGGTATCCACGGCCTGGTTGCCTTCCAGATCGAGGATGCGGAACACCTGCCCGCGTTTCACTTCATGCAGCCAGGATTCACCGGCGGGCAGCACGATGTCGTAACTTGCCTGCTGCGGATTCAGTTTGCTTTCAACGATGCTCATGGTCTTTCCTTAGCGGAACAGCAGTTCGGTGTTGTGGAAGCCGCGCGCGTTCTCGGGGCGGAAGTTGCGGCAGTGGTCGCTTTCATCGGGCGTGCCGCAGCGCCATGCCTGCAGCAGCACCGGCTTGGGCGCGTATCCCGGATTGGGGTCGAGCGGATGCTGGGTGGCGGACAGCACCACCAGCACGTTCATTTCGAAACGCAGTTCGACGAATGCGCCTGCCTTTGAATGGTTCGCAGCGAAGTGCAGTCCGCCGCTCTCGTCGCAGCTCACCTTGCTGAAAAAATTCACGTTGGGCACGATGTCGCGCTTGCCCAGTCCCCACTTGCCCAGCTCGATCAGCATGCTGTCGCGCGCATTGCGGTGCATGGCGTTGCGCGCCTGCTGGTAATCGGCCTTGCCATATTTCTTCTCGACCAGTGCCGCGTTGCTCATGCCGCTGATGGTGTCGTGCCAGCCCACGCTGTCGCCGATGATCGAGGCCAGCACGCGCCCCATGTCGGAATACAACACGAAGCCGGTGGTGAGATGCGCGGTGTGCTGCGCTTTCAGCGTGTCCGGCATGTTGTAGCGTTCCAGCTTCTCTTCCTGGTTGTAGAACAGCGCGCTCAGGTTGGCGCCGCCTTCCACATCGGTGATACGCAGCGCGGTGCCGCGCTTCATCGCGAAAGACCAGTGCGCGCAGCCGGGGAGCATTTCTTCCCACAGCAAGTTGTTTTTGGATAAAGGCTCGGTCATTTCATCATTCCTTATTGCATGTCGTTCTGTTGTTCGGCCTGCCGGGTCATGCGTTCCAGCAGCTCGTAATCGGTGCGCATGCCGGCGGTCTCGCGGATGCGGGTGAGGATGGCTTTCTTCTGTTGCAAGAATCCGGGCGACAGCTTCATGTCCTGGTCGCGCTTCTCGGGCAGATCGACCGGGCAGATGCTGTCGATGCGACCGGGACGCGGCGCCATCACTACCACGCGCTGCCCCAGATAAATCGCCTCCTCGACATCGTGGGTGACGAACACGATGGTGGTCTTCTCCAGCTTCGATACATGCAGGATCAGGTCGTGCATCACTTCGCGGGTCTGTGCGTCCAACGCGCCGAACGGCTCGTCCATCAGCAATATCTGCGGGCGCGGCAGCAGCGCGCGGGCGATGGCGACGCGCTGCTGCATGCCGCCGGATAGCTGGTTGGGATAGGCATCGCGCACGTGATTCAGTCCCATCAGGTTGATCAGGGCGTCCGCCCGCCCGGATGCGGCCTCGACATCCGCCGAGGTGATGTCTTCGCGGCCCGCGCGCAGCAGTCGGCTGAACTTGATGTTCTCCGTCACCGTCAGCCAGGGGTACAGGCTGTAGTGCTGGAACACCATCGCGCGGTCCACGCCGGGGCCGTCGATAGCCGCACCGTCTATCTCGATGCTGCCGGAAGACAGGCTCTCCAGCCCGCCGATGCAGCGCAGCAGCGTGGACTTGCCGCAGCCCGATGCGCCGACGAAGGTGACGAACTCGTTGCTGGCGATGCCGAGGTTCACGTCCTGCAGCGCGACGATGCCGCCCTCGCCGTCGCCGAAGGTCTTGCCGGCTGCCTTGATATTGATCTTGTTGTTCATCGTTGGCCTTATTTCTTGTACATCCAGGGGAAGTTTTTGCGGTGCAGCCAGCGGAACAACTGGTCTATCGCCAAACCGATCAGGCCGATCAGGATGATCCCGGCGAATATCTTGTCGGTCTGCATGAAGCGTTGCGCGCGCAGGATGGAATAGCCGAGGCCGGAGTTGGCGGCCACCAGTTCGGCCACCACCAGATAGGTCCACGCCCAGCCCATGGTCACGCGCAAAGTGTCGAGCAAGGCGGGCTTGGCCGACGGCACGATCACCAGCGACACGATCTCGCTGCGGTTCGCGCCCATGGTTTGCGCCGCCTCGATCTGGGTGATGGGCACGCGGCGCACGTCCTCGGCCACCATCAGCACCATCTGGAAGAAAGTGCCGATGAAGATGATGGCGATCTTGGAGCTTTCGTCTATGCCGACCCACAACATCACCAGCGGGATGAAGGCGACGGCGGGCATGTAGCGGATGAAGTCGGTGAGCGGTTCCAGCATGGCCTGCACCGGGCGGTAGGTGCCTATCATCAGCCCCAGCGGAATGGCCAGCACGGCGGACAGGGTGAAACCGGCGACGACGCGGTAAGTGCTGATCCAGATGTCGCTCATCAGATCGTCGTCCATGAACCAGGTGTAAGTGCGGGCCAGCACATCGACCGGGCCGGGCATGAACACCTTGTCCATCCAGCCGCTGACGGATACGCCCCACCATGCGCCCAGCGGCAACAGCATTCCGGCCAGCGCGAACATCAAATATGTCTGGCGGCTCAAGTGGCCGCGTATCACCCAGAGGCTGTTCCACCCGGCGAAGATTTTGTGACGTGACGACATGACTTACTCCTGAAAATAACAAAGCCCGAGAGGGTGCCAACCGTAATGTGGTCACATCCTCCCGGGCTTTTATCCCTCCGTGGAGCCTTGTCGTCGACAAGACCGAGAACTCTCGGACCAGACGCTGTCGTGTTTCTGCCCGACAACCGGAACCCTAGTTCTCACAAGTGACTGATCGACATGATCAGCACCCTCGCCCTACATGCAGCAGAAAGCGTGCCATCTCTGTTCGGCCCGGATTGACGGTGTTTTTCTGCGTATGCGGTTGTCGGGCGGGTGAAAATGGTGCGGATTTCCAATTTGGGCGCACCAAATTCGAGCAAGCCCCGGCCCGCCCATTTTTCTGATGGTTGCGGCATCGATCAATCCTCCAGCCCAATTTTGGGCATCGCGGCGATTGCGTTTGCATGCAGGCACCGCCTTGGTGCGCCCCCGTGCTTGAATTTATGACAAGTAGCTGATAAAGAATGGATTATTCTCTCTGGCATCGCTCTTGCTTCTGTGTTTCCTTTGATACAAATTGGAGCAATGGGATGTTGAGAAGCCAACAAATGAATCTGTCCGATAACGAGAGGGCATGGCTGCCCTGGTCCGGTCGGACGGGTCGATTGGCGATGGGTTGGGCCTGTCATCTGAACAAGTGGCGTTATCCCATAGTCGAGGAGATATTCGAATCCATCGCGACTACCCGGGTGCGCCTCCTCAACGAGTGGACGGAACAGCAATGGTCGTTCCTGTCCGGCATGTCGCAGCAGGTCGCGCACGACTGGCCGAAGTTCGATGTGGAGATGCTCGCGGAGAACCTGCGTCTGGCGGGAGACTTCTCGGAGCTGTTCGTGATCGACGCCAAGGGCAAGACGCTGCATTCGACCTTCCGCGGTCGGGTGGGGAAAAGCGACCTCGATGCGAAGGCAGTGGCCAAGGGGCTGGAGCAGCAGTTCCTGCACGGTCCTTATGTCGATGCGGCAACGCTGTCCATCGGAGCTTCCAGCTCGCGTTTTCACGATGCGGTCACGCTGATGTTCTATCTGCCGCTGCGCAAGGACGGCGTGCTGCTGGGCACGGTCTGCGGGCGCGTGCCTAACGATGTGCTGGGCGACCTGATCCAGCGCGAGGCCGGGCATATCTTCCACGAGTCCGGGGACAATTACCTGTTCATGGTGAAGCCGGGATTCGACCGCAACATCCAGCCCGGCACGGCGCTGTCGCGTTCGCGTTTCGAAGACGACGCGTTCAGCATGGGCGACAACCTGAAGCAGGGCGTGCGCACCGACTTCGGCACCGTCTCGGTCAGGAACCATACCGAATTCGAGCTGGTGTTCAACGACCCGGCCACCGGCCAGCTGCATCCCGGCGTGCGCGAGACCATCAGGCGCGGTCAGAACACCTTCGTCACCTATCCCGGCTATTCCGATTACCGCCATATCCCGGTGATAGGCAAGGGCATCACCTTCACGCTGCCCGGTTCGCCGGATGTCTGGGGCATGATGTGCGAGGCCGACCTCGAAGAGGTGTACCGCTTCCGCACGCTGAATTTCCGGATGCTCTCGGTCTATCTGGCCATGGTCGCCGTGTTCGCGGCGATCAGCTTGGGCATCGCGCTGGCGTTCCAGCCGGGCGCGCTGACCATGGCCGCGTTGTGTTGCGCGCTGTTCCTGACCGGCAGCGTCGCACTGCAGCACTATGCCATCCAGCCGGTCTCCTCGCGCCTGCGCAACATGGTGATGGTGATACGCAACATCGCGGAAGGTCACGGCAATCTGTCGCAGCGTCTGGAACGTCAGGATGCCAGCCGCGACGAGGCCGGGGTGCTGGCGCAATGGGTCAACAGCCTGATCGACAACATCGACCGTACCGTCGGCAACGTGCGGCATGGCTCGGATGAGATGGCGAACAGCCAGGCGCATATGGAGGTGCGCAACCGTCAGGCGACGAGCGCGACGAACGAGGTGCTGGCGGCGGTGCAGGACATCCTGCAGGCGCTGGAAAGACAGATGAGCGACATCGACCAGGCGACGCTGACCACCAACGAGATGCGCGCGGCGATGCAGCAGGCGACCGACCGCGCGCAGTCGCAACTGGTCATGGTGCAGCAACGCACCCAGGTCATACGTGTATCGATAGGCCAGTCTTCCTCGACGATACGCTCGCTGAGCGACAGCACCGAGAAGATCGGCGAGATCGCGCAGGTGATCAACGGCATCGCCGACCAGACCAATCTGCTGGCGCTGAATGCGGCCATCGAGGCGGCGCGGGCGGGCGAATTCGGGCGCGGTTTCTCGGTGGTCGCGGACGAGGTGCGCAAGCTGGCCGAACGCACCAGCGCGGCGACCTACGAGATCAACCGGATGATATCCACGGTGCAGGATAAGGCCCGCGAAGCTGTAGCCATCATGGAGAGCGGCGCGAGCGGAATGGAGGAAGGGCTGCGTCTGGCGGAAGCCTCTGCCTCGGACAACTCCGGATCGCAGGAGATATTCGAGCGCATGTTCGCGACGATACAGCAGATCGCCGAGAGTGCATCAGGCAGCGGCAGCAAGGTGCAGGGCGTGGCCGAGGCCGCCGACCAGATGAGCGCATCGCTGGGCGAGCTGAACTTCGCGATCGCGGGTAGTCGAGAGGGTGCGCAGAAGTTGCGCTTGCTGGTCAACCAGTTTCAGATAACGGATGCAAGGAGCTAGCATGGATCGCCATGATTTCGGCGGAGTGAATGATCGGGTGCGCGCAGGCGGTGCGGGCGTCGTCGGCGAGTTTCGGGACTACACCCTTGCCAGCGCCTTCCAGCCCATCTTCAGCCTCTCGCACCGCAACCCGGTAGGCTACGAGGCGCTGTGTCGAGCCAGCACCTCGGACGGTTCGTCCGTGTCTCCGTTCAAACTGTTCGGACAGTCGTACGGCGAATCCGACGATGTGCTGCTCGACCGCCTGTGCCGCGCGGTTCATGTCCGGAATTTCGCTGCCTGCGCGGACGACAAGTCCTGGCTGTTCCTGAACGTCAATCCGCGGGTCACCGTGGTGGGCAAGAACTACGGCTCATTCTTCAGCGAGATGCTGGCGCAGCATGGCATCGCGCCGAGTCAGGTGGTGATCGAGATCCTCGAACAGAACATACGCGACGAGGCCATACTTTCCGCTGCGGTGAGTTACTACAAGGAGCTCGGCTGCCTGGTCGCCATCGACGACTTCGGCGCGTCCCACTCCAACTTCGACCGGGTCTGGAACATCCAGCCCGACATCGTGAAATTCGACCGTTCCGTCATCGTGCAGGCCGAGGCCGACCGCGTGGTGCGCAAGGCGCTGCCCAGCCTGGTGAGCCTGATACAGGAACTGGATTGCATCGCGCTGATGGAGGGTGTCGAAACCGAACAGCAGGCGCTGATCGCCATCGACTCGAACGTCGATCTGGTGCAGGGATATTACTTCGGACACCCGCAAGCCGCGCTGGTCGATCCGTCGGATAATGACGACAAGCTGGCGCAATTGTGCGGCAAGCACGCCGCATTTTCCGCCGGGAATACCGCGCGCTACCGCGAGACGGTGGGCCACTGCCTGGCCGAATTCAAGGCGATGCTGCGCCGTATCAAGGCCGGGTACGCAACGAACGAAGAAGCCTGTGCGCAATTGCTGATGTTGCCTGACGTGATGCGCATCTATTTCCTCGACGAGGGCGGACGCCAGATCGGGAGCAACATCACCGGAGGGCAAGCCGACGAAATTGCCGATCCGCGCTATAAAGCCCTGGCCGAGGCGACCGATGCAAACTGGTCGCGCCGCGATTATTTCAAGCAAGCCATGCTGCATCCTGGGGAGATCCAGCTCACCCGCCCCTACCGCTCGCTGGCCGGCAAGACCCAGTGCATCACGCTTTCCGTACTGGTCGATACGCCTTCGGGGAAACGGGTTGCCTGTCTGGATCTGGATGGGGCGTGATGGCTGCTATCCCGCAAACGAATCCGGCATGCTGCTGCGCGAGAATCCGCTGCGGGAAAAATCTCGGTCGGTGGACATGAAGCGCGACAGCGCCGACTGTGTGGACATGCTGAAGCCGCGATACAGGTCCACGTCGTAGTCGGACATGCGAATCGCATGGGCGGCGTTGCCGAGTTCGCGGATGAAATCGTCCCAGTTCGCGTAGCGATCATCGCGGTGCTTCTTCAGCGCACGGTCGATCACGGCGACCAGCGCGGGCGGCAGCCCCTGACGGTATTTGCCTATCGGCGTCGCGGGGAAGTTCAGGATCGCGATGCGCGCGTCGAATTCGCTGTCGGCTTCGAAGGTGTGCCTGCCGCTCAGCAGCCGGTACAGCACCGCGCCCAGCGAGTAGATGTCGGCGCGTTCGTCCAGCGGTTCGCCATCGAGCTGTTCCGGCGACATGTAGGCGAGGCTGCCGGCGACCATCTCGCCGGAGGTGCCGGTCGATATCGCGCAGCCGAAGTCGGTCAGCTTGGCCTGGCCGTTGGGCATCAGGATGATGTTCTCCGGCTTCACGTCGCGGTGCACCACGCCTTGGGTCGCGATGTATTGCAGCGCGCGGGCGATCTGCTCGACGATCGAGATCACGGTCTGCACCGGCAGCAGCGTGTCGCTGTGCTGATGCCGGTCCAGCGGCACGCCCTTGACGTACTCCATCACCACATAGGGGCCGTTCTTGTCGTCGAGATGGGCGGAGAGCAGGCGCACGATGTTCTTGTGTTCCAGTTTGCCGACCAGCGCGACCTCGTTCGCCATCAGCTTGCGATAGGGCTCGGACTGGCAGGTCCTGCGCAGCTGCTTGATCGCGACCGCGGCGAACTTCTTCTCTTCCAGCGCGAGAAAGACGTCCGAGCTCGCGCCGGTGCCGATCTGCTCGACGATGGAGTAGTTGCCGATGTGGGTTGGTGCGGAAGGAACGGCCATCCGGGGGGTTCAGCGTATTAGACGGGGTGTCCGACAAGCCGGTACGCAAAAGATTCCATGGGCTGCCATTTGCGCGGACGCCGAGGCTGTCGGGGCGTCCCCCGCTTCAGTGGAACACCTCGACGCGGTTGCGTCCCATCTGCTTGGCGCGGTAGAGCGCTTGGTCCGCCTCGTGGATGAGGTTCTCCAGCTGGTCTTCGTGCTGGGTGGGCGTGATGCCGATGGAGAGCGTCACATGGAAGGAAATGTCGTTCGAGCGTATCTCGGCGGCCGCGATCCTGCTGCGCAGCCGCTCCGCGATCATCTTGGCGGACTCCAGGTCGGCCTCGGTCAGCAGCACGGCGAATTCCTCGCCGCCGTAGCGTGCCAGCAGGTCGTGCGGCCGCAGGTTATCGGACATGCACTGGGCGACGGTCTTCAGCGCGAGGTCGCCGACCAGATGGCCGTAGGTGTCGTTGATCTTCTTGAAGTGGTCGATGTCCACGACCATCACCGCGAACGGTTGCTTGTTGAGCGTACAGCGCTGCAGCGCGCGCGGGAACGCGCGGCCCATCCAGTGGCGGTTGTGTACGCCGGTCAGCGCATCGGTCGAGGCCTGGTGTTCGAACTGCATCTTGGAGCGTTGCGTCTCGACGATGCTCTGGTTGTCGTTGCGCAGCCGGTTGGCGAGCAGCGCCAGCAGGTTGCCGGCGACGGTGCGCGAATTGTTGATCAGCGACCAGACCGTGTCGTAGGGGATGGACAGGATGCGGGTCGCTTGTGCGGCGACGACGATCGCGGAAGGATATTTGCCGTCGATCAGCGAGACCTCGCCTACGCATTCCCCGGCCTGCAGCGTGGTGTGTTCCTGCGGCTCCTGTGCGATCAGATACACGTTCAGCGCGCCTTCGAGTATCAGGTGCAGGTGGTGGTTCTCGGTGTCCGGTTGCAGCAGGCGTTCGCCGACATCCAGGTCGCGCACGACACTGTGCTCCAGCATGTAATCGAAACTCTCGGCATTCATGCCGCTGAATAAAGCGTTATGCTCGATCCGGGTCCTGTCGTTTGAATTCATGTCAGTCGGTTTATTCGATATTCGATAGTCCGCATTCCTAGCGGAACACGATGGTCTTGTTGCCGCACACCAGCACGCGGTCTTCCACATGGTAGCGCAAGCCGCGCGACAGCACGGTCTTCTCGATGTCGCGGCCGTAGCGTACCAGATCGTCCACGGTGTCGCCGTGGTCGATGCGCACCGTGTCCTGCTCGATGATGGGCCCGGCATCGAGCTCGTCGGTGACGTAGTGGCAGGTCGCGCCGATCAGTTTCACGCCACGCTGGTAGGCCTGATGGTAAGGCTTCGCGCCGACGAACGACGGCAGGAAGCTGTGGTGGATGTTGACGACGCGCCCCGGATAGCGCTGGCACAACCAGGGCGGCAGGATCTGCATGAAGCGCGCGAGCACCATGCAGTCGCCGCGATGCTCCTCGAACAGTGCGGCGATGTGCTGGAACGCCTCCTCCTTGTCGCCCTGCATGTCGACATGCAGGAACGGGATGCCGTGCCACTCGACGAAGCTGCGCAAGTCCTCGTGGTTGGAGATCACGCAGGGGATGTCTACCTGCAGCTCGCCGCTGCGCCAGCGGTGCAGCAGGTCGTCCAGGCAATGATCCTGCTTGCTGACCAGCAGCACCAGCCGCTTCCTGATCGCGGAATCCGCGAGTTGCCAGTCCATGCCGAACTCCTGCGCCAGCGGCGCGAAGCGGCGGCGGAACTCGTCCGCGTCGAAAGGCAGCGAGTCCGCGCGCATCTCCTGGCGCATGAAGAAGCGTTGCGCATCCTGCTCGGTGTGGTAGCTCGCCTCGACGATGAAGCCGCCGTGCTGCGCGATGAAACCGGTGACCGCTGCGATGATGCCGGAGCGGTCCGGGCAGGAGATGGTCAGGGTGTAGCGGCGCGTGGCGGTCATGCGGGCATTCCTCGATACGGTCGTTATTGGCCGGACTGCTTGAGCAGCACATCCGAATAGAATCTGTGGGTGTTCTTCCCGCTTTGTTTGGACAGATACATGGCTTCGTCGGCCTGACTGACAAGCTGGCCCAGATCACCGGCGTCGTCGGGGAATATGGAAATGCCGATGCTGCCACCTATATGGCATTGCCTGTCCTTCAGGTCGAAAGGCTCGGACAGTGCGGCGACGATCTTGTCGGCTACCAGCGCGACGCCTTCGTTCGATTCGGTGTTGTTCAGCACGAAGGTGAATTCGTCGCCGCCCACCCGCGCCACGGTGTCCGATTCGCGGATGATGTGACGCAGGCGTTTGGAAACTTCCCGCAGCAACAAATCTCCCGCATCGTGCCCCAGCGTGTCGTTGACTTGCTTGAAGCCGTCCAGATCGAGGAACAGCACCGATATCTTGTAGTTGTTGCGCCTGGCCAAACGTATCGAATGCTCCAGTGTGCTCAGGAACAGCGCCCGGTTCGGCAGGTCGGTCAGGTAATCGTAGTGGGCCAGATGCGCGATTTTTTGCTCGGCCAGTTTGCGCTCGGTGATGTCCCGGACGATGCCGACGAAGTATTTCAGTTCGCCCAGCACCATTTCCGAGATGGAGACTTCCATCGGGAATTGCTCGCCGTTCTTCCGCACCGCGGCCACTTCGCGTCCGCTGACGCCCATGACCTTGGCCTCGCCGGTCCGGATGTAGTTGAGGATGAAGCCGTCATGTGCGCTGCGGGCCGGTTCGGGCATCAGGATGTTCACGTTCCGGCCCAGTATCTCCTGTTGCGCATAGCCGAAGATGTGTTCGGCGGCGGGATTGAATCCCAGTATCGCCCCGGTTTCGTCGATGGTGATGATGCCGTCCATCGCGTTGTGGATGATGGCCTGCAACTGGCTCTGGCTCTTTTCGAGTTCGCTCTTGACCTGTTTCAGGTTGGTCACCATCTGCCAGAACAGCTTGACCTCGAGGCCGCTCGCCACCCGCTTGTCGCCGAAGATGAGGTTGGCCTTGTCGGCGATAGAGTCGTCGTGCGACAGGTTGTACACGATACAGTCCGGATGATCCTTGCCTGCCTGCAGCGCCACGGCGGCATCGGTATAGGTCGGGATGCCGAGGCGCTTGGCCAGCTGCATGCCGGGGGCATCCGGACTCGTATCCGCGATGCCGATCACGTTGACCAGATTGTCTTCGATGAACATCTCGAGCAGGGCGGAGCCTCCGCGGCCGGCCCCGATGATCAATACGGGATATCCCTTGTTGCTTTGCACTGCCATTTTCACGACTCCTTGGAATGGCGGTAGATCTACAAAAACTCTTGCGGCAATCGCCGCACCGGAACGTCCTCGTCCCACAACAGCGCCATGATACGCGAGGCCTGTGCGGCATCGCCGCTGGTGAAGAATCGCGTGGCGTCCGTTTGTCCCGAGCCTGTTTGTGATTCGCGGTCGGGCAGCTCGTTCTGGATGCGCCGCTGCAACTGGCGCGCGACGGCCGCGCCGGTGTCGATCAGTATGACGTCCGGGCCGACCACGTCGCGGATCAGCGGGGCGAGGAAAGGATAGTGGGTGCAGCCGAGGATCAGCGTGTCTGCGCCGCGCGCCAGCAAGGGAGCGGTGTAGCGCTCGACTAGCGCGCGCGTCTCCGGCCCGGCAAGGTCACTGCGTTCGACTTGCTCGACGAGTCCGGGGCAGCCCTGGGTGACGATCTTGACCTCCTCGCCGTAGCGTTCCAGCAGTGCTGCGAAGCGCGCGCTCTCCAGCGTGCCTGTGGTCGCGAGCACGCCGACCACGCCGCTCTTCGTTGCGGCGGCTGCGGGTTTGACCGCGGGTTCCATGCCGACGATGGGAATGGCGAATTGGCTGCGCAACGTCGCCGCAGCAGCTGCCGTCGCGGTGTTGCAGGCGATCACGATGGCGTCCGCACCTTGTGCGATCAGGAAACGGGTCAGCGCCAGCGAGCGTTGTTCGATGTATTCGGGAGACTTGTCGCCGTAAGGCACGTGGCCGGAATCGGCGACGTAGATCAGGCGTTCGTCGGGTAAGGTCCGGCGGATGTGGTGCAGCACGGAGAGCCCGCCCACGCCGGAATCGAATACGCCGATTGCTCTAGAAGGCGTCGAAACTTCCCCCTTTGTACCCGCAAGGAGTACGCCGGTGGTTGCCCCGCTGCTGCGCAGCGACCCTTCCGCAGTAAAAGCGGGATCGAGGGGGATTGGTTTTTCGATTTCGTTGGACGCCACCGTAAATCCCCCCCTGCCCCCCTTTTGCAAAGGGGGGTGCAGGATCAGGCCTCCATGCCCTGATCGCGCAGATACTCTTCGTACGTGCCGTGGTAGTCGGTCACGCCCTTGGAAGATATCTCGATGATGCGCGTCGCCAGCGAGGACACGAATTCGCGGTCGTGGCTGACGAAGATCAACGTGCCCTTGAACAGGTCGAGCGCGGTGTTCAGCGACTCGATGGCTTCCATGTCCATGTGGTTGGTCGGCTCGTCCATCAGCAGCACGTTGGGCTTCGCCAGCATCAGCTTGCCGAACAGCATGCGGCCCTTCTCGCCGCCGGACAGCACCTTGACCTTCTTCTTCACGTCGTCGCCGGAGAACAGCAAGCGTCCCAATGTTCCGCGCACGACCTGGTCGTCGTCGGACGGGCCGCGCCAGTAGGTCATCCATTCCATCATGTCGATGTTGTCGGCGAAGTCGGCGGCGTGGTCCTGCGCGTAGTAGCCGAGCTTGGCCTTGTCGGCCCACTTGATCGTGCCGGTGTCCGCTTCGAGGTCGCCCGCGAGGCAGCGCAGCAGGGTCGTCTTGCCGATGCCGTTCGGTCCGATGATCGCGACCTTCTCGCCCGCTTCGATGCGGAAGTTGACGTTGGAGAACAGCATCTTGTCGAAGCCCTTGGCCATCTTCTCCACCTCGACCGCGTTCCGGTGCAGCTTCTCGCGCTCGTCGTATTCGAAGCGGATGAACGGATACTGGCGGCTGGAGGGCTTGATGTCCTCGATCTTGATCTTGTCGATCTGGCGCGCGCGCGAGGTGGCCTGTTTGGCCTTGGACGCGTTCGCCGAGAAACGCGCGACGAAGGCCTTCAGTTCGGCGACCTTTTCCTTGGCCTTGGCGTTGTCGGACGATTGCTGTTCGCGCGCCTGCGTCGAAGCCAGCATGTAGTCGTTGTAGTTGCCCGGATAGATTGTGATCTTGCCGTAGTCCAGGTCGGCCATGTGGGTGCACACGCTGTTCAGGAAGTGGCGGTCGTGCGAGATGATGACCATCGTGCAGTTGCGCGCATTCAGGATGTCTTCCAGCCAGCGGATGGTGTTGATGTCCAGGTTGTTGGTCGGCTCGTCCAGCAGCAGGATGTCCGGGTTGGAGAACAGCGCCTGCGCCAGCAGCACGCGCAGCTTGAAGCCGGGTGCGACTTCGCGCATCGGGCCGTTGTGCAGCTCGATGGGGATGCCCACGCCCAGCAGCAGCTCGCCCGCGCGCGGCTCGGCGGTGTAGCCGTCGAATTCGGCGAAGGTCGCCTCCAGATCGGCGGCGCGCATGTAGTCTTCTTCCGTCGCGTCCGGGTTGGCGTAGAGCGCGTCGCGCTCCGACATCGCATCCCACATCTCCGCATGGCCCATCATCACCACGTCCAGTACGCGCACGTCTTCGTAGGCGAACTGGTCCTGGCGCAGCTTGCCGAGACGCTCGTGTTTGTCCAGCATCACTTCGCCGGAGGATTGCTCCAGGTCGCGGCCGAGGATCTTCATGAACGTGGACTTGCCGCAACCGTTCGCGCCGATCAGGCCGTAGCGGTTGCCGTCGCCGAACTTGACGGAGACGTTTTCGAATAGCGGCTTCGCGCCGAACTGCATGGTGATGTTTGCGGTAGATAACATGATATTGCCTTGCGAACAGTGCAGAACCGCAACGGCGATCCGGCAAGTGTCCCGAAAAATTGAAGGGACGCATTCTACCACCGACCGCCCCATCGCCGAACCCGGACGCAGGCGCTATCGGCTAGAATGCACCGGTCAATTATTCGTCAAATGCCATGGTCCCTCATCTCACGACCGCCCTGACCGGCCCGCTGCTCGACCTGGAGCGGCGCTTCCTCGATGCTCAGCCGACCATCGAACACTGGCTGCGCACCCAGTGGCTGGAGCATACGCCGCCGTTCTATGCGTCGGTGGACCTGCGCAACAGCGGCTTCAAGCTCGCGCCCGTCGACACCAACCTGTTCCCCGGCGGCTTCAACAACCTCAATCCGGACTTCCTGCCGCTGTGCGTGCAGGCGATGCAGTCCGCGGTCGAAAAGATATGTCCGGAGGCGCGCGGCGTGCTGCTGATCCCGGAGAACCACACGCGCAACCTGTTCTACCTGCAGAACGTCGCGAAGATCGTCACCATCCTCAAACAGGCCGGAATGCGCGTGCGCGTCGGCAGCCTGCTGCCGGAGATCGAATCGGCCACAGACATCGCATTGCCCAACGGCGCGAAGCTGACGCTGGAACCGCTGAAGCGCAACGGCAACCGCATCGGCGTGGAGGGTTTCGATCCTTGCGTAGTGCTGCTGAACAACGACCTGTCCGCCGGCGTGCCGGACATTTTGCAGAATCTCGAACAGGCGGTGTTCCCGCCGCTGGCGGCGGGCTGGTATGCGCGCCGCAAGTCCAATCACTTCGCCGCCTACGACCGCGTCGCCAACGACTTCGCGCAGCTGCTCGGCATCGACCCCTGGCTGGTCAATCCCTACTTCTCCACCTGCAATCAGATCAATTTCCAGGAGCGCATCGGCGAGGAATGCCTGGCAGCCCAGGTGGACGACATCCTGACGAAGATGCGCGCGAAGTATGCGGAATACGGCGTGAAGAGCGACCCTTTCGTCATCGTCAAGGCCGACGCCGGCACCTACGGCATGGGCATCATGACGGTCAAGGACGCCGCCGAGATCACCGGCCTGAACCGCAAGCAGCGCAACAAGATGGCGGTGGTCAAGGAAGGCCTGCAGGTGCACGACGTGTTGATACAGGAAGGCGTGTACACCTTCGAGAACATCAACGACGCGGTGGCCGAGCCGGTCATCTACATGATCGACCACTATGTCGTCGGCGGCTTTTACCGCGTGCACACCGGTCGCGGCGTGGACGAGAACCTCAACGCCCCCGGCATGAGCTTCGAGCCGCTGGCATTCGAGTCCTGCTGCACGCTGCCCAACCCGGACTGCGAGCCGGACGACACCCCCAACCGCTTCTATGCCTACGGCGTCGTCGCGCGCCTCGCGCTGCTGGCGGCGTCGCTGGAGCTGGAGGAGCCGACTGAGTGACGGCGGCCTTTATGGGACACCTCTTCCCGTCATTCCGGCGCAGGCCGGAATCCAGCGAATCAAACATCCCCCGCGCAGCGGGACAACATTCTGGTTTTGTCTGCTATGCAGGTTGTCAGAATGACTGGATTCCGGCCTGCGCCGGAATGACAATGTTCTGGGCGCGGCGATTTTTTATCTTATCGGTGTTTGTCTTGTTGTCCGCCTGCGGCAAGGAGCCGCTGTATCACGAGCAGGGTTATGTGTTCGGCACGCTGGTGGATGTCAGCATCTATGGCGAGGACGAGGCGCAGGCTCGCTTGGCGGTGGGCGAGGTGCTGCGGGAGTTCCAGCGGCTGCACGACCGGTTGCATGCCTGGCAGCCTAGCGAATTGAGCGAGTTGAACGCGGCGTTCGCGAAAGGCGAGGCCAAGGCGGTGTCGCCGGAGCTGGCCGCGATGCTGCGCGACTCGGCGCAGCTTTCCGAAAAGTCTAGCGGACTGTTCAACCCGTCCATCGGCGGGTTGATCGGGTTATGGGGGTTCCAGTCGGACGAATTCAAGCCGCTGCTGCCGGATGCGGGAAAAATCGCCACGCTGCTGCAGGCGAATCCGCGGATGGGTGATCTCGTCTTCGACAACGACAAGGTGAGCAGCCGCAACCGTGCAGTCAAGCTCGACCTCGGCGGTTATGCCAAGGGCTACGCGCTGGACCGCGCTGTGGAGCTGCTGCGCAAGCGGGGCATCCACAACGCACTGGTGAATATCGGCGGCAACGTCATGGCGCTGGGCAAGCACGGCGACCGGTCATGGCGCGTCGGTATCCAGCATCCGCGCAAGTCCGGCGCGCTGGCGACGCTGGAGCTGCGCGACGGCGAGGCGATAGGCACCTCCGGCGATTACCAGCGCTACTTCGAACTGGACGGGAAACGCTATTGCCACCTGATCGATCCGCGCAGCGGCTGGCCGGTGCAGGGCGTGCAGGCGGTGACGATACTGACGCGCGGGCCTCAGGCCGGGCTGCTGTCCGATGCGGCCTCCAAGCCGCTGTTCGTCGCCGGCAAGGACGGCTGGCGAGCGGCCGCGCAGCGCATGGGATTGCCGGAGGCGATGCTGGTGGATGCGCAAGGCGTCATCCATCTCACAGCCGCGTTGCAGAAAAGGCTAGAATTCGCCGACAAGAATGTAAAGGTGGAGGTGTTGCCGTGAGCGAACCGCTGCAGGAAATCGTGGAGCACAAGGTGCGCCGGGCGGCGGGAGCCAATGCCCTGCGCAAGATCGGCAAGATAGTCGCCGAAGAGCGGCAGGCGGACGCCGAGAAGGCCCGCGCGCTGCGCTGGTTCTTCCGCTACGGATGGCTGGTATTGCTGTGTGTTGCGCTGGCGCTGGCCTATTTGATGGGGGTGATCTGAGTGGTCGGGATATTGCTGGTCACGCATAACGGCCTGGGCGACAGCCTGGTCGATTGCGTCAAACATGTGCTGGGCGAGGTTCCGCATAACCTGAAGTCCTTGTCGGTGCAGGCCTGGGACGACCCTCAGCATAAGCTGGTCGAAGGCGAGGAACTGATCAAGGAACTCGACACTGGCGGCGGTGTGCTGATCCTGACGGACGTGTACGGCGCGACGCCGAGCAACATCGGCCGCCAGCTTTGCCGCATGGAACGCGTGCACGGCATCGCCGGCGTCAACCTGCCTATGCTGCTGCGCGTCACCGGCCGCACCGGCCTCACGCTGCCCGAGCTTGCCGATGCGGCGATCAGCGGCGGCCGCGACTGCATCGTCCACATGAACCATGAACCCGGATAGGTAATATGCAACAGCAAGACGTTCTCATCATCAACAAGCTCGGCCTGCATGCGCGCGCCTCCGCCAAACTCACCCAGCTGGCCTCCAGCTTCAAATGTGAAGTGATGCTGTCGCGCAACGGCCGCCGCGTCAACGCCAAGAGCATCATGGGCGTGATGATGCTGGCCGCCGCCAAGGGCGCGACGATAGGCATCGAGACCAGCGGCCCGGACGAGGAAGAGGCGATGCAGGCACTGATGGCATTGATCAACGATTATTTCGGAGAGGGTGAATAGGCGATGGGTTTTACTCTCCACGGTATCGCCGTCTCCAGCGGCATCGCGATCGGACATGCGCATCTGGTGTCGCATACCTCGCTGGAGGTCGCCCACTACGGGGTGCCGGAACAGTACGTCGCGGAAGAAGTGGCGCGCTTCGATGCCGCGCTGAAGGCCACGCGCGACGAATTCTCCAGTCTGCGCAGCAACCGTCCCAGCCATGCGGCGGCAGAGTTCGACGCCTTCCTCGAACTGCACCAGATGATCCTCGACGACTCGCTGATCAGCAAGGCGCCGCGCGAGATGATAGAGCGCGAGCGTTGCAACGCCGAGTGGGCGCTCAAGGTGCAGGTCGAGACGCTGGTCGCGCAGTTCGAGGAGTTCGAGGACGCTTACCTGCGCGAACGTCAGACCGATGTGAAGCAGGTCGCGGAGCGGCTGCTCAAGCAGCTCGTCGGCAAGCCCGGCCACCAGTTGCCGGCGGCGCGTCATGACGTGGACACGATCCTGGTCGCGCATGACCTGAGTCCGGCCGACCTGATCCAGTTCAAGCCGCAGCAATATGCCGCGTTCGTCACCGACGTCGGCGGCGCGACCTCGCATACCGCCATCGTCGCGCGCGGCCTCAGCACGCCTTGCGTGGTCGGCCTGCATCACGCGCGCCAGCTGGTCCGCGAGGACGACCTGCTGATCCTCGACGGCGAGCAGGGCGTGCTGATCGTCAATCCGGGCCGCTCCATCCTCGCCGAATACAAGCTGCGCCAGAGCGAGTGGGAGCTGGATCGCAAGAAGCTCAAGCGCCTGCGCACCGCACGCGCCAACACGCTGGACGGCGAGGCGATCGAGCTGCATTCGAACATCGAGAAGCCGGAGGACATCCACGAGGTGAAGGAGAACGGCGCGACCGGCGTCGGCCTGTTCCGCAGCGAGTTCCTGTTCCTGAACCGCGACGAGCTGCCGGGCGAGGACGAGCAGTTCGAGGCCTATCGCGCCGCCGTCGTCGGCATGGACGGCCAGCCGGTGACAATACGCACCTTCGACCTGGGCGCGGACAAGCAGATCAAGGGCGCAGAGCGCGTCGCCAACAATCCGGCGCTGGGGCTGCGCGCGATACGCCTGTGCCTGGCCGAGCCGATGCTGTTCCGCACCCAGCTGCGCGCGCTGCTGCGCGCCTCGCATTACGGCAACATCAAGATACTGATCCCGATGCTGTCCAGCGTGTCTGAGTTGAACCAGACGCTGATATTCATCGAGGCGAGCAAGTACAGCCTGGAAATCGACGGCATTCCGTTCAACCGCGAGGTCAAGATCGGCGGCATGATAGAGATCCCCGCCGCCGCACTGTCCGTCAGCACCTTCGCGAAGAAGCTCGACTTCCTGTCGATAGGCACCAACGACCTGATCCAGTACACGCTGGCGATCGACCGCACCGACGAGGAGGTCGCGCACCTGTACGACCCGCTGCATCCTGCCGTGCTGCAGTTGCTGTCCCTTGTGATCGGCACTTCCAACAAGCTCGGCGTGCCGATCTCGGTGTGCGGCGAAATGGCCGGCGAACTCGCTTATACGCGCTTGCTTCTTGGCATGGGCCTGCGCCAGTTCTCGATGTTCTCGGCGCAGGTACCCAACGTCAAACAGCGCGTGCTGACCACCAGCCTGCCGGAGATCGCGACGCTGACGCAGAAGATACTGCGTGCCGACGATCCAATGCGCATACGCGAACTGCTCGACAAGCTGAACGCCTGACCTTCGGCAGATCGGCGTAGACCTATTTCGCGGCCGGCACCGAGCTGCGGATCAGGTGGTCGAAGGCCGACAAGCTGGCTTTCGCACCCTCGCCCATCGCGATGATGATCTGCTTGTAGGGCACGGTGGTGCAGTCGCCCGCAGCGAACACGCCGGGCGCCGAGGTTTGGCCGCGCGCATCCACCACGATCTCGCCATGCTTCGACAACTCGACCGCGCCCTTGAGCCAGTCGGTGTTAGGCAGCAGGCCGATCTGTACGAATATGCCTTCCAGATCGATGCGCTGGCTTTCGTTGCTGGTGCGGTCGGTATAGACGAGACCGGTGACTTTCTGGCCGTCGCCGGTCACCTCGGTGGAAAGCGCGCTGACGATGATGTTCACATTGGGCAGGCTGCGCAGCTTGTCCTGCAGCACCGCATCGGCTCGCAGCTTGCTGTCGAACTCGATCAGCGTGACGTGGCTGACGATGCCGGCCAAGTCGATGGCCGCCTCGACGCCCGAGTTGCCGCCGCCTATCACCGCGACGCGCTTGCCCTTGAACAGCGGGCCGTCGCAATGCGGGCAGAAGCACACTCCCTTCGCCTTGTATTCCTGCTCGCCCGGTACGTTCATCTCGCGCCAGCGTGCGCCGGTCGACAGGATCACCGTCTTCGCCTTCAGCGTTGCGCCGCTGGCGAGCTTCACTTCGTGCACATGCTCGCCGGGGATCAGCGCCTCGACGCGCTGCAGGTTCATGATGTCCACGCCGTATTCCTTGACGTGCTGTTCCAGTGCGACGGCCAATTGCGGGCCTTCGGTGTGCTTCACCGAGATGAAGTTCTCGATGGCGAGGGTGTCCAGCACTTGGCCGCCGAAACGTTCGGCGACCACGCCGGTGCGTATGCCCTTGCGCGCCGCGTAGATCGCGGCCGCGCTACCTGCGGGGCCGCCGCCGACGACGAGCACGTCGAATGTGTCCTTGGCGTCCAGTTTTTCTGCTGCGCGCGTCGCCGCGCCGGTATCGAGTTTGGCGACGATCTCTTCTATGGTCATGCGGCCCTGGCCGAAGACCTCGCCGTTCAGGTAGACGACGGGGACGGCCATGATCTGGCGAGCCTCGACCTCTGCCTTGTGCAATGCACCGTCTATCATCACGCTCTCGACGCTGGGATTCAGCACCGCCATCAGGTTGAGCGCCTGCACCACATCCGGGCAGTTGTGGCAGGACAGCGAGATGAAGGTCTCGAATTTGAACGATCCCTTGAGCTCCTTGATCTGGGCTATCAGCTCCGCTTCGACCTTGGGCGGATGGCCGCCGGTCTGCAACAGCGCGAGGATCAGCGAAGTGAACTCGTGTCCCATCGGGATGCCGGCAAAACGGATGCGCGGGGTTTCGCCGGGGCGGCCGACCGAGAACGAGGGCTTGCGCGCGTCGGCGCCGTCTTCGCGCACCGTTACCTTGGGCGAGAGCGCGGCGATGTCGGCCAGCAGTTCGCGCATCTGGCGCGAGGCGTCGCTGCCGTCCGGCGAGGCGACCAGCTCGATGGGCTGCTGCAGCTTTTCGAGGTAGGCGGCGAGTTGCGTCTTGATGGCGGTGTCGAGCATGGCTTTCTCCTGAGGGTGGATCGCAATGGCAAGGCAGCCTTTATGGGACTGACTTGCCGCTGAGATCCCGGCCCCGGCAACGCCGGGGCAGGATGGGTGGGGGGCTTAGATTTTTCCGACCAGGTCCAGCGACGGTGCCAGCGTGGCGTCGCCTTCCTTCCACTTGGCCGGGCAGACTTCGCCGGGGTGGGTAGCGACGTATTGCGCGGCCTTGACCTTGCGCAGCAGCTCGGACGCATCGCGGCCGACGCCGCCTGCGTTGACCTCGACGATCTGGATCTTGCCCGCCGGGTCCATCACGAAGGTGCCGCGCTCGGCCAGGCCGGCTTCCTCGATCATCACGCCGAAGTTGCGGGTGATCGCGCCGGTCGGGTCGCCTATCATCGGGTACTTGATCTTGCCTATGGTTTCCGACGTGTCGTGCCAGGCCTTGTGGGTGAAGTGGGTGTCGGTGGACACGCCGTAGACCTCGACACCCAGCTTCTGGAACTCGGGGTACAGGTCGGCCATATCGCCCAGTTCGGTCGGACAGACGAAGGTGAAGTCGGCCGGGTAGAAGAACATCACCGACCACTTGCCCTTGAGAGTGGCTTCGGTGACGTCGACGAACTTGCCGTTATGGAAGGCGGTGGCCTTGAAAGGTTGCACTTCGGTGTTGATCAGAGTCGTATTCATCGGTGATTCTCCTTCGGTTGGGTTGAAATGACTGGTGCGACGGAAGGGATACTAGGGAAGCGGGGCAACGGGAGCCAATTGATTGTCGGCATGGGGGCGATAGGCGTTGCCTATCGGAGAGCTAACGGGCATGGCAAGAGTGCCGTCCCTGATGATAAAACTTGCCATGCCCGTTCCCTCTCCCCAACCCTCTCCCGCAAGCGGGCGAGGGAGCGAACGAGTCGCTACGCGAGTTTCACGTTAACGGGGCGAGGCGGGAGAAGTGCCGGGCAAGCTGCAGTTCAGGATCGCGGCGCGCAACACGTCGATGATGCGGGAGCGCGGGTAGCTGTTGCGCCAGACCAGGGCGATGCGGCGCGTGGGTTCGGGTTCGACGAAAGGGCGCACGCACAGCGAGGCGTCGTTGCCCAGCAGGTCGGCGGCGCTGGCCGGCATCACGGTGACGCCGACGCCGTTGGACACCATCAGGCGCAGCGTCTCCAGCGAACTGCCCTCCAGGATGCGCGGAGCGCCGCCGTTTTGCGTGGAGGCGTGGGCGCACAGGTCCAGCACCTGGTCGCGGAAGCAGTTGCCCGGCCCCAGCATCAGCAAGGGTTCGTCCAGCAACATGGCCGGATCGATATGGGTCAGGTCTTGCCAGGGATGGCCGGAGGGCGCGACCGCGCGGAACGCCTCGTCGTAGAGCGGCAGGGCGACCAGCCCGGTCTCTTCGAACGGCAGGGCGATCACGATCACGTCCAGTTCCCCGGCGCGCAGCGATTCCAGCAGGCGTTCGGTGTAGTTCTCCTGCAGCACGAGCTGCAAGGCCGGTGCGGCGGAGCGGAGCCGGGGAACCAGTCCGGGCAGCAGATAAGGCCCGATGGTGTAGATCACGCCGAGCCGCAGTTCACCGGTCAGCGGGTCCTTGCCGGTCTGCGCCAGCGTCCTGATGCGGTCGACCTCGGCCAGCGCGATGCGCGCCTGCGCGACGATCTGCTCGCCGACCGGCGTGGCGCGCACCTCGCCTGCGCTGCGCTCGAACAGCGCGACGCCCAGCTCGTCTTCCAGCTTCTTGACCGCAACGGACAGCGTCGGCTGCGAGACGAAGCATTTCTCCGCCGCGCGGCCGAAGTGCCGCTCGCTGGCGAGGGCGATGATGTAGCGCAGATCGGTCAGGGTCATGCAGGGCTCCTGCGTTCGGCTTTAACGGTGCGAGACTATCATAGCAAGGCATGCAGTGCGATTGACAGCGCGCGGCAAAACACGGAAACTTCCTGCCAGTGCCGATTTGACATCAGCTTGCGGGGCACGTTAAACATTCCAGCTAAAGCGAGGCAACCCGTTTTGGCGCAAGCTGGACGGGTTTTGTTTTTGGGGTAATGAGTTGAGCACAACTAACAGTATCGGTATCGTCCGCGCGCAACGCGCGCAATTCGACACTCCGCTGACTTTTCGCAGCGGCGCGGTGTTGCCGCGCTACGAGCTGGTGTACGAGACCTACGGCAAGCTGAACGCCGACAAGTCCAACGCCATCCTGATCTGCCACGCGCTGTCGGGCCACCACCATCTTGCCGGCCACTACGCCGATGAGCCGAAGAACATCGGCTGGTGGGACAACATGGTCGGACCAGGCAAGCCCATCGACACCGACAAATTCTTCGTCATCGGCCTGAACAACCTCGGCGGCTGTCACGGTTCGACCGGCCCGTCGTCCATCGCTCCCGAGACCGGCAAGCCTTATGGCGCGAGCTTCCCGATGATCACCGTCGAGGACTGGGTGGAGTCGCAGGCGCGGCTGGCCGACAGGCTCGGCGTCAAACAGTTCGCCGCAGTGATAGGCGGCAGCCTGGGCGGCATGCAGGCGCTGCAGTGGTCGCTGGCCTATCCGGAGCGCGTGCGCCATGTGCTGGCCATCGCCAGCGCGCCGCGCCTGACCGCGCAGAACATCGCGTTCAACGACGTCGCGCGCAACGCGATCCTCACCGATCCGGATTTCCATGGCGGCGACTTCTACCAGCATAACGTCGTGCCGACGCGAGGCCTGCGGCTGGCGCGCATGCTGGGCCACATCACCTATTTGTCCGACGACGCGATGGCGGACAAGTTCGGGCGCGAACTGCGTACCGGGCAGCTGAACTATGGTTACGATGTGGAGTTCCAGATCGAGTCCTACCTGCGCTACCAGGGCGACAAGTTCGCCGGCATGTTCGACGCGAACACCTATCTGCTGATGACCAAGGCGCTGGACTATTTCGACCCTGCGCACGATTTCGGCGGCGACATGAACAAGGCGTTCGCGCGCTCGAAGTCGGACTACCTGGTTATCTCGTTCACCACCGACTGGCGCTTCTCGCCGCAACGTTCGCGCGAGATCGTGCAGACGCTGCTGCACAACCGCCGCAACGTCAGCTACGCCGAGATCACCTCGACCCACGGCCATGACTCCTTCCTGATGGAACACCCGCATTACTTCGACGTGATGCGCGCCTACCTCGACAACGTCGCATCGGAGGTGTCGCGATGAGCAAGGGCATGAACATGAACCAGTACCTCGTCTCGTCCGCCGCCGAGCGGCCCGACTTCGCCGCGATCGCCGAGTGGATACCCAAGGGCGCTTCCGTGCTCGATCTCGGTTGCGGCGACGGCAGCCTGCTGCGCTACCTGAAGGAGACGCGCAGGGTGCGCGGTTACGGCGTCGAGATCAACGACGTAGACATCGTGATGTGCATCGCCAACGGCGTGAACGTGATCCAGAACGACCTCGAATCCGGGCTGTCCGATTTCGAGGACAATTCGTTCGACTTCGTGATCCTGTCGCAGACCTTGCAGGCCACGCGCCACACCGAGGCGCTGGTGAACGAAATGCTGCGCGTCGGACGCGAAGGCATCGTCAGCTTTCCCAACTTCGGTTACTGGAAGAATCGCCTGAACGTGCTGCGCGGCCACATGCCGGTGTCGAAAGAGCTGCCGTACCAGTGGTACGACACGCCCAACGTCCACCTGTGCACGCTGCACGACTTCGAGATGTTCTGCGACCGCCATCGCGTCACCGTGCTGGAACGCCGCGTGATGACCGGTGCGTTCGAGATGAAGCTGCTGCCGAACCTGCTGGGCAGCACGGCGGTGTACCGCTTTCAGCGTGGGATCTGATTTTGTAGGATGGGTTGAGGCGAAGCCGATACCCATCGCTACCATTGATGGGTATCGCTACGCTCCTCCCATCCTACCTGTTGGCGAGAGAATCCAATGACCGTCTGGCAACAACTCTTCACCCGCCGCATGCTGATCTGCGTGTTCACCGGCTTCGCCTCCGGCCTGCCGCTTTATATGCTGTTGAACCTGGTTCCCGCGTGGCTGCGCACCGAGCATGTCGATCTCAAGGTGATCGGTGCGTTCGCGCTGATCCAGTTTCCCTATACCTGGAAGTTCCTGTGGTCGCCACTGCTGGACCGCTACGTCGTGCCGCTGCTCGGGCGGCGGCGCGGCTGGATGCTGATCACGCAGGTCGGTCTGCTGGCGGTGATCGCCACGCTGGGCGGTTTCTCGCCGCAGCAGGATCTCGGCACCATCGTGCTGTTCTGCACGCTGCTCGCCTTCCTCTCCGCGACGCAGGACATCGCGCTGGACGCCTACCGCCGCGAGTTGCTGCTGGAGAATGAGCTGGGGCTGGGCAACTCGGTGCACGTGAACGCCTACCGCATCGCGGGGCTGGTGCCGGGTTCGCTGTCGCTGATCCTCGCCGACTTCCTGCCGTGGGACACTGTGTTCATGATCACCGCGCTGTTCATGCTGCCCGGCATCGCGATGACGCTGCTGGTGAAGGAGCCGGTCGGCGCGGCCGCACCCAAGACGCTGCGCGCCGCGGTGGTCGAGCCGTTCCGCGAATTCATCGGGCGGCAGGGTGTGCAGGGCGCGCTGCTGGTGCTGGCGTTCCTGTTCTTCTACAAGCTGGGCGACAGCCTGTGCACCGCGCTGGCGACGCCGTTCTACCTCGACATGGGATTCAGCAAGACGCAAATCGGCGTGATCGCGAAGAACGCCGGGCTGTGGCCCGCGGTGATAGGCGCGCTGCTGGGCGGCATCTGGATGCTGAAGCTCGGCATCAACCGCGCGCTGTGGCTGTTTGGCGTTGTGCAGGTGGTGTCCATCTTCGGCTTCTGGTGGCTGGCGATGCTGGGCCCGCAGACGGAGATCGCCGCGATCAACCTCGCGCAGCTCGGCTTTGTGATCGGGCTGGAGGCGCTGGGCGTGGGCCTTGGCACCGCAGCCTTCGTCGCCTACATCGCGCGCACCACGCATCCCGCCTACACCGCGACGCAGTTCGCGCTGTTCACCAGCCTCGCCGCCGTGCCGCGCACCTTCGTCAACGCCACCGCCGGCTGGCTGGTCGAGGCGCTGGGCTGGCCCGGCTTCTTCCTGCTGTGCGCTGCCCTCGCGATCCCCGGCATGCTGCTGCTGTTCAAGGTCGCACCGTGGAACGAGAGGCCGGCGGCGCTGGGCTCCTGACGCGCCTCTACGCGTAGCCCGGATGCAGCAACGCGAAATCCGGGGTTCAACGAGTCCCGGATTCCATTTCATTCCATCCGGGCTACCTTTGTTAACCCGGCGGCGGTATGGCCGACGGCAGCCGCTTCGGTGCGGCGATGCGCAACTGCTTGTTGACGTTGTACACCCCGAACACCACGGTGATCGAACTCTCCGGCACCTGAAACTCCTCCGCGAGGAACCTCACCAGATGCGCCGTCGCGCGTCCGCGCACCGGCATCTCTGCGACGAAAATTTCGAGCTGCTTGCCGATCACCTTGCCCAGCGCAGTCTTCTTCGCGCGCGGCCGGCCGAGGATGTTCAGCACCAGCGTATCTCCATCCCACTGGCAGAACGTCGACATCGACGTTACTTCGGTTTTAGTGCGCCTCATCCCAGTTTTTCCTTTGTTCAACTCGACCAATAGCGATCCCCGTCGTTTCATACCGCCAATTCACGCCACTTGTTGGGTGGTGTAATGAATTATGAAGGGCGCGATAGCACGTAGCCCATTTACTTGCATAAAGTATCCACTCGGATACAGTACGCATCATGTACGCCATCAACAAAAGCAACGAGTTTTCAGATTGGCTGTCAGCATTACGCGACATTCGAGCTCGTGCCCGTATTGTTAATCGCATCAAAAGCGCGGAGCAAGGCAACTTCGGCGATTGCGAACCCGTCGGGGATGGCATCAGCGAAATGCGTATCAGGTTATCGGGTGTACTTTACCCAGCGCGAAAGCGTGGTTTACCTGCTGCTATGCGGCGGAGACAAATCCTCGCAAAAGCGGGACATCGTTCGCGCCAAAGCCATACGCCAGCAACTTGATGAGGAGTGAATCATGACCAAGAAAGCCACCAAAAAAATCACCGTCACCCGGTTCGATGCCGCCGATTACCTCGACAGCGAAGAAATGATCGCCGAATATCTGGCCGCCGCATTGGAAGACGACAACCCGGATGTTTTCCTGTCAGCCCTCGGCGATGTCGCCAAAGCACGCGGCATGGCGAAGATCGCCAAGGATGCGGGCTTAAAAGAAGCTACTAAATTATCGATTCAGTGAAGCGGCATTTCGTTTTCCCATAGTTGCTGCATCCAAAGAAGTCTGGTTTTCCGCTCTTTCCTGATTTCCTAACAAGTATGCCGGTGCCACATTTTGGGCAAGGCATTCCTTCGTGAAAAGATGAGGGAACGGGTTTTTCCTGCGCCTCATAACTTGGCATTGATTGACGTACGACAGCTACCAAAGGAAATAGCGCTTTGCAGGAATGAGGATAGCCTTCACATGCGAGGAAATCCGTTTCTGTTCCATCATTGCGGTTAATGCTCTTTCGAATCAGTTTTTGCTTCCCGCATTCTGGGCAATTTGCTCCTACCTTGGGCACAAAGGTCTTTTCAGATTTCTGTGTCGTGGCGGGTTTTGCATCGTCCTTGGTCTTTGATAGTGCGACTTTGATGGGTGAAGCAGGTGGGGTGTGTTTTGAGACCAGGAATCCTGCTGTAGCTATTGCTTCATCCTTAGTTATTTCCCAAATAACATCCGTGGAGAGCAAGTTTTTGGGGGAAAGCAGATTCGCTTTACTGGCGAATCCATCTATTTTTTTAATGATGGCACCTGATACAACATCTGCCTTAAGCAATTCAGGAACATCCATGCCGCGATCGATAATGCCACTATCCGAAATGGCCACATAGGTGCAGACGGGGCAATATCGGAACCCTTTTTGCACTTTGCCGAACAAAATTTTGCCAAGAACTTGTTCGGCGTTTTCTCTTAACAGCTCCTTAAGAATTCGTCCTTGCTCTTGCCCTTGAAGTACGGGAGAGGGCATGCCCGTAACCTCATTGTTATAGGTGCGCTTCCAGTCGCCGTGTTGATTGATACTTATAGTTCCGTGAACACTTTTGGATTCGACAATGAATAAGCCGAAAGGGGATACGACGAGATGGTCTATTTGGGCAACGTCGCCATCGTGAATTACTCGCAGGTCGTTAATTACGAAGCAATCATCTCGCTTGCGAAACGCACGTTGTAAATAAAAGGCCATTTGTTTCTCAGCCTCCTCTCCAGCTTTCTGCCGAGGATCGGATGGATTGGTAAGTTCCTTTTCTTTGAGGATCACAGCCTTTCTCCCTAAGTATTAATGCGCCGCTTCCCAGTTCGCCCCTTCGCCCAGTCCCACTTCCAGCGGCACTTTCAACTCGGCGACGTTGCACATCAGTTCGCGCAGTTTTTCCTTCACCAGTTCCAGTTCGTTCTCCGGCACTTCCAGCACCAGTTCGTCGTGCACCTGCATGATGAGCTTGGTCTGCAATTGCTCAGCGACCAGCCAGTGCTGCACGGCGATCATCGCGAGTTTGATCAGGTCGGCGGCGGTGCCTTGCATCGGCGCGTTGATCGCGGCGCGCTCGGCGCCCTGGCGCTTCATGCCGTTGCTGGCGTTGATCTCGGGCAGCCACAGGCGGCGGCCGAATACGGTCTCGACGTAACCTTGCTGCTTGGCCTGTTCGCGGGTGCGCTGCATGTAGTCGGCCACACCCGGATAGCGCGCGAAGTAGCGGTCGATGTAGGCGGTGGCCGCGCTGCGCTCGATGCCGAGTTGCTTGGCGAGGCCGAACGCGGACATGCCGTAGATCAGGCCGAAGTTGATGACCTTGGCGTAGCGGCGCTGTTCGCTGTCCACGTCGGCGGGCGTGGTCATGAAGATCTCGGCGGCGGTGGCGCGGTGGATGTCTTCGCCGTTGGCGAACGCCTTCAGCAGGCCTTCGTCGCCCGAGAGGTGCGCCATGATGCGCAACTCGATCTGCGAATAGTCGGCGGAGACGATGCGGCTGCCGGGCGGTGCGATGAAGGCTTCGCGGATGCGGCGGCCTTCGGCGGTGCGCACCGGGATGTTCTGCAGGTTGGGGTCGCTCGATGCGAGCCGCCCGGTGACCGCGACCGCCTGCGAGTAGCTGGTGTGTACGCGCCCGGTGCGTCTATCCACCATCTGCGGCAGCTTGTCGGTGTAGGTGGATTTCAGCTTCGCCATGCCGCGATAGTCGAGCAATATCTTTGGCAGCGGGTAATCCAGCGCGAGTTCCTGCAACACCTCTTCGTCGGTGGAAGGGTCGCCGCTGGGCGTTTTCTTCTTCACTGGCAAGCCCAGCTTGTCGAACAGAATTTCCCGGAGTTGTTTAGGCGAGTTCAGGTTGAACGGCTGCCCTGCCGCCTCGTGCGCTTTCGCTTCCAGTGCGATCAGCTTCTCGCCCAGTTCGCGGCTCTGCACTTGCAGCAGCGCGCTGTCCAGCAGCACCCCGTTGCGTTCCATGATGTACAACACGGCCATCGTCGGAAGCTCGATGTCGCGGTACACATGCTGCAATCCGGACTGTACGGCGATCTGCGGCGCGAGCGCATTATGCAGTTGCAGCGTGACGTCGGCGTCCTCGGCGGCGTAGCGCGTCGCGGTGTCGAGGTCGACCTGGTCGAAGCAGATCTGCTTCGCGCCCTTGCCGACCACGTCGGCGTAGGCCACGGTCGCGAGGTTCAGGTGACGCAGCACGAGGTTGCCGAGTTCGTGCGGCTTGTGCGATTCCAGCACGTAGGATTGCAACAGCGTGTCGTCGTGGATGCCGGCGAGATGAACATTGTGGTTCGCGAAGATATGCAGGTCGTATTTCAGGTTCTGTCCGAGCTTCTTGTGGCGCGGGCTTTCCAGCCAAGGTTTGAGTTTGCGCAGCGCCTGCTCGCGGTCGAGCTGATCCGGCGCGCCGGGATAGATATGCGCCAGCGGCAGGTAGGCGGCATGGTGCGGCTCGATTGCGAACGAGATGCCGACCAGTTGCGAGTTCATCGTGTCGAGGCCGGTGGTCTCGGTATCCACGCAGACGAGGTCGGCAGCGAGCAACTTCGCAAGCCAAGTGTCGAGCTGGGCTTCGGTGAGGATAGTTTCGTAGGTGGCGCTGTCGGTGTTGCCGGGTTCGGCACCGAACAGGTCTGCGCTACTCCCTCTCCCTTGCAGGGAGAGGGTTGGGGAGAGGGTAGAGTCGTTGCGCGCATTGCCCTCTCCCCCAACCGGCTTCGCCCCCCTCGCTGCGCTCTCCCCGCTTGCGGGAGAGGGGAGCGAGAGTTCGCGCAGCCAGGTTTTGAATTCGAACTTCTCGTACAAACTGCGCAACTGCTCGACATCCGCGGGCGGCGCGACCAGCTCGTTATAGGGCTGCGGCAGTGCCACGTCGCATTTCACCGTCAGCAGCTCGCGCGCCTGCGGCAGCCAGCCCAGCGCATCGCGCAGGTTCTGCCCGACCACGCCGCCGACCTTGTCGGCATTCGCGACCAGGTTGTCCAGCGTGCCGTACTCGGTCAGCCACTTCACCGCGGTCTTCGGGCCGCACTTGGCGACGCCCGGCACGTTGTCCACCGCGTCGCCGGTGAGCGTCAGGTAATCGACGATGCGTTCCGGCGGAATGCCGAACTTTGCAGTCACGCCGGGGATATCCAGCGTCTCGTTGTTCATCGTGTTGATCAGCGTGACATGCTCGTCGACCAGTTGCGCGAGGTCCTTGTCGCCGGTGGCGACGATGCAGCGCACGCCGTCCTTCGCGGCCTGCCGCGTCAGCGTGCCGATCACGTCGTCCGCCTCGACGCCGGGCTGGGCCAGTATCTTCCAGCCGGCAGCTTCGATGGCCAGGTGCAGCGGCTCGATCTGCAGCGCGAGGTCGCTCGGCATCGAGGGACGGTTGGCCTTGTATTCCGGGTACATGTCGTCGCGGAAGGTTTTACCCTTGGCATCGAAGACGCACAGGCTATAATCCGCCGGGTAGTCGTGGCGCAGCTTGCGCAGCATGTTGAGCACACCGTAGATTGCGCCGGTCGGAAGGCCTTCGCGGTTGCGCAGATCCGGCATCGCATGGAACGCGCGGTACAGGAACGACGAGCCGTCGACCAGAAGTAGTGTTTTATCCATTTCAATAATTCGCTTGGGGAAATTGCATGAGCATACCGTCCAAACTGCCCGTCTCGGCGATACCGGAAAGCTGGAACTCCAAGGAGGCCTGGCGAGTGTTCGGCATTATGTCAGAGTTCGTCTCGGCCACCGACCGTCTCAACCGCATCCATCCGGCCGTCAGCATCTTCGGCAGCGCCCGCACCAAGCCGGACCAGCCCTATTACAAACTCGCCGAGGAGATCGCGCGGCTGCTGTCCGACGCCGGCTTCGCGGTGATCTCCGGCGGCGGCCCCGGCATCATGGAGGCGGCCAACAAGGGTGCGTTCTACGGCAAGTCGCCCAGCGTCGGCCTGAACATCCAGCTGCCGCACGAGCAGCACACCAACACTTACCAGAACATCAGCCAGACGTTCCAGCACTTCTTCGCGCGCAAGGTAATGTTCGTCAAATTCGCCAGCGCCTATGTGGTGATGCCGGGCGGCTTCGGTACGCTGGACGAGCTGATGGAAGCGCTGACGCTGGTGCAGACCGGCAAGACGCGCCGCATGCCCATCATTCTGGTCGGCAGCAAGTTCTGGGGCGGCATGGTCGATTGGTTCCGCAGCGCCTTGCTGGAAGAGCAGGTGATCAGCCCGGAGGACATGGACCTGGTACAGGTCATCGACGACCCGGAAGCGGTGGTCGGCGCGATCTTCAAGCATTACGAGACGCGCGGCTTCCAGCCGTCGGAGGCAGAGCGCGAGCGCCAGATGTATCTCTAAATCGGCTAAAATGCGCGTATACCAACCTTCGAGGCTACTGCGATGCGACTCCTGCCATTACTGCTATTGAGCGGACTTTCCCTGTCCGCCTACGCCCAGCAGCCGGTTCCTTCCAATCTCGAGCCGCTGCCGCCTCCGCCCGCATTCGAGGCGGAAGAAGCGCCGGATGAGCCGGGGGTGACCATCACCAAGGAAACCGAACAGACGATCGAAGAGTTTCGCGCCAACGGCAAGCTGTACATGATCAAGATCACGCCCAAGCATGGCGTGCCCTATTATCTGGTCGACGAACGCGGCGACGGCAAGTTCGCCCGCCAGGAAAGCCTGGACTCCGGTCTGCGCGTGCCGCGCTGGGTCATCTTCAAGTTCTGATATGGCGGTTTTCACCAGCGTCTCCGAGGCGGAGCTGACCGCCTGGCTGGGCGATTATTCGCTCGGCCAATTGCTCGAACTGCAGCCTATCGCCTCCGGCATCGAGAACACCAATTACTTCGTCACCACCGGCAACGGTCGTTTCGTGTTGACGCTGTTCGAGAAGCTGACAGCGGACGAACTGCCGTTCTACCTCAACTTGATGGCGCACCTCGCGCGGCACGGCATACCCTGCCCCAGCCCGGTGGCGAGTCGGCGCAACCAGTTTCTGGGCGAGTTGAACGGCAAGCCGGCCTGCATCGCGACGCGGCTCTCCGGCAAGTCCGTTACCGCACCTAGCGAGGTGCAATGCGCGGCCATCGGTGCGATGTTGGGTCAGATGCACATCGCCGGGCAGAGCTTCTCGCAAGTGATGCCCAACCCGCGCGGTGCGGGCTGGCGTGCGGCGACCGCGCCGCAGGTGCGCCCCTTTCTGGACGCGGATCAGGCCTCATTGCTGGACAGCGAAATCGCGCTGCATGCGCAGAGCGGCGCTGCCCGATTGCCGCAGGGCGTGATCCACGCCGACCTGTTCCGCGACAACGTGCTGCTGGAAGGCGACCGCGTCGGCGGGCTGATCGATTTCTATTTCGCCTGCAGCGATGCGCTGCTGTATGACGTGGCGATCACCGTCAACGATTGGTGCATGCAGCATGCCGAAGGCAAACTGGACGCCGCTCGTGCGCAGGCTTTCTTGCGCGCCTACCACGCGGAGCGTCCGCTCACCGACGCCGAGCGCAGTGCCTGGCCTGCGATGCTGCGGCTGGCTGCGCTGCGTTTCTGGCTGTCCCGCCTGTACGACCTGCACCTGCCGCGCGACGGCGAGCTGATCAACGCGCATGACCCCGGCCATTTCGAACGCGTGCTGCGCAACCACATCGCGACAGCGCAAACAGTCTGGCTATGAACGGAGGCGACATGGAAATACGCAAACTGAATGCCGCGCGCGGCTGGACCTGGGTAAAGCAGGGCTGGCAGCTGATCATGCATAACCCGCTGCTGGCGATATCCCTCGCGCTGGTCGGCGCGTTCGGCATGTTCCTCGCATTCCATATCCCGATGTTCGGCCCGCTGCTCGCGGTGTTGCTGATGCCGGTGCTGATGGCGGGCTACATGCGCGTCTGCCGCGCGCTGGAGGAGAACGAAGAAGTCGAATTGACGCAGCTCATCGCCGGATTCGATAAACACACCATGCCGCTGATCTCCATCGGCGGATTCATGATGATGGGGCTGCTGATCGTTTCGATGACGGTGATCTTCATCGGCGGCGATGCGCTCGCCACGCTGCTGGAGAACTTCAAGGCATCCAACGATCCGCAGATACTGGTCGATGCGATGCAGGCGGCGGGATCGGGCGTCGCCCTCGGGCTGCTGGTCGGCTTCACGATGATGTTCGCGCTGATGCTGGCATTGCAGTACGCGCCTATGCTGGTGTTCTTCAGCGACGTGCCGCCGCTCGCCGCATTGCGCGCCAGCTTCGCCGGCTCGTTGCGCAACATCGTCCCTTACACCGTATACAGCCTGATCATGCAGGGTGCCGCGCTGGTGCTCGGCATCGTGCCGTTCGGCCTCGGCATGATCGTGCTGTTGCCGCTCGGCCTGACATCGCTCTATGTCAGTTACCGCAACATATTCCCGTTCCCGGACGAGCTGACGCCCGGCCAACACACCAAGATCGATACGGAGGCCTGACCATGCAATATCCCGCCGCCACCGCCCAGGAGCGCAAGGACGCGCAAGCGCCGCACAACACCTTCATCCTGGGACTGTTCCTGTTCGACCTGTTCATGACTCCGGCAGTGATCGGCCTGAAGATCGGCATGATAGGCCTGCTGATCCCGCTCGCCTGCTCCGGCGCGCTGATCGCCTACATCTACTTGCGCGGCCGCAGCAGCGCGTTGCCGTGGTTCGTCGCGGCGCACTGGAAGCTCACCTTCCGGCGCTGCAAGCTCCTGATGCTGGGTTATGCGATCACCGCGGTGCTGGTCTTCGTCGCATGGCTGCTTAGCAGCATCTCGGATGACGCCAACATGAGCTCCATCATGTGGACCGCGATGACGCGCATCGCGCTGATGCCGACGCTGATCGCGGTGATGATCACCGCCGTGCTGGAATTCAGCGCGACCGCGCAGGCGATCAAGGGCGAAGTGCCGGACAAGATCGCCGCGGAATTTCCTCCAGCCTGACGAAGCTGTAGGAGCGTGCCCTGCACGCGAACATGCTTGTCGTGTGCGCCCGCAAGGGGGACGCCGTGGTTGTATTGGGCTTGCTCCCCGACAACACACGCAGTTTGGTAGGGTGGGCTTTGCCCACCATGCCTGTCCTGAGCTTGTCGAAGCGGTCGGGCGGCACCCGCAAGGAGTACGCTGTGGTTGTAAGGGGCTAAAGCCCCAACAACACACGCAGAGCCCGACCTACATGGGGCTTTTTATAGGGCCCGCCAGTCAACGAATGTCGCGGCTTGCCCGCTAGCGTTCCCGGTTTCGTCTATCAGATTCCACACCGTCGCCGCTTCTATCATGAAGCGCCTGCCCTTGCCGGAGATGCGGACGCCCGCATAGTCGTCCACATAACCTTGCCGCGCCACCCGTTCCAGCAGCAGGGCGCGCGCGTCCCGTTCCAGCGGTTCGGCGGAGAAGCGCGAAGGCAGGCGGGTGAAATCTTCGAAATTCATCTCGAACAGTTCCAGTGCGAGGCGGTTGCCGTAGAAGAACACCGGGTCGTCCTCGGTGCCGTGGGCGACGATGGCGCGGGGGGCGTTCCACAGCGCTTCGCGCAATGCTTTGTCGTCATCCGGAATTTCGCCGAGCAACTCCTTTCCCGTCAGCCTGCGATAGCTCTCGACGATCAGCCGCAACCGTTTGCCCGGTACGTTGTCAGGCAAGGTTTTTGGGGGCGAAGAATAATTTTCTGTCATTGATGCGCACCATTCATGCTTCGATAAGTCTTGCTACGCAAGACACTCAGCACGAACGGTGCTTAATTGCAGGCCGTTCGTCCTGATAACCAGCGACTTGGCTATCGTTTTTTGATGGCCTAGTCGAATGGCTAGTAGTTTCTCTAGTAGGCGTGCAACGCCGTATCGAGGGAGTTCATGAGTGAGTCGGAATCTACACGGCAGTGAGCTTGGCATATTCCAGCGCCAGCCACTTGCTGCCGGCATGCTTGAAATTGACTTGTACGCGCGCATCCGCGCCGCCGCCCTCGACGCCGGTGACCACGCCTTCGCCAAACTTCTGGTGGAACACGCGCTGGCCGATGCGCCATATGCCTGCGTCGGCCCTTGAAGGCGCGGGAGCTGCGCCGAACGAGGCGTCGGCGCTCGGCGGCAGATAGGAATCGAAGCGCTTGGGCGCGACGAAGCGCGGCGACAGCCAGCGCAGCAGCTCTTCCGGCAGCTCGCTCAGGAAGTTCGAGGCCGTGCTGTAGTTCGCCTGTCCGTGCAGCATGCGGCGTTGCGCGAAGGTCAGGTAGAGCTGGCGGCGCGCGCGCGTGATCGCCACGTACATCAATCGGCGTTCCTCATCCAGCCCGCCGTCCACGTTCTGGCTGTTCTGGTGCGGGAACAGGCCGTCTTCCAGCCCGGTGATGAACACCGTGTGGAATTCCAGCCCCTTGGAGGCATGCACCGTCATCAGGTGCAGCGCATCGTCCTGATCGCCCGCCTGATGTTCGCCCGCTTCCAGCGAGGCGTGGGTCAGGAACGAGGTCAGGCTGTCGTCCTCGTTCTCGTGCACGAACATCGTCGCCGAGTTGATCAGCTCGTTCAGGTTCTCCAGCCGTTCTTCGGCCTCGCGCTTCTTCGCGCCGGTTTCGTTCTTGAAGTGTTCCACCAGCCCGCTGTGCTCCAGCACATGGTCGATGATCTCGGGCAGCGGCAAGTCCTTCGTTCCGCTGCGCAGCGACTCCATCAGCGCGACGAAGGCCGATACCTTGCCGCCCGCACGCGCCGCCGCATCCCACAGCGTGGTGCCGTTCATCTTCGCCGCATCCTGCAGTTGCTCGATGCTGCGCGCGCCTATGCCGCGCGTGGGGAAGTTGATGATGCGCAGCAGCGCGTTGTCGTCGTCGGTGTTCTCCATCAGGCGCAGGTAGGCCAGCGCGTGCTTGATCTCCTGCCTCTCGAAGAAGCGCAGCCCGCCGTACACGCGGTACGACAGCCCCGCCGACACCAGCGCATGTTCCAGCACGCGCGATTGCGCGTTGGAGCGGTACAGCAACGCGATCTCTTTCAGGTTCACGCCGTCGCGCTTGATCTGCTTGATCTCGTCGACGATGAAGGCGGCCTCGTCCACATCGGTCGCGGCCTCGTATACGCGCAACTGTTCGCCGCCGTTCTCCGAGGTCCACAGGTTCTTGCCGAGGCGGTTGCGGTTGTTGCTGATCAGCGCGTTGGCCGCCTCCAGGATATTGCCGTGCGAGCGGTAGTTCTGTTCCAGCTTGATGACGCTCTCGACATGGAAGTCGCGCAGCAGATCCTGCATGTTGCCGACGTTCGCGCCGCGGAACGCGTAGATGGACTGGTCGTCGTCGCCGACCGCGAACAGTGCATTGCTGCGTCCGGCCAGCAGTTTCAGCCAGCGGTATTGCAGCGGATTGGTGTCCTGGAATTCGTCCACCAGGATGTGCTTGAAGCGATCCTGATAATGCTCGCGCAGCGCGGCGTTGCGCGACAGCAGCTCGTAGCAGCGCAGCAGCAGTTCGGAAAAATCCACCACGCCCTCGCGCTGGCACTGCGCGTCGTATTCGGCGAACACCTCCACCTTGCGCCGCGTGTAGGGATCGTAGGCCTCCACCTCGTGCGCGCGCAGCCCCTGCTCCTTGCTGCCGCTGATGAAGTTCTGCATCTCGCGCGGTGGGTATTTCTCGTCGTCCACGTTCAACGCCTTCATCACGCGCTTGATCGCCGAGAGTTGGTCGCCCGAGTCGAGGATCTGGAAGGTCTGCGGCAGGTTAGCCTCGCGGTGATGCGCGCGCAGCATGCGGTTGCACAGCCCGTGGAAGGTGCCTATCCACATGCCGCGCGTGTTGATAGGCAGCATCGCCGACAGCCTTGTGACCATCTCCTTCGCGGCCTTGTTGGTGAACGTCACCGCCAGCAAGCCGTGCGGGCTGACTTGCCCGGTGCTGATGAGATAGGCGATGCGCGTCGTCAGCACGCGAGTCTTGCCGCTGCCCGCACCCGCGAGGATCAGCGCGGACTGGGCAGGAAGTTCGACGGCGGCACGTTGTTCGGGATTGAGACCGGAAAGCAGATGGGAATTCATGGGGCGAATTATCCCACAGGAGCGTTGCGCCCGTCGGTACGGCTTTGTTCATCGCGCACCCGGCATGAATGCCCGCCCCGCGCTAGAATGCCCGCCATTTCCCGGCCAGCCGCCGAACTCTCAGGACCGCCTCATGAATGAAGAACGTCTAGTAAACATCGAAACGAAAATCGCCTTCCAGGAAGACATGCTCGAGGAACTGAGCAAGACGATCTATCAGCAGCAGCAAAAGTTGGATCGGCTGGAAGCGGTTTGCAGAACGCTGGCGGGCCACATCGAATCCCTGAGCGCGGCGAAGGATGGCGGAATGCCCGCAAACGAAAGGCCGCCGCATTACTAGGAGTCAGCGCATCACCGCCCAATTTTCTATTGGCCGTAATTCCTCGGTTTGGGCTCCGCCGCCTTAAGCATCGGCATTTCATCATTAACCGCCTCTGCGTTCTGGTTGATCCAGCGTATCTTCTCCGTCAGCGTTTTCACCTGCCCCTCCTCGAACAACCCAAACAAGCTATCGCTGTGGATGTCCGAGAAAGGCGGCTGTGCCAGATGCTGCGGTTCCATCACGCCGTTCTGCGTGAAGTAATCAATCAGCGTATTGATAAACTGAATCTGGGTGCTGTTCATGCGGGTCGCATCCAGAAATTGCGCGAAGGCTTCCTTGGCGGCATGGCGATCCAATCCAACCAGCTCGCGGATGAACACGCCCAGCGGTTTTTCCGGGTGGATGGTCTTGTCGTACTCCGCGCGGGTCTTCATGCCGCTGGCCTTGAACAGCATCGCGTCCAGTTGCTCCAGATCCAGCGCGGTGACGGGAATGTTGCGCTTGATGCGTTGGATGGTGAGATGGTCTTCGTGCGCCTTGATGTACGCCTCTACCTTCTTGCGGTATTGGGTCAGCCCCGTTCCCGCGCCCATGATCGCCACCACGTTCTTGCCTTCTATCACACCCAGCTCATCCGCAAAGGTGGTGTAAACCACTTCGCGCTTGTCCTTGTCGATGAACTGGATCAACAGGCGCAAGTTGCACCGCAACTCTTCCAGCATGGGGATGGTGACGTCCTGCCACCACTCGTCGCTCTGCACCTGCTGAATGAAATGGAGCTGCTGCTTCACGTTGGGAATGCTGGACTTGGCCTCCAGATAGTGCGCGAGGTCGATCACCTGCAAACGCAGCCCTTCGGGTATGCCGCCCTCTTCGAGCAGCGCCACCTGCAAGCGCAGCGCGAGGTGGTCGAAGCGCATCGCCATCTCGTCGTTCGCCTCGCCGGGGTTGATGGGCTCGGCCTCGGTGGGCAGCGGTCCCACCTGATTGCACAGCTCGCCCACGGCCAGCGCATCCAGAACATTCCAGCGCTCGCGCTGCTGGTAACGCTCCACGATCTCGCGGCGCGGGCGCACGATGAAATTATCCAGGTTCATCCCGGCCACGGCATGGTGCAGCAGGTCGAGGGTGTAGCGACGATATTCCTGATCGGCGTCGTATTCCGATTTCGCCAACACCGTCGCCAGTTGCAAACGCTTCTCGAAGATCAGTTCCGGCAGAGGCTTGTTGCCGCTGTCTTTCGCGCCGTCCGGGTTCGCCTCGAAAAACTCCAGGTTCTGGCAGTAATCGAAAACGATGAATTCTTTCTTGTCGTCGCCGGGGCCGAACAAATTCGGGTACAAGCGCGTGCCGCGCCCCAGCATCTGCACAAACTTCACGCGCGACTGCACCACCTTGAAGAACACCAGATTCACAACCTCGGGCACGTCGATGCCGGTGTCGAGCATGTCCACCGACACGGCAATGGTCAGGGGGCAATTCGGATCGAGCGGCTCCTTCTCGCCCTTGAATTCTTCGATCAGCGTATCGGCGTACTTTTCCTTGTAGGTGATGACGCGCGCAAACTTGCCCGCATGGTGGCGATAGTGTTTGTTGTAGCGCTCCACGATCAGCTCGGCGTGCGCATTGTTGGCCGCGAAGATGATGGTCTTGCCCAGCCGTTCACCGCCAGCCACCTTGATGCCGTGCAGCACCAGCGTTTGCAGCATCTTGTCCACGGTGTCGGTATTGAACAGGAACTTGTTCAGCTCCGAGGGCAGCACCTCCTCGCGCCCGTCGAGCTGCTCCTTACTTTCCCACTCCGCCTGTTCTTCCGGCGGCAGCTCCTTGTACTTCACCCCCTGGCGCACAAACTTGAGCGGCACGCTGTAGCCCTTGGGCGGCACCAGCACCTGGTCGTCGAACGCCTCGCCCGATTCGTAGGCAAAGGTCGGTACGTTATTTTCAATATCGAAAATGGTGTAAGTGTTCTTGTCGATCTCGCTCTTCGGCGTGGCGGTGAGGCCCACCAGCAGCGCATCGAAGTAATCGAAGATGTAGCGGTACTTCTGGTAGATGGAGCGGTGCGCCTCGTCCACGATCACCAGATCGAAGTGGCCGATGCCAAACAAACGCCGGTCGGCGGGCGTGCCCAGCATGTTCATCATGGTCGGGTAGCTGGCAAGCTGCACCCGCCCCTTCAACGCACGTGTGCCGCCGGAAACAATCTCCGCCGACACCTTGGGCAGCAGCTTGCCGAATTCCTTCTTCGCCTGAGTCAGCAGCGCGTTGCGGTCGGCGAGGAACAGCACGTTCTTCACCCACCCGGCTCGCATCAGCACATCCACCAGCGCGATCACCGTGCGCGTCTTGCCGGTGCCGGTCGCCATCACCAGCAACGACTTGTGCTGGCGGTGCTTCTCGAACTGCTCGCACACCGAACGGATCGCCAATGTCTGGTAAGGCCGCCCCTTGCCCGCAATGGTGCTGTCGATTTCCACCTGCGCCAGCGGCGTGGCGAGCGTGCGCCGGTCGATGATGCGCTGCATCTCGTCGCGGGTGTGGAAGCCCTGCACCATGCGCGGCGGGTAGATGGTGTCGTCCCAGAACCAGATGTTGTAGCCGTTGGTGTAATAGATCAGTGGGCGCTGGCCGTGCATCTTGCTCAGGCAATCGGCATACAGCACCGCCTGCTGGCGGCCGGTCTGCGGCTCCACTGTGGTGCGCTTCGCCTCCACCGCCGCCAGCGGCAGGCCGTTGTCGCCCCACAGCACATAGTCAACAAAGCCCACGCCCTTGTTGTTGGGCATGCCGCTTACTTCATACTCGGCGACCTTCTCGCCTTCCGGGTCCCAGCCTGCCTCGCGCAGCAACTGGTCGATCAGGTAACGACGCGTCTGCGCTTCGGAATAATCGTGGCTGTCGGCCTGCTGCGCGTGTTCCGACTTAAGTGCGGCCACCTGTTGCTGCAAAGCGGCCAGCTCCTCGCGCAACGCGGCGTTCTGCTTCTCGCGCTCCGCCAACTCCGTGGCGGTTTCTTCGTCCTGCTTATGCAGTTGCGCCTGTACGGCCAGCAACTGCTTCGCGCTCTGCTTGACCTGCGCCTCAAGCGGTGCCGGAATCAGCGCGGGGTCGAATAGCTGATTGCTAACTTGCTGCTGGCGGCTGTAGTTGCGGTAGAACCAATAGCAGATATGGTGCAGCTCCAGCAGCGCTTGCGCCGCGTCGGCGGCGGCCACCTTGCGCTCGCTGTGCACCGCCGCATTGCCCGCCTTCTGCACCAGCTTGAACTTGTTAAACAGCGGCGGCGGCAGCGCGTTCTTGAAACAGGGCTGGTGGATCAGCGTGTTGAGCGTGTCGTCATAGCCGGGTGATCGCATCGCCGGATCAAAACGGTAAACCCACTGCACCGCACGCTCCATGGCGAAGCGCGCATAAAAGCAGGCCGCTCGCGGATCGGCCTGCACCAACGCTTCGGCCTTGCCCGCCGGTTCTTGCAGTTCCGGCCATTCGGCCATGAAAGTGAAGTTGGACATTCCGCTCCCTGTTGCCTCGCTCATCATCGCTTACATGTAGGTCGGGTTAGCGCAGCGTAACCCGACGATCCCTTGCCGTAGCCGTCACCATGTCGGGTTACACCCGCAAGGAGTAGGCCGTGGTTGTAAGGGGCTGAAGCCCCAACAACACACGCTCCGCTATCGCTAACCCGACCTACGTATGTTTCATTCATCGTTCAGGCTGATCTGCGTCAAAAGATTGAACAAAGGTCGATTGATATAGAAATTCGTGCGCCCGATTTTCTTCTTTTCTACGAAGCTGTTTGCCACCAGCACATCCAGATGCTTTGCTGCCGTGATCCGCGAAACACCCAAGTCATTTTCCACAAACTCGATCTTGGTGTAGGGATAGCGAAACAGATTGTTCAGCAACTCCTGACTGTAGATTTTGGGCAACTCCCCGCGCAGCCGATGCTTGGTGGCCTGCATCAGTTCGCGCAGATTCTTGATCAGCCGGATTTCGCTTTTGGCGGTGATCGCCACGCCCTTCACGATATACACACACCAGTCCGTCCAGTCATGCGTTTCGCGTGTCGCTTGCAGTAATTGGTAATACTGCGTCTTGGTCGAGGTGATGTAGCGGCTCAGGTACAACACCGGCAAATCAAGCAAGCCTTCACGTTGCAGCATCAGCAAATTCAGGATGCGCCCGGTGCGACCATTGCCATCGTAAAACGGATGAATACTCTCGAACTGATGATGTGCAATCGCCATGCGCAGCAAGGGATCGTGATCGCTATCCGCATGAATGAACTCCACCAATGCCGTCATCAGCTTTTCGATCAGCACGGCATCTTGCGGCGGCTCATACACAACCGCACCCGTAGTCTGATTCTTCAGCACCGTCCCCGGCACTTTTCTGAACCCCGCATTGTTCTGCTCGACCTCTTCCTGCACCCGCAAAATCGTGTTCATGCGGATCAAGCCGGAATTCACCACATCGGTAAAACCCACCTTCAAGGCAGAGATGTAGTTCTGCACCTCCTTGGCCGCAGGCGTAGCCGAGCCGCTCTGGTCGTAGGCGTACAGCTCGTCATGCGTGGTGATGATGTTCTCGATCTCGGAACTGTCTTTCGCCTCCTGAATGGCCAGCGTATCCAGCAAGATGGCGCGGTTGGGCAGCGACTCGCACAAGCCCTTCAACTCCGCCAGATAGCGGTGCGCCTCGGCCAAGCTTTGCCAAACCGCCTTGACCTCAAGGCTGGCGGGGCTGGGAATATCCAGTTCGGTCATGCTTCCCCCTGCAGGAACGTGATAAGAAATCGAAAATAGCTTATCACGTCACCCACGACATGTATAAATATTCTCATTTTCTTATCATGTCGCAGGGCATGTGTTCAAAAAGGCTGATTTATGTAGGTCGGGTTAGCGCAGCGGAGCGTGTGTTGTTGGGGCTTCAGCCCCTTACAACCACGGCCGACTCCTTGCGGGTGTAACCCGACGATCCCATAAGCGCCGCCATCACCATGTCGGGTTACGCTATCGCTAACCCGACCTACAAAAGGCCATTCGGCCATGAGTTGAAGTTGGACATGCGCGCCTTTTTTGTCGTCTCTCTGGCCTATGCCGCCTTGCGTTGCGGGGCGGTGAGTTCGCCGTTGAAGGCGCGTTGCATCAATGAACCGAATGTCATGTTTATTGTTTCCATGTTTTCTTCAGCATTTCGCCGTACGTTAGCGATGGCATCAAGCCGCCGAACAAATTCCTTCTGCAACGAAAGCGGTGGAACTGGTATTAGCGCACTTTCCAATGACCCCACATTCAAATGTTTTTGTATTTGACCTCTTTCAGAGGCGCCGACAATTTTCTTACCTCCAGAAGAGTTGAAGAAAAAAGCGAGATAGTTAGATTCAACTTTCTCCGGAATTGGCGTCGAGATGAGAATATCAATCGCGTTAATACCATCTAATTCTTCAGGGACAACTGCTGCCGTTCCAGGCTGTCCACTTCGCACAAGAACAACGTCGCCTTTGTAGACTCTCGTTTTCTGTAGAGCGCCGACATTATTGGCTTCAGAAAAATACACGAAGTTTTCTTTGATGATTTTGTTTTCGCGAACATTTAACGAGCGGAGCGCAGGTACACCACTATCGACATAGTAATCAGTTGGCCTTACTACAATGCCAACCGTGATTCGATGGCATAGGTCTGCATATGGGGCAGTTACCCATCTTTTCGGATTCGTCACCGGATCGCCGAACATCTCCAGAAACAGCGACTGGGCCAGTTGGCTGAGTTCGCGCTCCATCTGCTGCGCCTGTTTGCGCAGTTGGTCCGCCTGCTCCAGTACGCGGGCGATGTGTTTTTGGGTTGCGAGAGGGGGCACTGGCACATAGGTTTCCTTGAGGAATTTGTAGTGCCTGCTGTATCCCGCCGATTCGATTCGCAGTTGATTAAGGTAGTAGAAAAGAAATTTTGGATCGAATTTCTCTTTTGGTTTTAGAAGTTTTGCGCCGTCAGCGCCCAGCGCAAATGGCACTTCAATGAATTTGAAACAACGTGTGTGATCGCCAAAAACGATAGCTGGAAGTTCCGTACTACAGGCCAACGTAGGATCGTCCGTGTAACCGTTAAATAGCCGCTGACCTTGGTCAACGATTGGCAGAACTCCTGCTTCCAAATAATCTTCAACCTTGATTTTTGCATTACCTCCGGTTGCATCAGCAACAGCATCAAGGAAAGGTATCACTCGCCACTCTTTGGGAAGGCGAGAGAATTCTGCCGGTAAAGTCACAGCATCCCCTCCAGCGACCTGATGCCCTCATCCATCGCCTGTTGCAATTTCTTGATACGCGCCAGTATCACCTTGGGCGGGTCGTACTGCACTTCCTCATACACCACTTGCTTGTAGCGGTTGATGGAGAGGTCGTAGCCGTTTTGCACGATCTCGTCTTTCGGCACGAGGAAGGATTGGTCGGTGCGGGCGCGGCTGCCTTCCTGTTCGCGCGCGAACCAGCGGGCGATGATGTCGGGGATGTTGCATTTGGTGTGGGAGGCTTGTGCGGATGAATCCGCACCTACAGGCTGACGAGTAAAGAGGTGTTCGCGTTCTTCGTCGCTGATGAGCGGGGTACGCTTGTCGTCGAGGCTGTAGCCGTCGGCCTGCATGTCGTAGAACCAGACCTTGTCGGTGCCGCCGACGCCGGTCTTGGTGAAGAACAAGATCGCGGTGGAGACGCCGGCGTAGGGTTTGAATACACCGGAGGGCATGGAGACGACGCCTTCGAGTTTGTGTTTTTCGACCAGGGTCTGGCGGATTTCCTGATGGGCTTTGGTGGAGCCGAACAGCACGCCGTCTGGCACGATGACGGCGGCGCGGCCGCCTGCCTTGAGCATGCGCAGGATGAGGGCCAGGAACAGCAGCTCGGTTTTTTCCGAGGGGCCTTTCTTTTCTTCCTTGGGGTTGTCTTCGTCTTCCTCCTCTTCCACCTGCTTGCGCTTGACTACCGCCTTCTTGGGCGATTTGCCGAGCGCGGTGAGCAGGTCGGGGGAGAGTTCTTCGTAGGCGACGGAGCCCTTGAACGGCGGGTTGGCGAGGACGAGGGTGTAGGCGTCCTTGATGTTGGCTGCACCGTAGTCGCTCAAGCTGTCGCGGTAATCCACCTTGGGGTTTTCGATGCCGTGCAGCAGCAGATTCATCGCGCCGATGCGCAGCATGCTCTGGTCGAAGTCGTAGCCGGTGAACATGTGGTTGTGGAAGTGCTTTTCGTTTTCCTTGCGCAGCAGTTGCGGCTTGTATTCGCGGCGCACGTATTCCTCTGCCGCCATGAGGAAGCCGCAGGTGCCCGCAGCGGGATCGCAAATGAGGTCGCTCTTGTCGCCATCGAGCACGGGGGCCTGCATCGCCACCATGAGGTTGATGATGTGGCGCGGGGTGCGGAACTGGCCGTTGGTGCCTGCGGTGGTGAGCTTGGACAGCATGTACTCGTAGAGGTCGCCCTTGGTATCGCGGTCTTCCATGTCGAGCCGGTCGATGAGCTGCACCACCTGATCCAGCAGCGAGGCCTTGGGGATCATGAAGATGGCGTCCTTCATGTGCTGGGCGAAGCTGGATTCTTCGCCGTGCAGGGTCTTGATGAAGGGGAAGACTTTGTCGCGCACCAGCTCGAACATGAGCTGCGGGTCCATGTTCTTGAACTTGTGCCAGCGGTAAGACTCCTGCGTCGCAGCGAAGACGGGGCGGTCGATGGGCGTGCCGAAGGCGTTGGCCGCTTTTTCCTTGAGGGTGTGGATGTCGTCGAGACGGCGGATGAAGAGCAGGTAGGAGAATTGCTCGATCACCGAGATGGGGTTGGTGATGCCGCCGGTCCAGAAGGCTTCCCAGATTTTATCGACTTGATTGCGGAGCTTGCCTGTGAGCATGGGTTTCTACTTTTCTTTCCTTGATGCGAAGACAATGAGTCTTTGCCAATTCAGCGGCGGCAAACGCTTAAATAAGAACTTCCTTATTTTTTTATTACGTTAGCTTGTTTGTCCGTCTTTATTCTTGGTTTGCTTTAAATAAGGCTTATGCCCAGAACGGCAGGTAACGAGCGTATTTTCTGGGCCCGCCAACTTTCTCGTCCAATTTGATCATGCCTGCCGCGGTTGTGGCGGTAATTCCAGTCGCCGGGGTTCTTCAGGCGTTCGTCGTCCATGACAAAGCCTTTGGCCAGGTATTCGGCAAGGTGGGCGGTGGCCCATTGGCGGAACTGGGTGCCGCGCGGCGAACGGACGCGGTAGCCGATGGCGAGGATCATGGGCAGGTTGTAAGCCAGCGTGCGGCGCTTCACCTGCCGCCCACCCTCGATTTGAACTGTCAAGGAATCCTTGACAGTTGCCCCCTCGACCAATTCGCCCTCTTTAAGAATATTGGCCGCATGCAAGCTGACATTCTGCTTGGTGGTGGCGAACAGTTCGGCGATCTCTCCCTGGGTGAGCCAGACGCTGCCGTTTTCGGCGAGCAGACGGACTTCGGCCTTACCGTCTTCGGTCTGGTAGAGGATCAATTCGCTCATGTATGCCGCTTTGTTTTATTCGAGCCCGAATAGTATCCGTCGCTGCCTATGCCGCCAACCGGAAAAAATATATAGACCTTTTCGGTCGCGCAAAACAAAACGGGGAAGCGTTTCCGCTTCCCCGTCTCTCTGGATGCCGGATCGAGTCCGGCATGACAGTCTTGCTTACTTCTTCTTGTTCTCGATCATGTCGTGCATGATCGGGGCCAGGATGATTTCCATCGCGTGGCTCATCTTGCCGCCGGGCACGACCATGGTGTTGGCGCGGGACATGAAGGCGTTCGGGATCATGTTCAGCATGTACTGGAAGTCCACGCCCTTCGGTTCCTTGAAGCGGATCACCACGAAGCTTTCGTCCGGCGTCGGGATGTCGCGGGCGATGAACGGGTTGGAGGTGTCCACGGTTGCGACGCGCTGGAAGTTGATGTCCGTGCGTGTGAACTGCGGGGTGATGTAGTTGATGTAGTCGGGCATGCGACGCATGATGGTGTCCACGGTCGCCTCGGCGGAGTAACCGCGCTCTGCCTTGTCGCGGTGGATCTTCTGGATCCATTCCAGGTTGACCACCGGCACGACGCCGATGCCCAGGTCCACGTGACGGCTGGCATCGATGCCCTGTTTTTCGTCAACTGCCAAGCCGTGCAGACCTTCGTAGAACAGCAGGTCGGAATTCGCCTCGATGTCTTCCCATGGCGTGAACACGCCGGGAGTCAGGTTGGTCAGGCCGAAGTGCTTGTTGTGCTCGACGGCTTCCGGTTCGCTGTGTACGTAGTAGCGGCGCTTGCACATGCCGGTTTCGCCGTAGGTCTTGAACATTTCTTCGATCTTGTCGAAGTGGTTCGCTTCCGGGCCGAAGTGGCTGAAGGTGTTGTGGCCGGCCTTGGCGGCTTCGGCTGCGGCTGCGCGGAACGCCATGCGATCCAGGCTGTGCAGGCTGTCGCCTTCGATAACTGCGGCAGTGATGCTTTGGCGGCGGAAAATATTCTCGAATGCGCGCTTGACGGTGGTGGTGCCTGCGCCGGACGAACCGGTTACGGCGATGACGGGATGCTTGCGGGACATAGCGTTCTCTCCAGATTAATAATAAGAATTAAAATTTTTGAGGCACGATTCTATACCAGAATGGGCCGCGCGCGCATCCCGGGTTTAGTGGCGCGCATCCGGGGCTTCGGGCCGCTATAATGCCGCATTCCGAAAATCAGGCAGTCAATCAACGTCACATGCAACCCAATTACCTTCCTTCGTCCGTAGAACAACAAGCCCAGCAGCACTGGGATGCGCGCCAGGCGTTCAAGGCCGCCGAGTCCGGCGACAAGCCAAAATACTATTGCCTGTCGATGTTCCCGTACCCGTCCGGCAAGCTGCACATGGGCCATGTGCGCAACTACACGATAGGTGACGTGCTTTCGCGCTACCACCGCATGAAGGGCTACAACGTGATGCAGCCTATGGGCTGGGATGCTTTCGGCCTGCCGGCCGAGAACGCCGCGATGGCGAACAACGTGCCGCCCGCCGCGTGGACCTATTCCAACATCGAATACATGAAGCAGCAGTTGCAGTCGCTGGGGCTGGGCATAGACTGGTCGCGCGAGGTGAAGACCTGCACGCCGGAGTATTACCGCTGGGAGCAGTGGCTGTTCACGCGCTTGTTCGAGAAGGGCGTGATCTACAAGAAGACCGCCGTGGTGAACTGGGACCCGGTCGACAACACCGTGCTGGCCAACGAACAGGTCATCGACGGCCGCGGCTGGCGCTCCGGCGCAGTCGTGGAGAAGCGCGACATCCCGATGTATTTTTTCCGCATCACCCAGTACGCCGACGAACTGCTGTCCGGCCTGGACCAGCTCGACGGCTGGCCGGAGCAGGTCAAGACCATGCAGGCGAACTGGATAGGCAAGAGCTTCGGCGTGCGTTTCGCGTTCCCGCATGGCGACAACGAGCAGCTGTGGGTCTACACCACCCGCGCCGACACCATCATGGGCGTGACCTTCGTCGCGGTCGCGGCGGAACACCCGCTGGCGACCCGCGCCGCGCAGAACAACCCGGCGCTCGCGGCCTTCATCGAGGAATGCAAGCAGGGCGGCGTGGCCGAGGCCGACATCGCCACGATGGAAAAGAAGGGCATGGACACCGGCATCAAGGTCACCCATCCGCTGACCGGCGAACAAGTGCCGGTATGGGTTGGTAACTACGTGCTGATGGGCTACGGCGAAGGCGCGGTGATGGCGGTTCCGGCGCACGACGAGCGCGACTTCGGCTTTGCGAAGAAATACGACCTGCCGATCAAGCAATCGATCCAGGTCGCGAACGAGACCTTCTCCACCGATGCGTGGGCCGAGTGGTACGGCGACAAGGAACAGGGCGTGTGCGTGAATTCCGGCAAGTACGACGGCCTGGGCTACGATGCCGCCATCGATGCCATCGCCGCCGACCTCGCCGCGAAGGGCCTGGGCGAGAAGAAGGTGCAGTTCCGCCTGCGCGACTGGGGCATTTCGCGCCAGCGCTACTGGGGCTGCCCGATTCCCATCATCCACTGCCCGAGCTGCGGCGACGTGGCGGTGCCGGACGATCAGCTGCCGGTGGTGCTGCCGGAGGACGTGGTACCGGACGGCGCGGGTTCGCCGCTGGCGAAGATGCCGTCATTCTACGAATGCGCCTGCCCCAAGTGCGGCGGCAAGGCTAAGCGCGAGACCGACACGATGGATACTTTCGTCGAGTCGAGCTGGTACTACGCGCGCTACGCCAGTCCGCAATGCGCGACCGGCATGGTGGACAAGGCTGCGGCGCAGCAGTGGCTGCCGGTAGACCAGTATATCGGCGGCATCGAGCACGCGATTCTGCACCTCTTATATGCACGCTTCTTTCATAAGCTGATGCGCGACGAAGGACTGGTGCCGGGCGACGAACCCTTTAAAAATCTGCTGACGCAGGGCATGGTGATCGCGCCGACGTTCTACCGCGACGAGCCTAACGGCAAGAAGCTGTGGATCAACCCGGCCGAGGTGGATGTGGCGACCGATGATCGCGGCCGCCCGACGGGTGCGGTGCTGAAGGCAGACGGACAGCCGGTGGTCATCGGCGGCACCGAGAAGATGTCGAAGTCCAAGAACAACGGCGTCGATCCGCAGGCGATCATCGACGAGTTCGGCGCCGACACCGCGCGCCTGTTCATGATGTTCGCCGCACCGCCGGACCAGTCGCTGGAGTGGTCTGACGCGGGCGTCGAGGGCGCGTTCCGCTTCCTGAAGCGCGTGTGGAAGGCTGTGTCCGACCATGTCGAACAGGGCGTGGTTGCGGCTTACAGTGGCGACGAGCTCAGCGCGGCCGCGAAGGCGCTGCGCTTCCAGTTGCATCAGACCATCGCCAAGGTCGACGACGACCTCGGCCGTCGCAAGACATTCAACACCGCGATCGCGGCGAACATGGAGCTGTTGAACGCGCTGGTCAAGTTCAACGAGCCGGCCTCGCGCAGCGTCGTGCAGGAAGCGCTCGAAGCCATCGTGCTGATGCTCACCCCCATCGTGCCGCACATGAGCCAGGCGCTGTGGAGCGAACTGCGTCCCGGCAGCGATCTGCTGGATCAGTCTTTCCCTGTGGCCGATCCGGCCGCGCTGGTGCAGGACGAGATCGAGCTGGTGATCCAGATCAACGGCAAACTGCGCGGCAGCCTGCGCGTATCCAAGGACGCCGACAAGGCGACCATCGAGCAACTGGCGTTGGCGCACGAGGCGGTGCAGAAACAACTGGCGGGCGGAACGGCGAAGAAGGTCGTCGTTGTGCCGGGTCGTTTGATCAACGTGGTGGTGTAATTGTGTGTAGGAGCGTGCCCTGCACGCGAGCCGTGCGCTGTCGCGTGCAGGGTACGCTCCTACAAGCTACTATCGGTCGGGTTTGAAACCCGACCCTACGGGAGAAGGTTATGCGCGTTCTTGTATTGTTGATGTCCCTGCTGCTCGCCTCATGCGGTTTTCACCTGCGCGGGCAGACGGGCATGCCGTTCGCCACGTTATATATCGATGCGGCCGCGCCCAATACATCGCTCGTCGCCGAACTGCGCCGCAGCCTGGAGCTCAACAACGTCAAGCTGGTGCATACGGCGGAGCAGGCCGACCTGGTGCTGAACATCGTGTCCGAGATACCCGAGCGCCAGATCCTGTCGCTGGCCGGCAGCGGCCGCGTGAACGAGTACCAGCTGCGCTATCGCGTCTCGCTGCGCGCCTACGACAAGCAGCGGCAGGACTGGATACCCGCCGAGGAGATGGTGCAGCGCCGCGACTATGCCTATAGCGACACCGCGATCCTGGCCAAGGAGGCCGAGGAAACGCTGCTGTACAAGAGCATGCGCGACGACATGGTGCAGCAGATATTGCGTCGCCTGAGCCGCGCCAAACCCCAGCCGCAATAAATCATGCAGATCACCAGCGACGACTTGCCGCGCCAACTCGCCAAGGGGCTTGCGCCGCTGTACGTGGTGACCGGCGATGCGCTGCTGCTGGCGATCGAAGCGGCGGACAGCATACGCAACGCGGCGCGCGCCGCCGGTTACAGCGAGCGTGAGACCTTCATTGCCGAACAGCATTTCAAGTGGGCCGAGCTGAGGAACAGTGCGCAGAGCCTGTCGCTGTTCGCCGAACGCAAAGTCATCGACCTGCGCATCCCGTCCGGCAAGCCGGGCGTCGAGGGCGGGCAGGCGCTGCAGGAATACGTCGCGAACATGAGCCCGGACATCCTCACGCTGATCACGCTGCCCCGGCTGGACAAGACTGGGCAGAAGAGCCAGTGGTTCACCGCGCTGGAGCGGCAGGCCGTGCTGGTCACCGCCGACGACATCCCGCGCAACGCGATGCCGGGCTGGATCGCCGGGCGGCTGCGGCGGCAAGAGCAGTCTGCGGACAAGGACACGCTGGAATTCCTTTCCGACCGTTGCGAAGGCAACCTGCTGGCCGCGTTCCAGGAGATACAGAAACTCGCGCTGCTGTTTCCGGCGGGCGAGTTGTCGTTCGAGCAGGTCAAGGACGCGGTGATGGACGTCGCGCGCTACGATATCTTCAAGCTCTCCGAGGCGATGCTGGGCGGTAATGCCGAACGTTTCGCGCGCATCCTCGAAGGGCTGCGCGCCGAAGGCACCGCGACGGTGCTGGTGCTGTGGGCGATCAGCGAGGACATACGCACGCTGGGTCGTGTGCTGCAGGCCGTGCAGCGCGGCGGCAGCATCGACGGCGCATTGCGCGAGGCGCGGGTGTGGGGCCCGCGTCAGGGCCTGATCGGCAGTGCCGCGCGCCGCTTCAAGTTTCCGCATGTCGAGCGCGGGATGCAGCAGGCCGCGCGCTTGGACAAGACCATCAAGGGCTTGAGGCAGGGCGATGTCTGGGACGAGTTGCTGCAACTGGGCATGAGGTTCGCGCGCCAGCAGGGGCGGGCGGCGGGATGAGCGATGTGCTGATCGTGCTGACGAATCTGCCGGACGCCGAATCGGCCGACAGTCTGGCCCGGCAGCTGATCGAGCAGCGCGCCGCGGCCTGCGTGAACCGGCTCGCGCCCTGCGTCTCGACCTACCGCTGGCAGGGCGCGGTCGAGACCGCGACCGAGGTGCCGTTGCTGATCAAGACCACGCGCGCCGCCTACCCTCGCCTCGAACAGGTGATACGCGCAGCGCACCCCTACGAACTTCCCGAGATCGTCGCGATCCCGGTCGAGCAGGGCCTGCCCGCCTATCTGGACTGGGTCGGGCAGGAAACTGCACTGAAAATAAAAACCAAGGAATAGACCATGCGTTCCATTTTGCTTTCTTTGTTGCTGTTCGTTGCCGCGCCGCTCGCCCATGCCGGTTTCCTCGATAGCTTGGGCGGTGCGAAGCAGCCGACCTTTTTGCCGCCGGATCAGGCGTTCGGCGTGCAGGTGTTGGTGCGCGATGCGGATACGCTGCAGGCGAACTTCAGTCTGGCCGAGGGTTATTACCTGTATCGCGACAAGATCGCCTTCACCAGCAAGGACGGCGCGGTGAAGATCAAGGCGGTGAACCTGCCGCGCGGCGAGATGAAGGACGATCCCTCGTTCGGCAAGGTCGAGGTGTTCCACAACTCGTTCCAGGCCGAGATCGAGCTGGAGCGCGTGACCAAGGGTGCGGCCAGCATCAAGCTGGATGCGGCCTACATGGGTTGCAGCGAGCAGGGGCTGTGCTATCCGCCTATCACCAAGGCATTGCGGGTCGAGCTGCCGGATGCGGGCACCGGCCTGCGCGAGCCGGAACTGACCGAGGCGCCGCCGCCGTCCCAGATCGAGCCGTTGCCGCCGTCTCAACTAAAGCCGCTGCCAACCGGCGGCGACGAGAACTCGCAGATCGCCCGGCTGTTCGCAGACGGCGACTTCTGGCTGATCGTGTCGTTCTTCTTCGGCGCGGGGCTGCTGCTGGCGCTCACCCCCTGCGTGTTCCCGATGATCCCCATCCTGTCCGGCATCATCGTCGGGCGCGGCCACAAGATCACCCATGCCCACGCTTTCTTGCTGTCGCTGGCTTACGTGCTGGGGATGGCGATCACCTATGCGGCGGCCGGTGTTGCGGCCGGATATTCCGGCGAGCTGATCTCTAATGCGTTGCAGACGCCCTGGGTGCTGGGCAGTTTCGCCGCGCTGTTCGTGATCCTGTCGCTGTCGATGTTCGGCTTCTACGAGCTGCAACTGCCGTCGGCGCTGCAGAGCAGGCTGACCGACACCAGCAACAAGCTGCACGGCGGCCATCTCGGCGGCGTGTTCGCGATGGGCGCGCTGTCGGCGGTCATCATGGGCCCTTGCGTCGCGGCTCCCCTGGCGGGCGCGCTGCTATATATAGGACAGACCCACGACGCGGTGCTGGGCGGGACCGCGCTGTTCGCGCTGGCGCTGGGTATGGGCGCGCCGCTGCTGCTGATCGGTAGCTCGGCGGGCGCGCTGCTGCCGAAGGCCGGCGCATGGATGGAGTCGGTCAAGCGTTTCTTCGGCGTGATGATGCTGGGGCTGGCGATCTGGATCGTCTCGCCGGTGATCCCGGTCGCCGCGCAGATGCTCGCCTGGGCAGCGTTGCTGATCTTCTCCGGCATCTATCTGCATGCGCTCGACCCGCTGCCGCCCCAGGCCAGCGGCGCACGCAAGTTGATCAAGGGCGTCGGTATCCTGGCGCTGCTGCTCGGCGTGGCCTACCTGATAGGCGCGCTGTCCGGCGCGCGCGACCTGCTGCGCCCGTTGGGCAACATCGGTCGCGCCTCCGTCGAAGCACCCGCGACGCTGCAATTCTCCCGCGTCCACAGCGTTGCCGAACTGAACGAGCGCATCGCGCAGGCTAAGGGCAAGACCGTGATGCTGGATTTCTACGCCGACTGGTGCGTGTCCTGCAAGGAGATGGAGCGATTCACCTTCAGCGATCCGGCGGTGCAGGCGCAACTGAAGGACACTTTGCTGCTGCAGGCCGACGTCACCGCGAACAGCGAGGACGACAAGGCACTGCTGAAGCGATTCGGCCTTTACGGCCCGCCGGGTATTTTGTTCTTCGATGCAAATGGAAGCGAGTTGGGCGATTTTCGCGTCGTCGGCTATCAGGACGCCGCGCAGTTCTCGAAGTCGCTTCAGCGGGCCGGAATTTCATCCATATAAAAGGAAGCCATGTCTGACCTCAATGACCCCAGAGTGTTTTTCGCCGCGGAACGGACGCTGCTGGCGTGGAATCGCACCAGTCTCGCGCTGATGGCATTCGGATTCGTCATTGAGCGTTTCGGGCTGTTCGTGACCATACTCATGCCCCAGCAGGGTTTGCCCATGCAGCGCGGCATCTCGTTCTGGACGGGGCTTGCCTTCGTGGTACTGGGCGCGGCGGTCGCCGCTTATTCCACGCTGCAATTCGGCAAAGTGTTGAAGACGCTGAAGCCCATCGAGATTCCGGAAGGTTACCGGGTCAGCCCGGGCGTCGTCACCAACCTCGCCGTCGCCTTGCTGGGCATCGCACTGGCTGTATATTTTTTCCTGGGCGTTTAGCCGATGCGGCACGGGCCTTGCTTGGGCTTATTTGCGGTGAAAAGATAGACAAACTCCCCCAATTTGCGGCAAACTGCGCGCATGAAGAATATTCTGGTGCTGCACGGACCCAACCTGAATCTGCTCGGAACGCGTGAACCGGGCGTGTATGGTCATGTCACGTTAAGCGAAATTAACGAAAAATTGACTGCATTGGCCGCTGAGAACGGTGCCAATCTGAACCATTTCCAGAGCAATGCCGAATCGGCGCTGGTCGATCGCGTGCATCAGGCGCGCGAGGATGGCACCCAGTTCATCGTCATCAACCCGGCGGCGTACACCCATACCAGCGTAGCCTTGCGCGACGCGCTGGCGGCGGTGGCGATCCCGTTTATCGAAGTACATCTTTCCAATGTGCATGCCCGCGAAGCGTTCCGCAAGGAATCCTTCTTCTCCGATCTCGCCGTCGGCGTGATCGGCGGGCTGGGCGCATCGGGCTACGAATTCGCGGTGCGTTACGCACTCGACTACAAAAACTAACTCATTAGGAGGACACCATGGATTTACGCAAGCTCAAGACACTGATCGAGCTGGTCGAAGACTCCGGCATCGCCGAGCTGGAGATCAGCGAGGGCGAGGAGCGCGTCCGCATCACCCGCACCGTGGCAGCCGCACATCATGTCGTCGCGGCTGCAGCCCCGCAGCAGGTCGCCGTCGCTGCGCCCGCCCCGGTCGCGGCCGCGCCCGTTGCTGCGCCTGCAGCCCCTGCGGTTCAGGAAGGCCATATCGTCAAGTCGCCTATGGTCGGCACGTTCTATCGCGCAGCCTCTCCGGGCGCCAAGGCGTTCGTGGATGTCGGCCAGACGGTCAACAGCGGCGACACGCTGTGCATCATCGAGGCGATGAAGCTGCTGAACGAGATCGACTCGGATCAGGGCGGCGTCATCAAGGCCATCCTGGTGGAGAACGGTCAGGCGGTCGAATTCGGCCAGCCGCTGTTCGTGATCGGATAAGGTCATACGCCGTTTCGGCGCAGCAGTTATTCGTAGGGCGGATGAGCCGAAGGCGTTATCCGCCGGATGTGGACGATGCCGAACAATTTCCGGTACCCACCATGCGGCGGATAACGCTACGCTCATTCGTCCTACTAGCTAAACCAAAGTTTGGAGCATCCAAATGTTTGAAAAAATCCTGATCGCCAACCGCGGGGAGATCGCTCTCCGTATCCAGCGCGCCTGCCGTGAACTGGGCATCAAGACCGTCGTGGTCCACTCCGAGGCAGATGCCGACGCGAAGTACGTCAAGCTGGCCGACGAGTCGGTGTGTATCGGCCCGGCGGCATCTAGCCAGAGCTATCTGAGCATCCCCGCGATCATCAGCGCGGCGGAAGTCACCGACGCGCAGGCCATTCATCCCGGCTACGGTTTCCTGTCCGAGAACGCGGACTTCTCCGAGCGTTGCGAGAAATCCGGCTTCGTATTCATCGGCCCGCGCGCCGAGACCATACGCCTGATGGGCGACAAGGTCTCCGCGAAGATCGCGATGAAGAAGGCCGGTGTGCCTTGCGTGCCCGGCGTGGAAGGCGCGCTGCCGGACAATCCGGCCGAGATCGTCAAGATCGCCCGCAGCATCGGTTATCCGGTCATCATCAAGGCTTCCGGCGGCGGCGGCGGACGCGGCATGCGCGTGGTGCATACCGAGGCTGCGTTGCTGAATGCGGTGACCATGACCAAGACCGAGGCTCAGGCCGCGTTTAACAATCCCATGGTGTACATGGAGAAGTTCCTGGAGAACCCGCGCCATATCGAGTTCCAGGTGCTGGCCGACCAGCACGGCAACGCCGTGTACCTCGGCGAGCGCGACTGCTCGATGCAGCGCCGCCACCAGAAGATCATCGAAGAAGCTCCGGCCCCCCATCTGAACGCCCGCCTGCGCAACAAGATCGGCGAGCGCTGTGCTGAAGCCTGCCGCAAGATCGGCTATCGCGGTGCCGGCACGTTCGAGTTCCTGTACGAGAACGACGAGTTCTTTTTCATCGAGATGAATACCCGCGTGCAGGTCGAGCATCCGGTGTCCGAGATGATCACCGGCATCGATATCGTGCAGCAGCAGATCCGCATCGCGGCAGGTGAGCGCTTGCCGTTCCGTCAGCGCGACATCCAGTTCAAGGGCCACGCGATCGAGTGCCGCATCAATGCCGAGCATCCCTACAAGTTCACGCCCTCGCCGGGACGCATCACCTCCTGGCATGTGCCGGGCGGCCCCGGCATCCGCGTCGATTCGCATGTGTACGCGAACTACTTCGTGCCGCCGCACTACGACTCGATGATCGGCAAGCTGATCGCCTACGGCGACACCCGCGAACAGGCGATGGCGCGCATGCGCACCGCGTTGTCCGAGATGGCGGTCGAGGGCATAGACACCAACATCGCACTGCACCGCGAATTGATGCAGGACGCCGCGTTCATGAACGGCGCCACCAGCATCCATTACCTGGAAGAGCGTCTGGCCGAACGCAACAAAGCCAAATAAATGGCCTGGCTGACACTGATCGTCGATACCGATGCCGAGCACGCCGAAGCATTGAGCGAGGCGCTGCTCGAATTCGGCGCACTCTCGGTTGACCTGCTCGATGCCGACGCCGACACGCCGGACGAGCAAGCCATCTTCGGCGAACCCGGCGAGCCGCCTCCCGGCGTATGGCAGCACAACCGCGTCAGCGCACTGTTCGATGCCGACAAGGATGTGGCCGCGATTCTGCGTCAGGCAGCCGACCGCGTCGGCCTGAAGGAGCTTCCCGAGCATCGCGTCGCAGAACTCGCCGACAACGACTGGGTGCGCCTGACCCAGTCCCAGTTCGAACCCATCCCGATCTCGCCGCGGCTGTGGATCGTGCCGACCTGGCATACGCCCAGCGACCCGAGTGCGATCAACATCGTGCTCGACCCCGGCCTTGCCTTCGGCACCGGTAGTCATCCCACGACCAGGCTGTGTCTGCGTTGGCTGGACGGCAACATCAAGGGCGGCGAGAGCGTGCTGGACTACGGTTGCGGCTCCGGCATCCTCGCGATTGCCGCGCTCAAGTTCGGCGCGGCCAGTGCGGTCGGCGTCGACGTCGATGTGCAGGCGGTGATCGCCAGTCGCGACAACGCCATCGCGAACGAGGTCGGCAACGTGCAGTTCTACCAGCCGAACAACGCGCCCACGGGCAGCTACGACGTGGTCGTTGCGAACATCCTGACCAACCCGCTACGCATGCTCGCCCCGCTGCTGGCGAATGCGGCCAAGCCGGGCGGGCGCATCGTGCTCTCCGGCATCCTGCAAGAGCAGGCGCAGGACGTGATGGACATCTACGCGCAATGGTTCGACCTGAACGCGCCGGTGTTCGAAGACGGCTGGTCCTGCCTGTCGGGAACCAAGCGCTGAGCGTGCGGCGATAACATGGACGGAACCACGCTCTGCCCCCACTGCAACACCCGCTTCCGCATCGCCGGGACGCAGCTGGATGCGCATCAGGGCATGGTGCGCTGCGGCCACTGCATGCAGGCTTTCGATGCCCGGCCCGGCTTCATTCCCGACCAGCCCGATCCGCAACTGGAACTGCCGATAGTCGATCAGCGGGTCGCGCCGCCCGCGGCACCTCAGCCTGAATCCGCCGAACCGGCGGCGCCTCCTGCCGTGCCGCAGGCCGAGGCGGAGCCGGTCGCGGAGACGTCTGCAAAAGGCGAGCCTGTCGAACCGACTGCGATCGCCAACCCGGCAGAGCAAGAACCCGCCAAGGACGAAACTGTCGCCGAGCCGGTCCCGGCAGAGAATGTCCAGGCCGAACCGGCCGCGACCGAATTCCCGCACGACGCCTCGCTGGATTTTGTGCCTCCCGCCGCCAACGATCCCTCGTCCGACGAGGCCAAACCCGACGATGCAAAACCGCCGCTGGTGATCGCGCCTGTGCCGCTGGCCGGCGGCGATACGGAAGTCGCCGAAGGGGAGGAAGCCCTGCCGGTACCGCCCAAGCGCCGCTGGCCGTGGATCGTCGCGTCCTCGTTGTTCGCGTTGCTGCTGCTCTTGCAGGGACTCTATTTCTTCCGCGTAGAACTCGCCGCGCGTCTGCCCGGCCTGAAGCCCGCGCTGGTCGGCTACTGCAAGCTGCTCGATTGCAGCGTACCGCTGCCGCAGAACCCCGACCTGATGAGTATCGAATCCTCCGAGCTGGAAGCCGACCCGGAACATGCGAACCAGATCACGCTGGTCGCGCTGCTGCGCAACCGCTCCGCCCATGTGCAGGCCTTCCCCGTGCTGGAACTCTCGCTGAACGACACCGAGGACAAGGTCTTGGCGCGTCGCCAGTTCAAGCCCGTCGACTATTTGCCCGCGACCGAGAGCGAGGCCGCCGGCCTGCGCCCGAACCGCGAGCTGAACATCCGACTGAAGCTGGACACTACCGATCTCAGGCCGACGGGGTACCGGTTGGCGTTGTTCTATCCGCAATAGCCAGTTTCCCGCTCTCCGCGCCTCCGGTATAATCCGCCCGCCGTTCAAACCGACTGGGAGAGCGCATCCTTGGATGCCGCCGAAGGCGCAACACCCGTAACCGCTCAGGCTCAAGAACCAATCGGAACAGGCGAATCTGGAGAGTGCTGCAAATGCAGCCACCGAAGGGGCACGCGAAAAAGCAGTCGTCATTCCCGCGCAGGCGGGAATCCAGTCGAATTAAAACGCTGGATTCCGGGTCAGGCCCGGAATGACGGTTGAGTTGATCGTAATCTCTCAGGTACCAAGGACAGATGGGGCGCAGCGCGATTTCGCGCTGCGCCTTTTTTATTTTCTAAGGAAAACTAAACATGACTCTCAAGACGACTCCCCTGAATGCAGCCCACCGCGCGATGGGCGCGAAAATGGTGGATTTCGGCGGCTGGGATATGCCGGTGAACTACGGTTCGCAGATCGACGAACACCATCAGGTGCGCAACGATAGCGGCATGTTCGACGTGTGCCACATGCGCGTCGTAGATGCGAAGGGCGAGGGTGTGCGCGCCTTCCTGCGCTATCTGCTGGCGAACAACGCCGACAAGATCACGCTGCCGGGCAAGGCGCTCTACTCCGCGATGCTGCGCCCGAACGGCGGCGTGATCGACGACCTGATCATCTACTTTATGACCGAGCAGTGGTTCCGCATCGTCGTGAACGCGGGTACGGCGGACAAGGACATCGCATGGATGAAGGAACAGGCCGCGGTGCATGCGCCGGGTCTGACGATCACCTCGCGCGACGATCTCGCGATGGTCGCGGTGCAGGGTCCGAACGCGTGTGCCAAGGTGTGGGAAGTGTTGCCGCAGACCAAGGCCGCGACCGAAAGTCTGGTGAACTTCCAGGCCGCCGACTGCGGTGAATACTTTATTGCCCGCACCGGCTACACCGGCGAAGACGGTTTCGAGGTGATGCTGCCCAAAGAAGGCGTCGAAGCATTCTGGTATGCCTTGAACAAGGTCGGCGTGAAGCCCATCGGTCTCGGCGCGCGCGATACGTTGCGTCTGGAAGCGGGCATGAATCTCTACGGCCAGGATATGGACGAGAGCGTAGGCCCGCTGGAATCCGGCCTGGCATGGACCGTGGACCTGAAGAGCGAACGTGACTTCATCGGCAAGGCCGCATTGCTGGCGAATCCGCCGAGCAAGAAGCTGGTCGGGCTGGTGCTGCTGGATCGCGGCGTGCTGCGCGGACACCAGAAGGTCGTCTCCGCTCAAGGCGACGGCGAGATCACCAGCGGCACGTTCTCTCCGACGCTTGAGAAGTCTATCGCGCTGGCGCGCGTGCCGAACGGCGTGCAGATCGGCGACACCGTGCAGGTGGAGATTCGCGACAAGCTGCTGAATGCAAAGGTGGTAAAGTATCCCTTCGCGCGCAACGGCAAGGCGGTTGTGAGCCTGTAGCCCAACGTCGGGTTACAGCTGTGCCTAACCCGACCTATGAATTAACTGTTAATTATCCGGAGAACAATATGAGTATCCCAGCAGACCTGAAGTACACCGCCTCCCACGAGTGGGTCAAGACCGAAGCCGACGGCACGATCACCATCGGCATCACCCAGCATGCGCAAGAGCTGCTGGGCGACATGGTCTTCGTCGAGACCCCGTCCGTCGGTCGCAAGTTGAAGGCGAAGGAAGAGTGCGCGGTAGTCGAGTCCGTGAAGGCCGCTGCCGACGTGTATGCGCCGGTATCCGGCGAAGTGACTGCGGTGAACGGCGATCTGGATAGCTCACCGGAGAACATCAACAGCGATCCTTACGGCGCATGGATGTTCAAGATGAAGCCGGACAGCGCCGCCGATGTCGCTGCACTGCTGGATGCCGCTGCGTATCAGGCAGTGGTCGATAGCGAAGCGCATTAAAGCTGGTAGCTCGTAGCTTGTAGCTGGTAGCTTTTGTTGTCGCGCGCGAAGCGCGCATTGTTTTGCTACCGGCTACAAGCTCCTTCTTTTACCCAACATCTCCCCGATCCCATGAAGACCGACCAATTTGTAACTCGCCATAACGGCTCGAACGCAGCAGACGTTCAGGCCATGCTGAAGAAGATCAATGCGTCCACGCTGGATGCGCTCATCGACCAGACCGTCCCGGCGGCCATCCGTTTGCAGCAGCCGCTGAACCTGCCGGAAGGCGTGTCCGAGCACGACTATCTGCTGCATCTGCGCGGCATCGCGGCGAAGAACAAGTTGTACAAGAGCTATATCGGTCAGGGCTATTACAACACCGTGCTGCCTGCGGTGATCCAGCGCAACGTGCTGGAGAACCCGGGCTGGTACACAGCCTACACGCCCTATCAGGCAGAGATCGCTCAGGGTCGTCTGGAAGCGCTGCTGAATTTTCAGACCATGATCGTCGATCTGACCGGCATGGAGATCGCGAACGCGTCGCTGCTGGACGAGGCGACCGCCGCTGCCGAGGCGATGACCATGCTGCACGGCCTGCGTCCGCGCGACGCGGCAGACAAGAACAGCTTCTTCGTGTCGCACGAATGCTTTCCGCAGACCATCGAACTGCTGAAGACGCGCGCAAAGCCGCTGGGCATCGAGCTGGTAATCGGCGACTTCAAGACCGTGACGCTGAACGACAAGCTGTACGGCGCGCTGCTGCAATATCCGACTGCCGACGGCACGGTGCACGACTACGCCGACTTCGTCGCGCGCGCCAAGGCGAACGGCATGACCGTCGCGGTCGCAGCGGACATCCTGAGTCTGGTGCTGCTGACGCCGCCGGGCGAGTGGGGCGCGGACGTGGTGCTGGGTTCCACACAGCGCTTCGGCGTGCCTATGGGCTACGGCGGCCCGCATGCCGCATTCTTCGCCTGCCGCGACGCGCACAAGCGCTCGATGCCGGGCCGCATCATCGGCGTGTCGGTGGATGCCGACGGCAACCCCGCATTGCGCATGGCGCTGCAAACGCGCGAGCAACATATCCGCCGCGAGAAGGCGACTTCCAACATCTGCACCGCACAGGCGCTGCTGGCGATCATGGCCGGCATGTACGCGGTGTATCACGGCGCGGATGGCCTGCGCGGCATCGCCCGCAAGGTGCACCTGTCCACGGTCGCGCTGGCGAACGAGCTGAAGAAGCTCGGCTACAACGTCGCCAGCGGTGCGTTCTTCGACACGCTGAAGCTGCTGCACACCGACAACGTGAAGGTGCATGCGTTGGCCGAGGCCGCGCAGATCAATTTCCATTACGCCAACGACGGCCTGACGCTGTCGCTGGACGAGACCACCACGACCGCCGACCTCAACGCCATCCTCGCGGTGTTCGCGCAGAAGGCAGGCAAGGCCGCCCCGGTGTTGACCGCAGCCGATGTCGAAGCGCAATCGATGGCGTTCAAGCAGCGCCAGTCTTCGATCCTGGGCCACCCGGTGTTCAACCGCTATCGCACCGAGACCGAGATGATGCGTTACATCAAGCGTCTCGAAAACAAGGACCTGTCGCTGACGCATTCGATGATCTCGCTGGGTTCCTGCACGATGAAGCTGAACGCGGCTTCCGAGATGCTGGCGCTGACCTGGCCCGAGTTCGCGAACCTGCATCCCTTCGTTCCGCTGGAGCAGGCCGCCGGGTATCAGGAACTGATCTCCGGTCTGGATGCGGCACTGTCTGAGATCACCGGCTTCGCGCAGATGAGCTTCCAGCCGAACAGCGGTGCGTCCGGCGAATACGCCGGCCTGCTGGTGATACAGGCCTACCACCGTTCGCGCGGCGAAGCACAGCGCAACGTGGTGCTGATCCCGTCTTCCGCGCACGGCACGAACCCGGCGAGCGCCGCGATGTGCGGCATGGATATCGTCGTGGTGAAATGCGACGCACGCGGCAACATCGATGTCGAAGACCTGCGTGCAAAAGCGGTAGAGCACAAGGACGTATTGTCTTGCCTGATGGTCACCTACCCCAGTACGCACGGCGTGTACGAGGAGTCGATCCGCGACATCACCGCAATCATCCACGCGAACGGCGGCCAGGTATACATGGACGGCGCGAACATGAACGCGCAGGTCGGCCTGACCAGCCCCGGCAACATCGGCGCGGACGTGTGCCACCTGAACCTGCACAAGACTTTCGCCATCCCGCACGGCGGCGGCGGACCGGGTGCCGGCCCTATCGGCGTCGCGGAACACCTGACACCGTTCCTGCCGGGTCACGCCATGGTGAAGGTCGGCGGCGCGCAGGCCATCCATGCGGTGTCCGCAGCGCCCTACGGCAGTGCGCTGATCCTGCTGATCTCCTACGGCTACATCAAGATGATGGGCGGAGCAGGGCTGACCGAAGCGACGAAGATCGCGATCCTGAACGCGAACTACATCAAGGAATCGTTGAAGGATCATTACGCGACGCTGTACAGCGGTTCTAACGGTCGCTGCGCGCACGAGATGATCCTGGATTGCCGCGACTGGAAGAAGGACGGCGTGGAAGTGTCCGACATCGCCAAGCGCCTGATGGACTTCGGCTTCCATGCGCCGACGACCTCCTTCCCGGTGGTGGACACGCTGATGGTCGAGCCGACCGAGAGCGAGTCCAAGGCCGAGCTCGACCGTTTCTGCGAGGCGATGATCGCGATCCGCGGCGAGATCGAGGAGGTAATCACCGGCAAGGTGGACAAGAAGGACAACATCCTCAAGCACGCGCCGCATACCGCGAAGGCGGTGGTGGCGAACGAGTGGAACCGTCCCTATTCGCGCGAACAGGCCGCCTACCCGTTGTCCTGGGTGCGCGAAAACAAGTTCTGGCCCGCCGTCGCACGCGTGGACAACGTGTACGGCGACAAGAACCTGGTGTGCGCTTGCCCGCCGGTTTCGTCGTACGCTTGAGCAACAGGTAGCCCGGATGCAGCGCAAGCGGAATCCGGGTTTTCAGAGCCGCTCCCGGATTTCACTGCGTTCCATCCGGGCTACGAACTAAGTTTCATTCATCTGAATCAAGGAGATCGGCATGGCCAAGGACACCAGCAAGAAACCCGCAACCACTCTCGCCGGTGCCCCTGTCACCCTGTACGGCGCGTTCCCCGCGGTCGGACAGGTTGCCCCGGCATTCGCGCTGGTGGACAAGGATCTGAAGGACGTGACGCTGCAGAGTTTCGCCGGCAAGCGCAAGGTGCTGAACATCGTACCCAGCCTGGACACCGCGGTGTGCGCGACTTCGACGCGCAAGTTCAACGAGGCTGCGGGCAAGCTGGATAACGCCGTAGTGCTGGTGATTTCCGCCGACCTGCCGTTCGCGATGAGCCGCTTCTGTGTGGCCGAAGGGCTGGAGAACGTCGTCGCGCTGTCGCTGATGCGCGGCCGCGACTTCATGCGCAACTACGGCGTGAAAATAGCCGACGGGCCGCTGGCCGGTGTCACCGCCCGTGCGGTGCTGGTGCTGGACGAGAAGGATCGCGTGCTGCACGCCGAGCTGGTGGGCGACATCACCCACGAGCCGAACTACGATGCGGCGCTGGCCGCATTGCAGTGAATGGGCGGACAGACATGAAGACGCACAAGCGCATCATCGGTATCTGCTGGATCATTATGGGTGCGCTGTTCCTGACGCCCTTGGTGCTGAAGTTCGGCGACATGTCGGGAATGAAGGCGGCAGGCATCGCGGCGGTCAGCCTGACCTTCCTCGCGGCCGGTTTCTCGCTGGTGGCCAATTTGCGCCATTCGTCGTGGATCTGCCTGCCCTGCTCGGCGCTGTCGCTGTTCACCTTTCCGATCGGGACGGTGATAGGTGCGTATTACCTCTGGTTCCATTTCAAAGTGGAACGGGCGCACTGAGCGTATGGAACCCGACCACAAGCATCCGCGCGGCCTGAGCCATGTCTGGCACGCTACGCAGACTGCGCTGGCCGGATTCGGATCGGCCTGGCGGCACGAGGATGCATTTCGCCAGGAAGTGCTGGTCGCGCTGGTCGCCATCCCGGTCGCGCTGCTCTCCCCGGCCGACAAGCTCGGCAAGACGATGCTGGTCGCCAGCATCCTGCTGGTGCTGATCGTCGAACTGCTGAACTCGGCACTGGAAGCCGCGGTGGACCACACCTCGCTGGAACGTCACCCGCTCGCCAAGCGCGCGAAGGACATCGCCAGCGCGGCGGTGCTGCTGAGCATCGTCAATGCGGTGGTAGTATGGAGCCTCGTACTCATCTGACCTGAAAGGGTGTAGAAATGGCGCGCACCGGCCCCCGAACTTCCGCAAGCCCAGATTCGCATAGTCTGGCTCCGCAAGAAACGCTGACCGCCCTCGATGCGACGCCTGACGGCCTGTCCGCGGAAGAGGCAGCTAACCGTCTGCAGCGATATGGCCCGAACCGGCTGACGCCCGCGAGTCGGCGCGGCCCGTTGCTGCGCTTCCTGCTGCAATTCCACAATGTGCTGATCTATGTGCTGCTGGCCTCGGCTGCGGTCACCGCGCTGCTTGCGCACTGGGTGGATACCAGCGTGATCGTCGGCGTGGTGGTCATCAACGCCATCATCGGCTTCATTCAGGAAGGCAAGGCCGAGAAGGCGATGGAAGCGATACGCCGCATGCTGTCGCCGGAAGCGACCGTGTTGCGCGAGGGCAAGCGCACGGTCGTCGCCGCCGAGACGCTGGTACCCGGCGACATCGTGCTGCTGGCCTCCGGCGACAAGGTGCCCGCCGACCTGCGACTGCTGAGCGCGAAGAACTTGCGCATCGAGGAGGCTGCGCTGACCGGCGAATCCACTCCCGTCGAGAAGAACCCCGCCGCGGTGGGGGCGCAGGCGGTACTGGGCGACCGCTATTGCATGGCCTACTCCAGCACGCTGGTGGTGTTCGGTCAGGGCGCGGGCGTGGTGGTGGCGACGGCGGACGACACCGAGATCGGCCGCATCAGCGCGATGCTGGAAGAGGTGCAGAGCATGACCACGCCGCTGCTGCGCCAGATGGAAGTATTCGGCCGCTGGTTGTCCGGCTTCATCATGGCGCTGGCTGTGGTCACCTTTCTGTTCGGTTGGCTGGTGCACAGCTTCGCCCTCGGTGATATGTTCCTCGCGGCGGTCAGCATGGCGGTCGCGGCAATCCCCGAGGGCCTGCCCGCGGTGCTGACCATCACGCTCGCGCTCGGCGTGCAGCGTATGGCGAAACGCAGCGCCATCGTGCGCCGTTTGCCCGCAGTCGAGGCGCTGGGTTCGGTCACGACCATCTGCACCGACAAGACCGGCACGCTGACCCGGAACGAGATGACCGTGCAGCGCGTGATCACCGCGACGCAGGTGTTCGAGGTGAGCGGCAGCGGTTATGCGCCGCACGGCGGATTCTCGATAGATGGTAAAGAGGCGAACATCGCCGACCACGCGCATGCGCTGGACCTGTTGCGCGCCGGGCTGCTGAGCAACGATGCCGAGCTGCACCAGACCGACGGGCAATGGCATGTCGCGGGCGACCCGACCGAGGGTGCGCTGATCCCGCTGGCGCTGAAGGCCGGCATGGATATCCAGTTCGAGCAGGGCGCATTGCCGCGCACCGATCATATCCCGTTCGAATCGGAACATCGTTTCATGGCGACGCTGCACCACGACCATGCCGGACATGCCTTCGTTTTCGTGAAAGGCGCGGTCGAGCAGGTGCTGGCGATGTGTCATCTGCAACGCGAGGTCGGCGAAGATACGACGCTGGAGCTGCCGTACTGGCAAGAGCGCATGGCCGAGACCGGTGCGCTCGGGCAGCGCGTGCTGGCGTTGGCGATGAAGGCGGTCGATGCCGGACAGCGCGAACTCAATTTCGCCGACATGCAGGGCGGCTATACGCTGCTGGGCATGGTGGGCATCAGCGACCCGCCGCGCGACGAGGCCATCGCTGCGGTGCGAGACTGCAAAGCCGCAGGCATCCGCGTCAAGATGATCACCGGGGACCATGCCGACACCGCGCGCGCGATCGCCGCGCAGATCGGTATAGGCAACGGTCTTGCACTCACCGGCGGCGAGATCGATGCGATGGACGACGATGCGTTGCGTCAGGCGGTGCGTGACGTCGACGTGTTCGCGCGTGCCAGTCCGGAGCACAAGTTGCGGCTGGTCACTGCCTTGCAGGCCAACGGCGAGATCGTGGCGATGACCGGCGACGGTGTGAACGATGCGCCCGCGCTGAAGCGCGCCGACATCGGCGTGGCGATGGGCATGAAGGGTACCGAGGTCGCCAAGGAGGCGGCCGAGATGGTGCTGGCAGACGACAACTTCGCGACTATCGCGCACGCGGTGCAGGAAGGTCGCACCGTGTACGACAACATCAAGAAGGCCATCGTGTTCATCATGCCGACCAACGGCGGCCAGGCCAGTATCGTGCTGGTCGCGATCGCCTTCGGCATAGCGTTACCGATCACGCCGGTGCAGATCCTGTGGGTGAACATGGTGACGGCCGTCACGCTGGCGCTGGCGCTGTCGTTCGAGAAGGCCGAGCCGGACGTGATGCGCCGTGCGCCGCGCGCCGCGCGCGAACCCATCCTGTCGCGTTTCATGATTTGGCGCATCGGCTTCGTTTCCGTGATCCTGGCTGCGGGAGCGCTTTCCCTGTTCCTGTGGGGGATCGCGCGCGGCGACAGCCTGGAGACGGCACGCACCATGGCGATCAACGCGCTGGTGATGGGCGAGATCGCCTACCTGTTCAACTGCCGTTACCTGCTGGCACCGGTGCGCAGCTGGCAGGACTTCACCGGCAACCGCTACGTGCTGTTCAGCGTGGCGATATTGCTGGTCATACAGGCGGGATTCACCTATTTGCCGTTCATGCAGAAGCTGTTCGGCGTGGTCGCGCTGGACGCGGCGGCATGGGGGCTGATTGCGGGCTTCGGCGTGCTGCTGTTCGTCGTGATCGAGATCGAAAAGCGGCTGTTCAGGAGTCGCAGCGCCTAGACAGTGGGCGCGCCAAGCAGCTCTGCGCGCATGAGGTTCAGCAGCAGATCGTCGAAGGTGTAGAAGCCGTTGGCGCGATCGGCGAGCTGGGTCAGTGCGAAGGCCGCACCGGTGCCGAATGCCTCGCGCCTGATCGATTCGTGGGTCAGGCGCACGGTCTGGTGCGGGAAGCCGAAGATCACTTCGTGGTGGCCGACGATGCCGCCCAGCCGCAGCGAGGTGATGCGTTCGCCGTCCACTTCCAGCGTCTCGGCGATCTTTCGTGCGGTGCCGGAGATTTCCGGTTTCTCCCTGAAGTGTTGTTCGACGATCTCCACGTCGGCGAAAGGCGCGATCTTGCGCAGCAGCTTGGCCGCGACGATCAAGAAGTTGATGCCCAGCGTGATGTTGGGCGAGCACAGTACGCGCGTATCCGCGCCGAGGCTGCGGGCATAGGCCAGGTCGTCTTCCGAGTAGGCCGAGATCGCGCTGACCAGCGTGATGCCGCGCCTGCGCACTTCCTCTCCGTAGGCATGGAGACTCTCCGGCGACGAGAAATCCACCAGCGCATCCACCGGCATACGCTCGAATAATTCAGGGTAAGGCTGCTGCTCGATACCGACGACGGGGATGTCTGTGCCGGGGTGGTTGCAGGATGGTCCCGCGACCGAGCGGCGCGCGATCCAGCACAATTCGAAGCGAGGGTCGTTGCTCAATACGTTGGCGACGGCTAGGCCCGCCTTGCCGTGGCCGACCAGGCCGACACGCAATTTATTCGGCATGATGAAGCTCCTGCGTTACGAATGAGCGGTCGATTGTAACATCCGGAAATCGTACCTTCTCAGATGTGCGTCTGAGGTTCTCAGCGGACCGGGACGTTCGCCAGTTCCTGTTCGACCAGCGCGCTCAGTTGCTCGAAACCGAAGCGGGGCAAGGGCTTGCCGTTGACGAAGAATTCGGGCGTCTTGGTCACGTTCAGCACGCGCGCGTCTTCGAGGTCTTGCGCGATCAGTTTCTCGATCTCCGGTGCGGTGATGTCGTAGGCCATCTGTTCCATGTTCAATCCCAGTCCGTCGAGTTGCTTCATCGCCAATGCCGCTTGCGGCGTATGGCGCGGCGCCCAGCTTGCCTGAGTCGCCAGCAGCGCTTCGAGCGCGGGCCAGAACTTGTCCTGCTTGCGCGCCGCCTCGAGGATGGCGACGACCTTGTCCGAGCCATTGTGGAACGGCGCGTAGCGCAGCACGAGGCGTATCTTGTCCGGGTGCGCCGCCATCAGCTGCTTGACCCGCGGGTAGAACGCACTGCAGGTCTCGCAGGCCGGATCGAGGAACTCGACGATGACGACGGGCGCATCGGGTTTGCCCAGCGCAGGCGCATGCATGCGGAGCAGCGACTCGCGGTTTGCTTCGGCGAGTCGATTGGCTTCTTTTTCCTTCTGCCCGTTGTAAACGAACAGCCCTGCGATGAATACCAGCAGCAGGACGATGGCGGAGCCGATGAACAGGGTTTGTTGTTTCATTTTTTACCTTTGAGTCGAGTTGCGAGCAATAGTCCAGCGATGATGGAGAACGCGATCACGGAAAGCAGCGGAATGGTCACGAAGCCGAACCATGTGATCTGCACGTCGGAACAGGGCACGCCCTGCTGGCAGGGTTTGATGATCTCCGGTATCCAGCCCGCGACCAGCGCCAGATGGAATAGTGCGAGCAGCAGTCCGGCAACGGCCAGCGGCAGCGCGTAGCGCACCACGCGCGGATCGAACGGGAACAGGCCGACGGCGAGCACCAGCACCAGCGGGAACATTGCGATGCGTTGGTACCAGCACAGCACGCAGGGCGTGTAGCCCATGACCTCGCCCAGGAACAGCGCGCCCAGCGTGGACGCCGTTGCGACCAGCCAGGCCATGAAGACCCATGACCAGCGGCGATCCGCGCTCCGTTCGAACGACGTCACATCATGCGCCATTGTCGCCGCCGGCGGACTCTGCGCGGGTATCGTTGCCCGTGATACGGAACGCGGGCGCATTGCCTTGCTTGTCCTGTCCGGCATAGACGGTCAGGTGCGGATAGGGGATCTCGATGCCGCGCGCATCGAAGGCGTCCTTCAGGCGTCGCAGGTATTCGCGGCGCACTCCCCATTGCTCCAGTGCCACGGTCTTGAAGCGACAGCGTATGACCACCGCGGAATCGCCCCAGTCCTGCACGCCGGCGATATCGATGTCCTCCAGTATCTTCTCGGTGAAACCTTCCGCCTCGCGCAGCTTGACGGCCACTTCGCGCATCACCTCGCAAGCCTCGTCTATGCTTTCGCGATAGGCGATGCTCACGTCCACCATCGCGTAAGCGTAGCCGCGCGACTTGTTGGTGACGGTGGTGATCAGGCCGTTGGGCACGTAATGCACGCTGCCTTCGAAATCGCGCAGGCGCACATAGCGCAGCGTAACGTCCTCCACGGCGCCGGTCTTGCCCACGATCTCGACCACGTCGCCCTGACGTATCTGGTTCTCCAGCAGCAGGAAGAAGCCGTTGAAGAAATCCTTGATCAGGCTCTGCGCGCCGAAGCCCACCGCAAGACCCACCACACCCGCCGCGCCGAGGATGGGGGCGATGGAGATTCCCAGTTCGCTCAATGCCAGCATGCCGGCGACCAGCGAGATCACCACGGTGGAGATGTAGCGGAACACGCGCGCCAGCGTCTCGATGCGGCGGGTATCATCGGCCGAGGCGCTGTGTGCGCTCATGTAGTCGCGGAACATGCGGATCAGCTTGCGGCTGATCCGCATCAGCAGCCATGCCAGCGCGAGGATCACGATGACGCGCAGCAGGTCTTTGGAGATGTGCAGGTAATTCGGAAGAGCAGCCAGAAGGGCATCCATGAGAGGTGTTTCCGTATTATCGAGTCGTGCGATTCTAGCGCACATGACCGGAAGCGATGCCCGCGAAATCGCGTCGGCTATAATCGGTCTCGTCCAATCGGAGGTTGCTTATGTCCACAACGATACTCGTCATCGGACTGATGGTGTTCTTCGCCCACTTTCTGTCGTTGCAGTTCCGCAAGACCAATATCCCCGATGTGCTGGTGCTGATGCTGGTCGGCATCGCGATCGGCCCGGTGCTGGGCATCGTCACGCCTGAGGATTTCGGCAAGATCGGCTCGCTGATCGCGACCATCGCGCTGGTGGTGATCCTGTTTGAGAGCGGCACCTCGCTGAACCTGGGCGTGCTCGGTAAATCGCTGGCGACCACCGGTGTGCTGACGCTGTGGTGTTTCGTCCTGACCGCACTCATCGTGGCGTTGCTCGGTGTTTATCTGCTCGATCTTTCGTGGCTTCCCGCCGCGATGCTCGGCGTGACGCTGGGCGGCACCTCGTCCGCCGTGGTCATCCCCATGGTGAGCGCGCTGCAGTTGTCGGAGAAGCCTGCCACGGTGCTGGTGCTGGAATCGGCGCTGACCGACGTGCTGTGCATCGTCGGCGTGTTCGCGCTGCTGCAGGTCTACACCCAGGGCGGGGTCGAGCCGGGTCGACTGGTCGGCGGCGTGATGTCCGCGCTGATCTTCGCGGCGGTCATCGGCGTGCTGGGCGGCATAGGCTGGCTGCTGGTGCTGGGCAAGGTGCGCGATTTTCCGAACACGATCTCCTCGACGCTGGCCTATGTGTTCATCGTCTACGGGCTGACCGAGATACTCGGTTTTTCCGGCGCGATTTCTGCACTGGCGTTGGGCGTTACGCTGACCAACTTCGAGAAATTCGGCCTGACGAAGTTTGATCGCATCGACCGCAATATCGTGCCGCTGAACGATATGGATCTGACCTTCTACCGCGAGGCGGTGTTCCTGCTGAAGACTTACTTCTTCGTCTATCTCGGTATCTCCATCCACTTCGGCGCGGTAGAGCTTGCTGTCGTCGCGCTGGCGATGGTGCTGCTGGTGTTCGCGATGCGCATCGGCCTGACCCGCATCGTGTTCCGTGGCGAGGGCTACAGCCTGCGCGACACCGCGTTCACCTCGATGCTCGCCCCCAAGGGACTGGCCGCCGCGGTGCTGGCGACATTGCCGCTGCAATACGGCGTCGCCGGGGGCGAGGTGATACGCGACACGACCTACATGGTGGTGCTAGTCAGTATCACGCTGACGGCATTACTGGTGATGCTCTATCCGCTGCCTGCGATACAGAAAAGCTACGGTTGCCTGCTGGGCAAGCAGCAGCCGCCGACCGAGTTATAATTCGGGCACGAATCGACTGTTCGAGCAGACCGATGTAATTCTGTAATTCCATTCTTGCCGTTTCATCTCTAATGATCGCCGACAGCATCATCGGCATTCGCTTCTCCTGTCATCGAATTTGCGTTTCACCTGCCCTGCGCGAGGGGCAGGCTGATATCTGGAGTAACCATGAACATCAAAAATTTCCCCGAAGCCAAAACCAATATCCTCAGCGGCCTCACCGTCGCGCTCGCCCTCGTGCCCGAGGCCATCGCCTTCGCCTTCGTGGCGCAAGTGCATCCGCTGGTCGGCCTGTATGCCGCCTTCATGGTCGGCCTCATCACCTCGCTGATCGGCGGCCGTCCCGGCATGATCTCCGGCGCGACCGGTGCGCTGGCGGTGGTGATGGTGGCGCTGGTGGTGCAACACGGCGTGGAATACCTGTTCGCCACCGTGGTGCTGATGGGCGTGCTGCAGATCGGTTTCGGGCTGCTGAAGTTCGGCAAGTTCATCCGCATGGTGCCGCATCCGGTGATGCTGGGCTTCGTCAACGGCCTGGCCATCGTGATCTTCCTCGCACAGATGGCACACTTCAAAACGCCGGACGGGGAATGGGTGCAGGGAGCTGCGCTGTACACCATGCTCGGCCTGATCGCGCTGACCATGACGATCATCTACCTGCTGCCCAAGCTCACCAAAGTCATCCCCTCCGCGCTGGCCGCCATCGCCGCCACTTCCGCGCTGGTGATCTTCGTCGGCATCGACACCAAGACCGTGGGCGACATGGCCTCCATCGCGGGCGGCCTGCCGTCCTTCCACCTGCCCGAGATTCCGCTGAACTGGGAAACGTTGCAAATCATCTTCCCCTACAGCGTGATCCTCGCCGCCATCGGCTTGATCGAATCGCTGCTGACGCTGAACCTGATCGACACCATGACCGACACGCGCGGCAAACCCAATCGCGCCTGCGTCGGCCAGGGCGTGGCCAACGTGGTCACCGGCTTCTTCGGCGGCATGGGCGGCTGCGCGATGATCGGCCAGAGCATGATCAACGTCACCAACGGCGCGCTGAAGAACCTGTCCGGCATCGCCGCCGCGCTGTTCCTGTTGAGCTTCATTTTGTTCGCATCGAGCTGGATCGAGATGATCCCGCTCGCTGCGTTGATCGGCCTGATGTTCGTGGTGTCGGAAAAGACTTTCGAGTGGGGCAGCTTCAACCTGTTCGGCAAAGTGCCGAAGACCGACATCGTGGTCGGCATCACCGTCGCCGTGGTGACCGTGCTGACCGACCTCGCCGTCGCGGTCATCGTCGGCATCGTCATCTCGGCGCTGGCCTTCGCCTGGGAGCATGCGAAGAGCATGGAAGTGCGCGTGAGCACCGAGGAGCACGGCTGGAAGGTGTACGACCTGCACGGCTCGCTGTTCTTCGCCTCGTCGCAGAATTTCCTCAACCTGTTCACGCCCAAGGATGATCCTGCCGAGGTGGTGATCGACTTCAAGAACGCGCGCGTGAAGGATCATTCCGGTCTGGAAGCCATCGACCAGCTGGCCGAGCGCTACACGCAACAGGGCAAGAAACTGCACCTGCGCCACCTGAGCTCGGACTGTCTGGAGCTGCTGGACAAGGCTAAGGGCATGGTGGAAGTGAACGTGCTGGAAGATCCGATGTATCATCCCGCCGATAATCGGCTAGGCTAAACGGCACAGTTTTTGCATACTCCCCGACGAACCATTCTAAATTTTTTCGGATATCGACAGATGAATCGCCTGACTCTTTTTCTTGCCCTGTTGTTCATGCCTTTGCTGGCACACGCTTCTGCGGGAGCCGACCGTCTGGACCTGACCGCGAGCTGGGTCGGCATCGCCTCGGTGGCGTTGTTCTTTGTCGCCTATCTTGTCGTGATGGCGGAGGAATTCACACATTTGCGCAAGTCCAAGCCGGTGATGCTGGCGGCGGGCATCATCTGGGGGCTGATCGCCTGGTACTACCAGTCGCACGACATCCCGCATGTGGTCGAGATCGCAGTGCGCCATAACCTTCTGGAATATGCAGAGCTGATGCTGTTCCTGCTGGTGGCGATGACTTTCATCAACGCGATGGAGGAGCGCAACGTGTTCGAGGCGCTACGCTCCTGGCTGATCCGCAAGGGCTTCGGCTACCGCGCGCTGTTCTGGGTGACCGGCGCGCTGGCGTTCTTCATCTCGCCGGTTGCCGATAACCTGACCACGGCGCTGCTGATGGCGGCGGTGGTAATGGCGGTCGGCGGCGGCAACAAGAAATTCGTCATGCTCGCCTGCATCAACATCGTGGTCGCGGCGAACGCGGGCGGCGCGTTCAGCCCGTTCGGCGACATCACCACGCTGATGGTCTGGCAGAAGAACATCCACGCGACCAACGGCATCGTCGATTTCTGGGTGTTCTTCGCGCTGTTCATCCCTGCACTGGTCAACTGGCTGGTGCCGGCGGCGCTGATGCACTTTGCCGTGCCGAACGAAAAGCCGGGGGCTGGCGGCGAGATGATCGCGATGAGCCGGGGCGCGCTGACCATCGTGATCCTGTTCCTCACCACCATCGCACTGGCTGTGGCCTTCCATAGCATGCTCGGCCTGCCGCCGGTGATCGGCATGCTCACCGGCCTGAGCTTGCTCCAGTTCTTCGCCTATTACCTGAAAGTGACCGGAGAGAAGACGCGTGCGCGCGGCGGCGACGCCGAGAACATCGGCAGCCCGGTGGCATTCGACATCTTCCGCAAGGTGGCGCGCGCCGAATGGGACACGCTGTTCTTCTTCTACGGCGTGGTGATGTGCGTCGGCGGACTGGGCTTCATCGGCTATCTCGGCATGATTTCGCAGGTGATCTACGGCGATTGGGGCGCGACCAACGCCAATATCGCTATCGGCTTCATCTCGGCCATCGTCGATAACATTCCGGTGATGTTCGCGGTGCTGTCGATGATGCCGGACATGTCGATTGGCCAATGGCTGCTGGTGACGCTGACCGCCGGTGTCGGCGGCTCGCTGTTGTCCATAGGCTCGGCCGCAGGGGTCGCGCTGATGGGGCAGGCGCGCGGCATGTACACCTTCTTCGGTCACCTCAAATGGACGCCGGCCATCGCGCTCGGCTACGCCGCCAGCATAGGCGTACACATGCTGTTGAACAGCAGCTTGTTCTGAGTCTGCCCGCCTCGTTCCTGCTCGCGCGGGAGCGGGGGGCGACTCGAATATCGCGGGTTCGCTTCCGCTAGCCAATCCGCAATGTTCCGGTAAGATGCCGTCATGGATTCTGCTTACCTGCTTGCCGCAATTGTCGTCGTAGCTCTCGTCGCCAGTCCGTTACCCCTGCTGTTGCAGCGCTATGGGCGCGGCTATGCGGCGCTGGGCAGCGTATCGGCGATGGCGATCTGCCTCGCATTGCTGGTACCGCTGGTCGCGCCGGTGATGCACGGCGAGACCGTGTTGGCGCACATCGCCTGGCTGCCGGACTGGGGGCTGACGCTGTCCTTCCGCCTCGATGGTCTGGGGTTGATGTTTTCCTTGCTGATCCTCGGCATCGGTATGCTGGTCACGCTGTACGCTTACTACTATCTGGATGGACACGACAAGCTGGGGCGTTTCTACACGCTACTGTTGCTGTTCATGGCGGCGATGCTGGGCGTAGTGTTGTCGGAGAATCTGCTGTTGCTGGTGGTGTTCTGGGAGCTCACCAGCCTTGCCTCTTTCCTGCTGATCTCGTACAAGCAGGAAAGCTACGAATCTCGCCTGGCGGGCCGCATCGCATTGGCGGTCACCGGCGGTGGCGGGCTGGCGCTGTTCGCGGGCGTGCTGCTGCTCGGGCATATCGTCGGCAGTTGCGAGCTGTCGGTGGTTCTGGCGGCGGGCGCGCAGATCCGCGCGCACGCGCTGTACGCGCCCATGCTGATCCTCGTGCTGATCGGTGTGTTCACCAAGTCGGCACAGTTTCCCTTCCATTTCTGGCTGCCGCAGGCGATGGCCGCGCCCACGCCGGTGTCGGCCTATCTGCATTCGGCCACCATGGTGAAGGCCGGCGTGTTCCTGCTGGCGCGCCTGCATCCGGTGCTGGCCGGCAGCGAGCTGTGGTTCTGGCTGGTCAGCGGAACCGGCGCGGTCACGCTGGTATATGCCGCCTATCTCGCTTTCTACCGCTATGACTTCAAGGGCCTGCTGGCTTATTCCACCATCAGCCATCTCGGTCTGATCACGCTGCTGTTCGGTCTGGATACGCCGCTGTCGGTGGTGGCGGCCGTGTTTCACATCATCAACCACGCCATCTTCAAGGCGTCGCTGTTCATGGCGGCCGGCATCGTCGACCACGAATGCGGCACGCGCGACATGCGCCGCGTCAACGGCCTGTTCAAGTTCATGCCCATCACCGCCACGCTGGCCATCGTCGCCGCCGGTTCGATGGCGGGCGTGCCGCTGCTCAACGGCTTCCTCAGCAAGGAGATGTTCTTCGCCGAAACGGTGGGACATCCGGTGTTCGACGAGATGAGCTGGCTGCTGCCCGCCTTCGCCACGCTGGCCGGTATCCTTGCAGTGGCCTATTCGTCGCGTTTCATCCACGACGTGTTCTTCAACGGCGACCCGGTCAACCTGCCGCGCAAGCCGCACGAGCCGCCGCGCTGGATGCGCGCGCCGGTCGAGGTGCTGGTGGCGTTATGCCTGCTGGTCGGCATCTTCCCGCAATGGAGCATCGCGCCGATACTTCACGTGGCCGCCGGTGCGGTGCTGCAACAGGAACTGCCGCCGTTCCACCTGGCTGTCTGGCACGGCTTCAATGCGCCGTTCATGATGAGTCTGGTCGCGCTGGCGGGCGGCATCGCGCTGTATGCGATGCGTCGTCCGCTGTATGCTTTCCACGACCGCTTGCCCTCAATCCACGCCAGCATCGTGTTCGAACGCGTCTACGAGAAAATGGTGGCTGCTGCGCGATCACTGGTTGCATGGCTGGACAACGGATCGCTGCAGCGTTACCTCGCGCTATTCATCGCCTTCGTGCTGGCGCTGGGCGGCTGGGCCTGGTGGTCCGCGCCCGCTTCAGCGCTGCCCGTCGTAACCCAGCCCGCAGATGCCAGCGGCATCGTTGCGCTGTGCATGCTGGCCGTGGCCGCGATCAGCGTGGTGAGGCTGCACCGCAGTCGTCTCGTCGCCATCGTGATGACCAGCGTGATCGGCCTGATCGTCGCGCTGACCTTCGTGCGCTTCTCCGCGCCCGACCTGGCGCTGACACAGCTTGCGGTCGAGGTGGTAACCATCGTGCTGTTGCTGTTGGCGCTGTATTACCTGCCGCCGACGTCTCCCGCAGAGGATGGCGCGCCGCGCATCGTTCGCGACGCCCTGCTGGCCGTCGCTGCCGGTGTCGGGTTGGGCGCGGCGAGCTATGCAATGCTGACTGCGCCGTTCGACACGATCTCCGGTTTCTATCTCGCGCAGTCAGTGCCGGGCGGCGGCGGCAGCAATGTCGTGAACGTCATCCTGGTGGACTTCCGCGGCTTCGACACGCTGGGCGAGATCACCGTGCTGGCGATGGTCGGCCTGGCCGCGCACGCGCTGCTGGATCAGTTAGTGCTAAAGGCTCCTGCGCATGACGAATCGGGGCGTCGCTGGAGCACCGAACGCCATCCGCTGTTCCTGGAGATGCTGATGCGCCCGCTGCTGCCGCTGGCGCTGATGGTGTCGGTGTACATCTTCCTGCGCGGACACAACCTGCCGGGCGGCGGCTTCGTCGCCGGGCTGGTGACTGGCGTTGCGCTGATCCTGCAGTACCTTGCCAGCGGCATCGGTTTCGCCAGCGCGCGGCTGCCGCAACGACTGCCGTTGTTTCTTGCCGCTGGCCTGACCGCGGCCGCTGGCGTGGGTGCGGCGAGCTGGCTGTTCGGCCTCCCCTTCCTCACCACAGCGCACGGCCACATCACCCTGCCCCTGATCGGCGATATCGAACTGGCCTCCGCGATGGTGTTCGACCTCGGCGTCTATCTGGTAGTGGTCAGCGTGGTGCTGATGGTGCTGGCCGAGCTGGGAAAACTGTCCGTGCATAACGAGGAGAAGATCTGATGGAAGCCCTGCTCGCCATCGCCATCGGCCTGCTCACCGCCTGCGGTGTGTTCCTGCTGCTGCGCGCGCGCACCTTCCCGCTGATCCTCGGACTCACGCTGCTGTCCTATGCGGTGAACCTGTTCCTGTTCGCCAGCGGCAGGCTGCGCATGAACGCGCCGCCGCTGATCCGCGATGGCGCGGCTTACACCGACCCGCTGCCGCAGGCGCTGGTGCTGACCGCCATCGTGATCGGTTTCGGCATGACCGCCTATCTGGTGATGTTGTCGTTGCGCGCCTTGAGCGAATCCGGCGACGACCATGTGGATGCGAAGGAAAAATTGTGAATAAAAACCTTGCCCGCAGATTACGCAGATTTCACAGATTGATGACGTTGCCAATCAGAAACGGTTTGCACTCATCGAGTGCCGATATGACGCGAGGATTCCCCGTCGTCATGGAATCTGCGTCAATCTGTGTAATCTGCGGGCACAAAAACAGTTTTTCATCATGACCCAGCACGCCGCCATCCTGCCCATCCTGATCCCGTTCGTTGCGGCATTGCTGCAACTGGCGGCGAAGGGCTACGGTATCGCCGCGCAGCGCGCCATCGGCCTCGCCGCCACATTGCTCGGTGTGGCAGCCACGCTTTGGCTGGTGTTGCTGGCTGATGACGGCATGGTGCGGGTGTATGCGCTGGGCGACTGGGCAGCACCGTTTGGCATCGTGCTGGCGGTGGACCGACTGGCGGCCATCATGGTGCTACTCACCGCAGTGTTGTCTGCCGCAGCGCTGCTGTATGCGAGTGCCGGGTTCGATGCGCAGGGACGGCACTTCCATCCGCTGTTCCAGTTGCAACTGGTCGGCTTGCAGGGCGCGTTCCTCACCGGTGACCTGTTCAATCTGTTCGTGTTCTTCGAGGTGATGCTGCTCGCTTCTTACGTGTTGCTGGCGCACGGCGGCGGGCTGGTGCGCACCCGTGCGGGCCTCGCGTACGTGGCGCTGAACTTGGCTGGATCGGCGCTGTTCCTGATTGCGCTGGGTATGCTGTACGGCACGCTGGGCACGCTGAACCTGGCCGATGTCGCGCTGCGTCTGCAGTCTTCTGAAATCGACGTCGCCTCGGCGCGGCTCGCCTGCATATTGCTGGTCGCGGTGTTCGCGCTGAAGGCGGCGCTGCTGCCGCTTTCGTTCTGGCTACCGCATGCCTACGCCGCCGCGGGCGCGCCGGTCGCCGCACTGTTCGTCATCATGACCAAGGTCGGCATCGTGAGCATCCTGCGCGTGCAGGCCATCGCCTTCGCCCCTGCCGCCGCCACGGCCGATCTGCTGGACGGCTGGCTGCTGCCGCTGGCATTGGCGACGGTGCTGTTCGCCGCCATTGGCGCGCTCGCCGCACCGCGCCTGCGCGACCTCACCGCCTGGCTGGTGCTGGCCTCCGCCGGCACGCTGCTGGTCGCGCCCGTCTTCTCGCAGGCGAACGTGACCGCCGCCGCGCTGTATTACCTGATCCAGTCCACCTTCGTTGCAGTGGCGCTGTTCCTCATCGCGGAACGGGTTGCCGTGCGGCGCGGTGTGGCGGCCGATGCCTTCCAGCCCGGCCCGCGCATCCACGCGCCCTGGCTGGGGCTGGCCTTCCTGCTGACCGCAGCCTCGGCCGTCGGGTTGCCGCCGTTTGCCGGTTTCCTCGGCAAGCTGATGCTGCTGACCGCTGTACGCGACAGCAGCAGCGCCGCAGCGATCTGGTCCGTGCTGTTATTCGCCGGCCTGTTGCTGATGCTGGTGCTGGCGAAGGGCGGCGGGCGCCTGTTCTGGGAGCGCAGCCCCAGCCATCCGCATGGCAGCACCCATCCCGCCGGCTGGTGCCGCAGTCTGGCCGTTGCGCTGCTGGTCTCGCCCGCGCTGCTGCTCGTTTTGTTCGCCGGGCCGGTATCGGATTACGCAGCGCGCGCCGCTGCCCAGTTGCACGACCCGCAGGCTTATGTCGCTGCGGTGCTGGGCAAGCAGGAGATCGCACGGGAGACCCGGCCATGAGAATGCGTCGCCTGCTCCCGCGCCCCGCGCTGTCGCTCACCCTGTTCCTGTTATGGGCGGCGCTGACCAATGCGGCATCGCTCGGCAGCTTGATCCTGGGTGCGCTGCTTGCGCTGGGGCTACCGTTCGCCGTGCTGCCGTTCTGGCCGGATGCGCCACGACTCACCCGTCCGGCCGTAGCACTGAAATTCGCCGCGCACATCGCCTGGGACATGCTGCTCGCCAACTGGGCGGTGGCGCGGCGCGTGGTCGGACCGGTGGCGAAACTGCATCCCGCCTTCGTCGATGTACCGCTGGACCTGCGCGACCCGTTCGCCGCCACGGTACTGGGCAGCATCGTGTCGCTGACGCCGGGCACGGTGTCCATCGACGTGGATCGCGACCGCTGGGTATTGCAGGTACATGCGCTGGACGCGCCCGACCCGGATGCCTTGATCCGCCAGATCAAGCAACACTATGAAGCGCCGATCAGGGAGATATTCTCATGCTGAACTTCGCCATTGAACTTGGTTTCGTCCTCATTGGTCTGGCAATGCTGCTGAACCTGTGGCGGCTGGTCAAAGGCCCCGACATTACCGATCGCATCCTTGCGCTCGATACGCTGAACATCAACGCCATCGCGCTGCTGGTACTGTTCGGCATCCGTGCGGCCAGCACGGCCTATTTTGAAGCCGCGCTAATCCTCGCGGCGATGGGCTTCGTCGCGACCATCGCGCTGTGCAAATTCCTGTTGCGCGGAGACATCATCGAATGAACCCCCTCGTGGAATTCCTTGTCACATCCTTGGTCCTGCTCGGTAGCCTGTTTGCGCTGCTCGGCTCGGTGGGCTTGGCGCGGCTGCCGGATTTCTTCACTCGGTTGCACGGGCCGACCAAGGCAACCACCCTTGGTGTGGGCGCGATGGCGCTGGCGTCGTCCGTGTATTTCACCGCGACCCAGCCGGGTTTCAGCCTGCACGAGATCGCGGTGATGGTGTTTCTGTTCATCACCGCGCCGGTGTCAGCGCATCTGCTGGCTAAGGCAGCGCTGCACCGGAAGGCAAAGAAGGATGACGAACCGCATTGAGAAGGAGGCAAACATGACACGGTGTACCTGGCATGGCATTGCCGTTGATGCGGCATTCTCCGTGCAACGAATCATCGCTTCCGGTTTGAGCGGCGACGAGGACGGTGTCTGATGCAAATACGAAAAGCATTGCTCTGGCAACCCGGCGCTAGCGCGCGCAAGTGCATTGTTGCGGCGATGCTGGCACTCGCGCTGGGTGTCGGCTATTTGCACACGCTGACCGGCTTGGCCTACGAATTCCATGTCTTGTTTGTATTTCCGGTATTGATTACGGCGTGGTTCGTCGGTGCCCGTGCGGGTTATGGGCTGGCCCTGCTGGCTGCCGCAGAGTGGTTTGTTGCCGACCGCCTGCTGGCTGGCGAGCAGGCCGATCCGTTTCCGTTGCTGTTCAATATCGGCATGCGCCTGGCGATTTTTGTCGGCTGGGTCTGGCTGCTGGACCAGATGCGGCGCGTGCTTCAACGTGAATCTCGGCTGGCGCGCGAGGATGCGTTGACGCAGTTGCCAAACCGCCGGGAATTTCACGAGCGCGGCCGCGCCGCGTTTGCCCAGGCCCAGCGGCAAGGTGCTCCGTCCACGGTAGTGTTCTTCGACCTCGACAAATTCAAGCAGGTCAATGACGAACTGGGGCATGAGATGGGCGACCAGTTGCTGGTGAAGGTCGCCGGAGTGATGCGTTTGCATATGCGCGCGAGCGATGTCGCCGGTCGGCTCGGCGGAGACGAGTTCGCGCTGGTACTGCCGAATATGGATGCGGCAGCCGCCGCGCCCTACATCGAGGAACTCCGGCAAAGATTGCTTGTGGCGATGGGCGAACATGGCTGGCCGGTAACGTTCAGCATCGGCGTTGCCAGCTATGGCGTTACACTCATTGATTTCGATGCTGCGCTGGCGCAGGCCGATTTCCTGATGTACGAAGTGAAGAATGGGGGACGGGATCGCATCCTGCAGCGCGCCTTTTAGCGCATGATGCAAACCGGACTGATAGGAGATGGAAATGAATGACTGGGCCGCCTTCGGCGGACTGTTGGGCGGCATCGGCCTGTTCCTGCTCGGCATGGAACTGATGACCGACGGGCTGAAGCTGGCCGCCGGCCCGGCGCTGGAACGCATCCTCGCCAGCTCGACCAAGACGCGATTGCGCGGTTTGGCGGCCGGTGCGCTGGTCACCGCGCTGGTGCAGTCGTCCAGCGCGGTGACGGTGGCGACCATCGGTTTCGTCAATGCCGGGATGCTGACGCTGGGGCAGTCGCTGTGGGTGCTGTTCGGTTCCAATGTCGGCACCACGATGACCGGCTGGCTGGTGGCGCTAGTCGGACTCAAGTTCAAGATCGAGGCGTTGGCACTGCCGCTGATCGGCATCGGCATGGCGCTGCGGCTGTCCGGCGGCAATACCCGGCGCGGCGCGCTGGGCATGGCGCTGGCCGGTTTCGGCGTACTGTTCCTCGGCATCGACATGCTGCGGGTGTCTTTTTCAGGCTTCGCCACCGGCTTTTCGTTGAACGAGATCGGCGGCGTGCTCGGCTTGCTGCTGATGGTGCTGACCGGCATCATGATGACGGTGTTGATGCAATCGTCCAGCGCCTCGCTGACCATCGTGCTGACGGCGGCTCAGGGCGGATTAATTTCGATAGAGAGTGCCGCCGCAGCAGTGATCGGCGCCAACATCGGCACCACGGTCACCGCGCTGATTGCCGCGATAGGCGCGACGCCGAATGCCAAGCGTGCCGCCAGCGCGCATGTTCTGTTCAACGTGCTGACGGGTGTCGTCGCACTGCTGATGCTGCCGCTGCTGATCGCGCTGCTCGGGGTGCTGCGCGAATTGCTCGATCTCGACGGCTCTCCCGCTGCTTTCCTCGCGCTGTTTCACACCGTGTTCAATCTGCTCGGCGTGGCGCTGATGTGGCCGCTGGCCAATCGCCTGAGCGCATTCCTGCAACATCGCTTCCGTACTGCGGATGAGGACGAGGCACGTCCGCACCATCTGGACGCCAACCTGCTGGGCATCCCGGCGCTGGCGATGAACGCGCTGTTGCAGGAATCGCGGCGCATGGGTGTCATCTCTTTGCGCATGCTGCGCGAGGCGTCGGGCGGTGCGGGTCAGGACAAACTGGCGGGAGACCGGAAGATCGTATCCGCGCTGAACTACGCCATCGCCGATTTCGTCATGCAGCTGAGCCGCACCACGATGTCGGCGGACAGTGCGCAACGCCTGCCGGGCATTCTGCGCATCGCGCGCTATTACGAGACACTGTCCGAGCTGGCGCTGGACATGGCCGGGGTGCGGCGGGAGCTGACGACGATGCCGCCTCCGGAGGCGGCGAAGTTCGGCGCACAGGCGGAAGCATTGCTAGACAGCGTCGATCCGTCGAGCCTACTGCGTGATCGTCAGACAATCGAACAGGCGTTGAATGCGCTGGAGGATCATTACCAGCAACTCAAAGCGCGGCTGCTCGAAGCCGGAGCCCAAGGCGAATTGCCGGTGGTGGAGATGGAGGTTCGCCTGCGCATCGTTAGCATGATGCGCCGTGCGATCGAGCAGGCGGTGAAGGCGGCGATCATGCTCGGCGACGTAAACGGGGTTGTGGCGGCTCCTGAGGCACAGCGCGCATGAAAATTTTTCTGAAGCGCATGCTGCCGGACGCAGCATATGTGCAGAACCATCGTTGGTTACGTTGGCTCGGGCCGGCTTTGCATCATCCGCATCTGTGGCATTTCAGCCGACGCGGTGTTGCGCTCGGTGTGGCGCTGGGCATCTTCTTCGGCCTGCTGATTCCGATCGCGCAAATCCCGCTGTCCGCAGCCTCGGCCGTGATCTTGCGCGCCAACGTTCCCAGCGCTGTCGCCAGCACGCTGATCACCAATCCCATTACCTTTGTCCCGATCTATTACGGCGCCTATCGTCTCGGCGCGATACTGCTGGGCGAGGATGGCGAACTGCGTGAATCCGAACTGACAAAAGCCGTCGCGGCGGATGATGGGCGCGGTTGGATCGAACGCATCGCAGCGATGGGCAAGCCGCTGTTGCTGGGACTGGCGATTATGGCCAGTGCAATGGGAGTGCTGGCTTATCTGCTGGTCAGTCAGCTCTGGCGTTTGAAGGTGCTGCTTGCAAGACGTCGGCGGCGGCGTCTATAGCTACACCGTTCAGCAGGCCGCGCCCCGAACGCAACGATCCTGTGCGAATGACGCGCAGCTATTTGCGTGGCTCTTCGACTACCGGCTGATAGTCCCAATCCCTGACGCCTTGCATGATCAGGTCGATGTCCGCGGATGGCACGCGGAGTATCTGCAGCGCGGTCGCGCCAAGACGCAAACTGGCTTCGATGGCCTCTGGGTACGCGTGGGTCGCCCCGGCATCCAGAAGATGAGCGGTGGCTTCCAGATCTCGCGCCCGGGCGATGACCGGAACCTGGGGGCAGGTCTTGCGCAGAAAGGACACGGTTCGTAATGCCATCTCGGCTTGGTCTATCGTGATCACCACCAGCGCGGCGCGTTCCACATGGATAGTCGCCAGCAATTCCGGATCGGAGATGTCGCCATACAGGACCGGGTGTCCGTCTGTGCGGCCGCGTGCCACGCGTTTCGCGTCGTGATCGACCGCCACGAAGGGAATGCCGGAGGTCTTCAGCAGCACGGCGATGGTATGGCCGACGCGGCCGTAGCCGCCGATCACGACTTGTATTTCCCCGGCGTCCGGCATCCCTTCTGGCAATGGCTGGAGCTCGTCGCGCGGTTCGCCGACGATCCATGTCGCGATGGCGCGGTTGAAGCGGATCAGAGCGGCACCGACGATCATGGACAGCAGCACCGAGGTGATCGCGATTTGGCCCAGCACCTCGTCGATGACTCGGGAATCCAGCGCGATGGCGATCAGCGCGAGGCCGAATTCGCCGCCGACCGACAGCAGCAATCCGGTGCGCCAGGATTGCAGCGCATCGGCTCCGCCCTTGCGCATCATCGCGGCGACGATCAGCGTCTTGCTGACCACGATGAGCAGCGCCCCCAGCAGCGTCCAGTGCCAGATCGGGGGTATCGCGGCCGGATCGAAACGCATGCCGATGCCGATGAAGAAGATGCCCAGCAGCACGTCGCGAAACGGCCGCATGCTGGACTCCACCTGGTGGCGGAACTCGGTCTCGCCCAGCATCATCCCGGCAAGGAATGCGCCGAATGCCAGTGACAGTCCGAAGCTGTTCGTGGTCCATGCGGCGAGCAGCGCGACTAGCAGAACGGCGAGTGTGAACACCTCGGCGGAGCGCCGTTCGGCGACCAGATGGAACAGTGGGCGCAGGAGCCAGCGGCCGACGAAGAACACCAGCGCGAATGCGAACGCCGCCTTGATCATCGCCCAGCCTAGCTCCCCTCCGAGTGCGGCAGCGCCGATCGAGACACCCAGCACGGGAATGATTACCAGGAAGGGGACGGCGGTGACGTCCTGGAACACCGACAGCGCGAGGCCCAGTCGGCCATGGCGGGAGTTTTCCTCGCCCTGTTCGGACAGCAGGCTACCGATGATGGTGGTGGATGATTGGGCAAACACCGCGCCGATCACGAAGGCGGCGGCAACCGGGAGTCCGGCCAGCCACACGACGATGCCGACCGCCACGGTGGTGAGCACGACCTGCCCGGTACCCAGGCCGAACACCTGATGACGCAGTGCATGCAGTTGCGGTAGCGAGAAGTTGAGGCCGATGGTGAACAGCAGGAACACCACGCCGAACTCGGCGAGCGCCTTGAACTCGGGCACGTACACCGTAGGTCCGATGGTGTGGGGGCCGAGGATCACGCCGACCAGCAGGTAGCCAAGGCTGGTTGGGATGCGCAGGCGCTGGAATACGACCACGACGGCGACTGTCACGCCCAAGAGCAGGATGATCTGCGCCAGATGTTCCATTTTCGCTCCGGGTCAGGCGCTCAGCAGCACGTCGCAATCGGCGTGATACAGGATGTTCTGCGTCACGCTGCCCAGCAGCAGTTCGTCGATGACTTCGCCGCCGTGCTTGCCGATGACGATCAGGTCGTTGCCGCCGGCACGCGCCTGCCCGAGCACCACTTCAGCCGGTGCGCCGTGCAGCGCCAGCCGTTCCAGTCGGCCATGTGCGGACAGATGCGCGCAACCTTTCGCGCATTCCGCCATGCGCGTCGAAACGATAGAGAACTCGCGGTCGCGGTAGTGCCGGATGTCCTCGTCGCGCGCCCCCCCCATGCGCATGCTGTTCTCGAAAGGCAGCAGCCAGGCGTTGACCAGCGCATGATGGGCATCCGGGAAGCATTCCATCGCAAGGCAGGCGGCGCGTTCCGACGTGGCGGAGAAATCGGTGGCGATCAGGGTGCTGCGATAGACGGCGGGAACCGGCTGCCTCACCAGCAGCACCGGAATGCGCGTGGCTTCCAGCACCTTGAGTGCGGTGCCGCCGAGCACGACATCGCTGATCCAGTTCTCGCCGTGCTCGCCGACCACCAGCAAGTCGGCCTGCCGTGCCGTGACGAGGCCGCCGATTTGCTGTGACGCGCGACCGATGCGCACTTCGGTGTCCGCCGTCACGCCGAATTCCTGTGCGACTTGTTCGGCCAGTGCGGCCAGTCGCGTGCGAGCGGTCTCGGCGGGCTTAATATCGGCCCAGCCCGGCAGGTCGTACACCGCTCTGAGGCTGGCCCACACGCTGTCGTTGAATACATGCACCAGCGTTAGTGAAGCACCCCATGCGCGCGCCAGATATGCGGCCTGCCGCACGGCGCGGCTGGCGTTCTCGGAAAAGTCGGTGGCGGCAACGATGGTCTGCGGTCTGGACATGGCTGTGCTCCTGTTTCGTGAATGCCTGCTTTGTGATTATCCGGCGGCCTCTCTGCGATGGATTGTAACCCCAATCCGAAAGGGCATACCGGCACAGTCGGCGATTGATATAATCCGCATTCCCGTCATCTACACTGATCAGAGATTATGAATACCCTCATCTGCGGCTCCATGGCTTACGACACCATCATGGTGTTCCCCGACCACTTCAAGAAACACATCCTGCCCGAGCAGCTGCATATCCTGAATGTGGCGTTTCTGGTACCGACGATGCGCCGCGAATACGGCGGCTGCGCAGGCAACATCGCTTACAACCTGAAGCTGCTTGGCGGCAATCCGCAGATCATGGCGACGGTAGGCGACGACTTCATGCCCTACGCGAAGCGCCTGGAAAAGCTGGGCATCTCGCAGAAACATATCCGCCATGTATCGGACAGCTTCACCGGACAGGCCTTTATCACCACCGACCTCGACGACAACCAGATCACCGCGTTCCATCCGGGCGCGATGGGGTTCTCCGAGCAGAACAAGGTGAGCGACGCGAACGACGTCAGTCTCGGCATCGTATCGCCGGATGGCCGCGCGGGCATGATGGAACACGCCGAGCAGTTCGTCGAAGCGGGCATTCCTTTCGTGTTCGATCCGGGCCAAGGCATGCCGATGTTCTCTGGCGACGACCTGCTGCGCTTCATCGATCAGGCGACCTATGTCACCGTGAACGATTACGAGGCCAAGATGCTGCAGGACAAGACCGGCAAGACGCTGAAGCAGATCGCCGAGCGAGTCACCGCGCTGATCGTCACGCTGGGCGGCGACGGTTCGATGATCTACGCGAACGGCAAGGAGATCGCGATCCCGACGCCGAAGCCGGCTTCCATCGTCGATCCGACCGGCTGCGGCGATGCCTATCGCGCCGGCCTGCTGTACGGCATCCAGAGCGGCTGGGACTGGGAGACCACCGGCCGCCTCGCGTCGCTGCTGGGCTCGATCAAGATCGCCAGCCGCGGCGGCCAGAACCATGCGCCGACGAAAGACGAATTGAGGGCGCAGTTCCAGCAGCACTTCGGGTCTACGCTGCCGTTGTAAGCCATGCGTAACGCACTGCTCGCCATCGCGCTGTTGCTGGCCGGTTGTGCCGGTAGTCCGGAGAGTGTCGGTAGCCGTTCCGCCGACAAGCCCAAGGATGTTGTCCAGCTGGGCGTGATCGAAGCCGTCACGCCCATCGAGCTGGATGACAGTTCCTATGCGGGCGCGAACGTCGGTGGCGTGTTCGGGCAGGCTGGCGGAGCCAGCGGCGGCGGGCGCGGAGGCGTGGTCGGCTCGATACTGGGCGGCGTGCTCGGCAGCACGCTCGGCCACCAGGCCGGCATCGCCACCAAGCCGGGCCTGGAGATCTGGGTCAAGCTGGACGAGAACGGCAAGAGCGCCTATGTGATGCAGCCCGGCAAGCCGGACGCGTTCAAGATCGGCGACCGCGTGCGCATCGTCCGCAAGGGCGATTCGGCGCGAGTCGAGCCGGACGTCGGCGACAAGACGAAGTGAGGCCCGGATGAACGCGACCATCCCGCGCATGACGGTCATCACCCTGGGTGTCGCCGATCTCGCGCGGGCCACCGCGTTCTATCGCGAGATATTCTCCACCCGGCCCGTCACGCAATATGACGGCGTGACCTTCATCCCGCTGCCCGGCGTGTGGCTCTCGCTCTACCCGCTGGAAAAACTCGTCGAGGATATCGCAGAGGAGGTGGTGCCGCTTCCTGCGAACGCCTTCCGCGGCTTCACTCTCGCCTACAACGCGCGTAGCCGGGAAGAGGTCGTCAGCGTCTTCGCCCGCGTCGCCGATGCCGGCGCGCATATCGCCAAGGCGCCGCAGGAAACTTTCTGGGGCGGTTACAGCGGTTATTTCACCGACCCGGACGGGCACTACTGGGAAGTGGTCTGGGGGCCGATGTTCGATTTTTCCGAGCATGGCGATCTGCGATTCAAGGCGTGAACCCCGAACTTCTTTCCCATCTTTCCGCAGTCATCCATGAAGCGACGCTTCGGCCATTCGAGGTGCGCACCACAACGCCTGTCGGGGGTGGCTGCATCAATCAGGCGTATCGTCTGGGCGGCCGCGATGGCCGGGACTTCTTCGTCAAGCTGAACGACTCGAAACATCATGCGATCCCTTCGACTTGGCTCAGGACAGGGTTCATGGCAGAAGCTGCCGGGCTGGAGGCGATTGTCGCGACGCATGCCGTGCGCGTGCCGCAGCCGGTGGTGCATGGACGCTGCGGTGCGCAATCCTTCCTCGTGCTGGAATATCTCGATCTGCAAACCCGCGGGAACGCTGCGCAACTCGGCGAACAGCTCGCCGCGATGCACCGCTGCACTGCCAAACAATTCGGATTCGCCTGCGACAATTTCCTCGGCACGACACCGCAATCGAACGGCTGGACAGCCGATTGGGTCGCGTTCTGGCGCGAACGGAGGCTGGGCTACCAGTTGCGTCTCGCGGCGCAGAATGGCTGCGGCGGCAAATTGCAATCGTTGGGCGAGCGCCTGATGGATGCGCTGCCCGCGTTCTTCGAAGGCTACGCGCCGCAGCCTTCGTTGCTGCACGGCGACCTGTGGGGCGGCAACCACGGCTATCTGGCCGACGGCACGCCGGTCATCTTCGACCCCGCCGCTTATTACGGCGACCGCGAATGCGACCTCGCGATGACCGAGCTGTTCGGCGGCTACGGCGCGGACTTCTACGCCGCCTACCGTGCGAGCTGGCCGCTGGACACGGGTTATGCGGCGCGCAGGGAACTGTACAACCTGTATCACATCCTCAACCACGCCAACCTGTTCGGCGGCAGCTATGCCAGGCAGGCGGAACAGGCGATGCGGAAGCTGCTGGCAGAGCTAGAGCGATAATTTCATTTGCTATTCCCGCCGATACGGCGCATAGTGCGCGCCAGCGATTTTCAAGTCCTCTCGTTGCTGTCTGGTTCAGTGCCCGCACATCTGCGGTATTTCTCCCTTCATCTCCTTGCCGTCTTGACCATCGCCTCGTTCGGGGGCAATCCCCCTTAGTTTTTCAGGAGATACAAGACATGGCACTAGGCACAGTAAAGTGGTTCAACGATTCCAAGGGTTTCGGTTTCATCACGCCGGAGAGTGGCGGCGACGATCTGTTCGCGCATTTTTCCGCGATCCAGAGTGAAGGTTTCAAGACGCTGACCGAAGGCCAGCGCGTGAACTTCGACATCACCACTGGTCCGAAGGGCCAGCAGGCGTCCAACATTCGTGGCGCTTAAATAGATGGCGAAGGAAGAACTGCTCGAAATGAACGGCGTGGTGGAGGAAGTGCTGCCCGATTCGCGCTTCCGCGTCACGCTGGAAAACGGCCATAAGCTGATCGCCTACAGCGCCGGCAAGATGAAGAAGAACCACATCCGCATCATCGCCGGCGACAAGGTGTCGCTGGAGATGTCGCCCTACGATCTGAGCAAGGGACGCATCACGTTCCGTCATATCGAAGGACGTGCGGCGGGCGCTCCTCCACAACGGCGCAGATACTGATCGGCTGGTTGTTTCAGGCAGCGTAATAACGAATCGGCGTCCTCAGGGGCGCCGATTTGCATTGGTGCAGGATGTTCCCGGGGATGTTCAGCCGACCTGAATAATTTGATTCAGCCGCTCGCACACCTGGACAAACAGTGCGTCCGGCAGCCTGACCAGCGGATGGGCCTTGGCCTTGCGCAAGCGCCAGTCGAAAGATTTAGGCTGGTGGCACAGTACGTAGCTGGTCTGTCCTGCCTTGCGGCCTTTCGCTACGCCCACTGCGACGGCGAAGGGATTGTCGGTGTTGTATTCCGCTGTGGTCATCGGCAGGCCGATCACCAGCGAGGTTTTTTCGTTGAAGGCGCGCGGCGAGAGGACGAGGAAAGGGTGGACATCGCGCATCTCGCGCCCGACTTGCGGGTTGCAGTCGATCCAGACAATGTCCTGACGATCCGGCGACCAGGCCTTGCGCTTGGTGCTTGACGGTTTCGCGGTGGCTACCACCGTTCGGCCCCAAGCGTCTGCGTCGCGACCATCTGCTCGCCGCCGTGCCGTTCCGGATCGTAGGCGGCCAGTCGCTGTTCCAGCGTCAGCGGTTCGTCCGTCACCGGGGAGATGATGAGATGATCGCCTTCGACGGAGATGCGCACGCGCTGGTCGGCATGCAGATGCGCCTTGCGCGCCACCGCGGCGGGCAGGCGAACGCCGAGGCTGTTGCCCCATCGCTTGATATCGAGAACGGCTTCGGACATGTCTTGCTCCTGACGGAATGTATAAACGCGAGTCTATACATGCGGCCCGGTCGGGTCAATGCCGGCGTATTACCAATGCTTCTCCACCGGGTTGTTGCATTCCACCTGGAACAGCTTGCGGTCGTTCAGGCGGATCGCGGTCATCGGGCCGCCCCACAGGCAGCCGGTGTCGAGGGCGATCGCGTCGTCGCGGAGCAGCAGGCCCAGTGCGGACCAGTGGCCGAAGATCACGGTCGCGTCGCGGCTGGCGCGGTCGGGGACATCGAACCAAGGCATATAGCCTTCCGGGATGTTGTGCAACTCGCCCTTGAACTTGAACTCCATGTCGCCCTGCGGGGTGCAGATGCGCATGCGCGTCAGCGCATTGGTGATCACGCGCAGACGTTTGTAGCCGGTGAGTCCGTCGTCCCAGCCGTGGGGGTTGTTGCCGTACATGCGCGCAAAGAAGGTGGCGTAGTCGTCGCCGCGTAGCGCGGTCTCGACTTCGCGCGCGAGTTTTGCGGCCTGTTTTACCGTCCAGCCCGGCAGCAGGCCTGCATGCACCAGCACGTAGCCGCCTTCGGCATGCAGCAGGCGCTGGTGGCGCAGCCAGTGCAGCAGTTCGTCGCGGTCGGGGGCGGCGAGCAGTTCGTCCAGCGTGTCGCTGCGGTGCAGCTCCGCAGCGCCGGTAGACACCGCTAGCAGGTGCAGGTCGTGGTTGCCGAGTACCGTGATCGCGCTGTCGCCCAGCGACTTCACCAGCCGCAGCACCTCCAGCGAGCCGGGGCCGCGATTGACCAGGTCGCCGACCAGCCATAGCTTGTCCTGCGCCGGATCGAAGCGTATCGCCTCCAGTGTCCGCATCAGTTCGGTGTGGCAGCCTTGTATATCGCCTACCGCGTAGATCGCCATCGCGTTTCCCTTGCTGTTTGTCTGTAAAATAGCGTATCAGATTTTCGAGTGGTTCCGATGAAACCCATTCCTTTCAACAAGCCGTTCATCATCGGCCGCGAGCTGGCGCTGATCGCCGACGCCGTTTCGCGCGGCCATATTTCCGGCGACGGACATTACACCAAGCTGTGCAATCGCTGGTTCGAGGAGACGCTGCATTGCCGCAAGGCGTTGCTGACGCACTCGTGCACCGCGGCGCTGGAGATGGCCGCGATCCTGTGCGATCTGCAGCCCGGCGACGAGGTCATCCTGCCTTCCTATACCTTCGTCTCCACGGCCAATGCCTTCGCGCTGCGCGGCGCGGTGCCGGTATTCGTGGACATACGCCCGGACACGCTGAATATCGACGAACGGCTGATCGAGGCCGCGATCACCCCGAAGACTCGCGCCATCGTGCCGGTGCACTACGCCGGCGTGCCCTGCGAGATGGATACGATCATGGACATCGCGCAGCGTCATGGTCTGCTGGTGGTCGAGGATGCGGCGCAGGCGCTGCTGTCCACTTACAAGGGGCGCGCGCTGGGCACGATAGGCCATTTCGGCTGTCTGAGTTTCCACGAGACCAAGAACATCATCAGCGGCGAAGGCGGCGCGCTGCTGATCAACGACGAGCGATTTTTCGAGCGCGCCGAGATCATCCGCGAGAAGGGCACGAACCGCAGTCAGTTCTTTCGCGGCGAAGTCGACAAATATACTTGGGTAGACATCGGCTCATCTTACCTGCCGAGCGAACTGGTCAGTGCCTTCCTTTATGCGCAGCTGGAGCGCGCCGACGAGATCACCGCGCAACGTTGCCACATCTGCTCTGCCTACGCCGAACAACTCGCGCCGCTGGAGCAGGCCGGCAAGCTGCGTCTGCCGCACTTCGACGCCGACAGCAACGGCCATATGTTCTACATGCTGCTCGATAGCCTGGCGAGCCGCAGCGCGCTGATCGCGCACCTCAAGGCGCAGGGCATCCATCCGGTGTTTCACTATGTGCCGCTGCACTCGTCGCCTGCCGGGCGCAAATTCGGACGCGTCAGCGGCAGCATGCAGGTGACCGACGAGCTGAACGAACGTCTGCTGCGCCTGCCGCTGTATTACGAGATGAATGACGCGGATGTCGCGCGCATCTGTGCGGCGATAGCGCAGTTCTTCGCTGCCTGATGCTGTTCAACTCCTACGGCTTCCTGTTCCTCTACCTGCCGGTCGTACTGATCGGTTTCTTCGTACTGGCACGCACCAGCCGCACCTTCGCCGCAGGCTGGCTGGCGCTGGCCTCGGTGTTCTTCTACGGCTACTGGAATCCGGCTTACGTCGGCCTGCTGCTCGGCTCCATCGTCTGTAATTACGCGTTCGGCATGTGGATCGCCAAGGCTGGCGTGCGGCACGAGGAGGCGCGCAAGAAGCGGCTGCTGATCGTCGCGATCGCCGCGAACCTCGCGCTGCTGGCGTATTACAAGTACGCGAACTTTTTCGTCGGCAACCTCAACGAGGTCGCAGGCACGTCGTGGTCGCTGGGCGAGATTGTGCTGCCGCTGGGCATCTCGTTCTTCACCTTCACCCAGATCGCGTTCCTGGTGGACACCTATCGCGGCGAGGTGAAGGAATACAACTTCATCCATTACACGCTGTTCGTCACCTATTTTCCGCATCTGATCGCGGGTCCGGTGCTGCACCACAAGGAGATGATGCCGCAGTTCGGCCATGCGGCTACGTATCGTTTCAGCTACGAGAACATGGCGGTCGGCTCGACGATATTCTTCATCGGGTTATTCAAAAAAGTTATTCTGGCCGACGGTATCGCGGTCTACGTCGGCCCGGTATTCGCCGCACCCGCGGCCGGCGTCGAGTTGGGCTTCGTCGATGCCTGGGGCGGAGCGCTGTGCTACACGTTGCAGCTGTATTTCGACTTTTCCGGCTACTCGGACATGGCCATCGGCCTGTCGCGCATGTTCGGCGTGGTGTTGCCGCTGAACTTCCATTCGCCGTACAAGTCCGCGAACATCATCGAGTTCTGGCGGCGCTGGCACATGACGCTGTCGCGCTTCCTGCGCGATTACCTGTACATCCCGCTGGGCGGCAACCGCAAGGGCAGATTCCAGCGCTACCTGAACCTGATGGCCACGATGTTGCTGGGCGGTCTGTGGCACGGCGCGGGCTGGACCTTCGTGATCTGGGGCGGGCTGCACGGGCTGTATCTGGTTATCAACCACGGCTGGCAATCGCTGCGCATTGCGCTGGGGCAGAACCCCAAGGCCAAGTTGTCCAGACCCATGCATGCGCTGTCGGTGCTGCTGACTTTCCTCGCGGTGACCGTGGCTTGGGTGTTCTTTCGCGCGGACAGTCTGGACAGCGCGCTGTCCATGCTCGCATCGATGGCCGGTCTCAACGGCATCGTGCTGCCGGATGCCTGGCTGGCGAAATGGGGCAGCTTCGGTGCGTGGCTGGCCGCGCAGGGCGTGGCGTTCGGTGCGACCGATAACCTGATTCCCGGCGGCGCGATCAACTGGATCTGGATCTCGCTGCTGATCGTCTGGCTCGCGCCGAACACCCAGCAGATCATGGCCGCACACCGCCCCGCGCTGGACATGCCGACCGACACGCCGACGACGCGGCTGCGCTGGAAGCCGACCGCGCGCGCCGCGCTGGCAGTGTGGCTGCTCGGCTTCGTCGCCATCGTCAACCTGAACAAGCAGTCGGTGTTCCTCTACTTCCAGTTCTGATATGGCCGCCGACCACAAACGCTACTTCTGGATACTGGCCGCCGCTTTCGGCGCGACGCTGTTGCCGGTGTTCGCGCTGAACCTGATCCTGTTGAACGACACGCTGGGCAACAGCGGCAAGGTGCGGCTGGCGAGCCAGTGGCAGCAGCGCACGCAGGGCGTCACCTACGCGCCGACTCTGAGCGATACGCACCTGTTCAAGACGCTGCGCCTGAACGACCGGCTGCCGGAGATAAATGCCGTGGTGTTCGGCTCGTCCACTGCGATGGGCATCACGCAACAGGCGTTCCCGGATACGCTGCGCATCTACAACTACGCGCAGAGCGGCCACGGGCTGAGCGCTTCTATCGGCGAGGCGGAATATTTGCAGCGCCATGCGCCGCAGGTGAAGTGGCTGGTTATCCCCCTGGACTGGGCTACAGGCTTCGTCTACCAGCAGGTTCCGGTGCAGGATGCCGACCTCTCCGCCGCGGCTGCAATGGCGCAGGCGGCATCCCCGGCGCAGCAGGCGCCGCTGCTGGCGCGTATGCGCGACGCCTTGTCCTGGCCGCGCGTCGCTACCTTGTTCGAGATATTCAAGTCTGTGCTGCGCGCCGACGACAAGGCGGTGGCCTTCCGCGGCTATTTCACGCAGGCGGGGAGCGGAGAGTACCGCTGCGCGGACGGCACGCCCGCGAAAGATTTCGACACCGTCCATCGCGGCACTTGCACCGGCTTCCGTCACGACGGCAGCGCGACCTTCGCGAATTCCTCGCGCGTCGCGAATGCGCAGGCGCGCATCCCGCTTTCCGTATCCGGCGGTTCGCAATATCGCCGGCATCTGGTCGAGTCGCGCGGCGTCCCGAGCGCGCATCTGTTGCAGCGGCTCGCAACGCTGGCCGAACGCGCCCGAGCGAACGGTGGCGGAGTGATCCTGTTCATGCCGCCGCTGTTGCCCGGCATGGAGGCGGAATTCCTGCGCCACCGGGAGCTCGCTGCTTATTTGCAAGAAACCAAGCGCTCGCTCGATGCCTGGTCGCGCGAGCAGAACGTGGCGATACTGGACGCCGGACAGGCGGAGCGCTACGGTTGCGCTGCCGACGAGTTCATCGACGAGCACCACGCGGCTTCGACCTGCTATGAGAAAATATTCCGCTCGTTCTGGCGCGATGCCTCGCGCCCGGACGGGACGATCGACCTGCCTGACGGCGGCCTAATGTGAGATTCTGAAAATGACCCTGCCCAACCCGAGCGTACGTTTGCTGCTGATCTTCGCGGTGCTGAGTTTCCTGCCGATGCTGAACCTGTATTACATCGGCGAGGAGGCGATCTTCCCGATCTCGTCGATGGAGATGGCGCAGCACGGCGTATGGCTGAAGCAGTATCTTTACGGCAACGATGTCCAGCACAACCCGCTGTTCAACTGGATGATCATTCCGCTGGCCGATCTGGCGGGCTGGGCGAATGTGCTGGTCGTCGCGCGCGGCCTGACCGTCGCGGCCACGCTGGGTACGGCGGCGATGCTGGCCTGGCTGGTCTGGCGGCTGTTCGGCGACCGGCGCTTCGCCGCATTCGCCGCGCTGGTGCACCTGACCTTCTCCGATGTGATGATGTACCACGGCTGGCTGGCCTACGTCGATCCGCTGTTCGGCTTCTTCATCTTCAGTGCTATCGCGCTGCTGTGGGCCGGATGCGTGGGATCGCGTCCCGGCTTGCTGTGGCTGGCTGCGGTCGCGCTGACCTGCGCGCTGCTGAGCAAGGCGTTCACCGCTTATGTGTTCTACGGCGCGGCGGTCTTCGTGCTGCTGTTCGATCGCGACTATCGCAAGCTGCTGCTGGGCATCCCGTCGCTGGCGGCGCATGCGGTGATGCTGGCCGCGCCGATATTGTGGTTCGCCATGATCCCGTCGGGCCACAGCCAGAGCGGACGCATGTTCGACGAGATACTCGCCAAGCTGGCCTTCCCCGGCGTCGGCGAATATCTGACGCGGCTAGTGCTGTATCCGCTGGAGGCCTGGTCCGGCCTGCTGCCGGCCGGCGCGCTGGCGATCTATTTCCTGCTGCGCCGTCGCGTCGTGTTCGACACCAATCATCCGCGCCACTTTCGTACTGCATTGATGATCGCCGGGCTGAATCTGCTGCCGTACTGGCTGTCGCCGCATGGCGGGATGCGCTACCTGATCCCGATCTATCCGCTGTTTGCGCTGATCTGCGCCTGGCTGATCTGGCAGGCCGGCGAGGCCGCGCAGCGCACCGCGCGGCGCTGGCTGGCGGCGGCTATCGTGCTGTGTTTCGCGCTGGGACTGTTCGTCTTTCCCTATTACCAGCACAAGTTCCGCGGCGAGAACTATGCGCTGGCGGCGGCCGACATCGTCGCCATCGCTGGCGAGCGGCCGCTGTACGTGACGGACTCCAGCGCGCCGGGACTGAACGTGACGGCCTACATCAACCAGCAGCGCTATCCGCATCAGGCGCTGCAGCATCCGCCCGCACAATGGGAGCACGGCTTCGTGCTGGCGCGCGAAGCGGATCCTCAGCTCGGCAAGGAATACAAGGTATACAAACTGCTGGGGGATCGGCTGTATATGCTGTGCCGCGGCACGGCCTGCAATCAGCCCTGACTGGCGACGACCAGGCCCAGAAAAATCAACGCGGTGCCCGCCATCTTCAGCGGCGTCACCGGTTCCTGGAAGAAGAAGCCGCTGGCCAGCAGCACCACGACGAAGGTCAGGCCCATGAAGGGATAGGCGTGGCTCAGCTGCAGCTTGGTCATCGCCGCCATCCAGAACACCGACGCGAGGAACGCGGCCAGCAGCGCGCTGATGATCCACGGGTTCAGCAGCAGGTGCAGCAGGAAGACGATCTTGTCCGGCGTCGCTTCCGGCAGCGCGCCGACTTTCAGCACTTGCCATTTGATCGCGATCTGTCCGTACACGGTCAGCGCGATGGTCATGAAGATGTAGAAGTAGCTCATGGTGTCAGTCGGTGATAGATGTCTTGCGGGTTGCGGAAGGAGAAGCCGAGCGAGGCATACAGGTTCAGCACGGCGAGGTTGCCGGCGGAGATCGAGCTCTTCACCTCGTCATGCCCGGCCGCCAGCAATTCCTCGCACACCGCGCTCCACCAGAATTTCGAACAGCCCTTGCCGCGATATTTTTCCGCGACGGCGTGCAACAACAGGCTGTTGCCGTCGTAGGCGACGAAACCGCCCAGCTCGTTCTTCCAGTACAGGCCGTATACCTGTTTCTTGTCGAGCAGCTGTCCGAGCCAGTTGTCGTAGCGTTTGTCGGCGGCCTCTTTCGACAGGTTGAAGTCGCGGTGGAAGCGGCCGTGCGCGAACGCACCGTGGCAGATGACCATCGCCTGTGCGGCATCCGGCTCCTTGCCTATGGTCGCATCCGCATGAAGCGCCGGGCGCAATCGCGTCGCGTTGCAATACGGTTCGATCAGCGTGTCGCAATAATAGAAGCCTTGCTCGTGCAGCATGCGCTTGTCGGCGAGCGGATCGACCTTGATCGTGTGGTGGCCCGCGGTCTGCGCGGCCTGTTGTAGCGAGGCTGCGGAATATTCGGTCAGCTCCCAGGTCGGCATGCCGAAGGCCGCCGTGTCCCATGGAGTAGGTTTGAGCAGGTCACTCATCGAAGGTTGCGCGCCTGACGATGTAGAGCGGGCGCTTCTTGCTCTCGTCGAAGGTCTTGCCCAGATAGATGCCGATGATGCCGAGGATGGAGATGATGATGCCGCCGATGAAATACAGCGACACGATCAGGCTGCTCCAGCCCATGATGGGCACGCTGTAGAACATCGAGCGGATCAGGATGTACAGGCCGTAGCAAAACGACAGGAAGGCCATCAGAAAGCCGAAGCGCACCGCCAGCCGCAGCGGCTTGTCCGAATAGGCGATGATGGTCTCTGCGGCCAGTTTCCACAGCTTGGCGTAGGTGTAAGTCGATTGACCCTCATGGCGTTCGGCATGTTCGACTTCGATGCTCGCGGTGGGAAAACCCAGCCATTGCACCAGTCCGCCGAAGAAGCGCAATTGTTCGCGCACAGTGCGCAGGTTCTCCACCACCTTGCGCGACATGATGCGGAAGTTGCCGGTCTGCCCGTCGTATTCGATATCGGCCAGATAGCTGAACACCTTGTAGAACAGCCAGGAGGTGAAGCGCTTCAGCGGCGGGTCCTGCCTTTCGCCGCGGCGCGCGAGCACCACGTCGTAGCCTTCCTGCGCTTTGGCATACAGGCGCGGAATCTCCTCGGGGCGATCCTGCAGATCGCAATCCATCACCACCACCCAGTCGCCGGTGCAGTGGTCGATGCCCGCGGTGATGCCGTAGTGCTGGCCGAAGTTGCGGCTGAACTGGATGCCGCGCACGCGCGGGTCGCGCGCCGCCAGTTCCGTTATCTTTTGCCAGGAGTTGTCGCCGCCGCAATCCTCGACCAGGACGATCTCGAAGTTCTCGTCTATGCCGCCCAGCGCCGCACTCAGGCGGCGGTACAGTTCGTCCAGGCAGTTCTCGGCCTTGTAGACCGGGATGATGACGGAGAGGTGCGGGCGGGACATCGTCAGTCGCGCCTCAGGTACACCGCCATGTCGTGGCCCTTGTCGAGCGCGGCGGCGAGGAAGTTCAGCGACTCGCCGGCGATCTTGGCGAGGCGGTACACCGGCTTGGAGCAATCGCTCTTCTCGCAGAAACGCACGCCGCGGGTGCGCACTGCGGCGACCGAGAAGCCGCTGCGCTGCGCCAGCGTACCCAGCGATTGCGGATTGTAGAAACTGACATGACCGCCGTGTCCGGCGATGCTCAGGTATTCCCAGCGCGCGCCCTCGGCGGCGAAGGTCCAGCTCGCGGCATTGCCGGTGCCGACCAGCAGGATGCCGCCCGGACGCAGGATGCGGCGACATTCCTGCAACAGCGAATGCGGGTCCTGCAGATGTTCGATGACTTCGAGCAATGTGATTGCATCGAACTGGCCGTCGGCATAACCGATGTCCTGCAATAGTCCCTGACGCACGTTCAGACCCGCGGCCTGTGCGGTCGCCACCGGTGCGGCCGCGGGCTCTACGCCTTCGGCGCGGAAGCCCATCTTCACCGCATCGGCGAGGAAGGCACCGCTGGAGCAGCCGACGTCTAGCAGCTTGATCTCTCCGGGGGACTTGTCGAGCAGGCGCGCGATCTGGTCGAGGAACTTCTTGCTGCGGCGGAAACGGCTGGCCAGCGAACGTTCGCTGGGCAGCGTTCCCTGCGGCGCATCGAATTCTTCCATCGACTGCCAGTAGCGCGCCTCGGTGCACTGGCTCAGCAACTGCCCGCATTTCGTGCAGCGCAGCAGTGCGCCTTCCGGCAGCGCATGGTTCGTCGTTTCCAGCGGGGCGTCGCAGCCCACCGGGCAGGACTTCATGAATCTTTCACTCATCGCTTTTCACCATTCAGGTTTTTGTAGATTGTCTCATACTCGACCGCGACGGCACGCCAGCCGCGGTCGAAGCGGGGCGGTGCGTCCGCGCGCCTCAGTTGCGTCTCGACGGCGGCGGCCCAGTCGCTGAGTGGTGCGGACAGCGGCAACACCGCGCCGGATTCCGCGCCGACCGAAGCCGCCGCACCGCATACGTCCGATACCACCACCGGCACTTGCGCGGCCATCGCCTCGGCGATCGCCATGCCGTAAGGCTCGGCACGCGCCGGGTGCAGCAGCACGTCGAAATCTTTCAGGTGCTCGTTGTCGCTGCGCCAGCCGAGCAGGCGGTAGCCACCTTGCCATTCGGCGAACAGGTGTTGCACCTCTTCCGGTGCGGGGCCGATCACCCACAGTTCCAGATTCGGGCGAGTGCGGCGCAGTTCGGCGACGATGGCCGCGATCAGCGGCAGGCCTTTGCGTTGCCATTCCTTGCCGATGAAACCGATCACGCCGCCCTGCGGATCGACCGCGCGGAATGCGCGCAGCGGGCCGGAGGCGACGCCCGGCTCGACCGGCGCGGTCAGCTTGTGCGTGTACTCCGGATAGTAGTGCGCGAGCATCTTTGAAATGATCGCGGAGTTCGGCACGATGGCGCGAGCGACCCGCAACTCGCGCCGCTCCAGCCACAGCTGCATCGCGATGCGCAACGACAGCTTCTTCCACCAAGGCTTGTCGCGCACCGTCGAGAACGGCGGGCCGTGGAAGGTGGTCGTGTGATGGCAATCCAGCCGCTCATGGCTGTGGATTACAGAACCGGGGCGTGGGTTGTCATGCAGCCAGCGCGCGACGCGATTGCCGAAGCGCAGCAGCGCGATCCAGCGCGGACGCGCGGCGATCTCCCCGAGCTCATGTACTTCGATGCCGGGCGGCGGTTCGGCGTAGCAGCGCTCGCACACCACCTCGACCTGATGGCCGAGTGCCGCGAGTTCGCGCGTCACTTCCCACACATAACGCTCCATGCCGCCGACCGGGCCGTAGCGGCGCGCGACATGCAATATCTTCATCGGTACTGATCCAGTCCCTGTTTGGCGCGCAGGTGGTCCGACGCCAGCAGCGCATCGAGCTGGCGCTGGTTCTCTTCCAGCCGGCTGCGGTCGTTCTCGCGGTGCCACAGGTGGAACACCGGCACGGCGAAACGTCCGCTCTTGTGTTGCACGCCGGCGCGCAGCAAGCGTATCACCAGGTCGGAATCCTCCAGCCCCCAGCCGGTGTAGGACTCGTCCAGCCCGTTCACCCGCTGCAGGTCGGCGCGCCAGGCTGCGAGGTTGCAAGTCTTTGCGCCCTGCCAGCGTTGCGGCGTGCGCTTGCGCAGCCAGTCCCAGTCGGGCAGGTGCAGCAGCGGCAGCCAGCGGTTGAGGTCGCCGCGCAACACCGCGTGCAGCAACTGCGCCTTGCTCCACTGGAAGATCGGCGTTTTATTTTGCACGACCTGTTGCGTGAAAGTCTCGCTCAGCAGCACGCGGTTGCCGGACAGGAACCAGCCGGGTTCGGCCAGCTCGCGCTGCGCAGCGACGAAGCCGGTCGGCGGCACGCAGTCGCCGTCGGTGAACACGATGTAGTCGGCGTCGGTCTGCGCCAGCGCGCGGTTGCGTGCGGCCGCGGCGCGGAAGCCTGCGTCTTCCTGCCAGACATGCGTGAGCTTGAACGGCGCACGCGATTGATATTCGCGGACCAGTTCCGCGGTCTCGGCGGTCGAGCCGTCGTCGGCGACCAGCAGTTCGAAGTCGCGGTCGCTCTGCGCGAGGAAGCCGTCCAGCACCAGCGCCAGCGCGTCCGGCCGGTTGTAGGTGGTGACGATGACGGCGATGCGAAAATTATCTGGCTTCATCGTCCGACGGCGGTTGGGTCCAGTTGGTTTTCGCGGTCGCCGCCTTGGCGTAGCGGTAGAAAGTGCCCTCGAAGTTGCCCAGCGCCAGCACGAAGCCGGCCCAGCCGTCGAGGAAGCCGCGCTTTAGCACATAGATGCGGAAGAACGCCCACAGGCCGTGGATCAGCGCGGTGCCCATGCCGAAGCGCTTGTTCTTGCGTTCCAGCTTGCGCGCGCCCAGCGTGGAATAGCGCTGCATCTTGTGCACCAGTTGTTCCAGGTTCTGGAACGGTACCTGCACGATGGACGACTCGAAGTAGCCGATTTTGCCTTCAACGCGATAGGACTCGTGCACCTCGTCCTGGTCGTTGAACTTCATCGCGGTCTTGCGGAACAGTTGCGGCTGGCGGTAGTCGGGATACCAGCCGCTGTGACGAATCCAGCGCCCCATGAACCAGTTGCGGCGCGGCACGTAATAGGCGTCGGCATCAGGCTGCGCGAGCACGCGTCCGATCTCGGCGCGCGCGGATGGCGTGCAGCGTTCGTCCGCATCCAGGCTGAACACCCAGTCGTGGCTGCACGAGGCGATCGCGTCGTTGCGCAGCTTGCCGAAGGTCGTGAACGGGATCTGTTTCACCGTTGCGCCGAGTTCGGTGGCGATATTGGCGGTGTCGTCCGTGCTGTTCGAGTCCAGCACCAGCACCTCGTCGGCCCAGCTCACGCTGGCGACCGCGTCCGCGATCTTGTCCGCCTCGTTGTAGGTGATGATGTATACGCTGAGCTTTGGTCGGCTTGGAGTATGGGTGTCAGTCACGTTTCGCTTCCTGTTTGAGATTGGCGAACAACACCGCGGTCATGAACGCGAAGAACAATCCGTCCGAATGATCCATCAGCGCGGAATTGAATGTGCAGTTCAAAAGATAAGCCAGCACCAGCCCGCGCGCCGCGTCCTGCTCGAATGCAGTGGGCAGCCGCGGCGCGGTTCGCCATAGTGTGTAGAGCAGATACAGCAGTAGCGCGAGCCCGACGAGGCCGGTCTGTGCGGTGATCATCAGGTATTCGTTGTGCGGATTGTGTGTAGCCAAGGCTTCGGTGCCCTGCACCTGTTGTGCGAAGGCGGCGGGGAATCCTCCTGTTCCGACGCCGGACAGGGAATGTTGCTGCACGATCTGCAGAGTGTTGTAGTAGAAATCCAGACGCTGGCCGGTGGAGGTGTCCTTGCCCTGATTGGGTTGCCATGCCTGGAATTCGGAAACGAGCAGCTCTACTCGATCATGCAGGCGCGGCGATAACTGGTAGGCGGCGGAGGCCAGTCCCGCCATCATCAGCAGCAATGCCGCGGCATGGCGCGAGCCCAGCTTCTTGCCGCGAGCCAAGGTGCTCCAGGCGAACCAGGCCAGCAGCGCCAGCAGAATCAAGTAACCGGTGCGTCCCTGCACCATGAACAGCACATTGATCGCACCCAGCAGCGCGAACAAACCCCAGCCCGCCCTTGCCTGCAGCGAGGCGGCTGCGCGCAGCCTGAGCAGTGCGAGGAACACGGCGAACGCCATCATATTGTTCTGTGCGATGTGACTGTGAAAGACGACCGGGTTGTCCGGCAATGCATAACTGGACATCCAGTGTTGCACCGGTAGCCAGCCGCTGCCGAGCAGAAAAGACAATGCCAGCGTCAGACCCATCGCCGCGAGAAATGCGTATTGCGCCTTCAGCCGGGCCGAGTCGCCGGATAGCAGCAGCATGAACAGAGGGATGAATGCCAGGTCGATATACTTGCCGAGAGTGCCAGCCGCTTCGCGCAGCGGTGTCGTGCCGTAGAGCGTGCCGATGGCGAGCATGGCGAACAGCAGCCATGCGGCGCGCGCCACCGGATGATGCAAGGCGATTTGACCGGCGGCCCGTGCATTGAATAGCGCCCCCAGCAACAGGAATGCCAGCAGCAGGTTGTCGAGCGCCACGGAGATCGGCACGGCAAGGCCGATCAGTACCGCGCTCCAGCGCAACGGCGGAAGCGTGTGGCGTTGCAGCCCGGAGAGGGCCGCGTTCAAGGTCGATCCGCCTGCCGGGTCGTCTGCCCGGACGAGTCGGGTTGATATTCCGGCACCCATTCGGTGAGTTCGGCGCGCACTTGTTCGTCGGCCATCGAAGTCGTTTCCGTCCATTCCAGCAGCCGCGCCAGCCATGCCGCATCGGGCTGCCTGGCCTGTGCGATGCGTAGCTTCGGATGCGGTGTCGGCAGCGTGTTCTCGTCGTTGGCTAGCAACTCCTCGTACAGTTTCTCGCCCGGACGCAGGCCGGAGAATTCGATCTTGATCTCGTCTTCGGTATAGCCGGACAGGCGGATCAGGTCGCGCGCCAGATCGACGATCTTCACCGGCTCGCCCATGTCGAGCACGAAGATCTCGCCGCCCTGTCCCATCAGGCCGGCCTGCAGCACCAGCTGCGCCGCCTCGGGAATCGACATGAAGTAGCGGGTGATCTCGGGGTGAGTCACGGTGATTGGCCCGCCTTGCGCGATTTGCGAGCGGAACTTGGGAATCACGCTGCCGGACGAGCCCAGCACGTTGCCGAATCGCACCGAGACGAAGCGCGTCGTTCCCGACGGTTGCAGCGCCTGACAGGCCATTTCGGCCAGCCGCTTGGATGCGCCCATCACGTTGGTCGGGTTCACCGCCTTGTCGGTGGAGATCATCACGAACTTGCCGACGCCACTTTGTTGCGCCGCCTGCGCGACGGTGTAGGTGCCCAGTACGTTGTTGCGTATCGCCTGCCATGCGTTGTGCCGTTCCATCATCGGCACATGCTTGTAAGCGGCGGCATGGAACAGTACCGTCGGCATGTGCAGCCGAATGGCTTCATTCACCCGCGTTGCATCGCGCACATCGCCGACCAGGCAGACGAAGTCCAGCGCAGGGAAGGACTGCTGCAGCTCCTGTTCCAGCGTATAGAGCGCGAACTCGCTCAGCTCGAACAGCACCAGCTTCGCCGGGGCGAAGTGCGCGATCTGGCGGCACAGTTCCGATCCGATCGAGCCGCCTGCGCCGGTAACCATCACCACGCTGCCAGTCAGCAGCCCGTGCAATCCGGCATCGTCCAGCATCACCGGGTCGCGTCCCAGCAAGTCGTCGAGTTCGATCGGTCGCAGTTGCGACACCGATACCTTGCCGCTCATCAGGTCGTCGAACGCGGGAACCGTCAGCGCCTTCAGCTTGGCCTGGTTGCACAGATGGATCGCCCGTTTTCGTTGCTGGTGCGAACTGGAAGGCATCGCGATGATGGCTTGCGTCACGCCCAGCCGTTCGGCCCAGACCGACAAGTCGTCCAGTCCGCCGAGGATGCGGATGCCGTTCAGCGTGCGGCCGTGGCGCGCGCTGTCGTCGTCGAGGAAACCGACCAGCCGCCAATCGCTGCTCTTGGCAAGCTCCCGGGTCAGACTCGCTGCCGCATCGCCTGCGCCGAGCACCAGTACCGGTTCGCCGTTCAGCTTGATGTCGCCATACAGGTTCTGCTCTTTCCACATCCGGTAGGCGAAACGGCTGCCGCCCATCAGCAGGATCAGCAATAAGGGATTGATGATCAGCACCGTGCGCGGGATGACCAATCCTAGGCGCAGCATCCAGAACAGCAAGGGGATCGCGGCGGCCGAGAGCGCGACCGCCAGCACGATGCGGCGCAGATCGGGCGTGCTGGCATAGCGCCAGATGCCGCGGTAGAGGCCGAAGCGCCAGAACACCAGCATCTGCAATGGAACGACCCATATCAAGGTATGGCGCAACTCGGCGGCGAAGTCCTCCGGCAGGTCGAAGTTGAAGCGCAGCAAATAGGCCAGGCTCCAGGCCAGCATAGCTGCGGCGGCATCGTGCAGCACTGCAAGCAGGGTGCGGATATGAGGTTTAAGCATGTGCTGCCCCTTGTTGGTGTGTATGCCAGCGTTTGTCTATCAGTGCGGCGATCGCCAGATAAAGGGCGGCTGTCAACAAGAGCATGGCGTATTGTCCGCTGGCCGGAAGCGACAGCGCCGACAATGCGGCGGTTCCCATCAGGATCATCAGCACATATTCGGCCAGCGCGGTGTTGCGGTGTCCCCAGCCCATCTGCACCAGGCGTTGGTAATAGTGGCTGCGGTGCGCCTGCGACAGCTTTTCGCCGCGCCGCAGGCGCTGGAGCAGCGTGAAGGTCGCGTCGACGATGAAGGGAGAGAACGCCAGTATGGGAAACCACAGCGGCCAGAGTCCGGTTTGCCAGCCGTGGATGCCCAGAGTCGCGGCCAGGAAGCCCAGCGGTATCGAGCCGGCATCGCCCATGAATACTTTCGCGGGGTGGAAGTTGAATGCCAGAAAGCCCAGCGCCGCAGCGGCAATCGTGAAATTCAGCAGCGCATAACCCTCGTTGCCGGACAGCCAGGCACCGATTCCATAGCTGCCGAAGCCGAACAGCGCCATGCCGCCCGCCAGTCCGTCCGAGCCGTCCATGAAGTTATACAGATTGGTCATCCATACGCTGAACAACAGCAGCGGGAGCAGCCACAGCATGGAGATGTCCGCCCCGGACAGCGCGATCAGTGCGGCGACGAAATGCGCGATCAGACGTGTACGGGCCGACAGGCTGCGCAGGTCGTCCAGCAGGGACAGCGCGAACAATGCCAGCACAGGCAGGGCTATCCACCAGTTCCATGCCGACGACAGCAACATCCATCCGGCGAACACGCCGGCCAGCAGCGCGATGCCGCCGACCCGCGGCACGGGCTTGTCGTGCAGTGAGCGTTCGTTGGGGATGTCGTGAACGACGGCGCGTTTGCCGACCGTCAGGATCAACGTCAGCGCCAGCAGCGTCGTCAGCAGGGCGACCAGCGGAGCGTAATGCGTCATGCGGTTCTACCGTGGATTCGAAGGTGCGGATTTTAGCAGTTTATCGAGACGATTCGCCTGTGCCCGGCAATGCCATGCTGTGCCGGTATACCTGTTGCGGCGTGATCGACAGCTGGCATGGCGGAATCTCGTCCGGCGCAGCGATCTTCGGGCAGTCGCGCCGGAAGCAGGGCGAGCAATCCATGCCGCTGGTCAGGTGGATGCAGGCCTTGCCCAGTATCCCGCTGTAGGCCGGGTCGGTCGGGCCGTGCAGCATGATGCCGGGCAGGTCGAGCGCGGCCGCGAGATGGCCTATGCCGCTTTCGACGCTGACGAAGCCGCGCGCGCGCAGCAGCACGCCCATCAGTTCGGTCAGTTTCATGCGGGGCAGGACGAAGGCGTATGCGCCGCCGGCGGCCTGCAGGCGTTCGGCGCGCAGACGCTCCTGCTCGTTGCCCCAGGGCAGCAGGCAGCGCATGCCATTGTTCGTCAGCAGTGCGACCAATTCCATCCAGGAGGACTCGGGCCAGTATTTGCTGTTCCAGGTCGTGCCGTGCAGCAGCACCAGGTAAGGCTGCGCGGTCGTTTCGGCGAGCGCGGCGGGCAACGCGGTCTGCTGCAAGCGACTATGGAATAGTTCCAGTCCATAGTCGGCCGGGCCGGATGCATCTGCATCGAACAGCTGCGCAACCAGTCGGCGGTTCTTGTCGATGACATGCAGCCCCTTGGGGATGGCGGCGGTGCGTTGGTAGAACTTCGCCGCCAGAGGTTCGCGCGCGCTGGCGGCGGATAGCCCCCAGACCGGCTTACCGGCGAGCCGCGCCAGCAGCGCGCTCTTCAGCAGGCCTTGCGCATCGAGCACGATGTTGTAGTTCTCCGCGCGCAGTTGTTTGCGCAGCCCGCCCAGCAGCTTCGGTATGCGCCACCAGGTCTTCTTGTGCGCCCGCAATGCTACGGGGATCACCTTGTTCACTCCCGCATGCCAGCCCGCCACTTCGGCGAAGGCGGGCTCGACCAGCCAGTGGATATCCGCATCCGGATAAACGCGGCGCAGATCGCTGATCGCCGGGAACAGGTGAAGGATGTCGCCCAGCGAGGATAGTCTGACGACGAGGATTTTCATTGCGCGGAATTGGTCTGGAACGGAGTCTGGAATGGCCGCATTCTAGTTGTCCGATGGGGCGGCAACAAATGTTTTTCTTGAGCGGCATGCCTAACGCCACTACCATGCGCGGCATGATTCCGGCGCATGACTACATTCAATGAGACTTCTTTACACGGCGGCGTTGTGGCTGCTGCTGCCGTATGTCCTGCTGCGCCTGCTGTGGCGCGCGCGCAAACAGCCGGAATACCTGTCCCATATCGCCGAGCGTTTCGGCTTTTATCCCCGGCATGATGATCTCGGGCATGACGGCAAGCCGCTGATCTGGCTGCATGCGGTCTCGGTCGGCGAGACGCGCGCGACGCAGAGTCTGGTCGCGCGGCTGCGCGCCGCTTATCCCGATCACCGGATATTGCTCACCCACGCCACGCCTACCGGGCGTGCGGCTGGCGAACAGCTGTACGGCGATCAGGTGCTGCGCGCCTATCTGCCCTACGATTATCCGTTCGCGGTAAATGCATTCCTGCGCCACTTTTGCCCGCAGCTCGGCATTCTGATGGAGACCGAAATCTGGCCCAACCTGATCCGTGCGGCGCATGAGCAAGGCGTGCCGCTATTGCTGCTGAACGCGCGCATGTCGGAGAAGTCCGCACGCGGCTATGCGCGGTTCGCCGGGCTGACGCGCGATGCGCTGGTGCGCCTGTCCGCGGTCGCCGCGCAAACCGAAGACGACGCGGCGCGCCTGACGGCATTGGGCGGGAAGAGCGTATCGGTGATGGGCAACCTCAAGTTCGACATCGTGGCGCCGCAAGCGATGCTGACGCTGGGCAAGCAGTTGCGGGAGCAGTTCGGCGCGGAGCGCCAGGTGTTCCTCGCCGCCAGCACCCGCGAGGGCGAGGAGGCGCTGCTGCTCGATGCGCTACCGACAGCGGATTGGTTGCTGGTGCTCGTGCCGCGCCATCCGCAGCGTTTCGCCGAGGTCGCCGCGTTGCTGGAACAGCGCGGCATCGCATACCGGCGCCGGTCGGAAGGCAGGGCGGTCGAGCCGTCCGTGCGGGTGATGCTGGGCGACAGCATGGGAGAGATGTTCGCCTATTACGCCGCGGCCGATCTCGCTTTCATCGGCGGCAGCCTGCTGCCCTGTGGCGGGCAGAACCTGATCGAGGCCTGCGCGGTCGGCACGCCGGTGCTGGTCGGTCCGCATACCTTTAACTTCGCCGAGGCGACGCGGCTCGCGGTGGCCGCCGGTGCGGCACAGCAGGTTCAGGATGTCGTCGGGCTGGTTGCGGAAGCGCAGCGTTTGCTGGCGGATGCGGATGCGTTGTCGGCGATGCGCCGGAGTGGCGCCGGATTCGTCGCGGCCAATCGCGGTGCGACGGAGACCGCGCTGCGTATCGTACGTTCGTTCCTGTCGCCGGATTAAGGAAACAGCTCCGCTTCGGCGAGGGGAATGCCCCGGCTGTCCTTGCCGGATAGCACCGGCAGCCCCTGCAGCTGCCAGTCTATCGCTAGCGCCGGGTCGTCCCAGCGTATGCAGCGTTCGTGCTCCGGATACCAGTAGTCTGTCGTCTTGTAGAGATGTTCTGCCATGTCGGAGAGCACGACGAAACCATGCGCGAAACCTTCCGGTATCCACAGCATGCGCTTGTTCTCGGCGGATAGTTCCATCGCGACATATTTGCCGAAGGTCGGCGAGTCGCGGCGGATATCCACCGCCACGTCGAGCACGCGCCCCTGCACGACGCGCACCAGCTTCGCTTGAGGATGCCGGATCTGGTAATGCAGGCCGCGCAGCACGTGCTGCGCCGAGCGCGAGTGGTTGTCCTGCACGAAGTCGATATCGCGCCCGGCCAGCTCGGCAAAAGTGCGGCGGTTGAAGCTCTCGAAGAAGAATCCGCGCTCGTCGCCGAACACCTCGGGTTCGATGACCAGCAGATCCGGGATTTCCGTCCGGATGGTCTTCACAACGGGAACTTCCCTTCCCTCAGGACTTGCATCAGATAGTCGCCGTAGCCGCTCTTCAGCAGCGGTGCGGCAAGTCGTTCCAGCTGCGTGGCGTCGATGAAGCCCTTGCGGTAGGCGATCTCTTCCGGGCAGGCGATCTTGAGCCCTTGGCGATGTTCGATGGTCTGCACGAACTGGCTCGCGTCCAGCATGGACTCGTGCGTGCCGGTGTCCAGCCAGGCGTAGCCGCGGCCCATGATCTCGACCGACAGCCGACCCTGTTCCAGATAGATACGGTTGATGTCGGTGATCTCCAGTTCGCCGCGCGGCGAGGGCTTCAGTGCGGCTGCGATATCCAGCACGTCGTTATCGTAGAAATACAGGCCGGTGACGGCATGGCTGGACTTCGGCTGCAGCGGTTTTTCTTCCAGCGAGACCGCACGACCTTCGGCATCGAACTCGACGACGCCGTAACGTTCGGGATTGCGCACGTGATAGGCGAACACGGTCGCGCCGTCATCCCGGCTGGCTGCGCTCTTCAGTTGCTGATGGAAGGCATGCCCGTAGAAGATGTTGTCGCCCAGCACCAATGCGGAAGGATCGTTGCCGATGAATTCGCGGCCGATGACGAAGGCCTGCGCCAGTCCGTCCGGCGAGGGTTGTGTGGCGTACTGGAAATTCAAGCCCCAGGCGCTGCCGTCGCCCAGCAGTTGCTGGAAGCGCGGCGTGTCCTGCGGTGTGGAGATGATCAGGATGTCGCTGATGCCGGCCAGCATCAGCGTCGATAGCGGATAGTAGATCATCGGCTTGTCGTAGATCGGCAGCAACTGCTTGGATACGACCAGCGTGACCGGGTGAAGCCGGGTGCCGGAGCCGCCGGCGAGGATGATGCCTTTGCGTTTTGTCATGCTTGTTTATCCAGAATTTCAGTCAACATACGTTCGACACCGACCTGCCAATGAGGCAGATTGAGGTCAAGTTCATTCTTCAATTTGCTGCAATCCAATCGCGAGTTGTGCGGGCGTTTGGCCGATGTGGAAAACGCGCCGGTAGGCACCGGCTGGATCGCGCCGACCTTGAGCGGGATGCCGGTCTGTCGCGCGAAACCGATCACGAAGTCGGCATAGCCATGCCATGAGGTCTCGCCGCCCGCAGTCAGATGATACAGGCCGGACAGCTCCGGCTGAAATCTCGCTGTACGTATCGCATGGGCAGTCACGTCGGCCAGCAGGTCTGCGCCGGTGGGTGCGCCGATCTGGTCGGCTATGACTTGCAGGCTGTCGCGTTCCTGCGCGAACTTCAGCATGGTCTTGGCGAAGTTGCCGCCGCGCGCGCCGTAGACCCAGCTGGTGCGGAAGATCAGATGCTTGCAGCCGGACTGCATGATCGCCTGCTCGCCTTCCAGCTTGGTCGCGCCGTATATGTTCAGCGGGGCCGCTGCATCGGTCTCCAGCCAGGGTCGGTCGCCGCAGCCGTCGAACACGTAGTCGGTCGAATAGTGGATCAACCAGGCGCCGAGCGAGGCAGCCTCACGGGCCAGCACGCCGGGGGCGGCCGCGTTGATGGTGCGAGCCAGTTCGGCTTCGCTCTCGGCGCGGTCTACCGCGGTATAGGCGGCTGCATTGACGATCACGTCGGGTGCGACTTCGTGCACCATGCGGGCGATGCCCTCCGGATCGGAGAAGTCGCCGCAGTGCTCCTTGCTGTCACGGCCCAGCGCGACCAGTTCGCCCAGCGGAGCCAAGCTGCGCTGCAGCTCCCAGCCGATCTGTCCGTTCTTGCCGAACAGCAATATCTTCATCAGGCGCGTCCCGCGTAGTTCGTCTCCAGCCACTGGCGGTAGTTGCCGGACTGCACGTTGCCCACCCAGTCCTGGTTGTCCAGATACCACTGCACGGTCTTGCGGATGCCGGTTTCGAAGGTCTCGGCCGGTTTCCAGCCGAGTTCGCGCTCGATCTTGCGCGCGTCGATCGCGTAGCGGCGGTCATGGCCTGGACGGTCGGTGACGAAGGCGATCTGTTCGCGGTAGGACTTGCCATCCGTGCGCGGGCGCAGTTCGTCGAGCAGGCCGCAGACGGTATGCACGATGTCGAGGTTGGCCTTCTCGTTCCAGCCGCCGACGTTATATACCTCGCCTGTGCGGCCGCTTTCCAGCACGCGGCGGATCGCCGAACAGTGGTCCTTGACGTACAGCCAGTCGCGGATCTGCTGGCCGTCGCCGTACACCGGCAGCGGTTTGCCGGCGAGCGCGTTGACGATCATCAGCGGGATCAGCTTCTCCGGGAAGTGGTAAGGGCCGTAGTTGTTCGAACAGTTGGTGGTCAGCACCGGCAGGCCGTAGGTGTGGTGGTAGGCGCGCACCAGATGGTCGCTGGCGGCCTTGCTGGCGGAATAGGGGCTGTTCGGCTCGTAGCGGTTGGTTTCGCTGAAGGCCGGGTCCTGCGCGCCGAGCGAGCCGTACACCTCGTCGGTGGAGACATGCAGGAAGCGGAAGGAGACTTTGGCTTCGCCCTCCAGTCCGCCCCAGTAGGCGCGTATCGTTTCGAGCAGGTGGAAGGTGCCGACGACGTTGGTCTGGATGAAATCCTCCGGGCCGTGGATGGAGCGATCCACATGACTTTCTGCGGCGAAATTGACCACGGCGCGCGGACGGTGCTCGGCGAGCAAGCGGCTGACCAATGCCTGGTCGCCGATGTCACCTTGCACGAAGATGTGACGGGGGTTGTCTTTGAGTGAGGCGAGATTCTCCAGATTGCCCGCGTAGGTCAGCTTGTCGAGGCTGACGACGCCTTCGTCGTGTTGCGCGAACCAGTCGAGGACGAAGTTCGCTCCGATGAAACCTGCACTGCCTGTGACCAGAATCATAACGCTACCGTTTGTGTTCGAAATTGACGGCGGAATTATACCCGTGAGGTGCGTGACTTCAGCCCTTCTGTACCTGCAGGCTGACATCCAGTGCCTTCCAAAGTCCGGTCTCTTCCTGCAACGCGGTCCCGGTCAGCGGGTTCTGGGCCAGCCAGTCTGCGGCGATCACGAGATGGAACTTGGTACCGCTGAAACGACCGCGCATCGCGGGCAAGGGCACATCGCTGCGGCTGCGGTGGAAGAGGACCGCCAGACGCAGGCTCATCGCCAGTACCAGGGCCTCGGTATCGGGTAGTTGTCCCTGCAATTTGTCCAAGCTGCCGCGTTGCGCCAGTGCCAGCAGGCTCAGGCGTGCCTGTTCCTTCTTGGAGAAGCCGGGCATGTCGGCGTTCTTCAGGATGTAGGCGGTGTGTTTGTGATAGCCGCTGTGCGCGACGCTGATGCCGATTTCGTGCAGGCTGCATGTCCAGGCCAGCACTTGCTGTGCCGTTTCGCCGAACTCGTCGCCGAGGAACTGGCGGGCCAGCTCATCGGCGAGTCTCGATACGCGGCTGGCCTGGGCGGCATCCACCCGGTAACGCGCCATGAATTGCCGCACCGTGACGTCGCGCATGTCGTTGTGGTGGAAGCGACCCCACAGGTCGTAGAGCACGCCTTCGCGTAGCGCGGTGGGAGCGAATTGCATGCGTTCGATCTCCAGCTCGCAGAACGCGGCGTACATGATCGCGAAGCCGCCAGCCAGTGCGGGCATGCGTTCCGGGCGCAAGCCTTGCAGGTCGAGGCTTTGCACATCGCCGACCTTGAGCATATGGGCGCGTAGCCGCTCCAGCCCTTCGCGGGTGATGCCGCCGTCGCTATAGCCGTTCAGCTCCAGTATCTCGGTAAGCGCCTTGGCGGTGCCCGAAGAGCCGATGGCCTGCTGCCACCGGCCATGATATTCGCTGACGATGGCTTGCAACTCGTTGCGTGCGGCCAGTTCAGCTTGCTTGAGGTTCTGCTTGGTGATCCGGCCGTCCGGAAAGAAGCGTTTGTTGAAACTGACGCAGCCCATGTACAGGCTCTCCAGCTTCAGCGGGGTGAGCCCGTTGCCGACGATGAACTCGGTGGAGCCGCCGCCGATATCGATTACCAGACGATTGTCGTCCGACGGCGGCAGCCCGTGCGCGACGCCGAGATAGATCAGGCGAGCTTCCTCGATGCCGGAGATCACGTCGATCGGGAAGCCCAGCACATGCTCCGCCTGCGGGATGAAATCCGCGGCGTTCTTGGCGACGCGCAGCGAGTTGGTTCCCACCGCGCGCACGGCCTCCCGCGGCAGGCCGCGCAGGCGTTCGGCAAAACGGCCTAGCGTGTCCAGCGCGCGTTGCTGCGCATCGGCATCCAGATATTTTTCGGGAGTGAGGCCGGCGGCGAGGCGCACCGGTTCGCGCAGGCCGTCCAGCATGTAGAGCTGGTCGCCTTCCGCGCGCGCGATCTGCAGACGGAAGCTGTTCGATCCGAGGTCGATCGCGGCGAGGATGGGCTGGTGCTGCACTATTATTGTCGGACTTCGCGCTCGATCTCGTCCACGGTGACGTGGCGCACGTCGCGGCCCTTGACCATGTAGATCACGTATTCGGCCATGTTCTTGGCGTGGTCTCCGATGCGCTCGATGGCCTTGGCGACGAACAGGATCTCCAGCGAAGTGGAGATCGTGCGCGGGTCTTCCATCATGAAGGTGATCAGGTAGCGCATGATCGCGCGGAACTCTTCGTCCACTTGGTCGTCCTGACGCACCACCTGGGCAGCCATCGCCACATCCAGGCGAGCGAATGCATCCAGCGACTTGCGCAGCATATCCACGGCGATCTCGGCCGCATGGCTGATCTCGTGGTAGCGCGGCAGCGCGAGGCCATGCTTCTGCGACAGCAGCTTGGCCATGCGCGCGATCTTCTCCGCCTCGTCGCCGATGCGCTCCAGGTCGGTGATGGTCTTGACGACCGTCATGATCAGGCGCAGGTCGCCGGCGGTCGGCTGGCGGCGCGCGATCACATGGCTGCAGGCCTCGTCGATCTTCACTTCCATCGCGTTGACGCGATGGTCGTCCTCGATCACGCGGGTCATCAGCGCGACGTCGCCGGACAGCAGGGATTCGACGGCGCTCTTGATCTGGCTTTCGACCAGTCCGCCCATCTGCAGCACGTTGGCGCGGATGGCTTCCAGTTCGGCGTCGAACTGGCGGGAGATATGGTCATTGCTGGGCATGTGTTGCTCCTTGAAAATTGACCGTCTAGTGTAGGTCGGGATTGTGACCGATATGTGACAGTCCGGTTACATCCCGGCCGTCATTGTCTTCACGCCTTCCGGCGTGCCGAGCAGCAGCACGTCGGCGGCGCGGCGCGCGAACAGGCCATTGGTCACGACGCCGGCGATATGATCCAGCGCGGATTCCAGTTCCACCGGGTTCATGATCTGCAGGTTATGCACGTCGAGGATGAGGTTGCCGTTGTCGGTGGTGAAACCCTCGCGCAGCTTGGGCTGACCGCCCAGCGCCACCAGCTGGCGGGCCACGGAACTGCGCGCCATCGGGATCACCTCGATCGGCAGCGGGAACTTGCCCAGCACGTCGACCAGCTTGCTGGAATCGCATACGCAGATGAATTTCTTGCTGGCCGCCGCGACGATCTTCTCGCGCGTCAGCGCGCCGCCGCCGCCCTTGACCATGTGCATGTGGCGGGTGATCTCGTCCGCGCCGTCCACGTACACCGGCAGGTCCCCGGCGTCGTTCAGCGACAGCACTTCGATGCCGTGCCCCTGCAAACGCTTCGCCGAAGCCTCCGAGCTGGCGACTGCGCCGCGTATCTTGTGCTTGATCTTCGCCAGTTCGTCGATGAAGAAGTTGGCGGTGGAGCCGGTGCCCACGCCGACGATGCAATCGGCGGGTACATATTCGATGGCGGCCTTGGCCACCGCGCGTTTCAAATCGTCTTGGCTCAACATGTCGTGTTTCTCTCTCTGATGGATATATGTATGGTTGTGCCCGTGATTATTGCAGGAATTGCGGTGTAGGGGAACAGGCGTGGCTGTGCGTTTCGAGTGGTAATATGCGCGCAGAAGATTCGAGTCAACTGGAGTAACGCCATGCAAGTCCTTACGGTTGCAACCACACCCTTTTCCGACCAAAAGCCCGGCACCTCCGGTTTACGCAAACGCGTACCGGCGTTCCAGCAGCCGAACTATCTGGAAAACTTCGTCCAGTCCATCTTCGATACCATCGCCGCCCCCTCGGGGGCGACGCTGGTGCTCGGCGGCGACGGCCGTTATTACAACCGCGAAGCGATCCAGATCATCCTGAAGATGGCGGCGGCCAACGGCTTCGGGCGCGTGCTGGTGGGACAGGGCGGCATCCTGTCCACGCCCGCCGCATCTTGCGTGATCCGCAAATACGGCACTTACGGCGGCATCATCCTGTCAGCCAGCCACAACCCCGGCGGACCGGATGGCGATTTCGGCATCAAATACAACGGCAGCAACGGCGGCCCCGCTACCGAGGCCGTCACCGAGGCGATCTTCGCCAAGAGCAAGTCGATAACCGGGTATCGTATCCTCGATGCCGCTGATGTGGCGCTGGATGAGCTGGGCGAGACCGCATTGGGGGCGATGACGGTGCAGGTGATCGATTCGGTCGCCGATTACGCCGAACTGATGGAATCGCTGTTCGACTTCGGCGCGATCCGCGAATTGCTATCCGGCGGCTTCAGGATCAAGTTCGACGCGATGCACGCGGTCACCGGGCCGTATGCGCGCGAGATACTGGTCACTCGCCTGGGTGCACCCGCCGACAGCGTGATGAACGCGGTGCCGCTGCCTGACTTCGGCAACGGCCATCCCGATCCCAACCTGACCTATGCGCATGAACTGGTGGAGATCGTCTACGGCAAGGATGCGCCGGACTTCGGTGCGGCGTCGGACGGCGATGGCGACCGCAACATGATCCTCGGCAAGGGATTCTTCGTTAATCCTTCCGACAGCCTCGCGCTGATCGCCGCGAATGCCAAGCTCGCACCCGGCTATAGGCAGGGCCTCGCGGGCATCGCTCGCTCGATGCCGACCAGCGAAGCCGCCGACCGCGTAGCCCAGGCGCTGGGCATCCCCTGTTACGAGACCCCGACCGGCTGGAAATTCTTCGGCAACCTGATGGATGCAGGCAAGGTCACACTCTGCGGCGAGGAGAGTTTCGGCACCGGCTCCGACCATGTGCGCGAGAAGGACGGTCTGTGGGCGGTGCTGTTTTGGCTGAACATCCTCGCGTCGCGTCGCCAGTCGGTCGAAGCCATCGTGCGCGAACACTGGGCGAAATACGGGCGCAACGTCTATTCGCGCCACGACTACGAAGGCATCCCGAGCGACGCCGCCAATGGCGTGATGAAGCTGCTGAAGGATAGCTTCGAATCGCTGAAAGGCGCGCAGTTCGGCCACCTGCAGGTGAAGCTGTGCGACGACTTCAGCTACACCGATCCGGTCGACGGCAGCGTCAGCACCGGGCAAGGGATACGTATCCTGTTCGTCGACGGCTCGCGCATCGTGTTCCGCCTGTCAGGTACAGGCACCGAGGGCGCGACGCTGCGTATCTATCTGGAGAACTACGAACCGGACGTCAGCAAGCATCACCTCGATGCGCAAGAGGCGCTGGCTACGCTGATCGGCATCGCGCTGAAAATCTCCGAGCTAAGATTGCGCACCGGACGCGATGCACCTACGGTCATCACCTGAGCCGTTATAATCGCATCGCCCGTATTCAAGCCGCGCCGAACAGGCGCGGTTTCAACTTCTGAAGGAGCAAACATGTCGAACAAGACCATCATCCAGACTCCCGACGCGCCGGCCGCGATCGGCACCTATTCCCAGGCGGTGCGCGTAGATCACACCGTCTACCTGTCCGGCCAGATCGGGCTCGACCCGAGCAGCATGCAGATGGTTGAAGGCATAGAGGCGCAGATCCATCGCGTGTTCCAGAACCTGCGCGCGGTCACCATCGCGGCGGGCGGCAGCATGGACGACGTGGTCAAGCTGAACATCTTCCTGACCGACCTGGGCAACTTCGCCAAGGTCAACGAGATCATGGCGACCTACTTCCACCAGCCCTACCCGGCGCGCGCCGCGGTCGGCGTCGCCTCGCTGCCGCGCGGCGCGCTGGTCGAGGCCGACGGCGTGATGTATCTGCAGGACTGACGTGACGTGTCCGGCAACCCTCTCCCCAACCCCTCTCCCGCAAGCGGGAGAGGGCGGAGCGTAGCGGAGGGAGAGGGTTCATTGGTCACTCCGGCAAAAATCCCGCCCGCTACGCTGGCCAAGCTCGCCAAGCTGGGTATCCGCCATCGTTCCGATCTGCTGCTCCACCTGCCGCTGCGCTACGAGGACGAGACCCATCTCGCGCCCATCGCGACGGTGCAGCCCGGCGAGACGGTGCAGGTGCAGGGCATCGTCACCCACAACGAGGTGTCGTTCCGCCCGCGCCGCACGCTGGTGTGCCGCCTGCAGGAAGGGGACGACGAGCTGTACCTGCGCTTCCTGAACTTCTACCCCAGCCAGCAGAAACAACTGGCCGTCGGCAAGCAGATACGCGCCGTCGGCGAGGCGCGCATGGGCTATTTCGGGCTGGAGATGGTGCACCCGAAATGCCGGGCGGTGGATGACGATACGCCATTGAATACCAGTCTCTCGCCGGTGTATCCGACCACTGCGGGGCTGTCGCAGACCATATTGCGCAAGCTGATCACCAACGCGCTTGAGGTGCTGCCGCTCCCCGATACGCTGCCGGAGCCGGTGCGCAAGCGCTTGAGGCTGGCGGACTTCGCCGACAGCTTGCGGCTGCTGCACAACCCCACGCCGGACATCTCTGCGAGCACGCTGGAAGATCGCAGTCACGCCGCCTGGCAACGGATCAAGTTCGACGAGTTGCTGGCGCAGCAATTGTCGATGCGCGTGCATCACCGCGAGCGCAGTAAGCGCATCGCGCCCGCGCTGGCGGCACAGCACCGGCTGACCGATGCGCTGCTGGCGAAGCTGCCGTTTGCGCTGACCGGCGCGCAGCAGAAGGTGTATGCCGAAATATCCCACGACCTCGCGCAGCCGCATCCTATGCAGCGATTGCTGCTGGGCGACGTCGGCAGCGGCAAGACCATCGTCGCGGCGCTTGCAGCCTTGCAGGCGATAGAGAATGGCTATCAGGTCGCGCTGATGGCGCCGACCGAGATCCTCGCCGAGCAGCATTACCTCAAGCTGAGCGAATGGCTGGAACCGCTGGGCGTCAGCCCGGTGTGGCTGTCCGGCAGCCTGAAGAAGAAGGAAAAGACCGCCGCCGCCGAGCGCATCGCGTCTGGCGACACGATGCTTGCCATCGGCACGCATGCGCTGTTCCAGCAGAGCGTCGAGTTCCGCAATCTCGGCCTCGCCATCGTCGACGAACAGCACAAGTTCGGGGTGCAGCAGCGGCTGGCCCTGCGTGCCAAAGGCACGCAAGCAGCCAAAGATGAGAGTCGCAACAATGGGGGGGCGGAGGATGCCGAGGAAGGGCGCAATGAACCTCACCAGTTGATGATGAGCGCGACACCTATTCCGCGCACGCTGGCGATGAGCTATTACGCCGATCTCGACGTGTCGGTGATCGACGAGCTGCCGCCGGGACGCACACCGGTGGTCACCAAGCTGGTCAGCGATGGACGCCGCGACGAGGTGTTCGAGCGCGTGCGTGTCGCCTGCATGAAGGGTCAGCAGGCGTACTGGGTGTGTCCGCTGATCGACGAGTCCGAGGCGCTGCAATTGCAGACGGCCATCGAGACTCATCAGTTGCTCACCGCAGCATTTCCCGAACTGCGCGTCGGCCTGGCGCACGGCAAGCTGCCACCGGCGGAGAAGGCGGCGGTCATGGCGGCGTTCAAGGCGGGCGAGCTGCAACTGCTGGTCGCGACCACGGTCATCGAGGTCGGTGTCGATGTGCCGAACGCCAGCCTGATGGTGATAGACCACGCCGAGCGCATGGGGCTGGCGCAGCTGCATCAGCTGCGCGGGCGCGTCGGGCGCGGGGCGGCGGAGAGCATGTGCGTGCTGCTGTTCCAGTCGGAGAAGCTGTCCGAACTGGCGCGCGCGCGGCTGAAGATCATTTACGAAAGCACCGACGGCTTCGAGATCGCGCAACAGGATTTACAATTGCGCGGGCCGGGCGAATTGCTGGGCGCGCGGCAGAGCGGCGTGGCGATGCTGCGTTTCGCCGATCTCGGCGAAGACGAAGAGCTGCTGGATCAGGCGCGGCTCACCGCCGACGAATTGTTGCAGCATCACCCCGAGGCGGCGCGAGCGCATCTGCAGCGCTGGATGGCTAACAAACATGACTATCTGCATGTCTGATAAATACTGGCACGGCGCGGCGGTCGGCTGCGATGCGAAGCTATCGCCCTGGCTGCACGACCGCGGCTCGCTGACGCAGCGCATACGCGAGCGCTGCGAGCTCTTCACTGTGCGCCCGGTGCGCAGCGGTCTGGCGCGCATCGCGTTCGACGAGTCGGCGCTGCTGGGGTTGTCTCCCCAACGGCTCGCATGGTCGCGCGAGGTGTTCCTGTATGCCGACGGCAAGCCGGTCGTGTTCGCGCACTCCGCCTGCGCGCCTGAACACCTGCGCGGTGCATGGGGCGCGGTGCGCGGCCTCGGCAACCGGCCGCTGGGCGAGTTGCTGTTCTCGCATCCGCAGGTGGTGCGCAAGCCGCTGCACTACAAGGCGCTGCAAGTGCATCATCCCCTGCACCGCAGCGCCGTCGCAGAACTGGGCGATGCGCCGGAGCGGCTGTGGGCGCGCCGCTCGCTGTTCACGCTGCACGGCGCGCCGCTGCTGGTGACCGAGGTGTTCCTGCCGGGTATCCTGCGGCTGGACGATGCGCGGTAATCTGATCGAGGGAGGCAGCATGCAATCGAAACAACACTGGGAAAAAGTCTACGAGACCAAGTCCGCCGATGCGGTGAGCTGGTTCCAGCCGCATGCCGATCTCTCGCTGGATATGATCAAGGCGACCGGTGCGGGGCGTGATTCAGGCATCATCGATGTCGGCGGCGGCGCCTCGACGCTGGCGGACGATCTGTTGGCCGAGGGTTACGCCGACCTGACGGTGCTCGATCTGTCTGCTGCCGCATTGAGCGCGGCGCGCCAGCGTCTGGGTGCGCAGGAAAGCAAGGTGCGCTGGATCGAGGCCGACATCGTCGAGGCCGACCTGCCGGAGAATCGCTACGACGTGTGGCACGACCGCGCGGTGTTCCATTTCCTGACCAGCCCGGAGCAGCGCGAGGCCTATGTTCGGACGGTGTTCCAGTCGGTGAAGCCGGGCGGTCATGTGATCGTCGCGACGTTCGCCGAGGACGGCCCGGAGAAATGCAGCGGCTTGCCGGTGATGCGCTATCGCCCGGACGAATTGCATGGCGAGTTCGGCGAGGCGTTCGCGCTGCTGAAACACCAGAAGGAAGAACATCGCACACCGTCCGGCTCGGTGCAGCAGTTCGTCTACTGCTACTGCCGCAGGGCCAATTCTTGAATTTGGGGCACGGATTTATTTCGTTTATGGTTCGACAGGCTGAGCGTGTGCTGTTGGGGCGAATGCCCCTTACAGCCACGGCCTGCCCCTTGCGGGTACACCACGAACGGAATAAATCCGTGTTTTCTCAGAATGTCTTCCCGCTTGCCAGCAACGCGTCCAACTCTGCCGCCGGCATCGGCTTTGCGTACAGGTAGCCCTGTACCTGATCGCAGCCGGCGGTTGCCAGCATGTCTCGCTGTTCGACGGTTTCCACGCCTTCCGCGATCACCTTCAGGCCGAGCTTGTGCGCCATCACGATAATCGCTTCGGACAGCGCAAGGTCGTTCGGGTCAGAGGCCAGATCGCGCACGAAGGAACGGTCGATCTTCAGGTAGTCGATGTCGAACTTCTTCAGGTAGGACAGCGACGAGTAGCCGGTGCCGAAATCGTCTATCGCGACCTGGATGCCGGCGTCGCGGAACTGCAGCAGCTTGCGGGTGACGTCGGTGCGCGCATCCAGCAACAGCCCCTCGGTGATCTCGATCACCAGGCATTCGCCCGGCAGCCCCACTTCCTGCAGATGATCCAGCCATACCGTATAGGGATCTTCCACCACGAACTGGCCGGGCGATTTGTTCACGCTGACCTGGGTGCAGGAGAAACCCTGATCGTGCCACCGCTTCATCCAGTTCACAGCCTCGCGGAACACCCAGTCGCCGATATCGCCGATCAGGCCGACTTCCTCGGCGAGCGGGATGAATTCCATCGGGTTGACCATGCCGCGTTCGGGATGCCGCCAGCGGAGCAGCGCCTCGGCCTTGACGATGCTGCCGCTGGAGAGATCGACGATGGGCTGGAAGAACAGCTCCATCTGTCCGGACGGGAGCGCGTTGCGCAGGTCGCGAACCAGGTGCAAGCGGTGCTGCGCGCTTTCCTGCATCTGGCTGGTGAAGTAGCTGAAGCAGTTGCGCCCGTTGTTCTTCGCGACATACATCGCCTGGTCGGCGTTCTTCAGCAATCCTTCGATCTCGGTCGCATCGTTGGGGTAGAGCGTGATGCCGATGCTGGCGGAAATGTAGACGGTCTCTTTGCCGATCTGGAACGGAAGGGCCAGCGCATCGACGATTTTTTCCGCCACTTGTTCGGCGCGGCTGGCGTCGTTCAGTTGCGGCAGCGTCACGGTGAACTCGTCGCCGCCGAGGCGCGCCACGGTGTCGGAGCCGCGCACGCATGAGCTGATGCGCCGCGCGGCGTCGATCAGCAGCAGGTCGCCCACGTCGTGGCCCAGCGTGTCGTTCACTTCCTTGAAGCGGTCGAGGTCGATGAACAACAGCGCCAGCACCTGGCGGTTGCGATAGGCCTTGCGCATCTCCTGCTCGAGGCGATCGCGGAACAGGCGGCGGTTGGGCAGTTGGGTGACAGTATCGTAATTGGCCTGGCGCCAGATCAGGTCTTCCGCGCGTTTGCGCTCGATGGCGATGCTGGCGAGATTGGCCGCCTGCTGGATCAGCTCGATGTCGGCGGCATTCGGCGCACCGGCCTGTTCGCCGTAGATGGCCAGCGTCCCCAGCACCTCGCCCTTGCTCGAACGCACCGGCTCCGACCAGCACGAGATCATCCCGGCCTGTTTTGTCAGCGCGAGTATCTCCGGATGGTTGGCCCAATAGGGATGGTCGTGGATATCCTCGACGATCACGCGCTCGTTGCGGAATGCCGCGGTGCCGCAGGAACCGACGCCGTCGCCGATGACCAGCCCCGCCTCCATCGCATGGTTGTAGGGCTCGGGCAGGCTGGGGGCCGCGCCCGGCAGCAGGCGTTCGCCGCTTTCGTCCAGCCGCAGGATGGAACAGAGCATGCCGCTGCGGGACTGCTCCACATAGTTGACGATCTGGATCAGGATGTCGGTCATCGCCGCGCCGCCCGCGAGCAGTTCGAAGATGCGGTTGCGCAGGCGCTCCAGCTCGATGCTGCGATGGCGTTCGGTGATGTCGCGACCGACGCAGATCAGCCCCAGCGGTTCTTTGTGCATGCCGTACAGCGGCGTCTTCACCATCTCCAGCAGGATGCGTTGGCCATCCGTGTCATGCATCCACACCTCGTCGCTGCGGGGCTTGCCGCTGGCCAGCATCTGTTCGTCCTGCTCGCGGAAGAAGAGCGCCCGATCTTCCGGCATGAGGTCGAAGTCGGTCTTGCCGACGATCTTCAGTTCGCTGCGCCCGACCAGCGTCTCGAACGCCTTGTTGCAGCCCAGAAACACGCCGTTCCTGTCCTTGTAGAACACGATGTCGGGGATGACTTTCATCATGACGTTCAGCCGCTGGCCCATCGTCTCGATCAGCTGAGCCTGGGCGATGTCGCGCTCGCGGCGCATCGCGTTGATGCGGTCGGCCAGCGCGAAAGACAGCAGCAGCATCTCCAGCGCGGAACCGATCTGGATCGCATGCAGCGTGATCAGGTTGGTCGGCAGCCAGCCCATGTTGCGCGCGCCCTGCACCGACACGCCTATCATCAGCAGCGTCCAGGCTAGCAGGAACCAGCGCGCGCCGGGATGGCCGCGGCGCAGCCCGATCACGCCGCTGCTGATGATCACGATGGGGGTGATCGTCCCCAGCAGCGACACCGCCATCGCGGAGTAGTGGTAGGGCAGCGTCAGCGCCGCGAGTCCGGTAAGGATGAATAGCCAGCCGAGCACGATCAGCGCAAGGTCGTGGCGCGGTACGGTGTGTTTCGTGTCGAGGAACTCGCGGGTGAACATCGTGCCGAACAGCCCGGCCATGCAGAAGCCGAACGGCAGTGCCACGTTGCCCCATGTCGTCCAGTCCGGCCACAGGAACTGGTTGCCCATTCCGCTCAAGCTGAGCAGTCCCACCGCGAGGCTGGCGACGAAGCACACATAGACCAGGTAGGCGCGCTCGCGCAGCGAGAAATACAGCAACAGGTTGTAGGCCATCAGCGCCAGCAGCATGCCGAAATACAGCGCCAGCACGACGTAGCTGCGCTGGTTCTCGCGCTCGAACGCTTCCGGCTGCCACAGCCTCAGCGGCACGGTCACCGAACCGTAAGAATGGACGCGCAGGTAGAAGGTCTGCTCGCCGGCAGCGAACTGCAGCGGGAATACGAGATTGCGATGGACGACAGGGCGTGCGGCGAACGGCAGCAGATCGCCCGCCTCCTGTTTGCGCCAGCCGTCCGCAGCCGGGGAATAGAGCTCGACGCTGTCGAGCGCGGGATAGGCGATCTCCAGCAAGCGCTGCGCCGCCTCCGGATTGTCCAGGCTAAGGCGCAGCCACCAGGCCGAAGAGGAATAGCCGAAGTTCAGCGCATCGTTCGCCTTGTCCGGTCCCGGCAGCGGGGCGCTATGGAATGCCGCATCGTGTGCGCCGTTGGCGATGTCGGTTATGGTCAGGCTGTTAGTCTTGTCTTCCAGCACCTCGACATATTTCGACAACACATAGGAAGGCACGGATGGCGAGACCGTTAGCGGCGCGGCCTGTATCGCGACGGAAAGTAGCAATGCGCCCAGCCACGCCAGAAGGCGGATGGAAACGGCGCGGGCAGGGAGGGTGAAGGGTGCGTTGATCATGTCGAGGTCGGACTTTACCAGAAACCGCCAATAAACCTGCCCATCATTATGGTTATTGGCCTTGATCCTTGCGCAACACGATGCCGCGGAACCAGCCGCCCGCCAGCATCGGCTCGTCGCTGACCACCCGCAATCCGGGTGCGGCGACCAGCAGTTCTTCGAACACCACATCCATGCGCGTGGCGAAGCGCCGGGTCAGCGGATTGAGCAGCCGCCGCAACGGCGCGAACTGCTGCGGGCTGAGAAATTTGTCGAGCAGGACGACCGTGCCGCCCGGCTTCAGCACCCGCGCGGCTTCGGCCAGGCAGCGTTCGGGATGAGGCACGACCGCGACGATCAGGTGCAGCACCACATGGTCGAAGTGCGCATCCGGGAACGGCAGCGCCATGCTGTCGCCCAGCACCCAGTCCACCTGCAGATCCGATTTGCGCGCCTGCCCGCGCAGCAGCATCGCCGCATTGAAATCGAGCGCTGAGTAACGGTGCAGCGACGGCAGCAGCGGCAGATCCAGCCCTGTGCCTGCCCCGCTCAACAGCACATGTCCGGCCACCTCCTGCGGCAGCGCGCGCAACGAGCGCTCGCGCGCCTGCCGCATCGGGCGTTCGATGACCAGGTCGTAGAGCGGGGCGATGGCGCTGTAACTCAGCCGCAGCAGCGGGTTGCGGCGATAGGGAGAGGCTATTCGTTCCATAGGGCGAGTGTAGTGGAAATTTCATATTCTCAGGTATACAGTGCAAATGCCCGAGTGCATCAACAGGTTGTTTCACCCATTTCAACAAATGAGCAAGGAGAACGATCATGAGCAAAGCCACCCCCATCAACATCGGCATCCCGGAAAAAGACCGCAAGAAAGTCGCCGACGGCCTGTCGCGCATGCTGGCCGACACCTACACCCTGTACCTCAAGACCCACAACTTCCACTGGAACGTCACCGGCCCGATGTTCCAGACCCTGCACCTGATGTTCATGACCCAGTACACCGAGACCTGGAACGCCGTCGACCTCGTCGCCGAACGCATCCGCGCGCTGGGCTACCCCGCCCCCGGCAGCTACAAGGAATTCGCCGCGCTCACCAGCATCAAGGACAGCGACGGCAAGGTCAGCGCGAAAGACATGATCAAGCAACTCGTCGCCGGACAGGAAGCCGTCGTCCGCACCGCCCGCGAAGTGCTGCCCATCGCCGAGAAGGCCGGCGACCAGCCTACGGTGGACCTCCTCTCCGCCCGCATGGAGGTGCATGAAAAAAATGCGTGGATGCTGCGCAGCCTGTTGGAAGAGTGACCGCAACCGAGGTTACTGCTGCGCTCACGCATTTTTTCGGTGGAGACTCATGCGGCAGTTTTTCGCCGCGTGATGTCGGAACCAAAAGAACGCCTGGATGTTAAGAAGCCTTCTGGAAGAGTAGGCGGAACGTAGTGTTCTGCCGCTCTGGCGTTTTTCCGGCGTAGGCTCATGCGGCGTTTTTCGCCGCGTGATGCCGAAGCCAAAAAAATGCGTGGATGCGAAGATTGAAATTAAAAGGAAGGGGCAGCTTGAGCTGCCCCTTTTGGATTCAGGAAGGCGTGGTCTGTCCCCTAATTGTTCTTGCTTCCGCCCTACGCGAGCTGAATTATTCTATGCCGTATGATTGAACCGTTTTCTTTAGTTGTTCGGCATAGTTGAAAATGTCATCCAGGCTTTCAAGGGGTACGAGTTCCTCTTCCTTGTTCTCCTTGAATATTCCTAATCGTAGATTTTTTACGTTGTTGAAGCGTAGTCTGCAAATTGGCTTCCGATTGTTGTCATCGAGAAGTACAGCACAGTAGCTTTGAGCATCCCGCATTACTACTCGTTTTAATGGAACCACCCCATGCAAAATAGCCCTGATCGCGTAGAAGCCTTCGATCTCCTCTGCGCTGGTTACAGCAAGCTGCTCATTTGATTGGGCGGGATTCGCTTGCTCCACCTCGATTTGGACTGGAGCTGGATCTGGCGTCATCGCGCCCTTCAGCCTTTGGTTTATTTTCTCTCCGATGAGTTGCTCGAATGCCCGCTTAGTAATCGGGGTGAACTGATCCTTAACGGCAGGGGTAAATCGCCTGTTGCCAATGAGATCAGACGAAACAAGCCGGACAAACTCTTCTGGAGGGGCGCTAATCCACTCTGCCAGTTTCTGTTGAATCGCCCTAGTGTATTTGAGGTCGTTGGCCGTTGTCAGGATAGTGTCGAGGTCGAAGGAAGTCTTTGCAAATTTTTTGAGTTCCTCCACATCTCGCTCTTTGAAGTCGAGGATGTTGAACTCAAAAAATGGTTTTTCGTCCATTTTGTTCGGCTCTTCCAGATCAGAGAAGAACTTGTAGATCAGGCCATTGGTCAGTACACCGAATCTTGTGGATGTAACATGAAAGTACCGAAATAGCTGCCCCGCATGACTGATATTCAAGTCGGCGCCGGCTTTCTTGCATTCAAATATGAGTATCGGTTTTCCATCTTTGATAATCGCGTAATCGACCTTCTCGCCCTTTTTTGTTCCTACGTCTGCGACAAGCTCCGGGGTTACTTCCAGGGGATCGAACGGGTTATATCCAAGTGCTTGGATGAGCGGCATAACCATTGCGTTTTTGGTTGCCTCCTCCGTCTGTATGATGTCCTTCGTGTTCGCGATACGCGATGCGAGCACTCGAAGTTGGTCAATGAAATCCACGGTTGCCTCCCAATTTTATTTGTATGAATAGGTATCACCATGCTGGTGATTACCCAAAGTTTATATACCGCACGGGATACTGCCTTACATATCCGCCAAAAACAATATGCCTTTCGGCCTAGTTTGGGTTAATAAATCGAGTCGGTTTTTTCTATTTCCTCGATCTTGCCGTCCCTGTCCCGACATCCCATTCCTTGCCATGCACGGCATTCTCGATCTCTTCCTTCATCGGAAGCCCGAAGCCGTGCGGCCACTACTGTATGGGAGGGGCTTTGTCATGGTTATACTCAGTTTTACTTGAGTGTGTATAACTGTGCGGATGCGCCATTTTTCTCTGGCCAGGGCATTCGCCGATTTTGGGCCTACCCCCGTCTGGTGTTAAAGTCGCGGCCTTTCAATCGCAGCCGAATAGCAAGCCATGAGTACTCCCGATCTGTCCCGCTGGACCGACCCCCATGTGTTCGATGCAGGCAACCTTGCTGCGGAGCGGAGCACGCGCGCGGTGATGTGGATCACCGCCGCGATGATGGTGGTCGAGATCGTCGCTGGATGGTGGTTCAACTCGATGGCGCTGCTCGCGGATGGCTGGCATATGAGTTCGCATGCGTTCGCGATCGGGCTGAGCGCCTATGCCTATTCGGCGGCGCGCCGCTATGCGCACGATCCGCGCTTCGCTTTCGGCACCTGGAAGATCGAGGTGCTGGGCGGTTTCGCCAGTGCGATATTCCTGCTCGGCGTGGCGGCGATGATGGTTTTCGGGTCGGTGGAGCGGCTGTTTTCGCCGCAGCCGATTCATTATCGGGAGGCGATCTTTGTCGCAATCGTCGGTCTGCTGGTCAATATCGTCTGTGCGATGATTCTGGGCAAGGCTCATCACGGGCACGACCATCATCACCATCATCATGAACATGAGCACGGGAAGCATGAGCATCATCACGATCTGAATCTGAAGTCGGCTTATTTTCATGTGATCGCCGATGCGGCCACTTCGGTGCTGGCGATACTGGCGCTGGTCGGCGGGTGGTTCTACGGCTGGTCGTGGCTGGATCCCGCGATGGGCATCGTCGGCGCGATATTGGTGGCGGGCTGGGCGAAGAATCTGCTGGGCGAGACGGGCAAGGTGCTGCTCGACCGGGAAATGGATCATCCGGTCGTGAACGAGATACGGGAAGCCATCGAGACTGCCGAGAGCCGGGTGATCGACCTGCATGTGTGGCGCGTCGGCAAGGAGTCTTATTCCTGTGCGGTCAGCCTCGTGACGAAGAGCAAGACGTTGACCCCCGAGCAGGTGCGTGAGCAGCTGCGCCAGCATGAAGAGATCGTGCATGCGACCATCGAGATCCACCGCTGCGACTCGTTCGACGAGGTCGCGATGGGCTCCGGCTACTGCCCGCGAAGCTGAGAACGATAGATCACATTTAGGCGCGCACAGGACCGGCTAATCGTCATCGCCGCCGCGACCTTCCCGACTCTCTCCCCTGCCGCGTATGTCGTGTTCTTCGGCGCTGCGATGACATTCGACGCAATTGTCGAAGTCGCGGATACCTTCCTCAATGTGCTCGCCGCGTATGTTGGCTGGCGTGTGTTCGTGGCAACCGTAACAGGTGTAGCGGCTGTAGTCGTTGCGCACATGGCAGGTCACGCAGTTCGTGTTGTGATCGCTATCGAGGACAAAATATTTGTTGTGATCGAACGTCGCTGGCGTCCACTTCTCTTGAGTGTGGCATTGGGTGCAATTGCCGGTGATCTGCCTATGCAGCGAATCCGCAGGAGACTTGTGGCAGCTCTGGCATTGCTGGCGGGTATCCGGTTGCAGCAACGCATGATTGAACATCCCCCGCTGTCTGTATAACTTTACGCCGGCGTGGTCGCTGTGACAGCCGACGCAATCCTGATTAACCAGATGCTGGTGAAACGCAGATGAGGTCAGCGGTTTGGCTATCGGTTTTCCCAAGGTAGTCAGGCGACCAATATCCACGGGTTTGTGGCAAACGACGCAGCGTTCCGAAGCGGCGCCGCGGAATGAAGCATGGCAGGCGAAACAATTCGTTTCCAATTGCGTGTGCCCCGGAATCAGTTTGCCGGGGCCGACCATCAGGTGCGGATAGATAAATACCAAGGCCGTGAGCACGATCAGGTTGGCGGCGATGACGATCTTGAGGAATTTGCTCATGCCCATCCCCAGAACAGGAATATGCTGAAAATGTGTCCCAGCGCAAGCACCACGAAGACGATGAAAATCGGAATATGCACCTTGCGCCAGCGGGTCATGGCATCTAGCGTAACCGCATCCCAGAATATGGTCTGTTCCACTTCGGGCGACGATAAGCCTTGCAGCCGATAGTCCTCGCGTACGCCTTGAATATAAAGGCGCGAGCGCTCCAGCAGTATTTTCCCTACCATGCCGCTGACCACATTCACCCCCATGGCCACGGTGGCCAGCCAGGGCAAGATGGCGTTGAAATGTATGCCGGCATGGATCAACACCAGCAACGAGCCGAACCAGGCAAGAAATTCGTGTAGTGCCAGCAGGGATTTGGTATTTCCCGTCGTGATGTATTTGCGTTTACGCAGCGAATAAACCAGCGAGACGATAATCAGGATCGTTCCGGGAATGCCCAGGTAGCGGCCTATCCACACCAGCCCCAAACGGTGCAGAAGATAATCGCCCGCCAATGTGCCGACCGCCAGCAAGCCTAGCATCATGCCGAAGGGCAATACATGTTGACGCCAAAGCGAAGTCGTCATTCAAAGCTCCAAGGTAATACTTGTTTTCGGCGTGCAAACACAAGGCAGGCAGGTGCCGGGCTCAGGATCGTAATCCGGCGGCTGGCGGTAGCTGACCTCTCCTGTCCGCAGCTTCGTCTGACAGCTTCCGCAGCTTCCCGTCCGGCATCCCGAATTGACCGGGACACCATGCGCTTCCGCAAATTCGAGCAGACTGTTGGCCGACGGTTGCCACGGCAGTTGTTTGCCGGACAGGGAGAAGTTTACTTGTATGTCGGCGCTCGATTTTTCATTCTGGACGACGGATGCCGCAGCCTTTTCGCTACGGCGTTTAACGGATGCCGGGCCAAAAGCCTCGAAATGGATGCGCTCGTCGGGCACGCCCCATTCCTCCAGCGCCGGGACCAGTGTCTCCAGCATCCGGGCCGGGCCGCAAAGATAAAAGTGGTAAGGCTTGAGCGGTAACTGCGCGCGTAGCAGCGAAATATCGATGCGCCCGGCGTGGCGATAGTCGCTGCCAGCCACGTCATCATCTATGGGGTTGCTCATGCACACCCATAGATGAAAATTTGCATGGGCCTTGGCCAGGCTTTCCAGGTGAGAATTCATCGCCAATTCCCGACTATTGCGCACGCCATAAAAGAGCCAGACTTCTCGCTCGGGTTGATGGGTCAAACACCAGTTCAGCATACTGAGCATCGGCGTGATGCCGATGCCGCCCGCGATGAGTACTACCGGCGAGTCCCCTCGGTCGATATGAAAATGTCCGGAAGGCGCTCGCACCTGCAACAGGTTGCCGATCGAGATGTGATCGTGAAAGTAATTGGATGAAAGTCCGGGAGGCGCATCACTGCCGGGAGGGGGAGGCACGCGTTTGATCGTGATGCGGTAGCAATCAGGACGAGGCGCATCCGACAGGGAATAGCAGCGGACGATCTGTTCTCGTTCTCCTGTCGCGGTCGGAACATCGAGCCTGAAAGTCAGGAACTGTCCCGGCAAAAATGGCGGTAACGGCTGCCCATTTTCCGGCACGAGATAAAAGGAACAAATGGATAGTGCGGCGTCTTCGAAGACTTTATGATCGACCCGGAACGAACCAAATCCAGAAGCGGCGACTTCTACACCCGGCTGCTCTGCCTGGCCGACTTCACGCTCAGGCAAGGCTTGATAATTCGTCCAGTGTCGCCAGAAAACAAAGCTCAGATAGGTCGCCAATTGCAACAAAATTCCAGCGGCGATCCAGAGCAGCAAAGTGAGTGAAGTCATGCTTCAAGCCCCCGCGAATAACGATATTTCCCGCATCGATGCAATTCCCAAAAGCGAGCGGACGTGGCAAGTTTTATCACCGGGGGCGGCCCACTTGCTATGCCCGTTAATCGAAGTCGAACAGGTTTGCCAGCAGTCCCTCGCGCTTTTGCTTCCCGTAATGTCCCTGGTTGTGCGAGTCTCGGTGGCCGTAATTGTGCGTATCCCGGCGACCATGATCGGAATGGTGTTGAGTTGTGCGGGGCTGCACATGCGTATCGGCCATAGTGGCGGGAGAGGCATTCATCGAGCGTTCGATGATTTTGTCCAACTCTCCCCGATCCAGCCAAACGCCGCGACACTGAGGGCAGTAATCGATCTCGATCCCCTGTCTTTCGGTCATCATCAGACTAACGGTTTTGCATACTGGACAATCCATGTTTCCTCCTGATTATTGAAGTTTTGAGCCTAAATCCGGAACCCGATCTACGTGCGATGGATGCTCATCGCTGATGAGCATGGCTAGCCGATGAGCAATATTATGCGTGACCGGCAACCATGGACGTAAACATCGGCAATGCGATAACCGCAGAAACCATGCCTGTTACTGCCCAACGAACGAGTCTTGCAATGTTGCCATAGGTCTTTTTCATTTGATCGCCTCGCGAGAATTTAAGATAAGTGCTCGAAAACAAGCCAGCTCAAGCGTTTGATAAGAGGAGGGAAGCCCGTAAAGGTTCCATGCCGCTAATCTTATCCGGATGGATGCGCTCTTTGCCGCACCGTACGCATCCATTACATTTGGTGCAGTGTTCCTCGCTTGCTGCGCCTTGCGTGTGCATTTCTGCGACAATCGCGCCCTATGTCCATCGTTCGCATCGCCCTCGATATCCCGCTGCCGTCCCTGTTCGATTATTCGACTGAGGAGCAGGCCGTTCCCGGTCAGCGGGTGATCGTGCCGTTCGGTCGTCGGCAGATGGTCGGGGTGGTGATGGAGTGCGACGCGACCTCCGATATGGACGCGGAGCGCATCAAACCGGTGACGCAGTTGCTGCACGACGGCGCGCCGCTGTCCCCCGAGTTGCTCGATCTGCTGCGTTTCTGCAGCGACTATTACCGCCATCCGATAGGGCAGGTCGTGTTGTCCGCGCTGCCGACGAGATTGCGTTCGGACAAGCCGTTGCCGGTGAAGCCGCCCGAGAGCTATCGCTTGAGCAGTATCGGTGCGGCGCTCGATCTCGAAAACTTCCCGAAAAGAAAAGTGGTGCAGCGGCGCATCCTCGTGCGGCTCGCGGCGGGGGCGACGAGCCTGACGCAGCTCAAGGACATCTCGGCGACGGCGGGCGCGCAACTGAAGGCGCTGCTGGAGGAAGGCTATGTCGAACATTGCGACGAGGCCGTTGCGTTCGCGGAGCACAAGCTCGTCGGCGCGCATACGTTGACCGGCGAGCAGCAGGATGCAGTGGATGCGGTCGAGCAGGCCGAGGGTTATGCCTGCTTTTTATTGCATGGCGTCACCGGCAGCGGCAAGACCGAGGTGTATGTACACCTGATGCACGATGTCTTGGCGCGAGGCGGCGGACAGGTGCTGCTGCTGGTGCCGGAGATCAACCTGACGCCGCAACTCGAGCAGTATTTCCGCAGCCGCTTCCCCGACACGTCGTTCGCCAGTCTGCACAGCGGCTTGAGCGAGGGCGAGCGGCTGCACAACTGGCAGCAGGCGCAATCGGGCGCGGCGCAGATCGTGCTGGGCACTCGGCTGTCGGTGTTCGCCGAGCTGCCCAAGCTTGCATTGATCATCGTCGACGAGGAACACGACGGCTCGTTCAAGCAGCAGGACGGCCTGCGCTATTCGGCGCGCGACGTGGCGATCTTCCGCGCGAACCAGAGCAAAGTGCCTATCGTGCTGGGCTCGGCCACGCCGTCGCTGGAGACTTATCACAACGCGCAGAGCGGGCGTTACCGCATGCTGAAACTTTCCGGGCGCGCGCTCGCCGCGGCGACGCTGCCGCAGGTGCGCTGCGTCAATGTGAACCATACGGTGATGCATCACGGCATCAGCGAGAACCTGCTGCGCGACATCGAGCTGCGCATCGCCCGTAAGGAGCAAAGCCTGCTGTTCATCAACCGCCGCGGCTATGCGCCGGTACTGATGTGCGGCGGCTGCGGCTGGCTTTCCAACTGCAAGCATTGCGCGGGCAAGATGGTGCTGCATCTGAGCGACAGACGGCTGCGCTGCCACCATTGCGGCTACCAGATACGCGTACCGACCGCCTGCCCGGAATGCGGCAACGCCGACCTGAAGCCGGTCGGTAGCGGCACGCAGCGCATCGAGGAGGTTTTGCAGGAGCGATTTCCCGAAGCCCGGATATTGAGGGTCGACCGCGACAGTACTCGTAACAAGCGCGCCTGGCAGACCATGCGCGAGCAGATACACGCGAACGAGGTGGACATCCTGGTCGGTACGCAGATGCTGGCGAAGGGCCACGACTTCCCCGCGCTGACGCTGGTCGGCGTGCTGAACCCGGATAGCGCGCTGTATAGCAGCGACTTTCGCGCGCCCGAGCGGCTGTTCGCGCAGTTGGCGCAGGTGGCGGGGCGCGCCGGTCGCGCCGACAAGCCCGGCGAGGTGCTGATCCAGACCGCGTTCCCCGACCATCCGCTGTATCGCGCGCTGCAGCAGCACGACTTCGACGGCTTCGCCGCCGCGCAGTTGGCCGAGCGGCAGATGGCGGGTTTTCCGCCCTTCATGTTTCAGACGATGCTGCGCGCCGAGGCGCGCGACGAGAACGAGGCGTTCGGCTTCCTCAACAAGGCGCGCACCGCGGCGGTCGAGCTGAAAATGGAAGTGGAGATACTCGGCGTCGTGCCGGCCGCGCTGCCGCGCCGCGCCAGCCATGTGCGCGCGCAACTGCTGATTCAGGCGAACACGCGCAAGGCGCTGCAGCAATTCCTGCGCGCCTGGCGGATCGACGAGCTGCCGGGCGCGCAGAAGCTGCGCTGGTCGCTGGACGTCGATCCGCAGGAATTTTAATGCGCTCCCCCGACAGGGCTATATAAGTCCATGCTGTTAAGAGAGCTATAATGCCTTCAGTTCAAACTGCGCGGAGAAGGAAATGACGAAAGACCTGCAAAAAGAGATACAGCGTTTCACCCTGGCCGACTTGGCCCTGCCCGTGAAGACGCTGTTCACCGGCTATCTGCTAGTGGTCGGACTTGGGCTGTTGTTTGCAGGTGCGCAGATCATGCTGACCCACGGCATGGCCGATGGCAAGGTCGGCTTGTCGGTAGACGACATCGTATACAGCTACCACGGCAATCGCGAGGGCGAAGGCGGGGCGAAGCTGGTCGCGAAGCTCAATGGATCGATGAAGAACAATGCGCCGCCCGATGTGCGCCTGGCAATGATCAAGTGGGTCGAGAACGGCGCGCCGCAGAACGAGTGGGACGAGCGCATCTCCATGGACGTGGATCAGTATTGCTCGCCATGCCACGCCAACATGCCGGGTCTTCCCGATATCAGCGACAAGGCGGTGATGGACGAGATGGTCAAGGTCGACGAGGGGCAATCGATGTCCACGCTGACCCGCGTGTCGCACATCCACCTGTTCGGCATCAGCTTCATCTTCTTCTTCGTCGGCTGGATATTCACCTACGCGACCGGCATCTCGCCAATGAAGAAGGCGATCATAATCTTCACGCCGTTCGCCTTCCTGATCGTCGACGTTCTTTCGTGGTGGCTGACCAAGTGGAGCCCGAATTTCGCATGGCTGGTGATCATCGGCGGCTTCGGCTACAGCCTCGCGGCGACCATCATGATCTTCACCTCGCTGTACCAGATGTGGATATTGCCGCTGCGCACGCTCAAGGCAGGCAAGCCGCCGGTCGCCTGATCCGGTGAATGCAACTCCCTTGATCGAGGCCATCGCCGCCGTTGTCGGCAGCGATGGCCTTTTGGTTGGCGCCGCTGCGGCTCCGTATTGCAAGGACTGGCGCGGGCGCTATGTCGGGACAGCGATTGCCGTCGTATTTCCCGCCGATACCCAGCAAGTCAGCGCAGTTGTGAAACTGTGCGCCGACAATAATATTTCCATCGTGCCGCAGGGCGGCAATACCAGTTTGTGCGGCGCGTCGGTGCCGCTGGCTGACGGCACGAAACAGGTCGTCGTGAACCTGTCGCGTATGAACTGCATCCGCAACGTGGATGCGACCGACTACACGATGACCGTCGAGGCGGGCTGCAAGCTCGCCTCGCTGTACGAGGCGGCGGAGCAGGCGAATCGCCTGTTCCCGCTGGGCCTGACCGCGATCGCGCCGCATTGTGAGATCGGCGGCAACCTCTCGACCAATGCCGGCGGCATAGGCGTGCTGCGCTACGGCAGCGCGCGCGACATGGTGCTCGGGTTGGAAGTGGTGCTGCCGGACGGCCGCATCTGGAACGGTTTGCGCCGCCTGCGCAAGGACAACACCGGTTACGACCTGAAGCATCTGTTCGTAGGTGCGGAAGGCACGCTGGGCATCATCACCGCGGCGGTGCTGAAGCTCCATCCGCGTCCGCGCTCGGTCGCGACCGCCTGCATCGCGGTGCGCGATCCTGCGGCTGCGGTCGCGCTGCTGGCTCACCTGCGCGCGACCTGCGGCGACAAGATCACCGGCTTCGAGATCATTTCGCGTTCTTGTCTGGACTTGGTGTTCCGGCATATCCCGGACACTCAGGAACCGTTCGCGGCGCGACACGAGTGGGTCGTTATCACCCAGCTCGCCGACGTGCTGGAGTCGCCGCTGGATGCCGCGTTGAGCGCCGCGCTGGAGATGTTCGAGGAAGGCGTGGTCGAATACACGGTGACCGCGGATAAGGATCAGGCCGAACGCTGGTGGACGCTGCGCAAGAACATCGCCGAGGCGCAAAAGGCCGAAGGCATCAGCATCAAGCACGACATTGCCGTGCCGGTCAGCCGCGTCGCCGAGTTCATCGCGCAGGCCAGCGCCGCGTTGCGCGAGGACTATGCCGGCATACGCATCGTCGCCTTCGGCCACATGGGCGACGGCAACATCCATTACAACATCTCGATGTTGGACGCCGCGAAGAATGACGACTTCATCGAACGATGTGAGCACGACGTCAACCGCATCGTGTACGGAGTCGTGGCGAAACTCGACGGCAGCATCAGCGCCGAGCACGGCCTGGGCCAGCTCAAGCGCGGCGAGATTGCGCATTACAAAGACCCACTTGAGCTGGAGCTGATGCGCGGCATCAAGCGCACGCTGGACCCGCAGGGACTGATGAATCCCGGTAAAGTATTGTAGGAGCGGGCCCTGCCCGCGATTGCGTTCAGGTCGCGGGCATAACCAGCCACTTGCCAGCTTGCTGGCTTAGTGGATGGCTAGTTGTTTTTTCAGGGCCCGCTCCTGCGAGTGCATAAGATTCATTGAGCAGACTTGATAAAGGAGGATCTAATGGCAAACCAACCCGAGATCACCAACATGGCGCTGTTCTGCGACTTCGAGAACGTGGCGCTGGGTGTGCGCGACGCCAAGTACGCGCAGTTCGACATCAAGAAAGTACTGGAACGCCTGCTGCTGAAGGGCGGCATTGTCGTCAAAAAAGCTTATTGTGACTGGGAGCGTTACAAGGAATTCAAGGCCACCATGCACGAAGCCGCTTTCGAGCTAATCGAGATCCCGCATGTGAGGCAAAGCGGCAAGAACTCCGCCGATATCCGCATGGTCGTCGATGCGCTTGACCTCTGCTATACCAAAGCCCACATCGACACCTTCGTCATCATCAGTGGCGATTCGGATTTTTCGCCGCTGGTCTCCAAGCTGCGCGAGAACAACAAATACGTGATCGGCATCGGCGTGAAGGATTCGACTTCGGACCTGCTCTCCGCGAACTGCGATGAGTTCATCTTCTACGACGACCTGGTGCGCGTGCAGGAAGCGAAGAAGAAACAGGCCGCGAAGAAGGCGCCTCAGAAGACTAAGGCGAAACCGGCCGAAGCGAAGGAAGAGGACACGCGCCAGGAGGCGCTGGACTTCCTCGTCGAGACGGTAGAGGGCCTGATCTCCGAGCGAGGCTCGGACGAGAGGATATGGGGCTCGATGGTCAAGACCACGATGCAGCGCCGCAAACCCGGATTCAACGAATCCTTCTACGGCTACCGCTCGTTCCGCGAACTGATGGAAGACGCGCAACGCAACAAGCTGGTTCTGCTGGCGAAAGACGAGAAGTCTGGTCAGTACTCGCTGCGTATCCCCGCGGCGGATTGATCGCCGCTATTGGCGGCAGGCTTGCGGCGTATCAGCCGAATTCCTTGACGATATGCTGCTGCCTGCGGCTGATCGCCAGCAACTCGTCCAGTCCCTTCAGCTTCACCATCCAGCCGCTGCCTTCGCCTTCTTCGCCGCCGCCCTTCTCGAAGCCTTCGATGGCATCCTTCGCGACCAGGCAGTTGCGGTGGATGCGCACGAAGCGCGCGGCGAATTCCTTTTCCATCGCGGTGAGCGATTCCTCGACCAGGTATTCGCGTTCGGCGGTGCGCACGCTGACGTATTTCAGTTCGGCGCGCAGGAACAGCACTTGTTCGAGCGGCACGAGATGTATCTTGCCGCGTTCGTGGATGGACAGGTGTTTGCGCGGATCCGGCATCAGTTCGCGCAGCACTTCGGTCTGTATCGGCACGGCCTTGCGTGCGCGGGTCAACGCCTCGAACAACCGGCCGAGGCGGATAGGCTTGAGCAGATAGTCGATCGCGTGGAGTTCGAACGCCTTGATCGCGTAGGCATCGTAGGCGGTGGTGAACACGATCACCGGCGGCCACTTCGGTGCGTTTTGCTCCGCCTCGCCGAGTATCGGGCGCGGCAGTTTGTTGAGGTGCTGCGCCAGTTCGATGCCGTCCATCTGCGGCATGCGGATGTCCAGCAGCACGACATCGGCGGGCGTCAGCATCAGTTTCTCGAGCGCTTCCTGGCCGTTTCCGGCTTCGCCGACCACTTCCAGCGGAAGCTGTTCGCTGCAGTCCTGCAGCAGGTCGCGCAAGCGGTTGCGCGCGGGCGGTTCGTCGTCGACGATGAAGATGCGCAGCGGCAGTTCGACTGTGTTCACTGATTCTCCTCTCTGATGTACGGCATCACGATCTCGACGCGATAGCGGTCGTCGCCGTGCTCGACCTTGTAACTGGCTTCGACGTCGAACAGCAGCGCCAGACGTTCGCGGATGTTCTGCAAGGCCATACGGTTGCCGGGATGCATCGCGGCCTCGCGCCGGGTGCAGGGATTTTCCACGGTGATCTGCAATGCGTCGCCGTTGCGCCGCAACGAGACGGTGATGACGCCGCCCTGCGGCAGGGATTCTATGCCGTGATACACGGCGTTTTCCAGCAGAGGCTGCAGCAGCAGCGGCGGGATCATCACGTCGTCCGGGACGTCGTCCGTGCGCCAGTCCGTCTGCAGCCGCTCGCCGATGCGCAGCTGTTCCAGCGCGAGGTATTGGCGGCTGAGCTGTATCTCCTGGCGCAGCGGCACGAGGTCGTGCTCCTCGCCCATCGCCATGCGGAACAGGTCGGACATATCCTCCAGTGCGGTCTCGGCCTGTCTGGGCTGCGCGCGCACGACGCTAAGCACCGCATTGATGGTGTTGAACAGGAAGTGCGGGCGGATGCGTGCGCGCAGCACTTGCAGCCGGGCGTCGTGCAGCGCGCGCGACAGCACTTGGCTACGCCAGCGGAAATACATCAGTAGGACTGCGCTGACCGCGAGGGCAAGCAGCGCATGGCGCACCGCGCCGAAGCCGGCATCGTCGAAACCCGGCGATTGGTACAGCTCGCCGCCGAAGCGATAGGTCGCCAGCGTCAGCGCCGCCGCCAGCGTGCTTGCCGCCAGCGCGCCGAGGCGGTAGGGCAGGCGCGCCAGCCACGGCTGCGCCAGCCACAGCAGCAGCAGGCTGGTCAGCAGCACCGGTGCGAGCAGCGTGGCGATCTGCATCATGTGCTGCGGCACCTCGCCCCAGACATTTGCCAGAAGCACGGCCTGCAGCAGCGCCAGGCCGTTGCAGATCAGCAGGATGCGCAGGGTCACGCCGAGGTTGCGGAAGTTCGGCAATGCGTCGGGCAGGGGGTTTTGTTTTATACTGCGCGCCTCATTCATGGCGGGAATCCTCAGGTTTTTCAGCCGCAATTCTGGACAAGACATGGCTAGCATACAAGATAAAGACACCTGGTCGGGGCGTTTCAACGAGCCTGTGGCGGAACTGGTGAAGCGTTACACCGCATCGGTGGACTTCGACCGCAAGCTGGCGCTGTTCGACATTCGCGGCTCGCTCGCGCATGCGCAGATGCTCGCTTCCTGCGGCATCATCGCCGCGCAGGATCTCGACGACATCCGCCGCGGCCTCGCGGTTATCGAGAACGAAGTCGTCGACGGCACGTTCGAATGGTCGCTGGACCTCGAGGACGTGCACCTGAACATCGAGAAGCGGCTGACCATGCTGGTGGGCGATGCGGGCAAACGCCTGCATACCGGCCGCTCGCGCAACGACCAAGTGGCGACCGACGTGCGCCTGTACCTGCGCAGTGCGATCGACGACATGCTGGTTCTGATCGGGAACATGCAGGGCGCGCTGCTCGATCTGGCGCAGCAGCACACCCATACCATCATGCCCGGCTTCACGCATCTGCAGGTGGCGCAGCCGATCAGCTTCGCGCATCACCTGATGGCGTATTTCGAGATGCTCAAGCGCGATGCCGAGCGTCTGCACGACTGCCGCTCGCGCGTGAACCGCTTGCCGCTGGGCGCGGCCGCGCTGGCCGGCACCAGCTATCCGATCAAGCGCGAGATGGTCGCGGAGCTGCTGGGCTTTGAGGGCGTGTGCGAAAACTCGCTGGACGCGGTGTCGGATCGCGACTTCGCGATCGAATTCACCTCCGCTGCCGCGCTGATCATGATGCACTTGTCGCGTTTCTCCGAGGAACTGATCCTGTGGATGAGCCCGCGCGTCGGCTTCATCGACATCGCCGATCGTTTCTGTACCGGCTCGTCGATCATGCCGCAGAAGAAGAATCCCGACGTACCCGAATTGGTGCGCGGCAAGACTGGTCGCGTCTTTGGCCACCTGATGGGCCTGCTGACCCTGATGAAGGGCCAGCCGCTGGCGTACAACAAGGATAATCAGGAAGACAAGGAGCCGCTGTTCGACACCGTCGAGACGCTCACGCAAACGTTGCGCATCTACGCGGACATGGTCGGCGGCATCAAGGTCAAGCCGGAGGCGATGCGCGCCGCGGCGCTGCAGGGCTACGCGACCGCGACCGATCTGGCCGACTATCTGGTGAAGAAGGGCTTGCCGTTCCGCGATGCGCACGAGGCGGTGGCTCTGGCGGTGCGCTATGCCGAGCAGCGCGGCTGCGACCTGGCCGACATCGAACTGGCCGAGCTGCAGCGCTTCTCCGCGGATATCGCTGACGATGTGTATCAGGTGCTGTCGCTGGAAGGTTCGCTCGCCAGCCGCAACCACATCGGCGGCACTGCGCCTAACCAGGTCGAAGCCGCGATCGCGCGGGCTCGTGTGCACCTCTTGAAGTAATCCTCCTGCCCGAACTGCGGACAAAAAAATCGGGCGATCGTGAGATGCGCCCGAAGTAGGAGGAGAGTATGAAAAGTCGAGTTGTCGCCAACCTTCTTTCTACACTCGGTGCGCACTGTATAGGCTAGTCCGAACAAAGCCCATATGCCGAAATGCCTATATATATAGGCCTATATATTCCGGTCTATATACAGGCCTATATATTTCGGCCTAGTTTCCCAGCAGTTGTTTCAGCTCTCCGCTCTGGTACATCTCGGCCATGATGTCCGAACCGCCGACGAATTCGCCGTTGATATACAGCTGGGGGATGGTCGGCCAGTTGGCGTAGTCCTTGATCCCCTGGCGTATCTCCGCCTCCTGCAGCACGTTCACGCTGAAGAAATCCTTGACGCCCAGCGCCTGCAGGATGCGTACCGCGTTGCCGGAAAAGCCGCATTGCGGGAATTGCGGCGTGCCCTTCATGTACAGCACCACCGGATGTGTGGAGACTTGTTCGTGGATGACCTGCTGGATGTCCTGGCTCATGATGTATTACCTGAATTGAATGGTCGGGAATCATAGCCACCGGGAGGCGGGGGCGTCAAGCGAGGTTATTCCTCTGGATCCGGATCGTCTGCAGCGACTTCCTTGACGGCCTCGTGTCGCGCCAGCATCTCGCGGCGGCTGTCCGGCGTCTCCAGGCTGATGCGCCCCAGTGCGCCGTCGCGGTAGTCCTGCAGTAGCATCAGCGCGGCTTTTTCCAGATCAAAGTCGCCGCCCTTGATGCGATAGCCGCGGCGCTGGGCGATGGCCTCGATCAGCGATGCGCCGTCGAGTCCGGCCACGTCGAACTTGTAGCGTGCGGCGACCAGCGCCGGGTAGCGTTCCAGCAGCAGGTCGCCGAGGAAGGTCGCCACCTCTTCGTCGATCACAGCGTTGCGGCCGATGGCATGGCTGGCGGCCAGCATCAGGCCATCGCTGTCGTGTTCGATCTTCGGCCACATCATGCCGGGGGTGTCGATCAGCGTCATGTGGTCGTTCAGCGCGAGGCTCTGCTGGCTCTTGGTGACTGCGGGCTCGTCGCCAACGTTGGCGACGCGGCGCTTCAGCAACGCGTTCATCAGCGTGGACTTGCCGACGTTGGGGATGCCCATGATCATCATGCGCAGCGCCTTCAGCGGCGTGCCGCGATGCGGCGCGAGCGACAGGCACAGCTTCGGCACCTTGGCGACGTCGCCCGGCTTCTTGCACGACAGCGCGACCGCCTTCACGCCTTTTTGACTGTTGTAGTAGTCGAGCCAGGCCTTGGTCGCGACGGGATCGGCGAGGTCGGTCTTGTTGAGGATCTTCAGGCAGGGACGCTGGCGATGCACGCGCAGTTCCTTGATCATCGGATTGCTGCCCGCCTCGGGCACGCGCGCATCCAGCACCTCGATGACCACATCGGCGCGTTCCATCGTCTCGGTCGCCTTCTTGCGCGCCGCGACCATATGTCCGGGAAACCACTGAATTGCCATTGATATGCCTGCCTTTGAATAAGGTGCGCATTCTACCCGCATCCGGTTGACGTCGCCGGACTTGGCCCCGATAATCCTCTCCCATGAATTCCCCGACTTCCATCATGTGCAAAGTACGAGTCCTGCCGGTCGCGCATCTGCGCGCGGCGTGGGCGTTTGCGCATGGTGGTCCGGAGAGTTAGCGTTTAAGCATTCATTGCCGCAGCTTCCCGAAAAGGCCACAGACTCTGTGGCCTTTTCGTTTTTTCGTTTCATTCGTTTGGAGAAGGATATGTCGCTCCCAGCCGCTTTCGTTTCGGTGATCCTGATCTGGTCCACCACGCCGCTCGCAATCTCATGGAGCGCACAGGGACTGGGTTCCAGCTTTGCGGTGTTCTCGCGCATGGCGCTCGGTGTGCTGCTGTGCATCGTGTTGCTGGCGGCGCTGCGCGTGCGCATCCCGCTGCACCGCAAGGCGCGCCTGGCCTATCTGGTCAGCGGCCTCTCCATGTTCGGCGCGATGGCGCTGACCTACTGGTCCGCGCAGTTCGTCAGTTCCGGCATGATCTCGGTGCTGTTCGGGCTGTCGCCGTTGCTGACCAGCTTGGGTGCCGCGCTGTGGTTGAAGGAGGAATCGCTGACACCCAGCAAGCTCGGCGGGATGATGCTCGGCTTGCTGGGCCTGCTGCTGGTGTTTCGCGGCGGCATCGAGCTCGGCGCTGGCGCGGGTATCGGCTTGGTCGCGTTGCTGTTCGCGGTGCTGTTGCAGTCGCTCGGGCTGGTGGGATTGAAGCGCATCGGCGACGACAGCCCGCCACTGGCGACGACGCTGGGCAGTCTGGCGGTGGCGCTGCCGCTGTTCTTTGCATCGTGGTGGCTGGCGGACGGGCATTGGCCGGACGACCTGCCGGTTCGCGCGGTGGCGGCGACGGTGTATCTGGGCGCGGTCGGCTCGGTGCTGGGCTTCGCGCTGTACTACTACATGATCAAGCACATGGAGGCGGGGCGGATTGCGCTGATTACGCTGATCACGCCGGTGATGGCCTTATTGCTGGGACATGGCCTGAACGACGAGGCAGTGCTGCCGCAGGTGTGGCTGGGCACGGCGAGCATCCTGCTGGGGCTGTGCCTGCACCGCTGGGGCGAGAGCTGGACCTATGCGCTGATGCGGCGCGGTTGATTCGCTACTTCAACAGTTCGAGCTGCGCCGGTTCCAGATAGCACCACTCGCCCTCGGCCAAGCCCAGATCGGCCAGCTTCAGTTCGCCGATCTGCGTGCGGCACAGCGCGGTGCAATGGTTCTCGGCGGCGGCCAGCATGCGCTTGACCTGGTGGTATTTGCCCTGCTCCAGCACGATTTCGATACGGCGCTCGTCCAGCTGGCGGCAAGTCACCGCCGCCAGCGGTGCAGGCTCGTCGTGCAGCTTTACGCCGGACAGCAGTTGCGCGACCAGTTGCGGCGTCACCGGGTCGTGCGTCGTCGCGACATAGAGCTTGGGCACGTGATGTTTCGGCGACGACTGGCGATGGATGAACGGGCCGTCGTCGGACAGCAGCAACAGGCCGGTGGTGTCGTGATCCAGTCGCCCCACCGGCTGGATGTCGCGGCGGACGAACTGCTCGGGCATCAGCGTCAGCACGCCGGGATGATGGCTGGGTTTGCGCGAACACTCGTAATTGGTCGGCTTGTTCAGCGCGATGTAGAGATGCTCGCGGTAACGCCACTCTTCGCCGTATACCGTGAAGCTCAGCCCCTCCGTTTCAACGGAGGCGCGGCTGTCGGTGACGGCTTTCCCATTGATGTTCACTTCGCCGTCGGCGACCAGCTCGGCGCACCACTTGCGGGTGCCGAAACCCTGCGATTGCAGCATGCGATCCAGACTCATTTTGCTCATGTCGGCACTTTATCAGAGTTGGCCGGAGAGTCGAACGATACGGGCGCGTTTGACGCTGCGGGCGGCGCACAATATGCTGTTGCATGGACAGGCTGCGAATGTCGCAGACTATGGAGTCACGATGAACCTGAAGTTCTGGAAGAAAAAACCTGCCGCCGAGGGCGATGCCGAAGCCGTGCCCGGCGCACTCGCGCGGATCAAGGCGCAAATCGCTGCGCTGATCGGGCGGATCAAGCCGCCGCAGCCGTTCAAGGCGGAAGTCCCGGCGTCTGCAGAGGCCGGGGCGGCATCGGAGGAGGCAGTATCGGCATCGGCGGAAAGCCCGGAGCCGGATGCGGCCGCTCCGGGAGCGACTCGCCGCTGGATGGGCGTGCTGCTGCGGATGAAATCCGGCTTGACGGCGATTTTCTGGAAGCCTGTCCCCTTGCCGGAAGGTGAGGAGCAGGGCGATGCACCTCCGGCCAGGCGCCTCAACCTGCTCGCGGTCGGAGTTCTGCTGCTGGCGCTGTTGCTGATCGTGTTCGGTTATGCCGCCTGGACGATAGCCCGGTCGTCGCCCGATGCGGAGACCGATGTCACCGAGTTGATCGAAGACAAGCATGCCAGCGACGCGCCGCTCCCCATCATCATGCCGGTCAGTGCGCCCGAGGCTGCATCCGATGTGCTGGCCGGTGTGTCTGAGGCCGCATCCGGGATATCGGCAGTCTCGGCCCCTGTCGATACGGATGCGGCTTCGGCTGTTCCGCATGCGGCCTCGGCGGCCTCGTCCGTGACGGCAGCCGCGCCGGCCTCCCAAGTTCCCATGACCGAAGTCGAAGCCTTGCGGCAAAAGAACGCAGAACTTGAGGCGCGACTCGATGCATTGAAAAAAGCGGAGCAGTCCTCTTCCGTATCGGTGAAACTGTATCCGGGCAGCGGAAAGGGGGTCAACGCCGGTGGTGTGGCGACCGTGGGCAACAGCGATCCCAGGGCTGCCGCCATGACGTTGAAGGAAGCGATAGAGGCGATGAACGCCGGAACAGGCAATGACCGGAAACAGCCGACCCGATGATCCGAGGTCGGCACAACTAAAGGTATGACGACATGACCAATATCCAGCTGCTGACCCGCCCCGAGATCCTCGATCCGGAGGCGTTGCATGAATTCTTCGATGCCCTGACAGACTATGTTCCGAATATAGAGCGCGATATGGCGCGTCTTGGCAGGGAGCCCGCCAATCGAGTGGTCGTGGCCGACATCTTCCGTTCTTTGCACAACATCAAGGGCGACGCTGCGCTGTGCCGGGTCGAGACCGCGGTGCTGATCGTGCATCCGATCGAGTCTATGCTGACGCGCCTTCGCTCCGGCGAGATCGCTTATTCGTCGCTGCTGGGCGAGGTGATGTTGCTCGCGTTGGACAGGCTGGAGCTGGCGACGGAGGCCTTGCTGGCCGGGCGTTCGATCGAGCATCTGCGGCTGGTCACGCTGGTAGAAGGACTGGAGCAGATCAGCCTGGCCGGCCCGCAGGATATAGATGCCACCGCGATACAGCTGATCAAATCCGTGACCGGCTTCCAGCCGCGAGCCGTGCTGCACACCCTGAGCGAGCAGCCGCCGGTACCGGCATTGGCGCCGGTCAGCCATGTCGGCGATCGGGCTGCCGACTTGCAGCTCTTCCATGCGCTGGCGCAGCAATTCGAGGCCCGTTCGCCGTTGTTCGCCGGACGCACCGCGCGGGTGTTGCAGCTGGCGCTGGACACCAACCGTGCGGCAGGCTCCCCTGTGGATGCGGTGCAACTGGAAGCGGCCGCCTGTATGCACGATGTGGGCATGATGTTCCTGCCCGAGTCGATATGGCTGAAGGTCGGCAAGATGAGCAAGACGGAGCACAACAGGCTGCATACCCATCCGGGTTTGACCGCCGACCTGCTTGATCGCATGGACGGTTGGCAGGAGGCGGCGCAGATCGTGCGGCAGCACCATGAGAAGTGGGACGGCTCGGGTTATCCGGACGGGCTGCGCGGCGACGCGATCTGCGCCGGTGCCAAGATCCTCGCTATCGTCGATGCCTTCGAGGCCGTCACGCTGAAGCACAGCTCGCGCGGCCACAAGCGCTCGGTGCTGCGCGCGATCGCCGAGGTCAACGCCTGCGACCGGCAGTTCGCGCCGGAATGGATAGAGCCGTTCAACGGCGTGATCCGGCATATGCTCGAACAATAGAGCGGACGGCTTTCGGGGGGCGGGGGCGCTGGCAAAACATCCCTGTCCTCCGTACAATCCGCCCCCGCGCTTGAAAATTCTGAAGTCAGTCACCGGACCACGATCATCATGGAAAACAAAGAAACCGCACCAGACATTTCGGCGTTCCTCGCTTCGGCGATCCATGACATGAAGAACTCGATCAGCGTGCTGATCCGGTTCCTCGACGACAACATCACCAAGCTAGAACCTGCAGCCCAGCGCGAGGCCGCACCCATGCTGTACGAGGTTCAGCGAGTCAACGACAATCTGCTGCAGATGCTGGCGATCTACAAGGTCGGCAACGAGTTCTATCCCTTCGATCTGGCGGAGAACTCCATCGGCGAATTCGTTCGCGAGGTCGCCGATCAGAACAAGAGCCTGCTGGATTATCTCGGCATCACGCTGGATATCGACTGTGACGAGGAGTTGTACTGGTATTTCGACCATGAGTTGGTCGCTGGTGTGATCGCCCATGCGCTGAACAACGCTTCCCATTACACCAAGGACAAGCTGCGGCTCGTGGCGAAGGAAGAGGACGGCGAGCTGGTGATGCGCGTCGAGGATAACGGCAGAGGCTATCCGAACCAGGTGCTCGAAGCCGGCGATGCGGTCAACAAGGGCGTGAATTTCGCCTCCGGCAGCACCGGCCTCGGTCTTTATTTCTCGTCGATGGTGGCCAAGCTCCACCAGAATCGGGGGAAGACCGGTTCCATGCAGCTGGAGAACGGCGGCGCCTTCGGCGGCGGTTGTTTCATCCTGAGGCTTCCATAGGCTCGCATCGAGGAATCCCATGTACGAGGTCAAAGACACCACCCCGCTGTTCGTCGGCAAGAATTACCTGATCGTCGACGACTTTCAGGGTATGCGCTCGATGATGCGCGAGATGCTCAGGATATTCGGCGGCAAGAACATCGATACCGCGACCAACGCGAACGAGGCGATCGCCTTCATGGAGAAGAATCGCTACGACGTCGTGCTGTGCGATTACAACCTCGGGACCGGCAAGAACGGATTGCAGATACTCGAGGAAGGCAAGTACCGCAACCTGATCGGCCTGGCGACCGCCTGGATCATCATCACCGCAGAGAAGACATCGGATCTGGTGTTCGGCGCCGCGGAGCACATGCCGGACGACTACATCATCAAGCCGGTCAACGAGGCGACGATGCGCAGCCGTCTGGAAAAGGTGCTGGCGAAGAAGGCGGCCCTCGTCAATGTCGAGCAGGCGGTGCGCGCGAAGAATCATGCGCTGACCGTCTCGCTGTGCGACCGGCTGCTGGCCACTCCACAGACCAACACCGCCGAATTGCTGCGCATCAAGACCTCCACGCTGATGACGATGGGGCATTACGACCTGGCCAGCCAGGTGTTCAACCAGATACTGGCCAAGCGCGACGTGCCCTGGGCCAAGACCGGCCTGGGCAAGGTGGCCTTCCTGCGCGGCGAGATGGAGTTGGCACAGCAGCTGTTCCGCGAGGTCATACGCGCCAATCCGGCTTATCTGGAAGCGCATGACTGGCTCGCCAAGACTTACGAGAGCCAGGGCAATCTGGACGAGGCGCAGAACGTGTTGGCGCGCAGCGTCGAACTGTCGCCGACCTCGGTCATCCGGCAGCGCAACCTCGGCGAAATGGCGCAGAAGCGCGGCGACCTCGACACCGCGGCCAACGCTTTCCGCAAAACCATCAAGCTGGGCGAGCATTCCATCCACAAGGCGCCCTCCGTCTATCTCAATCTGGCTCGCGTGTGTTCGGACAAGGGCATCCCGTCCGAGGCATTGCAGGTGCTGAAGAACGTCAGCCAGGAATTCGAGAGCCACGAGATCCGTTTGCATGCCAAGGTCCTCGAGGGCTCGGTCTACAGCAAGTCCGGTGATCACAACAACGCGCTGAGGCTGGCGCGGGAACTAGCTGCGGTCACCGGTTCGGACAGCGCCCTTCCCGCCAGCGTCATGCTGGAAGCCACGCAGCTGTTCCTGTCCACCGGCAACAAGGAAGCGGCCGACAACATGGCCCAGGCGCTGGTCAAGAACAACCACGAGAACGCCAGCCTGCTGGTGCAGGTCGGCGAACTGTACGATCAGGCCGGTATGCACGGCAAGGGCGAGGAACTAATCACCCAGTCGCGCCAGGAAGTCGTCGAATCGAACAACCGCGCGGTGATGCTCGCCAAAGAAGGCAAGCTCGACGAGGCCATCCAGCTGCTGCGCGAGGCGCGCATCCTGTTGCCGAACAACAAGCGCATCATGGTCAATCTGGCCAACGTCGCCGTGCTGGCGATGCGCCAGAATAGCGTGAACGACGAGTTGATGCAGATCGCGCGGGATTGTCTGGCGCGCGTCGCCGAGCTCGATCCACAGGAAAAGTGGTGCGGACAGGTGCAGGCTGCACTGGACGCTTTGAGCGTGTGACCGCGAGAAGTCTGAGCGACGGAACCGGACCTGCGGGCTCGTTCCGCCGGAAATCGCGACGGAGAAGCACATGAAAAGAATGATCTGCGTGATCGGCAACAAGGGTGGAACAGGCAAGACCAGCATCACCCACATGCTTTGCCACGGTTTCGGGCTGCTCGGCAAACGATCCATCGCAGTGCTCACCGATAGCCTGCGCGAACCTCTGGAGCGAGCCGGACGCCGCTACACTGCACTCGACGGGCGCTCGCCGGAGAAATTCGAGAAGATCGTCGAGAAGCTCGCATCCCTGCCGGACTGGATAGGCGTGATCGACGGCGGCGGCAACCGCCCTGAGATGGACCGCAAGTTCTACGAGATGTCGGAACTGGTGCTGCTGCCCTTCCGCGATTCCCATGAAGACATCCGTACGGTGCGCAACGACCTCGATGCGTTCCCCAATGCCTGGGGCATCCCGTCGCAGTGGCCGACCAATCCGTGGCAGCAGCTGGCGGCCGAGCGCACGCTCGATGAATTGATGCGGGACTATCGTCCGCGTCTGCTGGAGCCGATCTACAGCGTCAGCTCCAGCAAGCTGCTGCTGGAAACCCAGGTTCCGCCGGAACTGCCGACCGCGCTGAACAATGTATGCCGCCGCCTGGCCTGGCAGGTGCTGGGGTTAATAGAGCCGCCCAAGGAAAAGAGCGATCAAGACAGCGTCTGATCGGTGCCCGGCGTTACGCTACTCTTCGAATTCCCCGTCCACGTAATACCACCGTCCATCCTCGAACACGAAGCGGCTGAGCTCGTGCAGCCGCTGGGCGCGTCCGCCGACCTTGTAGCGTGCGACGAACTCGACCGTCGCGCAGCCTTCGCTTCCCGGTGAGTGTTTCTTCACTTCCAGCTCCAGCCATTTGATGTTGTCGGCGGCCAGATCGAGGGATGCCGGCCGGGTCGAGGGATGCCAGGTCTCAAGCAGATAGGGTTCCAGCTTCAGCACATAGGCGCTGTAGCGCGAGCGCATCAGCGCCTCTGCGTCCGGCGCGGGGATGCCGCCGAGGTAACGACCGCAGCAAGCGGTGTAATCGGGCGCGCCGCAGGGGCAGAGGGAGGTTTTTGGTTTCATGCGGCATTGTATAAAACATGGATCGCCCTGCCGAAGCTATTCTCGCCATATCAGCAATAGATGATGCAAATCCCGCCGGATGGCGCTGCCCCTCCGTTACGACTATAATCCGCAACCGTTTTTTCGCTTTGGCCCCGCCGAATATCAAGATGCAGTTGTTCGCCTTTGGCATCAATCACCAGACCGCGCCGCTCGCCGTGCGCGAACAAGTCGCGTTCAATGTGGACGGGATGGATAGCGCGTTGCGCGACCTGGTCGAGAATGGCGCGGCCAAGGAAGCCGCGATCCTGTCCACCTGCAACCGCACCGAGCTGTACTGCAACGCGGCCAAGCCGGAGCTGGCGATAGACTGGCTGGCGCAGTACCACCAGCTGCCGCGCAAGGATATCGACCCCTATCTCTACACGCTGCCGCGCGAGCAGGCGGTGAAGCATTCGTTCCGTGTCGCCAGCGGGCTGGACTCGATGGTGCTGGGCGAGCCTCAGATCTTGGGCCAGATGAAGCAAGCGGTGCGCCAGGCCGAAGAGGCCGGTACGCTGGGCTTCTTGCTGCACAAGCTGTTCCAGCGCACCTTCTCGGTCGCCAAGGATGTGCGCACCCAGACCGAGATCGGCGCGAACCTGGTGTCGATGGCCGCCGCCGCGGTCAAGCTGGCCGAGCGTATCTTCCCCAGCATCGCCGAACAGAAAGTGCTGTTCATCGGCGCGGGCGAAATGATCGAACTGAACGCGGTACACTTTGCCGCGCGCAATCCGCAGCACATCACCGTTGCCAACCGCACGCTGGAGCGCGCGCAGACGCTGGCTCGCCGCATCAACGGCCACGCGATCACGCTGACCGAGTTGCCCGAACAGCTCGCGCACCACGACATCATCGTCACCTGCACCGCCAGCCAGCTGCCCATCTTGGGCAAAGGTATGGTCGAGCGCGCGCTGAAACAGCGCAAGCACAAGCCGCTGTTCATCGTCGATCTGGCCGTGCCACGCGACGTGGAAGCCGAAGTCGCCGAGTTGAACGACGTGTTCCTGTATACCGTGGACGACATCGCCGAAGTGGTGAAGGACGGTCTCGACGCGCGCCAGAGCGCGGTCAAAGAAGCCGAGGTCATCATCGACTCCGGCGTGTCCGACTTCATCCACTGGATGGAGTCGCGCGAAGTGGTGCCGACCATACGCGCGCTGCGCGACCACGCCGAGCGCAACCGCCGCCACGAGATGGAAAAGGCGCTGAAGCTGCTGTCCAAGGGCGAGCATCCGGAGAAGGTGCTGGAAGCCTTGAGCAGCGGCCTGACCAACAAATTCCTGCACGCGCCTACCCACGCGCTGAACCAGGTGCAAGGCAATGATCGCGAGAACTTCCTCGAAGTGATTCATCGCCTTTACCACCTGCACACCGACGAATGAAACCCAATATCGCCGCCAAGCTCGCTCAACTGAGCGAGCGCCTGCACGAGGTCGACCAGCTGCTGAGCACTGAAGAGGCCACGAAGGACATGGACCAGTTCCGCAAGCTCAGCCGCGAGCGCGCCGAGCTGGAGCCGGTGGTGTCGCTGTACCACGCCTACCAGACTTGTCTCGCCGACATCGATACCGCGAAGGAAATGGCGGGCGACCCGGAAATGCGCGAATTCGCCGAGGCCGAAATCGCCGAAGGCGAAGCGAAGCTGACGCAGCTGAATGACGAGTTGCAGGTGCAGTTGCTGCCGAAAGACCCCAACGACGAACGCAGCGTGTTCCTCGAAGTTCGCGCCGGCACCGGCGGCGACGAGGCCGCATTGTTCGCGGGCGACCTGTTCCGCATGTACTCGCGCTACGCCGAACGCAAACGCTGGCAGGTCGAGATCATCTCCGAGAGCCCCGGCGAAATGGGCGGCTACAAGGAAGTCATCGCCCGCATCGTCGGCCAGGGCGCGTATTCGGTGCTGAAGTTCGAATCGGGCGCGCACCGCGTGCAGCGCGTGCCCGCGACCGAGACGCAGGGCCGTGTGCATACATCTGCCTGCACTGTCGCGGTGATGCCGGAAGTGGACGACGTGGACGAAGTCACGCTGAATCCCGCCGACCTGCGCATCGACACCTTCCGTGCCAGCGGCGCGGGCGGCCAGCACATCAACAAGACCGACTCCGCCGTGCGCATCACCCACCTGCCGACCGGCGTCGTGGTCGAATGCCAGGACGGCCGTTCGCAACACCAGAACAAAGCGCAAGCGATGCGCGTGCTGGCCGCCCGCATCATGGACGCGCAAGTGCGCGAACAAAATGCCAAGATCGCTGCCGAACGCAAGAGCCTGGTCGGCAGTGGCGACCGCTCCGAACGCATTCGCACCTACAACTACCCGCAGGGCCGCGTCACCGATCATCGCATCAACCTCACGCTGTACAAGATGGATGCGATCATGGACGGCGACATTTCCGAGCTGACCGGTGCGCTGATGGCCGAGCACCAGGCCGAACAACTCGCCGCGATGGCGGAAGATAGCATCTAGGCCGCACAGGCCATGCCGCACACCATCCAATTTCTTCTGACGCAGGATAGAGTCGCGCTCGAATCCGCGTTATCGCTGGACGCCGGTACCGCGCGCATCGAGGTGCAAATGCTTTTGCAGCGGGTGCTAGGCGTCAATCGCGCGTATCTGCTGGCTCATCCCGAACGGCAGTTGGACGAGGTGCAGCAAGGCTCTTATCACGTGCTGCTGCAGCGCCGGATCGCGGGCGAACCGCTGGCTTACATCTTGGGCGAGCGCGAGTTCTTCGGGCTGAGTTTTAGAGTCACACCGGCGACGCTGATTCCGCGTCCCGATACAGAGCTGTTGGTGGAGCTGGCGCTGCAGCAGCTCCCGCAACACGGATGCGTGCTCGATCTCGGCACTGGCAGCGGCGCGATCGCGCTGTCCATCGCCCACTCCCGCCCCGATGCGCAGGTGACGGCGGTGGATGCGTCCGCCGATGCGCTGGACGTGGCGCGCGAGAATGCGCGGCGATTGAACATCGGCAATACGCGTTTCGTGCACAGCGACTGGTTTACCGCGCTGGCGGGCGAGCACTACGACTTGATCGTTTCCAATCCGCCTTATATCGAAGATGCCGATGCGCATCTTGAGCAGGGCGACCTGCGCTTCGAGCCGCGTAGCGCGCTGGCTTCCGGCGCGGACGGGCTGGACGACATACGCCGCATCGTCGCAGGTGCGCAGGAACATCTCGATGCGGGCGGCTGGCTGATGTTCGAGCATGGCTACGACCAGGCCGCGCGCGCGCGCGAATTGCTTTCCGCTTCGGGATACGCCGGGGTGTTTTCGGCGCGCGACCTGTCCGGCATAGAGCGCGTCAGCGGGGGGAGATACGCCGGTGCAAGCACGCAAGCGATTCGATAGCCGAATGTTATAATCCGCGCCTCTTGAAAGGTGCCTCATGTCCGTCGTCCTGAATTTCAAATCCCATCTTTCCGACTTGTTTGCGCAGGCCTTGCGCGAAGTCGCGCCCGAGCATGCCGATACGGCGATTCTGATCGAGCGTCCCAAGCAGGCGTCGCACGGAGATTACGCCTGCAACTTGGCGATGCAGTTGGCGCGTCCGTTGCGCAAGTCGCCGCGCGACATCGCGAATGCGCTGATCGCGGCGCTGCCGCAATCCGAGGCTGTCGCCAAGGTGGAGATCGCCGGTGCGGGCTTCATCAACGTGTTCATCGCGACTGCGGCCAAGCAGCGCGCGGTGCACGGCGTGCTGGCCGCGGGCGCGGGTTATGGCCATGTGCATGTCGGACAAGGGCGCAAGGTGGGTGTGGAGTTCGTCTCCGCCAATCCTACCGGGCCTTTGCATGTCGGCCACGGACGCGGTGCTGCGGTCGGCGATTGCCTGTGCAACGTGCTGCACGCGGCGGGCTGGAATGTGACGCGCGAGTTCTACTACAACGACGCGGGTGCGCAAATCGACAACCTGACGCTGTCGGTGCAATTGCGCTGCAAGGGCGTCACGCCGGACGATCCGTCCTGGCCCGAGTCGGGCTATCGCGGCGACTACATCATGGACGTGGCGCGCAGCTACATGGCGAAGGAGACCGTCGAGGCCGACGATCAACACATCACCGGCAAGGGCGATGTGAACGATGCCGAAGCGATCCGCCATTTCGCCGTGGCCTATCTGCGCCGCGAGCAGGATCTGGACCTGCGCGCCTTCCAGGTCGAGTTCGACGTGTTCTCGCTGGAGTCGGCGCTGTATACCGAAGGCAAGGTCGAAGCGACCGTGCAGAAGCTGATCGCCAGCGGCCACACCTACGAACAGGACGCTGCGCTGTGGTTGCGCACCACCGATTTCGGCGACGACAAGGACCGCGTGATGCGCAAGTCCGACGGCGGCTATACCTATTTCGTGCCGGACGTGGCCTACCATCACGAGAAGTGGAAGCGCGGCTTCGTGCGCGTGATCAACGAACAGGGTTCCGACCACCATTCTACGATCACGAGGGTGCGAGCCGGTCTGCAGGCGCTGGACGTAGGCATCCCGCAGGGCTGGCCGGACTATGTGCTGCACCAGATGGTGACGGTGCTGAAGAACGGCGAAGAGGTGAAGATATCCAAGCGCGCGGGCAGCTACGTGACGCTGCGCGACCTGATCGACGAAGTCGGCTGCGACGCGACGCGCTACTTCCTCGCGGCGCGTTCTCCCGACTCGCAGCTGGTGTTCGACATCGACCTCGCGAAATCGCAGAGCAACGACAACCCGGTGTATTACATCCAGTACGCCCACGCGCGCATCCATGCGGTGCTGGGGCAGTGGGGCGGCGACCGTCAGAGCCTGCATCAGGCCGATGTGAGTCCGCTGTCCAGCGAGTACGAGACGCAGCTGCTGCAGAAGATGATCGATTTCCCCGAGGTGATCGAGCGGTCGGCGGAAGAACTCGCGCCGCACCTGATCGCGTTCTACCTGAAGGATTTGGCTGCGGATTTCCACAGTTACTATAATGCGTCGCGCTTCCTGGTCGAGGACGAGCAGGTCAAGCTGGCGCGTCTGGCCTTGATCGAGGCGCTGGCGCAGGTGTTGAAGAACGGCCTGGCGTTGCTGGGCGTCAGCGCACCGGAACAAATGTAAGGAACAATGAGATGAGCAGAAATACTGGCAACAAATCGGCTGCGCCCCGCAAGAGCGGCAGCCCCTTACTGACCGGCATCCTGGTCGGCATGATCATCGGGGTCGCGATGGCGGCCGTGCTGGCCTGGTTCATCATGAAATCGCCCAGTCCCTTCGTGCAGAAGGAGCCTGTCGTGGTCAAACCGAACGCCCCTGTCGTGGCTTCGGGGGCGGAAGTCAAACCTCATGCGCCCGCGCCAACCCAGCCCGGAGTCGCCGCCTCTGGCGTACCCGGCGACAAGCCTCGTTTCGAGTTCTACAAGGTGCTGACCGACAAGGATGCGGGCGGCGCAGGAGCCAAGCCTGCCGACAAGGCGGTCGAGGCCAAGCCTGCAGTCACTACGCAATATCTGCAGGCGGGTTCGTTCGCCAGCGTCGAGGATGCGGAGAATCTCAAGGCCAAGCTTGCGATGCTCGGCATAGAGGCCGCCATCCAGACCGTGGCCATTCCCGAAAAGGGCGTGTGGCATCGGGTGCGCCTCGGGCCATACAAGAATGCGGACGAGATCGGTCGCGTGCGCACGACATTGAAACAAAATGGGGTCGACAGCACTCCAATCCCCGCGCACTGACCGCGCATCGATAAATAAGGAGCGATAAGTGAGAAATATCTTCAAGGGTTCGGTCATCAAGACTCTGGTCGTCGTAGCCGCGCTGTTGTTCGGTTCCACGGCGTGTTCGGAAGAGGCCAATCAGGGCTACACCATGCTGGTTCCGGCACAGCCGGCCGGCGCCAAGAAGATCGAAGTGCTGGAGTTCTTCTCTTACGGTTGTTCGCATTGCTATCACCTCCATCACGACCTGGGCGCCTGGGCGAAGAAGATGCCCAAGGATGTCGAGCTGGTCTATGTGCCGGTGATCTTCCGCGACTCCGCCGAGCCGCTGGCGCGCACCTATTACGCGTTGGAGAGCATGCCCAATTTCGAGAAGCTGCACGACGCGGTCTATCGCGGCATGCATGTGGAGAATGCCGAGCTGTTCGATCTCGATTCGATCTCGTCTTTCGTCGCGAAACGCGGCGCGGATCGCGCCAAGTTCACCGCTGCCTATAACTCGTTCTCGATGTCCAGCCGGGTATCGCGTGCCAAGCAGATGATCCGCAGCTACGGCATCCAAGGCACGCCGACGCTGGTGGTCGAAGGAAAATACGTGATCACCGGCCTGCAGCCCGCCGACACTATCCGCGTGCTGGATCAGGTGATCGCCAAGGCGCGGAAAGAGCGCGGCAAGAAGTAAGTTGAAAGTTGTAATTTCCGGCGCGTCCAGCGGCCTCGGTCTGGCGCTGGCGCGTCATTATCTCGAGCGGGGCGCGGCGGTCGGCGTCTACGCCCGCCGCGCCGAACTGCTGCAAGCCCTCGCCGAGCAATTCCCCGAACAGGTTCATATCTATCCGCTGGACGTGCGTGACTCCGCCGCGCAGCAGGCCGCGGCGGCGGACTTTATTGCCCGCGTCGGCGTACCCGACATCGTGATCGCGAATGCGGGCGTCAGCATAGGCACGCTGACTCATTATGCTGAAGACAACGAGGTGTTCCGGCATGTGATGGACATCAACGTGCTGGGCGCGGTGCAGACCTTTCAGCCGTTCCTGGATGCGATGCGGGATGCGGGGCGTGGACGCATGGTCGGCATCGCCAGCGTCGCGGGCTTCCGCGGCCTGCCCGGTTCAGGCGCGTATTCCGCCTCCAAGGCTGCGCTGATCTCGTATCTGGAAAGCCTGCGACAGGAACTGCGCGGCAGCGGCGTCAAGGTGGTCACCATCTGCCCCGGCTACATCCGCACGCCGATGACCGACATCAACCCCTATCCCATGCCCTTCATGCTGGAAGCCGACGAGGCCGCGCAGCGTATCGCTCGCGCGATCGACCGCGGCTGCTCGTTCAAGGTGGTTCCCTGGCAAATGGCGCTGGTCGGACGGGTGCTGAAACTGCTGCCGAACTGGCTGTTCGATCTGGCCTTCGCGAAGGTGAAGCACAAGCCGCGCGGCACATTGCGCTAACTAAAACCCAACCCTTTTTGTCCACGAAATACACGAAAAACACGAACAAATTCAGAGAAATTCTGATGAATTTTGCATTGCCAATGCGTGTGAATGGAAAAGCTCAGACGGTCTTTGATTTGTTTCGTGGCTTTCGTGTATTTCGTGGACAAAGTCTTTTACGGATTCATATCCGCCCGCACCCGGATAAATCTCGCGAAGCGCGGGATGCCGGTTTTTTCGTTCACTCCGTTGTAGCGATAGCTCACCCAGCTGCCCAACGGCGGCGGAGCGCGGCGTTCGGCATCGGTAAACCCTGCGCCCAGACGGAAGCGCAAACCCTCGGGCGACTCCACTTCCAGAGCGCCCAGCATGCCCGCATATTTTCCCTTGCCCGGCAGGTGTGTCACGACTCTGGCTTCCGCATCCTGGAATAGTTTGAGCTTGAGCAGATCGTCGTTGCGTTCGGCGCGGTAGAGCGACGAGCCGCGATGCAGCATCAACCCTTCGCCGCCCTGTTTGACGACGCGCTTCAGCAGCGTTTGCAGTTCGTTCGGATTGGCTACTTTGAACTGCGCGACCTGTCGCAGCCAAGGCTGGCCGACTCGCGCGACAATCTGCCGCAACGCCGCATTGCGCTCGTCGAACGTGCCGGGATGGGCTGGCAGGTCGAACGCCATGAAGCTAATTTTTCTCCATGCAGCATCGTCTGGCGTCTGTTGCCGGACGATGGAAACGGTCTGCGGAAAATGTCCGCGTGCGATCCACAGCTCACCGTCCAGCGGCGTGTCCGGCCAGCCGGCGGTGAACCATCGCGGTGCATGGATGGTTTCACCGCCGCGCGTCTGTAGCTGATGGCCGTCCCAGTAGCCGCGCATGCCGTCGAGTTTTTCGCTGACCCAGTATTCGGCCAGCGGGATTTCGTTGCGATAAATGTTCGCCAGCATCAACGGCGGCGGCTCGCCGGCGAAAAGCGGAGTGGGTAGTTGAATCAGGAGTGCCAGCAGGAAAGAAACAAGATGCTTGTTCATGCTCCTCCTTCGCGGATGCGATACGCCCCGGCAAGAACCGGGGCGCGGATTTGCGGGCGGCGCTTAGCCCGCGAGCTTCTGCTTCAGGATGTCGTTCAGCTGCGCCGGGTTGGCCTTGCCCTTGCTGGCCTTCATCGCGAGGCCGACGAAGAAGCCGAACAGCTTGTCCTTGCCGCTGCGGTACTCGGCGACCTTGTCGGCGTTCGCGGCGATGATCTCGTCCACCAGCGCCTCGATCGCGCCGCTGTCGGAGACCTGCTTCAGTCCCTTGGTCTCGATGATCGCATCCGCGTCGCCGCCTTCCGCCCACATCGTGCGGAACACGTCCTTCGCGCCCGAGTTCGAGATCGTGCCGTCGGCGATGCGAGCCAGCATGCCGCCGAGTTGCTGCGCGGTGATCGGGCATTGCGCCATGTCGAGGCCGTCGCGATTCAGCTGCGCGCTGACTTCGCCGATGATCCAGTTGGCGCAAATTTTTGCCTGTGCCGCCGCGTCGCCGAGCGCGGCTTCGAAGAAGTCGGCCATCTCGCGCGAGCTGGTCAGCACGCTGGCGTCGTAGGCGGACAGGCCGAACTCGTTCACGTAGCGCGCTTGTTTGGTCTGCGGCAATTCCGGCAGCGTGGCGCGCATCTGTTCTATCCACTCTGGCGAGATCTCCAGCGGCAACAGGTCGGGATCGGGGAAGTAGCGGTAGTCGTGCGCGTCTTCCTTGCTGCGCATGGCGCGCGTCTCGCCGGTATCCGGATTGAACAGGATGGTGGCTTGCTGCACCTTGCCGCCGTTCTCGATGGTGTCGATCTGCCACTGCACTTCGTAGTCGATGGCCTGCTGCATGAACTTGAACGAGTTCAGATTCTTGATCTCGCGGCGCGTGCCGAGTTCGCCGCCGGGCTTGCGCACCGACACGTTCACGTCGCAGCGGAACGAGCCTTCCTGCATGTTGCCGTCGCAGATGCCGATCCAGCGCACCAGCGTGTGCAGCGCCTTGGCATAAGCCACGGCTTCGGCGGCGGAGCGCATGTCCGGTTCGGACACGATCTCCAGCAGCGGCGTGCCCGCGCGATTCAGGTCGATGCCGGTCATGCCGTGGAAGTCGGCGTGCAGCGACTTGCCCGCATCTTCCTCCAGATGCGCGCGGGTGATGCGCACTGTTTTCTCGTATGGCTTTGCGTTACCGGACAGCGGCTCGACCTGTATGGTCAACGCGCCCTGGCCGACGACCGGCAGGTCGAACTGGCTGATCTGGTAGCCCTTGGGCAGGTCGGGGTAGAAGTAATTCTTGCGCGCGAACACCGAGCGCGGCGCGATATGCGCGCCGGTGGCGAGGCCGAACTTGATCGCGCGTTCCACCGCACCCTTGTTCAATACCGGCAGCACGCCGGGCAGCGCCAGGCTCACCGCGTCGGCCTGCGTGTTCGGCTCCGCGCCGAACGCGGTCGACGCGCCGGAAAATATCTTGGTGTTGGTCGAGAGCTGGGCATGCACTTCCAGTCCGATGACGATTTCCCACTGCATCATTTGCTCCGTTTCTTCGATTGGGTAGGCAGGGCGGCATGCACGCCGTCCCATAGCGCGATGCGCGCCTCGATGGCTAATCGCGCGGTCTTCTCGGCGCTGCGAAGTTTCTTGTCGCTGTCGCTGCACAACTGTTCCAGCAGCTTGAGCGACAACGGCCCGTGGAACTCGTCGTCCAGGTGGATGTGCCGTTCGAGGTAATAGTGGAACAGCGGCGCCTTTTTCTTGCCGATGCCGATGTCGGCGAGCAGCGCGCGGAACATGCCGGGGATTACCTGCTCGCGACCGAGCGCGAAGGCGGCTGCGACGACATGCGGCTTGTCGGTCGCGAGGAATCCGAACGTCGTCTTCATGAAACGGCGCGCAGGCTCGGGAATGTCGTCGCGCTTCAGTGCGGCGGCGATACCGTGCTTCTTCACCGCCTTGATGAAGGCCCGCACCGGACGGGTGTCCGCGCCGACTTCTTCCATGGCACCCAGGTAAAGAGCGAAATGGCTGACGAAGGTTGGGTTGCCGTCGGCATCCGGCAGTCCCTCGTCGCTTTCTTCGGCCAGCACGATCTCGTTGACGAAACGTTGCAGCAGCGCGGTTTCCGGTTTGCTCGCGGGCATCCATGGCGCGCCGGCCGGGGCGATCTCGCCCTGCAGATATTTGAGCAGCGACATGAAGTCCCACACCGGAAACACATGATGTTCCATGAAGCAGCGCAGCTCGGCCAGCGTGCGCACCGAGGTATACAGGGGATGGCTGTCGAGCCTGGCCTTGAGCTCGGGAATGCCGCGGAGTTCGGAGATTTCCATGGTAAGACTCAGATCTGCGGCGCGCGGCTGTGCCAGTCGGTCGCCAGTTGATATTGGTGCGCGACATTCAGCATGCGCGCCTCGTCGAAATAATTGCCGATGATCTGCAGGCCGACCGGCATATCGTTGTCGCCGAAGCCGCAGGGTATCGACATGCCGGGCAGGCCGGCGAGGTTCACCGCGATGGTGTAGATGTCGGACAGATACATCTGCACCGGATCGTCGCCTTTCTCGCCGAGCTTGAATGCGGTGGACGGCGAGGTCGGCCCCATGATCACGTCGCAGTGCTTGTAGGCCTCGACGAAATCCTGCGCGATCAGGCGGCGTATCTTCTGCGCCTGGATGTAGTAGGCATCGTAGTAACCGTGCGACAGCACATAGGTGCCTATCATGATGCGACGCTTCACTTCCGCGCCGAAGCCCTGCGCGCGGCTCTTTTCGTACATGTCGGCTAGGTCTGTATAGTCCGGTGCGCGGTAGCCGTAGCGCACGCCGTCGAAGCGCGACAGGTTGCTCGACGCTTCCGCCGGTGCCAGCACGTAATACACCGGGATGGACAAGCGCGTATTCGGCAGACTGATTTCGACCACGGTTGCGCCGAGTTTTTTGTATTCGGCGATGGCGGCTTCGACTGCCTTCGCGACGTCGCTGCCCAGGCCTTCGGCGAAGAATTCCTTCGGCAGGCCGATGCGCAGGCCGTTCAGCGGCTTATCCAAGTCGCGAGCGTAATCTTCCTTGTCGCGCTGCAGCGAGGTGGAATCGCGCTCGTCGAATCCAGCCATCGTGTTCATCATCAGCGCCAGATCTTCCGCGCAGCGGCCCATCGGCCCGGCCTGATCCAAGCTGGAGGCGAACGCGATCATGCCGTAGCGCGATACCACGCCGTAGGTCGGCTTCAGGCCGGAGATGCCGCACAACGCGGCGGGCTGGCGGATGGAGCCGCCGGTGTCGGTGCCGGTCGCTGCAGCGCACAGGCGTGCGGCGACCGCTGCCGCCGTGCCGCCGGACGAGCCGCCGGGCACGCGCGCGTTATCCCAAGGGTTCTTCACTGCGCCGAAATACGAGGTCTCGTTCGACGAGCCCATCGCGAACTCGTCCATGTTGGTCTTGCCGAGATTGATCGCGCCCGCGCGGTTGAACTGCTCGATGACATGCGCATCGTACGGTGCGACGAAGTTGTCGAGCATCTTCGAGCCGCAGGTGGTGCGCCAGCCTTTGGCGCAGAAGATGTCCTTCTGGGCGACGGGGATGCCGGTCATCGCCTGCGCATCGCCGCCGGCCAGCATGGCGTCGGCGGCTTTCGCCTGTGCCAGCGAGGCTTCCGTGTTCAGCGTGACATAGGCGTTGAGGCCGGGGTTGAGCTGGGCGATACGGTCGAGATAGAGTTGCGTCAGTTCGACGCTGGATATCTTCTTGGCGCGCAGGGCGTCGCCGAGTTGCTTCAGGCTGGATTCAAACATGATCTATTCGATGACTTTAGGAACGAGGTACAGGCCCGCCTCGACTTGCGGTGCGATGGCCTGGAAGGCCTCGCGCTGATTGGTTTCCGTGACCGCGTCCGCGCGCAGGCGCTGCGACAGGTCCTGCGCGTGGGACATTGGTTCGATGCCGGCGGTATCGACTGCCTGCATCTCGGCGATAAGGTCGAAAATACCGGACAACTGCGCGCGGGCGGCTTCGATCTCCGGGGCGGTCATCGCCAAGCGTGCCAGCCGGGCGACTTTTTCAACGTCATGGGTGCTTAAAGACATAGCAAAAACTTTATTGAAATAAGGCTAATAGAGTATCATACGCGGCTTCTACGGCGCACCTCTTTGACTTTCGGGACACAACATGTTTGGATTTTTGAACGGCTACTTTTCTAATGACCTCGCGATCGACCTCGGCACCGCAAACACCCTGATCTGGGTGCGCGGCCAAGGTATCGTGCTGGACGAACCTTCCGTGGTGGCGATCCGCCAGGAGGGCGGGCCGAACGGCAAGAAGGTGATCCAGCAGGTCGGCCTGGCCGCCAAGCAGATGCTGGGCCGCACGCCGGGCAACATCACCGCGATCCGCCCGATGAAGGACGGCGTGATCGCCGACTTCACCGTCACCGAACAGATGCTCAAGCAGTTCATCCGCAAGGTCTACAAGGCCAACATCTTCAGCCCCAGCCCGCGCATCGTGATCTGCGTGCCTTGCGGCTCGACCCAGGTCGAGCGCCGCGCGATCCGCGAATCTGCGGTCGGCGCCGGTGCGCGTCGCGTCGAGCTGATCGAGGAGCCGATGGCTGCCGCGATAGGCGCTGGCCTGCCGGTGGAAGAGGCGACCGGCTCCATGGTCGTGGACATCGGCGGCGGCACCACCGAAGTGGGCGTGATCTCGCTGGGCGGCGCCGTGTATTCCGGTTCGGTGCGCGTCGGCGGCGACAAGTTCGACGAGGCGATCATCAACTACATTCGCCGCAACTACGGCATGCTGATCGGCGAGACCACAGCCGAAGAAATCAAGAAGACCATCGGTTCCGCTTTCCCGGGTTCCGAAGTGCGCGAGATGGAAGTGAAGGGCCGGAACCTGGCCGAAGGCGTGCCGCGCAGCTTCACCATCTCCAGCAACGAGATCCTCGAGGCGCTGACCGATCCGCTGAACAGTATCGTCAGCGCGGTGAAAACCGGTCTGGAGCAGACCCCGCCGGAACTGGGCGCGGACATCGCCAACAAGGGCATGGTGCTGACCGGCGGCGGCGCACTGCTGCGCGACCTCGACCGCCTGCTGATGGAAGAGACCGGCCTGCCGGTGCTGATCGCCGAAGACCCGCTGACCTGCGTGGTGCGCGGTTCCGGCATGGCGCTGGAGAGCATGGACAAGTCCACCAGCATCTTCACAACCGAATAACGCGTCCTGTCGATGATTCTGCATCGGGGCGCGTAGATGGGTAGTCCGCAAACCTTCCAGTTCTTCAATCGCGGCCCGTCCCCTGCGGCGCGGCTGGTGTTTTTCGTGGTGCTTTCGCTGTTGCTGATGTTCGTCGACGCGCGCTACGGTTACCTCGAGTCTTCGCGCGGTGCATTGTCGATGCTGGTCTCCCCGATCCAGCAGCTGGCGACGATGCCCGCCAAGCTGTGGCATCAGGCCGGCGAGTTCTTCGTCACACAGCGCGGGCTGGTGGAAGAGAACTACAGCCTGCGCGAACGGCATAATCGCGACGCCGCTCAGCTGTCGCAACTGCAATCCCTGCAGCAGGAGAACCGGCAGTTGCGCAACCTGCTGGCGTTGCCGCAGCGCAGCGAGTTCTCCGCGCAGCCGGTCGAGATCCTGTATGCCGAACGCGACGTGTTCAAGCGCAAGCTGCTGGTCGCCAAGGGCGCGGACGCGCAAATCAAGCTCGGACAAGTGGTGATGGACGACATGGGCATCGTCGGTCAGGTCACCCGAGTCTATCCCTGGATATCCGAAGTCACGTTGATCACCGAGAAGGACCATGCGGTGCCGGTGCAGGTGGTGCGCAACGGCCTGCGCACCATCGTGTTCGGCGCGGGCGACACCAGCCAGCTGTCGCTGCGCTACATGCCGGTCAGCTCCGACATCCAGAACGGCGACGTGCTGGTCACCTCCGGCATAGACGGCGTCTATCCGCCGGGCATCCCGGTCGCCAAGGTGGTCAAGATCGAGCGCGATGCGGCCTATCCGTTCGCGCGCATCTCCTGTTTGCCGCTGGCCGGCGTGGACCGCAACCGCCAGTTGCTGATCCTGTCCGATCTTCCGCCGCTTCTTGCGCAACCGACGGAAGAGCTGCCGCCAGGGGCAGGCGTGGATGCAAAAACCGGAGGGAACGACTGATGGCCTATCTTTCGCCGTCCACCCCGGAACTCCAGCGCCCGGTCAGCAACACCTTCATCGTGCTCAGCGTGCTGGTCGCGCTGTTCCTGAATGCGTTGCCGTGGGAGGGCGTGTGGCTGGTGCTGCGTCCGGACTTCGTCGCACTGGTGATGCTGTACTGGTGCACGCATACGCCGCTGCGCGTCGGCATCGGCCTGTCCTGGGTGGCCGGTATGCTGGCCGACGTGGCGGACGCCAGCCTGTTCGGTCAGCATGCACTGGCCTATACGCTGCTCGCCTTCGGCGGCGTGGTGCTGCATCGCCGTCTGCAGATGTTCGACCTGCGCCAGCAGACCACGCAGGTGCTGGGTATCTTCGCGCTGACCTACGGCGTGTATGTGCTGGTGCACTGGCAAGTGAGCGGTTATGTGATGTGGTCCTACCTCCTGGGTTGCCTGACTTCGACCCTGCTGTGGGCGCCGCTCAGCATCATGTTCATGGCGATGCGGCGGGCGCGCGTGGAACGTGAATGAACAAGCACGTCGAAATAAAGAACCACCTTCGCGAAATCTTCTACTTCCGGCTGCGACTGGCGATAGGCGTCGGCTTCGTGCTGACGCTGATGACGATACTGTTCTTGCGCTTCGTCTATCTGCAGGTGGTGCGTCACGACTATTACCAGACGATGGCGGAAAGCAACCGCATCTCCGTCGTGCCCATCGTGCCGAACCGCGGGCTGATGCTGGACCGCAACGGCGTGGTGCTGGCGCACAACTATTCCGGCTACACGCTGGAGATCACGCCCACCAAGACCGGGGGGCTGGAAGAGACGATCAACGAGCTGTCCACGCTGGTCGAGATCACGCCGCGCGACCGCAAGCGTTTCAAGAAGCTGTTGTCCGAGCGGCGCAACTTCGAGAGCCTGATCATCCGCAACAAGCTCACCGACGAGGAAGTCGCGCGCTTCGCCGCGCAGCAATACCGTTTCCCCGGCGTCGAGATCAAGGCGCGGCTGTTTCGCGACTATCCCTATGCCGACCAGATGTCGCATCTGCTCGGCTATATCGGGCGCATCAACCAGACCGATGTCGAGGCGCTGGAAGAGAACGACATGGCGGCGAACTACCGCGGTTCGGATTACATCGGCAAGACCGGTCTGGAGCAGAGCTACGAGAGAGAGTTGCACGGCAAGACCGGCGTCGAGCAGGTCGAGGTGGATTCCGGCGGGCGCGCGGTGCGCATCCTGTCGCGCTCCGCGCCATCTTCCGGCAACACGCTGGTGCTCAGCATAGACGCGAAGCTGCAGGAGATCGCGGTGCAGTCGTTCGGCAATTACCGCGGTGCGCTGGTCGCGATCGATCCGCGCAACGGCGAGGTGCTGGCCTTCGTCAGCAAGCCGGGTTACGACCCCAGCCTGTTTATCGACGGCATCGACTCGCAGAGCTGGGACGAGCTGAACAACTCGCCCGACACGCCGTTGAACAACCGCGCCTTGAGAGGACAATATCCGCCGGGTTCGACCATCAAGCCGTTCATGGCGCTGGCTGGGCTGCATTACGGCGAACGTTCGCCCAGCTTCACGATCAGCGACCCCGGCTACTTCACGCTGCCGGGCAGCGGTCACCAGTATCGCGACTGGAAGAAGGGCGGGCACGGCAGCGTGGACATGTTCAAGTCCATCGTGGTGTCCTGCGATACCTATTACTACGGCCTCGCCACCCAGATGGGCATAGACAAGATATTCAACTACCTGTCGGGTTTCGGTTTCGGCAAGAAGACCGGCCTCGACCTGGAGGGCGAGACCTCGGGACTGCTGCCGTCGCAGGAGTGGAAAATGCGTCGCTACAAGCAGAAGTGGTATGCCGGCGACACCGTGTCGGTCGGCATCGGACAGGGCTATAACCTGGTCACGCCGATGCAGCTGGCCTATGCGACCGCGACGCTGGCGAACAACGGCGTGGCCTACCGTCCCCATTTAGTCAAGGAAGTACGCAGCGCGCGTACAGCAGAGAATCGCGCGATCCAGCCGGAACAGACATTCGATCTCAAGATCGACCCGGCGCATTACGATCTGGTGAAACGCGCGATGGTCGCGGTTACCCAGCCGGGCGGCACGGCAGTCTCTGCATCGGCCGGCGCGCCTTACCAGATCGCCGGCAAGACCGGCACCGCGCAGGTGATCGGCATCAAGCAGGGGGCGACCTACAACGAGAGTCAGGTGAATGAGCGTCACCGCGACCATGCGTGGTTCATCGCCTTTGCCCCGGCCGAGCAGCCGACGATCGCGCTGGTGGTGCTGGCCGAGAACGGCGGCCACGGCGGCGGCACCGCCGCGCCGATCGCGCGCAAGGTGCTGGATTACCATCTGCTCGGCAAGGTGCCGCAGCCGTTGCCGGACGTGGTCGAAGAGGAGGGGGCGGAGAATGACTAGGCGACAGTTGTGGTTGCGCTTCACCGCGCATATCGATCCCCCGCTGATGCTCGGCATCGGACTGTTGATGCTGACCAGCCTGATCGTGCTGTACAGCGCCGACAATGCGAGTTTCGGGCAACCGATGAAGCAGCTGCTCAACATCACGATAGGCCTGACTTGCATGTGGCTGGTCGCCAACCTGCCGTTGCACTATCTGATGCGCACCGCGATCCCGATCTATGCACTGGGGTTGACGCTGCTGATCGGTGTCGCGCTGTTCGGCGAGATCAGCCACGGCGCGCGGCGCTGGCTGAATCTCGGCATCATCACTATCCAGCCGTCCGAACTGATGAAGGTCGGCGTGCCGCTGATGATGGCCTGGTATTTCGAGAAGCACGAGGCGACGCTGACGATGAGGAACTACATCATCGCGACGCTGCTGCTGCTGGTGCCGGTGGTGCTGATCGCGCGTCAGCCCGATCTTGGCACCTCGTTGCTGATCTCCGCCAGCGGTTTCTATGTGCTGTTCCTCGCCGGTCTCTCCTGGCGCGTGATGGGTGGGCTGGCCGCCGCCGCGCTGGCTGCCGCGCCTTTCCTGTGGGGCATGCTGCACGACTACCAGCGCCACCGCATTCTGATGCTGTTCGATCCCGAGCAGGACGCGCTGGGCAAGGGCTATCACACCATTCAGGGCATGATCGCGGTCGGCTCCGGCGGCATTCTCGGCAAGGGCTATCTCGACGGCACGCAGACCCATCTCGACTTCCTGCCGGAGCGCACGACCGACTTCATTTTCGCGGTGTATTCGGAAGAATTCGGGCTGATCGGCAACATCATCCTGATCGGCATGTACCTGTTCGTGATCGGCCGCGGTTTCATCATCACCGCGAATGCCTCGACTTATTTCACCCGCCTGATGGCCGGCAGCATCACGCTGACCTTCGCCACCTATGCCTTCGTCAACATGGGCATGGTCAGCGGCATCCTGCCGGTGGTCGGCGTCCCCTTGCCGCTGATGAGCTACGGCGGCACGTCGCTGCTGACCCTGCTGCTGGGTTTTGGTATGCTGATGAGCATAGAGACGCACAAGAAGCTGAATAAAACATAAAACGCATGGGGGGAAGCATGGGCAGGCAGATCGCGATTCTGGCTTTGGCAACATTGGTGCTGGCCGCCTGCGGCAGTTCGCCGCAACGCAAGGTCGAGACGCGCGGCACCCCGGCCCCGGTCGAGGGGCGTACGGTCGGCGGCGGCGGCTATCTTTCCGGCGACGGTCCGGGAGCGAACGTTCCGGCCAACATCGACGAGACCCCGGATGCCGTGCCGAAGAGCGAGCCGCTGCACCGCTACGCGAATCGCCCCTATGTCGCGCTGGGCAAGACCTATACGCCGATGACCATCGCCGGCAACTACAAGGAGCGCGGCATCGCCTCCTGGTACGGCAAGAAATTCCACGGCCAGCGCACTTCCAGCGGCGAGGTCTACGACATGTACGGCATGACCGCAGCCCATCCCACGCTGCCCATTCCCAGCTATGCGCGCGTCACTCATGTGGCGAGCGGCAAGACCGTGGTGGTGCGCGTCAACGACCGCGGACCGTTCCTGCATGAGCGCGTGATGGACCTGTCCTACACCGCTGCGCACAAGATCGGCATCATCGGCAACGGGAGCGCGGAGGTCGAGGTCGAGAGCATCGCGCCGAGCGCGATCATCGGCAACGTCGCCAGGGTTGAGCCCGTTCAGATCCGGGCGCTGGAACCGGCAAGACCTGTCGCCAAGCCAGCCTCGGTTCAGCCGGTAGTGGCCGGCGGCAACGTCTATCTGCAACTCGGTGCGTTCAAATCGCGCGACGCGGCGGAAAGCTTCATGGCAAAGATGCGCGCCGAACTCGGCGATGTCGGACGCGAGATCAGCCTGTTCGTGAAGGACGGCTACACGCGCATCCATCTCGGCCCCTATGCCGACCAGAACCAGGCGCGCAGCAGTGCCGAGCAACTGCAGGACCGGCTCGGTTTCAAGCCTATGGTGAACTTGCGCTGAGATTCATGCTCTGAAGCGGTTCACCTGTACAGCAGCAAGGCGCAAGGAGGCGCCGCGCCCTGCCATGAATCCGCGCCACTTCTTGTTATCGGCCGCCCTGTATGCGGCCTTCCTTCCCATCGCTTCCGCCGCGGAGAGCGACTTCCTGCAATGCGCGTCCAGGGCGAACGACAGCGAACGCCTGAGATGTTACGACGAGCTCGCATCTGCGCGCCAGCGTGAGAGCCAGCCGCCTCCGGTCGTCCCCGATGCGGCGCAATCGCCGAACGCCTTGCCGACCCTCGCCGAGGAGTCCGCTGCCGAACCCGATCGCCCTGTGCGCAAGGAACGCAGCTGGCTCACCCGTGCGTGGAATCTGGACGGTGGAGCCAAGGGCGGCGGTGCGCAATTGACGCCGCTACGCCCTTACCGGACGAGCTACCTGATCGCGCGTGCATCGGATAGCCGGAACAATCTTCCCTACACTCCCTCTTCCGGCTTTTCGACTGCTGCGCCGCTAGACCTCGATGCGCTGGAAACGAAATTCCAGTTCAGCTTCAAGGCCGAGATCATGAGCTACCGGCACATCGACTGGATGGGGTTCAAGGACTTTCGCCTGTGGGGTGCATACACCCAGCAATCCAACTGGCAGGCATTCAACGCCCGCAACTCCGCGCCGTTTCGCGAAACCAACTACGAGCCGGAGTTGATCGCCACCTTCGGCACGGGCAATCGCGTCGGCGGCCCCAAGGTGGTTAACGTGGGATTGGTGCACCAGTCGAACGGCAAAGCCTCCACCGACTCGCGCAGCTGGAACCGCATCTACCTGCAAAGCGGATGGGAATGGGATAGCAACATCAGCCTGATGGCCCGCGCATGGTGGCGCATTCCGGAAAGACTCGTGAGCGACGACAACCCGGATATCACCGATTACGTCGGGCGCGCAGACGCGGTGATCCGCTGGGACCCGAGCCGGTCGCAGTCGGTCTCGCTGCTGCTGCGCAACAACTTGAGCATGGGGGATAACCGCGGTTTCGTTCAGCTAGACTGGACCACGCCGATATTCATCGGCAAGTCGGCTAAGCTGCATACCCAGATCACCAGCGGCTACGGCGAAAACCTGATCGACTACAACCATAGGCAGACGACGTTCGGGTTGGGGGTTTCGTTCAGGGAGTGGTAACGATCCGGCCGTTCGTGCTGATAACCAGCGACTTGGCTGGCGTTTTTTGACAGCCTAGTCGAATGGCTAGTCGTTTATCCAGTAGGCCGCAGGCCGTATCGAAGCCTGAATGACTAAAATCAAAACCGTCGGGGGTTGCCCGACAGCAAGTTACCTTTCTTGTCTTGCCAAGAAAGGTAACCGAAAGAAGGCGCCCCCAGCTTGCCGCCGCTACGCGATTCCCTGCGTTGCTCGGCCGGTCAGGCCTCCTCATAAACTCGCACGACCCGCTACGCGGTCACGTGCTCAAACATATTCGTCGGACTACCCCTGACCGACCTGTGCTACTCGGCGGCGCACAGGGGAAAGAAATTCAAAACCGTAAACCCAGATGGAGGGCAACAAGTTGCCCTCCATACTAATGCGCCAAGCAAAAATCTTAACGTTAAAGACAATATCTACTCGGTGGAGGATGAGGGAATGGAAAGCAGATGTTCAATGCGTCCAAATATGCTTTCAACTTCATCATCAAGATATTGAGGAGTCCCTGGGGGCATTCCTATTTCGGATAAATGTTGTCGGAAGTGAAATTTCTTTGTAGGACCTGAGCGATCATCTCTAACAGCTTTTCTGATGAAATCAATAAAACATACTTCGCCTTTATTTACGCAATGAGCGAAATGATCCAAATCATCAACAGTTAGAAAATAAATGTTTTCTAACGGAATAGGAGGGGAGCTTCCGCTACCGACGAACGAGTCAATCTTATTTTTCGCGGCCATATCGTAGAAATCCTGGCCATTTCCCAAGTAAAGTTCTTTAAAAGTAACAATCAAGAGGTAATTTTCACTGGAAGCTCGGAAAGTTTGGTTAAGTAAGCCTTGAGCCGATAATCTCTTAACTACTTGAAACCCTTGCTCAATGCCTTTAATGGCCGAAGTCGCCACTTTGCCCAGTATTACTTCTGGAGCGTGACTTACTTTCCCGAGGTAAGCCATTTCGACACCCTTTGCATCTATGAAAACATTGGCTCCATCCTCAGTAATAAAAAAGTCTGTGACTTTCCCTGACCCAATTAACATTTTTTGAATTTGCTTTTCTCTCAGGTATGGGAGGCCAAGGTATTCGATAGAACGATGAACATACTCTTCAAAAATGTCGCCGAATTTGCTCATAAAACCACTTGGATTAGGCGACCGTAATGTGTCGTACACAAAGTATTCAAGCCCCCTGTTGAATAGCATGGGATGCCACAGGTGATATGTCCCATTGCTCCTTAGTAGAGGAAATTTCAGGAATAGAGTTTCTTCATAAAATTCGCTCGCCCTGCGTTTTTTGGAATCGTTCTCTTGCAGCAAATACTGGCGCAATGAATCTAGGTCAAACGATAGAAGGTCAAGAAATCTTTGGATAGTAGATGCATCGTAACGATGCATTACTGGTGAAAACCAGGATATGGCAATTGGCGAATTGTTATCATTTAAAACATGAGCCAATAGCATTGATGACAATTCAAAAAAGTCAGCTAAGGGGATGCTCGTGGCCTTTTGAAATTCAAGCCTAAATGTGTGATTTGCGGGAAGTTTGTCAAATAACAAACTCTGCCTGGCGAATGCTGAACTGTTAAAGTCTGCTTGGTAAAGAAATTGTTGGTAAGAAATATTTCGGAACCACAGACGGTAATGAGCATACTCGCTTGGCATACGTGTTATTGACCTTGATCCCAAGCCATGCATTTTCCCCAAAAGGATCAGAAATTCTCCGCTTGTTATCCTGCGCTTATCACGGTGATAGTATTGCTCATCCAGTAAGACCCACTTAAGTAACAGAAAAACCAACCAAGGATGTTTTTGTAATTCATCAACCGATTTTGAAGTTGGTGTCCTTAAGTAATTTAAAGCCGAAGCAGCTACTGTATGCGGCAAATACCTGCGGAACAGATTCCTGATCTGTTTGTAGGCTGAGAAGAATGCTTCTTCACTAAAATTTTGAGAAGACATTGTTTGGGAATTGAATGTCGAATGTAGGCATAATATTCAATAGACATTGCATCGTATGTTACGTGACTTCCGGAGCAATACACTACGCATATTGCTCCTTACATTAATTAAGGCATAGCGGGCGACAGCCTGCTATGCCTTAATGTTTTTGAATTTTGCTTTTCATTCCCCTGTGCGCCGCCGAGTAGCGCAGGTTGGTCAGGGGTAGTCGGCGAGGACTGTCTGAGCGCGTAGCGCGAGTTCCGCAGCCGCCTGACCGGCCGAGCAACGCAGGGAACCGCGCAGCGGCGGCAAACCGGGGGCGCCTTCTTTTGGTTCCTTTTCTTGGCAAGACAAGAAAAGGGACTAGCTGTCGGGCTACCCCCGACGGTTTTGACTTTGATCTCGATTGATGGGTATCGCTACGCTCAACCCATCCTACCTGCTATGCCCTTCGACAAGCTCAGGGCGAACGGCCTTGGTTGCCGAATTAACCTGCCACCCTCAACACCAACCCCTTCAAATAAGCCCCCTCCGGGAAACTCAGCAGCGTCGGGTGATCCGGGCTGGCATGCAGGTGACGCACGATCTGAGCGTCCACGTTTGCATCCAGCGCCGCCCCCGCGATGATTTTCTGGAACAGGTCTTCGCTGATGCCGCCGGAGCAGGAGTAGGTGAACAGCAGGCCGCCCGGTCTGAGCAGTTTGAAGCCGAGCAGGTTGATGTCCTTGTAGGCGCGCGAGGCTTTTTCGGCGAAGGCGGCAGTGGGGGCGAATTTGGGCGGGTCGAGGACGATGAGATCGAACTTTCTGTTCTGGTCGCGCAGTTTGCGCAGGGCTTCGAACACGTCGGCGCACAGCCATTCCGTTTTGCCTTCGTCCAGCTCGTTCAATGTCACATTGGCTTGCGCCAGTTGCAAGGCTTCCTGCGAGGAGTCGATGGATAGCACGGATTTTGCGCCGCCTCTGAGCGCGTACAGCGAGAAGCCGCCGGTGTAGCAGAAGCAGTTCAGCACATCTTTGCCTTGCGCCAGCGTGCCGGTCAGCGCGCGGTTGTCGCGCTGATCCAGGTAGTAGCCGGTCTTCTGGCCTGCCGCGACATCCACCGCGAAGCGCAAGCCGTGTTCGACGACTTCGACATGTTCCGGCAGGCTGCCGCGCAGCACGCCGTTGCGTGCCTCCAGACCTTCCAGGCCGCGCGAGTCTGAATCCGAACGTTCGTAGATGCACGCGGGATTGCACTGTTCCTGCAAGAGGTCGGCTAGGGTGTCGCGCCAGCGTTCCCCGCCTGCGCTGCCGATCTGCATCACCAGCGTGTCGCCGTATTGGTCGACGATGAGGCCGGGCAGGCCGTCGGATTCGGCGTGGATCAGGCGCATGCCGTTGCTGTGCTGCGCGAGGTTGAGCGTGGCGCGCGCGGCCAGTGCGCCGGAAATTTTTTTGCGAAAAAATTCCGCATCGATGACTTCATCTTCGCGCCACGACCAGACGCGCGCGGTGATCTGCGAATCCGGGTTGTACGCCGCCCAGGCGAGAAAGCCGCCTTCGGCATCGCGCACCTGCAGCGTATCGCCGCGGGCGGGTGCGCCGTCGACGCGCTCGACCGCACCGGAGAAAATCCAGGGGTGGCGGCGTTGCAGCGATTTTTCGCGCCCCGCCCTGAGGATGATGGCGGGGCGCGCATTGGCTTCGCCTTGCACAATATTGCGCTGGGTCGGCTCATGCGCTGCGGCGGGTTTCGTGTCGTGCCGGGTGCGTTTGCGAAAGTCGCGGTTGCCTTGCGAGGTGCGGTGCGGCGTAGAGGGCGATTTGGCTTGTGCCGATTTGGATTTTGAGCTGGTCATGTTTTTTCCTGTGGTTTCTTCTTCGCGCGCGGATGCGCCGCGTCGTAAATCTTGCTGAGGTACTGAAAATCGAGATGGGTGTAGACCTGCGTCGTCGAGATGCTGGCGTGGCCCAGCATCTCCTGCACCGCGCGCAGGTCGCCGGAGGATTGCAGCACATGGGTCGCGAACGAGTGGCGCAGCAGGTGCGGATGCACGTTGCTGTTCAGTCCCTGTTTGATTCCCCATTGCTTCATGCGCAGTTGCACCACGCGCGGCGTGATGCGGCTGCCGCGCGCGCCGACGAACAGTGCGGTCTCGTCTGGCTTCGCGAGCCGGTCGCGCACCGCGAGCCATGCCTGTAATGCCGTAATCGCATGCGAGCCCAGCGGTACGATGCGCGTCTTGCTGCCCTTGCCGGTGACGCGCACTTCGCCGTCGGAAAAATCGACCTGTGTCGGGTCGAGGTTCACCAGCTCCGCGAGACGCAGGCCGGAGGAATAGAACAGCTCGAACATCGCCTTGTCGCGTATCGCTTCCGTCGTGTCTGCGGGGATATCGACCAGTCGCGCAGCCTCGTCGGGCGACAGCGCCTGCGGCAATGTCTTGGGCGACTTCGGCGCGCGCAGGCCGATGCAGGGATTGTCGGCGAGGCCGTGGTCGCGCATCAGATAGGTGTAGAAGCCGCGCCAGGCGGACAGCATGCGAGCGAGCGTACGACCGCCCAAGCCCTTGCCGTGCAGTTGCGCGATAAAGCGGCGGATGTGATGGATTTTGAGATTCGCCAGCGGCGTGTCCGCTGCCAGTTCGAACAACCGGCGCAAGTCGCGCGCATAGTTCTCGGCGGTCAGTTCGGAATAGCGCTTCTCGTTGCGCAGCCACGCCAGATAGCCATTCAGGTAATTTTGATTGGATGTGGCGGCGGTCATGCGAAGGGGAGGTCTCCGTAGGGGCGCGATTCATCGCGCCCTGATTTATCCGTGTTTCAAAAAGGGCGCGATACCCAAAGGGTACAGAACCTCTTCGAGGTGAATCGCGCCCCTACGGGGGAGGCTTCATTGATGGTCGAGATACGGATGCAGCGCCGAGCTCACCGCTTCGGAGATGCGCTGCAGGAACAGCGTGCCCATCTCCGGGTAGAAGCGCTGCTTGTCTTCGCTGGCGAGTATCAGCATGCCGACGGTGTCGCTGCCCGCGTGCAGCGGCAGGTAGGCGAAGGAATGCAGATACTTGCCGGTTTCGCCGAACCAGCTTGCCGTGTCGTGCGGCGGCTGGTGCAGGCATACCGGGTCTTCTTGCGCGTCGGCGAACGCCAGCACTTCCACGGTGGGCGGATTGATCTGCCATATGTGCAGGGCGACATGCGGCACATCGAAGATGTCCTTCAGCAGGTGCGGCACCATTTCCTGCAAGGTGGCCAGATCGCGTCCAGCGAACAGAGAGACGACGAAGGCCTGCACCTTGCGCTGCAGCGCATCGTTCTCCAGTCCGTAGCCGATCAGTTCGTGCAGTCGCTTCTCCAGCGCCTGATTCTTTTCGCGCAGCGTGATCATCTGCCGCTCGGGCAACGAGATGGTGCGGCCGCCGTGCGGATGCGGCAGCGTGATCTGCGCGAGCAGGTCGATGTGCTCTTCGAAGAATTTCGGATTGTCCTGCAGATACTGTACGACGTCTTCGGCTCTCATTGCTGCTCCCTTATAGATGAATTTCGCCTTCGAATACTGTGATCGCCGGGCCGGTCATCAGCACCGGCTCGCCTTCTCCCGCCCACGCGATAGTGAGTGTGCCGCCATGCGTGGCGACGTTCACCGGGCTGTCCAGCAGGCCGCGGCGTATGCCCGCAACCACCGCCGCGCAGGCGCCGGTGCCGCAGGACAGCGTTTCGCCAGAGCCGCGTTCGAACACGCGCAATCGGATATGGCCGCGGTCCTTGATCTGCATGAAGCCGGCGTTGACGCGCTTGGGGAAGCGCGGGTGATGCTCGATCATCGGGCCATGGGTTGCCACTGGGGCATGCTCGATATTCGCAACCACTTGCACCGCATGCGGGTTGCCCATCGATACGGCACTGATCTCCAGCGTCTCGCCCGCGACTTCCAGAGGCTCGGTGACTGCGCCCTGTCCGTCGAACGGGATGCGCGCGGGATCGAACACCGGCGCGCCCATGTTCACGGTCACGCGGCCGTCCGCTTCGAGGCTGGGGCGGATCAGGCCGCCGTAGGTCTCGACGACGATCTCGCGCTTGGGCGTCAGCTTGTGGTCGTGCACGAAGCGTACGAAGCAGCGCGCGCCGTTGCCGCATTGCTCGACCTCGCCGCCGTCGGCGTTGAAGATGCGGTAGCGGAAGTCGGCTTCCGGATGCTCGGGCTTTTCCACCAGCAGGATCTGGTCGCAGCCGACGCCGAAATGGCGGTCGGCGAGGAAGCGGAACTGCTCGGGTGTCAGCTCTATCTTCTGGCGCACGCCGTCGATCACGACGAAGTCGTTGCCGGCGCCATGCATCTTGGTGAATTTAAGGATCATCTCTGTAGTTCTTTATGTCTGTAACAATCGGTCGTGTGGTCGTTCACCATGCCGGTCGCCTGCATGAATGCGTAGCAGATCGTGCTGCCGACGAACTTGAAGCCGCGCCGTTTCAATTCTTTGCTCATCGCATCCGACTCGGCGGTGCTCGCGGGGACTTCGGCGAGACTGCGCCACGCATTCTGTTTTGTCCTGCCGCCGACGAAGCGCCAGATGAACTCATCGAAGCTGCCGAACTCCTGCTGCACGGCCAGGAATTTCTGCGCGTTGACGATTGCGGATTGCACTTTCAGGCGGTTGCGCACGATACCGGGATTTTGCAGCAGCGATTCTATTTGATTCGCGTCGTAGCGGGCAACGCGCGTTGCATCGAAATTGTCGAATGCGGCGCGGTAGTTGTCGCGTTTCTTCAGAATGGTGATCCAGCTCAAGCCCGCTTGGGCGCCTTCCAGGATCAGGAACTCGAACAGCGCGCGGTCGTCGTGCAGCGGCACGCCCCATTCGGTGTCGTGATAGGCGCGGTACAGCGGGTCGTTTCCCACCCAGGCGCAACGATTCATTGGCAGAACTGCATGCAGTCGCGCCACATGCAGCGGTCCATCACGACGGTGATGCCGGCGTCGCGGGCGCGTTGTGCGGCTTCTTCGTGGATCACGCCGTCCTGCAGCCAGATGCGCTTGATGCCGAGCTTGATGCAGCTGTCTACGATGGCCGGGACATGCTCGGATGCGCGAAACACATCGACGATGTCCGGCAACTCCGGCAGACTCTCCAGGTCGGGATAGGCTTTTTCGCCCAGCACCTCGTCCACCAGAGGCCGCACCGGGATGATGCGGTAGCCCTTGGCCTGCAAGCCTTGCGCGACGCGGAAGCTGGGGCGCGCAGGATTCGGCGACAGCCCCAGCACGGCCACGCTGTGCACGTCTTGCAACAGCTGGCGGATAAATTCCGCAGAGGGATTGGAGTAGGTCATGTCAGGTTCCAGAAAGCTTGGTGGCTATAATAAACCAACACAAGACAGAGAAGGGGCAAGACCTTGAGCGCGATCCATCCTGCAGAATTGTCTTTCATCACCCAGCATGCGCCGTTCGACCGCATGGAACTTGCGCATGTGCTGTGGATGATGGAGCGCATGCATCTCGGCTATTACGCCGAAGGCGAAGTGATCGTTTCGCCGGAACAGGGCGTGGCGGATAGCTTCCTGATCATCAAGCAGGGCGTGGTGCATGGCGAGCAGAACGTCGCCAAGGCCGCAGATTCCGATACCTGGCTGGAGCTGATGGAAGGCGAATGCTTCCCGCTGGGGGCGTTGCTGGCCAACCGGCCCGTCGCCAGCGTCTATCGCGCGGGCAGCGATGCCTTCTGCTATGAACTGCCGGCGGCCGATTTCCATATCCTGCTCGTCATGAGCGCGCCGTTCCGCGATTTCTGCACGCGGCGCATCGCCAATCTGCTGGAGCACTCCAAGCAGGTGATACAGGCGCAGTACAGCCAGGAAAGCACCGAGCAGCAATCGCTGGCCAGCCCGTTGTCGGCGGTCGTCCGTCGCGCGCCCATCACCTGTTCGCCCGAGACCACGGTGCGCCAAGCGTTGGCAACGATGAGCGAGCAGCGTATCGGCTCCATGGTCGCGGTGGATGAGGACGGACGCCCGCTGGGCATCATGACGCTGCACGACGTGCTGGACCGCATCGCCATCCCGCAGATAGACCTGGACCAGCCGGTCATCGGCATCATGAGCAGCAGGCTGTCCAGCTTGCCGCCGCAGGCGCTGGCGCACGAGGCCGCGCTGACGATGGCCAAGGAAGGCTTCCGTCATGTGCTGGTGGTCGAGAACGAAAAACTGGTCGGCCTGGTGTCGGAGAAGGATCTGTTCGCGCTGCAGCGCGTCGGCTTGCGCCAGATCGGTTCTGCGATACGCAACGCCGAATCGGTCGCGGTGCTCACGCGGGCCGCGACCGACATCCGGCGCATGGCGCACAACATGATGGCGCAGGGCGTCGCACCCGAGCAGCTCATGCAGTTCATCTCCGCCTTCAACGATCTGCTCACCGTGCGCATCGTCGAGCTGGAATTCAAGGTCGCGGGCCTGATCGGCACACAGCTGCACGAGGGCATCTGCTGGATGGCGCTGGGATCGGAGGGGCGTTTCGAACAGACGCTGAACACTGACCAGGACAACGCCATCATCTTCGATGTGCCGCAAGGCATGGATGCCGAACAGGTCCGTGCACAGTTGCTGCCGGTCGCGCGGCGCATCAACGAGGCGCTGGCGGAATGCGGCTTCCCTTTGTGCAAGGGCGAGATCATGGCGAGCAACCCGAAGTGGTGTCTGTCGCTGGAAGAATGGAAGCGCACTTTCAACGGCTGGATAAGCGGCGGTTCGCCGGAGGCGCTGCTCAATGCCTCCATCTTCTTCGACTTCCGCACGCTGTACGGCGCGGAGCGGCTGACCGACCATCTGCGCGGCTGGTTGGCGCGGGTCGCCAGCGACAACACTCGCTTCCTGCACATGATGGCGGGCAATGCCTTGCGCAACCGTCCGCCGCTGGGCGTGGTGCGCGACTTCGTCGTGGGCAAGGAGAACAAGCTCGATCTCAAAATGAACGGCGTCACGCCGTTCGTCGATGCCGCGCGCATATTCGGTCTTGCCGCCGGGGTGAAGGAAACGAACACCATACAGCGACTGCGCACCAGTGCTGGCAAGTTGAACTTTCGGGAGGCGGAGATCGATGCGTGGGTGGATGCGCTGTTGTTCATCCAGGTGTTGCGCCTGCGCCACCATGATGAAGCCATCGCGCAGGGTGCCGCCGATGATGCGTTGGACAATCTGATCGATCCGGAAGAGTTGAACGAACTGGACAGGCGCATCCTGAAGGAGGCGTTCCGCCAGGCGCGCAAACTGCAGTCGCGTCTGGCGCTGGAGTACCAGCTTTGAGGAAGTTGCTTGCACGCTGGTTCGCGCCCCGGCCTCGCCTGACGCCGAAACAGGCGGAGCGCCTTGCCGCCTGGCATGCGCTTCCGGTGCAGCCGCAGGGCGATGTCCTCCAGCGCTGCGTGGTCGTGGATGTCGAGACGACGGGCCTGAACCTGATGAGCGATACGCTGATCTCCATCGGTGCCGTGGCTGTAGTGGATGGGCGCATCGCGCTGGGCGACAGTTATTACATGGTGTTGCAGCAGCGCGAGAGCAGCCGCAAGGAAAACATCCTGGTGCACGGTATTTCCGGCAGCGTGCAGCGCGAAGGCATGGAGCCGGTCGAAGCGATGCTGGCGTTCCTCGAATTTCTGGGCAAGTCTCCGCTGGTGGCGTTTCATGTCGCGTTCGACGAGACCATGATACGGCGCGCCCTGCGCCAGTATCTGGGGATGTCGTTCAAGCATCCGTGGCTGGACCTGGCCTATGTCATGCCCGCCCTGAACCCGGCGCTGGTCTACAGCCATCGCGTGCTGGACGACTGGATCAAGCGATTCAATATACGCATAGATGCGCGGCACAACGCGCTGGCGGACGCGCTGGCGACGGCGCAGCTGCTGCAAGTCGCGCAGGCCCAGGCCCGCAGGAAGAACATCGCCGGATTCGCCGGGCTGCGCGATCTGGAAAAGGCCCAGCGCTGGGGCAGCGGCGTAAGTTGATCGTAAGCCTCGCGGCTTATTCTTCGTCCGGCAAGATGCGGGTGATCGCTCACGCCCCCTGATTTGTGGCATTCCCGACATGATTCGTCGCCGGGAAGATAACGACCCCTGCCGGAAAAGCGCGGCCTGCCGCCGGGATGTGCGGCCGGTGCAATCGTGAGAGAATCGGGCCCGTTTTTTGCATAGTCATCGCGGGCATCTTTTTATTTACTTGCAGCACATTCCGAGAGAGTCGAGATATGGATTCGTTGTTAGTTGTGATATTCGTCATCGCCTATGCAGCCATCGCCTTCGAGCATCCGCTGAAGATCAACAAGAGCGTGCCCGCCTTGATAGGCGCGGGGCTGCTGTGGACCATCTACGCGGTATCCGCCGGCCATGTCACCGAACAACTGAACGAGACGCTTTCTTCGACAGCCCAGATCATCTTCTTCCTGATGGGGGCGATGGCCATCGTCGAGGTGATCGACGCACACGACGGCTTCGAAGTCATCACCGACAAGATCAAGACCACCAATCTGGTCACGCTGCTCTGGCTGATCGGGCTGGTCACTTTCTTCCTCAGTGCGGCGCTGGACAACCTCACGACGACCATCGTGATGATCTCGGTGATACGCAAGCTGCTGGGCAATCGGGACGACAGGCTGTTCTTCGCCGGTATCATCGTCATCGCCGCGAATGCGGGCGGCGCATGGTCGCCGATAGGCGACGTGACCACCACCATGCTGTGGATAGGCGGGCAGATCACCGCGCTGAAGATCATGGAAGGCGTGTTCGTCCCCGCGCTGGTGAACTTGGTGGTGCCGCTGCTGGTGGTCAGCTATACGCTCCGGGGCAAGTCGGTCGTTACCCCGGCCAAGGCTGAAGCCCATGGCAACGCAAATCGGACAGCAGTGTTCGAACGCAACCTGATGTTCTATGCCGGCATCGGCATCCTGTGCGCCGTGCCGGTGTTCAAGACGCTGACGCATCTGCCGCCGTTCATGGGCATCCTGTTCGGTCTCGGTCTGTTGTGGCTGGTCGGTGAACTGGTGCATCGCAACAAGGACGAAGAGGCCAAGCAGCACCTGACACTGGTCGCCGCATTGCAACGCATCGACATGCCGTCGCTGGTGTTCTTCACCGGCATCCTGCTCGCCATCGCGACGCTGGAGCACACGCATATCCTGGCCGCGCTGGCGGAATGGCTGGATGCGACGGTGGGCAACCAGGCCGCCATCGTGTTCCTGATCGGTATAGCCAGCGCGATCGTCGACAACGTGCCGCTGGTCGCCGCCTCCATGGGCATGTACCCGTTGGCGCTATATCCGACGGACTCCTTCACCTGGGAGTTCATGGCTTATGCGGCGGGGACGGGCGGCTCCATCCTGATCATCGGTTCGGCTGCAGGCGTGGCCGCGATGGGGCTGGAGAAGATCGAGTTCTTCTGGTACGTGAAGAAGATCAGCCTGCTGGCCATACTTGGCTACGTTGCAGGTGCGGCGACCTATGTATTCCTCTGATTCGAACCGATTTCCCCGGCTGCGGAGAGGCCGCCGCCCGGCGTTGGTCGGGGGCGGTAGTGCCCGGCCGGCGGCGTAAGCTGAACGTAAGCTTCTTGAAGTAACCTGCCCGGCAGCAGTGCAAGGGGGTCGGGAGAAATAGCCCGATCAAAGCGACTGGACTGGGAAAGTGGAAGATATCACTGGCTGCCGTTCCGCAACATGCAGCTCGGCGACATCCCGGTCGGGTCACATCATTATTTTCAGAGGAGAACGCAATGGACAAAAGCGGCGAGGCCTATTGGAAGGCCACGTTGGGTTTGCTGACCAAGATACTGGTAGTCTGGTTCCTGGTCTCTTTCGGCGCAGGCATCTTGTTTGCCGACATGCTGAACGGCATACATCTGGGCGGTTACCCGCTGGGTTTCTGGTTCGCCCAACAGGGGTCCATCTACATCTTCGTGGCGCTGATCTTCATCTACGCTAAAAAGATGGGCGAGATCGATCGCAAGTTCGACGTTCACGAAGAATAAGGGGACAACATGGATCTGCAAACAACGATTTATCTGGTGGTGGGCGCGAGTTTTGCGCTCTACATCGGCATCGCCCTCTGGGCGCGCGCCGGTAGCACCAGCGAGTTCTACGTCGCAGGCGGCGGTGTCGGCCCGCGCGTGAACGGCATGGCCACGGCGGCGGACTGGATGTCCGCCGCTTCCTTTATCTCCATGGCGGGTCTGATCTCCAACATGGGTTATGGCGGCGGTCTGTTCCTGATGGGATGGACCGGCGGCTATGTGTTGCTGGCCCTGCTGCTGGCGCCGTACTTGCGCAAGTTCGGCAAGTTCACCGTGCCGCAATTCATCGGCGACCGCTTTTACTCGAAGTCGGCCTCCACCGTCGCGGTGGTCTGCCTGCTGACCGCATCGCTGACCTATGTGATCGGCCAGATGACCGGCGTCGGCGTGGCGTTCTCGCGCTTCCTCGGCGTATCGAGCGAGACCGGCATCTACGTGGGCATGGGCATCGTGTTCGTGTACGCGGTGCTGGGCGGCATGAAGGGCATCACCTACACCCAGGTGGCGCAATATGTCGTGCTGATCTTCGCGTACACCGTTCCGGCGATCTTCATCTCCCTGCACCTGACCGGCAACCCGATCCCGCAACTGGGCCTGGGAGGCGATCTGGTAGGCACCGACATGTCATTGCTGCAGAAGCTGGACAGCATCGTGGTCGATCTGGGTTTCGGTGAATACACCACGACGACTGCGGGCAGCACGCTCAACATGTTCGTCTACACCCTGTCGCTGATGATCGGTACTGCCGGTCTGCCGCACGTCATCATGAGATTCTTCACGGTGCCGACAGTGGCTGCAGCGCGTTCTTCCGCAGGTTGGGCGCTGGTGTTCATCGCTATCCTGTACACCACTGCCCCGGCAGTGGGCGCGATGGCGAAGCTGAACCTGCACTCCACGGTGAACACCGCGGTCGTCAGCGGCGGCGATCTGTATGCGGTCGAGTCCAGCATCAAGGCGGATGAGCGTCCGGACTGGATGAAGCGCTGGGAAAAGACCGGCCTGTTGAAGTTCGAAGACAAGAACGGCGACGGTCGTATCCAGTACTACAACGACAAGACCAAGAACGACGAAGCCAAGGCCAAGGCCGAAGCAGCTGGCTGGAAGGGCAACGAGCTGACGGTTAATCCCGACATCATCGTGTTGGCCAACCCGGAAATCGCGCTGTTGCCGAACTGGGTGATCGCACTGGTTGCTGCGGGCGGTCTTGCTGCGGCGTTGTCTACCGCTGCGGGTCTGTTGCTGGCGATCTCTTCCGCAATCTCGCACGATCTGGTGAAGGGCGTGTTCAATCCTAACATCAGCGAGAAGGGCGAGTTGATGGCAGGCAAGATCGCCATGGCTGTGTCGATCTTCGTCGCTGGTTATCTGGGCTTGAATCCGCCCGGCTTTGCGGCGGGTACGGTCGCGCTGGCCTTCGGTATCGCGGCCAGCTCGCTGTTCCCGGCCATCATGATGGGTATCTTCAGCAAGAAGATGAACAAGGAAGGCGCGATCGCCGGTATGTTGGCAGGCCTGTCGATCACCCTGTTCTATGTGTTCGCACACAAGGGTATCTTCTTCATCAAGGGCACCGAGTACCTGGACCTGATCGGCGGACCCAACCCGTTCTTCGGCATCACGCCGGAAGCGTTCGGGGCGGTGGGCGCGTTGTTCAACTTCATCGTGGCTTTCGTGGTGGACAAGTTCACCAAGGAGCCGCCGGAGCACATCCAGCACCTGGTGGAAAGCGTCCGTACACCGCGCGGTTCCAAAGCGGTCGATGGCGCGCACTAAGGCAGTTTGATTTACCTGTAACATTGACCCCGCCGTATCCCGGCGGGGTTTTTTCTTGGAGTCTCTATGGTTTTCGATATCACGGTCGCGATGACCTGGCTGTTGTTCATCGCGTTGTTTCCGATGGCGTTCATTTGGTTGCGCCGGACATGGCGCATCGGCGTCCGACGCGACTATTCGGAGGTCGCGTTAAAGAAGGGTGTTGCGCCGGATCATCCGGAGAAATATGCGCCCTATGCGGCGGCCATCAATCTGCTTGCCGGTGTGGTGATCGTCTCGGTCATCGTCGGCGTGTTGACCGCCAGTTTCGATTACGAGACATGGAGCTCGATGGCCGGCGTCACCATCTGGCTGAAACTCATCGCCGACTTCATCCTGAGTCGGCATGCCCATCCTTTTGTCGCCAGAAACAAGGTGGACTAGTTTAATTCCCGTGCCTGACGGCCGGATCGGAGCATGCGGGGAAACGGATGCCGATGCGTGCGCCTGTGCCGCCGCTGCCCTCATCCAGCCGGATCTCCGCGCCATGCCGTTTGGCAACTTCGGCGACGATGGCCAGCCCCAGTCCGCTGCCGCTCTGGCCGCTGCCGAGGATGCGGTAAAAGCGTTCGAACACCCGCTCGCGGTGTTGCGGCGCGATGCCGGGGCCGTTGTCTTCCACGCTTAGTTCCGCTCCCTGCGGCGTCGCGCTGACGCCGACGGTGATATGCCCGCCTGCCGGCGTGTAGCGTATCGCGTTGTCGATCAGGTTGTTGAGCATCTCCGTCAGGCTGTTCGAGTCTCCCTGTATCTCCAGCGTCGCGGATGCGCTTTCGTAGCCGAGGTCGATGTCCTTCTCCAGCGCCATGGTCACCCAGTTGACCGTGCATTCCTGCGCCAGCAGGTTGAGGTCGATGGCGGTGAAGTTGCGCGTGTCCTGGGCGTCCGGCTCGTTGCGGGCCAGCGCCAGCAACTGGTTGACCAGGCGGATGCCGTGCTGCGTGCTGGTGAGGATGTGTTCTAGCGCGAGCTGTTTCTGTTGCGGGTCGTCGCTGCGCAAGGCCAATTCGGACTGGGTCTTCAACCCGGCGAACGGGGTGCGCAACTGGTGCGCCGCGTCGGCGACGAAGCGCTGCTGTGCGGCCATCACCTGCTTCAATCGTTCCAGCAGATCGTTGACGGCATCGATCAGCGGACGCACTTCCGTCGGCGCCTGGCTGCCGTCGAGCTGGCTCAGGTCGTCGCGCTTCCTGTTCACCACTTCGCTGCGCAGGCGTTCGAGCGGCCTCAGGCCCTGCTTCAAACCGTACCAGACCACGGCCAGCGCGATCAGCGTCAGCAGCAGTTGCGGGATGACGATGTTGGACAGGATGCCGCGTATCAGCATCTGGCGCTGCTGCGTGGTCTCGGAGACATGCAGCTGCAGCAGCTTGCCGTTGGAAGGATAGGTCAGGCTGACCATGCGCGTCTTTTGTCCCTCGCGCTCGCCGTTGCTGAATAGCGGGCCGGGCCGCCCGCGCCGGTAGGAAAGCGGGCGCAGCGTGTCGCCGGTGCCGGCGAGCTTGCGGCCCTCGCTATCCGTGACGGTATAGACCACCCGGTCCGGCATGCCGGGCTCGGTGCCGTCCGGCAGCGACGGCACCACGTCCAGCAACTCGTGGCCGCTGCCCAGCCGCAACTGTTCGGCCACCGCATTGGCGCGTTGCAGCAACACCAGGTCGTAAGGCTGGTTGGCGTAATTGATGGTGGCGAAATAGCCGACGACGGTGCTGACCAGCCACAGCAGATAGAGCGAGATCAGCAACCTCTGCATGAGGTAACTGCGCAGGGAGAATGTCTTGTTTTCCACGGCGCTCATTGCGGCGAACGGCGATCAGGGCTGGTTGTCGATGATGTAGCCCAGGCCGCGTATGGTGCGGATCGATACGCCCGCGGGCGCGGTCTTTTTCCTCAGGCGGTGTATGTAGACTTCGATGGCGTTGTTGCTGGCCTCTTCGGAATAGCTGTACAGCCGTTCCAGCAACTGCTCCTTGCTGACCACTTTTCCGGCGCGCAGCATCAGCGCTTCCAGCAGGCTCACTTCGCGCGAGGTCAGTTCAAGCGGCTGGCCGTTGATGGAGGCGCGGCGGCCGACGCTGTCGAAGCTCAGCGAGCCGCAGCAGAGCATCGGGTTGGTGCCGCACTGGCCGCGTCGCAGCAGCGCGCGCACGCGCGCTTCCAGTTCTTCCAGGCTGAACGGTTTGACCAGATAATCGTCTGCGCCGAGATCGAGTCCCTTGACGCGATCCCCGACGCTGTCGCGTGCGGTGAGGATGATCACGGGGGCGTGCTGGTTGCGTTCGCGCAGGTTGCGCAGCACGGCGAACCCGTCCATCTGGGGCAGCCCGAGGTCGAGGATGATCAAGTCGTAAGGCTGCTCGCCGCGCAGTATCGAATCCGCCTCCAGTCCGGTGCCGACGCGATCCACCGCATAACCGGACTGGCGCATCGAGCGGCTCAGTCCGTCGGCCAGCACTTCGTCGTCTTCCGCAATCAGTATCCGCATGGTGGTCTCAGGTTCCGCGTAAGGTCGTGGCGGCAGGCTCGCTCATGGTATGGAGCGAGCCTGCCGCTTGTGGTGGCCGATTCTAATTGGCGGGAGGGAAATGTCAAAACGCATGTCGAATCCGCGCGGCGTTTACTTCCGGACAAGGCCGCGGTGCGGCATCCGCGATATACTGCGGCCCATGCCTGATCTGGTTAAAAGGGAGAATATGCAGCTTGCCGAAAAGCAGCGCCGCTACTGGAAAAAGAATCTCCAGCTGACCGGGATGCTGCTGGCGATCTGGTTCGTTGCGACCTTCGTCGTCGGCTGGTTCGCGCGAGACTTGCAATCCCTGACCTTCCTCGGCTTCCCGTTGCCGTTCTACATGGGCGCGCAGGGCGCGCTGCTGATCTACGTGGCCGTGGTCGGATATTACGCCTGGCGCATGGACAAGCTGGATCGCGAATACGCGGCGCAGGAAGGGGAGCGCTGATGTCCGGCACGACCCAGGGGCGCTTCGTCACGCAGCTCAAGCGCCACTACACCTTGTATACCGGCGGCTTCATCGGTTTCGTCGTCATGCTGGCCATCCTCGAACAGATGGGCGTGCCGAACGTGATGCTGGGTTACATCTTCCTTGGCGCGACGGTGTTGCTGTATGCGGGCATCGGCATCCTGTCGAGAACCTCGGACGTCGCCGAATACTATGTCGCCGGACGGCGCGTGCCCGCCTTGTTCAACGGCATGGCGACCGCCGCGGACTGGATGTCGGCCGCCAGTTTCATCGGCCTGGCCGGCACGCTGTACCTGTCCGGTTACGACGGCCTCGCCTTCTTGATGGGCTGGACCGGCGGCTACTGCCTGGTGGCGCTGTTGCTCGCACCTTACCTGCGCAAGTTCGGCCAGTTCACCATTCCCGATTTCCTCGGCGCGCGCTACGGCGGCAACCTTCCGCGTTCCATCGGCGTGTTCGCCGCGATCCTGTGTTCGTTCACCTATGTGATCGCGCAGATCTACGGCGTGGGGCTGATCGTCAGCCGCTTCACCGGGCTTGAATTCGGCGTCGGCGTGTTCGTCGGCCTGGGCAGCATCCTGCTGTGTTCCTTCCTCGGCGGCATGCGCGCGGTGACCTGGACGCAGGTGGCTCAATACGTGATCCTGATCGTCGCCTACATGATCCCGGTGATCTGGCTGTCGGTGAAGCACACCGGCAACCCGGTGCCGCAAGTCGCTTACGGCTATGTGCTGGAAAAAGTCACCGCGCGCGAGCAGGCGCTGAACGACCCGGCCACGCCGGACGGCGCGCGCGAGGCGGAAGTCCGTGCGATCTTCATGCAGAAGCGCGAAACGGCCGAGGCCAGGCTGCAGGCGCTGGCGACCGGCGGCGATGTCTGGCTGGCCGAAGAAAGAAGCCGGGTGGTTAAGGCGGCCGCCGAGTTGAGAGCCAGGCCCGGAGCCGATCCCGCAGCGGTTGCGGCGGCCGATCGGGCGGTGGCCACGTTCCCCGCCGATGTGGCGGCGGCTCGCGCGGCATGGAAGAAGGCCGCCGATGCGGCCAAGGCCAAGGCCGCGCCTATCCCGGCCCATGCCGAGCCCTTTGTCGGCAAGGACGAAGCGGAGAGCGACAACAAGCGCAAGAACTTCCTCGCATTGGTGTTGTGCCTGATGGTAGGCACCGCCGCGCTACCGCATATCCTGACGCGCTTCTATACCACGCCTTCTGTAGGCGAGGCGCGCCAGTCGGTATTCTGGTCGCTGCTGTTCATCACGCTGCTTTACATCACCGTGCCGGCGCTGGCAGTGCTGGCCAAGTACGACGTCTACACCCTGCTGGTGGGTTCCAGTTTTTCCGAATTGCCGAGCTGGGTCTCCGCCTGGGCCGCCGTGGACAAGACGCTGATGAGCGTCACCGACATCAACATGGACGGCATCGTGCAGCTGGCCGAGATCACCATGGGCGGCGACCTGATCATGCTGGCGACGCCGGAGATCTCCGGCCTGCCTTACGTGGTCACCGCGCTGGTTGCGGCGGGCGGTCTGGCTGCTGCGCTCTCCACCGCGGACGGTCTGCTGCTGACCATCGCCAACGCGCTGTCGCACGACGTGTATTTCAAGATGGTCGATCCGCAGGCATCGACGGCCCGCCGCCTGATGATCTCCAAGGGGCTGCTGCTGATCGTCGCGGTGTTCGCCGCATACGTCACCTCGCTCAAGCCGGGAGACATATTGTTGCTGGTCGGAGTGTCGTTCTCGCTGGCGGCCTCCGCATTCTTCCCCGCGCTGGTGCTGGGCGTATTCTGGAAGCGCGCCAACAAGGCCGGTGCGGTCGTGGGCATGGTCGGCGGCCTCGGCGTCTGCATGTACTACATGTACACGACCTATCCGTTCTTCGGCGTAAATGCACCGCTGTGGTGGGGCATCAACCCGATCTCCGGCGGCATCTTCGGCATGGCGGCCGGTTTCGCCGGTGTGATCGTCGGCAGTCTGCTCACCGCCGCGCCGGACAAGGAGATGCAGGAACTGGTGGACCATGTGCGCTACCCGAATCCGGAAGGCGGCATCAAGACCGGAGCTGCCTGATCCGGGAAAACGGAATATCGAATCATTCATTCAGGAAGCAGCTAAGGCCGAAAGCGTTAAACTTCCGCCTTACTCCAATATTGGTTGGATGACATGTTCTCCATCGAATTGTTCATCGTCAGCGCGCTCAAGGCGCTGGTGGAAATCGCCGTGATGGCGTTGCTCGCCCAAGGCCTGGTCGCCTTGCTGTCCGGTCGCACACGCCATGAAAACTTCGTCTACCGCCTGCTGCAGATCGTCACCGCCCCCATCCTTAAAATCGCGCGCGCCATCACGCCACGCCTCGTCGCCGACCAGCATCTCGGGCTGGTCAGCTTCTTTCTGCTTTTCTGGTTATGGGTCGCGCTGATTTACGCCAAGGGCTATGTGTGCCATTCGCAGGGGCTGGCCTGTATTTCTGGCTGATTGCGCTGGAGCCGGGCTATTGCGTTGGAGCCGGCTTTCGTTGGACTGGGCGGGTAAAAACCGCTATGCTGCGCGCCTCCAAAGTACGCGCTCGTAGCTCAGCTGGATAGAGTATTGGTTTCCGAAGCCAAGGGTCGTGGGTTCGACTCCCGCCGAGCGCGCCACCTTCAAAAAAGGCTTGATTCTCATGAGAATCAAGCCTTTTTTCTTGCCGGTCTATACGCCGGTCGAACAGATAAAGCTGGGCGCCATTGCGGTGAATGTCTGCTACTCGGCTTTGGGGCCATACGGTCGCAAGATCAGGATGCTGACGATGATCGATAAGTTCAGCTGTATCTGTTTGATCATCCATTGCGCATGGCACATCGGGGCAGATGTCGTGATTGAGCAGTTGGCCAATGCCATGATCGTGCATGGAATCCCGGAGCACATCCGCAGCGACAACGGCCCTGGGTTTTTGGTATCGTTGCGCCAGCCGGGCTTTTCCCGGGACGAGGGATCACATGATGCGCACATTCAAACATTCAATGCTGGCCGCGCTGGTCGGCCTGGGCTGTCTGTGCGGCAGCGCTGCCGCCGCGAATCCCGGGGCGGACGATGCCGCGATTTATTCCTTCGCCTTCTTCGGCTGCAACCGGCTGAACAAGGAGGGTGTCGACGCCACCGGATTCACCAGCACGGCGAACGAGGCGCAGCTGCTGCAGTCTTTCCGCGACATCGCAGCGCAGCCCGTGTTGCCGCGCTTGCTGTTCCTCGCGGGGGACATCGTCAAGGGCAAGAAGCCGGGTACGAAGACGCTGGCAAAGCAGCTTGACGCCTGGGTGGAGCTTGCCGCCGATCCGCAGAAGAATCCGCTGGTCGCGAAGGGTGTGCCGATGGTGGCCTTCACGGGCAATCACGAGTTACTGGTGAACAAGGAAGATAGCGACGTCTGTAAATACTGGCAGTGTCCCAATCCGCCGGCCTATCGCTACTGGCAGGAGTTCATGGAAAACAACCCGGCCGGATACGATTTCATCGCCGGCCACAACGGCCCAAAAAAGGGCGGCGCGGACGGGCTGCTGGTCGACGAGACGCGGCTGAGCTACAGCTTCCGCAACGAGGATGTGCTGTTCGTTGTGCTCAACACCGATACGATGATCGATTCATACACCATAGGCGACGTACCGATGTACTGGCTGGGCAAGCAGTTGCGCAAGGCGCAGAAGGACAAGACGATCCGCCATGTGTTCGTGATGGGACACAAGCCGCTGCAAAACGCTGCCGCCGACGATCACGAGGATCCCGGCAATCCGGCGATCCGGCCGGAACAGGCGGAAGCCCTCTACAGGCTGCTGAACGATCCGGCTGGTGACGGCTCCGCCACAAAGGTGCGCGCCTATCTCGCCGCTCACGCCCACGAGTGGAGATTCGCGCCGGGACTGACTTTCGGCGATTACACCGGCAAGGTGCCGCAGGTCGTCGCGGGCAACGGAGGCAGCCCGCCCGAAAGCACCTGGCGCGGCAAGGACGCCTATTTCGGCTACACAATGGTCGAGATACTGCGCGACGGCAGGATTGCGGCGAAGAGTTACGGCCGCCCCATCAACGATCCGTATTTCGAACAGAAGGACGGTGTCACCACGCTGCGGGCCAGGCAAGAGCTATTCCTGCCAAGATGACGGGCGCGTAGCGCGCCGGCCATGAAGGTGCCAACTCTCCAGCTCAACAAGGCGCATAGCCGCGTGACCGTACTCGGTCCGAGTCGGCGCATCGGGCTCCAGGTGCAGGGCTGCTCGATACGCTGCAAGCATTGCGTGTCGACGGATGCCTGAGAGCCGGATGCGAAGCGTGCGGCCGCACATTTAAGGACTTCATCTCTAAGGTTACCTATACTCCAGATGGATTTACTCGAATGGATACGTCAGTTAAGAATATGCCGAAATTTTGCCGTGCCTATTCTGTGACTGCGAGTTCTTGGGTTTGTGTGGTTTCAGTGTGATTTTGACCAATGCCTCCGTGATGGTTGAGTAGTCTTTGGGTTGATGCGTTGAGTCAGGCAGATAAAGTGAACCGAGTCGTTGTTTGTCCGTCAGTGCATCGCCCTAATGAGGTCATTCGCAACGATCCGTTTCGCTCGTCCCGAGTAATCATCCGGTATCGGTTCCCGAACTACCGATTTTGAGATCCAGTCTTAAGTTGTAGCCCGCACTTCATGCATCTGTTATGCGCCAGGTGCGAGAAATTCTGAATCATCTGCATAGTGCGGTGAGTTTCGCTTGAAGGTGCATCCTAGGGGAATTCCTAGGTCGATAGGTCTATGCATTTCGGCATATATACATTTGCCAGGCCGACGATAGAATGCACATCGAGTGATATCGGCAAAGGTTTCTGCCAGAGCCTTTCATACTCTCCTCCAAACACTAGGGTGGTCATTTCGGCCCCCCATTTTTTTGCCAGTGCGGTACGAGCAAGAGAGTTGTCTCGCAACAAATGCACATCGGGGGGATTTACTCCCATCCTGCAGCGGAGCGTGGTTTGACCACGCTGACATTTTTTGGGCAGTTACGGGAATATCGCTACATCAGCGAAACGCCCGTCGCGGAGATAACAAATCAATCGCCCCGTTCAGCATATGCAATGGAATTGCAACATGAATGCACTCCGGAATGGCAAGCCAAGGAATCAGTCGAGTCATCTCGATAAGGTTCAATTCCCATACAGCACCGATCTATTCAACACGCTTCCCATCGGTATTGTTTTTCAGAACAAGCTGGGCCAGATAATCACGGCCAATCCGGCAGCTGAGCACATTCTTGGCCTGTCTTTCGACCAGATGCGCGGTGTTCAATCAGTTGATCCTCGTTGGCACGCAATACATGAAGACGGCACACCCTGGCCCGGCGAGGAGCATCCTGCCATGGTGGCACTTAGAACCGCACAGCCAGTCCGCGATGTTGTAATGGGCGTCTACAGTCCAAAGCTAGATAAACACACCTGGATTCTTGTTAGCGCCTTCCCGATTCAAAACGGATTGCTGCAAGGCGTTTACGCATTGTTTGAAGATATTTCAGAGCGCAAGTTGGCTCAAGCTATTGAGAAAGAAAGTAGCGAACGTTTTCATTCGCTGTTTGTTTCAATGTCCGAAGGAATGGCCGTCCATCAAGTCATTTATGACGACAAAGGCCAACCGATAGATTATCTGATCTTGGATGTGAATCCCGCATTCGAAACTCAAACCGGGCTCAGCAGACTTGCAGTTGTCGGCGCGCTTGCATCTCAGGCATATGGTTCAGAGCCGGCGCCTTTTTTGGATATATATGCGGCAGTGGCCCACTCCAAGCAGTCGATCAAGTTCGATCAATATTTCGCGCCACTCAACAAGCACTTCCTCATCAATGTGTTCTCCCCTGCGGACGAACAATTTGTGACGGTCTTTGAAGACATTACTGATCGCAAGCTAGCGGAGGAGCGAATTCGTCACTTGGCTTTTTATGATGTTCTGACAAATCTGCCGAACCGCAGCATGCTGAACGATCGCTTGAACAGAGCACTTGCGTTGAGCAAACGTACCGGCAGATACGGTGCCGTCATGTTTATGGATCTGGACAACTTCAAGCCGTTGAATGACCAGCATGGGCATGACGTAGGTGACTTGTTGCTTATTGAAGTATCGCAAAGACTTCTGAATAGCGTGCGCGAAATGGACACTGTTGCTCGCTTCGGGGGCGATGAGTTCGTGGTGATTCTTGGCGAGCTGGAAAAAAACAAGGTCGAAGCCACATCTCATGCTCAAAAGGTTGCTGAAAAAATATTGACTACTTTAAGCAAACCTTACGAGCTAACCGTTCCGGATGGAATCGGAGAGGCGCTCATTTCACATCGATGTTCGGCCAGTATAGGCGTGGTGATGTTTTGCAATCACATATACAGCAAGGAAGATATTTTAAAGTGGGCTGATATGGCGATGTACCAAGCGAAAGAAGCCGGGCGTAATGTCGTTCGGTTTTTCGATCCGGATTAGCCGTCGAATATCTTTCGTGCATTTTCAGCTGGGTGGCCGTGAATGAGAAATCCCGAGTTCACCCCACGACCATTCAAAGTCAATCGGTAATTCCCTAAGTTGATCGTCGCAATCTGATTTCAATTTCACATTGAGATCGATAGACTTAAATCACTCTATCGGCTGCAGCAAAGAAAGCGAAATCATGATTGATTTAATGATCACCGATGACCATGAAATGGTTCGCAGTGCAATTCGGCAGTTTCTTTCCGTTCAGCCCAATATCCGCATTGTCGCTGAAGCTGGCTCTGGCGCAGAAATGCTCGATAAGCTTCATTCCGCGGAAGTCAATCTGTTGATGATGGATTTGCAAATGCCCGGTATCTGCGGGGCGGAACTCATTCAATGTGTAAAACGAGCTTACCCATCACTTCCCATATTGGTACTCAGCGCGCATAACAGCACATCGACTGTCGTGGAAGTCTTAAAGGCGGGTGCGGCCGGATTTGTCTCGAAGAACTGCCTGCCCGCGGTTCTTGTCGATGCGCTGCATACGGTAAAAACCAAGGGGCGCTACCTGGAGCCCGGAATGGGTAGTCATTGGGCTGCTATCGATGCACGCTAGCTGATAGAGACGAGTGCTGCGATCTCCCGCATCATGCACCGATGCTCGTGTGAAAGTTGGCATGCCAGCCCGCGCATATACGAAACCCACAACAATTGCGCCGACCACATGCGCTAGCCAATTTGATCAGGCGGTACCTGAATCATCAGGATCATTCAAAAGTGCAAGCAAGGTTGCCTCATCCGGCAGCACTGCGCAACTGGATATTACGACAGCTGCACAAAGACTTCTGCTTGAGGCACCTTCATCATGCATGCGCTGACGGATATCTTCCATCAGGATGGAATCGGCATTGTCTTTAAAGTATGGCTGCATCTTTTTCGCCGCGCTCGTACACGACATGTGCGCGGCCAACCAGCAATGGATCAACCGGCCCGATACGCAATAGGTCCTTGTTGGAATAAGGCAGCTTGTGCAGCACATAGCGCATCGCATTCAGCCTAGCCCGCTTCTTGCAGTCGGACTTGATCACGCTCCACGGCGTGTCCGCAGTGTCTGTATGGAAGAACATCGCCTCTTTGGCTTTGGTGTAGCTGTCCCATTTGTCCAGTGATGCAAGGTCGATGGGGGATAGCTTCCAGTGTTTGAGTGGATGCACCTTGCGTTCCTTGAAGCGTCGCCGCTGTTCTTCGCGACTGACAGAGAACCAGAACTTAATCAGATGTATCCCGCTACGCACGAGGTTGCGCTCGAATTCGGGCGCCTGACGCATGAACTCGTTGTACTCGTCCGGTGTGCAGAAGCCCATGACTTGTTCAACTCCTGCGCGGTTGTACCAGGAGCGGTCGAACAGCACGATCTCTCCGGCGGTCGGCAACTCCTGTACATAACGCTGGAAATACCATTGCCCGCGTTCCACCTCGGACGGTTTCTCCAATGCGACGACCCGCGCGCCGCGCGGATTGAGATGTTCCATGAATCGTTTGATCGCCCCGCCCTTGCCCGCGGCGTCGCGCCCCTCGAACAGGATCACGACCTTCTGCCCGGTTTCCTTCACCCATGCCTGCAACTTCAATAGTTCCACCTGCAGCTGGAACTTCTGTTTTTCGTAGCCTCTCCTCGAGAGCAAGTTGCGATAAGGATATCCGCCACTGCGCCAATCATCGGTAAGTTCTTCGTCCGGATTGTTCGAGTTCTTCTGGGTCAGCGCCGGATGACGCATCAACTCCGCGCGAAGTTTTGTCGCCTCATCGGGTGAGGCTTCGTCGAATATCACAGTAAGCGCCTTGCCCAGTGCATCAGTATCGCCGCGGTCTATCTTGGAAAGGATATCTTGCATTGCCGCCGCTTTGGCGCCATGTGCGGCCCCGACAGCCTGCTCCACCGTAAAAGCCTCTATCGCCTCAGCAGTGAGCTCGGGCGGAATGTCACCGGCCGAAATGGCTCTGGTGGTTGATTTTCGTCGTTTCTGCGCAGCTTGAGTGTTGGCGGTTGCTGCAGGTGAAGTTTTCTTTGGTTGTTGCATAGGAATTTTCTCGATTGAAATTACGCTCGCACATGCTATCGGAACATCGATTCCGTTCATATTGGGCTTTGGTCCTATAGACAACTGCCCAGATTCAAAATACGGCCCCAAGCTACGGCATTTGATGTGTCAGGGTCTTTCAGTGCTTTCGGGGGCAGGAGAATTTTTTCTCAAATGCTGCCTGTCATGGCATATCATGCCACCACATTTGAAGTTGGAATTTCCTCTGCACATCATGTTTGTCGTTATCCGCAAATTTGCATTCTTTCGATTTGTCGTTCAGGTGATTTGTCTGGCGGGGGCGGTAACTTCAAGCATCCCGGCCTATGCTGCAGAACCTGTTGTCATCGGCGTTCTCGCGTTCCGCCCAAAACCCCAAACACTAAAGCAGTGGCAGCCTTTGGCCGCGGTGCTGAAGCAGGCTATCCCCGAAAGGGATTTCGTTGTGGAGGCCTATACCTATCCTGAAATGGAGCAGGCAACCGCAAGCAGGCATCTGGATTTCCTGCTGACCAATCCCGGCCACTATGTGCTGCTGGCAAAGCGCATCGGATTGACCGCTCCGCTTGCTACTTTGGCTGTCGATGATCATGGCCATCCAGGCACTGAATTCGGCGGCGTCATTCTCAGTCGGGCGGATCGGGGCGACATCAATTCGCTGGACGACCTCAAGGGCAAGACTATTGCGACGGCAAGTACGGACTCGCTGGGCGGCTACCAGATGCAGGCTTATGAGCTCAGCATCAAAGGCGTAAAGATTCGGGCAGACGACTTGGTCGTTACCGGCATGCCTCACGATAACGTTGTCATGGCGGTGCTTTCCGGTCGCGCCGATGCGGGCTTCGTACGCACCGGCTTGCTGGAAGAAATGGCTCGCGAAGGCGAACTCGAACTTGCACGGATCAAGGTGCTGAATCTTCAGTATCACCCCGGTTTTCAGCTGCAGGCTTCCACGCGGCTGTATCCGGAGTGGCCGTTCGCATCCCTGCCAAGTACCGACGAGAACCTCGCTCGCCGTGTCGCTGCGGCTCTTTTTACGATGGAAGAGGATGCGGCCGTCACCCGGAAGATAGGAATACATGGCTTCGTGGTCCCGGCGGATTACACGCCCGTCGCCGACTTGCTCAAGGAGCTGCGGATGCCGCCCTTTGACGAGGCGCCGTCGTTTGGCGTGCAGGATGTGTGGAATCAATACTTCTGGCCGCTGATTGGCGCATTGATCGCTATTGGGGTGATCCTGCTGCTGGGGGGGCGCCTGTTGTTCACCAAGCGCAAGCTTGCAATGGAGCATGGCGCCCTGCTGCAGCAAGAGCTGCAGTTGAAGGAAAGCGAATCACATCTCCATACCGTGATCCAGAACGAACCCGAATGCATCAAGACGCTAGACGCTGAGGGGCGGTTGGTCCAGATGAATCCGGCCGGGTTGGCGATGATAGAAGCTGACTGTTTGGACCAGGTCGCAGGTCGTCCGATGATCGACGTTATCGCTCCCGAATATCGCGAAGAATTTATCAAGATGCACAAACGGGTCATTGCCGGCGAGACCATTCTGATGGAGTTCGAGGTTTTCGGTTTAAAGGGAGGGCGTCGCTGGCTGGAGACCCATGCGGCGCCGATGCTGGAGAATGGCAAGGTCGTGCATCTGGCGGTCACCCGCGATATCACCGAGCGCAAAAAGATGGAAGGGAAGATTCGCCAACTCGCTTTTTACGATGATCTCACCAAGCTGCCCAACCGCCGTCTGCTCGATGATCGTCTGGGACAGGCCATGTCGGCAAGCAAGCGCACCGGTTTCTATGGGGCGGTCATTTTTCTTGATCTGGATAACTTCAAGCCGCTTAATGACACGCATGGGCATGAGGTGGGGGATCTGTTGCTGATCGAGGCCGCGTTCCGGCTGAGAGGCTGCATACGCGAAATGGACACCGTGGCCCGTTTCGGCGGGGACGAGTTCGTGGTCGTGCTCAGCGAACTGGATACCGACAAGGCCCGGTCTGCCGAACAGGCTCGTATGGTTGCCGAGAAAATACGCTCTGCATTGTCGGCTCCCTACCGGATGACGATAAGGCATCGGGGCCAGCCCGATACTGCGGTCGAGCATCACTGCACGGTGAGCATGGGTGTCGTTCTGTTCGTCAATCATGAAGGCAATCAAACCGACATACTGAAGTCCGCCGATGTCGCGATGTATCAGGCCAAGGAGTCGGGGCGAAACAATATCAAGTTCTTCGAGCCGGAATTGATGCGCCCCGCTCAAGAGTGACACAAGGGGCGGGTCAGGGTGTTTGCGTATTCCTGATGCTGAAAATCCGGTCGAAGTTCGCCACGTTCAGGACCTGTTCGACGACCCCCGCTGAAGTCACCAGCGAAACGGTCTTGTTAGCTTTTCCTGCCCGTTCCCGCAGCAGCATCAGCATGCCGAGGGCAGAGCTGTCGATGTAATTCACCCCGGATAGCTCGATCTCGATGTCGTTTAACCCCCGGTTGTCGATCAGAAGTTCATATGCATGTCTAAAATGACGGTGGGTATTAAAGTCGAATCTCCCGTGGATGGAGATTAGGCCCGCCTTTTCGTCGGTTTCGAAGCAGATCGCCTCGACTTCATGCTCGACGTGAGTGGCGGGTAAGCTTGCTTTCATGCGGATTCGGCTCGGTGATTGCTCTTGCGGGACGGGGCGCATTCTATCGATTCGGGCTTCCTTGAAAACCCCCCGAAATATATAGTCATTAAGTCCCAGAAATCTCTTGGTTCGCTCTGGTAACACGGCCCAGCCGATATCGGGGGATGCCCGGTCTTGTGCGGCCTGTCTTGTTGCAATACGGCGATCTGGGCAATCGGATGACGATGCTCGGCGGGCTGGCTCAATACATCGTCGATGTCGTCTTCTGCCGAGAGGCGGATGACGCACCCGGCAGCGTCCAAGTGCCGATTAGTTTCCAATTTTGGTGGGAGGCGATGTGTCAGCCTCGGGTAGAAGTTTGGATGCATGCAGCTGGATCTCGATCTGCTTCAGCGTATCTCTGGCGCTAGCCTGCTCGGCTCCGCCCAGGCTGACTGCCTGATGCGCCGCAATCAGTGCTTCGGCATAGCGTTGTTGGTCGGCCAGCGTCTGCGCGAGGTTGTTGAACGCGATGGCTGATTCGGGGTGGTCGAGTGTCGCCTGGCGATAGGCATTTTCGGCGCGCTGTAAATCATGGGTGGCGTAAGCTGCGTTGCCCAAGCCGATACGGGCGGTGAGGTTGGTCGGCCAGCGCAGCAGGGCGGTCTCATAGGCGGCGGCTGCGCCTTGCGCATGCCCCGCCTGCTCTAGCGCTACGGCTGAGGCAACGTAGGCGGACTCTGTCGCGGTGCGCGGCATTTGACCCGGCGGCATGGCCAGCATGCCCCAGTAGCCGGAGCGTTTCCAGGTGTGTTCGAATGTCGTGAGCGGCATCACTTGCCGCCGCTCCAGGCCGGAGCGCAGGATGATCTCGGCGCGCTCCAGGTCATAACCTATTACCACCGCGTAGTGCCAACGCGGATACCAGCTCAGTGCCAGATTTTGCAGCACCAGCACCGGAGAACCTGCGGCCACTTCGATCAGCAGGTCGTTCAGTTCCGGCGCGAGTTCATAAGCGATCAGGCCGTTGCGTCGTGCGGCGGCCAGCATTTCAATCTGCAGGCTGCCTTCGCGCCCGGGCAGATAAACCTGCTCCGTCAGTTCCTGCGGGGACGCCATGACGCTGCCCGCATTCAGCAGCATGGCGAGCGAGGCCGGGCCGCATTGATGTATCTCTTGTGGGTGGAACGGAACTCCGGTGAGTTCTACTCGTGGAGGCAGTTGTTCGGAGCGATTCTGGAGCAGGGCTTGCGTCTGCGGTGTGGCGCATCCGGCAAGCCAGCCCAATAGAAAAACGCCCGCGATCAGGCGGGCGCAAGTTCGAAACAGCACGGTCAGGTTACCTGGCCGAGTGTGTGAACGGGAACACCGAGGTGAAGCCGAGAATGTCGGTTACCAGCAGGATGATGAAAACGGTGAGCAATACGCCGACGACATCGCCGCCGGCCGGAACCTGGTCGAGCTTGCCGGCAACCTTCAGTACTTCTTCGTCGGTCATCGCTGCCACACGAGCTTTTGCTGCGTCCGCATCGATACCTTCAGCTTGCAATGCCTTGCTTACGTCTTCGCGCTCAAGATATGAGCCGATACGTGCGCGTTCGGATTGGGTGTGGGCTGCGGCAGCGACCTTGTCGGTTCCCACGATGCCGGCGTAAGCCGACTGGATGGGCAGGCCCAGGCTCAGAACGCTGGCAATCATGAATCGGCTGGTGATGCGCATAAATTGTGAGTTCATTATTTTTCTCCTGAAAAATTTCCGGTTGCCATAACAGGCTGTTGTGGTTTTCCGGTTAAATTGCAAACACCTTTCGGTAAGGTGGGGTGATGCACTCGATGGCGCTATTCAACGCAAATAACTCAATTCATTCTTCTTGGATTTTCGATAAAGAAGATAACCATGCAGAAACCAGCCCAGGATAAATCCGGCCGTCATGGTGAAAAATATCAGCAACGCACTGGACATCGAGAGTCGCCAGTACAGAAATCCGATTTCCACTATGTCGGTATTCTGGGCGATAAAGAGCACCGCCATGCTGGAGAGCAAAATTACCAATACCAATTTCAGATTCATCTTTCCGGCCTCCTTTTAAGCTGACTGCCAATCCTTGCGATTGCCGGTGAATCAAGCAACGCTGCTTACTTGAATTTGGCCTGGGCTTCGGCGATGCCGACTTTAAGATCGTCCCAGATTTTGTCCGCCGTTTCCTTGACCTGCTCCCAAGCTTCGCCGCTGGCTTTGCCAAACTCTTGCATCTTTTCGGATGCGGCATGTTGTTTGGCGCGCAACTCATGGAGTTCCTGGGCGCGCTTGACTCTCATGTCGGCGCTCACGCTCTCGATTTTCGCTTCCAGCAAATTGATCTGGGCGTCCCATTCGTTCAGCTGTGCCGCCAGTTTCTGTTTGTATGCTTCTTGAATTTCCATGATCCGCTCCTGGCATTGTCGATGCTGCTAGTTTCAATTGCCCGCTTTGATCGCCAGGCGGTTTTCAACGCGGTCTACACCCGATACTGCACCGGCAAGGGCGCTGGCCCTGTCGCTATTTTGCTGGGAATCGACCGAGCCGCTCAGGGTTACTACGGCCTTGACGGTGTCGACGCCGATTTGCAGCGTCTTGAGACCCGGCTCGGCAAAAATAGCTGCCTTGACCTTGGTTGTGATCTCGGCGTCGTCGATGACTGCGCCAGCCTTGTTGCTTTGTTCGGCCATGGAGGTGGCAACTTTGTCGCTGGCCTCGCCCATCTTCTGGCCGGCATTTTCAACTGACTGGTCTATTTTTTTGCCTGCAGATTCGGCCGGGCCGGGAGGCGTGTTATCGCATGCGGCAAGACCCGCCACCAATAGTGTCGAAATGCCGATTAACTTCAGGTTGGCTAGTGTTTTCATTTGGATTCTCTTTTCTGGGGTATTCGTATGTCGGGATCGAATTTGCAATCGATCGAGGGGGAAACTGCGGAACTTCGTGCGGCCTCATGCTGGATGAGGCCGCAGGAAGTCGAGGGTTTGTTACTTGAGTCGCATGTCGTCCTTGACCGATTTCACGCCAGTGACGCTACGCGCAAGATCGATCGCCTTGCGCTGGTCGGCGCTGGAGCTGACGAAGCCGCTCAGTTGAACCACGCCCTTGAAGGTTTCGACATTGATCTCGGCAGACTTCAGAGTGGGTTCGCCGAAGATTGCCGATTTGACTTTGCTGGTGATGACAGTGTCGTCGACATATTCTCCGGTGCCTTCCTGGGTTGATGTCGATGCGCATCCGAGAGCGGAGGCCAGGGCCAGAGCGAAGAAGAAGGCAGTAAAACGTTTGAGTACGAGTGTCATGATAGAACTCCTTGTTTGTGATAAATCCAGATTAAGTTAGAAGCGGACTTCTAACCATTTGCAGGGCTGTGTGCCCAACTTTTTCTCCGTATGAGCTAACACCGAAAAACTTCAGAAACCTTTGGCCGGGCATTCGAATGTAATCGCTTGCCCGACTCTTAAAAATGCCGTCATGATCAAAGTTGCAAACAAGACGGATACGGCAATTGCGATAAGGCCCTTTATTTCACGGTCCTGGTCGCGCTCACTTCAACTTCCACGCGGCGATCGGGCGCGAGGCAGGCCTTGAGCTCGGCGGTTGCTTTAGTGCCTACGCATTCGCCGGGTTTCGTGACGGGATTTGCTCCGTTTACGCCCTTCGCCTCGATCTTGTCGGATGGTATCCCCGCGTATTCGATCAGATAGTTCTTGACTGCTTCGGCGCGCTGCGTCGAAAGCTTCAGGTTGTATGCTTGCGGGCCGAGACGGTCGGTGTGTCCCGTTACCGTGATGACTTCATAGTTGGCGCCCTTCAAGTCTGCGGCGAACTTATCGAGCGCACGCTCGCCACCAGGTTTGATGTCGGCTTTGCCGAAGCTGAACAGGGCATCGGCAGAGGAGTCTGCAGAGAAAACAGCTTTTCTCGATACTGGAGGCGGCGGTGCAATTGTCGGCTTGGGTGCCGCCGGAGCGGCCGCAACCGGTTCGGGCTCTGCCATGCGCGCTACGGGAACAGGTTTTTCCACACCGAACTTATAGGTCAAGCCCAGCGAAAGAAGATCGATATCGCCTTTGTTGCCGACGGCATCGTCGATCCGATAGCGTTCTGCTTCGAGACGCATGGCGAGGGCTTCAGTGAAATTGAATTGAAGTCCCAGGCCGAACTTGTAGTTGGTGTCGCTCTTGCTGGGATTGGGATTCAGCACATTGGCAGATCCCGTTCCGGTGAAATTATCTCGGGCTTGAGCGTAGTTCAAACCGACTCGGCCAAACACCGAGAACTGTTCGGAGATGGGTAGAATGCCGATTGCGTCGATGTTCACGCCTTTGAGTCTGATGCGTCCGGTCAAGGTTCCCGGCGTTCCCGCCAGCACTGTGGCTACGTTCGCCGTATAGCCGAACTGTCCCAGATCGAAATAACCCGCTTCAAGAGCAAGGTTCTCGTTGAACTGATACCCGCCAAATAACTTGTATCCGGAGTCGCGGTTGTCGTCGACGATAGAGGTCGTGGTGAAGCCGCCGCCCAGCAGGTTGCTGGTGATGCGAGCATCGTCTATGGTTGCCCTGGATTGGCCGATGTTGCCGCCGATGTACCAGCCGGAATCTTCCGCGATGGCGAAGGGGCTGTTCATCGCGGCACATCCGACTAGACCCAGTGTCCCTATGGTTTTTACGACTCTCTTCATATTTCTCTCCAGAAATGACAATAAATGATTGCTGTAAATCGTTTCGATTCTGATCGCAGCTTTCTGCCTTACGGGGCCGGCACGTTGATCACGGTGTTGACCATGGTGACTGATGCCCCTGACGACGGCACGCCGCCAATGAGGGGGCCTTTCACGGACAGTGCTCTGCCGTTCAGTGTTGTTATTGCGACGACGCCGGGAGTGGAGAATGTGACGCCAGCCGTACTGATGATGGTTCCCACCATGGTGCCGCCCCCCGAGATTCCGTTGATGGTCGCAGCTCCGGCGCCTCCGTCGATGACGCGACCCGGCCCGTTGGTGCCGGTGCCGACCACCCAAAAGACGTTTTTGGCCTGGGCGCCGTTTGTCAGGATGACGTTGCTGGGAACCAATCCGTTACCCACGGTGAGCGACGTCCCCATCCGGAATATCCAGACTGCATTCGCATTGCCACCGGCATCGAGAGTGAGGTCTCCGAACGTGATGGCATAAGTACTCGCGGAGTCATAAGTGCCGGGGGCGAGGGTGCGACCGCCCAGTTCAAGTGCTCCGGCTCCGATTCCACCGCAACCCGGACATGTCGACACATCGAGACCTGCCGGCAGTGTCGCGAGGGCGTTAAACTCGTTCCATGCATCGAGTGCGGCGGCGTCCGCGATCACCTTGGTGGCTGCAGTTCCTTCATTAGGACAGGCCACGGTAGGAGGCGGCGCGGCCGTGTAGATCAGGCCATTGATAACTCCGATGTTGAGTATCGTTTCCGTATAGGTACAACCTGCTCCTGCGGGTGCCAATACGAGTGGGGACGTATAAGCCACCAAGTTATCGTGGAATCCGGTCACCAGGGTAGAGGCCGCAATGGTGCCGATATCGCCGTTGATGATGGAATTAATTCCCTGGTTGGTCATTCCGGCGGAGCCCCCATAAGTCCCGAACGGAGCGGCTGCAGTAAGGCGTGCCGGCGCTACACAAGCTCCGGTTGCCGGGCCTGGAGTAAAGACCAGAACAAAGGGATTGATATTCAACGTATTGGCCACCGGGACGGCCAAGTCCTTGACCCCGGTCGCTCCGCCTGTAATGGTGAGCGTATAGTTGCTGCCGGGTGTGAGGGCGGTAGTCGGCGTAAAGGTCGCGCGGGTGATGGGGGCTGCATTAAAAGTCATCGTTCCCGGGACGACATCCAGGGCAGGCGCAGGCCCGGTCACTGTAAAGTTGGCTCCTGCGGTAATCGTCAGCGCATTCATACCCAGGCCGGATGGCACGGTGAAGGTCGCGTTGACGGCATTAGGGCATGCCGTGTTAGTCGAAGACACCGAAATGTTGCCCGGCGGAACCGGGGCTGCTGCGGTAGTAAATCTCCAGATGTAGTCGCTGGCCGCAGGCAATGCGGCCTGATTGCCTGCCAGTGCATTGGCAGGAATCGCCAAGTCCTTGGCCGGGCTGACGCCGGTTCCCTTGATCGTTGCGGTATAGGTTGTGCCGGCTGCCAGCGGCGGTGCCGATGGCGTAAAGGTCATCGTCCTGCCAACGTAGCTCACGGTTCCTGCCGGAGATACGCAAGGCGCTGCACAGGTCAGCGTAAAGTTGGCTGCTATTAACGGGAACATATCCTCGGTGAAGGTCGCGGTAATGGCCGTGTTGGTCGGTACGCCTGGCGTCGGATTCGGAATCGTTGCCGGGGCAACGATAGCACCGGTGGCCGGGAAGGTGGACAGCACTCTTGGGCGGGTGGTGTCCGGCGTCAGGCCCGTGGTAAAAGTCCACACATAGTCGCTAGGTCCGGCCAGCGGGACTGTATTGCCTGCCAGTGCATTGGCGCCTGGGCCCGGGACGGCGGCTACCGTGTCGGTGACTGCTAAAGCGCCTATCCCCTTGATCGTCGCGGTATAGATCGTGCTGGGCGCCAGCGTTGCTGGCGGCGTATAGGTCGCTGTTTGGCTGACGAGATCGTAGGTCACATAGTTGCCAGCGCCAGCGGGAGATGCGGGAGGCGATACGCAAGGCAAGGCACAGGTCAGCGTAAATGCGCCGGGAGCGACTATCGTTGCCGGATTCATCGGTTTGCTGAATGTTGCGGTGACCGCAGTGCCGATCGGAACGGCCGTCGGGCCTGGAATCGATGTGGCAGGTGCTGTGAGCGTCACTCTGGGGCGGGTAAGATCTCGCGCAATACCCGTAGTAAATATCCAGGAGAAATTGCTGGACAGAGGAATGCCTGTCGTGTCCTTGGTTCCGGTGGTCACGGTGGCAGTACAGTCGGCAGTGGCCGGAAGATCGTCGGCCGGAAGGGTTCCCGCAAGGGTGAGCGTCGCTGTGTTGCCTGCAGTCACATAGCTAACAGCGCCTCCTGCCACGAGCGTCAGAGGTGTGCCCACAACTCCGGCAGTGCCTGCAGCGCCGCAGGCCAGCGTAAAGTTTGCAGGGGTGAGCGTGGCTTGATCCATCGCCTTGCTGAAGGCGGCAGCGATTATTTTGGTGTTGACGGGTACTGCGATGGCATTGGGAAGAGGGGCGATGGCTATCACCGTAGGTGCTAGTACGGCGTTACCTGCGCCCAGGATTGGATCTTGTCCGCCCCCGCCGCCTCCGCATCCTGCCGCCAAACTGGCTAGCAGCAATGCCATGTATCGAAGCCGTGGTTTGGTAACGCTTGCGAGTCTGTTCATTTTCTTCCCCTTTATTCCATCCATAAACTATCGGTGTGATCGACCAACCTGTTGTTGCGTAATCCCGTGTGTTGCGTCAGTAATCGCTATTGCCATGTTTGGTGGCAGTGAAGCAATCTGACCTCGACTGTATGCAAGTTCCAGCATGGTTCGTTCCAAGCCCGGAAATCAGCTCGACCGGAACCACGGCAATTTTTTGGGTTTGTGCACTGTCTCTTTTCCGGTTGCGATGCTCTGTGCGTTTGCGCACATAAGGAGGGCGGAGCGGGAAAATGAGATTGGCAGCAATCGTTGATATGGAGATTGCCGACAGGGAAAGCACCTTTGCTTATGTCTGGGGCAGGGAGGGGATTAGGCTGGCCGTTCCCGAGTCGGCGGGGCCGCGCCATGCCAAAGGCCGTCTCGCGACGGCCTTTGGGGAGCGACATTGCATCAGGCGTCGCCGGTTTTATGGGGCAGGCTGCGTAATTGCATTGCTATCCAGCGTGACGGCAGTCTGTGCCAGCAATCTGCCGTTTCCCGTTGCGCCGGTATTCAGGGTGATCGCTTTCGTGGCCAGTATCACGCCCTCGAAATGCGCTGTGGTTCCAATGGCAACACCGGTGCCGCCGCCCACCTGCCAGAAGATATTCTTGGGTAGTGCGCCGCCTGTCAGCAACATGCTGGTGGCGTTTGCCATGGTGAGGTCTCCGGCTATCTGGAATATCCAGACATCGTTGGCGCCGCCATTGAGCGTGATGTCCGAATTTATCGTGACTCCCGTCCCCCACTTATACAGGCCTGGGGCAAGTGTCATTCCGCCGATCAGGCCGGTGCCCAGCTCGGTGAAATCAGGCGTCGTTCGCCCTGCGGCATCGGTGTATGCAATCATCATGTCACCAATAGCCGTGGTCAGATTGGCCGGTGTCGGACATCCGCCGGTGTTGTAGTCGGCTGCGTAGAGTCTTCCGGTTACCAGTGTTGATGGAGTCGGCGTCGAAAAGCAGCCGGATGGATCCAGCGTCAACGAAAATCCCTGGATGAATGTTGCAGCAGCAGGGCTGATGCCAATATCTCCCGTCACGGCAGTTCCCGCCGTGAGCGTGGTCGAGATCAGCGTCTCTCCCAGAATTGCATAATTGCCTGCAGTTCCGAGGATGACGGGTGCGGGGCCTGCGGCAGGTGTCGCGGCCGTGGTAAAGCTCCAGGTTTTAAGGGCTGCCAATGCATTGCCGGCCATATCCTTGACCCCAGTGGAAACCGTGGCTGTATAGACGGTGCCGGCTGCCAGATTGGCGGCTGGATTGAAAGTCGCGGTAGTGCCCAGGTAGGTCACCGCGCCGGTGACAGCCGTCGCCCCTTGCTTCAGGGTCATGGTAACGGTGGTGATCGTGGCGGGATCCATAGCCTCGTTAAAGGTGGCGTTGATGTTTGAATTGGTGGCCACGCCGATGGCCGCATTCAACGGGATGGTTGAACTCACGGTAGGCGCAGTAGTGTCCGGCACTGTCCCGGTGGTAAATGTCCATGTCTTGTTGACGGCCAGCGGGTTGCCTGCCAGATCCATGGCTCCGGTGGTAATCGTGGCTGTATAGACGGTGCTGGCTGCAAGTGCGCTGGTCGGATTGAAGGTTGCGGTAGAGCCCACGTAGGTCACCGCGCCTGCAACGTCCGTGATGCCCTGCCTCAGGGTAAAGGTCGCGGCAGGGCATGCCGCCGTCAGGCCTGCCGAGCCACAAATGGTTGTCGGGTCCATCGCCTCGCTAAAAGTAACGGCGACGTTCCCGCCTAGTGCCGCGCCAGTGGATGCATTCGCCGGAATGGTGGAAATCACCGTGGGTGCGGTGGCATCGACTGCTGCGCCGGTGGTAAACGTCCAGACGTTGTTGCTTGCCAATGCATTGCCGGCCAGATCCTTGGCGCCGGTTGTGATCGTGGCCGTGTAGGGCAGGCCGGGAGCAAGGTTGGCGGTCGGATTGAAAATCGCCGTTGTGCCCACGTAAGTCACCGCGCCTGGAACGGCTGTGGCACCTTGCATCAAGGTGAAGGTCGCTGCCGGACATGCCGCCGTCAGCCCTGACGGACCGCAAATGGTTGCCGGGTCCATCGCTTCGCTAAAGGTGTGGGTGACATTGGCGTTGATCGCTATGCCTGTAGTCCCATCCGCAGGTACGGTGGAACTTGCGCTGGGGGGCGTGGTGTCGCCCACGGTGGCTACGCTGCCGGGGCCCGCGCCGCATCCTGCCATCAGCGCGAGCAGCAGTAATGGAATGGCGCGCGTTAGTGGACTGGTAATTCCTGTGAATATGTTCATGTCATTCTCCTTTATGTCTATTCCCGAGGTGTTTAGGGATACTCGATCGTAACTGGCCATCGCAGTGGGGCATCAGCTTCGCCGGTAGAAATGCCATGCGCCGAGCGATCAGGTGCGGTACAGCCTGTGCTCAACAGGAGCTATCAATCCCCAAAGCTTGAGCGACGTGTCTTTATCCTGTTTTTGCTCTTGATTCTCGGTGCGATAGCGTACATATGAAAAATTATCGTGCCGGACATGGCGAAAAATCATGCGGAAGCCATGCCGCCGGAATGACGCAAGCGGAATGCGCTTGACGCAGTCTATGTGCGCCATCGCACAGCAGATATGTGCGTAACGCGTGACTATTCGTGAGCCAAGAGCGTATTTCGTCAATGATTTTTGCTCCCGATGGCTGATCGTTACATCAACGCCGGAGACTATAAAAATGAACACGAAACCAAATGTTGCAAAGAATGCGATAGCACTTACCGTGCTGTTATGTCTGGGTGGATGTGCCGGAATGACGGCGCAGGAGAAAAACACCGCGATCGGTGCTGGGGTCGGTGCAGTTGGCGGCTCGGTGCTGACGGGCGGAAGTGCAGTCGGTACGGTGGGCGGTGCGGCGGTTGGCGGTGTGATCGGTCACGAGATCAAGAAGTAGACCGATACGGCTCATAGGGCGGCGTTGCCGTTTTTTCTGTGGCGATTTCAGGTTGTCGCATACGGCGCTTGGCTGATGCAGCCGCCCCTCTTTGAATCTTCTGTTTTGTATTTCCAACGACTATCTGCAAGCAAAGGAAACCGAAAATGAAACGTCTATTAATTGCGAGCCTGCTCGCTGTTGTCTCCACGTCGGCTGTCGCTGCCGATGTCGGCGTATCGGTCAGCATCGGCCAGCCCGGCTTTTACGGGCAGATCGATATCAATAATTATCCTCAGCCGCAATTGATCTACCGCCAGCCGGTGATGGTTCATCGGGTCCCGGTCAGTCGTCAGCCGGTGTATCTGCATGTGCCGCCGGGGCATGCCAAAAACTGGCGCAAGCATTGCCGCGAATACAACGCTTGTGGTGAGCGGGTCTATTTCGTTCGGGACAGTTGGTACAACCAGGAATATGTGCCGCGTTATCAGGAAAAGCATCGTGATCATCGCGATGATCGCCACAGCGAATCCGGCGGTGATCGTGGCGGGAAGCAGGGCGGCAAGGAACGTGGCAACGACCATGAACGCGGTCGCTAGGATATGTTCGCTTGCGCACGGAGCACATCGGCGAATGGGGATTTAATCCCCCTGTGCAGTTCTTGAAATGGATAGAGCGCAAGAAAAAGTATCCGGATTGCAGTTCGATTGTTGTTGGTTGAAATGAACATCGTTTCAATGATCATTTATAGCCGCGGTTGTGTTCGGCATTTAACTCAAAGGATGACTAAAAATGAAAACCCAGAATCTCACCCAGTCGTTTCGGGCAAGCAGGATCGGCATCGCCGTCGCTGCTGCAATCTTTGTGGCGGGTTGCGCAAGCACGCCCTCCGCTCCCGCACCCACTGAGCAAATGGCAGTTGCCAGGGCTGCGGTAAACAACGCAAGCAGCGCGGGCGGCAATGAGTTTGCGCCGTTGCAGCTCAAGTCCGCGATGGAAAAAATGGATTGGGCCGAGCGCGCCATGGGCGAAAAGAATTATGCGCGAGCCAAACTGCTGGCAGAAGAAGCGCTGGTCGATGCAAAGCTGGCCGAGACGACAGCACGCGCTGCCAAGGCGAAAAAAGCTGCGGACGCCTTGCAGGAAGACAATCGCGTGCTGCGCAAAGAACTTGATCGTAAAGCCCAATAATCATCAATGGAGTTCATCATGAAAAAAAATCTATATCTGCCGTTGGCTCTGATCGCCGTCTCGGTTCTGTCTGCCTGCGGCACCGCGTCTGCGCCACAAAATGCGGCGCTTAATGCGGCGCATGAAAGCTACAACAGTGCACGTGCCAACCCGCAGGTCGTCAGTATGGCTGCGCTGGAATTGAAAGAGGCAGGTGACACGCTGACCAAGGCGGATGATGCCTTCAGCAAGGGGCAGGGCACCGATACGGTCAATCATCTGGCCTACATGGCCAATCAGCAAGCTGGTATTGCGCAGGCAACCGCCAGCCGTAAAACGGCTGAACTGGCGGTCACCAATGCCGGAGCGAAGCGCACCGAAGTTCGACTCGAAGCGAGAACGGCCGAAGCCGATGCGGCCAAGCGACAGGTGGCGATTGCGCAGGAAACCACCGATCAGCAGGCTGCAGAACTGGCGGCCGCCAGCGCCAATGCGGAACGCGACCAGGAGCTCATCGCCAAACAGGAGATGCAGCTAAAGGAACTGAACGCCAAGAAGACGGAACGCGGTCTGGTGATCACGCTGGGCGACGTGCTGTTCAATACCGGCAAGGCGCAACTCAAGTCCGGCGGTATCCACAACGTGCAAAAGCTGGCCGACTTCCTCAAGCAGTATCCCAAGCAAAAAGTGCTGGTTGAGGGTCACACCGACAGCACCGGTAGCGACACTTTCAATCAGGGCCTCTCCGATCGTCGCGCCAGCGCCGTGCGGATGGCTCTGATCGATAAAGGGATAGCCAGCGACCGCATCACGACGCGCGGTTATGGTGAGGCATACCCTGTTGCAGGCAATGACACGGCAGCCGGTCGCCAAATGAACCGGCGCGTAGAGATCATTCTCTCCGACAGCAACGGCAATATCGTTGGGCGCTAGCCACTTATAAGCGGCTTCAGAGGGTGATTGCACTCCTGAGGCCGGTCGTGCAGTTCATTGCATGAGGAGAATCGATATGTCAGTAGGAACAATTCTATTGATCGTTGTGGTACTGATGCTGATCGGCGCGATTCCGACCTGGCCTCACAGCAGGGCATGGGGTTATGGCCCGAGCGGCGGGATCGGACTGATATTGATGATACTGATCATCCTGCTACTGATGGGGCGGCTATGAAGTGCCCGATGAAAAAATGCGGGAATAAATAAAGTCATAAATCCCAGTCTCGCGAGAGGCGGATGAGACTTCGTATTGAAATCATTCCGGGCGGACGGCTCGTCTGGAAATATGGCCAACAATGGAGAACAACATGAACCAGTCATCGTATGAAGCAAGTAAGGAACAATTGATCGACGACTTCAAGGTGGTCGTGGCCGATGCAGAAGCGTTGCTGAAAGCTACGGCCAATCAGGGCGGCGAGCAACTGATCGCGTTGCGCGCCAAGGCGGAATCGTCGCTCAAGGTGGCAAAGGCAAGAATGGCGGATGCGCAAGCCGAATTGCTGGTCAGAACCAAGGCTGCCGCGAAGGCGACCGATGTCTATGTGCATAACAATCCGTGGCAGGCCATCGGTGTCGCCGCCGGCGTCGGTGTGGTGATCGGCTTGCTGATCGGCCGTCGCTAGCCGCGCGCATCATGACGGAGAAGACATCCGGCGGGAACAGAGGCCTGCTCGATTCTCTGACGGTGCTTGCGGCAACGCTGGTCGCGATTGCGCATACGCGCCTGGCTCTGTTGTCCTCCGATCTGGAGGAAGATAGGGAGCGTTTGTTGTCGCTGCTGGTGCTGACGCTGGTCGGGCTGTTCTGTTTGGGAGTCGGGGCGGTGCTGGGAACCATCCTGCTTGTGATCCTGTTCTGGGATACGCAGCGCATCCTGGTGCTGGGCGTGCTTGCTGGCGCGTTTCTGGCGGTCGGTGTTTCGGTCTGGCTGTTGGCGATGCACAAGATCAGAACCAAGCCGCGTATGTTTTCGGCGAGTCTGTCGGAATTGTCGAAAGACAGGCAGTCGCTGGACTCCCGGATCTGAGGGGCGATCATGAGCGCAAGACTTGATCGTCTGCTCCTGCGGCGAAAACATCTGGTTGCACAGGCGGCGGAACAGCGAGCGATGTTGGCACAAAGCATAGAGCCATGGCGTACTCCTCTGGCTCGGGTAGACCAAGGGCTGGTCGCGTTGCGATTCGTCCGTAGCCATCCCGCCATCGGGATCGTTGGCGTCGCAGCCTTGCTTGCAGCATTGCGGCTTGGACGCGTCGGCAAGTGGCTGCAAATCGGCTGGGTCGCATGGCAGATGAAACACAAGCTGCACGGCAAGTAGCCGTAATCTGAAAGTCCGGTCGAAATCGAGGGGTCGAATGCATATGCCCGCGCTATCAAAAATGTGGGCCATGTCCTTGATATTGCCCATAGCGATGCTGCTGAGCGATTGCGCCGTCATCGGCCAGTTGCACACGACCAATCTGTGTTTAGGACATCTCTGAAAATCCGGATTCTGATATCGGATAAGCGACTTTGTATTTCCGCTGGTTGCCCATGATTTTTCCTGACTGCGAATTACCCGGGATGGCTCAATGCAAGTTGCAGATCAAGTTCCTGTTGCAAACAGCCTGCTGGCAGCCTTGCCAGACAAGGAGTATCAATTGCTGCGGCCTCGCCTCGAACAGGTTGCGTTGAGCTTTGGCGAGGAACTCTACCATCCGGGGGAGCCGATCACTCAGGTGTACTTTCCCAGCGATGTGCTGGTTTCCTTGCTGGTACAGGCAGAAGGCCATCAGGCACTGGAAGTCGGCCTGGTCGGCCGCGAGGGCATGCTCGGCACTCCCCTCGCGCTCGGGGTGAACGCCTCCCCGGTAGGTACCGTGGTGCAGGTGGCGGGCGAGGCCTTGCGCATGAGTGCCGCGGACTTCCATAAGGAATTTCAGCGCAGCATGCCGCTGCGGCGAGAGGTGTACTGGTACATCTACGAGCTGATGATACAAACGACACAAACCGCCGCATGCAATCGATTTCACCTGATCGAAGCCCGCCTTGCTCGATGGTTGCTGATGACGCGCGATCGCTTGCGATCGAACCGATTCCATCTGACGCAGGAACTGCTCGCCAATATGCTGGGAGTGCGGCGGGTTGGCGTTACCAAGGCCGCCGGTACGCTGCGCCAGCGCAACCTGATCAGCTATAACCGCGGTGAAATCACCATACTCGACGATGATGGGCTGGAAGCGGCGGCTTGTCAGTGTTATCAGATCGTCAGGGGCATGCATAACGTTGCGCGAGGCTAGCGCCTGCATTGCCGGTTCGGAATCTGTGCGTTACCGAACATACGGGTTTGTTCGCTGCCGTACATACTTCCAAGTAACGTGTTATAACAAAACGCGATGTAGTCTCAAACGATGTTCGGCCATGTCCGCCCTGCTGTTTTTATCGAATCCACCCCCGCGTCGGAGCGCATGGAATCTTGAAAATGGTCACTATTATTCCTTCATCGCAGACGCCTAACCAGAACCGCCTGCTCGGGGCTTTGCACGCCGAAGTGCTTGAGGTACTGGCTCCTCATTTGGCCCTGGTCTCGATGTCGCTAGGCGATGTCCTCCACGAGTCCGGCGGGCGATTGCAACACCTCTACTTTCCAACCACTGCCATCCTGTCGTTGCACTATGTCATGGAGAATGGGGCATCCGCCGAAATCGCGGGGGTGGGCAATGAGGGCGTACTCGGCATTGCGCTGTTCATGGGCGGCAATACCATGCCCAACCGCGCCACCGTGCAGACCGCAGGCTGCGGCTACCGTTTGCCCGAGCGGTGGTTGATGGAGGAATTCAATCGTACCGAGGGGCCTTGTGCCGGAGAATTGCGCAATTTGCTGCTGCGCTACACCCAGGCGCTGATGACGCAGATATCGCAAACCGCTGCCTGCAATCGCTATCACTCGGTGGAGCAGCAATTATGTCGCTGGCTGTTGCTGACGCTGGATCGCTTGTCCTCGAATGACCTGACAATGACCCAGGAGTTGATCGCCGGCATGCTGGGCGTACGACGCGAGGGCATCACGGAAGCCGCCGGAAACTTGCAGCGCGCGGGATTGATCAGTTACCGCCGCGGGCATATTTCGGTCATCGACAGGAACGGATTGGAGTCGCGTGCTTGCGAATGCTATGCGGTCGTCAAGAATGAATTCGAGCGTTTGCTATGCGAGGCGCCCACGGTCGGCAGTTTGTCCGGCAATATGCAGTCAAGCTGCACCGGCCAAGCCCGGAATAAATGAGTTCGTTTGTGGCAAGATCGGTGCTTCGCTATTGCTTCGATGCCCGTAAAATACGAGGCTGAGACGGGGGCTGGACGGAATGCGAACGGCAGCGGATTTTGCATATTAAGGATTACCGTGGTTATCAAGACAGACAAGACTAAAAATAAGCGGAGAGCGCAGGGGCAGAGCGCGGAGCAGGCTGCCGCTGCGATCGGCAAAATTCCCGGCTCGGCCGAATCCGCCGCGCCCGCTTCGGTCGGTTTTCCCATCGTCGGCATCGGCGCATCTGCCGGAGGGCTGGAAGCCTTCGAATTGTTCTTCCGCGATCTCCCGGCCGATAGCGGCATGGCTTTCGTGCTGGTGTCGCATCTCGACCCGGACCACGCCAGCATGCTCACCGAAATCCTGCAGCGCAGTACCGCCATGCCGGTGATCGAGGCTCAGGATCAGGTTCGGGTCGCGCCGAACTGCGTGTATGTGATTCCACCCAATCGCGATATGGCGATCTTTCACGGCATGCTGCAACTCAGCGTGCCGGAGCAGCCGCGCGGGCAGCGCATGCCCATCGATGCCTTCCTGCGCTCGTTGGCCGAAGATCAGGGCGAGCTGGCCATAGGCATTATTCTATCCGGCACCGGTACCGACGGAACCCTGGGCTTGCGCGCCATCCTGGGCGCCGGCGGCATAACGCTGGTGCAAGAGCCGGCCAGTGCGAAATACGACGGTATGCCGGCAAGCGCCATCGGCGCCGGTTACGCCACCCATGTGCTGTCGCCGGAAGGCATGCATCAGGCGTTGTCGGCCAGGGCGCGCCACGCGGTTGATTTACCGCATCCGCCATCGTCGCTTGCCACGCCAGCGGCGGCGAGCGGTATCAATCGCATCCTGCTGCAACTGCGTAGCGCCACCGGCCATGACTTTTCGCTGTACAAGAAGAGCACCATATCCCGTCGCATCGAGCGGCGCATGTTGCAGCACGATATCGAGGACACCGAGGTCTATTCCCGCTATCTGAAGGAGCATCCGGCCGAGGTGCAGGTGCTGTTCAAGGAGCTGTTGATCAATGTCACCAGTTTCTTCCGCGATGCGGAGGCTTTCAAGGCGCTGCGCAACGACATCCTGCCGCAGCTGCTGACGGCGAAGCCGGATGGCTATGTGTTCCGTGCCTGGGTGCCGGGTTGTGCCAGCGGCGAGGAGGCCTATTCCATCGCTATTCTGCTGCGCGAATTGATGGATGACACCCGGCCCGAGTTCCGGGTGCAGATATACGCCACCGATCTCGACGACGACGCCATCGCCACCGCGCGCGCGGGCATCTATCCGCCCAACATCGCACAGGATGTCACGCCCGAACGGCTGGCCCGTTTCTTCGTCCAGACCGATGCCGGCTATCGGGTAAAGAAAGAGATACGCGAGATGGTGGTGTTCGCGACCCAGAACGTCATCAAGGACCCGCCCTTCACCCGGCTCGATCTGCTCAGCTGCCGCAATCTGATGATCTATCTGGAGCCGGAACTGCAAGACCGCCTGATGTCGGCATTTCAATATGCGCTCAAGCCAGGCGGTGTGATGTTTCTGTCGCCCTCGGAGAGTATCGGCAATCACACCGATCTGTTCGTGCCGCTCAATCGCAAGTGGAAGTTCTACCGAGCCACCCATTCCGCCGCCGCAACGCGTTCTGCGCTGACCAGCACGTTGACCTGGGCCTCGGAAAGAAACACCAAGGCACCGGAGGAAATCATGAGTAAAACCAGAGAGACCAACTTCGCCGAAGTGGCCAAGCGTTTTCTGTTGCAGTCCTATGCGCCTGCCTCGGTGGTGACCGGCCTGAATGGCGATATCCTCTATGTGCATGGCGAGACCGGCCGTTACCTGCGCCCGGCACCGGGACAGGCCACGCTCAACGTCGTCGATATGGCGCGCGAGGGCCTACAGCTGGAGCTGCGCACGGCCATTCATCTCGCGGCTCAGGGCGAGCCTACTTTGGGCCGCGAACTGTCGGTCAGGACCAACGGCGACTTTCATAGGGCCAGCTTCAGCGTGCGTCCGCTTCCCGCAACGGAGAGCGCCGAGGGTTTGTTGCTGGTGAGTTTTCAGGATTTGCCGGATACGGTATCCGGCAAGTCTGCGCCCGACAAAGCTGCGTCCGGCAAGCGCACGTCCATGTCCGGGACGCGCGGTGTTGCGCGCATCGACGAACTCGAGCGCGAATTGATCTACACCCGGGAAAATCTGCAGGCCACCATCGAAGAACAGCAGGCATCCAACGAAGAGCTGAAATCGACCAACGAGGAACTGCAGTCGACCAACGAGGAGCTGCAGTCGACCAACGAGGAGCTGGAAACCTCCAAGGAGGAGCTGCAATCCGTCAACGAAGAGCTGATCACCGTCAATGCCGAATTGCAGGCCAAGATAGAACTGCTCGCCGGGATGCAGAACGATATGAAGAACCTGCTCGACAACATCAATGTCGGCACCATCTTTCTCGACGAGCATCTCAATATCAAACGCTATACCCGCGAGGCTGCACAGGTCTACCGTCTGGTCGCCTCGGACGTGGGCAGGGCATTGAACGACATCAAGTCGAACATAGACACCGACGATCTGCTGGTCGATGCGCAGGCCGTGCTGGATAGCCTAGTGCCGCGCGAGCGCGAGGTGCGCACGCCGGGCGGCAGTTGTTATCTGACGCGCATCCAGCCTTATCGCACGCTGGACAACGTGATCGACGGGGTGGTGCTGACCTTCGTCGATATCACCCCGCGTGTCGTCGCCGAGGCGGCGGAGCGGCAGGCGCGCACACTGGCGGAAGGCATCGTGAATACGGCGCGCGAACCGCTCGTCGTATTGAACGACAAGATGGAGATCGTCTCCGCCAGCCGCTCTTTTTACCGGGATTTCCAGGTCACGCGCGAAGCGACTCAGGGGCGCTCTATCTACGAATTGGGCAACCACCAGTGGGACATCCCCGCCTTGCGCGAACTGCTGGAAAACATCCTGCCGAACAGCCAGAGTTTCGATGACTTCGTCGTCGAGCACGAATTTCCCGTTATCGGCCATCACAAGATGTTGCTGAATGCACGCCGTATCGTCGATCACAACGGCGATACCCAGATGATCCTGCTTGCGATAGAAACGGTTTCATAGCCGCGGCCGAAAATAAATGAGCCCTAACTCCAGTCAGCAAGATACGCTGCGCGATGAAGCCGAGAAGCGGCTCGTTTGTTCGCCGGCCACGGAGGCTATTCCGCATACGGTCCAGAAGCTCCTGCACGATCTTCAGGTGCATCAGGTCGAATTGGAGATGCAGAACGAGGAATTGCGCCGCACTCAGGAGTTGCTGGAGGAAAGCCGCGACCGCTATGTGGACCTCTACGAATTCGCGCCGGTCGGTTATCTGACGCTGTCGAGCGAGGCGAAAATCGCTTCCATCAACCTGACCGGTGCCGAATTGCTGGGGGAAGAGCGAAAAAGGTTGTTGCAACGCCGTTTTGCACATATGGTCTTGCCGGCGGATCGCAATCTCTGGCAGCAGTATTTCATCGATGCCATGCAACCCGGCGGTCCGCAGGTTTGCGAACTGATGCTGCAGCGCAGCGATGGCAGCTGCTTCGATGCCCATCTGGATGGGCTGTTCAGCGAGGTCGATGCCGCAACCCAGACGTTGCGCGTCACGCTGACCGACATCAGCGAGCGAAAACGCATGGACAGGCTGCTGCAGGACAAGAACGCCGAACTGGAGCGCGTCAGTCTGGCAGCGGAAAATGCCAATCGTGCGAAATCGATTTTCCTTTCCAATATGAGCCATGAATTGCGCACCCCGCTGAACTCCATCCTCGGTTTCGCGCAGTTGATGGAAAGCAGTTCGGTGCCGCAAACCGATATTCAGCGGGGTAGGCTCGGCAAGATCACCGAGGCAGGCTGGTATCTGCTCGAACTGATCAACGAGATCCTGGATCTGGCTACGATCGAATCCGGCAGGTTGTCGTTGGTGCAAGAGCCGGTGTCGTTGGCCTACATCATGCGCAAGTGCGAGGCCATGTTCGAGGCGCAGGCGCAGCAGCGCGGCATCCGGATCACCTTTCTTCCGTTCGACGAGAGTCTGCTGGTCAATGCCGACCGGGTACGCACCAAGCAGATTCTGATCAATCTGTTGTCCAATGCGCTTAAATACAACCGTCCGCAGGGGGCGATCGAGGTGCGGTGCAGCGCCAGCACGGAACGCGTACGCATCAGCGTCAAGGATAGCGGCATAGGATTGTCGCAGGTGCATTTGGCGCAGCTGTTCCAGCCATTCAATCGCCTCGGACAGGAGAGCGGCATCGAGACCGGTACCGGCATCGGCCTGGTGCTGGCCAAACAACTGGTCGAACTGATGGGCGGGGAGATCGGCGTGGAAAGCACCATGGGGGTCGGCAGCGAATTCTGGATCGAATTGTCCCGCAGCGTAGCGCCGCCTGCCGCTATCGCAGACGACAAGCCGCCTGGGCAGGCGCTGCAAAACCTGCTCAATGCGGCGCAGCGCACCGTGCTCTGCATCGAGGACGATCCGGCCAGCCTGATGCTGATAGAGCAATTCGTCCAGGAATTCCCGCATCTGCGCATATCGAGCGTTTCCGCCGGGAAACCCGGCATCGAGCTGGCGCGTGCCGAGCTTCCGGATGTGATCCTGCTGGACATCAATCTGCCCGATATCAGCGGAATAGAGGTCTTGAAAATTCTGCGCGAAGATAAGGCGACGAGATATATCCCCGTCATCGCCATTACCGCCAACGCCATACCCGGCGATATCTCGATCGGCCTCGATGCGGGATTCTTCGAGTATCTGGCGAAACCCATCAAGATCAACGATCTGATTAATGTGCTCGATGAGGCGCTGATGTTTTCCGAACTGAGGCACGCCAACGAAAATGAAACCGGACAAACGACATGATTAACGATCAGCAAATTCTTAATGCCAATATTCTGATCGTCGACGATCAGTCATCCAACGTTCAGCTGCTGGATGAAATGCTGCAGGAATTCGGCTATCGGCACATCACCAGCACGATGGACCCGCACGTAGTCTGCGAGCTGCATCGCGACAACCGCTACGACCTGATCCTGCTCGATCTTTTGATGCCGGGCATGGACGGCTTCCAGGTCATGGAGTGCCTGAAGGAAATCGAAACCGACGACTATCTTCCGGTGATCGTGATCACGGCCCAGCCCGACCACAAGTTGCGCGCGCTCGCCGCCGGTGCCAAGGACTTCGTCGCCAAGCCGTTCGACATGGTGGAAATCAAGACGCGCATCCACAACATGCTCGAAGTGCGCTTGTTGTACAAGGAGCTTCGCAGCTACAACCAGATGCTGGAACAGGCAGTACTGGAGCGCACGAACGAGCTCAGGGCCAGCGAAGCGCGCTTCCGCCGTTTGACGGAGCTGGCATCCGATTGGTACTGGGAACAGGATGAGCGAGGGAATTTCACCAAGGTTTACGGCCCGGTGATGGAGATGCTGGGCATCCCCGTCGATAACCTGATCGGAGAATCCCCGGAATCGCATCCGGCGCGATGGAACAAGGCAGAACGCGCGGCGCTGGAAGCCAACATGACGGCGCGGCGGCCATTCCTGGATTTCGTCTACAGCCGAACCATGCCGGACGGCGCTACGCAATATCTGATGGTGAGCGGAGAGCCGATGTTCGACTCTTCCGGCGGCTTTACCGGCTACCGCGGGATCGGCAAGGATGTGACCGAATCTATCCGCGCCAAACAGACACCGCAGGAATAGTCTTCGTTGGTCGGGTTACGCTAACCCGACCAACAGCACTACAGAACTAATCTGTCCACGCAGTCCCCTCTCTCCCCGCATAAATTCTTCCGCTTTAGCCTCATGCCTCATCCCGGTCATTCCCGGCGGTGGCATGGTTATGTGCGATGGCGTACGGATAAACGGAAGGCCGCTCACTAGGATGGCTCTACGCTGAAAATGCCCTGTACATGGGGTTGCGACCGCCTTGCAATTCGCATTCGGGTAATTTGAGCAAAGGTTTAAGTCATGGACAATCCTACCCCTGCCCCTGCCCCTGCCCCTGCCGTTAACGGTTCAGCCGTAGTGCGGGTAGGGGATAGCACCGAAACCCGGCGTCAGGAAACCTTGCTTAAAGCCGATGCGCTGCAGGCCGCGATCTTCAATAGCGCGAATTTCTCCAGTATCGCCACCGATGCGAACGGCGTAATCCAGATCTTCAACGTAGGTGCGGAGCGTATGCTGGGTTATGCCGCCGCCGAAGTGATCAATCAGATTACCCCGGCCGAAATCTCGGACCCCCAGGAAGTGATTGCGCGTGCCAAGGCGCTCAGCGTCGAACTCGGTACGGAGATTACGCCGGGTTTCGATGCCTTGGTATTCAAGGCGTCGCGCGGCATCGAGGACATCTATGAGCTGACCTATATCCGCAAGGACGGAAGCCGCTTTCCGGCCGTCGTGTCGGTGACGGCGCTGCGCGATGATCAAGATGCAATTATCGGTTACTTGTTGATCGGCACCGACAATAGCGCGCGCAAACAGGCGGAAGAGGAGCTGCTGAAAGCTGGGGCTTTGCAAAGCGCCATTTTCAACAGCGCCAATTTTTCCAGTATCGCCACGGATGCCAAAGGGGTTATCCAGATTTTCAACGTCGGTGCGGAGCGCATGTTGGGCTACGCGGCCGCCGATGTGATGAACAAGGTCACCCCGGCGGACATCTCGGACCCGCAAGAAGTGATCGCGCGCGCCAAGGAGCTCAGCATCGAACTCGGTACACCCATCACGCCGGGTTTCGACGCACTGGTGTTCAAGGCGTCGCGCGGCATCGAGGATATTTACGAGCTGACCTATATCCGCAAGGACGGCAGCCGGTTCCCGGCCGTCGTGTCTGTGACGGCGCTGCGCGACGATCAGGATGCGATCATCGGCTATCTGCTGATCGGCACCGATAACAGCGCGCGCAAGCAGGCGGAAGAGGCGCTGCTCAAGGCGGGTGCATTGCAGAAAGCGATTTTCAACAGCGCGAATTTCTCCAGTATCGCCACGGATGCACAGGGTGTGATCCAGATTTTCAACGTCGGTGCGGAGCGCATGCTGGGCTACACGGCCGCCGATGTGATGAACAAGATCACCCCGGCGGACATTTCCGATCCGCAGGAATTGATTGCCCGTGCCGAGGCGTTGAGCAGCGAATTCGGCACGACGATCACGCCGGGTTTCGAGGCGCTGGTGTTCAAGGCGGAGCGCGGGATCGAGGATATCTATGAGCTGACATCCATACGCAAGGATGGCAGTCGCATTCCGGTCGTTCTTTCGGTGACGGCGCTGCGCGACGATCAGGATGCGATCATCGGTTACCTGCTGATCGGCACCGACAACACCGCGCGCAAGCAGGCGGAGGAGGCGTTGCTCAAGGCCGGCGCATTGCAGAGCGCGATCTTCAATAGTGCCAACTTTTCCAGTATCGCCACGGATGCCCAAGGCGTGATCCAGATTTTCAATGTTGGCGCGGAGCGCATGCTGGGCTACACGGCCGCCGACGTGATGAACAAGATCACCCCGGCGGACATCTCCGATCCGCAGGAAGTGATCGCGCGTGCCGAAGCCTTGAGCGCAGAACTCGGCACGCCGATCACGCCTGGATTCGATGCCTTGGTGTTCAAGGCATCGCGCGGCATCGAGGATATCTACGAGCTGACTTACATCCGCAAGGACGGCAGCCGATTCCCCGCGGTGGTGTCGGTCACTGCCCTGCGCGATGCGCAAAACGACATCATCGGCTATTTGTTGATCGGCACCGACAACACCGCGCGCAAGCAGATAGAGGCGGAGCAGAAACAGCTCAGCCAGCGCCTGCGCGATCATCAGTTCTATACGCGCTCATTGTTCGAGTCCAATATCGATGCGCTGATGACCACCGACCTGTCCGGCATCATCAACGACGTCAACAAACAGATGGAGGCACTCACCGGATGTACGCGAGACGAGTTGATCGGTGCGCCGTTCAAGAATTATTTCACCGATCCGGAACGAGCCGAGAAAAGCATCGAATTGGTGCTGAGCGGCAAGAAGTTGACCAATTATGAACTCACTGCGCGCGCTCGCGACGGCAAGGAAACGGTGGTGTCCTTCAATGCGACCAGTCTTTACGACAGGGACAGGCGGCTGCAGGGCGTATTCGCCGCCGCGCGCGATGTCTCCGAACGCAAATTGCTGGATCAGGTGCTGGAGGAAAAAAATGCCGAGCTGGAGAATGCCAAGTCGGTGGCGGAAAAAGCCAATCTCGCCAAATCGGATTTCCTGTCCAGCATGAGTCACGAGTTGCGCAGTCCGCTGAATGCCATACTGGGGTTCGCTCAGCTGATGGAGTCCGACACTCCGCCGCCAACGCCGTCTCAAAAGGAAGGCGTCGCCCAGATACTCCAGGCCGGATGGCACCTGCTGAAGCTGATCAACGAAATTCTCGATCTCGCCAAGGTCGAATCCAGGCAGGTTCCCTTGTCGGAAGAGCCGGTGTCGCTGGCCGAAGTCCTGCTCGAGTGCCAGTCCATGATCGAACCTCAGGCACAACAGCGCGGCATCACGCTGACCTTCCCGGAGTTCGATATCCCCATGTTCGTTCGTGCCGATAGAACCCGGCTGAAACAGGTGCTGATCAACCTGCTGTCCAATGCGATCAAATACAACGTCAAGCAGGGAACGGTGGAGGTGACTTGCGGCGAGAGCGCACCCGGACGCACACGCATCAGCATCAAGGACAGCGGTGCCGGATTGCCTTCGGAGCAGTTGCAGCAGCTGTTCCAGCCTTTCAATCGTCTCGGACAAGAGGCGGGAAGCGAGGAGGGAACCGGCATCGGCCTCGTGGTAGCGAAGCGTTTGGTCGAACTGATGGGCGGAGCCATCGGTGTGGCGAGCGTCGTCGGGGCGGGAAGCGTTTTCTGGTTCGAGTTAATGTCGGTCGGTGAGCCGCTACTCGTTGGGGGCGAGGAGGGAACAGGGCCGACTCAATTCAGTCTGCCTCGCGAAGTGCGCCCGCATACCCTGCTTTACGTGGAAGACAATCCGGCGAACATGAGGTTGGTGGAACAGATCATCGCGCGCCATCCCGACCTGAGTCTGCGGACTGCCGTGAACGGAAATGACGGCATCGAGATTGCGCGCACAGCACAGCCGGATGTGATTCTGATGGATATCAATCTGCCCGGCATCAGCGGCTTCGATGCGATGAAGATACTGCATGAAGACCCGATCACCGCGCACATTCCCGTTATTGCCATCAGTGCCAATGCGATGCCCCGCGATATAGAGCGTGGGCTGAAGGCGGGTTTCTTTCGATATATCACCAAGCCGATCAAGGTCGATGAGTTCATGGAGGCGTTGAATGCGACGCTGGGATCTGTGAATCGCTTGTCGGACAAGGCTACACAGGAGCAATCGTCATGATCAGTCCAACCGACATTCTGCACGCGAAAATCCTGATTGTGGATGATCGCGTAGCCAATATTTCTTTGCTTGACGCCATGCTGCGCGATGCCGGCTATGTTTCCATCTCGTCCACCACCGACTCGAACAAGGCTTGCGACCTGCATAGCAAGCATCGCTACGATCTGATCCTGCTCGATCTCGAGATGCCGCGCTTGAATTTCTCCGGATTCCAGGTGATGGAGAGGCTCAAGGAGATCGAGGCTGGCGGGCTTCTGCCGGTCATCGCGATTACCGCTCATCCGGAGTACAAATTGAAGGCGCTCCAGGCCGGCGCACGGGACTTCATCAGCAAGCCGTTCGATTTGCCGGAGCTGCTGGCGCGTATACACAACATGCTGGAAGCCCGAATGTTCCTCCTCGAAATGCAGGGCTATATCAAATCGCTGGAAGAGAAGATTAGGGAAACGGCGGCGGGCCGAAACCTGATGCTTCGGCATCATGACGAGACCGACGGAACTTGCGACGTCCGGTCTGCAATCGAGGGGGGATCTTCCCATGCTTGATCCATCCTCGATATTCAATGCAGGCATCCTGATCGTCGACGATATGGAAGCCAATGTCCGTCTGCTTGATCGCATGCTGCATGTTGCGGGATATGGCGCCGTTACATCGGAGACGGACTCGCGAAAGGTTTGCGATCTGCACCGCAAGAACCGCTATGACCTGATTCTGCTCGACCTGCAAATGCCGGGCATGGACGGGTTCCAGGTGATGGAAGGTCTGAAGGAAATCGAAACGGGAGACTATCTTCCCGTCATCGTGATCACCGCCCAGCCGGAACACAAGCTGCGCGCGCTGGAAGCGGGAGCGAAAGACTTCATCAGCAAGCCGTTCGAGCTCGCCGAGGTGCTGGCGCGCGTACATAACATGCTGGAGGTGAGGCTGTTGCACAAGGAGTTGCACGTTTACAACGAGGTGCTGGAACAGCGCGTCAGCGAAAGGACGGCCGAGCTGCAGCAAAATTATCTGGAAACCATATTCGCGATGACGCGCGCGGCGGAGCACAAGGATGAGGACACCGGCGCGCACGTGAAGCGCATCAGTTATTACAGCCGGGAACTTGCAGGGATGCTGGGTATGGATAAGGTATTCATCGACAGGATATTTTTTGCCAGCCCGATGCACGATATCGGAAAGATCGGAACGCCGGACCATATCCTGCTCAAGCCGGGCGGCTTTACGCCGGACGAGTGGGAGATCATGAAGAAACACGCCGCGATGGGCGCGGAAATTCTCGGCAACAGCAAGTCGCCCTATTTGACCATGGGTGCGGAGATCGCGCTTAATCACCACGAGCGCTGGGATGGCGGAGGGTATCCGAACGGCAAGCAGGGCGAGGCTATTCCGCTGTCTGCGCGCATCATGAATATCTGCGATATCTACGATGCGCTGCGGAGCAAGCGCCCCTACAAACCCGCCTTCGATCATCCGACGGCCGTGCGCATCATTACCCAGGGCGACGGACGAACCCGTCCGGAACATTTCGATCCGGTCGTTTTGGCCGCGTTCGAGCAAAATCACCCGATGTTCTGCAATATCTTCGATGAGTACTCGACATAAACTGCGGTGGGGAATCTTCAGATGAAAGATCCGGCCAACATCCTTCACGGCAAAATTCTGATCGTCGATGAGCTGGAAGCCAATGTCGATCTGCTCGATCAGATACTGCGCGGTGCCGGCTATGACGCCGTCTCGTCCACGACGAATCCGGCAGAGGCCTGCGAACTTCACCGCACACACCGATACGACCTGATCCTGCTTTCTCTACATATGCCCGACATGGACGGGTTTCAGGTGCTGGAAGGCCTGCAGAAGATCGAACCGCATGGTTATCTACCCGTGCTAGTGATCACTGCCGAGCAGGACTACAAGCTGCGCGCACTGAAAGCAGGCGCCAAGGATTTCATCAGCAAGCCATTCGAACTGGCGGATGTGCTGGCGCGCGTCCACAACATGCTGGAAGTACGCTTGCTGTATAGCGAGCTCGTGGAAGCCAACAAGGTGTTGGCGTCCCTAGCGTTGCACGACGCGCTGACCGGATTGCCGAACCGAAGGCTGTTGATGGACCGGTTCTCGTCGGCCATCGCCCATGCGCACAGGAGCCGCGGATTGATGGCGGTAATCTATCTCGATCTGGACGGATTCAAGCAGGTGAACGATACCTTGGGGCACGATGCGGGCGATGCGCTGCTGAAAATGGTCGCCGAGCGTATGTCGGCTTCGGTGCGTCAGGAGGATACCGTGGCGCGCATGGGCGGCGATGAGTTCGTGATCCTGTTGTGGGAGTTAAGTCATGCCGAGGGCGCGGACAAGCCGGCATCCAAGGTGATGCATGCGGTGTCGCAGCCCTATGACATTCAAGGGCACAGCGTAAACATAACTATCAGCGCGGGCATCGGCATCTACCCCACGCATGGCAAGGAAGCCAAGAGTCTGTTGAAGTGTGCCGATTTGGCTTTGCATGAGGCCAAGCGCAAAGGCAAGAACGGCTATTGCATCGCCGACGCGTAGTCACCGCGATCCGGTATTTCTAACCTTAATACCATTTCTGTCAGCTCCAAGGAGCCTTCGTTGAAGGCCATGAATGACAAGGGGCTCAGAGTGTCGGTGGGTGTCCCAGATTTGAATGGGAAAGTGGGGTTCAGGGCGGTTTGCCGTACAGACCGATGGCAAGTTTACCTTCAGCCTAGAGCTCCCCATTCGCGGGCTACAAAGCGGGAGTGAAAATGACGGATGAAACCAATGCTGTGACGAATCAACCGGGCATGGGCGCGATGCCTGATGCAAAGGGGACCAGTTTTCGAGTTTGGGCTCCCCATGCAGAAAAAGTTTACTTGACCGGCAGCTTCAATGGCTGGAATAAAACCTCAATTCTGCTCACCCGCGAGCAGGACGGGTGCTGGTCGGTTGAGGTGCCCGGCGCAAAGGCAGGCGATAAGTACCTGTACATGATTCACCCCCCCGCCGACTGGCAGCTCCCGCCTTTTTCCCGGATCGACCCTTATGCCCGAAAAGTGACGAACTCGGTGGGTAACGCTGTTATCTACGATGCTAAAGCGTTCGATTGGGGCGACGACCAATTTACGATGGCTTCGGGGAATGAGTTGGTGATTTACGAGATGCATGTCGGCACTTTCAACGTAACAGAAGCGGGGCATCCGGGCACTTTCGCGAGTGCCGTTGAAAAATTCCCTTACCTGCAAGATCTGGGTATCAACGCCATTGAAGTGATGCCGGTCATGGAGTTTCCGGGAGATTTTTCATGGGGCTACAATCCATCGCATCCCTTTGCCATCGAGAGTATTTACGGCGGCCCCGATGCTTTTAAACTGTTTGTAAAGGCGGCGCACGAGCATGGCATGGCGGTGATCGTCGATGTCGTTTACAACCACTTCGGCCCGTCCGATCTTGATTTGTGGCAGTTTGACGGTTGGAGCGAAAACGGAAAAGGCGGAATTTATTTTTACAATGATCGCCGTGCGCAAACTCCATGGGGCGAGACTCGCCCCGATTATGGGCGGGGTGAGGTGCGCCAGTATCTGCGAAATAACGCCATGATGTGGTTCGATGAATATCATGTCGATGGCTTGCGTTGGGACATGACTATCTATATCGAAAGCATAGACGGCAACGGTAGCGACCCATCCAACGAAATCCCCGAAGGCTGGAGCTTGATGCAATGGATCAATACGGAAATTCAGCGGCTATTTCCGGGAAAAATCAGCATAGGGGAGCACTTCAGAAATAGTTCATGGCTTACTAAAGGGGTAGGAGCGGGCGGCGCTGGATTCAATGCGCAATGGGATGCCCAATTTGTTCACCCGGTTCGTGAGGCCGTTATTGTCCGTGATGATGCCTCCCGCGACTTGGGCGCGGTCTGTAAGGCGATCGAGCATCGCTATGATTCGGACGCATTTCAGCGAATCATTTATACCGAATCGCATGACGAGGTCGCCAATGGCCGGGCTCGGGTGCCGGAGGAAATCTGGCCGGGGAAAGTGGATAGTTGGTTTTCCAAAAAACGCTCGACCTTGGGAGGTGCGCTGGTGCTGACTTCACCCGGCATTCCGCTGCTGTTTGAAGGGCAAGAGTTGCTGGAGGACCGGTGGTTTCAGGACAAGGACCCGATAGACTGGTCTAGGGCGAATGACGAACACGGCATTTTTAGCATGTACCGGGACATGATCGCCCTGCGGCGTAACCTGTCGGGTGTGACACGCGGACTGTGCGGCCAAAACATTCATCTCTATCACTTTGATGACGGATGCAAGATCATCGCGTTTCATCGCTGGGACCAACAGGGGCCGAGAGATAGCGTCGTTGTGGTGGTGAACTTGATGAATCAAAGTCGCGATGATTATCTCATCGCCTTCCCGCGCGCCGGTCTGTGGAAAACGCGGTTGAATAGCGACTCCTACAGCTACGCCCCCGACTTCGCCAACCATCCCGCCCCGGATGTCGAAGCCAGCGAGGGGGGCAAAGACGGGTTACCCTGTTCAGGGAAAATAAGTATCGGCCCCTACACGGTAGTTATTTTTTCGCAGAATGAATAATCGGGCCGCCGCTCGTCGACTTGTACGGCAACTATTGGCGGACTCACTAATGGAGCTGGAACTCAAAGTCGCCCGCACCGCGTTCGGTCGCGATCATGCGCAGCAAGGGACTGAGTTGCTGTCGGTGCTGAGGCGGAACGCGGGCTACAGCCAGGAAATCGGGATTGCCTCCGTTGATCCATGAGCCATTTCCGTCGAGTTGCAGCGGTCCGTCCAGGGTGTGCAGCAGCGCCTGGATAGTCTTGCCGTCGCTATCCAGATTCAGTTCGTAATTGCCCAGCGGCGAGATGGAGGTGTATGCCGAACCGGCGTTGCGCCACTGCAGGCTGAGCTTGCCCAGTGTTTGTTCGCGCTCGATGCTGAGGCTGTCGATATGCAGCAATATATCGCCGGTGAGGTTCAGCGCCGCAAGTCGGGGGGCGCCGAGCGCCAGCGCGGCGGCGGGCAAGTCGATGTCGGTATCCGTCAGCGCGATCCGGGATGGCGACAATGTCACGGGGAATGGGCGCCGGGATTGCCCCAAGTCGATCTCGTAAACCAGTTTTCCGCGTGGCAGCGCGGAGAGTCTGATGCGCCAATCCAGGCTTCTGGAAATGCCGGTCACCTTGTTCGAGTCGCGGATCTCGAACTGTCCCGAGCCCGACCATAGCGTGCCTTGCGTTGCTGCCAGGCGCAGCCTGCTATCGGTGATGTGTCGCAATCCGGCATCGAGCAGGCTGGCTGGCGCGCTGGCTATCAATGCCAGCGCATAGGCTGCGAGTCCGATTGCGAGCATGTGTCGATGTTTCATCGAGGCTGGGGGCGCAGCAGGGTCGCGGTCACGCTGACCATGCCCGGTGTGGACAGGGCTTCGATCCGGCAATTGTCGATCCGGACTTGTTGTGCTTTCAGGCTGGCGATCCAGGCTAGCCAGTCGGGGAAAGCCACGGCGCCGAAGGTCACGATCACTTGATCGGCGTCTCCGACTTCGATCCTGACCAGTGACCGAGAGAGCCCTGCGGCACTGGCATGGGCTTGCACCAGCGTATGAAGATCGGTTTGCGATGTCGATTTAACTGGTGCGGCGCGCAGATGCTCCAACTCGATTGCCTGCTGTTCGAGACGGGCTGTCTGGGATTGCAGCGCTGCCACGCGGGTGCGCAATTGCGTGTATGCCTGTCCCCCGGCCTGCACCAGCCACCAATACAACGCGACCCCAAGCAACGCTGCCGCTACGGCGATGAAGGTGCGCTCGCGTGGGGCGCGCGATTCCCAGATCTTGCGCAGCTGTGTCTTCATGATGTTCGTACCGTCAGTGTGATCGCCGTCGCAGGTGACGAAGCGGGTGAGGTATCGACGATCAGGCCTGATTCAATCAGCCGCGCCGCGATGCGCTGCGCAGCCGTTCCTTGGCCTGCCGCAAATTCCAGCGTCATGCGACCGCTCTCATAAGACACGATCTGCAGCGTGCCGACCGGAAGTTCACCGGCTGCTGCGGACAGATGTTCGATCATGGGCAGGAAATCGCCGTCGTCGCTTATCCCGGCGTCATGGCGAGCCTCGGCGAGCTTGCGGCGCATTTGCAATGCCGGATCTGCCACGGCGACCGCGTCGGGGAACGCGGCGCGAAAGCGCGATTCCATTTGCAGGCGCAACGCGCGCTGCTCGTTGGCGAGCAGCGTCCAGTTGGCGAGCAGCGCAACGGCATGCAGCGCCAGCGCGGCTCCCAGTATCCATGCTGCCGGTTTCAGGCGTTTGGCCGCTCCGGAAACGAACTGCCAGCGTCGTTGCTGTTGCACCAGGCTGATGCCGGCATCGGACGGTGCGGTGCGCCAATCCCATATCCCGGCAATGTGCAGGTTGACGCCGAGCTCGCGCTGCCATGCCGCGATGTTGGGCGGCTCGTTCTGCTCCGTCATATAAAGAGCAATCGATGCAGGTGTTGCGCCGCGTGCCGCCGCTTCTTTCAGCATGAGGCGGAGCAACAGCGGCGGGGATTCACGGTCGCCGCAATCTGTCGCGCCCCCTTCGAATTCCCCGCTGCGCACAAAGCCTTCGCTACCGTTCCAGGCGATGCTCCATTCATTGTTCCGGACAGGCAGCAGCAGCGTTTCGCAGTGAACTTCGTCGATGTGTATGCCGACGTCGGCGAGTGCCTGTTGCCAGCGCCCCAGTTCCTGTTTGTCGGTGATCGAGAGCACGTCTTCGTCGCCTGATGAACCCAGCCAACTCACCTGATTGGCGTCCGGTTCGCCCACTATCCTTTCTTCTACGGCGAAGGCCAGCAGCGATCCGGCGCGGCGTCGGGCGCTGGCCGGTACGGATGCGCGAACGATCAGCACCTGTGCGGCGGGAAGCACAAGCTGAACGCGTTCAATGCCGCGCGGAAGGTCGGTCAGTTTGCCCGATCCGGCAACCGTTTCGCGAGGCTCGTTGATCAATGCCCACTGGCATTGCTGTGCAGGAGCGGCCAATGAATTGTCGGCGGCCGATCCTGTGAAGATTGCCCCCGGTGAGTCGGGTACATGGATGCGAAGCAAGGTCATAATATTTTCCGGAAAACGATGGTCGGCCAATTCGTGCTGGTGCGCGCGAGCAGCGCGACGCTGCGCGCCTCCGCATCGCCTATGGTTACGCGCATTTGCACCATGAAGTAATTGCTGCTGAACGAGATGTTTCCGGACGCGGGCGCGATGCCGCGGGGCAGCTGGCCAAGGAGATCGGCGTAGTCGCGGAAATAGGCGCGTTTGCGCTTTTCCACCAGTGAGCGGGCATCGTCCAGGCTCAAGCCGTCGATCACGGCCGCAATGACTTCGGCCGGGGCGGTGTTCACGTTCACGGCCGTGAACGCGGGCAATGCCGACACGAAGGGGAGGAGTCGCGCACGCACGCCATCGTCGAAGCCGCGCACCAGCGCCAGCTCGGACAGGTCGGTCAATGGCCGGTTGGCCGCAAGGTAAGGCGACGGCAACGCCAGATAGAACTCGTCCTCGGCACCGCCTTGCGGTGTGCTGTCGGCATCCATCCAGTCGGACAGCGTCGCGGCGAGCGCGGTTGGCAGTCCGAGGATTTCCAGCAGGCGCTGGAAATACGCGAGCTGTGCGATGTCTATCTTGCCGTTTTTGACCAGGTTGTTCAGATTGAACGCACCTTGTCCGTCCTCGATATGACCGGCGAGTACGCCCTTCTCCACCGGCATGGGCGGCAATTGCATCGCCCAGGGTTCGCCGAGATGATCGATGCTCCCGGCGCGGAGGTCGTTGCTCAAGAGCGCTCGAGTCCAGTCCAGTCCGGCCTGAGCCAGTGCCTTTGCCTGGACATGCTCGCTGGCAAGCTCGTTCTGCCGCAGCCAGATACTCTGCGTGACCATCATCGCCGTCGCCGCCATCGCGGCCAGTGCCACGACGCCCATGGCGAGCACGATGGCTACACCTTGTTGGCGCGTTTTCATGAATTCAGCCCGAATACGCGTACGATCTCCTCGCCGGAAGCGAGCACGATGCGTAGCCGCAGGGCGCGGGGAATCTGGGCGTCGCCCGCCGTTGTCGGCCAGGCATTCACCCATGCCAGGTCGGCATTCAGGTAGCGCAATTCGAACTGGTCTACACCGCCCAGTACGGCATGGCGAGCCGGCAACATGCCAGGTGCCACGTCCAGCCCCGGCCATAGCCACAGTTCGATCTCCCGCTGTTCGTTCAGCCGGTAGGCGAGCCGCAGCGGCGTGTCCCCGCCTTCGCCTGAGCCAAAGCGGCTGAATTCCAGATGCGCTTCGGGCGTGCCCAGCCATGCGGGAGCGTTGCCGGATGCGTTGCGCACCGGGCGCGGCGCGGCAAGCTGGATGTCGTGTTCGAAGCGTGCCATGAAGGCGCTCAGCCGACGCCATTTCTCGGCTTCTTCCGTTATGTGCGTGCGCGCATCGAGAACCGCACCGAGTCCGCGATAAGACATCATGGCCAGCAGCGAGAGTATGAACAGCGCCGCCAGCAGTTCGATCAGCGTGAATCCGCACAGGGATTTTTTCGGGGCGGCATTCATTTGATCGAGCCCGGTGAATATCCGACGAATCCGATCAGATGGGCGAGCGTGTGCGATTCGTCGCTTGCCGTGTATACCCGAATATCGACGCGCCGAAACGAGCTATTGGGCGTGTCGATCACTTCCTCGCGCCAGACGAAAGCGATGCCGCCCTGACTCTCGATGCCGCGCTGCATGCCTAGCGGCAACCAGACGCCGCGTGCGCGCTGTTCCGCCAGAATGTTTTCCGCGACCCAGCCGGCCAGCACGCGTGCGCGCAATTCGCCCGCGCTGTTGGCGCCTCCGCCCGCGATGCGCAGCGAGGCAAGCAGCGCGATGGAAATAATGGCAAGCGCGACCAGCACTTCGATCAGCGTAAAGCCTTGGTATTCGGCGCTAGATCCGTTCATCGCTTGTTTCCGTTGTTTCTGTAAATACGCGCACGGCGCCGATCGGAGAGTTCTCCACCGTGTAGCGCGAGGCGCCGATGGATATCTCGACACTGAAGGAAGGAGCTCCGCTATAGGAGTCGAATTCCACGCGCATCGGTGCGGGCGAGCGCAGGTTCTCCGTGCGCATGTTCGATATCTTCATGCCCTGCGGCAGACTGCGCGCGCGCAGAAAATCGTCGTTGGCGATCTCGCTCCAGCCGGGGTTTTCGGCGAACCTCCAGAAGCGGTAATCCGACCCGTCCGATGTCCACGCTATAGGTTTGCCGGTGATGCGGGATTCTGTCGCGGCAAGCTCCAACAACTGCGCCAGCCTCTCGGCTTCGACCCGCAGCAACGCTTTGTCGTCCGGCTGGGCGATGACGCTGACCAGCCCGATCAGCAGCCCCATGATCAGCAACGCGACCAACATTTCGATGAGCGTGAAGCCGGTCTGTTTCGACATGGCGAAGGCGCGAGTGTTAGAGAGACCAGGAGCCGATGTCGGCGTCATTGGCTTCGCCGCCCGGGCTGCCATCCGCGCCGAGGCTGAAGATGTCGATCTCGCCATGCACGCCGGGATTCAGGTATTGGTAGGGGTTGCCCCAGGGATCTTGCGGCAGGCGTTCGACATATCCGCCCATTTTCCAGTTGAGCGGGAGCGGGGTGGTGGCCGGGCGCGTGACCAGCGCCTGCAATCCCTGCTCGGTAACGGGATAGCGCTGATTGTCCAGCCGGTAGAGCTTGAGCGCCTGCATCAGGCTGGCGATATCCTGCTTGGCGGCCATCACTCTAGCCTCGTCGGGACGGCTGATGATTTTCGGTACGACCATGGCCGCGAGTATGCCGATAATCACCACGACCACCATCACCTCTAGCAAGGTAAAGCCGCGTTGCCGCTTAGTTGTTTCGATGTGTCGCATTGATCTGAAAGTCTTTTGACATGGCGGTGCAGCGATTATCCGTTTCATCGGCATGAACTCTGTTCGCTAGCGTACATACGTCGGCATGCTTTCTCTTTAACCTCGCCACACGCTTACCAGCATGTTGTCCGGCCGGATGCGGTCTGGCCGGATCGCTTATGGTGCGCTGTTCCCTCTGTATCCAGGTGCCTGCAAAGTTAAAGATGCTACGGCTCTCATTCGACAGATCAAATATTGCACAAACGGCGACGGTCGCACTGGCGACTGTTGCCGCGCTGGTTCTGCTTGCGCTGGTGGCTGCGTACTGGACTTGGGAGTTGTTTGCGCCGCGCCCCGAGCCTCGCGCTCAGGCGGCCATGACCGCAGGTGGCGAGACGAGTTCTGCGCAATCCTTGTTCGGCGTTATCGAACGAAATCCAGGCAATGCGCCGCCAACGGGAATCGCGATCAAGTTGCTTGGCATCCTGGCCGCTCCTTCGGGTCGGCAGGGATATGCGGTCATGCAGCTTGAGCAGGGAAAAATACTCTCGGTGCAGGAAGGAGAAGACGTCGCTCCCGGTATTCGGCTCGCCGAAGTGGCCGCGGACCACGTCATTCTGGAGCGTGCGGGCATCCGCGAAACGCTGGCCTGGACGGTGAAGGCACCGGCCGGAACTGAGCAAGCGAACAAATAGATGCCGCCATCATGAACAATGGACAGTCAGGGGTAGAGATGAAGCGCAGCTTGCAAGCCGGATTGTTGTGTATGTGCGTGGTCGGCGCTGTCGGGTCGGCATGGTCGGTCGACAATGCGGCGCTTTCCGCGATGGGTGCTCCGGTCGAGGCGGATGTCCCGTCCGCCGGTCCCGATGTGGTCACCCTCAACCTGGTGAATGCCGATATCGAAGGCGTGGTCAAGGTAGTGAGCGACATCACCGGCAAGAACTTCGTGCTGGACCCGCGCGTGAAAGGATCGATCAACGTCATCTCGACCAAGCCGATGAAACGATCCGCGGTATATGGCGTGTTCCTTTCGGCGCTGCGGTTACAGGGTTTCTCGGTAATAGAGGAATACGGCATCACGAAAATCGTGCCCGAGGCGGATGCCAAGGTGAATTCCAGTCCCACGTACAGCACTTCGGAATCCTCGCGTGGCGCGGGGGACAGGATACAGACCCGGATATTCACGCTGAAGCACGAATCGGCGACGCAAATGGTGCCCATCCTGAGGCCGCTGATCGCCTCGAACAACACCATCACCGCCTATCAGAACAGCAATATGCTGGTGATCACCGACTATGCGAGCAATCTTCAGCGTCTCCAGAAAATAATCGAATCGATAGACCGCTCCAGCGGCAGCGATCCGGTCGTCATCCCGCTGCAATATGCTTCTGCGGTCGATGTCGCGGCGACGGTGAATCGTTTGTTTTCGGAGGCTTCTGCAAGTGCGGCGGAACCGGCGCAGCGCTTCACCGTGATTGCAGATGCCCGTTCAAACAGCCTGATGGCTCGCTCGAGCGACCCTGCGCGGATCGAACAGTTGCGCAAATTCGTGACCATGCTGGATACGCCTGGCAACGCGGGCGGGAATATTCACGTCGTCTACCTGAAGAATGCCGATGCAGTGCAACTTGCCGAAACGCTGCGAGCCGTCTATCAAGGGGATGTCGCAGCACCCCGCGCCACCACGGCGCCGGGAACCCCCGGAACATTAGGAACACTAGGAACCACGGGCTCGTCGAGTTCCAGCCCGGCTCAGGCCGCGACATCGCCGGGCATCATTCAGGCCGATGCTGCGACCAATTCCATCATCATCACCGCGCCGGACGCGATCTATAACAATCTGCGCGCCGGGCTGGACAAGCTGGACATGCGGCGCGCGCAGGTCTATGTCGAAGCGCTGATCGCCGAGGTGACCGCCGAAAAGGCCGCTGAATTCGGCATCCAGTGGCAGGACATGAGCGGCCTCGGCAAGGCGGGTGCGCAGGCTTTCGGCGGCACCAATTTCGGCAATGCAGGACAGAACATCGTCGGCATCGCCCGGAATCCGACATCGGTCGCCAGCGGGCTCAACATCGGGATCGTCAAGGGACAGGTCACCATCCCCGGTATCGGTCAGGTCGTCAATCTCGGTCTGCTGGTGCGCGCGCTGGAAACGGATGCCAGGGCGAATATCCTGTCCACGCCGACGCTGTTGACGCTGGATAACGAAGAGGCCTCCATCATCATCGGCCAGAATGTCCCGTTCGTCACCGGCCAGTATGCGATGTCGGGCGCCGCCACCACGCCTACGCCATTCCAGACGGTGGAGCGGCGCGATGTCGGCCTGACGCTGCGCATCAAGCCGCAGATATCCGAAGGCGGAACCGTGCGTCTGCAGATGTATCAGGAGGTTTCCAGCGTGGACACGGCTACGGCCAATCCTGCCGGGGTCACCACCAACAAGCGCGCGGTGTCGTCTACGGTGCTGGTCGACGACGGGCAGATCGTGGTGATCGGCGGCCTGATTCAGGATTCGATCAGCGACGGCGAACAGAAGGTGCCGCTGCTCGGGGATATTCCGCTGTTGGGCGGGATGTTCCGCTACCGCACCCGCTCGCATACCAAGACCAATCTGATGATCTTCCTGCGGCCCACGGTGGTGCGCGACAGCCAGCGCGCCAATGCCTATAGCAGCGAGCGTTACGACTACATCCTAGGCGAGCAAGCGTTGGCCAAGCCTGTGCACGATGTGATCCTGCCCGACATGGCATCGCCCAGCCTGCCGCCACGGCCGTTGCCGAAGCCGCCGTCCGTCATCGAGGTTAAGCCGGAGGGTAAGGACAAGCCGGTTAAAGAAGTTAAGCCCGCTGGTGTCGGCGGGAAATAACGCATGAACCGGGCCGCACTCAAGATCCCCTATGTTTTTGCCAAGGCCAACGGTGTGGTCGTCACCGCCCTGAGGGAGGACGGTGCGGAAGTGGCGGTGCGCGGCGATGTCCAGTCTTGCACGCTAGCCGAATTGCGCCGGATGCTCGGTGTGCCGGTGCGCGCACGCCGTATCGATGACGGGGAGTTCGACGAACTTATCTCGGCGTCGTACAACGCCGCAGATGCCGGAGCGGCTGCGCTGGCCGACGACATGGCGCAGGATTTTGACCTGTCCAGATTGCTGCAGGAAATCCCCAGGGTAGAGGATCTGCTCGAAAGTCAGGACGATGCGCCGGTAATACGCCTGATCAATGCGCTGTTCACGCAGGCTTTGCGCGACGGGGCTTCTGACATCCATATCGAGCCGTTCGAGACACGTTCGGTGGTGCGGTTGCGCATAGACGGCACGCTGCGCGACCTGATCGAGCCGGCACGTGCGTTGCACGGCGCAATCGTCTCGCGCATCAAGATTATGTCGCAGCTCGATATCGCCGAGAAACGTTTGCCGCAGGACGGCCGCATCACCTTGCGCGTGGCCGGCAAGCCAGTCGACGTGCGCGTCTCCACGATTCCGACCGGACATGGCGAACGTGTGGTGCTGCGCTTGCTCGACAAACAGGCGGGGCGGCTGGATCTCACCCGGCTGGGCATGGATCAGGACACGCTCGCGCATATGGACAGGCTGATCCTCGAACCGCACGGCATCGTGCTGATCACCGGCCCCACCGGTTCGGGCAAGACCACCACGCTGTATGCCGCACTGTCCAGACTGGATGCGGGCGCACTCAATATCATGACCGTCGAGGACCCGGTCGAATACGACCTCGACGGCATCAGCCAGACCCAGGTCAATCCGCGTATCGAGATGAGCTTTGCGCGGGCGTTGCGCACCATCCTGCGCCAAGACCCGGACGTGGTGATGATAGGAGAAATTCGCGATGTTGAAACCGCACAAATTGCCGTGCAGGCCAGCCTCACGGGCCATCTGGTTTTCGCCACGCTGCATACCAACGATGCGGTCAGCGCGGTCACCCGGTTGGTCGATATGGGCGTGGAGCCGTTTCTGCTTGCCTCCAGCTTGATCGGTGTGGGCGCGCAACGTCTGGTGCGTTGCCTGTGTCTGGAATGCCGCAAGCCATTCTCCGCCGATGCAGCGCAACTTCGTGCACTGGGCTTTACGCCTACCGACGGTACGCTCTATTCGGCGCAGGGTTGCGTCGCCTGCAATCGCACCGGGTATCGCGGGCGCACCGGCATTTACGAATTGCTGACCTTCGACGACGAGTTGCGCCGTCTGGTGCACGACCGCGCTTCCGAACAAGTGCTGCGGGCGCATGTGCTGGCGCGCGGCATGCGCTCCCTGCGCGACGACGGCATGCGTCTGGCCGCGCAGGGCGTGATCAGTCTGGAGGAAGTGGTGCGCGTAACGCGCGCCTGACCGCAGTCATGGAAGCCTTTCAATATCAGGCGATGGATGCTTCCGGACGGAGCGTGTCCGGCGTAGTCCAGGCCGATACGGCGCGTCAGGCGCGCGCACAGTTGCGTGCGCAGGGCTTGCTGCCGTCGATGGTCGGTCAGGTGCATGCGCGCGAGCGCGCACGTCTGGCATGGACGCGCGGCATTCCGGCTGCGGAACTCAGCCTGGTGACCAGGCAGATGGCAACGCTGCTCGACTCCGGTCTGACCATGGAGCAGTCGCTCAACGCGTTGCTCGAAGAAGCGACCGATCCGATGACGCGCGAAGTGCTCGCCGGGGTTAAAACCGAAGTGACTTCCGGTCAGTCGCTGGCCGGGGCGCTGGGCGTCTACGAAAAAAGTTTTCCGGATTTCTACCGCGCCCTGGTGCATGGCGGCGAGGAATCTGGGGCGCTGCCTGTCGTGTTGCAACATCTCGCCGATTATCTCGATGCTCGCCAGGCGCTGAAACAGAAGACCACTCTTGCGCTGCTGTATCCCATGCTGGTCACCATCGTGGCGATCATGATCGTCACCGGTTTGCTGGTCTATGTGGTGCCGCAAGTCGTGCAGGTGTTTCAGCAGTCGCGGCAGAGCCTGCCCTTGCTGACGCGGGTGATGATCGCGCTGAGCGATTTTCTGCGCGCGGCCTGGCCGTATCTCGCCGTCATGATCGCGGGGGGCTTTGCCGCCGCGCATGTCGCCTTGCGCCGCGATGCGACAAGGCGACGCTGGCACGGAGTGCTGTTGCGCATGCCCGGTCTGGGGGCGCTGATTCGCGGCATCAATACTTCGCGCTTCGCCAGCACGCTTGCCATCCTGGTCGGCGGTGGCGTGCCGCTGCTTTCCGCCCTTGCTTCCGCAGCAAGGGTGATGACCAACATGGTGTTGCGGGAGGCGGTCGAGCACGCGATCGATCGGGTGCGCGAAGGAACCAGCCTGGCCCGCGCGCTGGGCGAAACGCGCGCCTTCCCGCCGCTGCTGATCCATCTGGTCGCGAGCGGCGAGGTGAGCGGCAAGCTGGAACAGATGCTCAATCGTGCCGCCCAGCTGGAGACTCAGGCGCTGGAACGGCGTCTGGCGGTTTTCCTGACCTTGCTGGAGCCGGCGATGATTCTGGCGATGGGCGGCATCGTGCTGCTGATCGTGCTGGCGATTCTGCTGCCGATTATCGAGATCAATCAGCTGGTGCATTGAATCTGGAAACCTCAGTTGGACGGCATGTAGTGTGCGTTCATCGTGGTGCAGGGCAAGGCGCGATGACGAGGAATGGTCGTTCCATTCCGAGGATGAGCAACACCGCCATGCGCCGCGAGGGACGTGCAATACGTGCCGTAGCGACTCATCCGCATGGTGTGCATAGATAAATCAATAAATACTTGTCTGTTCAGCATCATGCGTACTAAGTGGAGCGGTCAACTGGGGTTTCTAGGTTGAACTGAGTACGTTAGCGTACATACAAAGAAGATGGGTAATCGGATACTCGCTCTAATGTAAGGGGTCGAGAACAATCCGGAATCTTGTGGTCAATAACGACATCTTCGATTCTTTGGATGCTTATATCGCTAGTCTCCGTATCGTGACGATACGGATGGCATCAAGGAATGTATGGAAAAACGCAAAGCCAGGATATTGATAGCCGAAGACGAAGCACATATCCGCAGCCTGATCAGACTGATCGTCACCACGCTGGGCGCAGAGGTGATAGCCGAGGCTCCGGACGGCGAGTCGGCATTGAGTCTGTACCGGCAGCATAAGCCCGACATGGTCATTCTCGATATCAACATGCCCAAGCTGGACGGCATCACTGTCCTCAAGCAGATCATGGCCATCGATCCGCAAGCGCTGGTTGTAATGCTGACCTCGCTCAATGCGCTGGATGTGGTCAAGGAATGCATCGATAGCGGTGCGTGGAACTACATCCTGAAGAACACCTCCGCAGAAGAATTGCACAGGGCGATCAGTGCGACATGGGGGGATTACATGGCTGTGATCAGGGAGCGCAAATCATCGTGAGTTGCGGCCATTCCAATCCTGCGGGCTATCAATTTTGCGGCAGTTGCGGCGAGGCGCTGCATCCCGTGCATTGCCGCTGCGGTTTTTCCTCTGCCGCGAGCGATGTATTTTGCGGGCGTTGCGGAGCCGCTCTGGCCGAGGTCGCGGATGGAAATGACGGGGCGGGTGTTGCTTTTGATCGTCGTTTCGGTCTCGAGCATCTGGCACAGCTTGCCGCGCAAGAAAAACAGTTTCTGGAATCGACCGAAAAGGTGCGCGTCACCCAGGACGACATCCGCAAACTGCTGGCCTCGCGCAGAAAGAATGTCCGATGATAGAACTGACTGAGGCGTTGATCGCGAATTTGCAGGAAAAGGCGCATGTGCCTCCTGTCCCGTTGGCGGCCATGGTTCGGGCAGCAAGGAACGATGCGGTCGATTTCGCGCAGCTCGTCATTCAGGACGGCTATCTGGATCGCGACACGGCGGGCGATATTCTGGCGAGCCAGTTGGATCGCACTTACGTCAATCTCAGCAAAACGCTGTTTCAGGATGACTTGGTCGCGTTGCTGACCGGCGAGATCGCGCAACGCTACCGGGCTATCCCGCTCTACCAATTGGGCGATGCGGTGACGGTGGCGATGATTGAGCCGAATGACCAGAAGGCCGTCGCGGCGTTGGAAAATCTGCTGATGAAGACGATCAGCCCGGTTTTCAGTTTGAAGGACGAGGTCGATTCGGCGATCAAGGTCAATTACCAATCCGTCCAGCATGTGGACGATCTGGTGATGAGCTTCGATCTGTCGCTATTCCAGTCCGGCGAATTGAGCGATGTGGCGCTGGCCAAGCTGCTCGATTCGAGGCCGCTGGTCGAGCTCGGCGATTCGATTATTCTGCTGGCGCTCAAGGAGCGCGCGTCGGATATCCACATCGAGCCCAAACGCAATGAGGTTGTTGTGCGTTTTCGCATCGACGGGGATCTGGTGGATCGGCTGTTTCTGCCTAAAGAAATGGGGTTGCCACTGACCTCGCGTTACAAGATCTCGTCCGGAATGGACATCACCGAGCGGCGCAAGCCGCAGGATGGCCGGCTCAGTTTCGTGCTGCCGTTGAGAACGCTGGATTTGCGCGTCTCCAGCCTGCCGGTCATGCACGGCGAGAAAGTGGTGATGCGCATTCTGGGCTCGTTATATACCAACACCATCCTGAATCTGGACAAGCTGGATTTTTCTCCCGAGGTGTTGCGCCCGTTCAAGACCACTCTGAAATACCAGCAGGGCATCCTGTTCGTCACCGGCCCGACCGGTTCGGGCAAAAGCACCACGCTGTATGCCGCGCTGAACTTCATCAACACGCGCGACATCAACATCGTCACTATCGAAGATCCGGTCGAATACGATGTGCCGACCCTGAATCAGGTGATGGTCAACGACAAGGTCGGGCGCAGCTTCAAAGAGGTGTTGCGCTCGGTGTTGCGCCAGGACCCGGATGCCATCCTTGTGGGCGAAATCCGCGACACCGAAACCGCGCGCATCGCCGCTCAGGCGGCATTGACGGGCCATTTGGTGTTGACCACGCTGCATACCAACGATGCGGTCCAGGCTACCACGCGCTTGCTGGAGATGGGTGTGGAGCGATTCATCGTGGCACCTTCCATCATCGGCGTGCTGGGGCAGCGTCTGGTGAAGCGGCTGTGCGAATACTGCAAGACCGAACATCGCCCCGATCCCGAGGAATTGCGTCCGTATTTCTATTGGCGCGAAGGCGCCGAGTTGCCGGTGTTTTACAAAGGAAGCGGATGCGAGCATTGCGGCGGAAGAGGATACGCCGGACGGGTCGGCATCCATGAATTCCTGAGAGTCACTCCGCAAATACGCGAAGCGATCCTGCGCGAAAGTCATTACGACGAGATCATGGCTATCGCGCTGCAGCAGGGATTCCGGAATTTGCGTTACGACGGTTTCAAGAAGGCATTGAGGGGATTGACCTCGCTGGATGAGGTATTGCGCGCCACGGCATCGTTGGAAGATGTCTGAGGGCATGGCGATGCATATGGTGAGCACAGAAAGCGTCCGTACGGATATTCCGCGCAGGCCAAAGTATGACGGGAGGCACGGTGAATAAATGGCGGCGTTTTCTGGAGCCCCGCAATCGAATCGCCTGGGCGGTGCTGGCGGTCAGCGTTTCGCTAACCACGGTCGCCTGGTATGGCGTGCGGAGTCATGTCGCGGAGAGCGCCGGGGAGCAATTCGATCTGCATGTGCGCGATGTCATCTATTCCATCGAGGAGCGGCTGCGCCAGCATGAACAGATACTCCTCGGCGGCGAGGGATTGTTCGCCGCCAGCGAATCTGTGGACCGTGCGGAATGGCGCATCTACATAGAACGTTTGCACCTCGAAAGGAACTACGCGGGCATTCTGGGGGTCGGTTACGCGCAGATCGTCAGGCCGGTCGATCTGCAAAAACACATCGCCGCGATACGCGCAGAAGGTTTTCCGGACTATGCGGTCCATCCTCCCGGCGCACGTTCACTCTACACCGCCACCGTTTACCTCGAACCCTTTTCCGGACGCAATCTGGCCGCATTCGGCTACGACATGATGTCGGACCCCGTTCGCGCCTATGCTATGCGCATGGCGGCAGAGAGTGGCAAGACCATCATCACCGGCAAGGTGAAATTGGTGCAGGAGACGCAAGGCGAGGAACAGGCCGGCTTCCTTATGTATGTTCCGGTTTATCGCGATCACCGGATGCCGACTTCTCCCGAAGGCGGCTGGAATACCTTGCGGGGTTTTGTTTACAGCCCCTTCCGGGTCGGCGATCTGATGGCAGGCATATTGAGCGAGCGGGTTTTCATGCTGGATTTCGTTATTTTCGATGGTGCGGGGGAGTCCAGTGGAGCGCGCATGTACTCATCGGCGGACGAGCGAGCCGAGGCGGCGCGCAATGCCGTGCCGAAAATGACGGTGTTGCGCACTATCCAGGCATACGGGCGTACATGGACATTGCGATTGCACAGTCGTCCCGAATTCGATGTGCGTTTCAAGTCTCCGTTGAGTGCCGTGGTGCTGTCGTTGGGCGGGGGTATCAGTGTGTTGCTGTTCCTCCTGATGTCGTCCCTGATTTTCCGGCGTGAGCGCGCGGACGAAATGGCGCGGGGGATGACCGAAGACATCCGGAACAACGAGGAAAAGCTGCGCCAGAGCGAGATGCGCATCCGCGCCGTCGTGGACGGGGCGGATCACTTGATTATCTCCACCACTCCCGCGGGCCTCATCCAGACCTTCAATCGCGCGTCGGAGCGAGACCTCGGCTATCGTGCGGAAGAAGTCGTCGGCATGGCGACCCCGCAGATTTTTCTCGATGCCAGCGAGGTGTCGCACCGTGTAATGGAATCGGTTCAGGATGGCATGTCCGCGATGTCGGGTTTCGATGCGATCACTGCCCGCGTACGCAAGGAGGGGGGCAGCGATACCGGCGAATGGACATTCGTACGCAAGGATGGCAGCCGTTTCCCGGTGTTGTTGACCATTACCGCCTTGCGCGACGCACAGGGAGAAATCAGCGCCTACCTCGGGATCGCAACGGATATTACCGAGCGCAAGGAAATGGAACGCATGAAAACCGAATTCATTTCTACCGTGAGCCATGAGTTGCGCACGCCGCTGACTTCGATACGCGGCGCGCTGGCGCTGGTTGCCGGCGGCGTGGTCGGGGAGTTGCCGGCGGCCGCCAAGCCGCTGATCGAGATCGCGCACAAGAACAGCGAACGCTTGATTCTGCTGGTCAACGATCTGCTGGATATGGAGAAGATCGAGGCGGGCAAGATGGAACTCAACGCCAGCCCGGTCAAGCTCATGCCGCTGTTGCAACAGGCGCTGGATGGAAATCAGGCCTACGCCGAACAGTACCAGGTTCGTTACGAGCTGGCGGGCGATGTTCCCGATGTCATGGTCAATGTCGATGCCAATCGCATGATGCAGGTGTTGGCCAATCTGCTGTCGAATGCAGTCAAGTACTCTCCCGTTGGCGGCAAGGTGAGGGTGGTGGTGGAGTGTGTCGATCAGTATGTTCGCATTGCAGTGGAAGACAACGGCACGGGCATTCCAGAGGAATTCAGGAATCGTATCTTCCAGAAATTCGCCCAGGCCGACTCGTCCGACACCCGCAAGAAAGGAGGAACCGGGCTAGGCCTGTCCATCACCAAGGCGATCGTCGAGCATATGGGTGGGCGCATCGGGTTCGACTCGCAGCCCAATGTGCGGACCGTGTTCTATGTCGAATTTCCGGAATGGCAGGAAAAGTTGCAACCCGAAATCGGTCAGTGCGTAGCGGGTTCCGTGCATCGAGTTTTGGTGTGCGAGGACAGCCGCGATACCGCTACTGTCTTGCGCATGATGCTGGAGCATGCGGGCTATGCCGTCGATATTGCTTACGACGCGAGCCAGGCCAAGCAGTTGCTGGCTCAGGGCGGTTATGCGGCGATGACGCTGGACCTCGCGATGCCGGGACAGAGCGGCATTTCGCTGATACGCGAGCTGCACGAGCATGAAGCGACCGCCGCGCTGCCGATACTGGTGGTGTCCGCCAATGCGGCAGAAGGCCGGTATGAGTTGGCGGGAGAAGAGTTCAACGTGGTCGAGTGGATAGATAAGCCGGTCATTCAGGAACGGTTGCTGTCGGTGCTCAAGGGTGTGTCGGCAAGATCGGGACGCTCGCGCCTGAAGGTGCTGCATGTCGAGGGCGATCCGGATATTTTCCATGTGATGCATGAGGTCGCGAGCAAGGTGGCAGAGGTCGTGCAGGCCGCCAATCTGGCCGAGGCCAGAAGTTTGCTGGCTCAGTCCCGCTACGATCTGGTGATACTCGATATGGATTTGCCGGACGGTTCGGGCAAGGAATTGCTGCCGTTGTTGCGGAGCGCGATGCCGCCCATTCCGGTGATGGTGTTCTCGGTGTACGAAATCGGTGCGGAAGAGGCCAAGGATGTGGATGCGGTACTGGTGAAGTCGCGCATCGACAACGTGGAGTTGCTGGCGACCATCAAGCGGTTGATCGGAGCCGAATAACATGAACGATCTCAAGGGGCGGAAACGATGGACAAGCTGATGCGCATTCTTTATGTGGAGGACGAGCCGGATATCCAGACGGTGGCGCGGCTCGCGCTGGAAACGCTGGGCGGCTTTACGGTCGCCATATGCGGCTCCGGCCAGGAGGCGCTGGATCGGGCTCCCGATTTTCAGCCGCAACTGATTCTTCTGGACGTGATGATGCCGACTATGGACGGGCCGACCGCGCTGGGGATGTTGCGCGCGCTGCCGCAGTTCACGGATACGCCGACCATCTTCATGACCGCCAAGGTCCAGCCAGCCGAGATTGCTCATTATTTGCAGCTGGGCGCGGTGGATGTGATCCCCAAGCCGTTCGATCCGATGATCCTGTCCAGTCAGGTGCAGGCCATCTGGGAGCGATGCCATGGCTGACCCGGACGACTTCCAGCTCAAGCTGAAGATGTTGAGTGATAGCTATGCGGTGCAATTGCCGCAAAAGCTCGAACAGATCGAACTGGCGTGGATCGAGTTGCCGATTGCCGCATGGGATGAGGAAGCTTTTCAATCGCTGCACCGCATGGTGCATAGCCTGTCCGGATCGGGCAAGACCTTCGGCTTCGCCGCGCTCGGCGTAGCTGCACGAAATCTGGAGGACGCCTTGCAGCCGCTAGCGCAAGCGAAGGCGACGCCAGACGAGGCGCAGCGTACAAACATACGAGCTTTGCTGGACGAGCTGCATAGAACCCTGACGCAGTCCGAGTAACGGCGATGCCTGAGGGCGCATTTCGCCCATTTGGCGTCATCGCTGCGTACGCTGCCGTACAGAGCATCGCGCGATAGGAGATATACCCTTGGGGCTATCCTTAATCCGCCTGTTACTGCCATGAACATAACCTTGAGCCTCGCCCCCCTGGCGTCTCTGCTTGCCGGCGTGCTGATTCTGATGGCGCCCCGGTTGTTGAACTATATCGTCGCGGTATATCTGATCGTCTTCGGGTTGTTGGGGATATTCGGCGACGTACATCTGAGATGAATCGGGTTGAAGTCCGGCTAGCTCATATTTTTCCGAAATCCGTATCCGAAAGGAGAACGCGATAACTCCCAAGTTGAGTGTTCTAGCCGTGGCGATTGCCTGTGTATTCGCCGCAGTCCAGGCCCAGGCGAATGGCATTGGGCCAATGGTCGTTGCGGGACAGGCCGGTTTTGTGACGACAGGCGACTCGTTGGTCATTACCAACAGTCCGGGTGCCATCATCAATTGGCAGAGCTTCTCGATAAATGCCGGTGAATCCACGCGCTTCGTCCAGTCGGGCCCGACATCGAGCGTCCTCAATCGTGTCATCGGCGCCGATCCATCGGTCATACTCGGCACGCTCACCTCGAACGGGCGGGTCTTCCTCATCAATCCCGGCGGTATATTGTTCGGCCAGGGGGCGCGTATAGACGTGGCCGGGCTGGTGGCTTCGACGCTCAATCTGAGCAACCATGACTTTCTTGCCGGACGCCTCGATTTTGTCGGCGATACGCTGGCCGGCAAGGTGGAGAATCGGGGCAGCATCACCACGCCGTCAGGCGGCAGCGTCTATCTGGTCGGTGCGGGTGTAGCCAACAGCGGCATCATCAGCAGCCCGCAGGGCGACGTGATACTGGCCGCCGGTCAGTCGGTGAAGATATTCGATTCCAGTACGCCGGGGGTGCGGGTCGAACTCACGGCCAGCGACAACGCGGCCATCAATCTCGGCGAGATCCTCGCGCAAAGCGGAGAGGTCGGCATCTACGGCGCGACGCTGCGCAATGCGGGCATCATCAATGCCGATCAGGTGGTGCAGGACGCCAGCGGAAAAATTGTGTTGCGGGCGAAGCGGGATGTGACGCTGGCAGCCGGCGGTCGAATCAGCGCCAGCGGCGAACAGGGCGGCGTCATAACGATACAGTCTGAAACCGGCGTCACGCTGGCATCCGGAACGGTCGAGGCCAAAGGCACAGGCACACCGGCAAGCACAGGCGGCACGGTGCAACTGCTGGGCAATCGCGTCGGCCTGATCGGCACCGATGTCGATGTGTCCGGTACGGCAGGCGGCGGCAGTGTTCTGGTCGGCGGCGATTATCAGGGCGGAAATTCGTCGGTGCAGAATGCGGCGGCGACCTATGTCAGTGCCGATGCGACCATCAAGGCCGACGCCCTCGATAGCGGCGATGGCGGCAAGGTGATCGTGTGGGCGGATGACGTCAACCGCTATTACGGCAATATCAGCGCGCGCGGCGGCGTGCAGCAGGGCGATGGCGGTTTCGCCGAGGTTTCGGGCAAGAACAATCTGGTGTTCGACGGTCATGTCGATTTGCGTGCATCAGGCGGCAGGACGGGGACATTGCTGCTGGATCCGCTCAACCTTACGATACAGGCGGCAGCGCCTGACGTGAACGGCGATACCGTTGCTGGAGACGATCTGAATGCGGCGCTCAATACGCCGAACATTTTTTTCGCAGACTATGCGGGCAACAACAGCGTCATTACCACCGGTCAGGTGGTTACACAGCTGAATACCGCAGACGTTACCTTGCAGGCGACCAACAACATCACCGTCGCCGCCGCCATAGACGCCAGCGGCAATGCGGTCGGCAAGGCGCTGACCCTGCAGGCAGGCAACGATGTGATTATCAATGCCGCGATCACCACCGCCAGTGTTGGAGGCGGCTCACTGATTCTGAGTGCGGGACATGATGTGACCGTCGGCGCGGCGCTTACCGCCACCGGCGGTTCCGTGAGTCTGCTGGCCGACAATGACGGAACCGGCCCGGGGCTGGCAGGCGGCACGGTGACCTTCGGTGCGGTAACGGCGGAAAGTCTTACCATACGCTTCAATCCGGTCGACTACACGACCACCAGTGCGGAAATCGCCGCATACGCGCCCAAGGCGACTTTGAGCGGCGCTGCCATATTCGATGCGCGAGCCTGGACGTTTATCGATAACGCATCGGCAACCGCGCAGAACAAGATATACAACGCCAACACCGTTGCGTTGCTGGATACGCCGTTTACATTTCTTGGTGGTCCCGACGGTGTAACCGCCGGGCAGATCGTGTCTTTGAGCGCCGGTGCCGCGAATTTCAACAGCAAGGACGTGCTCACGGCTAACGCCGTAAACTTCACCGGCTATGGACTCGGCGGCGCAGATTTGGGTTCATACGCCTTGTTCAGCCAACCCGCGACGCAGGCGGCGACGATCACGGCTAAGGCGCTGACGCAGAGCGGCCTCACGGTTGCCGCCAGCAAAATTTACGACGCCACCACCAGCACCACCCTGATCGGTGCTGCGGCATTGCAGGCGGCGGAAGCGCCGGGTGCTGGCACCACCGCGGACGGCAAGGCTTACACCGGCGACACCGTCAGCCTCGGCGGCACCTCGGTCGGCACCTACAACAGCAAGGACGTCGCCACTGCCAGCACGGTCACCTTCAGCGGGCTGACCTTGGGCGGGGCGCAAGCGGGCAACTACACCCTGACGCCTCACGCGACGCAGGCGGCGACGATCACGGCTAAGGCGCTGACGCAAAGCGGCCTGTCGGTCGCGGCCAGCAAAATCTACGACGCCACCACCGGCACCACCCTGATCGGCGCGGCTGCATTGCAGGCGGCGGAAGCGCCCGGTACCGGCACCACTGCGGACGGCAAGTCTTACACCGGCGATGCAGTCAGCCTCGCGGGTACTGCGGTCGGCACTTACAACAGCAAGGACGTCGCGACCGCATCGACGGTCAGCTTCAGCGGCCTGACGCTGGGCGGGGCGCAAGCGGGTAACTACACATTGACGCCTCACGCGACGCAGGCGGCGACGATCACGGCGAAGGCGCTGACGGTCGCTGCGGATGCGCAAAATAAAATATATGGCACGGACGACCCGGCGTTGACTTTTAGCGTGGCAGGACTGGTGAACAATCCGGCGCTCGGCATTTCCGAGAGTGCAGCCAGCGTATTTGCTGGTGCGCTCACTCGTGCCAGCGGAGAGACTGTACTGGGTGGTCCATACGCAATCGCTCAAGGTACGCTCGCAGCCAATAGCAATTACACGCTGAGCAGTTTTGTCGGCAGTGATCTATCGATTACGCCAGCGCCGCTTAATGTCGCCGCCCATCTTCAGAGCAAGCTATTCGGCACGAGCGATCCGGCGTTGACCTTTAGCGTTGCGGGGCTGGCGAACAACCCGGCACTCGGCATCGCCGACACCGCGGGCGCCATGCTCTCGGGCGCGCTCGCGCGCGCGTCCGGCGAGAGCGCGTTGGGCGGACCTTACGCCATCACTCAGGGCACTCTTGTGGCCAACAGCAATTACAGCCTGAGCTTTATGAACAGCAACCTCGTTATTGTCGGCGCTGCGGCGGAGCCGGTTCTGGGGTTCAACGCGGGACAAGTCGTATTTGCCGGTGTGATCAATAACGACTTCTACTATCGCCCCGGTAATTTCTGGCATATCTCGTTGAATTCGAATAATGCCGATCCTGGGTTCGATGTGATGAGGGGTACGAACGATTCGGGTTCGCGCTTGAGCAAACGTATGAACAGTTGCGACTCGGTTTCCGGAGGCGGTTTCTGTGAAACCTGGTCATTCCCGCAGCAACGCGGGAAAGTCGATAAAAAATGAGTCGTTGCAAAGAATTTAACGGTCCCGGGAGAGGGTAAATATGCAGTCTATGATGCGTTGCATGGGACTTTCAGCGACGTTGCTGCTGACGTCGGCACTTGCGTTTGCACAGAGTGATCATTTCGACATCAATCTTTTCAGGATAGAAGGCAATACTCTACTCAAGTCTGGCGAGATCGGATCGGTACTCAAGCCGTTTATCGGCAAGCAGCGCGATCCCGGCGATGTCCAGCTCGCGGTCAATGCGCTCAGGCAAGGCTATCTCATAGCGGGTTTCAATATCCGGGGCGTGATCGCATCCGAGCAGGATTTCGAACGCGGCGAGGTCACGCTGAAGGTCGTCGAATCTTCGGTTATCGAAGCCGCGGCAGGAGGCGTCATTCTGGTCGAAAACAAGGATGCGGCAGGCATTTCCAAGCCGCGGCATTTCGATATTGTTCGCTTTCAGATCGACGGCAATACTTTGCTGTCAGCCGAAGAGATCGAAGCGCTGCTCAAACCGTTCACCGGGAAACAGCGCGAATACGGCGACGTGCAGCGTGCGATAGAGACGCTCAAACAGCGCTATCGCAGCAAGGGTTACAGCGCGGTATGGGTGGCTACGCCCGAGCAGGATATTGACCGTGGGGTGGTCACGTTGCGCGTTGTCGAGGCACGAATCGGCAAGGTCGCCATCGCAGGCAGCCGCTATTTCGACGACGAGAACATACGTGCCAGTCTCCCGGCGCTCAGGGAAGACGTCGCGCCCAGAGCCGGGGATATTTCGGCCAATGTGCAACTCGCCAACGAAAATCCGGCCAAGCAGGTGGATGTGGTGTTGCGTCCCCGCGAACAATCGAGTGTGGTGGATGCCACCATCGATGCCATCGATGTCCGTCCGGCCAAAGCCTTTCTTACTATCGACAATACCGGCAACCCGCAGACCGGAGATTATCGTCTGGGTGTTGGCGTGCAGCATGCCAACCTGTTCAATCGCGATCACGTGGGCACGTTCAATTACGTCACCTCGCCGGAGAAGACGGGGCAGGTCAAGCTGTACAGCCTGAGCTATCGCCTGCCGCTTTATTCGCTGGGCGACTCCATGGATCTCATCGCCGCCTATTCGGATGTCAGCGCAGGCACCGCGCAAACCGTTGCGGGGCCGCTCACTTTCTCCGGCAAGGGCACGGTTTACGGCTTGCGCTATAACCAGTTGCTGGCGCGGCGCGGCGAGTATTCTCACCGGCTCGTTTACGGTCTCGATTACCGCGCTTACCAGAACCAGTGCGCGCTGGGAAATTTTGGCGCGGCCGGTTGCGGGCCGGCCGCGGTGGACGTCACCGTGAGGCCTGTCAGTCTGGCGTACAGCGGAAATTGGGCCAAGCCCGGGCGAATCGCCGACTTGTATGCCGCCGCGTCTCATAACGTTCCAGGTGCTGCGAACGGGCGGGAAGCCGATTTCAATGCGGCGCGTCCGAGTCCGAACGGCGGAGCCGGAGCTACTTCCCGTTACACGATATTGCGCTTCGGCGGCAGTCTGGTAAGCGCCTTCGAGAGCAACTGGCAAGTCCGCGCTGCCTTCAACGCACAGCACACTCCGGATGCGCTCATGTCAGGCGAACAGTTCGGCATTGCCGGTGCGACAGCCGTGCGCGGTTTCCTGGAGCGCGAAATCGTTCGGGATGGCGGATATTTCGCCAACTTTGAACTCTATACCCCCAATCTGGCGGGCAAGTTGATTCCCGGCGAGGGTAATCTGCGCGGTCTGGTGTTTTACGATATCGCTAACGCCGCCAACAATCCGCTGGACGGAGAGGTCAGTGAAAAAGTCTCGATTGTCAGCATAGGCGCAGGTTTTCGCTGGAATTTTCAACGAAACTTCAATGTGCGCTTCGACCTGGCGCGTGTGGTCGACGGAGGCGGCGGCAAGCAACGAGGCGATTTGAGCGGACACATTTCGGTTTATTTCGGCTTGGGTGATTGAGGCGGAGAAGGACCTCCGCACAAAACAAAAACGCCCCTGAACAGGGGCGTTTTGCATTGCGTCGGTAAACGGAATTACTTCTTCGCGCCGTTTACTGCGTCCTTCAAAGCCTTGCCAGCTTTGAATGCTGGAACCTTGGAAGCTTTGATCTTCAGCTCTGCGCCGGTAGCCGGGTTGCGGCCGGTGCGTGCTGCGCGCTTGCGCACTTCAAATGTGCCGAAGCCAACCAGGGCAATGCTGTCGCCCTTCTTCAGTGTGGCGGTGACGATGTCGATCAGTGCTGCGATGTTGCGGTCTGCGTCGGCCTTGGTGCTGCCGGTCTTGTCTGCGAGTGCGTCGATCAGTTCTTTACGGTTCATAGTCAGTTCTCCCTCTGGGTTGTGTTGAAAAGCCGATGCGGATTGTTGAGGATATTGAGCTTGCTTGCAAGCCCATTTTTGCATTCTTTGTGAAATTTTACGGCAGTCGTTCGGCGTCGAGGGCATCCGTTGCGGCCCGCCAGTACGGGGTTTTGGCAAGTTCGGTGGTTGGAACATGTCAGAAACGGGCAGTGTAAGCCGCAGTCGACCTTGCCGGAGAGCTTTGTTTTTATTTGATTTTTATGTCGCTGCCGCGGGCTTTGCTCCCGGCTGTCCTGCCCGGCAAGGGGGGCTTAGTGCGCTGCCCGGCGCTCATCTTGCATTATCATGGCAGTCGTTTAGTGAGGAGTCCAAGATGATCCCTGCATTGCGCGGTCACATGGCCGCAGCCCTGATGGCGTTCGGTCTGATGAGCGCGCCGGCGTGCGCCGGCGAGGTGCGCGCGGCCGTGGCGTCGAATTTCTCCGCGCCGATGGAGCGCATCGCGGCGCTATTCCGGCAAGAGAGCGGGCATACGGTGAAGGTCAGTCTCGGAGCTAGTGGCAAGTTGTATGAGCAGATCCGGGGCGGTGCGGCATTCGATGTATTCCTCGCGGCAGATGAGGAGCTTCCGAAGCGTTTGTTGCAGGACGGGCGGGCAGTTGGCGGTTCGCGTTTTGTTTATGCCACAGGCAGGCTGGTGTTGTGGAGCGCGCAGAGCGATTTTGTGGACGACGGGGGCCGGGTGCTGGGCAAGGGTGATTTCGATCGGCTGGCAATCGCCAATCCACGATTTTCTCCTTACGGCGTGGCCGCGAAAGAGACGCTGGAAAAACTGACGATGTGGAATGCGATGCAGCGCAAGCTGGATAAGGGCGACGATGTAGCGCAGGCCTATCAATTTGCCGCCACCGAAAAATCCGATCTGGCTTTTGTCGCGCTGTCGCAGATCATGCGCGACAGCAAGGTGACGGAAGGATCGTACTGGCTGGTGCCGCAGGGGATGCACAACCCCATCCGCCAGAGTGCGGTGTTGCTGACCGGTGCGCAGGATCAGGTCGCGGCCAAGGCGTTCCTCGCGTTCCTGAAGAGCGAGAAGGCGAAGGCAGTGATGCGAGGTTACGGGTATGAGCTGTCGTAAGCGCTCCAGTTCGTCATTCCCGCGCAGGCAAACCACGCGTCTGGCATTTCCCGTAGCGCACATAACTTGGCTTTGAGCTGCTGCGCGGTGATTTTTAATCACAGCCGGTTTCCTGCCTGCGAGGGAATGCCGGTGGATACCGTCGATCCGACTGCGTTATGTACTTTACGTCGCAACGAATCCGCAAAATTGTTTTGCCTGCTACAAATCGGCCTGTTTCAGCGGCGTTTCTGAAAATACCAGAACTCCTGAATCCACTATCGACAGTGGCGTGTGGCGATCTGTACCTGTCATGGCATCGCTTTTGCTCATCGTTAGGCAGTGACGGGTAATAACGAGCGGGAACGATATGGCGCAATCGATAGCAGAAAAGAGCGCGATCGAAGAATCGGAGCGCGGGGTCGTTTCCAAACTGAAGATCGCCCGCGGACGACGCGAGGATCGTCTGGAATTGCTGGAACGCATGGATGCGACCGGTTCGATCTCGGCTACGGCGATGGACATGCGCTACAAGGCGGCGTAGGAAGCGGTGGCGGCCATCGTGACCAACGACAGCATCAAATCGCTGGGTATCAAGGAAGGGGTAAAGGCATGTGCGCTGATCAAGGCGTCGCATGTGATTCTGGCAGTCAATGCATAAGGAGCTGGAAATGAAATCGAGCAAGAGGTGGTTGTTGGGCGCGCTGTTGTTCGGCGTATCGGCGCAAGCGGCAAATGCGGGCGAAGTGAGTGCGGCGGTGGCGGCGAATTTCACCGAACCGGTCAAGCGGATCGTCGAGTCGTTCCAGAAAGAGACCGGGCATACGGTGAAACTCTCCTTCGGCTCCAGCGGCAAGTTCACCTCGCAGATTCAGAATGGCGCACCGTTCGATGTGTTTCTCGCCGCCGACGAGAAGAATCCCAAGCTGCTGGAGCAGGAAGGGCTGGCGGTTCAGGGTTCGCGATTCGTCTATGCGCTGGGCAAACTGGTGCTGTGGGGCGCTCAGCCAGGCTTCGTAGATGGCAAAGGCGCGGTGTTGCGCAAGGGCGGCTACAACAAGATTGCTTATGCCGACCCCAAGCTCGCGCCTTATGGATTGGCGGCGAAAGAGACGCTGGAAGAGCTGGGCTTGTGGAATGTGGTGCAGGGAAAAATGGTCAAGGGCGAGAGCATCACGCAGACCTACCAGTTTGCCGCAACGGGCAATGCTGAACTGGCGTTCATCGCGCTGTCGCAAATCACCAAGGATGGCAAGGTGAGGGAGGGTTCGTGGTGGATCGTGCCGGCACATCTGTACAATCCGATCAAACAAAGTGCGGTGCAGTTGAGCGCTGCGAAAGACAAGGTTGCAGCGCAAGCTTTCCTCGCGTTCCTGAAGAGCGAAAAGGCGGTGGCGATCATTCGCGGTTTCGGATACGAACTACCTTAATCATTTATGTCGACACTCGATCCCGCCGACCTCCAAGCCGTTTGGCTCACGCTCAAGCTGGCCAGCGTTACCACCTGTTTGCTGTTGCTGATCGCCACGCCGCTGGCGTGGTGGCTGGCGCACAGCCGTAAGTGGTACAAGGGGCCGGTCGCTGCGGTAGTGGCATTGCCGCTGGTGTTGCCACCGACGGTGCTGGGCTTCTATCTGCTGTTGTTGATGGGGCCGCACGGCGCGGTGGGCGAACTGACCGCCGCGCTGGGGCTGGGGCGATTGCCGTTTACCTTTTACGGCCTAGTGATCGGCTCGGTGATTTTCTCCATGCCGTTTGCGGTGCAGCCTATCCAGAACGCATTTGAGTCCATCGGAAAACGTCCGCTGGAAGTGGCGGCGACCTTGCGCGCGAGCGCGCTGGATAGATTCTTCAGCGTGGCGTTGCCGCTGGCGCGTCCCGGCTTCCTCACTGCGATCATCCTCGCGTTCGCGCACACCGTTGGTGAGTTCGGCGTGGTGCTGATGCTGGGCGGCAACATCGACGGCGAGACGCGCGTGCTCTCGGTGGCGATCTACAGCCATGTCGAGGCGATGGAATACGGTCCGGCGCATCTGCTCGCGGGCGGCATGGTGCTGTTCTCGTTCGTCGTGTTGCTCGGCCTGTATCTCGTCGGCGGCAAGTCGTGGAGGGTGACGCGATGAGCGGGGGACAGATAATCGGGAAAGGGGCGAGCTGGATGCGCGTGCATTTCAAGATGCAGCGGGCAGGCTTCGAGCTGGATGCCGCGTTCAGCGCGCCGCCGGTCGGTGTCACAGCGCTGTTCGGCCCATCCGGTTCCGGCAAGACCACGCTGCTGCGCTGCATCGCCGGTCTTGAGCGCACGCAGGGCTGGTTGCATGTGAACGGCGAACTGTGGCAGGACGAGCAGACTTTCGTGCCGGTGCATCAAAGGCCGCTGGGATACGTGTTCCAGGAGGCCAGCCTGTTCCCGCACCTGTCGGTGCGCGCGAACCTGGAATACGGCTACAAGCGCATCGCGCCATCCGAGCGCCGCGTGCAGTTCGATCAGGTGGTGGAATGGCTGGGGTTGTCGCACCTGATTGAGCGCAACGATCCGGCGCAACTCTCCGGCGGCGAACGCCAGCGTGTCGCTATCGGCCGCGCGCTGCTCACCAGCCCGCGCATCCTGCTGATGGACGAGCCGCTGTCCGCGCTCGACACGACGAGCAAGCAGGAGATCCTGCCGTATCTGGAACGCTTGCATCGCGAGTTGAACATCCCCGTGCTCTATGTCAGCCACGCGCTGGACGAGGTCGCCCGGCTGGCCGACCATCTGGTGCTGCTGGAAAAAGGCCGCGTCATCGCCAGCGGCGCGCTGGGCGAAACGCTCGCGCGCCTCGACCTGCCCACCGCGCATTTCGACGATGCCGGCACGGTGATCGAGGCCGAAGTCGCGCGGCACGACGAGGCCTATCACCTGACGCAACTGGACTTCCCCGGCGGGCATCTGTGGGTGGGCAAGGTGGACCAGCCGTTCGGTACGCGCGTGCGTGCCCGCGTGCTGGCGCGCGACGTGAGCATCGCCACGCAGGCGCCGGAAGGCAGCAGCATTAACAACATCCTGAACGCCCGCATCGCGGAGATATGCGACGAAGGGCCGGACAAGGTGATCGTGCGCATGCAGGTCGGCGAGTCGCAGATGTTGCTGTCGCGCATCACCCGCCGCTCGCGCGACCATCTCGGCCTGGTTGCGGGGATGTATGTCTGCGCGCAGGTGAAGAGCGTCGCGCTGATGGCCTAGCGCCGGTGCTTAAGGCTTGTCGGGGGTGCGGGTATTCAGGCCAGCGGAACCCGGCGGCTAGCTGGTAGAATCGCCCCCTCGACTATCACTGGAGTGAGCAATGAGCTTTACTGAAACCGACGTGCAAGGCGCGTTGAAGAACCTCATCGATCCGAACACCAAGAAAGATTTTGTCAGCGGCAAATCCGTCAAGAACGTCAAGGTTAGCGGCAACGACGTGTCGCTGGACATCCTGCTCGGCTATCCGGCCAAGAGCGTCTGGGGCGAGATACAGGCGATGGTCGAAGATCATCTCAAGTCCGCGCTTCCGGGTGCAGGCAAGGTCAGCGCGAACGTCTCCAGCAAAGTCGTGCCGCATGCGGTGCAGCGCGGCGTGAAGCTGGTCGAAGGCGTGAAGAACATCATCGCCGTCGCCTCCGGCAAGGGCGGTGTCGGCAAGAGCACCACCGCGGTGAATCTGGCGCTGGCGCTGGCCGCGGAAGGCGCGCGCGTCGGTGTGCTGGACGCGGACATCTACGGCCCTTCGCAGCCGACCATGCTGGGCATCTCCGGCCAGCCGGAATCGGAAGACGGCAAGATGCTCAAGCCTATGCTCAGTCACGGCCTGCAGGCGATGTCGATCGGCTTCCTGATCGACGCGCACGACACGCCGATGATCTGGCGCGGCCCCATGGTCACGCAGGCGCTGGACCAGTTGCTGCACCAGACCCAGTGGGACAACCTCGATTACCTCGTGGTCGACCTGCCGCCCGGCACCGGCGACGTGCAGCTGACGCTGGCGCAGAAGGTCCCCGTCACCGGTGCGGTGATCGTCACCACGCCGCAGGACATCGCGCTGATGGATGCGCGCAAGGGCCTCAAGATGTTCGAGAAGGTCGGCATCAAGATCGTCGGCATTGTCGAGAACATGAGCACCCACATCTGTTCCAACTGCGGCCATGAAGAGCATATCTTCGGCGCGGGCGGCGGCGAAAAGATGTGCGCCGACTACAACGCGGAATTCCTCGGCAGCCTGCCGCTGGATATCCGCATCCGTGAACAGGCCGACTCCGGCAAGCCTACCGTAGTAGCCGATCCCGACGGCAACATCGCCAATGTGTACCGACAGATCGCGCGCCGCATCGCGGTCAAGGTCGCGGACATGGCGCAGGACCACAGTGCCGCGTTCCCGAAAATCGTGGTACAAAGTACCTGAATGCATAGCGCAAACGGGTAGATCGAAATGTCGAGCAGCGAACCAAGATCGTCTCTGGATGGACTCGAGATCCTCGGGTCTGGCATTGCCACATCCGATCGCATCGCCTCGCTGCTCGAAAACGCCCACATGCTCAAGGACCTCGATTGGCCGCAGGTCGTGGCACTGGCAAGCTATATCCAGCTCTATCGCGCCACGCCCGGCACGGTCTTGTTCCATGAAGGCGAGCGCGGCGACTTCATGTGCATCGTGCTGGAAGGCAAACTGGAGGTCCGCAAGGAAGATACCCAGCGAGTCGACAAGGTGGTCGGCACGGTGCTGCCGGGCCGCAGCCTGGGCGAGATGACCATCGTCGACGGCGAGCCGCGCTCCGCGACCGCCGTGGTCGTGCAGACCTCGATGCTGGCGGTGCTGACGCAGATGAATTTCAAACGCATCATGCAGGAGAAGCCGGCGCTGTCGGCGAAGCTGCTGCTGGAGATCGCGAGGTTGCTGAGCCAGCGGTTGCGGATGACCAGCGGGATATTGGTCGATTATCTGGAAAGCTAGCGGCGATGTCGCTGGCTTTTTTGCGGATGCTGTTCGCGGCCGATTTTTTCAAATAGCAAACCTGAAAGACTGTTCGTGGTGAGCTTGTCGAACCATGAACTAAACTTCTGCAGTTGGCAATTAGAGCAAAGTCTCAACAGCCTCGCGCACCATATTTCATCCCTCAATCCGGGGCAATAGACCGGAATATCTAGGCCTCCCATCACAAAGCACTTTAGCTTGTTTCTGCAATTCATTGCTTTTTAAGCATATTTGTTTTGCATTAACTCCGCGTGCTAACTCCTTGTCCCATAAAGAAAAATCCCGTTTTTCGTATTGACCTGGTGGTTTTTTTTCAATATAGTGGGCCTAAGTGGTGAAAAGTGGGTGGGAGTGGGAAATTGTGATGTTTCAAGGATCGACACAGCTAAGCGTGGATAACAAGGGCAGGCTCGCGATACCGGCAAGGTATCGCGACCTGTTGCTTGCGCATTGTGCGGGCAGCCTGGTGCTGACCGTCGATGCCGACGGCTGTCTGTTGATTTATCCCGAGCCGGAATGGCGGCCCATCCTGGAGAAGTTGAACAAGCTCTCGTCGTTCAATCCCAAGAGTCGCGCCTTGCAGCGCCTGTTGGTCGGTAACGCTGCCGAGGTGGTGATGGATGGCGCGGGGCGGGTGCTGATTCCGCCGACGCTGCGCAGCTATGCCGGGCTGGACAAGCTGGCGATGCTGATCGGGCAGGGCAACAAATTCGAGTTGTGGGACGAGACGAAGTGGCAGGCGCAGCAGGAAGCGGCGTTGTCGCTGATGGGCGGCGAGTTGCCGCCGGAACTTGAGGGCTTTTCCTTGTGAGTGAGCGCGACGCCGTCGAGGTGAGCGAGAACGCCGCCTCGGGGCTGACGCACGAGACGGTGCTGTTGTCCGAGGCGGTCGAGGCGCTGGATATCAAGCAGGACGGTATTTATGTGGACGGCACCTTCGGGCGCGGCGGGCATAGCGCGCTGATCCTGAAGCAGCTGGGGTCGGAAGGCAGGCTGATCGCGCTGGACAAGGACCCGGCGGCGATCGCGGCAGGCAGGCGGTGGAGCGATGCTCGCTTCAGTCTGGTGCATAGCGGGTTCGAACAGTTGGCGCGGGTGTTGCGCGAGCTGGAGGTGGAAAGGGTGGATGGCGTCCTGCTCGACTTGGGGGTGTCGTCGCCGCAGCTGGACGAGGCGGCGCGGGGATTCAGTTTCCGCTTCGACGCGCCGCTGGACATGCGCATGGACACCAGCAGCGGGCCGACCGCAGCGCAGTGGCTGGCGTCGGTGGATGAGGGTTTGCTCGGGGAGGTGATACGTGATTACGGCGAAGAACGGTTTGCTAAGCAGATTGCAAGGGCGGTTGTTGCGGCGCGCGCAGTTGCGCCTATCGAGACCACGCGGCAGCTCGTCGAGCTGGTTGGCAAAACGGTACGTACCCGAGAAGCCGGGCAGAACCCGGCTACGCGGACCTTTCAGGCTATACGGATTTATCTCAACCGGGAGCTCGAAGAGCTTGAGAGGGTGTTGCCAGAGTGCGTGACGCATCTGAAGCCGGGAGGACGTCTCGCGGTGATCAGCTTCCATTCGCTGGAGGATCGCATCGTGAAGCACTTCATGCGCGATATGGCGGAGGGCGACAAGCTGCCGCGCAACGTGCCTATCCGCGCGAGCGAAGTACCGCCGGGCAGGATGCGTCTGGTCGGCAAGGCGGTGCGCGCGTCGGCGGCGGAAGTCGGCGCCAATCCGCGCTCGCGCAGCGCGGTGTTGCGGGTCGCGGAGCGTAGCGATGTTGCCTAGCAGCAATGGATTGAACGTGCTGCTGATGGTGGCGGTGGTGATGTGCGCGCTGAGCGTGGTCACCTCGCAGCACAAGGCGCGGAAGATGTACATCGAGCTGCAGAAGGAAAAGGAATACGCGCAGCAGATGGAAGTGGAGTGGGGGCAGTTGCAACTGGAGTTGAGCACCCTGGCGACGCCGGGGCGGGTGGAGAAGCTCGCGGAGCGGCAGTTGCACATGCAGTTGCCGGCAAGCGGGCAGGTACAGTTTATAAGGGTTGAGCCTGACGGCCAAAGAGATAACCAGTCATGAATTATGCGGCCAGCGCACATCGAGACGTCCCGGCAAAGTTGCCCGGATGGCGCGCCACCGCGTTATTTGTGGCGCTGCTGGCGGGGCTCGCCGGGCTGATCGGCCGCAGCGCTTATCTGCAGGTGATGCACGACGACTTCCTGCAAGAGAAGGGCAATGCCCGTTACAGCCGCGTGATCGAAGTCAGCGCACACCGCGGCATGATCACCGACCGCAACGGCGAGCCGTTAGCGGTCAGCACGCCGGTCGAATCGGTCTGGGCCAGCCCGGCCGAGGTCGTAGCCGATGGTCGCCAGGTGAAACAGCTGGCGCAGATACTCGGCATGGATATCGGCGAACTGAAGGATAAGCTGGCCGACACCTCCCGCGATTTCGTCTACCTCAAGCGCCAGCTGCCGCCGGATCAGGCCGAGAAGGTCGTAGCGATGGGCATTCCCGGCATCTCGTTGCAGCGCGAATACCGCCGCTTCTATCCCTCGGGCGAGCAGACTGCACAGACGCTCGGCTTCACCGGGCAGGACGACAACGGACAGGAAGGGCTGGAGTTGTCGTTGCAGGAACATCTCGCCGGCAAGGCCGGCAGCCAGCGCGTGATCAAGGACAGGCGCGGCCGCATCGTCGAGGACGCCGGCAGCCTGCGCGCCCCGCGTCCCGGCAACGACATTGCACTCAGCCTGGATAGCAACGTGCAGCATATCGCTTACCGCGAACTGGAGAGCGCCGTCAGGCAGCATAAGGCCAAGGCCGGCGCAGTCGTGGTGCTGGATGCGAAGACAGGCGAAGTGCTCGCGCTGGCGAACTATCCCGGCTACAACCCCAACAACCGCGGCAAGGTCAACATGCAGGCGATGCGCAACCGCGCCGTCGTCGATCTGTTCGAGCCGGGCTCGACGATGAAGCCGTTCACTGTCGCGACCGCGATCGAACAGGGCAAGGTCCGCCCCGACACCAAAATCAACACCGAGAACGGCGTGTTCACCGTGGGCAATCGCAAGATCCACGATTCGCATGCAGAGAAGGAATTGCAGACCGTTGCTCAGGTGATCCAGAAATCCAGCAACGTCGGTTCGGCCAAGATTGCGCTGATGCTGCCGTCCGAGACGCTGTGGCAGAGTTTGTCGGACAGCGGTTTCGGTGCGGCGACCGGCAGCGGCTTTCCGGGCGAGGCGACAGGCCGGTTGCGCGAACCGGGCGGCTGGCGTCCGATCGAGCAGGCGACTATGTCATACGGGCACGGCCTGTCGGTGAACCTGCTGCAACTGGCGCGCGCCTACACGATCTTCGCAGGTGACGGCGAGCTCAAGCCCGTATCCATGCTCAGGCTGAATGCGCCGGCGACCGGCAAAAAAGTGTTCTCCGAAAAGACCGCGCGTGCGCTGCGCGAGATGATGGAAGCGGTGGTGATGCCGGGTGGCACCGCGCCGCTGGCGCAGGTGGCCGGTTATCGCGTCGCGGGCAAGACCGGCACCGCGCACAAGCTTGAAGGCGGTCGTTACGTGAACAAATATGTGGCCTCCTTCGTCGGATTCGCGCCGGTGTCCGATCCGCGGCTGGTCGTCGCGGTGATGATAGACGAGCCGGACAACGGCCAGTATTACGGCGGCCTGGTCGCTGCGCCGGTGTTCAGCAAGGTGACCGGCAGCGCACTGCACGCGCTGAACGTGCCGAACGATGCGCCGTTGGACAACGTGCTGGCACCGTCAGCAGAGATCATCAAGGAGGAAGTATGAGTTTTCCCTTTGATCGATTGAATGACTTGAACGTGGCGATCACTCAGCTAGTGACCGACAGCCGCTCGGTGCAATCGGGCGACACCTTCGTCGCCTGTCCCGGCGAGAAGCTGGACGGGCGGCAGTTCATCGCGCAGGCGATTGGGCAGGGTGCGAACGCCATCATATGGGACTCGCACAATTTCGCGTGGAATCTCGACTGGCAGGTGCCCAACCTCGATGTGGCCGACCTGCGCCACAAGACCGGCGATCTGGCCGATATGGTGTACGGCAAGCCTTCCGAGCGGCTGCATGTCGTCGGCGTCACCGGCACCAACGGCAAGACCTCGACCAGCCACTGGATCGCGCAGGCGCTGAGCGATGCCGGGAATAAGTGTGCGCTGATCGGCACGCTGGGCAACGGCTTCGCCGGTGCGCTGCAGCCCAGCGCGAACACCACACCGGACGCGATCCGCGTGCATGGCCTGTTCGCAGAATATCTGACTCAGGGCGCATCCGCGGTCGCGATGGAGGTGTCGTCGCATGCGCTCGCGCAGGGGCGCGTCAACGGCGTGCGTTTCGACATCGCGCTGCTGACCAACCTGAGCCGCGATCATCTCGATTACCACGGCGACATGGACAGTTATGCCGCGAGCAAGCGCAAGCTGTTCGACTGGGAAACGCTGCAGCATATCGTGCTGAACATGGACGATGCGTTCGGTGTGCAACTTGCCGAGGAATTGAGCGGCGGTAAGGCCGAGGTAATCGGCTACGGAATTACCGATGCCGCATTGCAGCGGGCCGAGAAGCTGGGCATACGCATGGTGTACGGGCGGGTGAGCGAGATGAGCGCGCGCGGCCTGAGCTTGGGCATTCATTCGAGCTGGGGCGGTGCGCAACTGAAGAGCGGCCTGATCGGGCGTTTCAACGCGGAGAACTTGCTGGGTGTGCTGGCGGTGCTGATGGCGGGCGGTATGCAACTCGATGCGGCGGTGCAGTCGCTGTCCGGCGTGTCGGCGGTCGCGGGCCGCATGCAGCGGCTGGGCGGCGCGGATCGGCCCACCGTGGTGGTCGATTACGCGCATACGCCGGATGCGCTGGAAAAAGTATTGTTGACGTTGCGCGAAGTGAGTGTGGGCGGGGACACCCGCGAGGGGTGCGCCGGTGGGTGCCCGGAGGCTTCGCCTCCACCCTTCCGCAGGCTGATCTGCGTGTTCGGTTGCGGCGGAGATCGCGACCGCGGCAAGCGTGAAATGATGGGGCGTGTCGCCGAGCGTTTCGCCGACCTCAGTATCGTCACCAGCGACAACCCTCGCAGCGAAAAACCGGAATACATCATTGCCGACATCGCGGTAGGCATGACCGAAAACAAACACCAGATTGTCATCGAGCGCGGCGAAGCCATCGCTTTGGCCATCGCGCAGGCACGCGCGCAGGACACCGTGCTGATCGCGGGCAAGGGCCACGAGGAGTATCAGGAGATCGACGGCGTGAAGCATCCGTTCAGCGATATCGCCGCTGCCGAGCGCGCGCTGCAAACATGGAGGGCGGCCGCATGAAGGGTCTGGACATGAATGACGGCGTCATGATGTCTCTGTCGGAAGCGGCGAAGGCGCTCGGTGCCCGCATGCTCGGCAAGGATGTGCGCATCCGCACGGTCTCGACAGACAGCCGCAAGATCGCCGCAGGCGACTTGTTCATCGCGTTGCGCGGCGACAACTTCGACGGCTACGAGTTCGTGCCGGGCGCACTGCGAGATGGTGCAGTCGCCGCGATCGTGAACGCCGACAGTTATGAGGCGCGCGCCGCTATCCTGAATCCTGAATCCAGCATCCTGGTCGTCGAGGACACGCATCTCGCGCTGGGCCAACTCGCCGCGTACTGGCGCCGCAAGTTCGAGGTGCCGCTGGTCGCGATCACCGGCAGCAACGGCAAGACCACGGTCAAGGAGATGCTGGCGAGCATCCTGCGTATCGCCGCCGGCAATGACGATGCGGTGCTGGCGACCAAGGGCAACCTGAACAACGACATCGGCATGCCGCTGACGCTGCTGCAGCTGAACGCGCGGCATCGCTATGCGGTGATCGAGATGGGCATGAACCATCCGGGCGAGATCGATTACCTGACGAACATCGCCTGTCCGGATGTCGCGCTGGTCAACAACGCCAGCGGCGCGCATCTGGAAGGGCTGGGTTCGGTCGAGGCGGTCGCGCAGGCCAAGGGCGAGATATTCGCCGGGTTGGATGATCACGGTACTGCAGCGATCAATGCCGACGATGTGCATGCTCCGCTGTGGCGGGCGCTGGCCGGCACACGCTCGCTGCTGGAGTTCGGACTCGATGGCGATGCCGACATATCCGGATCATGGCGACCAGAGGACGGCGGCCTGCACCTGGATGTGCGGACGCCGCAGGGCGGCTTCTCGGTGCAGATGCAGGTGCCCGGCGAACACAACGCGCGCAACGCGCTGGCGGCAACGGCGGCAGCTATCGCGGTGAACGTGCCGCTGCAGACCATCGCCGAAGGCCTGGGCCGGTTCGACGGCGTCGCCGGGCGCTTGCAGCGCAAGGTGGCCAGACGCGGCGCCGTACTGATCGATGATACCTATAACGCCAATCCCGCTTCGATGCGTGCCGCGATCGGCGTTCTTGCGCAGGTGAGCGGCAAGCGCATCTTCGTGCTGGGCGACATGGGCGAGCTGGGCGAAGGCGCTGCGGCGTTCCATGCCGAGATCGGCGGCGAGGCGAAGCGCGCCGGCATCGAGAAGCTGTACGCGCTGGGCGAGCTGAGCCGCGATGCCGTGCGCGAGTTCGGCGACGGCGCGCGCCACTTCGAGCGCATCGAAGAGCTGCTGGCCGAGCTGGACAAGGAATTGGATGCGGACGTCACCGTGCTGGTGAAGGGTTCGCGCTTCATGAAAATGGAACGTGTGGTGGCCCACTGCGTGGACGCCGCCGAAGAAAGGACGCACTGATGTTATTAGCCCTGGCCCAATCGCTGTCGCAGGACATCCGCTTCTTCAACGTGTTCAACTACATCACGCTGCGTGCTGTGCTGGCGGCGATGACAGCGCTGCTGATTTCGTTCATGGTCGGACCGGCAATGATACGCAAGCTGGCGGCGATGAAGATCGGCCAGTCGGTGCGCACCGACGGCCCGCAGACCCATCTGGTGAAGGCCGGCACGCCGACGATGGGCGGCGCGCTGATCCTGACTTCGGTCGCGATCACCACGCTGTTGTGGGGCGACCTGCACAACGCCTACATCTGGGTCGTGCTGTTCGCCACGTTGGGCGTCGGCGCGATCGGGTGGGTGGACGATTACCGCAAGGTCGTCCATCGTAATCCCAAGGGCTTGTCGGCCGGCGCCAAGATGTTCTGGCAATCGCTGGTCGCGCTGGCGGTCGGCATCTATCTGTGGAAGACCTCGACGTTGCCGGCGCAGACCGAACTGATCGTGCCGTTCTTCAAGTACCTGGTGTTCCCGCTGGGCGCGCTCGCCTTCATCGTGCTGGTCTATCTGGTCATCGTCGGCAGCAGCAATGCGGTGAACCTGACCGACGGTCTCGACGGCCTGGCGATTCTGCCCACGGTGATGGTCAGCGGCGCGCTGGCGATCTTCGCCTATGTCGCGGGCCATGCGGTGTTCTCCAAATATCTCGGCGTGCCCTACATCCCCGGCGCGGGCGAGCTCGCGGTGTTCTGCCTCGCGATCTCCGGCGCGGGCCTGGCCTTCCTGTGGTTCAACGCCTACCCGGCCGAGGTGTTCATGGGCGACGTCGGCGCACTAGCGCTGGGTGCGGCGCTCGGCACGGTAGCGGTGATCATCCGCCAGGAGCTGGTGCTGTTCATCATGGGCGGCGTGTTCGTCGTCGAGGCGGTGTCGGTGATGTTGCAGGTGTCGTATTTCAAGTACACGAAACGGCGATACGGCACGGGAAAACGCATCCTGCTGATGGCGCCGCTGCACCACCATTTCGAACAGAAGGGCTGGAAAGAAACGCAAGTGGTAGTGCGCTTCTGGATCATAACGATGTTGCTGGTCTTGATCGGCCTGGCAACGCTCAAACTGAGATGAGCGTCGAGATGCAAAGGAAGAAGTGCGCCACGTTAGCGTTGGGGGAGACTCACATGAGCGTAGCGAATGTTATGGCGACACCAAACGCTAACGTGAGGTTCTGGATCATCACGATGCTGCTGGTGTTGATCGGGTTGGCGACGTTGAAACTAAGGTAGGGGCGCGATTTATCGCGCCCGGGTTTTCGTTGGGCAAAGAAGGGCGCGATGAATCGCGCCCCTACGGGGTTAGGAGAGCAATTGACAAGTTGGGCTGACAAACACGTGCTGGTGCTGGGTCTCGGAGAGACCGGGCTCTCGCTCGCGCGCTGGTTGAGCGCGCAGCGTGCGCATGTGCGCGTCGCCGACAGCCGCGGCAATCCGCCGGGACTGGATGTGTTGAGTCGGGACTGCCCGCAGGCGGAGATGCGTTGCGGCGCATTCGACGACAGCCTGCTGGATGGCGTGGAGTTCATTGCGATCAGCCCCGGCGTGCCGATGGCCGATCCCTTTGTCCAGCGCGCCGTCGCGCGCGGCATCCCCGTCGAAGGCGACATAGAGCTGTTCGCGCAACAACTCGCAACTTCCGACCTGCGTCTTACGACCAAGGTTCTGGCGATCACCGGTGCGAACGGCAAGACCACCGTCACCAGCATGGTCGAACACCTGTGCAAGGCCGCGGGCAAGGATGCGGTCGCGGCGGGCAACATCTCGCCGGCGGTGCTGGACGTGGTGCTGGCGCGCGGCGACAAGCAACCCGAGGTATGGGTGCTGGAGCTGTCCAGCTTTCAGCTGGAGACGACCTCTACATTGAATGCTGATGCCGCGACGGTGCTGAATATCAGCGAAGACCATCTTGACCGTTACGACGGCATGGACGGATACGCCGCAGCGAAGGCGCGCATCTTCCACGGCAGCGGCGTGCAACTGCTGAACCGCGACGATGCGCGCAGCATGGGTATGGCGCTGCCGGGCAGGAACGTCGTGACCTTCGGCCTCGATGCGCCGAAGAACGAAAACGACTGGGGCATCGTCCGCGACGGCGCAGACATCTGGCTGGCGCAGGGCAGCGAGCGCCTGATGAAAGCGAGCGAACTCCAGGTTGCCGGGTTGCACAACGTCGCGAACGCGCTCGCCGCGCTGGCGCTGTGCCGCGCGATCGATCTGCCTATACCCGTGTTGCTCGCTGCGTTGCGCGGCTTCAAGGGCCTGCCGCATCGCGTGGAGCGCGTCGCGGAGATAGACGGCGTCGTCTACTACGACGACTCCAAGGGGACCAACGTCGGTGCGACCGAGGCCGCGCTGAAGGGCTTGGGACGCAAAGCGGTAGTGATACTCGGCGGCGAAGGCAAGGGGCAGGATTTCTCGCCACTGAACTCGGCCGTCGCACAGCATGCGCGCGCAGCGGTGCTGATCGGGCGCGATGCGCCGTTGATCGAAGCCGCGCTGCAGGGTTGCGGCGTGCCGCTGCAGCGCGCCGCCGACATGAACGATGCCGTGCATAAATCGGCGCGTCTCGCACAGCGCGGCGATGCGGTGCTGCTGTCTCCTGCCTGTGCCAGTTTCGACATGTTCAGGAATTACGCGCATCGCGCCGAAGTCTTCGTCGCGGCGGTGCGCGACCTCCAGAAGGAGGCCGCGTGATGGTCTCCATGGTCAAGACACGCACCAAGCCGCCACAGGCGCAGTTCGACGAACTGCTCTTGTGGGTGCTCGCTGGCCTGCTCGCACTCGGACTGGTGATGGTGTATTCCGCGTCTATCGCAACCGCCGAAGGCAGCAAGTTCACCGGCAATCAGCCTGCCTATTACTTGATGCGCCACGGAATCTTCATCGCTATCGGCGTTACCGCGGGGGCGTTCGCGTTCAGCGTGCCGGTGCAGATGTGGCAAAGCTATGCGCCGGTGCTTTTCGTCACCGGCGTGTTCCTGCTGATCCTGGTGCTGATCCCCGGCATCGGAAAATCGGTCAACGGCAGCCAGCGTTGGCTGTCGCTGTTCGTCATCAACCTGCAGCCGTCCGAGCTGATGAAACTGTTTGCGGTGATGTACGCATCCAGCTACGTGGTGCGCAAGGTCAAGGTCAAGGACACCTTCGTCAAGGCCTTCGTGCCGATGTTCGCGGTGATGGTTCTGGTCGGATTCCTGCTGCTGCTGGAGCCGGACATGGGCGCGTTCGTCGTGATCATCGCGATCGCGCTCGGCACGTTGTGGCTGGGCGGATTCAACGGCAAGGTGTTCGCCGCGCTGGTGTTCGCGCTGCCGCTGGCGTTCGCCGCGCTGATCCTGTCGTCGCCCTACCGCATGCAGCGCGTGATCGGATTCATGGACCCTTGGGCCGATCCGTTCGGCAAGGGCTACCAGCTCTCTCACGCGCTGATCGCGTTCGGCCGCGGTGAATGGTTCGGCGTCGGACTGGGCGGCAGCGTGGAGAAACTGTTCTATCTGCCTGAGGCGCATACCGACTTTCTGATGGCGGTGATCGCAGAGGAGCTCGGCCTGTTCGGCGTTTCCGCGGTGATCCTGCTATTCGCGATATTCGTACTCCGCGCATTCCAGATCGGCCGCCACGCCGCCTTCCTTGATCGCAACTACTCCGCCCTGGTCGCTCAGGGGATAGGCGTATGGCTGGGTGTGCAGGCGATGATCAACATCGGCGTGAACATGGGCGTGTTGCCGACCAAGGGGCTGACCCTGCCCTTCCTGAGCTTCGGCGGCAGCGGCGTCGTGGTGAACTGCGTTGCGGCGGCGGTGTTGCTGAGGGTTGATTATGAAAACAGACGTGTTGCGCGGGGGCTACCGGTATGAGCACGCACGTTCACAGCACGTCTGTTTCGGCGAAGGCTAACTTGCGCAAGCAAGTTAAGTCCCAGCGGGACGGCCGTAGCCAAAACCGCAGGGTTGCAAGGGGGTTGCCGGTATGAGCAAGCGTTCGATCCTGATCATGGCAGGCGGTACCGGCGGACACATCATGCCGGGGCTGGCGGTCGCGGACGTGTTGCGTGCCGAAGGCTGGGCCGTGACCTGGCTGGGCGCCCCCAACAGCATGGAGGCCGAGCTGGTGCCGAAGCACGGTTACGAGGTGGCTTGGGTGAACTTCTCCGGCCTGCGCGGCAAGGGCGTGATGCGCAAACTGCTGCTGCCGTTCAACCTGCTGCGCGCCTTGGGGCAGAGCGCAGCGGCGATGTTCCGCCATCGTCCCGACGTGGTGCTGGGGCTGGGCGGCTACATCACCTTCCCCGGCGGACTGATGGCCGCAATGCTGCGCCGTCCGCTGGCGATACACGAACAGAATTCCATCGCGGGATTGAGCAACAAGGTGCTGGCGCGCATCGCGCAACGGACGCTGAGCGGCTTCCCTGACGTGCTGCCGGGCGTCGAGTGGTGCGGCAACCCGGTGCGCACATCGATCGCCGCGCTGCCTGATCCGGCGCAGCGTTATGGCGCGCGCAGCGGCAAGTTGAATGTGTTGGTCGTCGGCGGCAGCCTGGGTGCGAGGGCGCTCAACGAGGCGCTGCCGCAGGCGCTGGCATCGATGCCGGAAGATGCGCGTCCGCACGTGCTGCACCAGACTGGCAAGCAGCACTTCGATGTGGTGCAACAGCTCTACCGGAACGCGGGCGTAGAGGTCGACATCCGTCCCTTCCTTGAAGACATGGCCGGTTGTTATGCGAACGCCGATGTCGTGATCTGTCGAGCCGGTGCGCTGACGGTCGCCGAGCTGGCGGCTGCGGGCGTCGCGAGCATCCTCGTGCCGTTCCCATTTGCGGTGGACGACCACCAGACGCATAACGGGCGCTTCCTGTCGGAGCGGGGTGCTGCGGTGCTGTTGCCGCAGACCGAACTGAATGCGGAAGGATTGGCGCAACTGCTGCGCGATCTGACGCGCGAAAAATTATTGGCAATGGCGCAACAGGCGCGCAGCGTGGCGAAGGTCGATGCGGCGCAACGGGTGGCGGACGTGTGCAAGGAGTTGGCTGAAGCATGAAACATAAGGTTAAAAACATCCATTTCGTCGGCATCGGCGGCTCGGGCATGAACGGTATCGCCGAGGTGCTGCTGAATCTCGGCTTCCAGGTCAGCGGTTCCGACCTGGCAGAGAGCGCGGTGACGCAGCGCTTGCAGACGCTGGGCGTGTCTGTCCATTACGGCCATGCAGCGGACAATCTGAAGGATGTCGATGCGGTGGTGACTTCCACCGCAGTGAAGGCGGATAACCCGGAAGTGGTCGCGGCACGCGAACGCAAGATTCCGGTGGTGCCGCGCGCGGTGATGCTGGCGGAGCTGATGCGCCTGCGCCAGGGTATCGCCATCGCGGGCACGCACGGCAAGACCACGACGACCTCGCTGGTCACCAGCGTGCTGGCCAAGGGTGGCTACGACCCGACCTTCGTGATCGGCGGCAGGCTTAACAGCAGCGGTGCGAATGCGCGCCTGGGCACAGGCGAGTTCATCGTCGCCGAGGCGGACGAATCGGATGCTTCCTTCCTGCACCTCACGCCCATCCTCGCGGTCATCACCAATATCGATGCCGACCACATGGAGACTTACGGCCACGACTTCGAGAAGTTGAAGTCGGCCTTCGTCGAGTTCGTCGAGCATCTGCCGTTCTACGGCCGGGCGATGCTGTGCGTGGACGATCCCAATGTGCGCGACATCCTGCCGCGCATCACCAAGCCGGTGACCACCTACGGCTTCTGCGAGGACGCGCAGATACGCGCGGTGAACGTGCGCCACGAAGGCGGGAAGATGCGGTTTACCGCCCTGTGCCGACATAACAGCGTGCCCGTCGATCTCGATGTGACGCTGAATCTCGCGGGTATGCACAACGTGCTGAATTCGCTCGCGGCGATCGCCGTGGCACTCGAAGTGGGCGTCGAGGAAGACGCCATCGTCGCCGCGTTGGCCGAGTTCGAGGGTGTGGGCCGGCGTATGCAGCGCTACGGCGAGGTCGCATTGCCGGACGGCGGATCGTTCACGCTGCTCGACGATTACGGCCATCACCCGGTGGAGATGAGGGCGACGCTGGCCGCGGTGCGCGGCGCATTCCCGGAAAAGCGGCTGGTGCTGGCGTTCCAGCCGCACCGCTACACGCGCACACGCGACCTGTTCGAGGACTTCGTACAGGTGATGTGCGGCGTCGATGCGCTGTTGCTGGCAGAGGTTTACGCCGCGGGCGAGGCGCCGGTCGTGGCCGCAGACGGGCGTGCGTTGATGCATGCGCTGCGTGTCGCGGGACAGAGCGATGTGGTGTTCGTCGAGCAGATCGCCGACATGCCGCAGGCCATCCTGCAGATGGCGCGAGACGGCGACGTGGTGATCACGATGGGTGCGGGCTCGATAGGCGGTGTGCCGAATCAAGTCAGGCAGATGACACAGAAATGAATATGAGCGAACCGACACAGTTCATCGCGGCAGGATTGCGGGGCGAAATGCGCTTCGACGTGCCTATGCGCAAGCACACCAGCTGGCGTGCGGGCGGTGTCGCACGCCGGATGTATCGTCCGGCTGATATCGACGACCTGCTGGTGTTCCTGCGTACATTGCCGGAGGACGAGCCGTTGGTTGCGGTGGGCCTCGGCAGCAACCTGCTGGTGCGCGATGGTGGTCTGTGCGGCACGGTGCTGCTGATGCACGGCGCATTGACCGAGCTGCGTCTGGATGCGGACGACAGCATCTATGTCGAGGCCGGTGTCGCTGGTGCGAAGCTCGCACGCTTCGCCTCGCTGCATAACCTGCGCGGCGCAGAATTCTTCGCTGGCATCCCCGGCACGGTCGGCGGCATGCTGGCGATGAACGCCGGTTGCTACGGCAGCGAGATATGGGAGCGCGTGTCGCAGGTGCAGACGGTGGATAGGCGCGGCGAATTGCATACGCGCACGGCAGCGGACTACGAGATCGGATATCGCCATGTGGCGTTGCTTGAATCCTCTGAGGAATGGTTCGTCTCCGCGACGATGAAGTTCGAGACGGGAGACGGAGAGGTGGCGCGGCAGGAGATCAAGGAGCTGCTGTCCAAGCGCATCGCCAGCCAACCGCTGAACTTGCCGAACGCAGGCTCGGTGTTCCGCAATCCGCCGGGCGATTTTGCGGCGCGGCTGATCCAGCAATGCGGGCTGAAGGGCAAGCGTGTCGGCGGCGCGCAGGTGTCGGAGAAGCATGCGAACTTCATCGTCAACACAGGCGAAGCGACCGCGGCGGACATCGAGAATCTGATCAACGAAGTGCGGGCGACGGTCGCCGCACAGACGGGGGTGCAATTGCATCCCGAGGTGAGAATCATAGGAGAGATGGCGAAGTGAAAAGTTTAGGAAAAGTGGCGGTGCTGTTCGGCGGCAAGTCCGCCGAGCGCGAGGTTTCGCTGAAGAGCGGCGCAGCGGTACTGGCTGCGTTGCAGCGCAGCGGCGTGGATGCGCATGCGTTCGACCCGGCGGTGCAGAACCTGCAGGCGTTGCGCGACGAGGGTTACGACCGCGCATTCATCGCGCTGCATGGCCGCGGCGGCGAGGACGGCACGGTGCAGGGTGCGCTGGAGTTGCTGGGTATCCCTTATACCGGCAGCGGCGTGCTGGCCTCCGCGCTGGGCATGGACAAGTGGCGCACCAAGCTGGTGTGGCAGGCGGCGGGTTTGCCGATACCGGGCTACACCCTGCTGAACGAACACAGCGACTGGGATGCGGTGGCGGCACAGCTCGGCCTGCCGATATTCGTGAAGCCGGCGAACGAGGGCTCCAGCGTAGGCATCGGCAAGGCGAAGACGGTCGAACAGTTGCAGGCGGCATACCGCGAAGCGGCGAGGCACGACAAGCTGGTGATCGCCGAGAGCTTCATCGGCGGCGGCGAATACACCGCGGCGATCCTCGGAGACCAGGCGCTGCCGGTGATCAAGATCGAGCCGGCGAACGAGTTCTACGATTACGAGGCGAAATACCTGCGCGACGACACGTGCTACCTGTGCCCCTGCGGCCTGAGCGCCGACAAGGAAGCCGAGATGCAGCATCTGGCGAAGCTGGCGTTCTCGCTGATCGGCGGACAGGGTTGGGGGCGCGTGGATTTCCTGATGGGCGAAGACGGCCAGCCTTATTTGCTGGAGATCAACACCTCGCCGGGCATGACCGACCACAGCTTGGTGCCGATGGCGGCGCGGCAGGCGGGGATTTCGTTCGAGCAACTGGTACTGAAAGTATTGGAAAAAGCGCATGTGGGATAACGCATCGCTGCTGCGCAATATCGCCAACGCGCTGATGACATTCAGCGTGCTGGCGGTGCTGTACGGCGTTGCGTATTACATGGTGCATCTGCCGGGGCTGTTCCCCCTGCACAGCGTGCGCTTGGATGCGCCGCCGCAGCGGGTGATCCCTGAGGATGTGCTGCAGAAGGTGCGGGGCGAGGTGAACGGCAACTTTTTCACGGTCGATATCGATAGCTTGCGCGCATCGCTGGAGCAGCTGCCTTGGGTGCGCAGCATCAGCATCAGGCGCGAGTTTCCGGATCGGCTGACGGTGCAACTGGAAGAGCACGAGACCTTGGCGCGCTGGAACGGTGCGTTGCTGGTGAACACCTATGGCGAAGTGTTCGATGCGCAGAGCGCAGAGACGCTGCCGGTATTCATCGGCCAGGATGGCGATTCTCACGAGATCGCGCAGCGCTATAGCCAGTTCGGCGAGCAATTGCAGTCGCTGAATCTGCGGGTCGTGCAGATCGCGCTGAGTCCGCGCCATGCCTGGCAGCTGCACCTCTCCAACGGCATGGTGCTGGAGTTGGGGCGCGAAGAGATGGAGCAGCGCCTGGCGCGTTTCGTCGAGGTTTATCCCTACAGCCTCGCGGCGCTGGAGGGTACGGTGAAATATGTGGATTTGCGTTACCGCAACGGCTTCGCGCTGGGCGGGGCGTTCAACGGTTAAGGGGCGGCAGGGAGTAAACGATGAGCAGAAATAACAAGGAAGCCAAGAATCTGGTGGTCGGTCTGGATATCGGTACGTCCAAGATCGTCGCCATCGTCGGTGAGGTCAAGCCGGACGGTGCGCTGGAGGTGATCGGCATGGGCATGCACGAATCCAGCGGCATGAAGAAGGGCATGGTGGTCAATATCGAGGCCACGGTCGGGGCGATCCAGCGCGCGCTGGAAGAGGCCGAACTGATGGCGGATTGCAAGATACGCGAGGTCTGCACCGGCATCGCCGGCAGCCACATCCGCGGCATCAATTCGCGCGGCATGGTGAAGATCAAGGACAAGGAAGTGATGGCCCCCGACATCGATCGCGTGATCGAGACCGCTAGTTCGATCAGCCTGCCGGGCGACCAGCAGATACTGCATATCCTCGAACAGGAATTCAGCATCGACGGACAGGACGGAATCAAGAAGCCGCTGGGTATGAGCGGCATGCGCCTGGACGTGGAGGTGCACATCGTCAGCGGCGCGGTCGCCGCGGTGCAGAACATCATGAAGTGCATCCACCGCTGCGGGCTGGAGGTCAACGAACTGATCCTGCAGCCGCTGGCGTCGAGCAAGGCGGTGCTGGAAGAGGATGAGAAGGAGCTGGGCGTGTGCATCGTCGACATCGGCGGCGGCACCACGGACATCGCCGTGTTCACTGGCGGCGCGATCCGCCATACCGCGGTGATCCCCATCGCCGGAGACCAGATCACCAACGACATCGCGATGGCCTTGCGCACGCCGACGCAGGACGCCGAGGACATCAAGATCAAGCATGGCTGCGCGCTGCGTCAGCTGGCCGACGACGGCATGATCGAAGTGCCGGGCGTGGGCGAGCGCGGGCCGCGCATGCTGTCGCGCCAGACGCTGGCCGAGGTGATCGAGCCGCGAGTCGAGGAACTGTATTCGCTGGTGCAGCAGGAGCTGCGCCGCAGCGGATTCGAGGATCTGCTGTCTTCCGGCATCGTCATCAGCGGCGGTAGCGCCGCGATGCAGGGCATGGTCGAGCTGGGCGAGGAAATATTCCATATGCCAGTGCGGCTGGGCATTCCCAAATACGTCGGCGGTCTGTCCGACGTCGTGAAGACGCCGCGCATGGCGACCGGTGTCGGCCTGTTGCTGTACGGGCTGGAACATCATCAACGCAACGAGGAGACGCGTATGCAATCGAGTTCTTTCGGGGATGTGCTGGCAAGGATGAAGACGTGGTTCCAGGGAAATTTTTAGCAGGGTTCGGATTAGGTTTTGATCGGGGTTCAGGGTTTGTTTTGCAATTTAGAAAAGGAGAAAACGATGTTTGAAATCATGGAAGCTGAGACTCAGGATGCGATCATCAAGGTGATCGGTGTGGGCGGCTGCGGCGGCAATGCGGTGGACCACATGATCGAGCAGGGCGTGCAAGGGGTGGAGTTCATCGCTATCAACACCGATGCGCAGGCGCTCAAGCGCAGCAAGGCTCGCACCCAGTTGCAGATCGGTGCAAACATCACCAAGGGGCTGGGCGCAGGCGCGAAACCTTCCGTCGGCCAGGCCGCGGCAGAAGAGGATCGCGAGCGCATCAAGGAGCTGATCGCCGGTGCGAACATGGTGTTCATCACCGCGGGCATGGGCGGCGGCACCGGTACCGGCGCTGCGCCTATCGTCGCGCAGATCGCGCGCGAGCTGGACATCCTGACCGTGGCGGTGGTCACCAAGCCGTTCACCTACGAAGGCAATCGCATGCGCTTTGCCAAGGCCGGTATCGAGGCACTGCACGAGCATGTCGATTCGCTGATCATCGTGCCGAACTCCAAGCTGATGGAGGTGCTGGGCAGCGACATCACCGTGCCGGAAGCGTTCAAGGCCGCGAACGGCGTGCTGCAGGGTGCGGTGGCCGGTATCGCCGAGGTCATCAACGTGCCGGGCCTGATCAACGTGGACTTCGCCGACGTGCGCACCGTGATGTCGGAGAACGGCATGGCGATGATGGGTTCCGCGATCGCCAACGGACCTGACCGTGCACGCACCGCGGCCGAGCGCGCGATCGCCAGCCCGTTGCTGGAAGATGTGGACATGTCCGGTGCGCGCGGCGTGCTGGTGAACATCACATCGAGCATGAACCTGAAGCTGAAGGAGATCGACGACGTGATGGAGTGCGTGCAGTTCGCGGCGGAAGAAGCGACCGTGATCGTGGGCTCCGTGTTCGACGAGGCGATGGGCGACGAGTTGCGCGTAACCGTGGTCGCAACCGGTCTGGGCGCGGCACGCAAGCAATCGAAGCCGGAAGTGGTGTATCGCGGCGAAGAGGCCAGTTATCAGCGTACCGGTACGGACAATCAGCCGGTCGCCAATCCGGGCGTGAACTACAGCGAACTGGATACGCCCGCCGTGATGCGTCGCGGCCGTCGCGAGCAGATCGATGCGATGGAGAAGTCCGGCATGGATACGCTGGATATTCCGTCGTTCCTGCGCAAGCAGGCAGACTAGCGGGGCGGGAGCGGCTTCAGGGGCGTGTTAAAATCGCCTCATGATTTCTCGCTCAGGACACCGATGGTCAAGCAACGCACATTGAAGGGATCCGTCAGCGTGACGGGGGTCGGCTTGCACAGCGGCCAGAAGGTCACGCTAGGGTTGCGTCCGGCCCCGGTCAACACCGGGATCGTGTTCCGCCGTGTGGACGTCAAGCCGGTGGAAGAGATACGTGCGCGCGCCGATCTGGTGCACGACACGCGGCTCTCGACTTGCATGGAGCAGAACGGCGTGCGCATCGCTACCGTCGAGCATCTGATGTCGGCTTTCGCAGGTTTGGGTGTCGATAACGCCTACGTCGATCTGGACAGCGCCGAGGTGCCCATCATGGACGGCAGCGCAGGCACGTTCATCTTCCTGCTGCAATCGGCGGGTATCGTCGAGCAGTCCGCAGCCAAGCAGTTCATTCGAGTGAAGAAGAGCGTCGAGCTGAAGCAGGGCGACAAGTGGGTGCGCTTCGATCCCTTTAACGGCTACAAGCTGACCTTCACGATCAACTTCGCTCATCCGGTGTTCGCCAACACCAAGCAGCATGTCACGGTCGATCTGGGCGAGGAGTCCTATGTGCGCGACATCAGCCGCGCACGTACCTTCGGTTTCATGCAGGATGTCGAGAACATGCGTGCGCAGGGGCTGGCGCTGGGCGGCAGCCTGGACAATGCCATCGTGATGGACGAATACCGCGTGCTGAATGCCGAAGGACTGCGTTTCGAGGACGAGTTCGTCAAGCACAAGGTGCTCGACGCCATCGGCGACTTATATATGCTCGGACATCCTCTGATCGGTGCGTTCTCCGGATTCAAGTCCGGCCATGCGCTGAACAATGCGCTGGTGCGCGCCCTGCTGGCCGACGAGCAGGCGTGGGAGTTCGTCACTTTCGATAGCGTGGAAGACGCCCCGGCGTTTCTGCGCCTGCAGTTGCAGATCGCGTAACTTCGATACGCCAGCGTTATGCTGATCCTGCGCCTGTTCTTCTTTTTGGTAGCCTTGCTGCTGGTGCTCGGCATGGGGATGTACGTCTTCACGCGCGACCGGCGCTATCTGGAGTTCGTCCGCAAGACGCTGCGTTTTACCTTACTGGTGCTGGCCGTGTTCGTGCTGCTGTATGTGCTCGAACACTTCGTGCTGGTGGGGTGGCGAGTGCTGGTCTAACAGCCTTTATAGTTAGATGCGGCGCAGCTCGCGACGAGCGACCGCGCCTGCGTGAGCTGCTCGGTGCTCATTTTCCCTGCCATGGATGCGAGTCGTTCGACATATTGAGTTCGGGCGATGGAGGTTTTGGCATTGGCAGCGGCAATATTCATCCACATATAGGCCCGAACCGGATCTTGCGGCACGCCTCGCCCGGCATTGTAAGCTTCCGCAAGATTGCGCTGGGCCGTGGGGTCGCCCTGGGCTGCCGCCATTTGGTACCAATGGGTCGCCAATTGGTGGTTCTGGAGTACGCCGACCCCTTTCTCATACATGACGCCCAGACTGATCTGGGCCGGAGCATGGCCCTGTTCGGCAGCGGCCAGGTAGAGGCTGGATGCTCTGGCGTAGTCCTGCGGTACGGCTTTGCCTTTGGCAAAGAGCCTTCCCAGCCTGAACTGCGCCGGGGCATAACCTTGTTCTGCGGCGAGCAAGTACCACTGGATCGCCTCCTTGGCGTTACGGGGCAGATGCTGGCCGCGTTCATACATGACGCCAAGATTGAATTGGGCGACGGCATTACCCTGTTTTGCCAGCAGGCTATACAGCAGCGATGCTTTGGCATAATCGCCGGCATCGTAGGCATTGCTCGCATCGCGCGTGGATTCGATGTCCGTCTGTTGCCATGCGATCGCCGGGAACGATGCAGTAAACAGGATGAGGCAGCTCAGCAGTATAAGAACAGGTGATTTCTTCATCTCGGTGCGGTTCCTGATGCGGGGATGGTGGCCGTGATTATACTGCGCAGCCCGGTTCGCTCATCGTCACTGTTCTTTTGTTTTGGCGAGTTTCCTCAATGCGAGCTTGAGGGGGGAATTCTCGAGCGATTCGCTGAGGCGGCTGAGTGCGTTGCGCGCGGTGCTGCTCAGTTCGCGGGGCTGTTGACGGCGCGGCGCGGGCGCATAGCCGACTTGCACCTTGACGCGGATTCCGCTAACCTCGCACCCCTTGTTTTGCAATAAAACAACGAGTTCCGGCGCAAGTTGGCGCAGTTTCGCGGCGACGGTGGAATTTGCCGCAGCGACGGTGAGCGTCCCGAACTGCAGTCCCAGCACTGTGCAGGATTGGGCAAGATAGGGCGGGGCGGCGTTCGTGAACTGACGCTGCAGGGTCGACAGGGCCTGGGCTCTGGAGACGAGCGGACGGAGTTCCGGGTTGTTGCCGAGTAGTGATCCGAATCGTTGCGCCACAGGATAGACAATATAAATAAGGGAGCGGGAAGTGAATATTATTCTAGTTTCCAACCGATTGGCAAAATCCCGCAGCATCACGCTGGGCGGCTGGCAGATCGCATTGCTGGCGCTGTCGGTGTTCGTGATGGTCTGGATGGCGACATTCGCGCTGCAATACACGCTGGCGCGCTTCGCTCCGGAAGGCTTGAACGACGGCGTGCGCGCCTTGCTGTCCAGCATACAGAGCGAGGAGCGGGCGAAACAGCAGACCTATGTGCACAGCAGCCTGGATGTGATGGCGGTGCGCGTCGGCCAGATGCAGGCGCAGATGCAGCGTCTGGATGCGTTGGGCTCGCGTCTGGCCAAGCTCACCGGTATGAAGCCCGAGGATTTTCGTTTCGATCAGCCGCCGGCACAGGGCGGTCCGTTGGTGACGACGTCGGCACAGCAGATGTCGGTGGCCAGCCTGGATCAGCAGCTCGATACCTTGACGCAGCTGGTGAACGACCGCAGCGACAAGCTGATGGCGCTGGAGACCATGCTGCTGCAGAACCAGTTGAGCCGCAAGCTGTTGCCTTCGATCCCGCCTATCACTCAGGGTTTCTATTCGTCTAACTTCGGCTGGCGTCTCGACCCGTTCACCGGCGCGAGCGCGATGCACGAGGGCGTGGACTACATGGTGCCTCAGGGGACAGCCATCCGCGCCTCTGCAGGCGGCGTGGTGGCGTACTCCGATTACCATCCCCAGTATGGTAATATGGTCGAGATCGATCACGGCAACGACATTGTGACGCGCTACGCGCACGCTTCGCGTTTGCTGGCCAAAGTGGGGCAGGTGGTGCGGCGCGGCGACAAGATCGCCGAAGTCGGCAGCACCGGGCGTTCCACCGGCAACCACCTGCATTTTGAAGTCCGTTATAAGGGTATCGCCCAGAATCCCGTGCGTTTCCTGCAGGACGCGCACGGCTGATGGCGAGACAGTAATGTCCGGGGGTGAGGTGATGGATCGCCTCACCCTTTTATTTTTTGCAGCAGAGAAAACGAGAACATGATCTCCAAAGTGTTGAAAAGCATCTTCGGCAGCCGCAACGACCGCTTGCTGAAGCAGTACCGCGCCACCGTCCAGACCATCAACAAGCTGGAGGCCGATGTCGCGAAACTGAGCGACGACGAACTGCGCGGCAAGACGGAAAGTTTCAGGCAGCGTTACGCCAATGGCGAGTCGCTCGACGCCATTCTGCCGGAAGCTTTCGCGGTAGTGCGCGAGGCGAGCACGCGCGCGCTGGGCATGCGCCATTACGATGTGCAGCTGATTGGCGGCATGGTGCTGCACTACGGCAAGATCGCCGAAATGCGCACCGGCGAGGGCAAGACGCTGATGTCCACGCTGCCGGCTTACCTGAACGCGATCTCCGGCAAGGGCGTGCATGTGGTGACGGTGAACGACTACCTCGCCAGCCGCGATGCGGAATGGATGGGCAAGCTGTATCGCTACCTCGGCCTGTCGGTAGGCGTCGTGCTGTCGCAGATGCCGCACGACCAGAAGCAGGCGGCGTATGCCGCCGACATCACCTACGGTACCAACAACGAATTCGGTTTCGACTATCTGCGCGACAACATGGCGAACCAGGCTGCCGAGCGCTACCAGCGCCCGCTGAACTACGCGATTGTGGATGAAGTGGATTCGATTCTGATCGACGAGGCGCGCACGCCGCTGATCATCTCCGGTCAGGCCGAAGACAACGTCGATATCTACCTGCGCATGGACAAGCTGGCGCCGAAGTTGCGCCGCCAGGCCGACGAGGACAGCCCCGGCGACTTCAGCGTGGACGAGAAGAACAACCAGATTCTGCTGTCCGAGGTCGGTCACGAGCATGCCGAGCATCTGCTGTCCGAGGCCGGCCTGCTGCCTGAGGGTGGCAGCCTGTATGACCCCGCCAATATCACGCTGATCCATCACTTGTATGCGGCATTGCGCGCGCATAACCTGTATTTCCGCGACCAGCAGTACGTGGTGCAGGACAACGAAGTGGTCATCGTCGACGAATTCACCGGTCGCCTGATGTCGGGACGCCGCTGGTCGGACGGCCTGCATCAGGCCGTCGAAGCGAAGGAAGGCGTGGCGATCCAGAAGGAAAACCAGACGTTGGCTTCGATCACCTTCCAGAACTACTTCCGCATGTATCACAAGCTGGCCGGTATGACCGGTACGGCCGACACCGAGGCGTACGAGTTCCAGTCGATCTACGGATTAGAGACCGTGATCATCCCGCCGCACCGGCCGACCATCCGCAACGACATGATGGACAAGGTCTACCTCACCGCGGCGGAGAAGCATCATGCGGTGATCGCGGACATCAAGGATTGTTACGAGCGCGGCCAGCCGGTGCTGGTGGGCACGACTTCGATCGAGAATTCGGAGTTGCTGTCCGGACTGCTGGAGAAGGAAAAGCTGCCGCATCAGGTGCTGAATGCCAAGCAGCATGCGCGCGAGGCCGAGATCATCGCGCAGGCCGGTCGTCCGAAGATGGTCACCATCGCTACCAACATGGCCGGTCGCGGCACCGACATCGTGCTGGGCGGCAACGTCGAGAAGCCGGCCGAGCTGGTGCGCGCCGACGAGAGCCTGGACGAGGCGACGAAGGAACAGCGCATCGCGCAGATGAGGGCCGAATGGCAGCAGGTGCACGAGCAGGTGCTGAAGAGCGGCGGCTTGCACATCATCGGTACCGAGCGCCACGAGTCGCGCCGCGTGGACAACCAGTTGCGCGGCCGTTCCGGACGCCAGGGCGATCCCGGCTCCAGCCGCTTCTATCTGTCGCTGGAAGACCCGCTGCTGCGCATCTTCGCTTCCGACCGCGTCGCGGCGATCATGAATAAGTTCAAGCTGCCCGAGGGCGAGGCCATCGAGCATAGCTGGGTGACGCGCGCGATCGAGAATGCGCAGCGCAAGGTCGAGGCGCGCAACTTCGACATGCGCAAGCAGATCCTCGAATACGACGATGTCGCCAACGACCAGCGCAAAGTGATCTACCAGCAACGCGCAGAGTTGCTGGAGACCACCGATATCTCCGAGACCATCGTCGCGATGCGCGACGGAGTGCTGGACGACACCGTCAGCCAGCATATCTCGCCGGGCAGCATGGAAGAGCAGTGGGACGTGCCGGGGCTGGAGAAGACGCTGGCCGCCGAGTTTCGCCTCGATCTGCCGCTGGCGCAATGGCTGGATCAGGAGAAGCAGCTGGACGAATCCGGGCTGCGGGCGCGCATCGCCGAACATGCGGCGCAGCAGTACCAGGCCAAGGTCGAGCTGGTTGGTCCGGAGATGCATCATTACGAACGCGTGATCATGCTGCAGAGCCTGGATCAGCACTGGCGCGAGCATCTGGCGGCGCTGGACCATCTGCGTCAGGGCATCCACCTGCGCGGTTATGCGCAGAAGAACCCCAAGCAGGAATACAAGCGCGAGGCGTTCGAACTGTTCGCCACGATGCTGGAAGCGATCAAGCGCGAAGTCACCCAGGTGCTGATGACCGTGCAGGTGCGCGACCAGGCGGATGTGGAGTCGGTGGAAGCCGCCCCCGCGCCGGAAAATGTGCAGTATCATCACGCCGACTACGACGAGGCGCTGGGCCATCCCGGCGAAGCCGCGTCAACGGATGACGGGACTGGGACGTTTGTGCGCGACGGACAGAAGGTCGGCCGCAACGACCCTTGCCCATGCGGCTCAGGTAAAAAATACAAGCAGTGCCACGGAAAACTGAATTAATACGCAAAAGGGAGAAAGCAAGATGTCACTAGTGATCGATACGCTGCGCACCTCAACCATCACCGAGGAGCTGAGCGATGCCGAGGTGGAGATTCTGGCGGGTTTGTTCGACGTTCGCGACTACAAGGGTGGCGATGTCATCGTCAAGCCGGGAGATGACCAGCCTGACAACTTGTATATCTTGGCGCACGGCGATATCGAGGTGAGGATACAAAGCGGCGAAGGCACGACTACTATCCACGTCCTCAAGCCGGGCGATCTGGCCGGCATGATCACTTTCGTCGGCGGTGCGGCCTCGCAGGTCAGCGCGACGCTGTATGCGGTCGGCGATACCAAGGTGTTGGGGTTGGAGCGTCCCAAGTTCGAGACGCTGATCAACTCGCACCCGATGATTGTGTATAAGGTGATGCGAGGGTTGGCGCGCAACATGCACGGCATCGTGCGCCGCATGAACACCGAATCGGCCGAACTCAGCAACTACATCTATCGTACCCACGGACGTTACTAATCAGCTTGTAGCTGGTGGCGGGTAGCTTGTAGCTAAACCGGTTTTGCTACGAGCTAAGGGCTGCCAGCTTAATCAGCTTGCAGCAGGTAGCTAATAGACTGTAGCCAAGCCGGTTTTGCTACCAGCCACAAGCTACGGGCTACCAGCTCCAATAAACAGGAAAAAATTCATGCCGGTCAATCTGACGACGCCCGCTGCGGCCGAACTGCTGCCCGTTGCGGGCGTTTCTCTGGGAACCGCGGAAGCGGGCATCAAGCGCCCCGACCGCAAGGACGTGCTGGTGATGCAACTGTGCGCAGGCGCACAGGTCGCCGGCGTGTTCACCACCAACCGCTTCTGCGCCGCGCCGGTGATCGTCGCGCGCGAGCATCTGGCGCAGCCTGACGGTATACGCGCGCTGGTGGTCAACACCGGCAACGCCAACGCCGGCACCGGCGAGCAGGGGATGCAGGACGCGCGCGCGACCTGCGCCGCGCTGGCCGGTCTGCTGGGCTGTAAACCGTCGCAGATCCTGCCGTTCTCTACCGGCGTCATCATGGAGCCGCTGCCGGTCGCGAAGATCGCAGTCGGCCTGCCGCGCGCGGTGGCCAATGCGGTCGAAGACAACTGGTTCGACGCCGCCCATGCGATCATGACCACCGACATCGTCGCCAAGGCGGTGAGCAAACAGGTGCAGATCGACGGCAAGACCGTCACTGTGACCGGCATGTCCAAGGGCTCCGGCATGATCCACCCGAACATGGCGACCATGCTGGGCTACATCGCCACCGATGCGGTCGTCGCGCAGCCGCTGCTGCAACAGATCGTCAGCGAGGCTGCGAACCGTTCGTTCAACTGCATCACCGTCGACGGCGACACCTCCACCAACGACGCGTTGATGCTGATCGCCACCGGCAAGAGCGGTGCGGTGGTCGACGAGGCGAACAGTGCGGCGTTGCAGGCCGTCGTCACCGAAGTCGCCACCGTGCTGGCGCAAGCCATCGTGCGCGACGGCGAGGGTGCGACCAAGTTCATCACTATCAAGGTCGAAGGCGGCCGCGACGAAGCCGAATGCAAGAAGATCGGCTACGCCATCGCCCACTCGCCGCTGGTCAAGACCGCGTTCTTCGCCTCCGACCCCAACCTCGGCCGCATCCTCGCCGCCATCGGCTATGCCGGTGTGGGCGACCTCGATGTCGATACGTTGTCGTTGTATCTCGATGATGTGCTGGTCGCCGAGAGCGGCGGGCGTGCGGCTTCCTATCGCGAGGAAGACGGCCAGCGCGTGATGCAGCAGAGCGACATCACCATCCGCGTGGTGCTGAATCGTGGAACGGTGAATGCGACTTTGTGGACTTGCGATTTTTCGTACGATTACGTGAAGATAAACGCGAGCTATCGCAGCTAGTTTTTCTCCGGTCGTTTCGGCCAGTTGTGCAAACCTTAGACATCAGATGTCGGCCGCAGTCTGGGCTGTACTATAGCCAGACGAAGCGAATCGCGAATCGCCCGAATGGTGTAACCTGACTCCATCGATCAACCGCAAAGGAGAGCGCCATGCAACTCGATGACCGCAGTCTGGATATTCTTTTTCGCGAGGCGCGCACGCATAGCGTCTGGCAGGATAGGCTGGTGGACGATGACTTGCTCCACCGGCTCTACGATCTGATGAAGTGGGGGCCGACTAGCGCGAACTGTTGTCCGGCGCGCTTCGTGTTCGTGCGCAGCGAGGAGGCGAAGCGCCGCTTGCTGTCGGCGATGGACCCGGGCAATCAGGAGAAGACGCGCACCGCACCGGTGACGGCTATCGTCGCGCAGGATTACGAGTTCTACGAGAAGTTGCCGCAGTTGTTCCCGCATGCCGATGCGCGCTCGTGGTTCGCGGGCAACCAGCCGGTGATTGACACGACCGCGTTCCGTAACGGTACGCTGCAAGGCGCTTACCTGATCCTCGCCGCGCGCTCTCTCGGGCTCGACGCCGGACCGATGTCCGGCTTCAATAACGAAATGGTGGACAAGGAGTTTTTCGCGGGTACGAAGATCAAGTCGAACTTCGTGGTCAATCTGGGCTACGGCGATGCGAGCAAGTTGTTCCCGCGCAGCCCGCGCCTGAACTTCGAAGAAGCCGCGCAGATACTTTAGGGCCGGTCGATGCGGCGGTAGAGGCGGTAATGCTCGTTCTTGTCGCCTTTGCGGCTGCCTTCCCAGATCTTTTTCCAACGCGTTTCGTCCAGCAGTGGCTTGGATAAGCGGTCGCCCTGGATCAGGCGCAGATCGCAGCGTTCCTTGCGGTCCGCGCGGGTGACGATGCCGCCGAAATAGTGCAGCATCGCGCGCTGGCCTTCGCCGAGATAGTCGTAGCCGACGCAGCGGTAATGCTTGGGCATGGATTGTTGCAGCGAGCCGACCATGTTGCGGTAGCTCTTGCCGCTGTCCAGCCAAGGCAGCCACAGCGTCATCGCCAGCACCCAGATGAGGGTGATGCCTGCGGCCCAGTTGGTGACGGCGCGGCGCATCGAGCGGCCTACGCGCCATACCAGCACCAACCACAGCACGGTCGCGACGATGGCGGCGCCGAAGGCCTGTTCGTCGAACGCGGGTTCGAAGCCGGGCTGGTAGTCCTTCAGCCACAGCGTGATCTTGGCGTGATTGTCCAGCAGCAGGCCGGCCCAGCCCCACCACATCGCGATCGCCACCAGCGCGAAGGTCATCAGACCGAACCAGTCCAGCGCGTTGGCCGCGCCGCGTTTCAGCGCCGACAGCGAGGCGGTGGCGAGCAGCGTCAGCGGCAGCAGCATCGGCAGCGCGAACACTTCCTTGATGTTGGGCACGAAGCTGAGTGTGAGCAGCATCACGCCGAATGCGACCAGCGGCAGTTGCAGGTCGTCGCGCAGCGCGAGGCGGTGGCGCGACTGCCACACCGCCCAGGCCGCGAGCGGCAGCGCGGGCCATGCGAGCCAAGGCAGGTTCTTCAGGTAGTAGAACGATTCCTTGCTCGGGCCGTGCTGCGCGTAATTCAGCCAGTTGCCGATGTTGTGCGACCAGGCCCAAGCGGCGAACAGGCGCGGCGAATGCTGGTACAGCAGCAGCGGCCAGACCGTCAGCCAGGGCAGCGCGCATAGTGCTGCGACCGCGAGGCTGGTGAAATAGCGGCGCTCGCGCCATTGCTCATATAGCGCAGGCAGCGCAGCGGCGATCAGCAGGAACAGTACCGGTGCGATGAAGCCCTTGGACATGAAGCCGATGCCGACACCCAAGCCCATCCAGACGCCGGCGCGCACCGCGCGTTCCTGGCTCAGCGAGAAGCCGTGCAGCATCATCGCGCAGCCGGCCAGCAGGCCGAGATCGGTGATCATCTGGTGGCCGCGCACCATCATGCCGACGCAGCCAATCAGGATGACCGCCGCAGCCCAGCCGCGGTTCTCGCCGTACAGCTTGCGCCCTGCGAGGCCGGTGAACAGCAGCGCCATCCCGACATAGAATCCGCTGGCGAGGCGCGCGCCGTCGTGCAGCGGCAGCAGGGGGGCGAACAGTTTGGCGGAAAGGGCGGCGGTCCAGTAGTACAGCGGCGGCTTGTCCAGGTAAGGCTCGCCGACCAGCGTCGGCACCAGCCAGTCGCCGCTCTGCAGCATCGAATAGACGATGCCGAAGCTGGTCGCTTCGTCCGGTTTCCACGGGTCGTGGCCGACCAGCCCGGTGCAGACCCAGACCAGGAGCAGCAGTCCGAGCAGCACGGCTTTGGCGGGGGTGACCGGGTGCGGGTCTGTCGGCTTTATGAAGTACATTAAGACCTGCTGCGGAACTCGCTACGGTTTTTGTTTTTTATCATGTCTATTCCACGATCTTGATCGCCTGTCCCGGCTTGGGTTCGCCGTCCGGGTACTGGGCGTTGATCAGGCGCAGATAGCTCTCGGCGGATTTGCCCAACGGCGAGCCTTGCGCCAGCTTGGCGTAGGTGTCGCCCGAGCGCGCGGTGATGATGCGGACGCTCAGCGGTTCGACCAGTTTGCGCTCGGCCGATGTGATGGAATGGAAGCTGCGAACCGTGTCGAAGATCGCATTGCGGTGGGCGCTCAGGCCTCCGCGCTCCTTGGCCTGGGCCTGCAGGATATAGGCTTTCTTGTCGTGATAGATCACGCCGCCCATCGCATTGGGCAGCTCGAAGGTCGCGGCGGGCAGGCCGTTCAGGTCGAGCGACTGCGTCTGGGCGCCGTAGCCCACTAGGCGGCGCGTATATTCGGTCGGCGTCCCTTGCGGTTTCTGGTCCATCTTCAGCTGCATCATCGCTTCGCCGCGCGGACTGATCGCGATCAGTGTGTTCGGCTGGTTATGTACCTGCCAGGACTCCGGGAAAGCGAGGGCGATGCCGAGGTCGGCATGGTAGAAACGATTGTTGCGTACGATGCCTTGGTCGCTGTTATCGCCGAACACCAGGCCGTCGATCTGGCGCAGGAATTCCTCGCGTCCTTCGAATGGATGGGCGGAGACCAGCCCGTCGGCTTCGCCGACGATTTCCTTCAGTCGCGTGTCGTTGTCAGGGTGGGTGGCGAACAGGCCGGAGTAGCGGCGTGGCTCGCGTCCTTCCTGCTTGGCCAGTTCTGCGTCCTTCAGTTCCTGGTTCTTCAGCGTGCGCAGGATGCTGATGATGGCTTGCGGGTCGTATCCGGCGCGAGCCAGATATTGTGCGCCTAAACGGTCCGATTCCAGTTCGTGCTCGCGCCCGTAGCCGGACAGTAGTGCGCCGCCGACAAGGTTGGTGAGATTCTGTCCGCCTACCGATCCGATCTCCGGCACAAAGATGGAGGCGATGGTCAGGCCGATGTTGGCGGCCTGTGCGGCGCTCTGCTGGCGCACGCCGTGGCGTGCGGTGACGTGGCCGATCTCGTGGCCGATTACCGCGGCCATTTCGGCTTCACTGTTGAGATGGGCCAGGATGCCGCGCGTGATATAGACGTAGCCGCCGGGTAGCGCGAAGGCGTTCACTTCCGGGGAATCCAGCACGGTGAAGTGATAGGAAAGGTCGGGTCGATGGCTCTGCTTCGCGAGTTTCTGTCCTACCCTGTTGACATAGTCCTGCAGCGCCTTGGACTCGTAAACTTTGTATTGCTGTTTGACCTGGACGTCAGCCTGGCGGCCGACTGCGACCTCTTGGCTTTCCGACATCATCACGAAGTCGGATTTCCCAGAAACCGGGTTTTGTGCGCAACCGGCCAGCATGGCGAGTGCGAGAGCGATGATCAGAGTACGCATGGCTATTCCTGTTCGACTTGGAAGGAGGGATTGTCGCCGCAAATAAAAAAGGCAGCAAACGCTGCCTTTTGTATGGTGTCGCTACGAGAAGTTCCCTGACGGAACTTCCAGCCATTCCGCCGGGCTGCCATAAAGACGGCAATCCGGTGGCTGGTTGTTCTCGTTATGCGGCAGCCTTGGTGCCGTACTTCTGGCGGAACTTGTCGATACGGCCGGCGGTGTCGACGATCTTCTGGGTGCCGGTGTAGAACGGGTGGCACTCCGAGCAAACTTCGACGTGCATGGTCGGCTTGCCGATCACGGACTTGGTCTTGAAGGTGTTGCCGCAGCTGCAGGTGATGGTGAGTTCCTGGTAATTCGGGTGGATATCGGCTTTCATTTTCTTTCCTTAATTTGGGTTCGGTGCGGCGGGTGTACGCACTTATAGGGCCGCGCATTATCCATAAAAATAGGGAGTTGGGCAAATTTTCGATTTGGGGTATTCGACATTTGGGCGTCCGGCATGGTCGGCGCGAGAGCTTCGCGCTAAACTGCCGGCCTTCCGCATGTCCCTCCAATCAATGCATCCATGTCCAATCTGACCCGCAGCGATTACCGCACCCTGTCGTTGGCCGCCCTGGGCGGCGCGCTGGAATTCTACGACTTCGTCATCTTCGTGTTCTTCGCGGTGGTGATCGGGCAGTTGTTCTTCCCTCCGGACATGCCGGACTGGCTGCGCCAGCTGCAGACCTTCGGTATCTTTGCGGCGGGTTATCTGGCGCGCCCGCTGGGCGGCATCGTGATGGCGCATTTCGGCGATCTGCTCGGGCGCAAGCGCATGTTCATGCTGAGCATCTTCCTGATGTCGGTGCCGACGCTGGCGATAGGCCTGTTGCCGACCTATGCGGTGATCGGTATCTGGGCGCCGCTGCTGCTGTTGGGCTTTCGCATTCTGCAGGGCGCGGCGATCGGCGGCGAGGTGCCGGGCGCGTGGGTGTTCGTCGCCGAGCATGTGCCGCCGCGCCATGTCGGCTTAGCCTGTGGCACGCTGACCGCTGGCCTGACCGGCGGCATCCTGCTGGGCTCGTTGGTGGCGACTGCGGTGAACCGGCTGTATGCGCCGGACGAGCTGCTGGCGGAGGGATGGCGTGTGCCGTTCATCGTCGGCGGCGTGTTCGGCCTGTTGTCCGTGTGGCTGCGCCAGTATCTGCACGAGACCCCGGTGTTCAGGGAAATGCAGGCGCGCCAGGAACTGGCAGACGAATTGCCGTTGAAGGCCGTGGTGCGCGAACATCGGCCCGCGGTGATCTTGACCATGCTGCTGACCTGGCTGCTTTCCGCGGCAATCATCGTGATGATATTGATGACGCCGACGCTGGTGCAGAAGCTCTATGCGGTTCCCGCTGCCACGGCGTTGCAAGCCAGCAGTATCGCGACGCTGTTCCTGAGCCTGGGCTGCATCGTCTTCGGCATGCTGGCCGACCGCTACGGCGCCGGGCGGGTGATGGTGGCCGGATGCGCGATGCTCGGCGTCACAGCGATGCTGTTCTACCGGCAGATGGCGGTTTCCACCGAGAACATTTACGAACTCTATGCGTTGAGCGGATTCTGCGTCGGTGTCATCGGCGTGGTGCCGAGCGTTGCGGTCAGGGAATTCCCGCCGGCGTTGCGTTTCTCGGGCCTGTCCTTTTCCTACAATGTCGCCTATGCGGTGTTCGGCGGTCTCACGCCCGTCATGGTGAGCATGCTGCTGCCGCTCGATCCGCTGGCGCCTGCGCATTACGTCGCGGCGTTGAGCGTGGTGGGGATGCTGGTCGGGGCGTATCTGTGGCGTCGCGGCTAAACGCATTTTTATGCGACAATGCCGCCCCTCAAGAAGAGCGCGACCACGCGCCGCATAGTCAATAATCAACGGGATTAAGTCTTTGGAAAACCTCAAGCGATTGCTCGCGGCGGACATGGCTGCGGTGGATGCGGTGATACGCGCGCGTCTGTATTCCGAAGTGGTATTGGTCAATCAGGTCGGCGAATACATCGTCAACAGCGGCGGCAAGCGTTTGCGTCCGATGCTGGTGCTGCTGTCCGCGCAGGCCTTCGGTTATGCCGGTCAGTACCAGCACAACCTGGCGGCGGTGGTCGAGTTCATCCATACCGCGACGCTGTTGCACGACGATGTGGTCGACGAATCCGAACTGCGGCGCGGCCGCGAGACCGCCAATGCGCTGTTCGGCAACGCCGCCAGCGTGCTGGTCGGCGACTTCCTGTATTCGCGCGCGTTCCAGATGATGGTCGAGGTCGGCGAGATGCGCGTGATGCAGACGCTGGCCGACGCGACCAACGTCATCGCCGAGGGCGAGGTGCTGCAGTTGCTCAACTGCAACGACGCCGACGTCGACATCCCGAACTACATGCGCGTGATCCATTACAAGACCGCGAAGTTGTTCGAGGCGGCGATGCGCCTGGGCGCGATCCTCGGCAAGGGGTCCGCCGCGGACGAAGAAGCGGCGGCGAAATACGGCATGCATCTCGGCACCGCGTTCCAGCTGATCGACGATGTGCTGGACTATTCCGCGGACGAGGCACAGACCGGTAAACATCTGGGCGACGACCTGGCCGAAGGCAAGCCGACATTGCCGCTGATCTTTGCGATGCAGAACGGTACGCCGGAGCAAGCCGCCGTGGTGCGCGGCGCGATCGAGCAGGGCGATGTGAGCAAGTTCGCTGATGTGCTGGGGATCATCCATGCCACGGGTGCGCTGGAGTTCACGCGCCGACAGGCATTGAGCGAAGCGGAAGCGGCATGCGCTGCGATTTCTTCGCTTGCGGATTCAAATTGCAAACAGTCTCTGTTAGAATTAGCCCACTTTGCCGCGACCCGGCAATTTTAGTTTCAATTCGGAGCGTGGCTCAGCCTGGTAGAGCACTGCGTTCGGGACGCAGGGGTCGGAGGTTCGAATCCTCTCGCTCCGACCAATTTTCGTCGGTCTTCTGAATTTCCCTTCTGTTTTTGTCCTCCGCCTCGGTGCGGCGTGGTTCTTTTGCGCCTGTCGTGTTTCCTCGGCCCATGCTTCGAAGTATCCGGTTGTGATCCTGCTGTGCCTGTGCCCGTAACAGGCCTATGGTTCGAAAGCAGGGGGTCGGTTACAATCGAAACAGAGATTGGGTCTCTATGCGTGCCGGGGTTGTCTTCGTGCGCGGACCATCATATATACAGGGGGCGTAGTGGGTAAGGTCTACAAGCACATTATTTCGGGCGCGGCGCTTTTCATCGCTGGCGCTATCCTTTCGATGTTCGTTTCCTCTCAAGCTAGTGCCGAGATCGCTTCCGCAAGCCGCGGGATGTCTTCGGGCGTAGGGATGTCGGCCAGTGCGAGATCGATACCTTTAAACGACAATTCCGGGATGCAAATTCCGGGGATGACTGGCGTACCGATGCAGCCGGTGTTGATCAATGCCAAGGGGGCGATGTCCGCAAGCGGGGGCAATGAGAGTCAGATCGAGCAGATTCAGGGTGGAGCGGAGCTGAATCCCGACAGCGAGTTTCAAACCTTTCTGGAGCAGTCGGTCGGTCGGGTGTTGCCGATGTACGGCTATAACCTGTTCGATCAGCCCCCTAGCACTTTTGCGCCGGTCAGCGATATCCCTGTCTCGCAGGATTATGCGATCGGACCCGGTGACGAGATCGCCCTGACCGGATGGGGGCAGGTCGATATGGATATCCGCGTGACCGTGGATCGAAACGGCATCATCAATCTGCCGCAGGTTGGCGCCATCAACGTCGCTGGTATCAAATACCAGAATCTGGAAGACTATCTCAAGAAGCACATTGGCCGGGTGTTCCGCAATTTCGAGATCAGTGTCTCGCTGGGCAAGCTGCGTTCGCTGCAGGTGTTCGTCGTCGGGCAAGCCAGGCGGCCGGGGGTCTACTCGGTCAGTTCGCTCAGCACGCTGGTCAACACGTTGTTCATGTCCGGCGGCCCGTCGCAGAACGGTACGATGCGTCATATCCAGCTCAAGCGTGCAGGCAAGATTGTGACCGAACTCGATATGTATGATCTGCTGATCAAGGGCGACAAGAGCAAGGATGTTGCGTTGCTGTCCGGTGATGTGATCTATATCCCTCCCATTGGTCGTCTGGCTGCCATTACCGGCAGCGTCAAGACGCCGGCCATCTATGAACTCAAGGATGACAAGACCAGCTTGGCGTCTTTCCTCGAGCTTTCGGGCGGACTGACTACTACCGCAGCAGGACAGAAAGTCAGGCTCGAGCGTATCGTTGGTCGAAAGGTGCGAAAAGTCGAAGAGTTCCAGTTGACTGGCGATGACATGGGGCGCTGGATCGGCGACGGCGACCTGGTGCAGGTCGACCCCATCGATGCGCGTTTCAATAATGCCGTGACGTTGCGCGGATTTGTGGCGGAGCCTGGCCGCTATCCATGGAGAAAGGGGATGCGCATCAGCGATCTCATCCCCGGCCCGGAGGCGCTTATCGTCAAAGAGTATTGGCTGAACCAGAACTCCGGTTTTCAGGAACAGAGTCAGGGTCAGAACCAGAGTCAAAGCCAGAACCAGAGTCAAAGCCAGAATCAGAATCAGAATCAGAATCAGAATCGTACCCCCAGCTCCGGAATCAATGGCGAAGACGGAGATAAATTGCGTACGCAGATTAAGCGCAACCAGAACGAAATAAACTGGGACTATGCGGTGGTGGAGCGTCTGGACAGGAATACTCTTTCCACCAGGTTGTTGCCTTTTAATCTGAGGAAGGCGATAAGCAAGGATATGGCGAACGATCGCTTGCTCCGGCCCGGCGATGTAGTCACCATCTTTTCGGCAGACGATATACGGGTGCCTAGCGCCAAGCGCAGCGTATATGTCAGGCTGGAAGGTGAATTCAATCGTGCCGGGGTGTACAAGGCACTGCCGGGCGAGACGCTGCGCCAGCTGGTGGTGCGTGTGGGTGGGCTGACGTCTCAGGCCTACCTGTTCGGTGCCGAGCTGTCTCGCGAATCGACGCGCGAAGTGCAGCAAAAGCGGCTGGATGAGATCGTTGATCGTCTCGAGGCGGAGGTACAACGTGTCGCTGGACAGGCCTCATCTTCGGCGCTGTCGAAGGATGATGTCGAGGCAGCCAAGGCGCAGGCCGTTTCGCAAGCCGCACTGGTCGCCAAGATGCGTAAGGTCAAGGCGACCGGACGCATCGTGATGGATTTCCCAGAGCATGATCCGCAGCTCAAGGACTTGCCGGACATGGTGCTGGAAGACGGCGATCGCCTGTATGTGCCGCCGCCGGCTGCGACCGTCAATGTGATGGGCTCGGTATATAACCAGAATGCCTTCCTCTACAAGCGCGGATATGGCGTCAACGATTACCTGAACAAGGCGGGCGGCCCGACCCGCGACGGTGACGAGGACGATGTCTATCTGGTGCGTGCCGACGGTGTGGTGTTCAGCAGCCGCCAGGGCGGTTCGATGTTCGCCGGTTTCGGCGGGCGTGAGGCCATGCCGGGAGATACCATCGTTGTGCCGGAGAAGCTGGAGAAATACAGCCTGACCAAGGAATTCAAGGACTGGACGCAGATCTTCTACCAATTCACCATCGGTATTGCCAGCCTGAAGACGATAGGCGTGTTCTAGGCGAGGATGAAATGATGGAAAACAACAACAGCCAAGTGGCAACTTCCGCAGTGCGCAGCGATGAAGATGAGATAAGTCTGCTGGATATTCTCATCGTGTTGGGTAAATACAAGGGCATGATCATCGGTGTGACTTTCGTTGCTGCACTAATGGCAATAGGCTACTCGCTAAATCTGCCGAATATTTATACCGCTGCAACACGTATTCTGCCGCCCCAGCAAAGTCAGTCTTCGGCCAGTGCCTTGTTGAGTCAGCTGGGCGGATTGGCAGGCATGGCGGGAGGTTCGCTCGGCATCAAAAATCCGAACGATCTGTATGTCTCTATGCTCAAGAGTCGTACTGTCATGGAAGCGGTCGCCAAGCGTTTCGACCTGAAAAAGGTTTACGAACAGGAGACCATGACGGACACCCTGAAGGCATTGGATGGAAATGCGGCAATCAGTTCGGGTAAGGATGGGGTCATCACCGTTGAAGTGGATGATAAGGATCCGCAGTTGGCTGCGGCTCTGTCGAATGCTTTTATTGATGAGTTGAGCAAACTGATGCAGGCCAATTCGTTGACGGATGCCTCGCAGAAGCGCGTTTTCTTCGAGCAGCAGCTCCGCCAAGTCAAGGATAGGCTGACCGATGCCGAACTGGTGTTGGATAAGACGCCGATTACCAGTCTGGAATATCTGGATGCGGTACGTAATTTGAAATACCAGGAAGCGGTGTGGGAGATACTCGCCAAGCAGTTCGAAATGGCAAAGCTGGACGAAGCCAAGGATTTTCCTTTGATTCAAGTGCTGGACAAGGCGGTTGCCCCGGAAAGAAAGTCCAAGCCGAAACGTAGCCTGATTGTGATATTGGCTACCTTTGTAGCGTTCTTCCTCGCGGTGATCTGGGCCTTCGTCAGTGAGGCGTTGAGTCGTTCTGGTGCTGATCCAGTGCAGGCCGCGCGCATACAGGAGTTGCGTCGGGTGTTCTGGTGGCGGGGCTGATGATTGGCGCTCAAGAGCGCCAGTCGCTTCTTCCCGCGGTGACTGCACTGGCGAAACGGGCAGGCGATGCAATTATGGACGTCTATCGTAGTGACGACATCGGCCAGACCAGCAAGGCTGATGCGTCGCCCCTGACCCTGGCCGATCTGGCTTCCCATCGAGTTATCGTGGAAGGGCTGGCCAGTCTGACGCCGGATATTCCTGTTCTCTCCGAAGAGGCTGCCGATATTCCCTATGCCGAGCGTAGCGGTTGGCCGCGTTTTTGGCTGGTCGATCCGCTCGACGGCACCAAGGAGTTCATCAAGCGCAACGGCGAGTTCACCGTCAATATCGCGCTGGTCGAGAATGGCGTGCCCGTGCTGGGTGTGGTGTATGCGCCGGTGCTGGATACCTGCTACTACGCCGCGCGTGACGTCGGCGCGTTCGTGGGGCGAGGCGATGCAGCGGCGCAGCCGATACTTGTCAGTCGTGTCGCAGATGGCGAGCCGGTCAGAATCGTCGCCAGCCGCTCGCACAGCGATGTGCGTACTGCTGCGCTTCTCGATCGGCTAGGCGAACACCGCTGTGTCAGTATGGGCAGTTCGCTCAAGCTCTGCTTGGTTGCCGAAGGCGAAGCGCACTTCTATCCGCGCCTCGGACCGACGATGGAGTGGGACACCGCAGCCGCACATGCCGTGGTATTGGCTGCGGGCGGAACGGTGTGCGATTCGGGCGGAGTCGAGTTGCGTTATAACAAGCCGGATTTGCACAACCCGGAGTTTTTCGTGTGCCATACCGAGGCGAGACAGTTGCTGGACAAGGTTCAAGAAGAGGTCGAATAAGGGCTCTTGATAGAAACGAAGTCCGTGGCGCTACGAGGTGTTGGGGCTGGGCTGCCGCGTCGCTTGTTCCTTGCAGTGACGGGGTGTTTTATACGTAATTACGGTTAACAAGGAATATCGATTGGACGCATTGCATTTCATCGTCTGCGGCAGCGTAGACGACGGCAAGCCCACATTGGTCGGGCACCTGCGGCAGCACGGGGTTGGACCGGCATTCGAAAGCGGCATGCATGAGCAGGGTGCCGCGATTGATGTTGTCGAGCACTGCTTCTCCGCCAGCAAGAGAAAATTCATCGCCGCCGAGATGCCGGAATCCGAACGATTGCTGAGCGTCGCTGTCACTGCTGACCTGGCGGTGCTGCTGGTGAACGCTCGCAAGGGCCTGTTGACCCAGAGCAAGCGCCAAAGTCGCATCGTCTCCATGCTCGGCGTGCGTCATGTCGTGCTCGCGGTGAGCATGATGGACATCATAGGCTGGGACGAGGCCGCATTCAGCACTATCGTTGCCGACTTTCAGGCGCTGGTCGCCGATCTTGGGTTCGTCTCGGTGCAGGCTATCCCGATGTCCGCACTGGCTGGCGACAACGTCGTTTATCGTGGCGAGCAGGCCGCCTGGTACACTGGCCCCACTCTGCTTGACTACCTGGAAACGGTCGACGTATCCACAGCCGACGGTTCTCGCCCCTTTCGCATGCCGGTGCAGTATGTCGACCGCACCGACCCGGAGTCGCCTGGATATTGCGGCAATATCGTTTCTGGACATGTGGCGGAGGGTTCGCTCGTCCGCATCGTGCCGGGCGGGGCGGAGGCGCGTATCAAATCCATCGCGGCATGGCAGGGCGAACATGAAGTTGCCGGGGGTGCGGTCAGCATCACTCTCGATCGCGAAGTGGATATCGAGCGTGGACAGGTGTTTAGCAGCGTGGACGATCCGCTCCAGCTCAGCGATCAGTTCGAGGCCAGCGTGCTGTGCCTGTCCGGGCACCATCTGGTGCCCGGACGGCCGTATCTGATCAAGCTGCATACCGCGCAGGTCGGTGTGACTATCACCGATATCAAGTTCAAGCTCGACATCGATCAGGGCAGCCATCTGGCCGCCAATACACTCGAACTGAACGACATCGGCGAAGTGACGCTCTATACCAGCAATCCGGTTGCCTTTGAGCCCTACAAGCAATGCAAGCCGCTGGGCGCCTTCATTCTGATCGACCGCATGACCGGTGAGACGGTCGGTGTGGGGATAATCAATTTCGCGTTGCGCAGAGCATCCAATATCCATTGGCAGGCGGTGGATGTGAACAAGGCAGCGCGCGCTGCACTGAAATCGCAAAAACCGGCCTGCATCTGGTTCACTGGCCTGTCGGGTTCGGGTAAATCCACCGTCGCCAATCTGCTGGAAAAGCGCCTGCATGCGGAAGGTCGACACACCTATTTGCTGGACGGCGACAATGTGCGTCACGGGTTGTGTCGCGATCTTGGCTTTACCGAGGCAGATCGCGTCGAGAATATACGTCGGGTGGCGGAAGCGGCGAAGTTGATGGTGGATGCGGGCCTGATCGTGATTGCATCCTTCATCAGCCCGTTTCGCGCGGAACGGGAGTTTGCACGTTCGCTATTCGAGCCGGGCGAGTTCTGCGAGGTGTTTGTCGATGCGCCAATCGAGGAATGCGAGAAGCGCGATGTTAAAGGGCTATATGCCAAGGCAAGGCTAGGGAGGATAGCCAACTTTACCGGTATCGATAGTTCGTACGAGTGCCCGGACTCGCCGGAAGTGCGCTTGGATACGGTAATGCAAAAACCCGAAGAGTGTGTCGAGCAAGTGATGTCGGTCATGAGTCGGATGTGTTGAATGCCGGAAGTTTGTGGCGGCAAGCCATTCGGGTTCAATCAGAATTGAGTCTTGGCCGTTTCGGAATGCAGGCGATAGCTTTTGCTTTATTGGTTTTGCTGGTGGCTATTTGATAGAATCGGGCGCTGGGTTGGAATGGTGCGAACCTTGCGGCAGTGCTTGTGGCACGCGATAAGCAGGGGGGTCGTGTAAGTATTTCCGGTAAGTGGGTGTACCGGATGGGGCGCTAGCCTGTTGCAGCTTTTTAGCGCCGATCTTTTTGGGTGGTTCCCGGTGTCGTCGTGGGGGGGCTGCTTCCCGTAAGCATTCCAGAGACTTGAAGGTATTGTTGCCAGCGATTTCGTATCAGTGCCGGTTGAATTGCGGTTCGAGCCGGTTGGTTGAATTTTAGGTAAAGTGAAGCTATGAGTAGTCAGAAAGTCGCATTGATCACTGGGGTGACCGGTCAGGACGGGGCCTATCTGGCCGAGTTCTTGTTGAAGAAGGGCTACGTCGTGCACGGCATCAAGCGTCGCGCCTCGCTGTTCAACACCGACCGCATCGACCACCTGTATCAGGATCCGCATGTCAGCAAGCGCAACTTCATCCTGCACTACGGCGACATGACCGATTCC
>JAUXOL010000003.1 GCA_030682375.1 Gallionella sp. | reverse complement strand
ACACGGTTGGGCTGACGGTCGGAGACACGGTTGGGCTGACGGTCGGAGACACGGTTGGGCTGACGGTCGGAGACACAGTCGGGCTCACGGTCGGAGACACGGTTGGGCTCACGGTCGGAGACACGGTTGGGCTCACGGTCGGAGACACAGTCGGGCTGACGGTCGGAGACACGGTCGGGCTGACAGTCGGCGACACAGTCGGGCTGACGGTCGGAGACACGGTCGGGCTAACGGTCGGAGACACAGTCGGGCTAACGGTCGGCGAGACAGTCGGGCTGACAGTCGGAGACACAGTCGGGCTGACGGTCGGAGACACAGTCGGGCTGACGGTCGGAGACACAGTCGGGCTCACAGTCGGGCTCACAGTCGGGCTCACAGTCGGGCTCACAGTCGGGCTAACAGTCGGGCTAACAGTCGGGCTAACAGTCGGCGAAGTTGTTAACTCAGCGCCAGCCGCGGCCTCATTGCCCCCAATAGGCGTCACTACTTCCGGAGCTGATGGAGCCGGAGGTGGAGTCCGTGCAAATATTGGATTTTCAACTTCCACATATCCGGCGGGAAGGGGTTGGCCAACGAACGGCACTGGAATCTGTCCGCCTTCGCTGTTGGTGTCCAAGGTGGGGACGACATATTTGCCGACAGCTGATTGTGTGCCGATGCTGAGTGAGAAATCATCACTGCGTTCGCCGTTAAGAACCAGTTGGTCGCGAACTTCATTGTTGCTGGATGTTGTCTGGATATTTTCATTGCCTGCACCATCGGCCCGTTCCGGAGCTGCAGCCAACAGTTCCGGATTGAGCAGGACATCGGGAGCATATTCGTTGCTGAATACCGTCAGGTCGTCAAAAAGTACGTTCTCGCTGGTTGGCGTTGGAACGTCAGTCGATGCCGGAGCCTGTTCTGTATTCTGCGTATTGTTGTCTTCGTTGATGGCCATGATTCAGCTCAATAAGTGGTATTGGTTAGCATCGGATACTACGGATAGCAGATCAATAACAATAGATAGCCAAAGGTTATACTTGGCTATCGCTCAGTGAATGATAGACTGATGACATCGACAACTGGTTTTGTAAGGTATGCCAGCAAGGTTTTCTCGCCAGTCAGAATATCGGCCTCGACGCTCATTCCGGGTTGGAGCGTGTAGTGGTCTGCGGCATCTCCAACGTAAGGGTTGTCAAGCTCGACTACACCGCGGTAATAGGGGCGCTTGTCGTCTCCAAGCAGACTAGACGGACTGATTTTCTTCAAAATTCCTTTGGCGACGCCGAAGCGGGCATAGTCAAAACTCGTAGCGCGCAGGTTGACATGTTGTCCGACCTTGACGAAACCGATGTCGCGGGTGGCAATGCGAACTTCCGCCTCGATTACGGGTTTTTCGGAAACAATCTGCATCAACATCGCGCCGGGTTCAATCACCTGTTCGACATTGTATATCTTAAAGTCATGCACAAAGCCTCGGTGTGGCGCACGCACTTCGAGTCGGTTCACCTGTCCCTGTAGTCGCAACACGCCCCCTTCGATTTCGGCGATTTCGGCGCGCACCGCACCTAGTTCGATCAATGCCTGCTGCCGCAATTGATTACGGGCGTCTTCTAGCCTGCTGACGGACTCAGCCATTTCCTGTCGGGAAATGCCGATCTCTTCGCGCAGACGATCGACTTCCCCGATCGAAGTTACCTTGGCGCGGCGCGTTTCCAGCAGGACCGAGCGATTGATCAGCCGGCGTGAAGCAAGGTCTTCCCGCATGTCGGCCAATTCGGTCGTTAATTTCTGGTGTTCCTTGGCCACAGCCAAGGCGGTTTTCTGTTGCTCGATGCGCTGCCGACGTTGTTCGATCTGTCGCTCCAGGATATCCAGCGTGGAAGCCTGTGCAGCCAGCTGTGTAAGGTAGATGTCCCGCTGGGTGGCGACCATTCCTGGCTTGCCTATTGCCAAGGCTTCGAAATCGGGCTTGAGTTTGCCCTCGGTGACGGCTAGCAATCGCTCCTCGCGCAGGCGCAAGCCATCCAGACGCGCCATCATCTGGCCGAGTTCGGCGGTTGCCTTGGAGCCTGAAATCTGCAGCAGGAGTTGGCCCTTTTCGACGAGCTGGCCTTCCGAGACCAGAATTTCGGAAATGATGCCGCCGTCCAGATGCTGGACCACCTTGATGTCGCCCGACGGAATGATTTCACCGGGCGCTCTGGCCACTTCCTTCAAGTTGGTGACGGCGGCCCAGATGATGAACAGCACCACCGTTCCCGTGACCAGCATCAGAGCGGGGCGAACGAAATCAGGAATCAGCTCCTCTTCCACATGAATGCTTTCCGGCAGCAGACTGCGTTCCCTGCTGCCGAGGGATTGTTGTGCGGAAGATTCCGGGCGTGCTGGTTTGGCAAATAGTTTTCTGAGCATTTAGCTAAGTTCCTGCATGATCGTGTCCTTGATTTCCTCGTACTTGCCCTGGGCAACTATACTGGCGTGCCGCATGAAAATCACTTTGTTGGCCAGACGCATATGCCCAGGTCTGTTTGAAGCCATGATGAGTGTCGAACGGCCGCGCCACCACTGGATACAGCGTAGCAGTGCGGCCTCTCCGATGGCATCCATGCCGGTGCCGGGTTCGTCCAGCAGGATGACAGGCGCTGGTTTCAATATCGTGCGCGCCAAGGACAGGCGCTGGCGGAAGCCGTAGGGCAGCTGTCCAGAACGGTTGCTGGAAATCCGTGTATTGAGGCCTTCCGGCAGATTGTCGATGTCTTGGTCGAGTCCGGCCATGTTGATCGCCCACTCTAGTTCCTCGTCGGTTGCCGTCGGGTGGGCCAGTCGGAGGTTTTGCGCGGCAGTGCCGTAGAACAGGCGGCATTGCTGCGGCATATAGCTGGTCTTGCTGCGCAGGTCGGTGACGGTCAGCTGGCGGGTGTCCACGTGATCCAGTCGAATCGTTCCGGCCTGCGGGGTGTGGATGCGGTCGATCAGCGTCAGCAGTGTTGACTTGCCGGCACCGTCCGGGCCGGAGATTACCAGCATTTCGCCGGGCTCTGCGGTGAAGGATACGCCGAGCAGCGCCGGATCGGACTCCTTGTTGTAGCGGAACGAAACCCGGTTGAAGCCCAGCAAACCCTGGGTGTCGGGGCGCAGTGATTGTGTGACGCCAGTATCGGTTTCCCCGGTCAGGCGCATCAGGTTCTCGACTTGCCGGACGTTCGCATCGATCTGCACCAGCGAATTAGAGGCGATGAAGATGTTTTGCATCGGTCCGGTGATACGCCACAGTATCATCATTGTGGCCAGCATGGTGCCGCTGGAGATATCTCCAGTGATCGTCAGGTAGGCCGACAGGGCCAGCGCCAGCAAGCCGGTCGATGCGCCGAGCACCTGCGCGATGACGTCGGTGCGCGCCTGCACCTTGAAGTCGCGGAACTCGGCCAGCACGAATTTGGCGCTCATTTCGCGAAATCGCGCCATCCAGATCGTTCCGGCGTTGACCGAACGGATGCTGCGCATATTAGTCAGCGTTTCGTTGAGGAATTCCCAGCGCGCCGAGGCGAAACGGGATGCAGCCACCACGGTGCCCTCTCGGGTTCTTCGTGCAATCATCCCCAGCAGGCTGAAGGCGACGATCGAAAACAGAATGATCACCAGCACCCAGGGATTGATGATGCCAATCGTGGCTATCAGTATCGCGGTCGCAGGCATTTCGAAAGCGAGCACCGAGATTGGTCCGAGGAAGAACTCACGCAGACTTTCCAGGTTTTTGATGCGCACCAGCTGCTGGCCGACCGATGCGCTCTCGATCAGGCTGGTCGGTAATGTAACGATGCGCTGGAAGATGCTGCTGCCGAGCACGTATTCGCAACGGCCGGCGATATAGGCCATCACCTGGCCTTTGAGATTCCGGATAACGGCGTCGGCGGCGACCGCGATTGCAACTCCGATCACCATGAAGGCCGCCATCCGCGTGTCGCCTGTCGGCAGCACGCGGTCGAAAATGGTGCGCACGAAGAACGGGGCGGTCAGGCTGAGCAGCGTGCTGATGGCCGTCAGTACGAATGCCATCAGAATGTGGTTCTTGAAGCGCAGCAGCAGCTTGCTCAGCCAATTGCCTTGTTGGTTTTGTTTGACCAGCGCATCGGGCCTTTGGAACAGGTAAACGGCGGCAGGCGCTGCGGTCGCCGGGATCTCGGCCTCGCAACGGCAGGCGCTGTCGAACCCCCACAGATTGCCATTCGGCAGGCGCCTCAGGATCACTTGGGCCGGGAGGTGGTGCGGTACGTGCAGGCAGGGCATCAGCCGTTCATCCAAGGTGGATAGCCTGGAATCCAGTTTGCGGGGAAGCAGGTTCAGGTTGCTCATTGTCGAGCACAGGCCGGACAGTTCCAGGCGGGGCGCCAGGTGCGGCAGCGCTTCGCTCAGGTTGCGCGCATTGCCATCCCATCCAAGCGCCTTCAATAATGGCCACAGGCAAATCGACAGGTCGGTTTCCATATCGAACTGTCGGTGGATGACCAGTTCTGGATCGGAGCTGCTCTCCGGGCGGGCGTACTGCGCCGTCAGCATCGAAACAGCCTCTTCCGGGTGAGTCTGGACTATGCCTTCTTTCAGGTGACCGTCGACAAGGGAATAGACCTTGTCGGCCAGTGACATCAGTGAAGGGCGGGGTGTCACAAGGATTAGGGTGCGCTTGCCTTTCTGTTCGGTGAAGTAATCGCGCAGCAGTTTGTCGCTCTCCATGTCCAGCGCCATGTTGGCTTCGTCGAACAGGACGACGCTTGGGTTGCGCACCAGCGACCTGATGATGGTGATCAACTGGATCACGCCGGCGGGCAACGTGTTGCCGACACCCTCGCCGATCATGGTTTCGTAGCCCAGCCGCATGCTGGCTACATATTTGTCCAGTCCCAGCGTGCGGCTCAGTTGCATGGCATCCCGGTTCAGCGACGGTTCGAACATCGTGAGGTTTTCCAGTATCGTCCCGGCGACTACTGATCCGCTCTGTGGCAGGATGGAAATCTCGCGCTGCACGCTGTCCGTAACGAAATTCTCGATGGGGATACCGTCCGCTAGTACCTCGCCGCTACTTGGGCGTGTCGTGCCGTTCAGCAGCGACAGCAGCGAGGACTTGCCGCTGCCGCTGGCGCCGCGTATGCCGATGCATGCACCGGCTTCCACCGTCAGCGACAAGCCGGAAAACAGCGGGGCCTTTTCGCGTCGCTGGACTTCGCCGCCGAACACAGCCTTACGGGTCAGCGACAAGTTGGACTGGATGGCATCGGACTCGTGCGTTAGCGTGATATTGCGTAGTTCCAGCCCGCGGACGACTGGCGAGATAGGGGACTTGGCGGAGTCGTCCTCGTACGGCATTTCCAGCACCTCGTTCAGGCGTTTGTTCGCGGCGACGAAGAACTGGTAGCGCATCCACACCGACAGCGTGCGGCGCAACGGCTGCAATGCGCGCACCGACAGCAGCATGCAGGCGGCCAGCCCGCCCGGAGTCATCTGTTCGTCGATGACGAACCAGGAGGCGGCGAACACGACGCCGACGATCATCACCTGGGCGAACAGGTTGCGGTAGTTCGCCGCCAGCGACGCGCCGCGCGCCAGGGTCTCTCCCAGCTTGGCGTTGGATTCCTGCAGGCGTTCGTAACGGCGCAGCATCAGCGACTCCATCGTATGGGTCTTGACCGAGTTGATGCCCGACAGCGTCTCGGCGAGGAACCCCCAACGGCGGTCGTCCAGCACATTTCGCTGCTGTACATGGTCGCGCATCCAGCTGCCGAAGTAATAGATCAGGAAGCCGAACAGCAGCAGAAGCGCCAGCGGAACCAGCACCAGGATTCCGCCGATCAGGTAAATCACACCCAGATAGATCAGCACGAACGGCAGATCGAACAACACCAGCAGGGCGCTTCCGGAATAGAACTCGGCCACTCTGGATGCGGCCAGTATCCGTTCGGCGTTGGCTCCCGGCTCTTCGCGCTGGTAGCGCGACAGCGGCACCTTCATCAGGTGTTCCAGGCAGGCGATCGTGGTGCGATGTTCGAAGCGTGCCCCTAGCCAGCTGGTGATGACTTCGTTGATTTCGCGCAACACCATCTCCAGGATCAGTGCGCAGATCACACCTATCGTCAGGAATATCAGCGTCTGGATGGACTGGTTGGCGACGATGCGATCCATGATCTGAAGAATCGCGAGCGGCAGCGCGAGTGCCAGCACATTGGACAGCAGCGCGGATAGTCCAAGGAGGGGCAGTAGCCGACGCAGGTCAGTGGAATGCAGAAGTTGCGACAGTGCCTCGAATTCAATCTTCGGTTTCGGCTGTCGGGCTTTCCTGTGCGTGGAAAAAAACGTTTTCATGTCAGTCTGTAATCGTATCGTTGATGGCTAGCCGCAGCAGGGGATGAGTGAACGAGATCCATTCATTCGCAGTGAGACTCAATACTCCGGCCGCTACCGAGTTGTTTGCCTGCCGCCGGACGGATTCGATGTCTTCGCCCATGTTCAGGGATGCATCCTCAAGGCTGATTCCGGCGGTTTGCCTAGCGACTTCGCGCAACAGCTTGCGATCCAGATGCAGGCCGTCCAAGCGCGCATTGATGGCGATTTGCAGCGTGAGCGGCAATTGCTTGTCCTGTTTGTGATGGCGCGCCAGTTCGATGGCGAAGAGTGGTACGCCGGCCGCTGCGCTGCAGATGTTCAGCACCTTGTTCGTCCGATTTTTGACGCCGCCTTTTCCCAGCGCTTGGCGCACCAGCCCTTGTAGCGACTGGGGCGGCATGCGGCGTAAGGCGATGACTTCTGCCGGCGGCGCGTCGGAGGTCCGCACTACTTTTCGTCCGGCGAAAACGACCAGTTTGCCGTGCTGAAGGGCTGTCGCTGCGGCGCTGGCCAACGCCGTCTGCTGTGTCGCTGGCAACAGATGGATATCGTCGACGATCACCAGCTCCGGCAGCCGTTCTGGTTGAGACCGCAGTCGGGCATCGATGTCTTCGATGGTGCAATATTCGCGGCCCAAAGTATCGTAACAACGTTGGCCCAGCGATGTCGGCAAGCAGCGGTAGAAGGATGCGCAGCCAGACCGGCTCAGGCACAGACGGGAAAGTTTGTCGCACAGGCGCGACTTGCCCATCCCCATTTCGCCTTCGATATGGATCAGCTTGCCATGCCCTTCGGCGGACTCTTCCAATGCTGCGGACAGCGCTTTTTTTTCGGTTTCACGGCCGACCAGTTCATATCTCGGGCGGTCGGCGCTCCAGTGCAATTGATCGAGGCCGGCAAAAGGCATGGTCGTGACACCCTTCGGCAATCCCTCGATGTTGAACAAAGCCGTCAGATCACGGGCGGCGCTATCGATAAAGAATTGTCCGGGCGCGACCGTATCCAGCAGTTCGCGTGCCGACGAAATGGCTGCGCTGGCCAGCGCTTCGCCGGTCCATCCGCCGAAGCGCTGCATACTGGCAAACGCGTGTCCGGCGGTCAGGCAGCCGCGTAATTGTGCTGCCATGTCGGCATCGGCAAGCAGCAGGTCGCTGTGAACGGCTTGCGCCGTTTGCAGCGCGACGGCAACAACATGCCCCGTGCTGCGCTGAATGCCGAAAATGACATCTCCGGCATGACCGGGGCGGGCCAGGAAAATGGCATCGTTAGCCGCCGCGATCGAAGCCAGGCTGCCGTGCATCAGGCGAACTGCCGACGGAGGGGCGTCTTGCGGGAGGGATATGCTGAGCACCACGCAGGGACGACTGTCCAGCAGCACCGTAGTTCTCAGCGACGAGGGGCGCGACGTTTCCTGTTCCTGCTGGAGATCGACCGCCAGCGATACCGCCATTGCGCGGTTCGTGACGTTCAGTTTCTTGAATAGCGCCACCAGATGTTGTTTGACCGTGCCCAATCCGATCCCTAATTCTTCGGACAATGCCTTGTTGGGTTTGCCAGCCTGCAGCAGTTTTAATATCTGTAGCTGGCGCGGGGTCAGATCGGAAAATTGTTTGTGGCGTTCGCTCATTGCAGCTCGGCCTTTTCCCGACGATAGATAAAGCTGCGGTTCGTGGACCATGACATCTCGAGTTCATCGCCTTGCGCAAAGGAGTGCGACGACAGCACCGTGCATGCCTGTCCTGCGGCATGCAGCATGCCGCAGAATTCCACAGCCATAGATCTTTCCGGGTATTTGGCGATAAACAGTTGGTAGCGGGCTAGCTGCTCCTTGTCGTTTGTATCGGATGCGCTTTGTTCGCGAGTCAACAATGTGCGTATTTTCATCTGTGCAGGGAAACGTTCGTGCAAATCGCGCCAAGCGGTGGCGATTGCGCGCTGGTCATGCACGGGCGGCAGTTCTACCAGCCAGTATTCCTGGCCAATCGGCTTGGCGTCGGTAATGGCAGGTGCGGGGATGGAGGTGTTCGTATTCCCGGTTTTTGGAGCAGGGACGCGGCTTGTCTCTGGCAAAGCCGGAGCGACATTCCCGACCTCGGTCTTGGGAACGGGCAACTGAATTGTGCTGTCGGGAAGTGAAGACTTTTCCTCGGGAGCTACTGATTCCGTCGCCGAAGAGGTCGGCTTGGTAACGGGATGCTTTGGTTGGGCAGCTCTCGAATCGTTCAACGTGCGGCTTGCGTTGAAAGGATCATTGCCGCGCAGGACGCGGGACGACACGATGCCGCAGTGTCGGGTTCCGGCGCGCAGGGTAGCGCAGGCATCTTCCGCCGCTTGGCGATCCGGGAACGAGGAAACGAAAAGCCGGTACCAAGACTGGCGCTCCATTTCGTTGACCTGGGTGTTGTCCTGCTGACGCGGCAGTAGCTTGAGGTCTTTGACCAGCAGCGGGAAACGGGCGCGCAAATCTCGCCATACCGGGAAGATGGCGCTGCGGTCGAACGTGCCGAACAGTTCGACGAGCCAGCGTTCACGGTCCGTGCGCAGCGTATCGCCATCCCAGTCTATTCCTTCGGTCTGGCCGATCGCGGGCTGCTCTGTGCGGATCAGCGCCAGGATCAGCGGATCCTGGAAGGCATGGCCGATCTCGTGGTTGTCGTCGGAGGACGGATCGAGCGCGATGGACGGGTTGCCTTGGGTCGGCTCGTTTGCTTCGTGGCTGAGCGGCACTGGGACGTGGTCGTATCCCAGCGGAGCGGGGTTGATGAGCGGATGCAGGCCGGCAACGACGGCATCCAGCACGACGCCATAGTCGACTTCGTCCGGCATCGGCTCGGGCCGATAGCCCTTGCCCGGCAACTTGTCGCCCATATGTACGCCGCCGCCGAGTGCGCTGAACAAGTCGACCAGTCCGCGGTAGCGTTCCATCCTGTAGCGGTACAGATCGTCGAGATGGCGGTGATAGGTGCGCTCGGTGTCCAGCACGACCAGATAATCCGTCGCGCCGGCATGATAAGCCTCCTGGCTGTAATTCCACGCGCGGAAGGAGGACTCGGTGGCGACGCTTTGCTCTTCCAATTGTTTGCTCATGTGTCGGATGGCGCCGAGCGCATTGTCGACTTCGCGCACCGCGTCGTAGAGTACGCGGATATATGTTTCGACCATCTCCTCGTGCATCGCCTTGGCGAATTCCACTTCCTTGTCGCGCTTGCCGCTGTCGAACAGAGTGATCGACAGGTTGGCTATCGTCTGCCACCACAGAGTGGGCGACGAGAACAGGCGTGACAGGTACAGGCTGCCGAAACCTGCCTGAGCGGTGAGGTCCAGCGGCGGGAGCAGCCGCGCCCGCGCCACGTCGATATCCGCGTCTGCCGCCAGCAGGCGCGCTTCGACTGCGCGCACATCCGGCCGCCGCAACAGCAGTGTGGAAGGTGCTCCGGGCAGCACCGCCGGGAAGGCGACTGAATCCATGCCCTGGCCGGATAGTTTCAGTTCTTCCGGCACCGTGCCTGCAAAGCTGGCGATGCGGTTATGCAATACCACGCGTTGTTGTTCCAGCACCGGGATGGTGGCGCGAACCGCATAGCCGGCGGCGCGCTGCTGCTCCAGATCGGTGATCGTGGCGTCGCCGATTTCCATGCGAGCCTTCACGGATTCGAACATTTCCCTCAGGGTCTTTTCGGTTTGGCGGGTTGCACGTAAACGGTCGTTGAGCGACAGGTATTCCAGATAGTCGGTGGCGATGCGAGCCACGACGATGCGCTGCATGTCGTCGCGCTGGTAGGTGGCGCGCATCAACTGGAATTCGGCGGACTCGTACAGCGAAGCGGTTTCGCCCCACAGATCCGGGCGCCAATCGGCGCGCAGGCTGATCTGGTGGATGCTGCGCGAGCGGTTGCTGTTGTTGGGGTTGCCGATTCCCCACTCGGGATAGTTCGTTTCGCTTCGGATCGGCAGGCTGATCGTCGGCAGCTTGTCAGCCCCGGCGATTTCCATCCTGGCCTTGAGTTGGACGACTCGCAACGAAGCGATGCGCAGGTCGTGATTGTTCGCCAAGGCTCGGTCGATCAAGTGGTTCAGTTCTTCGTTGCCCAGCATGCGCCACCATTCCGGCAGCGTGGCGCTGAGCGGGGAGGCCGGGATAGGCTGTTTGGCCTGTTGTGCAGCGTCCGCTACACCTGCTTGCAAAGCCGGAACGCCTGATGCCACCGAAGTGGACGGCGTCGAGGATGCGGCGTTTCCGGAAGCGGATGCTGCCGACAGGGTCGCATCGACCACCGCTGGCGCTTGGGCGTACTTTTCCGGCAAACGGATTTTGGGCACGTCGTAAGCCTCGCGCTTGGCCGCACACGCGACCAACAGTGTAGCGACCAGCAGTAGCAGGGCGTTTCTGATAGTCGTTACAACAGACGAGGCGAGAGGTGTTCGCATTCAGGGCTGCATTGGTTGGTTTGGGCCAGCGAAAGAGGCAATCAAACGAGAAAAGTCTGTGCGTGCAAAAACGTTGCGACCCGAGCGATAAAAATCTTGGTATTGATGCCTAGTTTTGAACATGCGCGATTGTCGCTGCATGCGTATGAAAATGAATTGAAGAAAAGGGCCTGAAAAACCCCGGTTTTCTGCCGGGGTTGCGGTGAGCTCTGGTCGCCAATGGCGTTCTGTTCACACAGTGGCTATGGCATTGAGCGGAAAATGTGGATGCGTAAGGCTTACTCGACGCGCAGTTTGTTTTCCACCCGCACCGTTGTGCGGATCTCGACGCGGCGGTTTCTGGCGCGGCCTTCGACGGTTTCGTTGGTCGCGATCGGCTGGGTGGAAGCCACGCCCTTGGTGGCGATGCGTTCGGCCGCAACGCCGTTGTCGACCAGATAGGCCTTGACTGATGCGGCCCGGGCTGCGGACAGCTCGCGGTTCCAGGCTTCCGAGCCGCTGCTGTCGGTATGCCCGGTCACATCGAGATTGGCATAGCCGTATTTCTCGGCAAACATCACGACCATATCGAGTTTTTCTTTGCCTTCCGGTTTCAGGACGGCAGAATCGGTGTCGAAGAAAGCGCCGTCGATCGTGAGCGGCTTATCCAGCAGCTCGACTTTGTAAACCTCTTTGAGGGGTTTGCATTCCGGTTCGGTTTTTGCCGACTGGCCGCAGGTGCTGATGAATAGGGAGCCGACGGTGCGGGGTGCCTCGGCTTGTGCGGCGGGGGCAGGTTGCGTGGCGGGCGTATCCGGGCCGAGAGACATCGCAACGCGCAGACCGGCATGGCCGTTGCGGTCGCTGCCGGAGTTGCGCAAGCGTCGCGAGGCGCGGGAGATGGACTTGCCGTTGCCCAATGCTGCGCCGCGCAGGATGCGCGTCTCGCACTCGCAATCCGCGCAATCCGAGACCCACTCCCAGACGTTGCCGTGCGTGTCGAACAACCCGAAGACATTGGCTTCGAGCCTGCCCACCGGCGCGGTCTGGAGGTTGGCCCACTGGCCGACGCAATTGTCGCAGTTGGCGCTATCGTTTCCCGGGAGATCGCCCTTCAGGTGGTGCGGCGACAGCCCGCCGCGCGCGGCATATTCCCATTCCGCCTCGCTCGGCAAGCGGTAATGCCTGCCGGTTTTCTGCGATAACCACTGCACATACAGATTGGCATCTTGCCAACTGATATTCATCACCGGATGCTGTTCTCGCCCCCAGCCCTCGTCCGAAGGGCGGTAACCACCGCAGCCGCCTGCGGCGACGCAAGCGTCCCACTCATCGAAGGTGACCTCGTATTTGCCGATGGCGAAGGCTTGTCCGATTGCGACGGTTTGCGCCGCGCCTGCGGCATCCATCAGGAAGCGGCCGGCCGGTATCACGGTCATTTCCGGGCATGCCGGGCAATCGCGGAAGCCGTAGCCAGGCGTAAAAGTGCTGGGGTCAGACGCAGCGTGCGGATCGGCGGCAGCAGTGTTACAGAAACAGGATAATGCGGCTAGAATCGTGCAAAAATGGAACAAAATGCGTCGTTTCATGGCTTAAAGTCTCGTCTGGATATTTTCCAAGGTTCGCAATCTTACCCGCGAACAGTCTATCGACGAAAGGAGAATGCATTTCATCTCGTATATAGCTTATGCGGGTATTCCAGGATGGAATCTTGTTTCTGAAAATATCATGCGTGCATCGCGTATCGGCTTCCCCGCGCTTACTTCGCGGGCATGAAATGGCTAGAATAGCGACCCGGCAGAATCACGGCCGATCCACGCTGACAGTATTCCGGCGGCAAACCATCAAGGCCAGACTCGCATATGAACGCAAAAAACTCCCCACCGAAAGTCGGTTTCGTCTCGTTAGGCTGCCCCAAGGCGACTTCGGACTCCGAGCAGATCCTCACCCGCTTGCGCGCCGAAGGCTATCTGATCTCCGGTAGCTATCAGGACGCCGATCTGGTGGTCGTGAACACCTGCGGCTTCATCGACAGCGCGGTGGAAGAGTCGCTGGATGCGATTGGTGAGGCGCTGGCCGAGAATGGCAAGGTCATCGTCACCGGTTGCCTGGGCGCGAAGGGCGATGTGGTACAGCAGGCGCATCCCAAGGTGCTGGCCGTGACCGGGCCGCATGCCGCCGACGAGGTGATGGAGGCGGTGCACCAGCATTTGCCGAAACCGCATGACCCGTTGACCGATCTGGTTCCCGCGCAGGGCATACGCCTGACGCCGAAACATTTCGCCTATCTGAAGATTTCCGAGGGCTGCAACCACAGTTGCACCTTCTGCATCATCCCCAGCCTGCGCGGCGACTTGGTCAGCCGCCCGGTCGGCGAGGTGATGCAGGAAGCTCGGTATCTGGTTGATGCCGGTGTGAAAGAGCTGCTGGTGATCTCGCAGGACACCTCCGCCTACGGCGTGGATGTGAAATATCGCACCGGCTTCTGGGGCGGCAGGCCGCTCAGGACGCGGATGACCGAACTTGCCGTAGCATTGGGCGAGCTTGCCGGGCCTGATGGCGAAAAGATTTGGGTGCGGTTGCATTACGTCTACCCGTACCCGCATGTGGACGAAGTAATCCCGCTGATGGCCGAAGGCAAGATCCTGCCTTATCTCGATATCCCGTTCCAGCATGCCAATCAGCGCATCCTCAAGCTGATGAAGCGCCCGGGCAACAGCGACAACGTGCTGGCGCGCATCAAGCGCTGGCGCGAGATATGCCCGGAACTGACGCTGCGCAGCACGTTCATCGTCGGCTTCCCCGGCGAGACCGAGGCAGAGTTCGAGGAGTTGCTGGATTTTCTGAAGGAAGCCCAACTCGACCGCGTCGGCGCGTTCGCCTATTCCCCGGTGGAAGGCGCGGCCGCGAACGAACTGCCCGATCCGGTGCCGCCCGAGGTGCAGCAGGAGCGTCTGGAACGCCTGATGCTGCTGCAGGAACAGATCAGCGAAGAACGCCTGAAGCGCAAGGTCGGCCAGACCATTGCCGTGCTGGTCGACGAAGTGGACGAAGACGGTGCAGTCGCGCGCAGTTCGGCCGATGCGCCGGAGATCGACGGGCTGGTGTATATCGAGGATGGGCAGGATTTGAAGGTGGGCGATATCGTTGAGGTGAGAGTCACCGATTCGGACGCCCACGATCTGTGGGCGGAAGTCAGCCGATAAGCAGCTTGACGATGTCCTCGCGCTTGTTCTTCGTTGCGAGCGCGAGTGGGGAGACTCCGTCCTGATATTGGGCGTTGCGATCCGCGCCCCGTGCCAGCAGCAGCCTGACCATATCGCTATGTCCGTTGGCGCAGGCCTTGTGCAGGGGAGTCCAGCCGTCGTTGCTGGAGAGATTCACGTTGGCTCCGGCGGCGATCAGTGCGATGCCGGCGTCGAGCTGGCCTCTCGTGGCGGCTTGCAATAACGGTGTCCAGCCGTGGTTGCTGCGCGCATTCACGTTGGCGTGCTTGATGACCAGGAGCTTGATCACATTGCGGTAGCCGTTGAACGCGGCCCAGTGCATCGGACCATAGCCGGCATTGTCCGTGGTATGCACATCGGCGCCGCTGCGTATCAGCAGTTCCGCCATGTCTTCATTACCGTTGAAAGAGGAGATCATCAGCGGCGTCCAGCCTCTATCGTCGCGCGTATCGACGGGAATCCCGGTGCCGAGATAGATGCCCAGTGCGTTGAGGTCATGCTTTTCGGCGGATTTCAGGTAGTCATGGGGAGTCCATTGATATCCCAGTTGTTCCAGAGCTTGCTTTCGTTGACCGTCTATATGAGCCCATGGATCGTTTTGCGTTACCTGGGATTTCTGGAGCGAGTGTTCGTGTATCCGGCTTAGGCGATAAATGTCGGTCGCCACTTCCTTGGGAAAGCCTTGGCGGGTGCCACCGCGGGTATCGATCATCAGTTCGGTGAAATAGGCGTCCATCTGAGGGGTTTCCCACAGTTCGACGATCCTGTTCAGGATGCGCTGGAAGCGTTTTTCCAATTCGTGGGGATAGAGATCATGGCGACCTTGTACGAATTTCAGCATCGTTTCATTCATGTCGGGTGCGACCATTGAAAATGGCGATAAGTTCCGGAGTGAAGAATAAAGCCCGTATCCGGGGATGTGCCCGACTACAGGCTGCATGCGGAGGTAATGCCTGATGCGGGAAGCGCCCCATCCGGGGATGGGGCGTCGCTGGTCAGTTTGCCGTTTTGGGGCCTGGTTTTTCGAGCGGGCAGTCGCGCATCGCCGGTTCGTCGCTGCATGGCTGGCCCATGTCGCGTCTGAGTTTCTGGCGTTCTTCCGGCGACATTTTCTCGAAGCGCTCGCGCATCTCCTTGCGGTGTTCAGCACGCTCTTCGGGAGACATGTTCTTGCGATGCTCCTTCATTTCCTTGCGCATGGCCTTGCGGTCTTCCGGCGACATCTTGTTCCAGTGTTCATGCATTTCCTTGCGGCGTTCCGCGCGCTGTTCCGGGGTCATGCCGTCCCATTCGCGGCGCATCTCCTCGCGATAGGTGCGGCGATCTTCCGGCGACATACGCTTCATGTCGTCGTGCATCTTCTTGCGCATTTCCTTGCGATCTTCCGGGGGCATCTGCTCCCATTGCTCGCGCATCGCCTTGCGATGTTCTGCGCGCTGTTCCGGCGTCAGGCTCTGCATCTCCTTGTGCATCGACTCGCGCTCCTTGATGCGTTGTTCTGGTGTCATGGCATTCATGCGTTCCATGCGTTGCAGGTGTTCCTGCACGTAGGGAGCATCGGCGGCGGCGATATCCGCAGCCTGTGCGTTCAGGCTGAACGAGGCGAAGATGCCTGCGGCAATTAAAGTTTTCAGGATGGTATTCATGGCATTCTCCTTCGGGGTTGGGTGCGCCTCTTTCGGCGTGCTTGCATGATGCGATTGAACTGTAAGCAGAGTGTTTGCGCCAAGGACTGGATTGTAAAAGATTGTTTCAATGCGACGTTATGGTCACAATTTCTTACAGCCATCCTCTCCGTGCACGGATTATCATGCTGCCATGAACACTTCACACCGCATCCTCATTATCGACGACGACGCGCGCCTGCGCGAACTGCTGCAGCGCTATCTGGGCGAGCAGGGCTTCGACGTCCGCGCCGTGCATGACGGCGAGGCGATGGACAAGGCGCTGCGTCTCGGGCGTTTCCACCTGCTGGTGCTCGACTTGATGCTGCCCAATGAGGATGGCCTATCTATCCTCAGGCGGCTGCGTGCGGCCGGCGAGAATGTGCCGGTGATCCTGCTCACCGCCAAGGGTGACGAGATCGACCGCATCGTCGGGCTGGAGATGGGGGCGGACGACTACCTGCCCAAGCCTTTCAATCCGCGCGAGCTGGTTGCGCGCATCAACGCGGTGCTGCGCCGCAAGGGCGATCAACCGGCCGGAGCGCCAGACGCCGAGGAGAAGACCGTGAGCTTCGGCGATTGCGAATTGAACCTCGCCACTCGCGAATTGAGCCGCGCCGGCGTAGCGGTGCCGCTGACCACCGGAGAGTTCGCGCTGCTGAAGGTGCTGTTGACGCACCCGCGCCAGCCGCTATCACGCGACAAGCTGATGGAACTTGCGCGCGGGCGGGATCACGACCCGTTCGACCGTGCGATCGATGTGCAGATATCGCGGCTGCGCAAGCTGGTCGAGCCGGATTCGGCCAAGCCGCGCTTCATCCAGACGGTGTGGGGGCATGGCTATGTGTTCGTCCCCGATGGAGTGAAATCTTGAGCCTCATGCCCAAGACGCTTCTGGCACGAGCCTTCCTGCTGATCGTGGTGCTGATCCTGCTGTCGCTCGCCGCATCGGTGGCGATCTTCCGTCATGCGGTGCAGGAACCGCGCGCGCATCAGATGGCGCAGATGGTCGTGTCCACGGTCAATCTCACCCGCGCCGCGGTGCTGTCCGCGGCGCCCGAGTGGCGCGGCGCGCTGCTCGCGGAACTGCGCGATGCCGAGGGCATGCGCGTGCAGCTGGCCGATGCGACCGATGAGCTCGAACCCATGCCGGATCGTCCGCCCGAGTTGCACGAGATGATGGAAGAGGTGCGCGAGCGGCTGGGCGACGATACGCGTTTCGCCGCCTGGCGCAACGGCGAGGAGGCGCTGTGGGTGAGCTTTCATATCGGCGGCGACGAATTCTGGCTGGCGTTGCCGCGCGAACGCATCGAGCATCCGCTGTCCGAGGTGCTGCTGGCGTGGGTCGGCGTGGTGATGGTGCTCGCCTTGCTCGGCGCTTACTTCATCGCGCGTCAGGTAGCGCGTCCTCTGAAACGGCTCGCGCAGGCGGCGCAGCAGGTGGGCGAGGGCAAGACGCCGTCGCCGCTTCCTGAACGGGGCGCGCAAGAGATCGCAACGGTGTCGCGCGCCTTCAATCGGATGTCCGCCGATCTCGCCGCGAACGAGCGCGAGCGCGCGCTAGTGCTGGCGGGCATCTCGCACGACCTGCGCACCCCGCTGGCGCGTGTGCGCGTCGCCGCCGAGCTGACCGCGGATGCCTCGCTGCGCGATGGTTTGGCCGCCGACGTGGAGCAGATGGATGCGGTGATACAGCAGTTCCTCGACTATGCGCGCCTCGACGAGAATGAAGTCGCCGTGTCGACCGATGTGGCCGAGTTGGTGGAGGAGGTCTCGCGGCGTTTCGAGTCGCAGGCCAAGTCGCTGGCACTCGACTTGCAAGCGTTGTCGCCGTTTTACGTCAGGCCGTTGTTGCTGAAACGCGCACTGTCCAACCTGCTGGACAACGCCGTTAAATACGGCGGGGGCGAGATCACGGTGCGGCTGCTACAGGTGGCGGATGGCGTCGAGCTCAGCGTTGCCGACCGCGGCATGGGCATACCTGACGGGCAACGCGAAGCAGTCAAGCGCCCGTTCGTGCGCCTGCAAGCCGCGCGCAGCGATGCGGGCGGTTCAGGATTGGGACTGGCGATCGTCGAGCGTGCCGTGCGGCTGCACGGCGGCGAATTACATCTGGAATCGCGCGACGGGGGGGGGCTGGTGGCTAGGTTGAAGTTGCCGAACCGCTGAAGAACGCCACCGCGACCGCCTCGTCGCGGGTGCGCTTCATCGGCGGCAGGCTTTGCCACACACGTTTGCCGTATTGCTTGGTGATGATGCGCGGGTCGCAGATCATCAGCACGCCGCGGTCGTTCTCGTCGCGTATCAGCCTTCCCGCTCCCTGTTTCAGCGTGATGATCGCGCGCGGCAACTGGTATTCCATGAAGGCGTTGTGGCCCTGTCTCTTCAGTTGCTCGATGCGCGCCGACAACACCGGATCGTCGGGTGGTGCGAACGGCAGCTTGTCGATGATGACCAGCGACAGCGCCTCGCCGCGCACGTCCACGCCTTCCCAGAACGACTGGCTGCCTAGCAGCACCGCGTTGCCGTGCTCGCGAAAACGGCTCAGCAACTCGTTGCGCGAGCCTTCGCCTTGTAGCATCAGCGGATAGTCCCAGTTGCGCAGGTCGAACTCGGCTTGCAGGATTTCGTGGGCGCGCTGCATCGCGCGCAGGCTGGTGAACAGCAAAAAGGCGCGTCCCTTGCTGGCTTCGATCAGCGGCAGGGCGGCCTGCACCACCGCCTCGGTGTAGCCTTCGCTATTGGGTTCCGGCAGATTCTGCGGCACGTACAGCAGGCCTTGTTGCTGGTAGTCGAACGGGCTGTCCCAGCAGGCGGTCTTGGCCTTGAGCAGCCCCATTTCGCCCTGGTAGTGGGAGAAGTCCTGCTTCACCGCTAGCGTCGCCGAGGTGAATATCCAGGCGCGTGCATTGCCGCCTATCTGCTTTTCGAATATCTCGGCGATGGACAACGGCGTGGTGTTGAGTTGCAGCGAGTGGTGGAAGACTTCGAGCCAGCGCACCTGGTCAGGCGTGTCTCCGTCTCGCCATTGCTTCAGTTGCTGCACCAGAGTCTGGGCGCGCTGCCAGCAGTTCTCCAGCCCTTCGCTGCGTTCCGCCTGTTTTTCCAGCAGGTCGCATAGTTGCGCCAGTTTCTCGCTCGTTGCCTTCAGCGCCGACGGGAATTCCTTGAAGCCTTCCGCTGCGCTGGCGGGTAAGCGGCCTTCCTTTTTGAACGCCAGCCTCAGGTCGCGCGCGGCCTTATCCAGCTCGTCGCAGGCCTTGGGCAGCGGGGCGAAGTCCTTGGCCGAGGCGATGGCTTCGAGGCGCGCGTCCTGCGCCAGATCAAGCAGTTGCGAGGTAGACAGGCTCTCGCCGAAGAACAGGCTCGCGGTCTCCGGCAGCTGGTGCGCCTCGTCGAAGATCACCGTGTTGCAGGCCGGCAGCAGTTCGGCCACGCCCTCGTCGCGCAGCATCACGTCGGCGAAGAACAAGTGGTGGTTCACCACGATGATGTCCGCTTCCATCGCCTCCTTGCGCGCCTTGAGCACGAAGCAATCCTTGTGGCTGGGGCATTCCTGGCCGAGGCAGTTGTCGCGCGTCGAAGTCACATGCATCCAGATCGGCGCGTTCTCCGGCACGTCGGCCAAGCCGCTCTTGTCGCCGCTCTGCGTCACCTTGGCGTAGCTCACGATCTTGCCCAGATGCTTCACATCCTCGCGCGTCTTGAACAGCCCGTTCGATTGGGCCAGTTCCAGATGATAGTGGCACACGTAGTTTGAGCGGCCCTTGAGCAAGGCCACGGACACCGGCGCTTTCAAGGCATCGCGCACCATCGGCAGGTCCTTCTGGAACAACTGGTCCTGCAGGTTCTTGGTGCCGGTGGAGATGATCACCTTGCCGCCGTTGAGCAGCGCGGGCACCAGATAGGCGAAGGTCTTGCCGGTGCCGGTTCCTGCCTCGGCGACCAGGATCGCGTTGTCGCGTATCGCCTCGGCTACCGCGAGCGCCATTTCGCGCTGCTGCGCGCGCGGACGGAACGCCGCGACCTCGGTGGCTAGCGGACTCTGCTCGGAAAAGAAACGTTCGACTTCGGCGGACACGGGGAATGATCTGGGGCTTGGGGGCGGTGGATTTCGAATATGGGTGGGGCTATAGTGCGGGAGCGATTTTACGCTAGGTGCGAAGTAAAGTTTCGGGCGTTTTGCATAAGGAGGCCGTCATGCCGAAGAAATCCATGCCCCTATCCAGAGTCTATCGCCTGCTCGAACCCGGCCCGGTCATGCTGGTCACGACCGCACACAAGGGTAAGCCAAACATCATGACCATGTCCTGGCATACGATGATGGAGTTCGAGCCGCCGCTGGTGGGCTGCGTGATCAGCGGGCGGAACTTTAGTTTCGATGCGCTGCGTAAAACGAAGGAGTGCGTGCTCAACATCCCGACGGCGGAGCTGGCGAGGCAGGTGGTGGGCGTCGGCAACTGTTCGGGTGATCGGGCGGATAAGTTCAAGAAGTTCGGGCTGACACCGCAGCCAGGCTTGCAGGTGGAAGCGCCGCTGATTGTCGAGTGCTATGCGAATCTCGAATGCAGGGTGGCCGATACCCGGATGGTGAACAAGTACAACTTCTTCGTGCTGGAGGTGGTTCAGGCGTGGATAGACCCGGCGCAGAAGAACCCGCGCACGCTGCATCACCGGGGCCGCGGCGAGTTCATGGTCGCGGGCGAGACGATCAAGCTGCCTTCGAAGATGAAATGAAAATTCGCTATCTGGTCGCATGGTTCGCGATGCTGCTGGTCTCCGTTCTCAACGGTACGGTGCGAGACTACAGCTACGGCAGGCATATGCCGGAATTGTCGGCGCACCAGCTTTCCACGCTGATCGGCATCGTCCTGCTGGGTGCGGTGATACGGCTGTACATGCGGCGGTGGCCGTTCGCGTCGGCGCGGCAGGCTTTGGGCGTCGGGCTATTCTGGATGGCGCTGACGGTAGCGTTCGAGTTCCTGTTCTTCCATTACCTCGGCGGCCATACCTGGTCGGCATTGCTGGAAAACTACGATGTTTTGGCAGGCCGTTTGTGGCCGTTGATCCTGCTGTGGCTGGCGTTCGCACCCTACTTTTTTTACAGGTTCCGATTATGATGCGCGCGGTCGTCAGCATATATAAGGAAGTGCAATGCGGATTTGGGTGGATGCCGATGCGTGTCCTAAAGTAATCAAGGAGATACTGTTCCGCGCGGCGGAACGGCGGCAGATTCCGCTGACGCTGGTGGCGAACAAGTTGCTGCATTGCCCGCCGTCGCAACTGATACGCGCGTTGCAGGTGCCGGCGGGGTTCGATGTGGCGGACAACAAGATCGTCGAGCTGACCGAGCCGGGCGATCTGGTGATCACCGCCGATATTCCGCTGGCCGCCCAAGTGATCGCGAAGGGCGGCCATGCGCTGAACCCGCGCGGCGAGCTTTACACCGCAGATACGATCCGGGAGCGGCTGGCGATGCGCGACTTCATGGACGTGCTGCGCAGCAGCGGCGTCGAAACCGGCGGGCCGGCGGCGCTCAGTCAGGCTGATCGCCAGATGTTCGCGAACCAGCTGGACCGGTTTCTGGCGAAGCATGCCTAGGTCCAGCGAGGTGGGAGTGCCAGCTTTGGGGTGGCCCGAACCGCTTCTAATAATCTAATTCCATTTAAATTCCGGTTTTGCTACAATGCGCGGCGTTTTGAGATGGGCCTTGAGCCCGTTTTTTATTTGTGGGTCGAGATTATGGATGTTTTGAAGCTGATCGAAACGACGGTGAATGGCTTGGGATATGAGTTGGTGGATGTCGAGCGTGCCGGCCGCGGTCTGTTGCGCGTCTTCATCGACAAGCCTGAAGGCATCTCGGTGGAAGACTGCCAAGTGGTCAGCAACCAGCTGACACGGTTGTTTACAGTCGAGAACGTCGATTACGACCGCTTGGAAGTTTCTTCGCCGGGGCTGGATCGTCCGTTGAAGAAAGAGGCGGATTTCCTGCGTTTCGCCGGGGAAAAGGCGCAGCTCAAGCTGCGCATGCCGCTGGCAGGCCGCAAGAACTTTGTCGGCGTGATCGGTGCGCTGGAGAACGGCGTGTTGCAGCTCGATGTCGATGGCGTTCAGGTCGCGATCGAGTTGGCGAATCTGGATAAGGCGCGTTTGGTGCCGACGTTTTAGTTTTTTTCCTGTCAATGACAGGTTTGATAGCCGGAGAATGGTATGAGTCGTGAAATTTTGCTGCTGGTAGATGCGTTGTCGCGCGAGAAGAACGTCGACAAGGAAGTCGTGTTCGAGGCTCTGGAATCGGCCCTGGCGTCGGCGACCAAGAGGCGCTTCGATGACGAGGCTGACGTGCGCGTGGCCATCGATCGCAACACCGGCGAGTATGAGTCGTTCCGCCGCTGGGAAGTGATGGACGACGAGACCTTCGAGACGCCCGACCTGCATATCAAGCTGGAAGAGGCGCAGAAGCGCGATCCGGAGTTCCAGCTCGGCGATTTCATCGAAGAGCCACTGGAGAACGTCGACTTCGGCCGCATCGGTGCACAGGCTGCGAAGCAGGTGATCTTCCAGAAAATTCGCGACGCCGAGCGTGAGCAGGTGCTGGCTGATTTCATGGAGCGCAAGGAGCATCTGGTTTCGGGTACGGTCAAGCGCCTGGAGCGCGGCAACGCGCTGATCGAGTTCGGCAAGATCGAGGCCTTGTTGCCCCGCGAGCAGATGATCCCTAAGGAGAATCTGCGCGTCGGCGACCGCGTCAGGGCGCATCTGTTGCGCGTGGATCGCGGCCCGCGTGGCCCGCAAGTGGTGCTGTCGCGCACCTCCAACGAGTTGCTGGTCAAGCTGTTCGAGCTGGAAGTGCCTGAGATCGAAGAGAAGTTGCTGGAGATCGTCAGCGCAGCGCGCGATCCCGGTTCGCGCGCCAAGATCGCGGTGCTGTCGCATGACTCCCGCATCGATCCGATCGGCACCTGCGTCGGCATGCGCGGTTCCCGCGTGCAGGGCGTGACCAACGAACTCGCCGGCGAGCGCGTGGACATCATCCTGTGGGCTGAAGATCCGGCTACTTATGTCATCAACGCACTGGCGCCGGCCGAAGTCAGCAGCATCGTGGTGGACGAAGACAAGCACAGCATGGATGTGGTGGTCGAGGAAGAGAATCTGGCGCAGGCCATCGGCCGTGGCGGTCAGAACGTGCGTCTGGCCAGCGAGATGACCGGCTGGGAACTCAACATCATGACCGTCGAGCAATCTAACGAGAAGCATGCCGAGGAGTTCTCCAAGATCCGCGTGGCGTTCATGGAGAAGCTGGACGTGGACGAAGAGGTCGCCGACATCTTGGTGCAGGAAGGCTTCAACACGCTGGAAGAAGTGGCCTATGTGCCGCTGGAAGAGATGCTGGAGATCGAATCCTTCGACGAGGCGACAGTCAACGAGTTGCGCAGCCGTGCGCGCAATTCCCTGCTGACTGCCGCGATCGCCAACGAAGAGATGGTCGAGCATGGCATCGAAGATCTGCTGAAGCTGGACGGTATGGACGAACAGACTGCGCGCGTCCTGACTGCAAAGGGCGTGACGACGCAGGAACAACTGGCTGATCTGGATGTGGATGAACTGGTGGAAATGTCCGGCATGGACAGCGAGCGTGCCAATACGCTGATCATGGCGGCACGCGCACCCTGGTTCGCATAAGGCGGGATATTCAGAGTAAGGCGCGGTATTTAGAGGACGGTAATGGGAAAAATGAACATAGCGCAATTTGCGACTGAACTGGGATTGCCGGTCACCTTGTTGCTCGAGCAGCTCAAGGCTGCCGGGGTCGACAAGGAGCAAGACTCCGACCTGGTTTCCGAGAAGGACAAGGCGCAATTGCTGGAGCATCTGCGTCAGGCGCATGGCGCCGACAAGCCGGCAAAGAAGATCACGCTGACCCGTCGCGAAACGACGGAGATCAAGAAGGCGGACAGCACCGGTCGTGCACGCACCATTCAGGTTGAGGTGCGCAAGCGCCGTGTAGTCGCTCCCGTTGCCGATGCTGCTGGAGTGGTCGAAGAGGCCGCCGCTGCTGCACCGAAGGCCGAACCCGTCAAGGTGCTCGACGAACAGGAGCTAGCCTCCCGCGAACAGGAAGCGCGTCTGCAGGCCGAACTGGCCGAGCGTCAGGCTGCCGAGTTGCAGGCCAAGCGTACGCGCAGCAAGGCCAAGCCCGAAGTCGAGGCTGTTGCCGAGGTGGAAGAAAGCAAGCCAGAGGCCGTCGAGCCTGTGGTCGAAGCCAAGCCGGCCGAAGCAGCTCCGACGCTGGTGATAGGCGCGCCGGTCGCGCGCCGCGTGGCCAAGCCGGTCGAGAAACCAGTCGAAAAGCCGGTAGAGGCTCCGGCTGCTGCTGCTCCTGCCGCCAAGACCGAAGGTACGTTGCACAAACCGACGCCCAAACCGGGCGACAAGGTCGAGCGCTTCAGCCGCTCTGCCAAGCCGGGCGCGAAGGTGGCGGACAAACGCGAAGAGCCGGGTTCGCACAAGCGTCCTCCCGCCAAGTCCGATGCAGGCGGTGGCCGTCCCGGCGCATGGTCTGCACCGTTGCGCGGCGGCAAGCGCGGCGACCGCCACCACAAGGCGGCTCCGGCCGCAGCTGGCGAATCCTTCATGCTGCCGACCGAACCTATCGTTCGCGAAGTGTCGGTGCCTGAAACCATCACCGTCGGCGAACTGGCGCAGAAGATGGCGATCAAGGCCGCCGAGATCATCAAGGCCCTGATGAAGATGGGTTCGATGGTCACCATCAATCAAGTGCTCGATCAGGAGACCGCGATGATCGTGGTCGAAGAGATGGGGCACGTCGCCAAGGCGGCCAAGGTCGATGATCCGGACGCCTACCTGCTGGATTCCGAAGTCGCTCACGACGCGGTGCTGGAACCGCGCGCGCCGGTCGTCACCGTGATGGGTCACGTCGACCACGGCAAGACCTCGCTGCTGGACTACATCCGCCGCAGCCGCGTCGCTTCCGGCGAAGCGGGCGGCATCACGCAGCACATCGGCGCATATCACGTCGATACGCCGCGCGGCATGGTGACTTTCCTCGATACTCCGGGCCACGAAGCGTTTACCGCGATGCGTGCACGCGGTGCCAAGGCGACCGACATCGTGATTCTGGTGGTGGCGGCCGACGACGGCGTGATGCCGCAGACCAAGGAAGCCATCCACCACGCCAAGGCCGGTAACGTGCCTATCGTGGTCGCTGTGACCAAGATCGACAAGCCGGAAGCCAACAGCGAACGCGTCAAGCAAGAGCTGGTTGCCGAAGGCGTGGTGCCGGAAGATTGGGGTGGCGACACGATGTTCGTCGAAGTCTCCTCCAAGTCCGGCCTGGGCATCGACCAGTTGCTCGAGAGCGTGCTGTTGCAAGCCGAAGTGCTGGAACTGAAGGCGCCGCGCACGACGCATGCCAAGGGTCTGGTGATCGAAGCGCGTCTGGATAAGGGCAAGGGCCCGGTGGCTACGGTGCTGGTTCAATCCGGCACATTGCGCCGCGGCGACTCGGTGTTGGTCGGCTCGGTGTTCGGCCGCGTCCGCGCGATGCTGGACGAGGGCGGCAAAGCGGTCGGCGAAGCCGGCCCGTCGATTCCGGTCGAGATTCAAGGCTTGTCCGAAGTGCCTGCCGCCGGCGAAGAGCTGATGGTGATGGCGGACGAGCGCCGTGCCCGCGAAATCGCATTGTTCCGCCAAGGCAAGTACCGCGGCGTGAAGCTGGCGAAGCAGCAGGCCGCCAAGCTGGAAAGCATGTTCGAGCAGATGGCCGAGGGCGAAGTCAGCACCTTGTCGCTGATCGTCAAGTCCGACGTGCAAGGTTCCGCCGAAGCGATCGCTCAATCGTTGCAGAAGCTGTCCACCAACGAGGTGAAGGTCAACCTGATCCACGGCGGCGTCGGTGCGATCTCCGAGTCGGACGTCAACCTGGCGCTGGCGTCGAAGGCGATCATCATCGGCTTCAACACCCGTGCCGATGCGGCCGCACGCAAGCTCGCGGAATCTTCCGGCGTTGATATCCGCTACTACAACATCATTTACGCGATGGTCGACGAGATCAAGGCGGCGATGTCCGGCATGCTGGCGCCCGAGAAGAAGGAAAGCGTCATCGGCATGGTCGAGATCCGTCAGGTCTTCACGGTCTCCAAGGTCGGTACGATCGCGGGCTGTTACGTGCTGGAAGGCATCGTCAAGCGCGGCGCGAAGGTTCGTGTGCTGCGCAACGATGTGGTGATGCACGACGGTGAGCTGGATTCGCTGAAGCGCTTCAAGGACGATGTCAAGGAAGTCAAGTTCGGCTTCGAGTGCGGTCTGTCGGTTAAGGGCTACAACGACCTTATCGTCGGCGACAAGCTCGAAGTGTACGAAATCGTCGAGGTCGCGCGCGCACTCTGATGGCGAACTTTGCCAGAACCGACCGGGTTGCCCAGCAGATCCAGCGCGAGCTGGCCGAGCTGGTGCGGCTCGAGATCAGCGATCCGCGCGTGAAGCTGGTGACCATCACCGGCGTCGAGGTAGCGAACGACTATTCCCACGCCAAGATTTTCTTCACCCGTCTGGACGGCAAGCATGAAGAAGCGCAGCAAGGCCTGGAGCGGGCGGGCGGTTTTCTGCGCAGCCAGCTTGCACGCAGCCTCAAGCTGCGCATCATGCCGCAACTGCATTTCGTCTTCGACGCTTCCGTCGAGCGCGGCAGCAACCTGTCGCAACTCATCGACCGGGCAGTGGCCGCCGATCAGCAGATGATCGACAAGGAGGCGAGCGAGTAGCTCGTAGCCTGTAGCTTGTAGCCAACCGGGTTTGCTACAAGCTACAAGCCACCCGCTACGAGCTATCCGCTATGGCAAAGACCTTCCGCCCGCTGGACGGTGTGCTGCTGTTCGACAAGTCGCTGGAACTGAGTTCCAATACTGCGCTGCAAAGAGTCCGACGCCTGTTGCAGGCGGAGAAGGCAGGCCATACCGGCACGCTCGATCCGCTCGCCACTGGCTTGCTGCCGATCTGTTTCGGCGAGGCGACCAAGTATTCCACCGCGTTGTTGGACGCCGACAAGACCTATCGTGCGACGCTGCGTCTGGGGCAGACGACGACCACTGCCGATGCGGAAGGCGAGATCGTCAGCGAGTCTCCGGTCGAAGTTACGCAAGCGGACATCGATACCGTGCTGGCGAAATTTCGCGGGGCTATCAAACAGTTGCCGCCTATGCACAGTGCGCTGAAGCACCAGGGCAAGCCGCTGTACGAGTACATCCGCAACGGCGAGACGATAGAGCGCGAGCTGCGCGACGTGGTGATCCACGAGCTGCATCAGGAGCGATTCGAGGGCTTTGAACTCGATATCTCCGTGCGCTGCAGCAAGGGCACTTATGTGCGCACGTTGGGCGAGGACATCGGTGCGGCGCTGGGTTGCGGGGCGCACCTGATCGCGCTGCGCCGCACCGCCATCGCCCATTTCAGCCTGAACGACGCCTGCGACATGGCGCAACTGGAGGCGATGAGCATGGAGCAACGTGAGGCGCGCGTGCTGTCGGTCGATTGCCTGATGCCGGAAATGCCCAGGCTGACGCTGGACGACGTGCAAATCAAGCGTCTGGCGCAGGGCCAGCGGCTGGGGCTGGACACCGGCCTGCCGGACGGAAAGGTCGCCCTGTACGGCCCGCAGGGCTTCGTCGGGGTAGGAATGTTGCAAGGCCGCCGGCTCGCGCCGGAAAGGCTGTTGTCCAGCGTGGCCAAACAGGCTGCGCAGGCCGTTTTACAAACCGACTCCAGTGAAAATATTGGGGTTGAGTAACAGGCCCGATAAAGGGTAGAATGCCGCACTTTTTTTAGGAGAGCAAAACCAATGGCAATTACCGCCGCGCAAAAAGCGCAAATCGTTTCCGACTATCAGCGCGCCAAGAGCGACACCGGTTCTCCGGAAGTACAAGTGGCGCTGATCACCGCGCGTATCAGCTACCTGACTGATCACTTCAAGGACAATGCCAAGGATCACCATTCCCGTCGCGGCCTGCTGCGACTGGTGAGCCGCCGCCGCAAGCTGCTCGACTATCTGAAGAGCCAGGACGACGCGGCGTACCGTTCGCTGATCGAACGCCTCAACATCCGTAAGTAATAAAGTTGCAGTATCAAACGGGTCGCAGATGCGGCCCGTGTCGTTTCGTCCAGCCAATTTCGGCGGCGCGGTTGCGCGTCATGTCATGCATAAAGGGGAGACATCTTGAGTCACTACAAAAAAACGATTACCTACGGCAATCATCAGCTCACTCTTGAAACCGGCGAGATCGCGCGCCAGGCCAGCGGCGCAGTGATGGTCAGCCTGGACGACACCGTGGTGCTGGTCACCGTGGTCGGCCGCAAGGATGCGAAGCCCGAGCAGGATTTCTTCCCGCTGACCGTCGACTATCAGGAAAAGACCTATGCCGCAGGCAAGATCCCCGGCAGCTTCTTCAAGCGCGAAGGCCGTCCTAGTGAAAAGGAAATCCTGACCAGCCGCCTGATCGACCGTCCGCTGCGTCCGCTGTTCCCGGAAAGCTTCTACAACGAAGTGCAGATCGTCGCGACCGTGATGTCGTCCGATTCCGAGATCGACTCCGACATCCCTTCGATGATCGGTGCGTCCGCTGCGTTGGCACTGTCCGGTATCCCGTTCGACGGCCCGATCGGCGCTGCGCGCGTGGGCTATGTCGACGGCAAGTATTTGCTGAACCCGACCGCGACCGAACTGAAGACTTCGCAAATGGATCTGGTCGTCGCCGGCACCGATCGTGCCGTGCAGATGGTGGAATCCGAGGCGCAGCAACTGTCCGAAGAAGTGATGCTGGGCGCGGTCGTTTTCGGCCACGAGCAGATGCAAGTCGTGATCGATGCGATCAACGAGATGGCCGATGAAGTCGGCGCACCGGCATGGGACTGGGTTGCTCCGGCCAAGAACGAGGCGTTGATCGCGAAGATCAATGCGCTGGCCGAGAACGAACTGCAGGCCGCTTACGCGATCCGCTCCAAGCAGGCGCGCACCCAGCAAGTGGATGCGATCCGCGCGAAGGTGTCCGCAGCATTGGCGACACCTGAATTCGAGAACGTCTCCAAGAACGAGATCGGCGAACTGTTCAGCGCGCTGGAAGCCAAGATCGTCCGCGGCCAGATCCTGAACGGCGATCCGCGCATCGACGGCCGCGATACCCGCACCGTGCGCCCGATCACCATCCGCAACGGCGTGCTGCCGCGCGTCCACGGCTCTTCGCTGTTCACTCGCGGCGAGACTCAGGCCATCGTCGTGGCGACGCTGGGCAGCATGCGTGATGCGCAGAAGATCGATGCGCTGCAAGGCGAGTACACCGACCGCTTCATGCTGCATTACAACTTCCCTCCGTACTCCACCGGCGAAACCGGCCGCGTGGGCACGCCCAAGCGCCGCGAGATCGGCCACGGCCGTCTGGCCAAGCGCGCGCTGGTAGCGGTGCTGCCGAATGAGGAAGATTTCGGCTACGCGGTTCGCGTGGTGTCCGAGATCACCGAATCCAACGGCTCCAGCTCGATGGCATCGGTGTGCGGCGGCTGTCTGTCGCTGCTGGACGCAGGCGTGCCGCTGAAGGCGCATGTGGCCGGTATTGCGATGGGCCTGATCAAGGAAGGCAACCGTTTCGCGGTGCTGACCGACATCCTCGGCGACGAGGATCATCTGGGCGACATGGACTTCAAGGTGGCCGGTAGCGAAACCGGTGTGACCGCGCTGCAGATGGACATCAAGATCAACGGCATCACCAAGGAAATCATGCAGGCTGCGCTGGTGCAGGCGCGCGAAGGCCGCATGCACATCCTTGGCCTGATGAAACAGGCGGTGCCGGATGCGCGCACCGAAGTGTCCGAATTTGCGCCGCGCATGATCAAGATGAAGATCAATCCGGAGAAGATCCGCGACGTGATCGGCAAGGGCGGCGCAGTGATACGCGCGCTGACCGAAGAAACCGGCACCACCATCGACATCGACGACGAAGGCAATATCACCATCTCCTGCGTCAGCGGCGAGGCGGGCGAACTGGCGAAGAAGCGCATCGAGGACATCGTGGCCGAAGTCGAAGTCGGCAAGATCTACGAAGGCCCGATCGTCAAGCTGCTGGACTTCGGTGCCTTGGTCAACATCATGCCGGGCAAGGATGGTCTGCTGCACATCTCCCAGATCGCCCACGAGCGCGTCAATGCCGTGACCGATCACCTGAAAGAAGGCCAGATCGTGCGCGTCAAAGTGCTGGAACTGGACGACAAGGGTCGCATGAAACTGAGCATGAAGGTGCTGCTGCCAGCACCGGAAGCTGCGAAGGCCGAGTAAGCTTCAACAAGTCTGTAAAACGAAAGCCCCGCGATGCGGGGCTTTTTGTTTGGGGGATGGGGTGCAAATCGGCCAATGCTGCCGTTCAGCTAGAATGCTGATAAATTCCGCCAAGTGCCAGCAAAAGTCATACAGCACCAGAAATATCAGTAGATGAGGATGGCTGGTACCTGATCAGAAACTTGTCGCTCAATTCAGGTTGGAGTCAGTTTATACAACTGATAAAGCGAATGCCCATCGTTGATTGCGGTTTTGTTAAGTAGCTAATTCCGATCAATGTGCATATTCATGGCTATCATCCATCGGTTTTTTTGAGATGTAAGTAAATTATCCGAGAGCATCACTTATGAACCGACTAAATTTTCTTTCGCTTCCATGGGTATTCTTGCTGTCTATAGGACTTTCTGGATGTGGTGGCACCATCAAGAAAGCTGAGTATCCGAGTACATGGCCTTCACGTGCGACTTATAGCGTAAAAACGGATTGTCAAGACATCTCTGGCACCTATAAGGCCAGTAACGGCGAACAACTACTTCCTTTCTTTCTATTCGGTATTCTTGACACTACCTCACTCGACTGGGCCAATCTAGTTCAGATTAATGAGCAACTATTGGCTAAGCCTGACGGTGCGACTGTCGCAATTGGAACTCCAGACTCAGATCATATTGAAGTGATGGTGGCTATATACGGAACGCCCATAGCAAAGCAAGTATTGACGCGCTCACGTCAGTCTGCGGATGCTGCGGAGTTGTGGTTTGGGCAACGCGAACAATCATTCCGCTGCGAGCGAGATGGCATTGTAATAGTGGGTACTTATATCCATAACTGGAGTGAATACCGCCTCTCTAATGAGGAAAAGAAACGTCGATACAGAAGACCTGGAAAAAATGATGTAGGAACGTCGAGGGGATATTTTGATTTTTCAAAAACCATCGATGGACGCTTGATAATGCGCCAGCGCCTCTTTTTCTGCCTTGGTTGCGGGGGGATAGACGAATTATGGCGGCGATGGGAACCCGCGTTAGGCGCAACAGCGAAATAATGTTGAGTATGTGCAGATGATAGTGATCGGCCGCCTTGTGATCAGTAAATTATTAAATCTCTTTCGTATTTCATAAGACCGCTCAGGCCGAGATGCAGACCTTTCTTGCTGAGACTTTCACCGAAAGCAAAAGGCCACGATTTTCCGTGGCCTTTTCTGCTTTTAGTTCCGGCATAACCTGTGCTGCACACAGATTAGCCTGCACTGGAAACAAATCGCCAAATGTTATTTGGCGATTTGTTTCTCCCGGATCTCGTCCAGTGTCTTGCAGTCGATGCACAGCGTCGCGGTCGGGCGGGCTTCTAGGCGGGAGAGGCCGATTTCGATGCCGCAGTTGTCGCAGAAGCCGTATTCGCCTTCGTCGATCATGGTCAGCATCTTGTTGATGCGGTTGATCAGCTTGCGCTCGCGGTCACGGTTGCGCAGCTCCAGGCTCATGTCGGATTCCTGGGTGGCACGGTCGTTCGGGTCGGCAAATACGGTCGCCTCGTCCTGCATCGTATGAACCGTACGGTCGATGTCCTCGCCCAGTTCAGCCTTGATTCCGTTCAGGATTTGGCGGAAATGGTCGAGCTGCTTGGGGTTCATGTACTCCTCGCCCTTCTTGGCTTTGTAAGGGGCGACGGGCTTTTGTGACTGTACCGGCATTGCACTTCTCCAACAGGTGAAAATTCGAAGTCCGCTTTAATACCAGAAAGCGGGGTTAAGGGCAACTAAATCAACTGTCAGCCTGCTAAGGGGCTAGCAGCAAAAACAGGCTGGGACGCTTGTTCAGCGGTGGCGGTGGCATGGATTTCCACTGGGCGATGCTGCGCGTCTGTATCTGTTCGCTGGGCAGCGTGACGTCGCAGGCGACGCACAGCAGCGTCTGCGGGCGGCAGCGGGCGAGCAGCGCGGCGAACAGTTTTTCGTTGCGGTAGGGCGTCTCGATGAACATCTGGGTCTGTTTGCGCTTTGCGGACTCGGCCTCCAGCGCGGCGAGGGTCTTGCTGCGATCGGCCTCGGCGATGGGCAGGTAGCCGTGGAAGGCGAAGCATTGCCCGTTCAGCCCGGAGGCCATTAGCGCCAGCAGGATGGAGGAGGGGCCGACCAGCGGCACGACGCGTATGCCGCGGCGATGCGCCAGGTCGACCAGATCCGCGCCGGGGTCGGCGATGCCGGGGCAACCCGCCTCGGAGACGATGCCGACATCCTCGCCAGCCAGCAGGGGGGCTAGCAGGCCTTCGAGTTCGCGGGATTCGGTGTGTTCGTTCAGCGTGGCGAAATGCAGCGACTGGATCGGATGCTCGGGCTTCAGTGCCGAGAGGAACTGGCGCGTGGTCTTGGGCTGTTCCACGACGAAGTGTTTCAGCCTGCGTGCGACGTCAATCACATGCTGGGGCAGCACCTGCTCGGCAGGCGTGTCGCCCAGTGTGCAGGGGAGCAGATATAAGGTGCCGGTCATGATTATCAGGAAGAATTGGGGTCAGAACGGGCTAACGCCTTCGCGGCGCAGCATGTCGCACAGCAGGATCAGCGGCAGGCCGATCAGCGCGTTCGGATCGTCGCCGCTCATGCTGCTCATCAGCGCTATGCCCAAGCCCTCGGATTTCGCGCTGCCGGCGCAGTGGTAGGGCTGTTCCTTGAGCAAATAGGCTTCGATCTCGTCGTCGCTCAGGTGGCGCAGCGTGACGCGATTCTCGGCGACTTCGGTCTGCATGTTGCCGGTCTTGCTGTTGAACAGCGTCAGCGCGGTATAAAAGGTCGTGGTCTTGCCGCGCATCGTGCGCAGTTGCCTGACAGCGTTGTCGTGGGTCAGCGGTTTGCCGATCTGCTGGCCTTCCAGCAGGGCGACCTGGTCGGAGCCGATGATCAGCGCATCCGGGTAGCGGGACGCGACGGCTCTGGCCTTTTCCTGCGCCAGACGGATCGAGGTGGCGCGGGCGGATTCGTCCGGCAACGGGGTTTCGTCGACGTCGGGAGCGGCGGTCTCGAAGGGGAGTTGCAGGCGTTTGAGCAGTTCGCAGCGGTAAATCGAGGTGGAGGCGAGGACAAGCAACTGAGAATTCAAGAATATTCCTTAGGTTTTTTGACACGGTGCGGCGAAAAATATATCATGCGCGCCTCATGTCCGCACGGCCTTTAATAGATAGCTTGGATTTTGCCAGAAATGGCAAGGAAATCAGCGCCGAAATACCGTTCGCCGAGATGCCGAGATTGCTGGAAGAACTGGATAGTCCGGACGGCGTTTTGCATTATACGGTGCGCGGCGGCGAGGACAAGCTGGGTATTTCGTTTCTGGATGTGTCCATGACCGGAGATTGCCGGTTGCGCTGTCAGCGTTGCCTGAGTGCTCTGGAGTATCCGATACGGATCTCTACGCGGCTGTTGCTGCGGGATCAGGCGGAGCTGGATGCGCTGGACTCGGAAGGGCACCCGGACGACGAGGAAGAGTTCGACAGCATTCTGGCGGATGCACGGCTGGATGTGCTGGACATGCTGGAAGAAGAGATTTTATTGAGTCTGCCGATTTCGCCCATGCATGAAGCGGGCGAGTGTCATGCGGCAGGCGGCGATAACGCAGGCAAGGGGAAAGAGCATCCTTTTGCGGCATTGGCAAATTTGAAAGTGGTTAAGTAGTTTTTTTCTAGGAGTAGTCAACATGGCAGTTCAACAGAATAAAAAGTCCCCATCCAAGCGTGGTATGCACCGTGCTCACGATTTCCTGACCAATCCGCCGACAGCGATCGAGCCGACGACCGGCGAAGCGCATCTGCGTCACCACATCAGCCCGACCGGTTTCTACCGCGGCAAGAAAGTAGTCAAGACCAAGGGCGAATAAGTCTTTGAAATGACGCAGCCGGTCATCGCGATCGGCTGCGTTTTCTTTTCTATTCCTGCTTTCTTTATCTTCCCAGGGATCGCTTAGTGGACGTCACATTAGCCATAGATGCGATGGGGGGCGATCACGGCACGTCGGTCACCATCCCCGCTGCAGTTGAATATCTGAAGCAGTCTCCCGGCGACACCATCGTACTGGTGGGCATTCCCGACGCCATCGAAGCCGAACTGCGCGCCTTGGGCATGCAGACGGGGCCTCGTTTGCGTATCCATGCCGCCAGCGAAGTGGTGGGCATGGACGAGCAGCCGCAATCCGCGCTGCGCGGCAAAAAGGATTCGTCCATGCGCGTCGCCATTAATCTGGTCAAGAGCGGCGAGGCTTCCGCCTGCGTCAGCGCCGGCAACACCGGCGCGCTGATGGCCACCGCGCGCTACGTGCTGAAGACCCTGCCGGGCATCGACCGCCCCGCGATCGCATCCTACCTGCCCACCAAGAACGGTCAGGTCTGCATGCTCGACCTGGGCGCGAACACCGATTGCACCGCCGAACACCTGCTGCAATTCGCGTTGATGGGTTCCACGCTGGTGACGGCGCTGGAGCACAAGCCGAATCCGACTATCGGCCTGCTGAACATCGGCAGCGAAGACATCAAGGGCAACGAAGTGGTCAAACAGGCCGCCGAACTGCTGCGCAACAGTGACCTGAACTTCTACGGCAACGTCGAAGGCAACGACATCTTCAAGGGCACCACCGATGTGGTGGTGTGCGACGGCTTCGTCGGTAACGTCGCGCTGAAGACCACCGAAGGACTGGCGCAGATGCTGGGCGGATTCCTGAAGGAAGAATTCAAGCGCAATATCTTCACCAAGCTTGCGGCTATCGTCGCGCTGCCGGTGCTGAACGCGTTCAAGCGCAGGGTCGATCATCGCCGCTACAATGGCGCGAGTTTCCTCGGCCTGAAGGGCATCGTCGTGAAGAGCCACGGCTCGGCCGATGTGCTTGCCTTCCGTTGCGCAATCGAGCGCGCGGCCGAGGAGGCGCGCGAGGACATGCTTCAGCATATCAGCGAGCACGTGGAGAAGTGGCATCACGAGCGTCAAAACACAGAGCAAGGAGTTGCCTGATGCACACCCCAAGACATTCCCGGATCATCGGCACCGGCAGTTACCTGCCGGCCAGGACGCTGACGAACTACGACCTCGAGAAGATGGTCGACACCACGCATGACTGGATCTTTTCTCGTAGCGGCATAGTCGAGCGCCATATCGCCGCCGAAGGCGAACTGACCAGCGACCTCGCGCTGCAAGCCAGCCGCAAGGCCATCGAGGCAGCGGGCATCGCGGCGGACGAGATCGACCTGATCATCGTTGCGACCACCTCTCCCGACCACCTGTTTCCCAGCACCGCCTGCGTGCTGCAGGACAAGTTGGGCATCCGGAACGGCGGCGCGGCATTCGACATACAGGCCGTCTGCGGCGGCTTCGTCTTCGCGCTGAACACCGCCGACATGTATATCCGCGGCGGCCAGGCGAAGACCGCACTGGTGGTTGGCGCGGAAGTGCTGACGCGCATGCTGGACTGGAACGACCGTACCACCTGCGTGCTGTTCGGCGACGGTGCGGGCGCGGTGCTGCTGCAAGCCTCCGAGACGCCGGGCATCGTCGCCGCCAAGCTGCATTCCGACGGCAGCCATCGCGGTATGCTCATGGCCGAAGGCAACGTCCGCAACGGCGAAGTCGACGGCGACCCGTTCATCAAGATGGACGGCCAGGCCGTATTCAAGTTCGCGGTGAAGGTGCTGAGCGACGTGGTCGAAGAGGTGCTGGAAGCGCAGCAACTGAAGGGTTCCGACATCGATTGGCTGGTGCCGCATCAGGCCAACATCCGCATCATCGAAGCGACCGCGAAGAAGCTCGGCCTCGGCATGGACAACGTCGTGGTCACGGTCGCCAAGCACGGCAACACCTCGGCGGCATCGATCCCGCTGGCGCTGGACACCGCGGTACGCGATGGCCGCATCAAGGCCGGGCAGAATATTCTGATCGAAGCTGTGGGTGGCGGGTTCACCTGGGGCGCGGTGTTGATACGCTGGTGAAATGTAGGTCGGGTTAGCGCAGCGTAACCCGACAACCAGTGAGATTTTTGATAAACGTCGGGTTACGCTACGCTAACCCGACCTACCGACGGATTTTTTCATGACTAAATTCGCATTCGTATTTCCCGGCCAAGGCTCCCAGTCGCGCGGCATGATGAACGGCTACGCCGATTTCGCCGCGGTGCGCGACACCTTCGCCGAAGCTTCCGACGTATTGAAACAGGACCTGTGGACTCTGGTCGCCGAGGGCGAGGACGCCGAGCTGAATGCGACGGTGAACACCCAGCCCATCATGCTGACAGCAGGCGTCGCGGTGTACCGCGCATGGCAGTCGCAGAACGGTGCGACGCCGACCATCATGGCCGGCCACAGCCTGGGCGAATACACCGCGCTGGTAGCCAGCGGTGCGCTGGCGTTCGCCGATGCGCTGCCGCTGGTGCGCTACCGCGCGCAATGCATGCAAACCGCCGTGCCGGAAGGCGTGGGCGGCATCGCGGCTATCCTCGGGTTGGACGACGAGGCGGTGCGTGCCGTGTGTGCCGAAGGCGCGCAGGGTGAGGTGCTGGAAGCGGTGAACTACAACTCTCCCGGTCAGGTCGTCATCGCCGGCAATCGTGCTGCGGTCGAGCGCGGCATGGAATTGGCGAAGGCCAAGGGTGCCAAGCGCGCGATCATGCTGCCGATGAGCGTGCCGTCGCATTGCAGTCTGTTGAAGGGCGCGGCAGAGCAGTTGCGCGTCTATCTGAACGACGTCACCGTGAATGCGCCGGCTATCCCGGTGTTGCACAACGCCGACGTGGCAGCCTACAGCGACGCAGCTTCGATCAAGGACGCGCTGGTGCGCCAGCTGTATTCGCCGGTGCGCTGGGTCGAGACCGTGCTGGCATTCGGCCCGCACGGCGTCACCCACAACGTCGAATGCGCGCCGGGCAAGGTGCTGGCAGGGTTGAACAAGCGCATCGACACCAATCAGCAGGCAATGGCCATCAACGATGGTGAGGCGCTGAAGGCAGCGCTGGTTTCGTTGGCCTGAGAATATCCCCCCTTTTTCAAAGGGGGAAGTTGATAACTTTGGGGAGATAGCAAATGACACTGCAAGGACAAATCGCACTGGTGACCGGCGCATCGCGCGGCATCGGACAGGCCATCGCGCTGGAACTCGGCAAACAGGGCGCGACCGTGATTGGCACCGCGACCAGCGAGAGCGGAGCGCAGGCCATAGCCGCGTATCTGGATGCGGCTGGTATCAAGGGCGCCGGCATGGCGCTGAACGTCAACGATGTCGCGCAGACTGAGCAGGTGCTGGGCGCGATCCGCCAGAACTTCGGCGAGATATCGATACTGGTGAACAACGCCGGCATCACCAAGGACAATCTGCTGGCGCGCATGAGCGACGAAGAGTGGGACGACGTGCTGACCACCAACCTGAAGTCGGTGTTCCGCCTCTCCCGCGCCGTGCTACGCGCGATGATGAAGGCACGCGGCGGCCGCATCATCAGCATTTCATCGGTGGTCGGCAGCATGGGTAATCCGGGACAGGCCAACTATGCCGCGTCCAAGGCCGGCATGGTCGGCTTCACCAAGTCGCTCGCACAGGAGATCGGCAGCCGCAACATCACCGTGAACTGCGTCGCGCCCGGCTTCATCGACACCGACATGACCCACGCGTTGGGCGAAGAGCAGCGCGCCAAGCTGGTCGAGCATGTGCCACTGAAGCGATTGGGCCAGCCTGCCGACATCGCTAACGCCGTCGCATTTCTGGCCGGTCCCGGCGCGTCCTACATCACCGGCGTCACGCTGCATGTGAACGGCGGCATGTACATGGAGTAAAGTGGTTGCAGCGCAACGGCTTGAGTCGTTGCGCTGTAAACGGTCGTTCGATGACGGCCATCGTTTTTCAGTCTCACGAGATATGGCCTTGTATCGCAGACCATACCTTTCTTTTCAGAGGCAGGCCGAATTCATCGGCTCGCGCTTTCCACCGCAAGACGCATTCCTGTTTATCCAGAGGCCCACGATGTATCCAGTCCATGATGTTGATGCAATCCTTCTGCTAGCCTTGGGGCTGGCCGCAAAGCGGAAGCCTGCCGAATTGGTCGAGATCGTCGCCGCGGCCGACCTGGTCAACGGAGCCATTCCTCCTGAAATGAAGTTGTCGGATGCGTTCTCCCGGCTCTCCGCCTATGGACTGATCCGCGAGCAGGACGGCGGCTATATTTTGTCCGAGGATGCGCAGCAGATGATGGCCAGCCTGCGCAAGAAAGCCGAGACGCCGGAACGCATCTATGACCTCAAGGAATCGCTCGCCGATTACCACCTCCAGGGCGAACATCAAATGCTGCAGGTCGATCCAGACCAGTTGCTCGTCGCGATCCAGGCGTACAAGAAGGCCAGGAGTTCGGAGCGGAGTTGGCTGATCGAGAAGCCGAAGCCGGTGTGGATCTCGAAAAAAGAACTGGTCAGGGGCAAGACCCTGCCGGGCAGAAGACGCAAGGACTGAGTGCGACCATGAGCGAGAACACGCCCACATCTTCCGCCGCCGGACGCCCGTTCGGCGAACTACCGCTGCCGTCCGCGATGCTGGCGAACTTGCAGCAGCTCGGCTACCTGACGATGACGCCGATACAGGCGGCCAGCCTGCCAATCACGCTGGGCGGATACGACCTGATCGCGCAGGCCAAGACCGGCAGTGGCAAGACCGCAGCGTTTGGCCTGCCGCTGCTGACCAAGCTGAACCCTCGCTATTTTGCGGTGCAGGCCATGGTGCTGTGCCCGACGCGCGAGTTGGCCGACCAGGTGGCGCAGGAGATACGCCGATTGGCGCGCGCCGCCGACAACATCAAGGTCGTCACGCTGTGCGGCGGCAGCACCATGCGCCCGCAGATGGCCAGCCTGGAACACGGCGCGCATATCGTCGTCGGCACGCCGGGCCGCATCATGGATCACCTCGATCGCGGCACGCTGAATCTGGAATCATTGAATACGCTGGTGCTGGACGAGGCCGACCGCATGCTGGACATGGGCTTCTACGACCAGATCGCTTATGTCGCAAGGCATTGTCCGCCCCGTCGCCAGACGCTGCTGTTCTCGGCGACCTATCCGGATGGTGTTTTGCGGCTGGCGCGCCAGTTCATGCATAAGCCTCAGGAAGTGAAGCTGGAAGAGCAGCACGACGATGGCAAGATACGCCAGCGCTTCTACGAGGTGAGCCGCGAGGGCAGGTTGCAGGCCGTCGCCGCGCTGTTGAAACATTATCGCCCGGTCAGCACGCTGGCCTTCTGCAACACCAAGCAGCAATGCCGCGACCTGCTCGACGTGCTGCAGGCGCAGGGTATCAAGGCGCTGACGCTGAACGGCGATCTGGAACAGCGCGAACGCGACCAGGTGCTGATCCAGTTTGCCAACCGCAGCTGCTCGGTGCTGGTCGCGACCGACGTCGCCGCGCGCGGCCTGGACATCGCCCGGCTCGAAGCGGTGATCAACGTCGATGTCACGCCCGACCCGGAGGTGCACGTCCACCGCATCGGCCGCACCGGCCGCGCCGACGAGGACGGCTGGGCGCTGAGCCTTGCCAGCCCGTCCGAGATACACCGCGTCGAGACCATCGCGAAGACGATGGGCTTCGAGCCCGAGTGGCATCAGGTAAATGAACTGGCAGGTGACGACGCCCCGCTGGTTCCGCCCATGGTCACGCTGCTGATACTCGGCGGCCGCAAGGAAAAGATCCGCCCAGGCGACGTGCTGGGCGCGCTCACCGGCGAAGCCGGGTTCACTCGTGAACAAGTCGGCAAGATCACCGTCACCGACTTCTCCACCTACGTCGCCGTCGCGCGCAACATCGCTAATGAGGCCGTGCGCAAACTGTCGGCGGGGAAGGTGAAGGGCAAGACGGTGAAGGTGAGGGCGCTGGAGGATTGATAGTTCGGCTTGGCCGCGCTGCGGATGTAGGGGACTCATCCCGAACCTATCGAGCTAAGTTGCGGTCATGGTTACAGCCAAATATTTCTTCCAATGTAGATAAGTAATCGAGCGACCAGAATCGTTACGGCTACTACGGCAGTGGTTGTACACACCATCCACACGGTGGCACGGGCTTGCGCAAGCGACAACAAAATAGAGCCTCCTTCAGTGAGCATTAGGAGCCTTGATTGAAGGAAGTTTTGTAGATTTCGCGAACTAATCGAGGCATGACTCCGAAGGACATTCACCAGTAAATAGGTTTTACCTACTTCCCAGATTATGAAGCTTGTTGCCGAGATTATCATCAGCACCGCAGCAAGAGCTTCCCAGAATGGCCCGATCCATTCTCTGGAAAATCCCCATATGGTAAAGAACACTGCATAACCACCTACCTGTATCGTATTCAAATATTGGTCTGATTTTTCGAAGTTCTGCTCGACAAATTTTTTGTGGTCAGCAAGTTCCTGTCGCTCAAGTTCTAGCTGTTCCTTTTGCCTCGCGTCGTGTGAGGACAAAGCATAGATGTGGTTTGTTAATGATGGCTTTTGGCTTGATGCCGAAACATAGTTGAATATTTCAGAGAGGTCATCTGCCATCTTTCGGCGTTCTGCTGGATTGAGTGGAGCATCACTCCCAATCTTTTTTATGTTGTCGCCTAGTTCTTTGAGGAGGTCAGCAGGGGATTTCAGCGGCATTTGCTCTCCAAGTTCGGTAGGTCGGGTTAGCGTAGCGTAACCCGACATCAATGTTTCAGTTGTCGGGTTACGGCCTGAGGCCTAACCCGACCTACAAATTGCTGCTCCTGGTTGTTTCAAGCCGCCCGTTGTTGCTGGGCCTCAAGCAATTCCAGCAGGAACTCGGGAGCGAGGTCCGCGCCATTGATCCATGCCACGGTTTTCATGATGGGGTGCTGGTGGGCGGTGGCGAATTGGGCTGGGTCTTTCAGCGCTTCGAACACCTCTCCCTCCAATTCGTTGCGCAAATCAACTTCGCCCGCAACGCCATTATTGAAACGCAGGAACAGTCGGTAGTCCGGCAATGCTTTGACTTCGGTGGTATGCAAGATCATGGCTGTCACTCCAATGGGGCTATCGGTTTCAGGGGTTTGCGCGATTGGGCCAATTCCCAATCTTCCGTCAGTTCATCGCGGTGCACCGCCAGCCATTCCCTGACCAGCGATAGCGCCCGGCGCGGAAGGTCGCCGGAATAGACGTTGCCGTCCATTGTGATCAGTGCTTCATATTCGCCGTAAACGGCATGGAAGTGCATTGGCGGATGTTCTCGCCAGTTCATGTAAATCACGATACCAAAGAATCGGGAGATTTCAGGCATTGCCATACTCCATGGTGATGGAACCGGGATGCTAGAACTATCTTGAATCGCTCGGAACTCTAAACGAGCCGGCAGTAAGTTGCAACGGCAGAGGTGGTGCACCGATTTGAATTACACCGCTTCTTTCAGACTCATCCCCAGTTCCGCGACCTTGCTTTTCAGTGCTTCACGTCGGGCGTTCAGATTGGCAATGAAGTCGCCGCTGCATTCGCTATAGGTGACCGGTTTCTGGTCTGTTTCGGGGCGAGGTGCAGTCTCCGCTTACATGGGTTGCTCGATGGGTAGCCTGATCGTGAAACGAGTGCCGATGCCGGGGTGGCTTTCCACATCGATGCGTCCCCCATGCTTGTTCACGACGATATCCCAGGCTACCGACAAGCCAAGACCGATACCTTTGCCGACCGGTTTGGTTGTGAAGAATGGCTCGAACAGGTGTTTTTGCACTTCTTCCGACATGCCATTGCCGCTGTCGGCGACCTCGATCCACACTTCGCTTCCGTCGGTGCCGCTGCTCAGGGTGATGGTGCCGTGGCCCTCGATCGCCTGAGCGGCATTGACAAGCAGGTTGATGAACACCTGATTGATCTGTCCGGGAATGCAGCGCACAGGCGGCAATGGGTTCAGTTTGCGGACCACATCCGCTTTGAGTTTTATTTCGTTCCAGGCCACATCCAGCGTGCTTTCCAGCCCGGCCAACAGATCGGTCTCCATCATCATTGCGCTTTCGGCATGCGCAAAATCCTTGAGCGATTCCACTATGCGTTTGACCCGGTTCAGTCCGTTCTGCGACTCCTTGATCAGCGGGTCCAGATCTTCGCGCAGATAGGCCAGGTCATTTTCCGCCGTTATTTTCTTCAGAGCCGATGAATCTTCCGGATGCTGAGCGATGTACTCGGTGCAGCCATCAGCGATTTTGAGCAGTTGTGTGGTGTAGCGGTGCAAGGTGCCGAGATTGGAGTTTACGAAGCCGATCGGGTTGTTGATTTCGTGCGCAACCCCGGCTGCCAGCTGGCCGACGGCGGCCATCTTTTCCGATTGCAGCAACTCGCGGGTGCGGGCGGCGACCTTTTCCTCAAGCCGGATATTGGCGTCCGCCAGAGCCTTGTTCTGCAGCGTAAGCACATGGTAGAGCTGGTGCATGGCGGCCAGCAGCACGGCGCTGCTCTGGTCGACCGGCAGTTGCTCCTGCTGAAACGCCGCGTCCGCTGCCACGCCTTGATTGACGAGCGCGATCTGCCTCGCCATCGACTGGTCTTCTTCCAGAATATGGAATGTCAGCCAGGAAGACAGGAATCCGTGGAGCACGTCTGCCGGATTGCCGAGCTCGGCGCGTCCCTTCCACATGCTGGTGAGTTGCTCGACGAACTGCTGATGATGCTGGTGATGCAACTCTATATGGCGTGAGGCTATGTCGGCTTGTGCCATGAGGCGCTCTTCGTCCTCGAAATGGTAAGTCGCATATTGCGCGAGCTCGTCAAATATCTTGCTGATCGAATCAGCGGTCGCATTGCCGTCGATCAGGGCCTCGCCGATGCGATTGACGATGTCTACCAGACGCCGATGCTGCTCATCCACCGAAGCGATGCCTGTTTCGAAGCGGGAGTTCCAAACGAAAGCTTCCATGGTTCAGTTCCTTTTTTTAACCGAAGGTTGTTCGTTCATGTGGAGTGTTGCAGGATATCTACGACGCTTCTTCCAGACTCATCTCCAGTTCCAGCCAGCTTTCTTCCAGTTCCGCGACCCTGGCTTCCAGCGCTTCGCGCCGGGCGTTCAGGTCGGCGATGAAGTCGCCGCTGCATGAGGCATAGGTGGCAGGGTCGGCCAGCTTGCCGTTGATCTCGGCCAGCTCGGTCTGCGCCTTATTCAGTTCGGCTTCGAGCTTGGTCTGTTTCGATAACAGCGCTTTTCTCTTCGGTTTGGCGGTGGCGGTTTCCTGTTTCGGCTTTTCCGGTTGAGCCTGCGCCGTCTCGCGCGGGCGGCGCGCCTCGATCCAGGTCTTGTAGTCTTCCAGATCGCCGTCGAATAGTTGTGCCGAACCGTCCGCGACCAGCCAGAGTTCGTCGGCGACGGCGCGGATCAAACTCCGGTCGTGGGACACCAGCACCACCGCGCCGGTGTATTCCTCCAGCGCCAGCGTGAGGGCGTCGCGCATGTCCAGATCGAGATGGTTAGTGGGCTCGTCCAGCAGCAGCAGGTGCGGCTTTTGCCAGGCCAGCAACGCCAATGCGAGGCGGCTCTTTTCGCCGCCGGAGAAGCTCTCCACCGGGCGGTCTTCTTCGTTGCCGGCGAGGCCGAAGCGGCCGAGGAAAGTGCGCAGCGCCAGTGTGGTTTCCTTGGGCGCGACGCGTTCCATGTGTTGCAGCGGCGTGGCTTTGCTGTCGAGGTTCTCCAGCTGGTGCTGGGCGAAGTAGCCGATGCGGATGTCGGGCGTGAGTTCCAGTTTGCCGGTGGTCGGGGCGAGTTCGCCGACCAGCAGCTTGATCAACGTGGATTTGCCCGCGCCGTTCGGCCCCAGCAGCGCGATGCGCGCGCCGCTGCGCAGCATCAGCTCCACATTGCTGAACAGTTGTTTGTCGCCGTAGCCGAAGCCCATCTTTTCGGCGCGCAGTAGCAGATCCGGGCTGCGTTCCGGCGCTTCGATCTCCAGTTCGAAATGACCGTCGGCAATATGCGCGGGTGCGATGCGCGTGAGGCGTTCCAGCGCCTTGATGCGGCTCTGTGCCTGTTTGGCCTTGGTGGCCTGGGCGCGGAAGCGGCGCACGAAGTCTTCCATGTGCGCGATCTTTTCCTGCTGGCGCTCGAAGGCCTGATTCTGCTGCGCGATGCGCTCGGCGCGGGTGCGCTCGAAGTCGTCGTAGTCGCCCGCGTAACTGTCGATCACGCAGTCGTGCACATGGGCGATGCGGTTGACGGTGGCGTTGAGAAATTCGCGGTCGTGCGACACCAGCAGGATGCTGCCGGGATAGCGCGACAGGTATTGCTCCAGCCAGAGGATGGCTTCGAGGTCGAGGTGGTTGGTCGGCTCGTCGAGCAGCAGCAGGTCGGCGCGGTGCATCAGCGCACGCGCCAGATTCAGGCGCATGCGCCAGCCGCCGGAGAAGCTGGCGACGGAGCGTTCCAGCGTGTCGTTGGCGAAGCCCAGGCCGTTCAGCAGTTGCGCGGCGCGCGCCGTAGCGCCGTAGCCGTCGATGGCTTCGAACTGGTGCTGGGCTTCGAACCATGCGGCGTCGTGCTGATCGCGGGATAAGACTTGTTCGAGCTGGCGTAACTGCATGTCGCCGTCCAGCACGAACTCCAGTGCGGGCTGGTCGGAGCTGGCGATCTCCTGTTCGACGAAGGCGATGGTCTTGCCGCTTTGCAGCGAGATGTCGCCGCCGTCCGGTTTGAGTTCGCCGCGTATCAGGCGGAACAGGGTGGATTTGCCGCAGCCGTTCTTGCCGACCAGGCCGATGCGCTGGTCGGCGAAAGCCTGCAGATTCGCCTGCTGGAACAGCGGAACGCCGCCTTGCAGGAAGGTCATGTTTTGAATATTGAGCATCGCGCAATGATAGCAGAGCAGGCCGTCCAGTCGGCTTGTAACGGTCGCGTGTCCATGTGGCGCGGCGCAGCTTGACTAGGCGATGGTAATCGTGAGATTGTCCAGTCATGAGCGACAACAAAAACATCGTAGAACTGGTGCATGGCGTCGAGGGGCTGGTCACGCTGTCGCATGTGTTCGTGCGCATCAACCAGTTGATCGATGCCCCGGACAGCAGCATGGCCGACATCGCCAAGGCGGTGAGTCAGGATCCCTCGTTCACGGTGCGCCTGTTGCAGGTCGCCAATAGCTCGTTCTATGGTTTCTCTTCCTCGATCGACACCGTCGACAAGGCGGTGTCGGTGATTGGCACTGGCCGCATACGCAGCCTGGCGCTGTCGATGTCCGTGGCCAGCAGTTTTGCCGGCTTGCCGAACGAACTGGTGGATATGGACAACTTCTGGCGGCACAGCCTCTATTGCGCGCTGATCGCGCGCATCCTGGCCAGAAGGGCGGGAAAGTGCGATCCCGAGGCGGTGTTCACGGCGGGCCTGCTGCACGACATCGGCGAACTGGTCATCTTCAATCGTCTGCCTGAGCAGGCCAAGGAAGCCTTGTCACAGGTGCTCGACAGCGTGGACGACTTGCCGATATACGAGGCCGAGCGGCAGGTGATGGGTTTCGATCATGGGGAGGTCGGCGAGGTTTTGGCGCAAGACTGGAATCTTCCGCCTCTATTGACGGAATGCATCGGTTTTCATCATTCCATCGGCGAGGCACAGCACTATCCGCGCGAAGTCGCACTGGTACATCTCGCCAATATCTTCGCGCAAATGGCGGAGATCAATACGCTTAATCCCGAGGATGTCTCGGCTATCGATCCCCTAGCCTGGGCTATGAGCGGCATAGGCGCCGACGTAGAACTCATCGAAGAAGTGGTGCGCGAAGCGCAGGAGGAGATCGTCGAACTCGAAAAGCTCTTCATCGGCTCCGCCAAGGCCGGATAACAGCAGTAGACTCATATGGCCATCCCTCCCATTCCCCGTCCCCCATTGGTGCTTCCCGGTTTCGAGCATGTCCGGAGAAACTGGAATCACACCTATGGCAGTTATGCAGCCCGGCTGCTGCCCGGCGAGTATTACGTCACCATGCATGACGAGGGCGTCTACACCACGCTGGGTTCGTGCATCTCCGCCTGCATCCGCGATCGGGTCAGCGGTATCGGCGGCATGAACCACTTCATGCTGCCGGCGTCCGCCGATGCCGACGGCTGGAAATCCACCAGCCTGAGCGCGGCCACCCGCTATGGCAACTTCGCGATGGAACACCTGATTAACGTGATCCTGAAGAACGGCGGCAAGCGTCAGAACCTGGAGGTCAAACTGTTCGGCGGCGGTCGCATCCTGGCGAACATGACCGACGTCGGCAACCGCAACATCATCTTCGTACGCGACTATCTGGCGACCGAAGGTCTGAAGGTCGTAGCGGAAGACGTGGGCGACATCTACCCGCGCATGGTGGTCTATTTTCCCGCCACCGGAAAAGTGAAGGTCAAACGCCTGCGTTCATTGCACAACAACGTCATCGTGGAAGAAGAAACGCGTTACCTCACTGCCATCGAGAGCAAGCCGGTGGGCGGAGAGATCGAGTTGTTCTGAGGTTCTGTTCTGGAGGATCGTTAGGTCAAAGAAAAAGGGGCAGATTTTCATCTGCCCTTTTTGTTATTGGAGTGCTCAGACTCTGTCCTTGATTGCTTGCACCGAGCCGGAATCTTCACCTTGTCGCTGCTCTCCGGATGAGATTGTGTCAGGCCGGGGTGGGCGCGTTTGTTCCATTCCATAAAGCATAGGCCGAAATATATAGGCCTTTCGGCATATTGACCGTCTCATGGGCCGAGGGTAGGGTGCGCGTCGCACGAAGGGACAGAGATTCCCTGCCATTCTCCGACAACGAAGGGATACCCAATGCACTACACCGGGCAAGACATGCTATGGCTGATCGGCAGCCTGTCCCGCGTGTTCCGCATCCCGTTCGATCCGCAGCTCGTCCGCCAGCAGTTCCCGCCGCCGTATTCCCGCACTTCGTTGCTCAACGCGCTGCAAGCGCTGGAGTTCAAGGTCGGCGAGATGGAGCTGGACGAGGAGGGCATCGCCACGCTTGAGCGTACTCCGTTTCCTGTGGTGGCGTTTGTGCGGGAGGACGAAGATGCACCACTTGTAGGTCGGGCGGCGCCTGTCCTGGGCGAGTCGAAGCGGCCCGACATGGTGGGCGCAGCCCACCCTACGGATGAGCTTGCGGGTGAATCGGATGCGCCGCCACCCGCCACGCCCGTGTTGCTAATCAACGCCGACGAAGAGCGCGTGCTGTTCTTCCGCGCCGGGGCCGAGCAACCCGAAACTATCCCGCTATCCGAATTCAGCGAACACTTCCGCACCGACATCCTGCTGGTCGCGCGCGACACCGCGCAGACGGCGGCCGAGCTCGAAGAAGAGCAGTCCGCTTCCGCTCCGCAACCCGGTTCGCCCGGGCACACGCCGTTCGGTTTCCGCTGGTTCGTGCCCGAGTTGATGAAGCACAAGCGCGTCTGGCGCGACATCCTGATCGCCTCGTTCGCGATCCAGATGGTCGGGCTGGTCACGCCGCTGTTCACCCAGGTCATCATCGACAAGGTTATCGTCCATCAGACCCAGAGCACGCTGATCGCCATCGCCGCCGGGCTGGTGATGTTCATGCTGTTTTCCAGCGCGATGACCTGGCTGCGCCAGTATTTCGTGCTGCACACCGGCAACCGCATCGATGCGGTGCTGGGCAGCCAGGTGTTCCGCCACCTGTTGCACCTGCCGCTGCCGTATTTCGAGCACCGTCCCACCGGCACGCTGGTCGCCCGCCTGCACGGCGTCGAGACCGTGCGCGAATTCATCTCGGGCGCGGCGGTCACCTTGCTGCTCGATCTGCCGTTCCTGTTCGTCTTCATCGCCGTGATGTTCTGGTACAGCTGGCAGCTCACGCTGATCGCGCTGTTGCTTTTGTCGCTGATCACCGCGCTGAGTTTCGCCGTCACGCCCGCACTGCGCGACAAGCTCAATCATCAGTTCCTGCTGGGCGCGAAGAACCAGGCCTTCGTCACCGAATACGTCGCCGGTATGGAGACCGTCAAATCCCTGCAAATGGAGCCGGTGCTGGAGCACAAATACGGCGACCTGCTGTCGAACTATCTCGCCGCCGGCTTCGCTACGCGCCAGTTGTCGAATAGCTACAACGTCGTCGCCAACGCGCTGGAGCAGATCATGACGCTGTCCATCCTCGTCGTGGGCGCGCTGCTGGTGATGCAGAACGACGGCTTCACCATCGGTATGCTGGTCGCGTTCCAGATGTTCGCCGGACGCATGAGCCAGCCGATGCTGCGCTTGGCTGGCCTGTGGCAGGAATTCCAGCAGGCCGACATCGCCGTCAAGCGGCTGGGCGACCTGATGGATGCGCCCGCCGAGCCGCATGCGCTGGTTCCCGCCCGCGCCCGCAGCGGGGCTGGGGGCAAGGTCGAACTGAAGAACGTCAGCTTCCGCTACAGCGACAAACATCCCTACCTGTACCGCAACCTCGACCTGACGCTGCCCGCAGGCAAACTCAGCGTGCTGATGGGTCCCTCCGGTTGCGGCAAGAGCACGCTGGCCAAGATGCTGCAAGGATTCTACTGGCCTACGGACGGCAGCATCCTGCTTGACGGCTACGACATCCGCCACCTCGCCGCGAACGAACTGCGCGCCAACTTCGGCGTCGTGCCGCAGGAGACAAGATTGTTCTCGGGGACGCTGTTCGAGAACCTGCAACTGGCCAACCCCCATGCCAGCTTCGAAGAGATCGTCCACGCCTGCCAACTGGCCGAGATCCACGCGGTGATCGAACAACTGCCGCAGGGCTACCAGACCCCGGTGGGCGAGAACGGCATCGGCCTGTCCGGCGGACAGCGCCAGCGCATCGCCATCGCCCGCGCGCTGCTCAAACGCCCGCGCGTGCTGATCTTTGACGAAGCGGTTAGCAACCTCGACCAGGCCACCGCCGAACATTTCGCCGGGACCATCAACAAACTCAAGGGCAAGGTCACCATGCTGTTCATCACTCACCAGTTGCCCAAGGCGTTGCTGGTGGACGAGACGATAGCGTTCGGCATGCCGGAGGCCGGAGCACAGGCTTCAACTTGAGGAGCCGCCTGGAATCGAACTTTTTTCAACGGTCGAGCACAGCGTCGCAGGAATGTAAATATGCCGGAAGGCCTATATATAGGCCGAAATGCATAGGCCTTTCGGCATATTGTTTAACACCCATCACAGGCATATGGTCTCAACCTGAAGCAGTAGCTTGCCGACAGCCAACTATAAAAAATACGGCTGCCGTTTTCAGGGGGTGACAAATGCGTGTTTCCAACCGTTGGAAGAAACGCCTGACCGGCGTCGATCCGCTCGACTTCTCGCCGGGCTTGTTGCGCATCCAGGCACAGCCGCCCACGCCGTTTGCCCGCACACTGCTGTACAGCCTGCTTACGCTACTCGGGCTGCTGTTCGTCTGGGCTATCTTCGGCAAGCTCGATGTCGTCGCCAGTGCCGAAGGCAAGCTGATCCCGCAGAGCTACCTCAAGATCGTCCAGCCCTCCGAGCAGGGAGTGATTCGCGACATCCTGGTCGAAGAAGGTCAGCGCGTCCAAGCCGGACAAGTGCTGATGCGCATGGACGCCACCCTCACCGAGGCCGATGGACAGACTCTGGCAACCGATGCACAGAGCAAACGGCTCGCGCTGCGCCGCATCGACGCCGAACTGAGCGGACGCCCGTTTGTCCGGCAAGCCGACGATCCGGACGAAACCTACGACCAGACTTACGCCCAATACCAGGCCAACCGTTACGCCTTTGATACCGCGCTCGCGCAGGAACGCAGCCTGCACGACAAGGCGCAAAGCGATCTCGCCGCCGCCGAGGAAATACGCACCAAACTGCTCAAGACCCTGCCGCACTACCGCCAGCAGGACGAAGCCTACGACAAACTGGTGAAGGACGGTTTCGTCAGCCGCATCATGGCCAACGACAAAGCCCGCGAGCGCATCGAAAAAGAACAAGACCTAAAATCGCAGGAACACTTGATCCAGAGCGCCCAAGCCAGCCTCACCCAATCGTCCAGAAAACTCGCGCAGATCACCGCCGACTACCGTCGCCAGTTGCAGAACGAGCGCGCCGACATCGAAGACAAACTCGATAAATCGCAAGGCGAACTGACCAAGCAGCAATACCGCCGCGGCCTGCACGAACTCAAAGCCCCACACGATGGGATAGTAAAAGACCTCGCCACCCACACCGCAGGCACCGTCATCAGTCCCGGCACCATCCTGATGACCCTCGTGCCCAACGGCGAAATCTTGCGCGCCGAAGTGTGGGTCGGCAACCAGGACGTCGGCTTCATCCACACCGGCGAACCGGTCAAGATCAAATTCGCCGCCTACCAGTTCCAGAAATACGGCATGGTCGAAGGACGAGTCGCCCACCTCTCCGCCGACGCCAGCGACAACAATTCACAACAGCAACAGGCCAACGCCAAGGCCGGCAGCAACCTCCCGTACTCCTACCGCGCTTTGGTCGATCTCAAAGCTCAGCACCTCGTCGCCGACGGCGTGCGCCACAACCTCACGCCGGGCATGCAAGTCACCGCGGAGATACACCTCGGTACGAGGACCATCCTCGAATACCTGCTGTCGCCGGTGATGGGGGCGTTTCAGGAGGCGGGGAGGGAACGATGAGCATGGTGAATCTAAAAACCGCTCGTGCTGCGCCTGTCGAAGCATGGGCGGTTTTTTATCCTTTCAACTGCCGTATTCAGGATGAGAGATAGAAAATGTCGATGGTGATACTACTGACGCTCATCGAATCGCAGCGAACCTGCTTCCGGTATTTACTGCATTGGGTCTGCGCCCCGGCGTATTTCCGCAGCAAGCGCATCACGCCCATCAATAAACGCAATCATCGCCACTCTCCGCAAAAGCCAGACTGGCTCAAACAAGAAATCATCCGCCTCAAAGCGCATATGCCCTTGGCTGGATGCCGCTCCATCGCCGACCTCTGCAACCGCCGCTTCGCCGCATCCCGCAAGATAACCGTCGGCAAGACCTACGTTCACGAAACCTTGCAGCGGCATGCCTACGAGGTGCAGATACTGCGCCGCAACCTGAAACAGGAAAAACCAAAATCCGTTCCGCGCAACCTCATCTGGGGAATAGACCTCACCGGCAAGACAGACGCACAAGGCAAACTGTATTACTTGCTTGGCATCATCGATCACGGTAGCCGCGCCCTATTGCACCTGCAAGCACTGCATGACAAAACTTCACACACCCTGATCGCCCGCATCACCGAAGTTATCAAACAGTACGGGAAGCCCAAAATCATCCGCACCGACAACGAAGGCATGTTCAGATCACTCGTTTTCGGCAAGGCGCTCAAACAGCTTGGCATCCGCCACCAAAGAACCGTCCCCGGCTGCCCTTGGCAGAACGGCAGGATCGAACGCCTGTTTGGTACGTTGAAGGACAAGCTGGATCAATGGATCGTCGCGGGAATCGAGCAACTCAATCGCGACCTCGATACCTTCCGATATTGGTACAACCACATCCGCCCGCATCAAAACCTGGATGGGCGTACACCGGCGGAAGCCAGGAACGGAATCGACCCTTATGCAAAATCCGCAAAGCAAGAACACTGGTTCGAAGCATGGGATGGACTGCTGAGTGGATATTGTTTGAGGTACTAGCCGATATGCGCAGAACGAAAGAGAAACAGAACAGCATTATCGAGACAGCCAGCAGTACTGTCCGCGAAGTCTGGCGCAAAAATCGAAAAAATCTCGAAGAGGCTACAAAGCAACGAGCGGAACGAACAAAAAACGGATGAAGCAAGCGAAAAAGCAACGAGCGGAACGAACAAAAAACGGATGAAGCAAGCGAACGGCAGCAGAAAAAACTGACAGGAGACGCGAAAAAATGAAGGAATCGATACGAAAAATAGAACGGCGGACGCGCGGACGGGACACCGGCAGCCATATCAGCATTTCCATGAATTTCACCCAGCTTTCGCTGCTGGATCAAGCCTACAGCGCGCTCAAGGAATCGGTGTACGACTCGCTCGTGGTGCAGACGCGCCTGAAGCCTTATCGGGATGACATTGGTATGTCGGCGAATGATGAGGCGTTTGAAGTGCGGAGGGCAATGTGATGAACAAGTTGAGCGTGTTTGTTGCAGGTGTGTTTTTGTTGATGACGTATGCAAGTAGTTATGCGGGCGAATCTGCTGAAGATACTGTAATCGCCCAAAAAATACGGGTTATGGCACTAGAGCCAGTTTTATTTCGTCATGGAATTTGTGCCGATACGGCTGATTGTGATCGACGATCTGTAATGAGGTTTACCGTAGCTGGCAATGTTGCATGGCGGATTTATGGAGTTAAACATAGATATGTGATTTACGAATTGCTTTCGAAGCAACTAGATTTTGTAAGTAAATTACCCAGAAATAAATCGTACTCTCTCTATATATATAGAGAGGAGGAGCGGGATGTGGGTTTTTTTGAGAAGCCAATTGCTCAACAAACAATCCAAGGAGAAAAATAATGTCTAGTGTAGAAATTCGCGTAAATGTTGGAGATATAACTCAATTTTCTCAGAATGGGGCAGGGGTATTTATTCCGCATACTTTTATAGTTGTTGTTGGCCCAGATGGGACAACAACAACTGTTGGTTTCCAACCCCAAATAACAGGAATTTGGGGGGCCGGAGAGGTAGTCGATAACACCGGACATGAATACGATACAACGTCGCAACCTATTCAGATTACTGATCAGCAATATCGAGATTTAATGGGCTATATTGATCGTACGATGATCAACCCACCTGTGTATGACATTATTGGCGGCGAACAATGTGCTTCATGGGCTGTAAATGGGTTGCGAGATGCAGGGATTATCTCAGGGGCAATCGCACCACAAGGTATAGCTCTCTACGACACTCTTGTCTGGAACCCGTATTTGCAGGCAATTGGATTCGAGCTTGCCAATTTATTCAATGCTGCCCAACGCTTCATACCCCGCCGCGACCCTTTAACTCTTGACCTCAACGGCAACGGCATCGAAACCGTACCCGTCAACGCAACCAATCCCGTCTACTTTGACCTCACTGGCGAAGGCGTGCAGACCAGCGTCGGATGGGTTGCGCCCAATGATGGCTTTCTCGTACTGGACAGAAACGGCAACGGCATCATCGACGACGGCACCGAACTTTTCGGCGATGCCTCGCCCGCATATGAAGCGGGTGGAACAAGCCCTTCGACGGGCTCAGGGCGAACGGAAGACGGCTTTGCCGCTTTGGCGCAGGAAGACACCAACGCCGACGGCGTCGTCAACAGCAGCGACGCGAACTTCTCGAGCCTGCGCGTGTGGCAAGATTTGAATCAAGACGGTGTTTCGCAGGCGGGCGAACTCAAAACCCTCTCCGAACTCGGCATCGAAAGCTTCAACGTCACCAGCGTCAACCACAGCCAGTTGCTCGCCAACGGCAACCAGATTGCCGACACCGGCACTTACACCCGAACCGACGGCAGCACGGGAACTGCGGGCGTGACCGCAGGCATGGCCGATGTCAATCTCGCGGTGGATACTTTTCATCGCAGCTTCGCCGACACCATTCCGCTCACCGCAGAAGCGCAAGCCCTGCCCGACATGCAAGGCAGCGGCGTGGTGCGCGACCTGCGTCAGGCTGCCAGCCTCTCCACACCGGAAGGTGCAACCTTCGCAACTGCACTCGGCCAGTTTTCTGCTGCTACCACTCGAAACGATCAGCGCGCATTGCTTGACACCCTGATCGCCGACTGGGGCGCAACGAGCGGCTTCGAAGACATGCAAACCAAAGCCGCCGCGCACGGCTACACACTCAGCACAAACCTCGATGCGATGCATCAAGCGCGGCTCAATGCGCTCGAACAATTCAACGGACGCAGCTTCTACAGCATGCCATGGGATACCACCAACGCCCAGAGCGGCGTCACCGGCATGAGCGTCACCGGCGAGCACATCGCCATCAACATGAACGGCACCCAGCTCGCCTTGCTGGATCAGGCTTACAGCGCACTCAAGGAATCCGTTTACGACGCATTGCTGCCGCAGACCAGGCTCAAGCCCTACCTCGATGACATCAGC